>CAWGNT010000001.1:0-44606 GCA_963824085.1 uncultured Gammaproteobacteria bacterium
AACTTGGGCAACCTGTCGGCACAGTCGCCGGCAGCCTGCCCCAGTGGAGTCGCACGAGCCCCCATGAGACGGAACCTGTTCGCCCTGCTCGCCACCGCGCTGGCCTTCGTGTCGTTGGCCACGCCGTTGACCACATCAGGCGCTGCCGAGCGCGCCGGTCCGCGCCATCCGCGCATCGGCCTGGTGCTGAGCGGGGGCGGGGCGCGGGGCGCGGCCCATATCGGGGTGCTCAAAGTCCTGGAGGAGATGCGGATTCCCATCGCCGCGGTCGCGGGGACCAGCATGGGCTCCCTGGTGGGCGGCGGCTACGCGGCCGGCCTGTCGCCGGAGGAGCTGCAGCGGCGCGTCACCGAGGTCAACTGGAACGAACTCTTCAACGACGAGCCAGCGCGGAAGGACTGGCCCGTTCGGCGCAAGGAGCGGTCCCTCAACCCGACCTGGGACTTTACCGTCGGGGTAGGGGGCGGCCGGTTTAAGCTGCCCAAGGGGGCCATCTCGGGTCAGAAGGTCCAATTGTTCTTCAACGACCTGGTCAAGGGCGTGGAAACCGTCCAACGCTTCGACGATCTGCCGATCCCCTTCCGGGCCGTCGCCACCAACCTGGAGAACGGAGAGGTAGCGGTCTTCGACCGAGGGCCGCTGCCGGTGGCCATGCGCGCCAGCATGTCCGTGCCGGGGCTGTTCGCGCCCATGGAATGGGACGACCACATCTACGTGGACGGCGGCCTGGTCCGGAACCTGCCCATCGACGTGACCCGGCGGATGGGGGTCGACGTCATCATAGCGGTCAACCTGGGGTCCGGGTATCTCCCGCGGGACAAGCTCGGCACCATCCTGGGCGTCACCGGCCAGATGATCGCAATCCTGACCGAGCAGAACGTCCAGGTCTCGCTCAAGCAGCTTGATCCCAAACGGGACGTACTCATCGTCCCGGATCTGGGCAACATTACCTCCGGCGACTTCGACCGCGCCCCGGAGGCCATCGCGACCGGCGTTGCGGCCGCCCGCAAGGCGGCGCCCCAGCTCGCCCGCTTCAGCCTGAGCGAGGCGGAGTACGCCGCCTGGCGGCGCGAACGCTTCGGCTCGGGCCACCCCGTCCGGCGGGTCGGGGAGGTGCGGATCGCGGGTCTGAACCGGGTGAACCCGGGTGTCTTTGATGGTTTGGTCGCAGACCAGGAAGGTAAGCCCTTGGACCGTGCCCGGCTCGACCAGGACATTCAGAAAGTGTACGGGAGCGGGGACTTCGAGCGGATCAGCTACCGCTTCCAGCCGGACCACGGCGGCGACCTTCTCATCATCGACGCCGTGGAGAAGGCCTGGGGGCCGGGCTATCTGGGCTTCGGACTCGGCCTTTCCAGCGACAACAAGGGCGACAGCCGCTTCGGGCTGCGCGCGACCTACGACCAGACGTGGGTCAACCGCCTCGGGGCCGAGTGGGGCACCGCGGTGACGCTGGGCAACGCCCCGAGTCTGTACACCGAGCTTTACCAGCCGTTGAACCTCGACCGGGTGGCTTTCGTCGCCCCCTACCTGGAGCTTGGCCTGAGTCCGGATAGTGCCTATGAGGGCGACCAGCGGGTGGCCCGCTACAACGTGGTGCGGGGGCGGGTCGGCGCGGACCTGGGCACCACGCTGCACCGGGTGGAGCTAAGGGCCGGCCCCTATTACGGCCAGACGCAGGTCACGCTCGATACCGGCTCGCCCCGGCTCCCGGAGGGCCGGGTCACCGACACCGGGGTGCGCGGCCGCATCGTCTACGACACCCTCGACAGCGCCGGTGCACCGCGCTCAGGGACCCGAGTCTCCCTGGACGTCCTGAACCCGCTTGAGGCAATGGGGGCGGACGTCCAGTATACGCGGACCTCGCTCAACGCCATTACCGCCCACAGCTTCGGCCCCAACACCCTCACCTTGCGACTGAAGGGTGGGAGCAGCTTCGGCGTTCAGATGCCCTATTACGACCAGTTCCCCCTGGGCGGCTTCCTCAATCTCTCCGGCTACGCCAACGAGCAGTTCCGCGGCAACGAGATGGCTTTTGGGGCGCTCACCTATTACCGCCAGATTGCCTCGCTGCCGCCGCCGATCGGGCGCGGACTCTATCTTGGCGCCTCCCTGGAGGGCGGTTGGCTCTCGGACGGGGTCGTCACCGACCCCACCACAGGCGAGCATGTGACCTTGAGCCAGGAGGCGACCCGCTACGGCGGGAGCGTGTTCTTCGGCTCGGACACCTGGATCGGCCCCGCCTACCTCGGTCTCGGGCTGTCAGGCTCGGGGGAGAGCGCGATTTATGTGCTGATCGGAACGCCCTGAGGCTCCCTGGCGATATCCATGGGCTGGGAAGTTGCCCTGTGCGCGCTGGGCGCAGATCAGCCGGTTGCGGCTACGGTCGGCGCTCTGCGGTGATACGTCAGTGCCGCATAGGACGCCTGCATCGTCTGGCGACTGCCCAGAGTGCTCTCCTTCAAAGGCGGGGTCTCACCGGCCGCTGGGGCTCGGAAGCGCCCATGGCCGGCGCGATCGGAGCCATCCGTGTGCCGGGTGGGTTTCAGAAGATTCTACAGTCGGCGGTCGGCTGTGGCTTTGACGGTCGTTACGGCCAACATGGGGCTTTTGTGTCTGAGCTCTTGCATCCGAGGTATTGGCCAAGTTGGTTGGCCGTCGGTCTGGTTCGTGCGCTCGGTTTGTTACCGCTCCCTGTCCTTTGGGGACTGGGGACCTGTATTGGAAGAATCGCGTATTGGTTCGCAGGGTCCAGGCGCGGCGTCGCCCGGCGTAATATGGAAATCTGCCTGTCCGATCGCTCGGATCGGGATCGAGAGGCGCTGCTCAAGCAGAGTTTTGGTTGGCTCGGTGTTGCCGCTCTGAGCCAAGGCATCGGTTGGGGGATCTCGCGAAGGCGCCTCAGGCGCTTGGTCAAGATGCACAATGTCAAGGTTATCGATGACTGTTTCGAGCAGGGCCGGCCAGTCATCCTGCTGGTGCCGCATTTTGTCGGTGTCGATCTTGCCGGACTCGCTTTTGCGGGCCTTCAGTGCCCCGGTGTCTGCATGTACCAGAAAATTCGCGACCCGGTTATCGATCGACAGGTGCGGCGCTCTCGAACCCGGTTCGGCAGCCTACTGGTCGAACGCAATGACGACTTGCGGCGTTTGATCCGGGAGATCAGGAAAGGCGAGCCATTGTTTTATCTGCCCGATCAGAATGCGAATCGCCGTACAGGGATCTTCGTCCCCTTTTGCGGCTTTCCTGCGTCCACCGTGCCCATGCTTGGACGCTTCGCCGAAATGACGGGAGCAGCGGTCGTACCGCTGATCCCTCGCTATCTGCCGCGCGGCCATGGTCTCGTGCTGACTTTCGACGCGCCGCTCGCGGATTTTCCGAGTGGGGATCTTCATGCGGACACCGCGGCAATGAACTGCACGGTGGAGCGTCACGTCCGCTTGCTCCCTGAACAGTATTTCTGGGTGCATCGCCGCTTCAAGACGCGCCCGGAGGGGGAACCGCCCTTCTATGGGCCGCGTGCGCTGGAAGACGGCTGACAGCCCGTGACTGTTTGCCAATGTGCTCATGAATTCGGTTAAGTCAACCGTCGCGCCTGGGCACCGAAGCCGGGCCGTTCGGTCCTTCCAACCTTTGACTTGAGCAGGCGTCAAGATGATCAGGCAGACGCCAATACTCGCAACACAAACGGGACCCACATCGCGGATGTTCCTACCGCAGGGGCCGACCTGTCGATGCACAAACAGCATCGCCGAAACGCGCCGCGCCGGCTTGGGTCGAGCGTGGCACTTCCAGCCGCGGTTAGCCAAACATTCTCGAGAACAGCACTGTCAGCCGACAGGCGGAATGGGTTCATCCGGGTACCGGACCAGGGTCTTAAGCTCTGTGGAGCTGCCGGGCCGCTTACCGTTTCACTGCTGCCGCAAGCCAGTTCGGACTTGGGCGCCGCTCGGGGGCGACGCCGGACCTCGCGTCCACCCCCACTTCGACGCTCTAGGCCGCCACTCCTGAGCCGCTGGCGAGGTGCGAAACTCGTAGAAATCGACGACGAAGTACCGTTGGAAGTAACAATTGGCCGTTACATCTCGTTGCCCTGGTCCATCACGTAGATCTCGACGCGCCGATTCTGGCGGCGGCCGGCTGGGGTTGCGTTGTCCGCCACGGGACGCGCCTCCCCGATCCCTTGCGCGACCATACGGTCGGCGGCGACGCCGCGATCGACTAGAGCCTGTTTGACCGCATCGGCCCGTTTCTGCGAGAGCTCCAGATTCGTCTCATCGCGGCCGGCGTCGTCGGTGTGGCCTTCGATGTGGACGGTCAGCTCTGGGTGTTGGACCAAGAGTTGTGCGATACCGTCGAGGCTCGGCAGGTCGCCCGCTGGGAGGTCGGCCTGACTCGTGGCGAACCGGAGGTCTGAATCGGCGAGGCTCAGCAGCATCCCGCGCTCAGTCTGCCGCCCGCCGAGCTTGGAGATCTGGGCATAGAGATCACGCAGGTAGGCCTGGGTTTTCTTGCTCTCGCGCTGGCTGGCCAGTCGCTCGGCCTCGGCCTTTCGCCGCTCGTCGGCGATGGTCTTTTCGAGAACGCTGATCCGCTCCTGCGCCGCATTGACCTGCTGCTCTAGGGCCTGTTTCTCCTTCGCCGCTGCCTGCGAGCTCGCGCTCAGGTCGGCCTTTGCTTTAGACAATGCCTGCTCAGTGTCGGCAAGCTGTCCCCGCAGGTCGGCGACCGTCGCATCGTGCTTCTGCTGCAGGGCGGCAAGCGCCGTCTGCACGCCCTTCAGATCCCTGGTAAGCGCCGCGATCTTGCCCTCTGCCTCGTCCATCTGGTTGGCATGCGACTCCTGCGCCTTCCGCAGCTCTTCCTGTAGTGCTGCGAGGTCCTTGCCGGAGCGGTCCATCGCCTCATCATGCTTTGACTGAAGGGCCTGCAATGCCGCCTCGGCCTGCGTGAGCTTGGTCTGAAGACGGTCAAGATTGCCCTCAGCTTGCGTAAGCGCCTGCGTCTTCTTCTCGAGCGCCCCTGAGGTCACTGCCAGACGTTGCGTCAACTCAGCCTTCGCAGACTCCAGGGACTGCCGCGCCTGCTCCGCGGCCTCGCGCGTCTGTCGGTCCTCTTTTGCTTTCTGCTGCAGACTTGCCAGCTGCTGGGCGCGCTCCGGGTCACTGCCTTCCAGGGCAGTTTGGAAGAACTGGATGCGCTCCTTTAGCTTTTCCACCTCCTGTTGCGCCTGCGCCTCGTGCTCCTTTATCGCCTCGGCCATGCTCGTCTCGTGCTGCGTTGCCGCTTCCGCGAGCTGAGCCTCATAGCTCGATCGAACGTCGGCCAACTCGGTCTCGTGACGCTTGGCGGCCTCCGCCTGAGCCTGCTTCGCGTCTTCGACCTTCTTGCCCAGGTCGGCAATCTGCTTCTGTGCGGCATCGTTCCGCTTCTTCAGCTCCGCGTGTGCCTCGCTCGCCTTCTTGCGCTCCGTGGCGAGGGTTTCTGCATCACGCGTGCGGAGCTCCGCCATCTCCGCCTGAAGCGCGTCATTGGCCTTCGTGGCCGCCTCCAGCTTGGTCTGCAGGTCCTTCGATTCGGCCTGACGGCGTTCCTGAAGGTCAGTGATATCACTGCGGAGCGCCGCCTCTACGTCCGTAGCCTGTCCGAGCTTCCCTTCCAATACCGTCAGGTGACGCGCCGTCTGGGCGATCTCTGCGTCCTTCGCCACCAGCCGCTGCTTGAGCGTGCCGCTGTAGAAGTCGTAGATCGCGTACACACTGATCAAGGCGATGACCAGTGCCCAGGAGACGATCCTGCATATCGAATGGTTGTTTTCGGACATCTCGATCTACCTCGGGTGGTGTCTTAGCGGTATTTTGATTGTGAATGTAGAGGATAGCCCATGATTGGCGACGAGCGCTTGAGGAGCCGACGCCAGTGTGGCGGGGGATTGGCTGAAGCGTACGATGGCTTGCGCTCGTTCACTATGCACGCTGCCGGCCGCGCTTCTGCAAGTGGAACATTTCTACGGCAGTCGGCACCTCCACTGCTCGGCTCGTACCCGTTTTTGGCCCGCACACGCTTTTTTGGTCGTGACCTGAGGGGCCGTGTCTTGGCGGCTTGGCGGTGCTGTCAAGCCCGCAGGGAGGTATACACGGCGCCCCCCGACGCCCGCAACCCCGTCAGCGGAGACCGAACAAGCCATCTGAATTCTTCATGCCACGAGCGCGCTGGCGTTGATAAGCCGACCTCGCGGTATAGCGGGCGGCCTGGTCGAGCGGTCGATGTCAAATGTTGAAGAGTGACGAGTAGTCCAACAGGGCCAGCCCGGAGACGCTGCTCACGAGGGCGAGCAGCGACTGCACAACGGGCTGCTGGCTGAAAGGTCTGAAAGCGCCCTCGCGAATCTTGGCGATCTCTGCCAACAGGGTCCGGAGCTGGTCGATGTAATCCCTCTTTTCCGGTTGACCCTGGGCACGTAAGAGTGCGGCGGTGAGCTCCCGGGTGGCTTCCTCGCGCACGTGCTCTGCGGCGCGGCGCAGCAGCAGGGCACACAGGACGGCGTAGAGGATTGCCAACACCATGACGACCATCAGGGCGGGGGGCAGCGTCCAGGCATCAAAAAGCGGGTGCCGCGCGAGCGCGAGCAGGATCAGCACCACGATCGGGTACCAGACCAGATTGCCCACGGGGCGTGTTGCGTTGGCGATCAGCCTGACGTCGAGCCACACGAGGTCGGCCCCGGCGGGGGGCTCGCCTTCGTCATCGCCTGCGCAGGCGCGGAAGCCGAAGGTCTGCAGCGTGCTGGATGGCCAGACCACTGGCCCGCTCAAATCCTTGGCAAGGCGAAGGGCCTGGCGGGTCGCGTCGACCATGTAGAAGAGAAGCGCCAGGAACGGGACCAGGACCAGCATGATGACGGAAAAGTCCAGTCCCCACGACAGGGAGCTGCGGGTCGGGCGATTGGGAAAACCGAAGGCGATCATCAGGGTGAAGGCGAGGAGGAAGAATAGGATCACCTCCGGCCAGACCCGCGACACCGTTTTCGCGATGCCGCAGCGGTCCGCGTAGCGCCTCCAGACTGCAGCCGCCGGTTGCGGGCGTTGCGAGGGGCGATCCTGAGACCCGGCGCGGGCGTGTTGGTCGTCTTCCTGTTGCGCGGGAGTCGATGCTGGCTCCTTGAGCCCTGGAAGCTCCTGCTCAATGCGGACGCACGCTTGGCGTTGGCGGTGGTGTCCGAGGATGAAGAAGAATACGGCGACAAGTCCGGCACCCAGGCGCAGGATTTCGCTTGGCCAGATACTTACGCCCTCGAGCAGGGAGTAGGGCTCGCCCCCGGCAGTGACGTCCACCCGCATCAGAGCGAGGATCGAGGCGGTGACAAGTATAGAGAATACGCCGACCGCCAGAGGCATCCGCCCGCTCAGCAAACCCCTCATCCAGTCCCGCACCGCCCGACCGACACTCTCCGGGCCGATCGCCGCCACAATCAGCGCCACGGCTAGCAGCAGGGCTGCAGGCAACAGAACACTCAGAACCGCAGGGTTGCCGGGGCCGCTCGCAGTGAAGTGCTTGACAAGCTCTTCGCGCGGATGAGCGTCCCACGCCGGGTCCACGCCAGCAGGAGAGCCGGGAGAGGCGACCGTACGTTCGAAGGGCTGATCCCAGAGCCGCGTGACCAGCTCCACCGGCTCGGTGCGGCCGATCTCGAACAGCCGTGGCGGAGGCGGCACCTCGACCGCCGGCTCTTCTCCGAATGCGTCCCGTATTGCGAGGTGGACAGTGAGCAGCATCGCGGCCTGGTAACTGTCGCGCAACGGCGGTATCTCTCCCTGCCACCGCGGCGCGAGGGTCAGCCCGAAGCCCGACGCCACGATGAGATTGCGCGTGAACTGGTTGTCCAATGGGTGCAGCATGGCCGCATCCAGGTCCGTGGTGAAGAACACGGCATCCGGAAATACCGGCTTGAGCGCCTGCAGCACCAGCAGCTTGTCGTGATAATCGTTGCCGATCACCCCGATGGCCCGAAATCCGCAACGCTGCTGGATGCGGTCTTTCCAGCCACAGGCCGCGCGCAGACCGGCGTCTTCGGCCAGGAGCTCATCGCGCATTCGGCGCAGGTAATCGATCTGGGGATCGCCCGCCGGGCGCTCGATCCTCCCGCCGGCATGGTCGTCGTCAGCCTTGTCTTTGGGCTTGGCACCGGGGATTTGGCCGTCGAGTCCGCGCATATAGCTGAACCGCTTCACGTCGGCGGACCCGCACCCCGCCGTCTGCGCGCAATTCGTCCGCGTCCACGAGTCGGTGAAGAGTTTGGCCAGTGTCCGCGAATAAGCGGTGTCCCACTGGCCGACAAGGGCCACCCGGGCATTCGCCGCGACTCGGCGTCTGGCAAGCTCCGCCACCAGCATCTCCGCCAAGACGTCGTCTGCCGCGATGGTTCTTTCGGCGGCGGACGGAAGACGTACTGCAATACAATCGGAGCGCACGGCGCCACAGAAGCAGACCGGTCTCGGATCGGCCGGCAGACCGGCCAGCTCGCTGGGTATAGTTGCGAGGGGGGACCAGATGCGCGCGAAGACTGGAGGGCTGGGCTGCTTGTCGCCCATGATCCTCTCGTACTGCCGTTGCTCTGCGGCCATGACCCTCAGCGTAGTGGAGTCCGCTGGCCCGATGATCTGAAAGCTGATGCGGGGCGCGTCCGTCGGATGCGCAATTTCTGTTTCCGGGCTGGCTGTTGTCGCATCGTCGGGGCGGCCGCGGTAAATTTCGGTTAGCAGCCGGGACAAGCGGGCGAGGGGTCTCACCGCCGCTCCCGCGGCACCGATGTCCGCGGCGTTGTCGGCGACTGGCTCCGGGAGGCCGAAGCTCCGGTCATCAAGCCACAACAGAAGCGCCGCCCGCTCGCCTTCGCTTTGGCGGGCCTCGCGGGAGAGCCACTCGAAAGGGATGTAGGCGGGTGGGCCGTCCGGCCCGAGCTCCAGGTAGCCGATGTGCTCGGCGTCGTCTGGCAGGTATCCTTCGGATTGGAGGCCGGAGAGGACGGCGTAGCGGTGGCGCCGGCGTGACTCGGCGGCCCCGATGGACGGTCCGCCGTCGACCATGACCGCAATTATCGTGAGCGGCGGCGCGTCGCGGCGAGACTGAGCGGTGAGCGTTTCGCCCCGCGACTTGATCTGCAGCGACAGCTGAGCCAGGTCGTGGCGGGTGTCGTCCCGTGTTGCGCACCCGGAACGGATCTGAAGCGTCCCGGCAAACTTGTCGAAAGTGACCGTCCGGCACCCCTGGTCGCTGGACTTCCGCTCCTTGCGCGCCTCGGCCACAGCGGCGAACGGGTCCTGCCATAGCCGGGCGTCGACGTCCTGCGCCCCGACTGAGCGCAGACCCTCCTTACCTTGGATCGGGCGTTCCGGCTTGAATGGCGTCTGCAGCCAGTTGACCGCCCCAATTCCGAGCAGAAAGGCGACGAGAATGCCGGGCCAAGCGCTTAGCGGAGACTGTCCGTTGCGAGAATCCGGCATGATTGTCCCTCGGTCCGTCTCCGGGTCTATCGTGCCCGGTTAACCAAAGGATAGTCCGCACTGACGAATATGAGCCAGGACAGGGTTGCTTGGCCTTAGGCAGCCCGCTTGCATGCGCTGCGGGGCACACCCGCCGCGGAAGGCGAGCGGGGGATGTCAAACCCCGCTGGCAAGACGCAAGGCGATCAGCGTCGTGGCTCAGCTGAAAACTAAGACAGGGGGTCGGGTGCGGGGCGGCAGGACCCTCAGCGCCAGAGAGGGCGCCGTGGAGCCTGCATGGAACGCATTTACGGCGTGTCGCGGCGGCCCGTACCCGACCCCTGGCGCACAGCTGGCGTATAGCTCTAATCGCCAAATGCGAAGGGTGCACAGACGCGAAGCGGACGGATCCAGAAGGGGCCCGTCTGAGGTTCTGCGCTGACAGGCGCTACATCATTCCCACATCACGTACTTTTTCTGTGCCGCCGCTGCCGTAAGTAGCTCGATTAGAGGCAAGGCGCGGTGAGCGAGACTGACATGGGTTTCCTCGGACTCGGTGTGCCCCCGCGCATCGCCCTCAGGATCAAGCGGGGTATCCGGGTTGGCGGCAACCGCCGCCTTGAGACGTACCAGGGCTTCGGGAATGTCCTCTGGCATCAGGGCGCTCGGCACGGCGCCGCTGTGTCCCATGAGCTTGATCAGGGTTACCGCGACGTCGCCAAACATGGTTACGCTTGCGAACGCCTCGGTCCTGAAGGTGACGAGCATGGCGGTATCCTTTGGGTCCGGTTTGTTGCAGGGGAACCCTGTGGTGCAGCGAATGCCGGCCTGCTCCGTCTGCTGCAAACGACGGTTAAGGTAAGAGGTGGCGGCGATTATTCGCTCGTTCACCTGTCGCGTCGACAGTCGACGCTGCTGTCTTCGTAGTCGCTGCCGAGGTCGATCCCCATCTCTTCGGCCATCTCAACCCAGTAGGGCTCCGCCTCGCAGGAACAGCAGTCGCACCAGACTGCAATGCCTTCGTGCATGCTGATGGGTCGTCTGCGCTCGGCGGTCGCGGGTCGCCGGAATCCGGCTTCCGCTTCCTCACGCGCATAGGATGAATCCCGATTTGCGTAGGTATCAGTCATCTGATGGTCTCTCACGGTGCCTTGCTCGACCGCCTGGAGGTACCCCGATCTCTTGAGATTGGTTGCCTTGCCCATCCTGTCGAGCATGCAGAGGATACTTGAGCTGATGTTCTCGAGAAGTTAGAGAAAGCGTCAAGCGGCGGGTTCCCACACGGCCGCTCGAGAGGCCTAGCCGCCTTCTCTTCCGTGACCAGACGCGTCATCACCGTCAATAGTCTGTGGCGGCCGTCGGTGTCTTCCGTTTCCAGCATGTGCCGCCACAGCTCGGGCGCCCCAGTGAAGTACTCACGGTCGCCTCTGTCCACCGCACTGCCATCGTCGCCGGGGTTGGACCAGCATGCACGACGGCGTCGAATTCTCACCGTTCGGATGCGGTGCTCGGCCACCGGGACCTGTACTCGTCGTGGTAGAAGAAGCGCTCTTCGCCGAACGCCGGCGTCAGGTCGTCAAGCCAGGTGGCATGTTCGTCGAAACGGGCAAAGAAGGGGCGATTTACCCAGTCGGGGTTCCGCCCCGGCAGCAACCGCAGCACGAAGACCCTCTCGCCCAAGACATCAGCAACGCCTTGGACTTCAACCTTGCCAGGCCCTGCGCTCATGCTTGGGCCGCGTGCGGTCCGTCCGAGGCCGGAGACCTGCTGAATGGCTTCGCGGTAAATGTCCCATGCGCGCACGAGGGGAATTTGGAAGTAACAGCGCGCCCCAGTGTCGCGCTCCACGAACATGTAGTAGGGGACGATGCCCAGACGCACCTGCGTCTTCCACAGCCGCGCCCAAATGCTTGGGTCGTCATTGATGTGCGCTAGGACCGGCCCCTGACTACGGATTTCCGCGCCGGTGGACCGTATCCGCGCGATCGCCGCCGCGGAAACCGGGGTCTCAAGCTCCCGCCAGTGGTTGAAATGAGCCATGATCGCCACGTGCTTGCCGCGAGTGACGAGCCGTTCGAGCAAGGCCATGAGTTGGTCACTGTCCTCGTCGTTGACGAAGCGATATGGCCAAAAGGTCAGCGCCTTGGTCCCGATGCGCACGGTCTGGACATGATCAGACTGTGGGTTTAGCAATGGCTCTAGGTAGGCGGCAAGGTGACGGCTCTTCATCACCATCGGGTCGCCGCCCGTGATCAGCAAGTCGCTTACCTGCCGGTGATGGCGAAGGTATGCATGAAGCGTGGACGCCTCGCTGGATGCGATGCGCAGGGTCTTGTCGCCGACGAACTGCGCCCACCGGAAACAGAAGCTGCAATACGTGTGACACGTCTGTCCCTGACTTGGGAAGAAAAGGACCGTCTCGCGATACTTATGCTGCAGACCATGGACGGGCGCCTCAGCCGCGAGTCGCGGGATGTTGAGCTCCCGTTGTCCTGCCGGGTGAGGATTCAGCTGAGCCCGGACGTCTCGTACCTCCATGTCCAAGCGCTCCTTGTCGGCGCCCCCGCGCAGCAGGTCGGCGATGCGCGTGAAATGAGACTCGTGGAGCACGCCCGGCTGGGGAAAGGTCAGTTGAAATATGGGATCGTCTGGGACCCGCTCCCAATCGACCAGGTGTTCGATCACATATTCGTTCACCCGAAAAGGCAGCACGGTGGACACCACATTCATGGCAAAGCGCTGCTCGGGCGACAGCCGTTGCAGAGGTGCGATCTGAGCGATATGGCGTTGTGTGAATACTCGAAATGGCCGCTGCTGGAGAGCGTCTAAGCTGTTCTTCGCTCGTCTTTCCGCCGATGCGAATTGGTGAGACATGAGGTGCTCCTCCCTGTCGGAAGAGGAAGCCGAGCTCAATCCAAACGCCACGGCCACGGGACAACGGGGGCGATGATCGGCCAAGCTGGTCGGTGCCGGGCTAGTAACGGAACCGCTGGTGCGTTCGGTCCGTGCTCGGGCGGGCTCAGTGGGTCATTCGGACAGTTGTTTAGTGTTGGCCGACGCCCGCTTCTGCAACTCGGCGGCTTCGATTGAGCGCCTTGGGTTGCACGCAAATCTTAACGCGAATGAATCAGACCAGTGCCGCGTCCAATGGCAGCTCCGCCGTTACCATCAGGCCCCGAAGCTCCTCGGAACGGCCGAAGGTCAGAGTCCCGCCGTAGTGACGAACAATGTCACCCACGATGGCAAGGCCGAGGCCGTGTCCGGGTATCGACTCGTCCAGCCGGCTGCCGCGAGTCAGCAGCGTCTGCGCCACCTCCGGCTCCACACCCGGGCCGTCGTCTTCCACCTGAATTCGGAGTCCGGTCGCGTCCCGCAGTGTCAGCCGGATTCGGCGCTCCGCCCACTTGGCCGCATTGTCGAGCAAATTTCCGAGCAGCTCGAGCATGTCCTCCTGATCGAAGGCCAGGTTTTCCGGCGCGCGAATGTCCGTGGTGACCTCCAACTTTTTGTCCGCATAGAGCATCTTGAGGGTGGCGGCGAGGTCGGCACAGTCTTCTCTTGGACGGAAGTGGTGCGCCGGGGAGCCGCCGCCGGCTAGCCGTCCGCGCCGTAGCTCGCGATCGATCAAGTCGCGCATGCGTCGCGCTTGCTCAGCTATGCCGTTCGTGCCGGCCGGATTTTGCTGAAGGATCAGACCGAGAGGGGCCTTGAGCGCATGCGCGAGGTTACCGAGCGCGTTGCGCGAGCGTGCGACGTGCTGTTGCCAGGCGCCGATGAGCTGGTTCAGCTCGCGCACCAGGGGCTGCACCTCGGTAGGTACGTGCTCACGTAGCCGCCCGATTTCGCCGACCGTGAGGCGGCGGATGTCGGTGCGTACGGCATCGATCTGTCGGAACCCTCGGCGCAGCAGCCAGCGCTGGATGAGCAAGAGCAAGACGGCGGTCAGAAGCGACATTGCGAGGCCTATCCAAAGGAATCGCTGCGATTGGCGAATCAGCGGGCCCAGATCCTCGGCAACGGCGACCGTAAAGGTCTTTCCGCGTTTCTCATAGCCGGCCTCCCAAACCAGCAGTCGCTGCCGCTCCGGCCCGTCGCGCATCTTCAGCTCGGTGTCGCCGGGAGGCTGGGCATGGACGGCCATGCTCTCGTCCCACAGCGAGCGCGAGCGCAGAAGGTTCCCGTCGGCAAAGCGGACGACGAAGTAATGACCAGAGAAGGGTTGGCTGAACACCGGCGGCATGGGTCGGTCCAGCTGCTGTGCCTCCACGGCCAGGCCCGCGATGATGGCGTCGGCATCGTGGGAGAGGCGCGAGGCGACGTACTCTTGTGCGGCCTTGCGGCCTGCCCACAGGGCGGCACCAGTAATGGAGACGAGCACGACGAGCACGAGCAGTCCCAGGGTCCACTGCAGGGATCGCTCAAGGGATGCCCCTCGTGCGGGCTGAAAGGGGCTCGGCGTCAAGGTCTTTCCATTCGTCCCGCCCGATCGCAAATGACTGGCGTCTCAGCGTGGCGCCTGTCCGTGCAGGCATGTCCACACCAACCGCGTATCCCCGTGAGCGGCTGAAGTGAGCGGATAGAGCTACCGTCCACGGAAGACGTAGCCCTGACCGCGGCGGGTCTCGATCCGCTCCTGTCCGATCTTCTCGCGCAGCCTGCGCACGTACACCTCGATGACGTTGCTGTCGAGATCGAAGTCCTGGTCGTAGACATGCTCGGTCAATCGGGTCTTGGAGAGGGGTTTGTCCGGATTTAGCATGAAATAGCGCAACAGGCGGAACTCGGTTCCGGTTAAATCGACCGTCGACCCGTCTGACCGCAGGACCTGCTGGTGCTCCTCGTCGAGCGTGAGGCCTGCCGCCTGAATCCGTGGGCTGACGCGGCCGTGTGCGCGCCGGATCAGCGCCTGCACGCGGGCGAGCAGCTCCTCCGGGTAAAAGGGCTTGGCGAGGTAGTCGTCGGCACCGGCCTTGAGGCCCTGCACCTTCTCTCGCCAGGTGTCTCTCGCCGTCAGTATCAGTACCGGAAGGCCGAGCCCGTCCTCGCGCCAGCCCTCCAGTACCTTGAGCCCCGGCAGGCGGGGCAGTCCGAGGTCGAGGATCACCAGATCGTAGGTCTCCGTTCGACCTAGGAACAGGGCGTCTTCGCCGTTATCGGCCCAGTCCACGGCGAAGCCGGCGTCGACGAGCTGCTGGCGCAGCCCCTTGGCGAGCTCTCCGTCGTCCTCCGCCAGCAACAGTCGCACGTCAGTCGTCCCGCCTAACGATTTCGCCGGTGCGAGCATCGATCACCAGCTCTTGAACATGGCCGTTCTGGTCCACGTACTCCACCTCGTAGAGCCGACGGCCGTCGTGCAGCTTTGCCTCGATCTCCAGCAGCCGAGCGCCCTCGCCGAGGTGCATCCTTGAGATCAGCTCCTGCAGTGGCAAGACCTCCTGCTGCTCGCGCAACCGATAGGCGGCATCGTGGTCCTCGTCCGCGAGGGTAGGGCCGCTCGCGGTGAGCAGGAGAAGAAGGAGCCGCAGTGCACGCATTGGGGGATTAACGGAAAATCCTGTACCGGATTGCGCAGGATTCTTGTTCGCCTTCAAGAAGCGCTGGCAGGAGCATAGCCGGGCTATGTGACTGCCGGCGCGACGCCCAAGGCGGGCGACAGGACCAGCAAGGTGGCACATGATTTGACAAAAATCGCCTTAGTCGCTGAAGCGGCCGTAGCCCGGTATGTGAACCTGGTGCTCCTCGAAGGAGCCTTGCGCGGCGCCCGTGTGACAGGCGTCACACCGGCTGAAGCTTTTCACCTCTGGATTGCCGGCGACCATCTTAGCCGGGATCTCGTGATGCTGGCCACGAAAGTAGTCCGTCTCCGTGATGCGCCGTACCGGCGCCTGGCCCCGGGTGGAGCGCCACATCCGCTCGCTGTAGTCGCCGGGCACCTTCCCGGCGCTGTTGCGGTCCAGGTAGGCAGCAATGTCTCCCGTCGTGGTCGGGTCGAGCTCCGCGTCATCGCCGAAGTGATCACTCAAGGTCCTCATAAGGTGCTGCCAGGACGAGGAGGGTAGCAAGGCCGGCGGATAGGCAAAGTGGCAGGAGCCGCACTCGTCTTTGTAGAGAGCGTAGCGCGGGTCTTTCATGTAGCCGTTTTGTGCCCCCTCTTCGCGACCACGTCCGCCCGCCAGCCACGTGCTGTGCCCCCCGTATTCTCCGTGCTCGTTGCCCTCCTGCTCATCGGCCCAGAGGCCGACAGTGGCGATCCCGGCGCTGCCGGCGATTGCGAGTGCGATCAGGTACTTCTTCATGGGTGTTCACCTCGACTTGCTGTTCACTGTGTTCGCAGAAAGGCCAGTAGGTCCCCCTTCTCTTGCGCCGTGCACTCCCGGCCCAGGGTCCATTTGCAGTTGCGGCGGAACCACTTTTCGATCTGCGTCCGCCTGGTCAGCCGCTCGGGATTGACCGACGGGGCTATTGGGTCGATTGCCTTGCCGGTGACGGCGTGCTTTCCGCGTTGGTGTAGATCGGACGAGTGACAGGTCTCGCAACTTCGTGCGCTACCGTCGTTGCTCGGATGGTCTTGATGCCACAGCTCCGCTCCGGCGGCCGCGCTGAATGGACCGGCCCCCGCAGCCGTGTAGCCGTCGAGTATGTCGGACGCGGTGTCGGCGCGGGCGGTCCCGGCGATCAGCAAAGCGGAGAAAAGCAGATTGGTCAGCTGGTTGCCTCTCATCCCGGGTTCTCCTCCTTGCGGCCGGTGATCATGGCCTTGACCAGGTTCTCTCGGTGCTCGAGGCTGGCGAAGAAGACCCCTGCGAGATGCAGCACGACCAGGCCCAGAGTCAGATTGGCGGCGAGCTCGTGGACTTCCTTAAGAACATCGGCAGCCGCATCGCCGCGGAACAGCCCGGCGAGGGGCCCCGCGAAGTCCGTCGTGCCGTAGAGGGCCATCCCGCTCACGACCGTTACCGCAAGGGTGATCAGAAGGGCAACGACCATGGTGCCGCCCGCGGGGTTGTGCCCAAGAAAGCGCGGTGCACGCATGCGCACCGCCGCCTTGAGGTAGGCAAGCACGGCCGACGGGGTTCGGACGAAGTCGCTGAAACGAGCATGCCGAGGGCCAACGAAGCCCCAGAGCAGGCGGAATGCGATTAGCACGCCGACCAGATAGCCGGCGTAGATGTGTACGGTTTGCAGCTCGTCTTCGGTCAGGTAGGCGACAGCGAATGCGGTCGCCAGGCTCCAGTGAAAAACCCGCACGGCGAGGTCCCAGACGCGGGTTTCGCGGGATGCTTCGGTGTTCATTTGCCGGCGCCTCCGTTTGTCAAGGTGAGTGCCAGTCTAGTGGGCACAGCTGAAACCAAACTGAACCTAGCGGCTTGATCCGACAGGGGTCCTTTTCGACCCTTTGGGCCTGCGCCGAGGGCTTCACCTCTGAGTAAAGGTCCCGTGTCGGAAATATCGTGTTGACGATATATAGCGCACACGGTATATATGGCGGTATGCATATAACCCCTGCCGCTTTCTTCTCTGCTTTGGCCCACGACACGCGCCTTCGGTGCCTGCTGCTCCTGCTGGATCAAGGCGAGCTTTGTGTGTGCGAGCTGACCCACGCCATCGGTGCAGTGCAGCCGCACACGTCGCGGCACCTTGCGCAGCTGCGCGAGGCGGGACTGGTCACGGATCGGCGCGCCGGGCTCTGGATCTACTACCGGATCAGCCCTGACCTGCCGGACTGGATGCTCGAGGTGCTGCATACAACGGCAAGAGGCGTTGACGGGTTGAACCCGTACGCGACCGACGCGGCTGCGCTTGCCGAGATGGCGAATCGCCCTAGTGCACTGCGCTGCGCGTGAGGTGACTATGACTCTTTTCTGGTGTCGGGCGCTGAGTGGCGGGCGCCGAGCCCTGCTCGCTAGACGGAGCTCGGCCGACTTTTCACTTCTGGACCAGAGGGGACGGACCGCTCCCGTCGGCGGTGTCGGCAGGGAGAAGGCTGTCGTCAAGCTACGTGGACGAATTCACAGCGTCCCCCCGTGGGCGCGGCACTTCGGAAGAAACGAAAGACCCGAATCGGAACGGTATATGTTCCTCGACGATGCGCGGCATGCGTCTACCCGCGCCGCCCTCGGCTCGGCGGTTCGCGTAGCGCTGGCGCCACGGGGAGCCCTGGTCCATCCCTGGCGGGGAGTGGCAGCAGGTGTTTGAGCGTTTCGGCGATTTTGTAGCCTACCAGCTCATTGGACTAGGTCCGGCGTCGAGCGCGGGGGCTGCCGTCCAGTTCTTCGTCATGGACGTGACCAAGATCTTCCTGCTGCTCGTCCTGGTCATCTACGTGATGGGGCTGTTGCGCACACTCGTCTCACCGGAGCGGGTGCGCCAGATCGTGCGCGATCGTCCCGATTGGCAAGCACGGGGCCTGGCGGTGACACTGGGGGCGTTGACACCCTTTTGCTCTTGCTCGTCCGTGCCGCTCTTCATCGGTTTCGTCGAAGCAGGAATCCCGCTCGGCGTCACCTTCTCGTTCCTGATCGCAAGTCCGATGATCAACGAGGTCGCGGCGGTGATCCTCGTGGGCGTGCTGGGCTGGAAGCTCGCCGCCCTTTACGTGTTGGCCGGACTCCTGGTTGCCTGGTTCGGTGGTATCGCCATGCAGGCATTCCGACCCGAGCGTTGGGTCGAGGACTACGTTTGGAAGATACGCGTGGGGCAATCTCAAGACATCGAGACGGACGACTCGTTGGCGGCCCGCCATCGATACGCCGTCGGCGAGGTGCGAGAGATTGTCGGCAGGATCTGGACCTGGGTGCTGCTGGGAATCGCGGTGGGTGCCCTGTTCCACGGCTTTGTGCCCGCATCATGGGTCACGAGCAACTTGGCCGGCCACGCCTGGTACACGGTGCCCGGGGCCGTGCTGTTGGGTATCCCGCTCTATTCAAACGCCACCGGAGTGATACCGGTTGCCGAGGCCATGCTAGGCAAGGGGGTGGCCGTCGGAACCACTCTGGCACTCATGATGAGTGTGGCGGCCCTGTCGCTGCCGGAGATGCTGATCTTGCGTAAGGTCATCCGCTGGCAGGCCCTGGCCGTCTTCGCCGGCGTGCTGGCGGTCGGCTTCACGCTGGTGGGCTGGGGCTTCAACTGGATTGCGTGACGATCTCGGAGGTTAGAAGACGATGAAGAACATCAAGGTGCTGGGCAGCGGCTGCAAGAGCTGCGAGACCACAGCGAAACTAATCCGCATCGCCGCCGAGCAGGCGGGGGTGGAGATTGAGCTTCAGAAGGTGACCGACATCGGCGAGATCATGGCCTACGGGGTCATGTCGACGCCGGGCGTCGTGGTCGACGGCGAGCTGGTCCACGCAGGGGGTCTGCCAGGACCAGACGATGTCCGCCGCTGGATCGCGGAGTAGGGACGGGTTCGCCGGGGCGAAGGGGTGTTCTCCCTGCTCCGTGGGCGGAGCCTGGGGATATCCGGGTCCCGTCATCATGCCGAGACCCATCCCGCCGTACGTGCGGCCCACCATTCCTTGACCGGGGCGGCGCTGGAGCCATGACCGGTAGCACCCTAGCTCAACGGGCACTTGGGGTGAGGGCGGGCTTGCAGAACACGCTGTAAGTACGCCCATGTACGCTCGACGGCGGCGTCTATGCCGCCTGTTTCCGCCGACCCACCCAAACCCCCGCCTCTCCGGCCGTCCGAGCTGACGGAGGGGGCTAATCAGCGCTCCCGATCCCGTGTTCCGGGGATTTCATCTTCACGGCAGTGTCTTTCTTCGTGGTGAACATGTTTCTAGGGCGAATGGTCGAGGGGCCGCGGGGGTCCTGTGGCACGCTCAGGTTCAACACTCCAGAAAGATCCGCTTGTCGCAGTGGGCACAGATGGATTTGTCCAGCTTCTGATACATGCCGTGGATGGCCGCCTCCTTCGTGGCAAAGACGTTTCTCACCTGCGCCTCGTCCATGCAGCCGCACTTCTCGAGCATGTCCCACACGCCTTGCTTGACGTTGATCAGGTAAAGTGCTCCGCCGTCCGCTCTGCGGCGGTGGGCCTCTTGCGCAAGGGCTTCGGCCCCTTGGAGATCGACGAAGTTGATGCCGCTCGCGACGATGGCAAGGTGTTTCTGGTCAGGGTGCTCCGCGCGCAGCCGATCGAAGGCCTGCTGGACATGGTTCACCGAGCCGAAGAACAACGAGCCGTCGATGCGGAGGATCCGAAGCTGTGGGCACTGCGGGAGATCGGAATCGGTCGAGAAGGCGCGGTCGGGGGAACGAGGGTCCGGGGTGCGCGTGACGATGCGCGGGCGCGATGTCTTATCGAGATAGAGCACCAGGGAGAGCAGCACGCCGGCGAAGATCGCAAACTCCAGCTCCAGAAACAGCGCGGAGAAGAAGGTTACGGCAAAGACGCTCGTCTCCCGCTTGGATGAGTGGAGGATGTGACCGATCTCCTTGAAGTCGATCAGTCCCCAGGCGACGAGAAACAAGATCCCTGCCATAGCGGCCTTGGGCAGATAGCTTGCTAGCGGCGCGACCAGGAGCACGATCACCATCAGCAGGAATCCAGCGAAGATCGCCGCCAGCGGTGTGCGCGCGCCGGCCTCGTAGTTCAGGCCGCTCCGGTTGAAGGAGCCGGTGGCGACGTAGCCGGAGAAGAAGGAGCCGGCAACGTTCGACAGCCCTTGGGCGATGAACTCCTGGTTCCCATCGATGCGGTAGCCGCCGCGGGCTGCCAGGGCGCGTCCAATAGATACTGCCTCCGTAAGGGCGAACAGGGTCACGGCCAGGGCCGAGGGCGCGAGCTGTCTGATATTCTCGATCGTAAGAACTGGAGCCGAGAGTGGCGGCAGGGTGGCTGGCAGGGCACCGACGGTGGCGATGTGCGTCATTTCGCTGCCTAGCCACAGGTCGAACAGGACAGCGACAACGCTTCCACCCACCATCGCGCCGATCATGTACGGGAAGCGGGGCACCCAGCGTTTGACGCCGATGCCGAGCAGCAGGGTCACTGCCGCCACGATCGTCGCATAGGGGTTGATGTCGACCACGTGACGGCCGAACTCCAGCAGAATGTCGTGGAGATGGCCGCCACTGTCGATGCTCATGCCGAAAAAGTGTTTGAGCTGTTTAGCGGCAATCAGGATGGCCGCACCGGCAGTGAACCCGATGACGACGGAGTGCGAGATGAAATTCACCAGGGCGCCCATGCGTGCGAGCCCGAGGGCGAGCTCGAACAGCCCGACCATGAAGGTCAGGGTGAGGGCGAGGGTCACGTAGTCCGGTGAGCCCGGGACCGCCATGATCGAGAGGGCGGAGAACAGGACCACAGAGGCCGCCGTCGTGGGGCCCGAGACCAGGTGCCGGGAGGAGCCGAAGAAAGCGGCGATCATGGCGGGCACCATGCCGGCATAGAGACCGTACTCGGGGGGCATGCCGGCAATGGTGGCGAACGCCACGCCCTGCGGCAGGACCACGATGGCCCCGGTGAGGGCGGCCATCAGATCGGCCTTCAACTCGGTTCGCCCGACATCGGGCAACCAGCTCATGAAGGGCATCAGGAAGGCCCAGCGGGTCGGAATCTGCATCGTAGTCATCGTCTAGGGGTCCTCAGGGGGAAGCGAACGAGCCGCATAGCAGCATGCGGTAGCTGGATCTTTCGGTGATGAAACAGGTTTGGCACTCTGTGCGCGCAGCCTCCACGATCGGGGGTCGTGCCTGCGGTTGGGCCGGCCCAGAACCATCGCGGAATCGGTTGGACGGCGTGCTCGCTAGACGAGGGAGAGCATCTGCATCGTGATGGGGGGCGTCGAGGGCGTCGAGGGCTGGCCCGTATGATGCTCGGCCACGCGACGGCGCAGGTCATCGGCCACGCTCACTGCAACGTGCTGGTGGTCAAGGCGGCCTGGCGGCACCACCACCGACCCTCTGGCTCCGTTTGGACAAGGATGTCCCATTGGCTGCGATGTCGTCGTCAGCGCGCAGGCTTCGAAGGGGCGGCCGGCTCTCCGGCGACCCAATCCCGTACCCGCCCCATGAGTCGGCGGCCGGATCCCTCGGCTGTGCTGGGGACTATGACCAGCTCGCAGCCCGGTTGGGCGGCGACGGCCTTCGTTAGTGCCTGTGTCGGGCTTAGGAGTCCCCAGCCGGATTGGCCCACGACAAAGTAGCGCGGGTGTAAAGCAGCGACGAACTCTGCGAGCGTGCCCGTGGCAGGCCCGGATTCGACCCGAATTCCTACGTGCGAGGTGGGCAGCTCCAGATGATGGACCATGCCGACCAAAGATGCACGGGCATGGCGGACCATGTCGGCCACGACCTGTCGTGGACTCTCAAATGGAGCATGGTCGCTTTCGCTGCCGCTCTGGTAGTCCACGATGTGGACCACCAAGAGCTCGCCTTGACACAGCGCGGCGAGCTTTGCGCCGTGGAGGATGATTCCGGATGCGCGGGAGTTGAGGTCGACGGCAGCGACGATTGCTGGATGGGTCGGCATGAGAAGGTCCTCGGGTGTCGGTTACGCAGGCGTTCAGGTTGCCAGTCCAGTCGACAGCTAGGTTACCGGACGCTCCGTAAAGAAGGCGTGAAGGCCGGGTAAAACGGACGAGAAGGGGGCGGTGAGGGATGATGCCGCGCGTGCGTATGCCACTCCCGCGAGCGGCTCGTGCGGAAGGTCGCCTAAGCCTCTCTCGACGGGAGCGCGGGCGCAAATTGGAGCCGAAAGACGGCGCCTTCTCCAGCACGGCTCTCCGCACTGATGCGCCACCCCTGGCGGTCGGTGATGCGCTTGACCAGGGGCAGGCCGATGCCTGCACCTCGCACCGTGCGCCTGTCGCGCTCGCAGTGCTCGAATAGACAGGCGAGCTCCTCCGGCGGAATCCCCGGGCCGCTGTCGCTCACGGTGACCTCTGTCGCGTCGAGCGTAACTCGCACCCAGCCCTGCTCCGTGTAGGTGCAGGCGTTGCGCACGAGGTTTCCCAGGGCGATCGCCAGCAGCGGCCGCTCCACCGCCAGTGTCGGTCGCGCCGCAATGGACAGCTCGAGACTGACCGGCTTATGCCGAACCTGGGGCCGGTGGAGCTCGACCGCCTCGCGCAGGACCTCTTCCACCGAACAGGCGGGGGGTGACTTCGTTTCCCCAGGGCGCTCGCGAGCGAGCATCAACAGGGTCGTCGTGAAGTCCGACATGGCGCGCGTCGCGCGCGCGATACGGTCCAGCCGGTGGCGGATGTGCGCGTGGAGCGTTTTGTCGGCATATAGAACTTCGACCGCGCCCTGGATGACCGATAGGGGCGTGCGTAGCTCGTGACTGGCGTCCGTGACAAAGGCCCGCTCCCGTTCCACGAAAGCCCGAAGCCGCGCCAGGTAGCGGTCGAAGGTCTGCGCCAGCTCACCTAGCTCGTCGTTTGGAAAGCCCCCGCCGAGTGGGGTGCTGAGATCGGTGGCGTCGCGCCCCCGGACCCGTCCTGCCAGCTCCCGCACGGGGGCGATGACCCGCCCCGCGAGCCACCAGCCACCCGCGGCAGAAAGGAGCGTGGTCAGCGTCACTCCGACGATCAACACAAGTGCGAAGCCTTGCTCGCGGCGAGCGAGCTGCGTCTGGTCGTGGAGCATGTAGAGGGTGCGATCCGGCTGCTCATGCACCGCGACGCGGTAGCTCACGCCGTCGATATCCATCGTGTAGCGCCCTTGTGGCAGGTTCTGCAGCGCGTCGGGAAGGCTGTTTGCCACGTGGTCCGGGCGTTGCAGGTAGCCGCGCACCGTTGCCGTCTCCGGCGGTAAGGAGCGCGGGTTACGCGCGAGCCGTGCGAGGTAGTCCTCCAGCTCGGCGCTAAGGGCGTCGTCGACCAGTCGTTGCTCCAGATCCCAGGACGCCAGATAGAGACTAGTGCCGAGGATCAGGCTGACCGCGACGCCGAGGAGAGCAAACCCCGCCGCGACTCGCAGACGCAGGCTGGGCCTAAATCGCCTCATCGTCGGCAACGCGATAGCCGAATCCCCGCACCGTGTGGAGCAGGGCGCGCGGGAACGGCTTGTCGATGGCTTGCCGCAGCTGATGGAGGTGGGCGCGCAGGGCATCGCTGTCCGGCGGCGCATCGCCCCAGATGGCCCTTTCCAGCTCCGCCCGGGTCACGAGCCGCGGGGACTGGCGCATGAGGGTTTCCAGGATCTTCATGGGTATGGGGGCGACATCCAGGGTCTTGCCGGCGCGCGTGACACGTCGCGTTGAGAGGTCGAGAGCCAGGTCTGCAACCTGGAGTCTCCGGGAGAGGACCGAAGCCGTATGGCCGCGGCGGACGAGCGCCTGAAGGCGGGCCTCGAGCTCCAGCAGGGCGAACGGCTTGACGAGATAATCGTCCGCGCCGCTGGCGAATCCGTCCAGCTTGTCCTCCAGACTGTCGCGGGCGGTCAACATAAGCACGGGCAGGTCGCGATTGGCTTCGCGGAGCTTGGCGCAGAGCTCGAGTCCGTCTAGTCCGGGCAGCATCAGATCCAGGATGACGGCGTCGTAGTCGTTCTCCAGGGTGAAGCCGAGGCCCGCGAAGCCGTTGTACGCGATGTCAAGCGTGTGTCCCCGCTCCTCCAGGAAGTCCACGATGTTGGCCACCAGGTCCGGATTGTCTTCGATGACGAGCAGGTGCATGCGGGCTGTGGTAACAGTGTGGCGAAGAGACAGATGTCCGGGCACAGTCGGTACCGGCGACCAGAGGGACGCTGGCAGGCGCGCCGGCCTGATGAGGAGCACCGACAACCAACAGTTTACCGAATTCGGGGGGAGAGCGGACCAGTCCAGATCCTACGCACCGGCGCGGAACATGCTTCGGCTAGGTGGGACTCAAGGACGCGAACGACATGACGCAGTGAGCAACAGGGACCTGATCACACCGGATCTGAGTCGACTCCCTCCCCCTGACAAGAGAGAGTTGGCCTTTGACCCTACGGGGGAGTCAAGAGCCTGGCAGCTCCATGGGGCTCTTCTTTTTCGGATTGGCGCGGAAGAAGGCGGCAACATTGCCGATGCGGGAGATCAGAGTCCCCGACGAGTGTGATGCGATCGTCCCGATCATGCCATCGCGCTCCGCTCGGTCGCCAGCATTCAAACGGACCTTGATCAGCTCGTGTGCGGTGAGGGCAGCATCGATCTCGCGCAGGACCGCCTCCGTAAGTCCGGCCTGTCCGACGGTGACCACGGACTTGAGGTGATGGACTCGTGCCATGAGCCATCGTCTCTGCTTGCCGGTGATTGTCTTCGTCATGGACGGGTCGCTGGTCGTTGCAAGTCAAACGCGGACGATCGAACCGCTTCCCCGCGCAGGGGAATTACGCCCCGCCCCCGCGACAGCGGGGGGACGGGGCGAGGGTTGGAGTCCGGTACAGCTGCGAGCAAGTATTCACGCTTTCCCACACGCCCGGTCCGCACAGCACACCCAACGATAGCCAACTGTTTTTGGCGTAGGGTCCGCTGTGCGGACCGATGCACCACCGGCGTATTCACTGCTCGCCGCAATTCGGCGCAGGTGGCTAGGATTGCTGACACTCGTGTTAGTCGTCGTCGATGCCTTGACGATTTCCACGGCCGAAGGCATCTGCCCATCCTGCCCGCCCACGACCGCAGCGTCGCGTACCTACACCATCACTCCGGGAGAGAAGCTGTAGCTGTCGAGGACGTTGACGTAGTTCGCGCGCTCGAATTCCGCGGGGTTCGGGATGGACAAGGCGCTGACCCGTCCGCGGAACTCACTCACGGACTCGAACCCTTGCTCCTCCATCCAGTCCGTCAGTCCTTCGAGGATATGCTTCAGATACGCCGGGCCTTTGGTCAGAAGCGCGCTGCACAGGTGAACCACGTCAGCCCCCGCAAGCAGCAGCTTGATTGCGTCTTCTGGCGTGTGCACACCGCCGGTCGCGCCGAGCGAAATGTCCGTGCGTCCGTACAACAGCGCGATCCAGCGCATGGCGAGCAGTGCCTCGGCGGATGTGGATGGGTGCAGACTCGGCTGCAGACGCATGCTCTCTATGTTGATGTCCGGCTGATAGAAGCGGTTGAAGAGGGCGACTCCGTTCGCGCCTGCGGCCTCCAGCTGCTTGACCATGTTCGCCACTGAGCTGAAGGAAGGGGACAGCTTCATGTTGATCGGGATCTGGATGTGCTGGCGCAACGACTGAAGCAGCGCGAGGTAGCGGTTCTCCACTTCCGCGCCGCCCTGGTTGATGTCTCCAGCGACGTAATAGACGTTCAGCTCGAGTGCGTCTGCGCCCGCTTGCTCCAGCTCCTTCGCGTGCTCGATCCAGCCCCCCGGGGTGACGCCATTCAGACTCGCAATAACGGGGATGGCGAGTGCGTCCTTCAACCTGCGCAGGTTATCCAGGTACTGCTCCATGCCACTGGCGAAGTCCTCGTAGGCGGGCAGAAAGCCGTCATCCGCCTCGGCGAAGCCGATCTCCTGGTGGTGCAGGAAGCGCACCATCGACTCTGACTCCGCGGTGATAGCCTCCTCGAAGAGCGACCACATGATGATGGCCGAGGCGCCCGAATCCTCGAGCTCGCGGGCCATGTCGATGCTGCGCGAAAGCGGGGAGGCGGAGGGGACCAGGGGATTCTTGATCTCCATGCCCAGGTATTTGGTCGTGAGGTCCATGGGGTTTCTCCGAAATCGTCTGTGTCGATCGGCGGACACCCCTAGGGCATCCGCCGCGGTTGTCACGGAATCTGGTCGCGAGCTCCGATCAGGAGTCGGTCTTCTCCGCTGCCTCCGGTATTTCGGTCTTTTCGGGTGCTTCCCGCATCGCCAGGTGGGCGAGCTGCTCGTAGAGGCTGAAGCGCGTATCAACGTGCCGCTGGGCCATCCGTAGGTAGCGCTCCGCCGCGTCCGGGTGGGTGCGGTTGAGCACGCTGAAACGGGTCTCCGTAGAGACGAAGTCCCGATAGGGGATGGACGGCGGCTTGCAGTCGATGTGCAGCGGGTTCTCACCCTTCTTGGTACGCCTGGGATCGTAGCGGAACAGCGCCCAATGGCCGGAGTTGACTGCCATGTCCTGCTGACGCAGGTTGTTCGACAGGTCCACGCCGTGGGCGATGCACGGTGAGTAGGCGATGATCACCGACGGGCCGTCGTATGACTCGGCCTCCATGAACGCGCGGATGGTCTGCACGTCCTTGGCCCCGAAGGCGACCTGGGCGACGTACACGTTTTCGTAGGCCATTGCCATCATGGCCAGATCCTTCTTGAAGGTCGGCTTGCCTGCAGCGGAGAACTTGGCGACCGCACCGAGCGGCGTCGCCTTGGACGTCTGACCGCCGGTGTTGGAGTACACCTCGGTGTCCAGCACCAGCAGGTTCACATTGCGTCCAGAGGCGAGCACGTGGTCCACGCCGCCGTACCCGATGTCGTAGGCCCAGCCGTCGCCGCCGACGATCCAGACACTGCGTTTGACCAGCTGACCGCATACCCCCTCCAAGGACCGCGCCTCCATGCCGTCGATGGACCTCAGCTTCTCCATGAGCGCTGCGACCCGCTCGCGCTGCTCGAAGATGCCCGCCTCGGTGCTCTGATCGGCGCTGAGGAGACTGTCGGCAAGCGAGCCTCCGATCTTGTCGGCGAGCAGTCTGACCAGCTCACGTGCCTGGTCCGCCTGCTTGTCCACCGCCAGGCGCAGCCCAAGGCCGAATTCCGCGTTGTCCTCGAAGAGCGAGTTGTTCCAGGTCGGTCCGCGGCCGTCGGGGTTCACCGTGTAGGGGGTGGTGGGAAGGTTGCCGCCGTAGATCGAGGAGCAGCCCGTCGCATTGGCGATCAGCATGCGGTCGCCGAAGAGCTGGGTCGCGAGCTTGATGTAGGGCGTCTCGCCGCAGCCGACGCATGCGCCGGAGAACTCGAACAGGGGCTGCAGGACCATGGCGTGCTTGATCTTGGAGCCGTCGAGCTTGGTGCGGTCGTACTCCGGGAGCTTCAGGAAGAAGTCCCAATTGGCCCGCTCCCGCTCGTGGTAGTCCAGATCCGGCGTCATGTTCAGCGCCTTGCGCTGCGGGTCCTTGCGGTCGCGGATGGGGCAGACCTCCACGCACAGCCCGCACCCGGTGCAGTCGTCCGGGGTCACCTGATAGGTGATGTGGTAGCCCTGGGGAAAGTCTTTACCCTTGATCTGCACATGCTGGAAGGCCTCCGGAGCGTCCGCCGTCAGCTCTGCCGGATAAACCTTCGAGCGGATCGCCGCGTGCGGGCACACCAGCGGGCACTTTCCGCAATGGGTGCAGAGGTCGACCTCCCACTTGGGCAGCTCGAGGGCGATATTGCGCTTTTCGTACTGGGTGGTCGCTGTCGGCCAAGTACCGTCAGCAGGCATCAGACTCACCGGGAGGCTGTTTCCCTGCTGCGCAATCAGGGTTGCCGTGACATCGCGGACGAACTCCGGGGCCGAGGCCGGCACCACCGGCGGACGTTCGAAGGTGCTGGAGATCTGCCCGGGCACCGGCACCTGATACAAACCGGCGAGTGTTGCATCGATGGCCGCGTAGTTGCGGTCCAGCAGGCGCTGGCCCTTCTTGCCGTAGGTCTTCTTCACCGCCTCCTTGATGCGGGTTATCGCCTCCTCCTTCGGCAGGATGCCGGATATTGCAAAGAAGCAGGTCTGCATGATGGTGTTGATGCGCCGGCCCATCCCCGTCTCGCCGGCGATCTTGTAGGCATCGATCACGTAGAAGCTCAGTCCCTTGTCGATCATCTGCTGCTGCATCTTGCGCGGCAGATCGTCCCACACCTTCTCGGCCTGGGTGGGGGAGTTGAGCAGGAAGACTCCGCCCTTCTTCGCCTTGTCGAGCATGTCGTAGCGGGAGAGGAAGGTCGGCTGATGGCAGGCGACGAAGCTCGCCTCGTCGTCTCCGATCAAATAGGTCGAGTGAATCGGCTTGGGACCGAACCGCAGGTGGGAGACGGTGATGGCGCCGGCCTTCTTGGAGTCGTACTCGAAGTAGCCCTGCCCGTAGTTCTCGGTCTCCTCGGCGATGATCTTGATCGAGTTCTTGTTCGCCGAGACGGTGCCATCGGAGCCCAGACCGTAGAAGACGCAGGCGGTGACGCCCTCGGTGACGTCGGGTCTGAAGGTCGGGTCCCAGTCGAGGCTCGCGTGGGTGACGTCATCGATGATGCCGACCGTGAATGGGTTGCGCGGTTTGTCCTTGGCGAGCTCGTCGAAGATCCCCTTGACCATCGCCGGGGTGAACTCCTTCGAGGACAGGCCGAAACGTCCGCCCACGACGCGCGGCATGGTGGCCATGTTGCCTTCCGCGACCGCCTGGGCGAGCGCGCCGAGGACGTCCTTGTAGAGCGGCTCGCCGTCTGATCCCGGCTCCTTGGTGCGGTCGAGCACGGCGATCTTGCGCGTCGTCACCGGCAGCGCGCCTAGCAGGTAGGCAGGCGCAAACGGGCGGAACAGCCGCACCTTGATCATGCCCACCTTCTCGCCGTGGGCCGCTAGGTGCTCGACGGCCTCCTGGGCGGCGCCAATGCCGGAGCCCATGAGCATGATGACGTGCTCGGCATCTTCGGCGCCCACGTACTCGAACAGCTTGTACTGGCGCCCGGTGAGCTCGGCGAACCTGTCCATCCACTTCTGCACCATGGCGGGCAGCTCTTGATAGTACAGGTTGACCGTCTCGCGGCCCTGAAAATAGACATCCGGGTTCTGCGAGGTGCCGCGTATGATGGGCCGGTCGGGATTGAGCCCTCGGGCTCGGTGAGCCTGCACCAGGTCCTCATCGATCATGGCCCGGATGGTCTCCACCGGCAGCCTTTCGACCTTGGCGACCTCGTGCGACGTGCGAAAACCGTCGAAGAAGTGCAGGAAGGGCACTCGACCCTCCAGCGTGGCGGCCTGGGAAATCAGGGCAAAGTCCATGACCTCCTGCACCGAGGCGGAGCACAGCATCGCGTAGCCGGTAGCGCGGCATGCCATGACATCGGAGTGGTCGCCGAAGATCGAAAGGGCCTGAACAGCGAGCGATCTGGCCGAGACGTGCAGGACCGTCGGCGTAAGCTCGCCGGCGATCTTGTACATGTTCGGGATCATCAGCAGGAGTCCCTGCGACGCGGTGAAGGTGGTGGACAGCGATCCGCCCTGCAGTGCCCCGTGGATGGCGCCTGCAGCGCCCGCCTCGCTTTGCATCTCGACCACGTCTGGGACCGTACCCCAAAGGTTCTTGACTTTCAGGGACGACCACTCATCCGCCCATTCGCCCATGGGCGAGGCAGGCGTGATGGGGTAGATGGCGACGACCTCGTTGGTCATGTGGGCGACGTACGCGGCGGCCTCGTTGCCGTCGATGGTTACCATTTGCTTTTGCGACATCGGCTAGTTCCGAATGGCTGAGCTGAAATGAATCCGCCGGCTGCGCCGGCGCGTGAATAAATTCTTCGGCGCTTGGCCCGACGGTGCGGCGCCATCGATTAAAGTGCGCAGACTCCTTACTTCCGCAAAGGGGGAGGTTGGGAGGGATCGAAGCTCGTAGCGATCTTCAAGCCTTCAATCCCGCCAAGCGCCGTCTTGCTCGTCGAAGGGACGGCGCGGCTCCTAATATAGCTCGAAAAGGGGGTCCGTGTGGTGACTGCGCGGGAACGGCCTTTCCCCGGCAGCCGGCGTTCGCGCGGCAAGCTCGCCCCAATGCGACTTCTTTCCAAGCTGTCTTACAAAGAGCGTTGTCTGCTGCGTTGTTGCGCCGGAAGCACTTGGCCAGGCGAGGGAGACGCAGGATTCGCTGTGCGCACCGTCGGGCGCATCCCAGACAACACTTCGCTTGGGGTATGGGTGGACCCCAGGGTGACAGGTAAGATATGAAGACCTCAAGTACCAATAAGGCCGTGGCCTCGGCAGCGTTTGTTCCAGCCGCTAAGAACCGCGCCTGGCCCGCTCTAAATCGAAGGGACGACCGGCGGGCGAGCGGAACACTGTGCCCGCGTCGCGCTCGAAGCGAGTAGTGAGCACCCGCCGCAACCCCAAGCATTCCCTCGCGAACAAGGGAGCCGATAAGCGACGCCCGACACCATGAGCGCGGTCTTACAAGAGCCTGCCTTTGCGTTGCGGCGGATGCGGGATGAGGACGTCCCGGCCGTCGTGGTGGTGGAGCGGGCCGCCTATCCGCACCCTTGGACCGAGGGCATCTTTCGGGATTGCCTGCGGGTAGGATACTCGTGTTGGGTGGTGGAGCAGGCGACGGAGACCGTCGGCCACGGCATCATGCAGGTGGCGGCCGGGGAGAGTCATATCCTTAACCTCTGCGTGCATCCGCAGTGGCAGCGCCGACGGCTCGGCCGCAAGATCCTGCGCCGGCTCCTCGCCGTTGCGCGCGCTAAGAATGCCGACACGGCCTTTCTCGAGGTCCGCGCCTCCAACCAGCCCGCCGTCGGCCTGTACGAGTCGGAGGGGTTCTGCGAGGTTGGCGTCCGTCGCGGTTACTACCCCGCCGTGAACGGGCGGGAAGACGCCATCATTATGGCGAAGTCCCTATAGCCGGGCGGCGCTGGGACGGGGTTTATACCGTTTCGATATGGTTTTGCACCTATTCGGTCTGACCGCTCCCGCCGGGGGGGACGCCGTGTATCGCTCCCTTTAGCTTGACGCCAGCCTCCGTGCTACCGCGCCGCCTGCGACCCGGTCCCGGAGAATCGAAAAACCAAGTGCGAACAATACACATCCGCGATCAGGTCCGTAGGGCAGCGGAGTATCGCAGGGGCGGATACTGTTGGGTGCAATTTCGGCTCCAGGTAGCGGTATCTGCGATATACTGCTCGGTCGGCTGCTCCTTTCGCACACCCAATGACTCGACTCGTCGAACAACTCAACAGGCGGCGCACTTTCGCCATCATCTCGCACCCGGACGCGGGTAAGACCACCTTGACCGAGAAGCTGCTGCTGTTCGGCGGCGCGATCCAGATGGCGGGCACGGTAAAGGCGCGCAAGGCCGCACGTCATGCCACCTCCGACTGGATGGAGCTCGAGAAGGAGCGCGGCATCTCGGTCACGTCCTCGGTCATGCAGTTCCCCTACGGAGACGCGGTTGTCAATCTGCTCGATACGCCGGGTCACGAGGACTTCTCGGAGGACACCTACCGCACGCTCACGGCGGTCGACTCGGCGCTGATGGTCATAGACGCGGCGAAGGGCGTCGAGGAGCGGACCATCAAGCTGATGGATGTGTGCAGGCTGCGCGACACGCCGATTCTCACCTTTGTCAACAAGCTGGACCGCGAGGGGCGCGGCGGTGTCGACATCCTCGACGAGATCGAGGAGGTGCTGAAGATCCAGTGCGCGCCGGTAACCTGGCCCATCGGAATGGGCAAGCGGTTCAAGGGCGTCTACGATTTGCGGGCCGACCGGACGCACATGTTCAGTGCTCAGCACGGCGGCAGGATCAAGACGGGCGAGGTGATCCAAGGCATCGACGACCCGCGCATGGACGAGTTCTTGGGCGATCAGGCGCGAGAGCTGCGCGAGGAGATGGAGCTGGTGCGTGGTGCCAGTCATCCGCTCGACGTGGATGCCTATCTCGCCGGGCGGCAGACGCCAGTCTTCTTCGGCTCGGCGATCAACAACTTCGGCGTCAAGGAGCTGTTGGACGCGTTCGTGCAGTACGCGCCGCCACCACGGCCGCGGGCAACCCCGGAGCGGGTCGTGGCACCCTCGGAAGAGAAGTTCACCGGGTTCGTCTTCAAGATTCAGGCGAACATGGACCCGGCGCACCGAGACCGCATCGCCTTTCTGCGGGTCTGCTCCGGGAGCTACAAGAAGGGCATGAAGCTGCGGCACGTGCGGATCGGCAAGACGGTGCAGGTAGCGAATGCCATCACTTTTCAGGCGGATGAGCGGCGTCATGTCGAGGAGGCGTGGCCCGGCGACATCATCGGGCTGCACAACCACGGCACCATCCAGATCGGCGATACCTTCACCGAAGGGGAGGACCTGAAGTACGAGGGCATCCCGTACTTCGCGCCGGAGCTCTTCCGCCGGGTAGTCCTGAGGGATCCGCTTCGCAGCAAAGCCCTGCAGAAGGGCGTGACGCAGCTGTGCGAGGAGGGCGCAACTCAGGTCTTCCGGCCGCTCAAGAACAACGACATCATCCTGGGCGCTGTCGGAATGCTTCAGTTTGACGTAGCCGCCTATCGCCTCAAGGATGAGTACGGTGTCGAGGCCGTGGCGGAGCCTGTCAGCGTGCACACGGCGCGCTGGGTGGTCTGTGAGGACGAGAGGATGCTTAGCCGCTTTCGCGACAAGGCGTACGAGAACCTCGCCGAGGATGGCGACGGCCAGCTGGTGTACCTGGCTCCGACGCGGGTGAATCTGGGTCTGACAGAGGAGCGTTGGCCGGATGTTCGATTTCTCGCCACCCGCGAGCTTTGACCCCAGAAACAGCAGTCCGTCCGCAAATGAACGCAAAATACGCAAAATATTGCAATTGGTTGACTGTCATCCTCCATTAACCTGCCGGTTGACAACGAAGCCGCCCCCGCGGCCGACAAGCCGTTGTTTTGATTTGCGTCCATTGGCGTTCATTTGCGGATACTGCTCTTTTTAGGTTGACGAGTTGTTGAGGTAGATGCGATGGAAACAGAGGCAGTTGCCCGGCTTATCCGAGATGGGATTCGCGGTGCGGAGGTCGAGGTTACCGGTGACGGGAGCCACTTCGACGCAGTGGTGGTGAGCGACGCCTTCGAGAACAAGTCGCCCATACAAAAGCAGCGTCTCGTCATGGACACCGTAAAGGCGGAGATCGCGAGCGGCGAGCTGCACGCGCTTTCCATCAAGACCTTTACGCCGGCAGAGTGGGCTGAGCGCGGAGGCTGACCCGCATCCTTTCGCCGCTGCCGATTTGAAAAGAACGCCTCTCCCGTCATACTGAAGACAGGGAGAATAAACCGTTAACCAACGAGGAGGTCAGCCATGTTTCTCAAGCACAAGGACAGCGGAAAGCTCGTCGAGGTTCTCGCCTTGCGGGACCTGCTCAACCCGATGCATGGGTCCCTCGTGGGCCGCTACCACGCTGGCGAGGAGCTTCAGGACCCGGAGCAGTTTGCTAAGGGCGATCTGCTCTTTCCTTCTGGTGAGAGCCTGCCCCGGTGCTGGACGGACGTCCACTACCGAGACGAAGAGGCGCATCATCATTACAAGATTTAGGCCGGTGTAGCCGCGGCGAATAGGCTGCCTTTAGGGAGACGCTGATCAAGCCAGCGTCTCCCGCAGGGCAGGACGCCCGGTCGGGGGTTGAGCCACGGGGTACACGAAGAGCACGAAGATGTTCATTGAGCTCCGTGCGACGCCGGTTCGATCTGGGCTTTACGTTTTTGGGGACGGGCGGCTCCCGCTGCTCCACAAGCGAAAAAGCCGCGTGAGTTAGGCACATTTCGCTGTTGCGCCCGGAGCCACGCCGAGCACTCGTTGGCGTTCGTTTAGTTTGTGGGTTGCGCTGTCTGGCCGTCTCGCAGGTCGACAAGTATTTTTCCATGCGTCCGACCTGCGAGCATGTGAGTGAAAGTCGCTGGCAGCTCGTCCAGGCGGATGGTGCCGCTCAAGACCTCTTCGAGGTGCGGCGGGCACCAGTCGGTCGCCAGATGTTCCCAGAGCGCTCGCCTGAGTGGATAGGGCACATCCACTGAATTGATGCCGAGCAGGCTCACCCCCCGCAGGATGAAGGGCATGACAGTCGTTTCCAGTGCATGCCCGCCTGCGAGTCCGATGCTCGCGATATTGCCCCAGGGACGAACGGTGCGGGTGATCTGAGCCAGCATTTCCCCGCCGACGCTGTCTACCGCACCACCCCAGATCGCCCTTTCGAGCGGCTGCTTGCCGCCCGGCAGCTCGCCCCGTGCCAGGATCTGGCTCGCGCCCAGCGCGCGCAGCCAGTCGTGTAGATGTTGTTTTCCAGAGACCGCCGCCACCTCGTAGCCGAGGTGGTGCAGAATGTCGACAGTGAGGGAGCCAACGCCGCCGCTCGCCCCGGTGACGAGAATCGGGCCCATATCGGGGCGTTGACCGTTTACCTGCATGCGGTGGATCGCGAGGGCGGCGGTAAAGCCGGCGGTTCCAAGGATCATCGCGCTGCGAGGATCCATGCCTTGGGGGATACGGACCGCCCAAGCCGCCGGCGCCGTCAGATACTCCGCATAACCACCGTCGTGGTCGAAGCTCAGCCCGTATCCGGTCACCAGGACCGCGTCACCCTGACGAAAGCCCGCATCGTTCGAACGCTCCACCAGGCCGGCGGCGTCCACACCGCCCACGAGCGGAAAGACCTTCAGGATCTTTCCCTTACCGGTGCCGGCTAAGGCGTCCTTGTAGTTGACGCCGGAATACGCGACGCGGATGAGTAGCTCGCCTGGGGCGGGCTCCGCGAGGGGCAGGTCCTCGATCTCAGCGCGATGGCCGGAACTGTCGCGATCGATGCGGAAGCACTTGTATGTGGGCATAGTCGCGGGCCTCTTGTGTCCTTGCTTCGTGCTTCGTAGCTGCGGCTGCGCGGCTGGTCATCCCACGGCGACCGGGATCAGACCGATGCGCGCCTGCCATTCGGCAGGGCCCGTCTTGTGGATCGAGTCGCCGCGGGAATCGACGGCGACGGTGACCGGCATGTCCTCAACCTCGAACTCTCGCACCGCCTCCATCCCGAGGTCCTCGAAGGCGACGAGTCTGGACCTCTTGATTGCCTTGGCGACCAGGTAGGCCGCCCCACCGACCGCGATCAGATAGACGGCGCGGTGGCGTCTGATGGCCTCGATACCCGCGGGACCCCGCTCGGCCTTTCCTACCATCCCGACGAGGCCCGTCTCTGCCAGCAATTGGTCGGTGAACTTGTCCATTCGCGTCGCCGTGGTGGGTCCGGCCGGACCGACGATCTCATCGCGTACTGGGCCCACGGGTCCGACGTAGTAGATGAAGCGGTTGCTAAGGTTCAGACCGTTCGGGAGCGGCTCGCCTCGGTCTAGCAGATCTGCGATCCGTTTATGGGCGGCATCGCGGCCGGTGAGCAGCCGCCCCGAGAGGAGCAGTCGATCGCCGGGCCTCCATTGGGCGATCTCCTCTCGGGTAACTCTATCCAGGTTGACGTGCTGTGCTTGGGGGCCGGCCTTCCAGGTGATTTCCGGCCAGTCGGTCAGGCGCGGGGGCTCCAGCGATATGGGGCCACTGCCGTCTAGGGTAAATTCGAGATGGCGAGTGGCTGCGCAGTTCGGAATGAGCGCGACCGGCAGGGAGGCCGCGTGAGTCGGGTAGTCCCTGATCTTGACATCCAGCACGGTGGTGAGCCCGCCGAGCCCTTGGGCGCCGATTCCCAGGGCGTTGACCTTTTCGTAGAGCTCGAGGCGCAACTCCTCTAGCAGCGTCGACGGCCCGCGCTCCTTGAGCTCATGGATATTGATCGGCTCAAGCAGGGCCTCCTTGGCGAGCAGCATCGCCTTTTCGGCGGAACCGCCCACACCTATGCCGAGCATCCCTGGCGGGCACCAACCGGCACCGAGGGTCGGCACCGTGCGTAGCACCCAGTCAACCAGGCTGTCACTCGGGTTCAGGACCGCGAAACGGGCCTTGTTTTCAGATCCGCCTCCCTTGGCTGCCAGCTTTACCTCGACCTTGTCGCCGTGCACGAGCTCCGTGTGAACGATGGCGGGCGTGTTGTCACCTGTGTTTCTGCGTTCGCCAATGGGGGGCGACACCATTGACGCCCGTAGCACGTTGTCCACATGGGTGTAGGCGCGGCGGACTCCCTCGTCGACCATCGCTTGAATGTCGAGCGCCGCGTTCCAGCGCACCGACATGCCGATCTTTAGGAAGACGACCACCAACCCGGTATCCTGGCAGATTGGGCGATGGCCCTCGGCGCACATCCGGGAGTTCACCAAGATCTGAGCCATTGCGTCCTTCGCTGCCGGGGATTCTTCCCGCTCGTACGCGGCGGCCAAGGCGCGGATGTAGTCCGGCGGATGGTAGTAAGAGATGAATTGGAGCGCGTCGGCGACGCTCTCAATCAGGTCTTCCTGGTGGATGGTGGTCATGTGGCTGCGGTTGTTTCGATGCGCGGACGGCTGCTCCCGCTCCGGCTAGTATAATGCCCATGAGTGATACCGTTCTCACTTGGGTTCTCGTTCACGCTGCGACCACTGGGCGACGCCGTCGATTCGTCCGAAAGGTTTGACGGCAGCCTCCGTGCCGCCGACGCCTGCAGGGGGTGCAACCTGGCACCTCGGTGCAGAAGCGAAGAGTCCGTGTGCGTCGTGGGTACATGGGGCCGTGGAGCGCTTGCGCCTGCTCTCACCCCCATGTAACATTTCCGGCCTTGCAGGCGCGTAGCTCAGTTGGTTAGAGCACCACCTTGACATGGTGGGGGTCGTTGGTTCGAGTCCAATCGCGCCTACCAATCATGCGAGCCGTCAGTTTCTAGCGATTTGCATCTGGCCGGCAAGACCGGGCTAGGCTGATCGCGGTAGACTGACGGCTTTTTGGCTATCTGGCTCACGGCATACGGCTTCGACTTCAGGAGCTACGCGCTTGAGGACGGCGGCATCTCGGCCCGTCGTTTGGGCCGCTTGAACTTCAACTTTCATGTGATCCCTCGTATCGATCACCACTGAACCAAGGCCGCAACATGCCCCGAATCACCCTCCCCGACGGATCTCAGAAGCAGTTTGACGGGCCTGTTTCCGTTCAGGAAGTGGCCCAGTCCATCGGCCCGGGTCTGGCCAAGGCCGCTCTGGCCGGCAAGGTCGATGGCCGGATGGTGGATACCTCGCATGTCATCGGCGGGGATGCAGAGCTCGCCATCGTTACTCGCCGCGACGAGGATGCGCTCGAGTTGTTGCGCCACGACGCGGCCCATGTGATGGCTCAGTCGGTGCAGGAGCTGTACCCCGGTACCCAAGTCACCATAGGTCCCGCTATCGAGAACGGCTTCTACTACGACTTCGCCCGCGAGGAGCCGTTCACCCCGGAAGACCTGGAACGTATCGAGCAGCGGATGCGCGAGATCGTTGCCCGCGACCTGCCCGTTCAGCGAGAGGTATGGGACCGTGCGGAGGCGATGCGGACCTTCGGAGAGATCGGTGAGCGCTACAAGGTCGAAATCATCGACGACATCATCCCCTTAGGCGAGGAGGTCTCGGTCTACCGCCAGGGGGACTGGTTCGACGTCTGCCGCGGTCCGCATCTCCCCAGCACAGGCAAGCTCGGCGACGGGTTCAAGCTGACCAAGGTCGCCGGTGCCTACTGGCGCGGTGACTCCCGCAACGCGATGCTCCAGCGGATCTACGGTACCGCCTGGCGGGATAAGAAGGAGCTGAAGGTATACCTGCATCGGCTCGAGGAGGCCGAGCGGCGGGATCACCGCAAGCTCGGGAAACAGCTCGACCTCTTCCACTTCCAGGACGAGGCCCCCGGCATGGCCTTCTGGCATGCGAAGGGCCGCGCCGTCTATCGCGTGGTCGAAGGGTACATGCGCGAGAAGCTGGGACAGTATGGATACGAGGAGGTAGACACACCCCAGATCCTGGACCGCTCCATGTGGGAGAAATCGGGTCATTGGGAGAAGTTCGCCGAGGACATGTTCACGACCCGCCTAGACGAGCGGGACTACGCCATCAAGCCGATGAACTGTCCCGGGCACATCCAGCTCTACAACCAGGGACTCAAGAGCTATCGAGACCTCCCGCTGCGTATCGCCGAGTTCGGGGTCGTGCACCGTAACGAGCCTTCCGGCACCTTGCACGGACTCATGCGGGCGCGTCGCTTTACGCAGGACGATGCCCATATCTTTTGCACCGACGACCAGCTCCAGGACGAGGTCGCCACCCTGATCGAGATGGTCTTCGAGATCTATCGGGACTTCGGCTTCGATGCCATCGAGCTCGCCTTGTCGACCCGGCCTGAGAAGCGCGTCGGGAGCGACGCCCTGTGGGACAAGGGCGAGGCGGCTCTGGATCTGTCGCTGCGAAGCAAAGGCCTGGATTTTGTGGTGAAGCCGGGCGAGGGCGCCTTCTACGGTCCCAAGATCGAGTTCACGTTGCGCGACAGTATCGGCCGCCATTGGCAGTGCGGCACCATCCAGGTGGATTTTTCGATGCCGGGCCGACTGGGCGCGCACTACATCGCGGAAGACAACAGCAAGCAGGTACCTGTGATGATCCACCGAGCCATCCTTGGCTCCATGGAGCGCTTCATCGGCATCCTGATCGAGCACTATGCCGGGGCGCTTCCAGTGTGGCTTGCACCGGTGCAGGCGGTGGTGCTCAACATAACCGACCGCCAGGCCGAGTATGTGGGCGAGATCGTGAATACCTTGCGTGACAATGGGTTCCGGGTCGAATCCGACTTGAGAAACGAGAAGATCGGCTTTAAAATCCGCGAACACACGCTGCAAAGGGTTCCCTACCTGCTTGTTGTCGGGGACCGAGAGGTCGAACGACGGACCCTCGCGGTACGTGACCGTAAGGGGCAGGACCTTGGGGCCTGCGATCTCGGTGCCTTCGCCAATCGCCTGAGGGGAGAGGTCGGGCAGCGTGCTCAATGACGTCCGGAACAGCGCGGGGGCCGTCGAAGGCTTCCGGTGTTGCCGGTCGTTTTTGTTTCGTGTAACTGGAGGAATCTGCGATAGCTGCGCCAAAGAGAAACCGCGTCAATAGAGAGATCAATGCTGCCGATGTACGGCTGATCGGTGCGGACGGCAACCAGATTGGAGTCGTGACGCTGCGGGAGGCCCAGGAGAAGGCCCAAGAAGATGGGCTGGACCTGGTGGAGATCGTGCCCACTGCGGAGCCGCCGGTCTGCCGCATCATGGACTTCGGCAGGTTTCTATTCGATCAGAAGAAGAAAACGCAGGAAGCGAGGAAAAAGCAGAAGCAGGTTCAGGTCAAGGAGGTAAAGTTTCGTCCTGGGACGGACGAGGGAGACTACCGGGTCAAACTGCGCAACCTGGTGCGTTTCCTTAACGATGGGGACAAGGCCAAAGTCACCATGCGCTTTCGCGGACGCGAGCATGCGCACCGCGAGCTGGGTTTGGAGCTGCTGAAGCGCGTGGAGGGTGACTTGACCGACATTTGCATCGTCGAGCAGCAGCCCCAGATGGAGGGGCGTCAGATGGTGATGGTGCTGGGTCCCAAGAAGAAGTAGCAGCGGCCTCGGCCGCATGGATTCGAATTGCGGAGCAGACAGATGCCCAAGCTGAAGACCAATCGAGGGGCGGCCAAGCGGTTTACACGAACTGCCGCCGGCTCGTTCAAACGGAATGCCTCCCACCGGCGGCACATCCTGACCAAGAAGGCCAGCAAGCGGAAGCGCCACCTGCGCGATCCCGCCTATCTGCACAAGGCGGACGAGAAGGCCGCCCGGCGGATGTTACCTTACTGCTGATTCAGGAAGTCCGGAGGGAGTTTCCACATGCCACGCGTTAAACGCGGCGTTACAGCACGCGCCCGTCACAAGAAGGTGCTGCAGGAGGCCAAGGGTTACTACGGTGCCCGCAGCAGGGTCTACCGCATCGCCAAGCAGGCCGTTATCAAGGCGGGCCAATACGCCTATCGAGACCGCCGCCAGAAGAAGCGTCAGTTCCGCGCCCTCTGGATCGTTCGCATCAATGCGGCGGCCCGGGAGAACGGTCTATCCTACAGTCGCCTCATCAACGGCCTCAAGCAGGCAGGGATCGAGGTCGACCGCAAGGTCCTGGCCGACATTGCCTATCATGACAAGCTGGGCTTCGCCGCACTGGCCGAGCAGGCAAAAGCGGCACTGCCGGCCTGAGGTTCGTTCGGGCCGTCCGCACCCTGGGGAGGGGAAAGGCCGTGGTCTTTCCCCTTTTCTATGGGCAAGCCGTCCCCCTTGCACTGACCCGAGCCCATGACCATGGCCGATGACTCCATACTCGGTACGGAAGACCTTCGCCACGAAGCCGTCACCGAGATAGAAGCCGCCTCGGATCTCCCCGCGCTCGATCGGGTGCGGGTCAAGTATCTCGGAAAGAGCGGGGTTCTGACGGCCCGGCTCAAGCAGTTGGGCAGCCTGCCCAAGGAGCAGCGACCGGCGGCCGGGCAGGCTATCAACCAGGTCAAGGTTGCGGTGCAGGACGCGGTTGACGTCTGCAAGGCGGCTTTGGAGCAAGAGTTTCTGTCGAGCCGGCTTACCGCGGAACGCATCGATGTCACTCTGCCTGGCCGCGGCCAACAACCGGGCGGTCTGCACCCCATCACGCGGACGCTGCAGCGTATCGAGAGGCTGTTCAGCAACGCCGGCTTCACGATCGCCGAGGGGCCGGAGGTGGAGGACGACTACCACAACTTCGAGGCTCTCAACATCCCCACGCATCATCCTGCGCGGGCTATGCACGATACCTTCTACTTCGGCGAGCACCTGCTCCTGCGCACCCACACCTCGCCCGTGCAGATTCGCGTAATGGAGAAGAAGTCGCCGCCGCTCAAGATCATCGCCCCCGGTAGGGTCTACCGATGCGACTCCGACCTGACGCACACGCCGATGTTTCATCAGGTCGAGGGGCTGCTTGTGGACGAGGAGGTCAGCTTCTCCGATTTGAAGGGGGTGCTCTACGACTTTCTGACCAACTTCTTCGAACGCGACCTCAAGTTACGTTTCCGGCCGTCGTATTTCCCGTTTACGGAGCCGTCGGCCGAGGTTGATATCCAATGCGTCATCTGCGGCGGCAGTGGCTGCCGAGTCTGCAAACAGAGCGGCTGGATCGAGGTGCTCGGCTGCGGCATGGTTTACCCTGAGGTGTTCCGCCACGTCGGCATCGATTCTGAGCGTTATCTGGGGTATGCCTTCGGGATGGGCGTGGAGCGCTTGGCGATGCTGCGCTACGGCATCAACGACATACGGCTCTACTTCGAGAACGATCTCAGGTTCCTTCGGCAGTTTGCCTGATAGTCTCGGACGCTCCGGGAACGCGGCGAGAGTGGGAGCCAATGGCCGTCCGCCACGGGCGGGCGGCTCAGGCGTTGGGGCAATGTGCCAGGGGCGGTGACATAGAGACAACGTGCGATGCGATTCAGTGAGTCATGGCTGCGGGACTGGGTGAACCCGAAGGACGTTGACACCCGGCTGTTGGTGGCTCAGCTAACCATGGCGGGCCTCGAAGTGGATGCACTAGAACCTGCGGCGCCCGCCTTCGACGCAGTGGTGATCGGTCTGGTCGAGTCCGTCGAGTCCCATCCGGATGCGGCCAAGCTTCGCGTCTGCCGTGTCGACGTCGGCCAGGGCGAGCCCCTCCAGATCGTCTGCGGGGCGGCAAACGTAGCGGCGGGCATGAAGGTTCCGGTCGCCCTGGTCGGAGCCGAGTTGCCGGGCGCTGTGAAGATCAAACGTGCCAGATTGCGGGGCGTCGAATCCGTTGGCATGATCTGTTCCGCGGCCGAGGTGGGGCTTGCGGATTCTTCTGCCGGCATCATGGCGCTCCCCGCCGATGCGCCCCTCGGCGCGGATTTCCGGCGCTGGCTCGATTTGGACGATCAGTGCATCGAGCTCGATCTCACCCCTGATCGAGGTGACTGCCTGAGTCTCGCGGGTGTTGCGCGCGAGGTGGGCGTTATCAACCGCAGCCCCCTCCACCCGCCGGCGATCGAGCCCGTGCCGGCCGCGATTGCAGACACCTTCCCGGTTCGGCTTGAGGCGCCGGATGCCTGTCCACGTTATGTCTGCCGGCTTATCCGCGGCATAGACCCGGCCGTCGAAAGCCCGCTGTGGCTCCGCGAGCGTCTGCGGCGCAGCGGCCTCCGCGCTATCAGTCCAGTCGTTGACGTAACGAACCTGGTACTCCTGGAGCTCGGCCAGCCGATGCACGGTTTCGACCTCGGGCGGCTCAATGGGGAGATCCGCGTGCGTATGGCCCGCGGCGGCGAGCGTCTGGCGCTCTTGAACGGTGAGGAGATTGAGCTGCGGGACGATACGCTGGTCATCGCCGACAGCCAACGACCAGTTGCACTTGCGGGCATCATGGGCGGAGCGGGGACGGCTGTGGAGGAGGGGACGCGAGACATCCTGTTGGAGAGTGCCTTCTTCACACCCGGGGCCATCAGCGGTCAGGCTAGGAGCTACGGCGTGCGCACGGACTCTTCGCACCGTTTCGAGCGGGGAGTCGACCCAGAATTGCAGGTCCGCGCCGTCGAGCGCGCGACCCAGTTGCTGTTGCACATCGTCGGGGGCAAAGCTGGGCCTGTGGTTGAGGTGGCGTCCAGCGCCCACCTGCCCGGGAGTGATTGGCTCACTCTGCGGCGCGACCGGATTCGCCGGGTACTCGGGTTGACCCTGGACGATGCGTCTATCGCGGACATCTTGACCCGTCTAGGTATGGAGCTTCAGGCGACGGAAGACGGCTGGCGCGTACGCCCTCCGACCAGCCGTTTCGACCTCGTCCTCGAGGTAGACCTGATCGCGGAGATCGGCCGCATCCACGGTTACGACAACATCCCAGTGACCCATGCGGCATCCGCCGCGCGCACCAGAGCCTCCCCGGAGTGCGTACTGGACCTCGACCGGGTGCGTACGGCCCTGGTCGCGCGCGGATACCATGAGGCCGTCACCTACAGCTTTGTGAGTCCCGAGCTGCAGGCGCTCGTAGAGCCTGACCGAGAGCCTTTGCGCCTGGCCAACCCTATCTCTTCCGACATGTCCGTGATGCGCACCACGCTGTGGCCGGGGCTCCTGCAGACAGCGCGCCAGAACCAGGCAAGGCAGGAAAGCCGGGTGCGTGTCTTCGAGACGGGGCTCCGGTTTCGCACCGACGGCGGCCCACTCCGCCAGGAAAGCGCGCTCAGTGGTCTGGTCACCGGCACGCTGCTCCCGGAGCAATGGGGAGAGCCAAGCCGAGCAGTCGACTTTTTCGACCTCAAGGCCGACGTCGAGGCGGTGCTCGCAACCACCGGCGCCGCCGACGATTTTCGCTACCTCCCGGCCGAACATCCGGTGCTCCATCCCGGCCAGACGACGCGCATCGAGCGCGAAGGGCGATCCGTAGGGATGCTCGGTATGCTGCACCCGGCCGTCGCGGCGCGTCTCGACCTCGACGGAAACACCTTTTTATTCGAGATTGCATTGGACGAGATCGCGCAAGGCGTCCTCCCCGCGTTTGCGCCCCTGTCGAAGTTCCCCGCCATCCGTCGCGATCTCGCTCTAGTTGTCCAGGACCAGGTCGAATACCGTCGCGTGCGCGACTGTATCCTCGCCGCCGAGCCGGACCTTCTGCAGAAAGTCGTCCTTTTTGACGTCTACCGAGGCGAAAAAGTAGATTCGGGTCTAAAAAGCCTAGCCTTGGGATTGATTTTTCAGACGTCTTCTCAGACACTTACAGATACAGATGTCGAGAGGGCGGTTGCTCGGGTGCTCGCCCGGCTCGATGGAGAACTTGGGGCACGACTGAGGGATTGAAGTATGGCGCTGACGAAGGCCGACATGGCCGAGCACCTGTTCGAGGAGCTAGGGCTGAACAAGCGAGAGGCGAAGGACATCGTCGAGATGTTCTTCGAGGAAATCCGCTCGGCCTTGGAGAAGGGCGAGCAGGTGAAGCTGTCTGGTTTCGGCAACTTTGATCTGAGGGCGAAGAACGAACGCCCTGGCCGCAATCCAAAGACGGGAGAGGAGATTCCGATAACCGCCCGCCGGGTAGTCACTTTCCGTCCGGGACAAAAGCTCAAATCGCGGGTGGAAGCCTATGCTGGAAGCGACCAATAGCACCGAGCTGCCGCCGATCCCCGGCAAACGCTACTTCACGATCGGCGAGGTCAGCGAGCTGTGCGGAGTCAAGCCCCACGTGCTCCGGTACTGGGAGCAGGAGTTTCCTCAGCTCAAGCCCGTCAAGCGCCGAGGGAATCGCCGCTACTATCAGCGACATGACGTGCTCATGGTACGGCAGATCCGTAACCTGCTCTACGAGCAGGGGTTCACGATCGGCGGCGCGCGTCAACAGCTCTCGGGCGAGGGTGCCAAGCAAGACCTCTCACAGAGCCATCAAATCATTCGGCAACTGCGTATGGAGCTTGAGGAAATCCTCCACATCTTGAAGCGGTGATCCATTTGACATCAGGCGGTCGACCGAATAGCCTAACGAACCTTCCCGGGGCGTAGCGCAGCCTGGTAGCGCACCTGAATGGGGTTCAGGTGGTCGGAGGT
>CAWGNT010000002.1:0-71171 GCA_963824085.1 uncultured Gammaproteobacteria bacterium
CGGCGTTGTCGGAACCTTCAGCAACCTACACCTTCCATACGAGTGGAACCAGACACCGATCCGCGTCGGCACGGGCTTCGCGTGGGCCGTCGATCCGGAATATCGGCGCCATGCGATCGGTATGCTGCGGCGGTGGACGAGGCAACCGAACCTGGATCTGCTGCTCACGAGCACTGCGAGCGAGCGCGTCGGAGAGATCTTGTCGGCGATGCGCTTCCGGCCGGTTCCCCACCCTGCTTACGATCAGGCCCTCTATTGGGTAACGAACGAGCGGGGGTTCGCGGCGAGTGCACTCCGCCAGGCGGGCGCCCCGAGGCCTGACTGGCTGAGCTACCCGGCCGCCGCCTTGCTGCGGGTGCTCGGCTGGCTTCGCGAGCGGCGCGCGCCGCGCGAGGAGCGGCCGGATGTTCGTCGGTTAACCGACTTCGATGGGCGCTTCGACGAGTTCTGGATGAAGCTCCGTCAGACGCCGAACCGACTTCTCGCGGTGCGAAGCCCTGACGTCCTCAGCTGGCATTTCAAGCGTGCGCGGGATGACGGAGGTATGGAAGTCTTGTCGCTCGAAGAGCAGGGCGGGCTCACGGGATATCTCGTGATGATTCGTCAAGACCACGAGACCATCGGGCTCACGAGATACCGAGTGGCCGACCTCCAGGTCCTGGGCGATTCACAGTCGCGGGTCCGGGCGTTGGTCGCGGGTGCGCTACGACGGGCTGCCGAGCAGGGGATCCATGTTGTTGAAGTGGTCGGACTGTCCGCGCGCAAACGCGAGGCGCTGTCGGCGCTGTCTCCGCTTCGGCGCAAGATGCCTAGTTGGTTGTTTTATTATCGGGCGGCCGACCAGTGGCTGGCGACCGCCCTCGAAGCCGATTCGGCCTGGGATCCGAGCCCGTTCGACGGCGATGCCAGCCTTTAGCTCGGAAGTGTCATCCTGCGGGGCGCGAAGCGAAATGGCCAAGTTGGTCTGGATCAGCTCGGAAGGCTGCGTGACGACGCGATGAGTACCGGCACCTTCATCCTCTCTTTGGACTGTGAGGGCTATTGGGGGATGGCGGATGCGGTTGCCGGTCCCCCGCGGGAAGGCTGGACTTCGGACGCCCTGGCTGCGGTCTACACGCGGCTCGTGCGGGTCTTCGATCGTTACGAGATTCCCGCCACGTGGGCCTTCGTCGCCGCATTCGTGCACACACGCGAAGAGATAGCCGGGTGCCCCTACCTCCTGGACGAACCGATTCTCTATAAGGGGCGGGACTGGGCGGCGTCGTTCAAGACGAGCTACCGGATGGGGATCACGGATGGCTGGCTGTGTCCGCAGGCCCTCGATATCGTACGTGCCTCGGGTGCCCACGAGATCGCCGCGCACGGATTCAGTCACCTTCCCTTGGACGAAGCGCATACCGGTGAGGACGCGGCCGCGCGAGAGCTGGAGCTGCTGCAGGTGTTCTGGCGGCGGCGCGGTATCCGTCCAATCACGTTCGTCTTTCCCCGCAACCAGCCTGGCCATCTCGCGCGGCTTGCGCACCAGTTCGACGCCTACCGTCCCCCGCACCCCCTGGAGGTGCGCCGCGATCCGGGTGCTCGTTTGCAGCGATTGGTCGCCGAGCTCGATTTTTCGGTCCGCCCAGCCGAGCACGGGAAACCCGGAGCCCCCGCCGCCTTACCGCCCGCGATCCTCCTCAATCACCGCGCCGGTGGACGCCGCCTGGTACCTCCCTCAGTTACGGTTGGCCGCCTGAAGCGCATGCTCAGACGCGCAATCGAGACCGGCAAGGTAGTGCATCTCTATACCCACCCGCACAACTTCATCACCGGCCGCGGTCAGTTCGATCTGCTTGAGGCGGTCTTGGCACAGGTGGCCGAGCACGTCACTGCAGGCGAGCTGCAGGTCATGACTCAGGTCGACTACAGTCGGCGCCTGAGCGCCGGAGGGATTGGGTCAGCTGGCGGTCATGCCGATTCGCGCCGCCCGCGAAGCGTGAAAGCACGAATCGCGAGATGTCCTGCTGCCTGACAACATGAGCGTCGCTCGTCCGCCCCGCGTGTTGTTCTTCGTTAGCGAGGATTGGTTCTTCTGCTCACATTTCATCGATCGAGCGGTTGCAGCGAAGGCGGCCGGGTACGAGGTGCTTGTGCTCACCCGCGTCCGGGAGCACGGCGAAGCGATCCGCGGGAAGGGCCTAACCCTGTTGCCGATCGATATCAGCAGACACGGCCTAAATCCGCTGGTCGAGCTGCGCACCGTTCGGCAGGTTCACCGCATCTACCGCGAGACCAAACCCGACCTGGTGCATCACTTTGCCCTCAAGCCCATCATACTGGGCACGATTGCCTCGCGGATGCTGGGGGTACGCCGCGTGATCAACGCACCGGTCGGAATGGGGTTCGTATTCTCGTCGCCGTCGCGGCTCGCGACAGTTCTCAGGCCGTTTGTCCGGACGGCCCTTCGAGCCCTGTTGAATCCGGCGGGCAGCCGGGTGGTGTTCGAGAATCCGGATGATCTGGAGGCGGCGGTCCGAGACCGTCTGGTCCGGCAAGAGGACGCCGTTCTGATTCGCGGAGCCGGTGTGGACATCGAGCGCTACCATCCCGCTCCGGAGCCGGCGGGGACGCCGAAGGTCGTGCTCATCGCTCGGATGCTGTGGGACAAGGGGGTGGGGGAGTACGTAAAGGCCGCACGGATACTGAAGGCAAAAGGCCTCGCCGCCTGCTTCCTCCTAGTCGGCGCGCCCGACGCCAGAAATCCTGCTGCTATCAGCGAGGCCCAGCTAAGGGCTTGGCAAGCAGAGGGCATAGTTGACTGGCTGGGGCACCGTGCGGATATAGCGGACATCCTCCGCGACTGTCATATCGCCTGTCTGCCCTCCTACCGGGAAGGTCTCCCTAAGGCGTTGCTCGAGGCATTGGCCGCGGGGCGGCCCATCGTGGCCACGGATGTGCCGGGTTGCCGCGAGGCGGTGCGTGACGGGGAGAATGGCCTGCTCGTGCCGAGCCGCGATCCTGGAGCGCTTGCTTGCGCCCTCGAGACCCTCATCGTGAACCCGGCCCTGCGCAGCCGATACGGCGCTAATGGCAGGCGGCGCGCGGAGACAGAGTTCGCGGCGGAAATCGTCAACGATGCGACCCTTAGGCTTTACCAGGAGATCTTGGGGCACTGACGTATGGGAGCTGCTTGGGTGAGTCGAATCCTGGTGACGGGAGCCAACGGCTTCGTCGGCCGACCGCTGTGCGTCCTCTTGACGGAGCTGGGCCACTCGGTGGTGGCCGCTGTTCGATCCAAGGATGTGGGTGTGGCCGCGGGGACCGATGTCTTCCTGACGGGTGACCTGAGTGCAGCCCCAGACTTGAGCGGCGTGCTCACCGGAATAGATGCCGTCGTCCATCTTGCCGGTCGCGCCCATGTCGTGCGCGACACTTCGTCCGATCCGGAGGCGGCATTTCGCCGCGTGAACGTGGATGCGACGCGCAATCTGGCGCAGCAGTCTGTTCGTGCGGGTGTTCGGCGGTTCGTGTACTTGAGCAGCATCAAGGTCAATGGTGAGCGGACGACCGGCCGTCCCTTCACCGAGGCCGATGACCCAGCTCCCGAGGATGCCTACGGGCGCTCCAAGTGGGCGGCGGAGCGCGAGCTGTGGGGTATCGCCCGCGCAACCGGCCTCGAGGTCGTCGTCATCCGTCCGCCTTTGGTGTATGGGAGCGGCGTAAAGGGTAATTTTTTTAGGCTGCTAAAGCTCGTCAACAAGGGCATTCCCTTGCCTCTGGCGAGCGTCCAGAATCGGCGCAGTCTGGTCAGCGTGTGGAACCTGTGTGACCTGATCGGCTCGTGCGTGTCCCATGACGCCGCGGCGGGAGAGACCTTCCTGGTCTCGGATCAGCAGGACCTTTCGACGCCGGAACTGATTCGCACCCTGTCGGAGGTCCTCGGCAAGCGGCCTCGTCTGTTTCCGCTGGCCCCTGCCCTGATCAGGCGCGCCGGCCGGCTCCTCGGCCGGGACGATACGGTGGCGCGCCTGCTGGACTCCCTTCAGGTAGACTCTGGCAAAGCGACTCTATTGCTTGGATGGAAGCCGGCAGTATCCGTCGAAGAAGGTCTTCGCCGCACGGCGGCCTGGTATCTTGGCAGATGATCACCTTCCACAGAGGCCCTTAATGAGAAGAATTCTGGTGACGGGCGGCGGCGGATTCCTAGGCTCGCACCTATGTGACCGACTTGTCGCTCAAGATCACGATGTCCTGTGTGTCGACAACTTCTTCACGGGATCCAAGAAAAATATCTCGCACTTGCTACAAGCGCCAAACTTCGAATTGATGCGGCACGACGTGACCTTCCCCTTGTACGTCGAGGTCGACGAAATCTATAACCTGGCGTGCCCCGCCTCACCGGTGCATTACCAGTTCGATCCCGTGCAAACCACCAAGACCAGCGTGCACGGTGCCATCAACATGCTGGGTCTCGCAAAACGGGTCAAGGCCAAGATACTCCAGGCGTCCACGTCCGAGGTGTACGGTGACCCCGTGGTGCACCCGCAGCAAGAAGGCTACTGGGGAAACGTGAATCCCATAGGCCCGCGCAGCTGCTATGACGAAGGGAAGCGCTGCGCGGAGACGCTCTTTTTCGATTATTGGCGGCAGCACGACCTCCGTATCAAGGTCGTGCGTATCTTCAATACCTACGGCCCCCGCATGCATCCCAATGATGGCCGGGTCGTGAGCAATTTCATCATGCAGGCCCTGCGCGGCGATGACATCACTATTTACGGCGACGGCTCGCAGACGCGCAGCTTCTGCTACGTGGACGATCTGATCGAGGGAATGATCACCATGATGGACACCGAGAACGAATTCACGGGCCCGGTGAATCTCGGAAACGACCAAGAATTCAGTATGCTCGAGTTGGCCGAGCAGATCATCAGGTTAACCGACTCGAGCAGTAGACTTTCCTTTATGCCTTTGCCGGAGAACGATCCGCAACAGCGCCAGCCGGATATCAACTTGGCTGCCGCCAAGTTGGGGTGGAGGCCGACGGTGCCCCTGGATGAAGGGCTCAGGCGAACCATTTCGTATTTCAAGACCAACCTATGAAGCTTTCTGTTGTCATCCCCTGCTACAACGAGGCCAGCACCATCGATGCCGTCATCGACGCCGTTAACGGCTCGCCACACGCAAGCAAGGAGATCATCATCGTCGATGACTGCTCGCGCGACGGGACAAGAGAGAAGCTGAAGAGCAAAATCGAGCCCTCCGGCCGGGTTGCCAAGATCCTGTATCACGACGTCAATCAGGGCAAGGGGGCGGCGCTGCGGACAGGGATCCAGGCGGCAACCGGCGATATCGTCATCATCCAGGATGCCGATCTCGAATACGATCCTAATGAATACCCGAAGCTGGTAGCACCGATCCTCCAGAACAAAGCGGACGTTGTGTTCGGCTCGCGCTTCACGGGCGGGGAGGCGCACCGGGTTCTCTACTTCTGGCACCGGGTCGGCAACGGCTTGCTCACAACCCTGTCGAATATGTTCACCGACCTGAATCTTAGCGACATGGAGACCTGTTACAAGGTGTTTCGCAGGGAGGTCATTCAAGGGATTGCGATCGAGGAGAACCGATTTGGATTCGAGCCTGAGATCACCGCCAAGGTCGCGAAATTGCGCTGCCGTATCTATGAGGTCGGCATTTCGTACTACGGCCGTACCTATGAAGAAGGCAAAAAGATCGGCTGGAAGGACGGCGTACGGGCACTCTACTGCATCGTGAAATATAACCTATTCCGATGAGGTTGAGGTTGATCCGCTATCTGTTCGTCGGAGGCACCGCAGCGCTTCTAGATTGGTCCTTGTTTTGGCTATTGGCCGTGGTGCTCGGCATCCACTACCTTCTGGCGGCCTGCATGTCGTTCATCGCGGCTACCCTCTTGAACTACGTGTTGAGCATTCTGCACGTATTCGAGAGCAAGGCCAGATTCTCGCGTAACCATGAGGTGGCGCTGGTATTCGTCGTCAGCGCAATAGGTCTCGCAATTAACCAGTTGGCGATGCTCGTCCTGGTGGGGTACCTGAGCTTCAATCTGTTGCTCTCGAAGATCGCGGCATCGGGGATCGTATTCGGTTGGAACTATTCAGCTCGGGCACATTTCGTCTTCAAACCGTCTCGTCTCGAACCATGAAGGGACTTCGTCGTGGCACTTGGGCGGGGTCCGTCGCGCGATGCCCTTCGGCTGCTACGGCGGCAGCCTTGGGCGCAAGCCCATTGAGGTTCGCTGCACGCCGTGACTCGTGACGCTGGGCAACCCTGTTGAACCAAGACCGCCCAGGCTGCTCCACGAACCGATAGGTCAATGAGGCAATCAGGATTGTCAACGCCAAGTAGACGGCTGTCATGGCGTCCGTGAGATAGGCGTTGCCCCAGTAGACGAGCGTCTTTTGGGGTTCGCCGCCGGCCGCAACGGAATGGGCGAGCAAGGGGCTGCCCGTCAGGGTCGCGATCACCTGGGCGGCTCGCATGATCACGACGACGAAGAAGGCGTGGACCATGTAAATGGAGTAGGACCACTCACCCAACGCACGGAATGGCTGGCGTCGCAGGAGTCGGGATATGGTGCCGCCCTCGGCGGCGAAGACGAAGACGATCAGTGAGAACACGAAAGGCGCAAGCACCGTGGGTACTCCTCGTCCCGCATAGAGGAGGAACAGCAACATGATCGCCAACGCAGCCGTCTCGCTCCCCGCGGAGATGGAGGCCCCGGCGGTGCGGTAGGCGCGGTAGGTGAGGTATCCCATGAAAAATCCCGCGATGCACCGGAAAAAGCCGTAGTCGAGTGATACACCCATGAAGCCGTGGGCGAGCCCGATGATGATGGAGAGACTGCCGAGGATGAGGATGACTGCGGCGGACAGCATGTAGCGGCCGAGCGTCAGCACCACCAGCGCGAACAGAAGGTAGGTGTAGAACTCGACGCTTATGCTCCAGCTCGGCGCGTTCCAGGTGACAGCGTCATGCAGACCCAAGGATTGCGCCAGAAAGATGCTGGAGAACAGGCTCTCGAGGGACGTCCCGCCTGTGAAGGGCGGAGACTTTGCCGCGAGCTGCGCACCGTCGACAAGCAGCAGCTTTACCAGCTCGAGGACAAGGAACGCCCCGAGCACGAAGATATGCAGCGGCCACAGACGCCCGAAGCGGCGGATCACGAACGACCCAAACCCGCCGGGTTTGCGAAGACGCTGGAGATAAGCATGGGTGATGACGAAGCCGCTGAGCACGAAGAAGAAGTCCACCAGCAGATAGCTGTTCTGTACTACCTGCAGAGCTTGAAAGTGGCTCTGAAAGGGTGAATGTAGTAAGGCGACCGCAAGCGCGGCTATGCCTCGCCAGGAGTCCAATGCGGAAAAGCGCATCCGGGATATCTCCATCGTCACCCAGGCGGCATCCGGCTGAGCGCGCCGCGTGCGTTCTGCGCGTCGGGCACCCCGCGGGCGGTCGGACGGTCCGGCCAAAGAGCGCGCACTATTGGTCCGTCCCGATCCGGCATCGACCACCCTTCATTTCGACCCGCCCGAGTTGAAGCACTCCAATTTTTGGACTCGCTTTGATCAGTGGAAGATGCGAACGCAAAATCCATTGCGCCCAGCTGCCAGGAATGTTGAGAAAGCCGATGCGAATGTCATGGAGTTGCAGCCATAGATTTTCCGATTTCGGCTTCTCGTCGTCTGTCACGGTGCTGACCTCCGTGTCAATCCGGACTCGCGGGCTCCCGAGCCATTGCAGCGTGAGTCTGTCACTTGCGAACGCGAGACGCACGCGCCCCATTGGATCTGACTGACGACTGACCGCGGCATTGATCGCATCAGCGAACAACTCGAGATTCCGCAACTCGGCCCTGGCAACATACTGGATGTCAAATCTGTTATCCAGCAGAGCCGGTACGTCGAGGGTCACGTCGTAGAGCGCTACTCGCAGATTTCGAAAGGGAATACCTAGCGGTTTGCGCCGAAAATCACCGACGGCCCCCTCACTGACGGAGAGTCCGACTTTTCCAATCCTCCCTTGCCGGAGCTTGGCCTCACCTTGGAGGGAAAGCGAGATCTCTGGCTGCGCGGCCGCGGAGATATACCTTTCGGACGTGGGTTTCTCGCTTTTCGGGGCCGGGTTGCACCCACCGGGAGACGGCGTGAATACATCCCTGTAGCCTTGACGGCAGCCTCCTTGCTGCCGACACTCCCGGCGGGTGCAACCCGGCCCCTTAGGCAGCGAACCGAAAAGGTCACGTGAGCTGCGTATATAACCGCGCAAGGCCTGTCGGATGCCTTCCTCGACCCGCTCCCTCAGCTCGTCCGAGCTTTTCCCACTGCTGCTCGCCAGATTTGTCCGCCAGGCCCTAGCCAGCATCTCCTCTCGGGCCGCCGGGCTCGGCGCGGCAGCTTCCGGCAGCTTGTACATCGACAGGAGCGGCGCCGCAGGCGGCACGTCCCTCAGCTTGTAAACCGACAGGATGGGCACACCGTCGACCTTTTCCGTATGGATCGCCTTCCCATACGGGTAGTCGGTTGTGCGGGAGCGGTACGCGCCGAGGAAGTACATCGCCGATGCCGCGTCCCGCACAAACACGAGGCGCGAATAATCCTTCGGCTCCAGGAAGGCGGCATCGAAAACGGCCGGGGCCTGCTCCACAAACACCGTAATGCGGGGACTCTTATCGTAATTCGCCAGCGCTTCGAGGGCGGAGCGATACGACAAACCGAAATAATCCATCTCCATTCTAAACCGCGCCCCCGGCAGGCCTCCGATCAAAGAATTGAAGTAAAGGCCTTCGTAGGGATGCGCTCTAACCATGAAGGAGACGACGGCTAACGCTTGCAGAGCGACCGCCGAAGCTATGAGCCTGCCGGTCCATGTTCGTGTCCGACGGCTTAGCTTCGACTTGAGGATCTTCGAGAGCTCCGTCCAACCGAGCAGCGCAAAGAACACAAGCCCCGGATAAATGAAGTACAGATGCCTCCATCCGTCATAGACCACTGAATGGAGAACTATCACCATCGCACATGGAACCAGCACCCAGCCCATGACGCTTAGGTCTAATATTCGGGTTCTCAGAAACGCCGGGAGGTCGCGGAGCAGATCACGCCCCACGCTGAGGATGCCAAGCGAGGAAAGCAGGAGATACACTGGCGGAACGGTCAATAACACCCAAACCGGTATATAATGCCACGGCAAGTTAGCTGCGCTGACAACGTCTCCCAGGTAAACCACGGTCCCACTCCAAGGGAAGCGAGACATTTCCTTTAGCGCTTGCCAGAGATGATACAGCGGGCCGTCCCAGAGGATCGGCCAGAAAAGTAGCATGCCGACGAAGAAAAAGGCGCCATATATGCCTCCGGTCAGGATGAGCTGGCGCCATCTCGTTCTGTCCTGGAATAGAAGATCGCCAATGAGCCAGGACATGGTGAACGCTGGGACCAACAGGCCGAGAATCCTGATGGCAACGGTCAATCCCGAGCTTAACCCATGCAGGATTGCCCACTTTACCGTCTTTTGGTCGCCAAACCGCTGCAGCGTGAGAAAGCTGATGATCATCAAAGAGAGAAAGGGCAAGTCCTTGGAGTTGTAAAAAGCCTGCCCGAATATTCGTGGGCAGGTCACCAGCATGAGGCAACCTAGCAAAGCGATGTGCCAGTCATTGAAGCGCGCGCGGCAAAAGAGGTAAAAACACCAGACGCTGAAATAGAATAGGAGAAAATTCAGAAGGTGACGCAGCCGAAAGCGCTGCTGGGTGTCCTTCGGTCCAATGATCCGATCAACTCCGTCAAGCAGGATTTCAAAAGCCGGCCCGTGGTATTTGTCCCAGTCGGTGATGAGCTTGCGGTCACTCGTGAACATGTAATCGACCACGGTATGGCCGTAGCGCTGCTGCTCAGGCTCGTCCCACGAGATGCCGTAGTCCTTGTAAATGCCGAGTCCGGTAAGAAGGAACGCCAGAAAGAACGCCGTGACGATCCACTTCTCTTTGGAGATGCCGCCTATTTTGCGGCTGACGGCCGTCCCGGGATCAGCAGGGTGATTCATGTGAGGAAGCTCCGGAGGTCAGGGCCCTGCGCATGTTTCCTCAACGCGATTAGCGCTAAAGCTCAGGTGCGCCGCGGGGCCAGGGGTCTGGGGCTGGCCGTCGGAACACGCCGTGAATACCTTCATGCAGGCTCCGCGGCGCCCTCCGGCGCCGAGGGTTCCGCCGACCCGCGCCAGACCCACCAGCTGAGGGAAGAATCCAGTCGCCTTGTTCAGAACGGGAGATGTTGCGGAGGCGACCACATCCCATTCGCGCCAAGCTCCGGTTGGGCATTCGCGATGGATCATCCCGGGCGTGCGACCTCGGCGGTGCCGCGGGCCGGCTCGAAACTCGCCGGCGGCGCAGCGGGACTGTGCTCATCTGCGGTGCCGTTTCTCCAACTTGGACTTACGCTCCCATCGGCGTCCCGCGTCGGCAAACGGAGGACCAGGGCTGTAGTCGGTCAGTCCCCCTTCAAACAAAGGGGGGTTCTGGCTCGGTAATTCCCCCAACCCGCTTTCTCAAAGGGGGAGGTGAACGGTTACCCGGGTTACCTAGGGCTGGTTTCGAAGGCGCTGTCCGGATGATATGCTTCGGCGGCCCCGGGAGTCACGCGGGCCGCCATCGTTGACCTATTTCGCTTACCTGCGGAGACATGCGCGAATCGACCTTTGAACGAGGCAATGCCTGCGGTACCTCTCGGCTTGGCATCGTCGTGCCGTGCTTCAACGAGGAGTCCGTGCTGCCTGAGACCGCGCGGAGACTGACTGCGCTGATTGAGCGGCTGATCGAGGAGGGCCGCATCGCGCCGACGAGCAAAGTCTGCTTCGTCGATGACGGCAGCCGCGACGGTACTTGGGCTTTAATTGAACGACTGGCCCGGGACAGTCCCCTCGTGTCCGGCATAAAGCTGTCGCGGAACCGCGGCCATCAGAACGCGCTGCTCGCTGGCCTTTTTACCGCTGACGGTGATGTTCTGGTGAGTGTCGACGCAGATCTGCAGGATGACATTGGTGTTATCCCGGACATGTTAACCGAGTACAGCCGGGGGATAGACATTGTGTACGGGGTCCGTAAAGAGCGTTTAACGGATCGTCCGTTCAAGCGGTACACGGCCGAGGTCTTCTACCGTTTGATGAGCATTCTCGGCGCCGAGTCGATCTACAACCACGCGGATTTTCGGCTGATGAGCCGGTGCGCTGTCGAGGCGCTCAAGCAGTTTCGGGAGGTGAATTTGTTTCTCCGCGGCCTGGTGCCCCTTGTCGGATTCCCGTCTGCCATCGTCACATATGCTCGATCCGAACGCTTCGCAGGGGAATCGAAATACCCGCTACGCAGTATGTTCGGTCTTGCCCTCGATGCGGTGACATCCTTCTCAGTCGTGCCGCTGCGACTCATCACGCTGACGGGCTTCATCCTGTTCATACTGAGCGCAGTAATGGTCGCATGGTCCCTCTGGGTCCGACTTTTCACCAGTCATGCGGTACCCGGCTGGACATCAACCATATTACCGATCTATCTCCTGGGTGGTGTGCAGATTCTATGTGTCGGCATCATCGGGGAGTACCTTGGTAAGGTCTATCAGGAAGTAAAGGCCCGGCCGCGCTATATCATCGAGAAGATGATCTAAGCACTGGACTATTCGCAAGCCGGCACAGTAGTGCGAGGAATCAGTCTCTTGAGAGGCAACCGCGGCGGGAAACTGGGCTGGGTCCCTGCTGCGTTCGGTTTACTGGACCGATTGCCGAGCTTCGCGCTGGTCGGTGCTATAGCCACCGCCGTCCAATATCTGATCCTGTTTTTGCTGGTAGATTTAGCCGGGTCCAATCCCGTATTGGCGTCGGGGGCCGGATTCGTCGTTAGCGCGTTTGTGAATTATTTCCTCAATTATCGGTTTACCTTTCGCAGCACCGAGCAACACCGACTGGCACTCATAAGGTTCATGACGGTCGCAGGTATCGGGCTCAGCTTGAACTCGGCGGTCATGCACACGCTAATTGCAGGAGGCGTCCACTACCTCTTTGCCCAGGTCTTCGCGACGGGAGCGGTTTTGCTTTGCACTTTCGCCGGACATTCGATCTGGACATTCGGCAGCAGCCGAGCACGCGGCATGGCCGCGATTCGGCGCTTCGTACGGGAACACCGCCTAAGGTGAGCAGAACCTTTTTGCTCCGCACGGATGGGACGGCGCTGGGGTTGGTGGTGATCGCGGCGCTCGTGATCCGCGCGCTGGTTACCGTTGGTGTCCTTGCAACCGGCTCGGGTCCAAACGCATTCCATGCCCCCGACACCGACTCTTATCTGCAGGATGCGCAGGAGCTACTTGAAACCGGTACCTTCGGACCCCCTGGGGAGCCGGAAATCGTCCGCACGCCAGGTTACCCTCTACTGCTGCTGCCGGGAGTCAGCCTGGGCGCACCGGAATTGGTTACCGTCATGCTTCAGATCCTGCTCAGCACCCTCACCGTCATACTTGTCTACGATCTGGGGTGGGTCGTGACCCGGGACCGTAGAACCGCGCTTATCGCAGCAGGGCTCTATGCGATCGAGCCCCTTTCGGCACTGTATGCAAGCCTGATTCTGACTGAAACACTGTTCACCTTTCTCGTCGCGAGCGCCCTCGATCTCCTCGTCCGCTACCAGGCGAGCGGGCGCTGGCGCGATGCGGTACTGGCGGCGGTTCCGCTCGCCGCCTCCATCTACGTGCGGCCGGTATCCTACTTCTTGCCGCTTTGGCTCGGGGCGCTCCTCGCTGCCATGGCACTGCGCTCGGGTCCCGAGCGCACACAGCGCCTCACGCATGCAGTCCTTTTCGTCGTCACGGCCGTGGCGCTCGTCGGTGCCTGGCAGGTTCGCAACGCTTGGGTTGCGGGCTACACCGGTTTCTCTGCGATCCAGGACATAAACCTGTACTTCTACAATGGCGCGGCCGTCTTGGCATCAGAGGACGGGCTCCCGTACTATCGGGTCCAGGAGAAGATGGGCTACCGGGATCGCCAGCTATACCTCGAGCAGCACCCCGAGCAGATCGGATGGTCGGACGCCGAACGCTATCGCGGCATGGGGCGTGCCGGGATTGCCATCATCTTGCATCATCCATTGGAGTACGCTGTGATCCATCTGCAGGGCATGCTGCGCGCCCTCGTCGATCCGGGGGCCGTCGATTATCTGCGCTTGTATCGGCTGTATCCGGCGCAGGGTGGCCTGCTTGGAGATGCCGTCGACAAGGGCATCCTTGCGGCAGCTGCACGGCTGGTGCAGGAGCGTCCGCTTGCCTTCTGGTCCATGGCCGCCCTCGGGATCCTGCTCGCGGCCTATTACCTGCTGGCGTTCGTTGGCTTGTTCTCGCGCAGGATTTCATGGGCGGCGACGTGGCTCCTGCTCGGCGTCGCCGTCTACTTCGTCCTGATCTCCGGTGGCCCGGCGAGCCTGAGTCGCTTTCGTCATCCTGTGATGCCGATCGTCTGCTTGTTCGCGGCGGCGGGGATGGTCGAAATTCTGGCGCGCTGGGGCCGGTACAGGCGCCAGCGAACCCGGTGGCCGGGAAAGCACCTCTTAATCCCCGTTTCCTACGGCGCTGCCCTTGCAATACGCTGATTCTCGGAACGTACTCGGCGGAGGTTGCCCGCTGGTACAAGGGGGTCGCGTGGAGCTTCGGCCAAGGGGCTTCCGCGGGGCGAAGAGGCGTCGCGGAGGCGTTCAGGCCGTCATCCGGACCAACAGCCAGCCGCCCGCCAGGAAGCAGGCGCCGGCCAGGACCTGCGCCGTCGTATTTGTCAGCATGGCCCCGGGTCCAAGGATGAGGATGAGGGTGCCGCTGAGGATCAAGGCACCGCCGCCGAAGGCGGCGAGCATCTGCGAACGATGGGTCCGCATCTCCCGGCGCAGCAGCTCGAGCTCGTCGGAGCGCCACCGGATTGGCAGACTTTGCTGCTCCAGGCCGCTGAGAACCTTGTAGGCGAGGAGGGGCAGCTCGGGCAGCTGCTCGGAAAAGAGTCCCAAGTTGCGCCGCGCCCGCTCCAGGATCGCCTTTGGCCCCACCTGCTCCTTCATCCAGCGCTCCATGAAGGGCTTGGCCGTAGTCCAGAGGTCGAGCTCGGGATAGAGCTGGCGCCCAAGACCCTCGATGTTGAGCAGGGTTTTTTGCAGCAGGACGAGCTGGGGCTGGACCTCCATGTTGAAGCGTCGGGCCGTCTGGAAGAGCCGCAGCAGGAAGTGGCCGAAGGAGATCTCGGAGAGGGGCTTCTCGAAGATGGGCTCGCTCACCGTGCGGATGGCCGACTCGAACTCGTCTACCCGGGTTCCCGGCGGGACCCAGCCGGACTCCACGTGCAGCTCGGCGACCCGGCGGTAGTCCCGCTTGAAAAAGGCCAGCAGGTTCTCGGCCAGATAGCGTTGATCTCCCTTTGTCAGCGTTCCGACGATCCCGAAGTCCACCGCGATGTAGCGTCCGCTGGGCTCCACGAAGATGTTCCCCGGGTGCATGTCGGCGTGGAAGAAGTTGTCGCGGAACACCTGGGTGAAGAAGATCTCGACGCCGCGCTCGCCCAGGAGCCGCATGCTGACGCCCTGTGCCTTGAGAGCGGGCACGTCGCTTACGGGCGTGCCGTAGATACGCTCCATGACCATCACGTTGGAGCGCGTGAGGTCCCAGTAGACCTCGGGGACATAGAGGGCTTCGCTGCCGAGAAAATTGCGCCTCAGCTGTGCCGCGTTCGCGGCCTCGCGCTGCAGGTCGAGCTCGTCGAAGATGGTCTTCTCGTATTCCTGCACGACCTCGACGGGACGCAGCCGCCGCCCCTCTTTCCAGTAGCGCTGCGCCAACTCGGCGACTATGTACATGAGGCCGATATCGCGCCGGATGATCCTCTCGACCCCCGGGCGCAACACCTTGACGACGACCTCGCGCCCGTCCTTCGAACGGGCGGTGTGGACCTGGGCGATGGACGCGGATGCGAGCGGAATCTCGCTGAAGTCGTCGAGCGCCGATTCGATGGGTCGCTTCCAGCTCTTCTCGATCAGGGAACGCGCCGTGGTACCCGGGAACGGAGGTACGCGATCCTGGAGCTTGGCGAGCTCCACCGCGAGGTCGTCCGGCAGGAGGTCGCGCCGAGTGGAAAGGATTTGGCCGAACTTGACGAAGATCGGACCCAGATCCTCGAGGACGCGCCGGATGCGGACCGGATAGGGCGGTAGGTCGCGTCGCAGCCAGTACCAGGGCGTCAGGTAGAGGAGGAAACGCAGCGGGCGGAAGAGGTGGGTCGCGAGTATGACCTCGTCCAGTCCGTGGCGGAGCAACACGAGGTTGATGTGGATCAGGCGGAAGGCCTGAGCGGGGCGGATCATTGCTCGCCGTCGGTCTGCGGGAGCCTCTGTGCGATGCGGTCGACGCGCGCGGCCAGACGCTCGACGTCGTCGCGCAGCCTATCCACCTCGTCGAGAAACGCCTCAGTCTCGTAGCGGGTCGGAAGGAGCCGGCCTTCCTCCTGGAGATACTCCTTGACATCCTGGGCGAGTGTATCGGCCGAGCGGTCGCCCCAGCGTTGAGTGGCGCGGACGGCGGACCCGATCTCATGGGCGGCGGGATCGCCGATGATGCGGGAGAGCTGCTCCTCCCAGTCCACCTCGATGCCCCCGATCAGACGGCCAAATTCCTGGGCGAGGTGGGTGTCGCCGGACACCTGGACCTGCCCGGAGAAGAGCTGGTCCTCCTTGCGCTGCGTGACGCCGATGCGCGTGAGGGCCAGCGGCGGTCCCCGCAGCACGCAGTCGGGCTCGCCGGCGTAGTCGCCGAATACTTGTATGCCCTTGGTGCCTGGGATCAGATAGAGGCGCGTGCCGAATCCCGTGACCTCGATGCAGATCACCCGGCCGTGCAGCCGCGCGAGCCGCTGCGCGCCCTCGGGGTCCAGGGCGAGGTATCGGTTGAGCGCCTGCTCCACTCCGGCCGCGGCGGCTTCCGGGATTGGCAGCCCCCCGCTCACAGCTTGTAGCCCCGATGGATGGCGACGATCCCGCCGCTGAAATTGAAATACTGGCAGCGCTCGAAACCCGCCTGCTCCATCATTGCTCGTAGGGTTTCCTGATCCGGGTGCATCCGGATGGACTCCGCGAGGTAGCGATAGCTCTCAACGTCGCCGGCGACGAGCCGGCCGAGGGCGGGCAGGACCGAGAACGAGTAGAGGTCGTAGGCCTTCTGCAGGGGGCGACTGGTGGGGTGCGAGAACTCGAGGATGACGGCACGTCCGGCAGGGCGAAGGACGCGGAACATCTCGTCGAGAGCCCGCTGCTTGTGGGTGACGTTGCGCAGCCCGAAGCCGATGGTCACGCAGTCGAAGTGGTCATCGGGGAAGGGAAGGGCCTCGGCGTTCAGCTGGGCGTAGTAGACGTTGCCCACCACTCCGGCGTCGACCAGCCGGTCGCGGCCGCGCGTAAGCATGGCGGCATTGATGTCCGTGACTACTACCTCGCCCGCTGGGCCGACGATGCCCGCAAAGCGTTCGGCGAGATCGCCGGTACCAGAGGCCAAGTCGAGCACCCGCTGACCGCCGTGCAGACCGGCAAGGGCCACTGCCTGGCGTTTCCACAGCCTGTGGACGCCCAGCGACATCAGGTCGTTCATGAGATCGTAGCGGGAGGCTACGGACTCGAACACCGCCCGCACGTGCTGCGCCTTCTCGCCAACCGGGACCTGTCTGTAACCGAAGTGGGTGGTCTTGTCGTCCTGCATGCTGAGCCCTCCCAAACAGACCGCGATTCTACACTACGGGCATCGCCGACGCGTTGGCGCAGCGCGTAACGCGCAGGATGTGGTGAACGCAGTAAACCGCATCGATCGAGACACTTATCCGCGATCGATGCGGTTCGAGCCTTCATCGGATCTACAGGGCTATCGAGAAGATCGCCCGGTCCCCCCCTTAGGGGAACGCTGCTCGCCGAGCTCACGAAGGCTTGCTGCGCTTCTGTCCAGCCTTCTCAAGCTCCGCTAGATACTCGGCCCAGTTGATCTCCTGGTGAACACCCAGGTTGTACAGGTATTCCCAGGAGTAAATGCCGGTATTGTGCTCATCGTCGAAGTACAGGCAGATGGCGTAGTTACCCACGGGCTCTATCTTGTCGATGTTCACATCTTCCTTGCCAATCTGCAGCACCCGCTGACCCGGGCCGTGACCCTGGACCTCGGCGGACGGCGAGTAGACCCGCAAGTACTCGCACGGGAAGTTGAAGTGAGAGCCGTCGTCGAAGGTAATCTCCAGCACACGAGACTGGCGGTGCAGGTTGAGCTCGGTGGGTGTGGGCATCGTTTTCTCCGGAAGGTGTCCTCGGGTTTGGGCCGAAGGACAGGGCGTTATACACGGCTCACATGGCGTTTTCGGTTTGCCGCCTTAGGGGTGGGGTTGCATCTGTCGGGGGTGTCGGCAGCAGGGAGGCTGTCGTCAACCTTACAGGGATGTATTCACGGCATCCCCCGACGGGTGGAGCCCGGCCCCTGAAAAAACCACATGGGAAAGGGGTATGAATTACGATTAATTTGGCGTTGCTGCGTGGTAGCTCGCGCTAGAGGATGTAGCGGGACAGGTCTTCGTCCGCTGCCAGCTCCGAGAGGTTCTGGTCCACATAGGCGTCATTCACGGTTACCGTCACGCGGTCGAGCTCGGTCGCCTTGTATGAGATGTCCTCCAACAAGCGCTCCAGGACGGTGTGAAGGCGCCGCGCGCCGATGTTCTCGGTGCGCTCGTTCACCTGCCAGGCGATCTCCGCGATGCGGCGGATGCCGTCCTCGGTAAACTCGAGGCCCACGCCCTCCGTCGCCAGGAGCGCCTTGTACTGATCCGTGAGGGACGCGTCAGGCTCGGTCAAAATACGCACGAAGTCTTCGGTGGTGAGTGCCCGCAGCTCCACCCGGATCGGCAGTCGCCCCTGAAGCTCGGGGATCAGATCCGAGGGCTTGGCCAGGTGAAACGCGCCCGACGCGATGAAGAGGATGTGGTCGGTGCGTACCATGCCGTACTTGGTCGACACCGTGCTGCCCTCGACCAGCGGCAGGAGGTCGCGCTGAACGCCCTCGCGCGATACGTCAGCACCTCCGCCGCCGTGCTCGGAGCGCTTGGTGATCTTGTCCAGCTCGTCGAGGAACACGATTCCGTTCTGCTCGGCGTTCGCGACGGCGCGCAGCTTTAGGTCCTCTTCATTGACTCGCTTGGCGGCCTCCTCGTCCTTGAGCACCTTGATGGCGTCTCGAATCTTGAGCTTGCGCCGTTTGGTCCGCCCCTGCCCCATGTTCTGAAACAGGCTTTGCAGCTGGCTGGTCATCTCTTCCATCCCGGGCGGGGCCATGATCTCCACCCCGACGGGCGAGGCATTGACCTGGACCTCGATCTCCCGCTCGTCGAGCTCGCCCTGGCGGAGTTTCTCGCGAAACTTCTCGCGTGTCGCGGAGGAGGCCCCGCCCGCCTGACTTTCTTCCTCGAAGCTCGACGGGGGCGGCAGGAGCGCATCCAGGACGCGCTCCTCGGCAGCGGCTGCTGCCTGTCCGGCGTTCTTCGCCATCTCCTGCTCACGGGCCATCTTGACGGAGACGTCCACGAGGTCGCGGACGATCGATTCCACGTCGCGCCCGACGTAACCCACCTCGGTGAACTTGGTGGCCTCGATCTTGAGGAAAGGCGCGTCGGCGAGGCGCGCGAGCCGCCGCGCGATCTCGGTCTTGCCGACCCCGGTGGGACCGATCATGAGGATATTCTTGGGAGTGATCTCTGAGCGCATCGGCTCTGGGATCTGGGCGCGGCGCCACCGGTTGCGAAGGGCCACAGCGACGGCCCGCTTGGCCTCGTGCTGGCCGATGATGTGCTTGTCGAGCTCGGCGACGATTCGTTGGGGGGTGATGTCCGACATGTGACTTGGAATCCAGCTAGAGTCTCTTTTCGCCCGCGGCGCTACCTTTACAACCCAACAACGTGCGGGACGATGTGGGTTTTCGCAAGTGCGCTTGCGTTCGGGACCGCGCGGGTTATCTCGCTTCGGAACGCTCCCCCTGGCCAGCGGGAGAAGCCCGCGGCGTTCTGATCTAATCGGCTTCGGCCGCGAGCTCCTCCAGCACCAGGTTGTGATTGGTGTAGATACAGATGTCCGCGGCAATGTGGAGAGCCCGCTCGACGATCTCGCGCGCGGCGAGCTCCGTGTTCTCGAGCAGAGCGCGCGCCGCCGCCTGCGCGAAGGAGCCGCCCGAGCCGATGGCCATCAAGTCGTACTCCGGCTCGATCACGTCCCCGGTCCCGGAAATGATGAGGGATGCATGCCCATCGGCGACGCACAAGAGGGCCTCGAGCCGCCGCAGCATGCGGTCGGTGCGCCAGTCCTTGGCGAGCTCGACGGCGGAGCGGGTGAGGTTCCCCTGGTGCTTCTCGAGCTTACCCTCGAAGCGCTCGAAGAGGGTGAAGGCGTCCGCCGTCGCGCCCGCAAAGCCCGCCAAGACCCGGTCCTTGTAAAGGCGGCGCACCTTGCGGGCGTTCCCCTTCATTACCGTCTGCCCGAGAGACACCTGCCCGTCTCCGCCGATGACGACCTGTCCGCCGCGGCGGACAGAGAGGATGGTAGTGCCGCGAAATGTCTCCATGGGTGCGTGCTCCAGCCCGGATATCGATCCTGCATTCTACGCATGGGGTTTCGGTGAGCAAAAACCAGGTGCCCAACACGTCCCGGACCGCCTCTTGTCTCGCCCGCTTCGGTTCCGTTCCTCCTTGCAGGTGCCATCGACCAGGCATAACATCTAAACGTGTGATGCCAGTGGCGCGATAGGCGAAAGAGGATGCACTTCAATATCTATGTGAACGACGATGTAGGTAAGCGCTTGAGCGAGTTGGCTCGGCAGTCGGGCAAGACCCGCAACGCTGTGATCCGCGAGGCGATCGAGCTCTGGATCGTTCGTAACCGGTGTTCCGGTTGGCCAGCGGCAGTGCTCGAATTCGAGGGTGTGCCGGACGCTCCGTATTTCGAGGCCTACCGTGACGAGCTGGGCCAGCCCTCCGTTGACCCGCTGTCGTGATTTACCTGCTCGACACTTGCATCCTAAGCTTGTTCGCGCGAGGCAACCCGGCTGTGCTCGGGCACATCAAGGCCAGCAATCCCGATGACATCGCCGTGTCGAGTGTCACCCTGATGGAGATCGAATATGGCCTTGCCCTGAATCCGGGCCGCGCTCAGAAGCTGAGGCCGATCCTGGACGCGTTTTTCTCATCGGTCCACCTCCTCACTTACGCGCGCGAAGACGCGAAAGCAACCGCTGCCGTGCGAGCCACACTGCGCGCCACCGGGACCCCCATCGGCCCTTACGACATTATGCTCGCAGGCTGTGGCTTGGCGCGGGGGCTGACCTTCGTCACCGCAAATACGCGCGAGTTTTCTCGAGTAAGCGGTCTGGCTCTGGAGGATTGGTCCAGCTGATGCGTCCGACCAGCTCTCCCGGTCCGTTCCGCCGGCCTACGTCACGATTTCTTTTTCGCCCGCGGATGGGTCTTGTCATAGACCTGGGCGAGGTGCTGGAAATCCAGGTGCGTATAGATCTGGGTGGTGGAGATGTCTGAGTGGCCAAGCAGCTCCTGAACGGCACGAAGGTCCCCCGAGGACTCCAGGAGGTGGCTCGCGAAGGAGTGTCGCAGCAGATGGGGGTGGATGCTGCGGTTGGCGCCCTGCTTTGAGGCCCAGTGTTGTAGGCGCTGCTGCACGGTCCTGGGGTGGATGCGGATGCCGCGGCTGCTGACAAAGAGGGCGCGCTCCTCCGCCGTCGCGTAGCCCCCTCGAACCTCCAGCCAGCGGCGTATGGCCTCCAAAGCCTTTGCGCCGACGGGCACGCGACGAGTCTTGGCCCCCTTGCCGATGACCTCCAGGGTGGCGTCCTGCACGTCGATGTCGCCCAGGTTCACCGAGACGAGCTCCGCGAGCCGCAGCCCGGAGGAGTAGAAGAGCTCGATCATGGCCGTATCTCGCAAGGTGAGCGGGTCATCGGCGGGACGGTTCAGCAGGGCGCTTAGGTGATCCGCGTCCAGCGTGGCGGGCAGCCTGCGGGCGGCCTTCGGTGCACGCACACCCTGGGCGGGGTTGTGGCCGATTACGCCCTCCCGGATCAGATAACGGTAGAGGCTGCGCAGCGCGGAGAGCTCCCGCTGGAGCGTCTTGCCGGACACCCCTCTACGGTGGCGCCAGGCGACGTACTGGCGCACGGTCGGCTGGTCCAGCTGGACCCACGACCTAATGCCGCCGCCCTCCAGCCAATCGCGGATACGTGCCAGGTCGCGCTGATAGCTGGCGAGCGTGAGGACCGAAAGGCGCCGCTCATGGGCTAGGTGGTGGAGAAATGCCTCCAGCAGCTCGCTGGCCGTGGACTCAGGCATCACCCTCGCCGAGGGCCTCGAGCTTCTGGCTGACGATCTCGCCCAGGCGGTCGAGGAGATCCGTTCCCATCTCGGGGCGGAAACGCTCGGCATCCGCGCTGCCGATGGCAAGCACCCCCGAGGTGCCGTTTGCGCGAATCGGAATGAGCGTGGCGGACTGGACGGCTTCCCCTTGTATGCCGAAAAGGATGGCGTTTCGCTCCGCGTCCAGCGGGCCGCACAGGGCGTGCTTGCGGCCCAGGAATTCACGGAAGGCGGCGACCATCGGGTCCGTTTCAGCGTCGTCCTCCGTCACCTGGAACAGCTTGAGGGTTACGGCTTCGGCCTTGAATTCCTTGCGCAGGGCGTCGCCAAGAACGCCCGATACTTGGTCCAGGTTGGTCGCTTTGATGAGCTGGAGGACCAGCCCATGCAGTCGGCTGGAGAGGCTCTCGTATTCCCGCGCCCGGGCGATTAGGTGCGCGAGACGCCGCCGCTCGGTCTCGAGCTGGGTTCGCAGCACGGAGACCTGGTGCTCGATGAGGGAGATGGCGCTGCCGGCGCCGTGCGGGACGCGCAGACGCGCGACCAGGTCTGGATGCTGCTCGAAGAACTCCGGATGGGACTCCAGATAGGCGACGACCGGCTCCCCCCCAATCGCATCCTCAGGGTTGGGCTTTTCTTCCGCCTGTTGCGTGCTCATAGCTCGATTTCCCCATCGAAGACGGTCACTGCGGGGCCCGTCATCCAAACGGGTCCGGGCTCGCCGCGCCACTCTATCATAAGATCCCCGCCCGGCAGATTGACCCAGACCCGGTCCGAGAGCAGTCCCCAACGTTTACCCACCACCACTGCGGCGCACGCACCGGTTCCGCAGGCCAAGGTCTCGCCGGCCCCGCGTTCGTAGACCCTCAAGCGAATGCGATTCCGATCGAGCACTTGCATGAAGCCTGCGTTCACCCGCTGGGGAAAGCGTGTGTGGTGCTCGATCATCGTGCCCAGAGCCGTCACGGGCGCCGATTCAACGTCGTCCACCAGCAGCACCGCGTGGGGATTACCCATCGATACCGCGCCGATGTTGAGCTGCCGGCCGTCGACGTCCAGCTCGTAGCGATCTGCGGCCGCATCCGCAACAAAGGGGATTCTTGTCGGCTCGAAGGTCGGCGCGCCCATGTTCACCCGCACCTGGCCATTCGGCTCCACGTAGAGGCGGATCGCTCCGCCCTTGGTACCTACGGGAATGTCGGTCTTGTCGGTGAGGCCTTGTTCCCGCACGAACAGAGCGAAGCATCGGGCACCGTTGCCGCATTGCTCGACCTCGGAGCCGTCGGCGTTGAAGATGCGGTAATAGAAGTCCGTGTCCGAGTCGTGGGGAGGCTCCACCAAGAGGATCTGGTCGCAGCCGATACCGAAACGGCGATCGGCGAGTGCCCGGCATTGCTCCGACGTTACCTGCAGGTGCTGGCGGACCGCATCGAAGACGACGAAATCATTTCCCAGTCCATGCATCTTGGTGAAGCGGAGCTTCATTGCCAGCCTCTAGACACCGTTACACACAGCCCTCGTGCCCAAGCACCGCGTCCCCCCCCGGAGGCGCCCAAGCGGAGCTTGGGCACCAGGATGATCGGGAGCAGGGCTGGGCGCCAGGATCAGTAGACCTGCGCCGCTGCGAACACGAGCCATTGCCGCCCGCACTCCCGCCTGTCGAGGGCCGCGCTACACATCCACCACGCATCTGGCAGTCCAGGTGCCATCATCGTCCTGCATCACAAGGAGCTGGGTGTAGGTCGCTCCCTTCACCTCGACGGCCGGCCGATGGCGCACGATATCGACGGGCTCGCCCCAGGCCGTGCCCTGCAGACGCCCGTCCTCGATGGCAACGGCGAAGCGACCGAACAGCATGCGGCGGGTGGCCATCTCGTAGATCAGGGCATTGAGCCAGTCGGCCAGAAGTAGCTCCAGGTCGGGAGCCTCGCACGCGACCGCGGCCGCTTCCCGCGCCCGTACCTCGGCGGGGTCTGTGATGACCGCGGTTAGGGCCAGGGCCGCCTCTTCGAACGCGGCGGCCGGTGTCGGCCCCCGGCCCTCGACCCCGATATCCGCACCGTGCGCGAAGTGATCCCAGCCTGCGCCCTCCAGGTGCTCTCGGGCGGAAGTCGGCATTCTCCTTCCCTCATCGTGGTGCCCGGTGGTGCGTAATCCGCCTCGATACGCTGGCTCGTAGCTCGTAGGATGTGGTGAGCGAAGCGAACCGCATCTTTCGCGATTGATGCGGCTCGTACCTCACCGCGTCCTACGATCCCGGATGCTTGCCTCGCAGATCGGGCTCGAGTCGGGAGCCACAGGGTCCGGCGGCGCATCATGGCACGTCAGTTGATACGGCAGAGTGCGGCGAGCATGGCCTCATCGGCAGCGTTTTCGGCCACCTCGACGCGGGTGAATCCAAGCAGGCCCGCGGTCTGCGCTGTACGTTCACTGACGACCACCAAGGGCGTCGCGAGCAGGAGCTCGCGGCCCTGCTCGCCGACCAGCTCGCAGAGATTCAGCAGGATCTCGTCACTGGTCGCCGTGACCAGGTGCACCTCCCGCCGCCAGCGACTGATGAGGTGCGCTGCGTCCACCCCCGCCGGCAGGGTGCGTCGGTAGACCTCCGCATAGGCGATCTGCGCGCCGCGCTGGGCCAGGGTGTCGCCCAATAGGGCGCGGCCGCCCTCGCCGCGCACGATCACCACCCGTTGACCCCTGAGGTCAGCCAGCTCGGGCAGCGCGAGCAGGGTCTCGCTGTCGAACCGCTGTCCAGGCACGAGGTCGGGCGCACGGCCCGAATTTGTCAAGGCCAGGGCGGTGGTACGGCCGATGGCCGCCAGCCGAGGGTGCTCGGGCAGTCGCCCTTGCGGGAGCAGAGGCAAGGCACGCTCGACGGCGTTTTGGCTGATGAAGATCATCAGGTCCCAGGCCTCGGCCAAAAGACCGCGTGCGGCTTCCGGGTCCTGTGGTTGCTGGATCGCGACGGTAGGAAAGCAGATGGCTCGGCCGCCGGCTTCAGCGACCAACCGGCAGAGGCCCGCCGCCTGACCCGCCGGGCGCGTTACCAAGACCCCTTTGCCGCCGAGCTCGCAGGGTGCAGCCATGACACATCAGTGGTGGAGGGCTTGCAGGATCTCGCCGGCGCCTTGGCTGATGAGGTCTCCCGCCAGGGCGGTGCCGAGGGCCTGCGCCTGTGCGCGTGAACCTCGTCTGTCCCCGCGCAGGACCCGCCTTCCGTCCGGTGTGCCCACCAGCCCGCGCAGAAAGATGGTGTCGCCTTCCAGTACGGCGTGCCCGGCTATGGGTACCTGGCATCCGCCCATGAGCCGGTGGTTGATAGCCCGCTCGGCGAGTACGCGGTCCGCCGTTGCAGCGTGGTGGAGCGGCGCAACGAGGGCATTCACGCGCTCGTCGTCCGCTCGGCACTCGATCCCGATGGCGCCCTGACCGATGGCCGGAAGGCTCTCTTCCGGCGTCAACCGGTTGCGGATGCGTGCGTGGAAGTCGAGGCGCATCAGCCCGGCCGCGGCCAGGATAATGGCGTCGAACTCACCGGCATCCAGCTTGACGAGCCGGGTGTTTACGTTTCCGCGCAGGGGTTGAATGACCAGGTCCGGGCGCCGCTCGGCGAGCTGGCACTGCCGCCGCAGACTGGACGTGCCCACGCGCGCACCCTTCGGGAGCTCTCCGAGCGCCGCAAACTCGTTGGAGACGAGGGCATCGCGCGGGTCCTCACGCTTCATGATCACCGGCAGGTGCAGTCCGGCTGGAAACTCCACGGGTACGTCCTTCATGGAGTGCACGGCGATGTCTGCTCGGCCTTCCAGCATTCCTTGCTCCAGCTCCTTCACGAAGAGTCCCTTGCCTCCGACCTTGGCGAGCGGCGCGTCGATGATCTTGTCGCCTTTCGTCGTCATGCCCACCAGCTCTACGATCAGTCCCTCGTGGATCCGCCGCAGGGCTGCGGCCACGTGCTCGGCCTGCCATAGCGCGAGGGGCGACTTGCGGGTAGCGATCCGGATCGTCTCAGGCATAGCACTCCACCGGCAAAGGCGTGATGCTTAGGGATGTGGCGATGGGCGCCACCGTCAAGAACGAACGCGCGTCGTTCCGTGCGTCTCCCTCACGCCGGCCGTCTCTGGGACTAAGGGGGAGATACAGGTGTACGCTACGCACAAGGCTCATCGTAAGGCGATGCCCCGGGAGAGGCAAACGCGGTCCGCTTGGAGCTCTACTCCTACGGGAGCATCCCTGCGCAGAGCACCCTGCGCACCACCGGCAGGTGTCGTCGACTCACGGAAAGACGGTCTTGGCAGCCGCGCAGGGAGACTTCCGCCGAGCCGTCGGCCGCGCGCTCGAGCCCCGCGAGCGCCCGACGCGAGACCAGCGCATTACGGTGCACGCGTACGAACAGGTCCGCGAACTCCTCCTCAAGCGACTTCAGCGACTCGTCGAGCAGCATCTGTCCGTGCCCGTGGCGCACAGTGACGTACTTTCGGTCTGCCCGCAGGTAGATGACGTCCTCGACGGGTATCGTCTGTAGCCCGCCGCGGTAGTGGGCGGTCAGCTGTCGCCGCCGTATAGGCTCGTGGAGCGGAATGGCTGAGATGGCTGCCCGCTGCGGCCGCGTCGTGACCAGCACCCGCTCCAATGCGGCATGCAGCCGCTCGCGGCGCACGGGCTTTACCAGATAGTCTTCCACTCGGTGCTCAAAGGCCGCCAGTGCATAGTCCGCGTACGCGGTTACCAGGATAACCGCCGGTGGTGGATCGAGCTGCGCCAGGCGGCCTGCGGTCTGCAGCCCGCTCAACCCGGGCATGCGAATGTCGAGCAGCACCGTGTCCACGGCTTGCTCGGCGCAAAACGCCAATGCCGCCTCACCATCGGCGGCGTCGCCCGCGACCTCGTATCCCTCACCCAGCTCGGACACCAGCCGCCGCAGCCGTTCCCGCGCCGGGGGCTCGTCGTCCACGATCAGTATCCTCAATGCTCCCTCCACGGATAGGGGAACACAAGGCGAACCTGGTAGTCGCCTTCGATGCGTGACTCGATGATCCGCGCCGCTCCGGGATACATTGCGGCGAGGCGCTGCCGCACATTCTCCATGGCCATCCGGTTGCCGCCGGTCTCGGGTGCGCCCCGATGCGCCCTCGGCAAGGTATTGCGCACGCTGAGGTTCACCTGGCCGCGCCGGTAGCGCCCGTCGATCCGGATCACCCCGGGCTCGCTAGAGGGCGCGATACCGTGGTTGACCGCATTCTCCAGCAAGGGTTGCAGGATCAGGGGCGGAAGGACGGCCTCGGGCGGTAGCTCCCCGGTGTTCCATGCGACCGTAAGGCGCTCGCCGAACCGCTGCTCCTCGAGATGTAGATAGCGGCGCGAGAGCTCGATCTCCTGGGCTAGGGTCGCGCTGTTGTCTCGCCCAGAGAGGGCGGCCCGAAAGAGGTCGGAGAGATCCTGAATCAACTCCTCCGCGAGTCCTGGGTCGCGATGGATGACGCTCGCGATGGTGTTCATGCTGTTGAAGAGAAAGTGCGGTCGGATGCGTGCCTGAAGCCTTTGCAGACGCGCCTCCGCCTCGGCCTCCACCTGCCGCCGCCACAGGTAATGCAGGTAGAGGTAACGCAGCAGCAGGGCGGCCACGATGGCGCAGATGCCCAGGCTGCGAATCATGAGCCCGAACAAGCCGTCCTCGGGGAACAGATTGCCCTCTCCCCATGGCAGCAGCCGGAAGGCCAGCCACCCGGCCGCGGCGGTCACCGCCATCAGGGTGCACCAGGCCAGAAATGCGGCGAGCCGATCGTCGAGACGTGTGAGGTGAGCGCGAAGCAGACATAGCAGGACGCAGCCGGTCAAGACGACCAGCTGGATGTGAAGCGACAGCGGTCCCAGGCGCTCCCAGAATGCGGCGAGCGCTCTGGGCGAGGCCAGGGCGAGCACAATCGCGAGCAGCTCGGCGCTGAGAATGACGCCCAGCACCGTCGGTACGCGGCAGAAGTCCGGTAGAAACCCCCGGGGCCGGGGATCGGCGGGGGTAAGGTTGCGTTCCTCTGGCCGCATGGGCGAAGGCAATGAACCGTGTAGAATCGCCGCCAACTGTAACAGCTCCCGCGACCAGCGATGAACCAGCAGAATCTTCCGGCCAAGCCGTGGGCAGGACGCTTCAACGAGCCCACCGACGCCTTCGTCGAGGCCTTCACGGCTTCCGTGGACTTTGACCGCCGGCTGTACCGCCATGACATCGAAGGGTCGATTGCTCATGCGACCATGCTCGCCCGCCAAGGCATCCTCACCGATGATGAGCGCGAGGCCATCGTCAAAGGGCTCGAGCGCATCCGCCGGCGCATCGAAACGGGGGATTTCACCTGGTCGATTCCGCTCGAAGACGTGCACATGAACGTCGAGTCCGCCCTCACCAACGAGATTGGCGATGCCGGCAAGAAGCTCCACACCGGCCGCTCCCGCAACGACCAGGTCGCGACCGACGTCCGGCTGTGGCTGCGCACGGAGATCGACGAGATTCGCCTGGCCCTAGCCCGTCTGGAGACCGCGCTGCTCGACCTCGCGGAGCGGGAAGCGGAGACCATCATGCCGGGCTTCACGCACCTGCAGGTCGCCCAGCCGGTCACCTTCGGCCACCACATGATGGCCTGGCTCGAGATGCTGGAACGGGATCGTGAGCGGCTCGCCGACTGCCGCCGCCGCGTCAATGTCATGCCTTTGGGGGCCGCCGCTCTGGCGGGCACCAGCTACTCCATCGACCGCATCTACACGGCCAAGCTTCTGGGTTTCGACCGGCCCGCGGAGAACTCCTTGGATGCCGTCTCGGATCGGGACTTTGCCATCGAATTCGCGGCCGCTGCGGCGATCCTGATGATGCACCTCTCGCGCTTCTCCGAGGAGCTGATTCTCTGGTCATCCGCGCGCTTCGGTTTCGTCGAGCTCGCCGACAGCTTCTGCACCGGCTCCTCCATCATGCCGCAGAAGAAGAACCCGGACGTGCCCGAGCTCGTGCGCGGCAAGAGCGGGCGGATCTTCGGCCACCTGATGGGGCTGCTGACCCTGATGAAGGGCCAGCCGCTTGCGTACAACAAGGACAACCAGGAGGACAAGGAGCCCCTCTTCGATACGGTCGACAACCTGAAGGGGTCGCTCAAGGTCTTCGCCGACATGATGGGTCGACTCTCCTGCAACCGCGAGCGCATGCGGGCGGCGGCGCGGGAAGGGTTCGCGACAGCGACCGATCTTGCGGATTATCTGGTGCGCAAAGGCATTCCGTTCCGGGACGCCCACGAGATCGTTGGCAAGGCGGTCGCGCTTGGCGTCCGCGAAGGGCGCGACCTCTCCGACCTGACCCTGGACGAGCTTCGGCAGTTCTCGCCGGCGATCGACTCCGACGCCTTTGCCGTCCTCAGCCTGGACGGCTCCGTGGCGGCCCGGGACCATCTCGGCGGAACGGCGCCGCGCCAGGTGCGAGCCGCCATCGCCCGCGCCAGGACTCGATTAGGCGACAGAACCGAAATAACCGCAGAGATGTTGAGTGCGCAGAGAGAAGACGACAGAGATTAGGGGCTGTTGATAATCGCCCTTGCTTTACCGGCCAACTAAGCCTGCTCGGTGTCCTCCGCGTCTCCGCGGCTCAACAGTTTTCGAGGGTTGACGCATGACCGACTCGCTTGACGACCTTAACCGGCGCCTGCTCCGCTTCGCGCGCGAGCGTGACTGGGAACAATTTCACTCGCCGAAGAACCTGGCGATGGCCCTGGCAGGGGAGTCCGGAGAGCTCTTGGAGCACTTCCAGTGGCTCACCCAGGAGCAGAGCAGCACACTCGCCCCGGAGAAACGGCGGGCGGTGGCCCACGAGATGGCCGATATCTTGATCTATCTGATCCGCCTCTCGGAGCGGCTGGGCGTCGATCTCGTCCAGGCCGCCTACGAGAAGATTGCGATCAACGAGGCTCGCTACCCGGCGCACAAGGTCCAAGGTGACGCCCGGCGGGCGAGCGAGTATGACTGAGGAGAGATGGGCAAGGCGCAGCTTGCCGATCAGGTGAAGTGAGTCGTCACTTCCTGTGCAGGCCTGACTGCGTCGAGGCTCACGACGGGTTGGTCACCCACGACCTCGGCGCTGTGGACGACGTGCTTCGGCACCGCCAACAGGTCGCCCGGCTGCAGCACCAGGCTCTCCGTGCCCATGGTCATGCGGAAACGCCCGGACAGGACGGCGTCGATCTTGTCCACTCCGTGGTCGTGCGCGGCAAAGTAGGTCCCGGGCGGATAGATGTACTTGGTTACCTGGTAGCCGCGCACCTCCAGCTTGCGGCGCATTTCGGCTTCCGAGAGCTTGCCGTCGCGTGCGGGGTTCCAGTGCTCTATCTGCATCGTGTGCTCCCTGTTCGGTCGGTTCTTAGGCGATCCTCGAAATCGAATGTACCGGATCGCGGACGGTTTATGCACGCCTTGAAGGAGGGTGATTGGCGCTATGCCTCAGTTACGGCGAAGGGCATGCTTTGTCACGGGGCTCCTCGCCGTCCTTGGCACCTGGTTTCCGGCATTCCCCCGGATCAAGTCGGGGCAGGCTCTGCCGGGACGACGACGTTGATCGTGCCTCGGCGTCATCCCGGCAGGGAGTGCCGGGATCTAGGCCCCATGGATGGAGTCCAAGGTGTTCCGGCTGAGTTTCAGGACTAGTCACCTCAAGGAGTGCCGGCAGCTTTGGTGGGCCTACGGGCTGGGAGGTGAGGCACCGATTCAGCCCGGCTCGGCCCAGGGGTTGCGCCATCACCTCCATGAATTCCGAGCGCATTCCCTGACCGGCACCATGCGCCAGGATCAGGTGCCAGCGTGCGTCGATCGGCCCGTCGATAAGCCGTTGCGGTGCGTCCATAGACTTGTCAGGCCGCGAATGGCGGCCACATCTTATGCAACCTGCGACAACCAGTAGAGCATAACGACACAACAGTAGGAGGCAAGGCGATGAAGGCAATCGAGATGCGGGAACCGGGCGGTCCCGAGGTGTTGGCGCTCGTGGACCGGCCCATGCCGGTGCTCACCTCGCCCACGGGTGTCCTTGTCCGCCTGGAGGCGGCAGGCATCAATCCGGTGGACACCAAGGTGCGCAGCCGCGGTGTATTCGTGCCGGACGGACTGCCCGCGGTTCTCGGATGCGACGGCGCGGGCGTAATCGAGGCGGTCGGAGACGCGGCCTCGCGGCTCAAGCCGGGCGACGCCGTTTGGTTCTGCCACGGCGGGCTCGGGGGGGCGGAGGGCAACTATGCCCAGTACGCGCTCATCGACGAGTCGGTCGCTCAGCGCAAACCCGAGAGCTTGGACTTTGTGCACGCCGCCGCGGCGCCCTTGGTCCTGATCACGGCCTGGGAGGCGCTCTACGACCGAGCCGCCCTCCAGGCGGGGGAGACCGTTCTTGTTCACGGCGGTGCCGGTGGCGTGGGTCACGTGGCCATCCAGCTCGCTCGGCTCGCTGGGGCACGTGTATGCGCCACGGTGAGCGGCCCGGAGAAGGCGGAGCTCGTACACTCTTTGGGGGCCGAGTATGCGATCAACTACCGCGAGGAGGACCTCGTGGAGGCCGTCATGGACTGGACCGAGGGCCGCGGCGTGGATGTCGCCCTGGACACAGTGGGCCCGGAGGTCTTCGCGGAGACCATCCCGGCGATGGCCCATTACGGGGACCTTATCACCATCCTCGATCCTGGGTCGGTGGACCTCAAGGAGGCGCGCAACCGCAACCTGCGCATCGGCTTCGAGCTGATGCTGACCCCCATGCTGCGGCACCTACCCGAGGCGCGCGCGCACCAGGGTGAGATCCTGCGCCGGTGCGGCGAGTGGATCGATCGCGGAGAGCTGAGTATTCACGTGTCCAGGACCTTCCCCCTCGATCGCGCGGCAGAGGCCCATCGGCTGATCGAGCACGGGCATACGACGGGCAAGCTGGTGCTGAGCATGAGCTGAGGCGCCTGACGGGCGGCCGCGATGCTCCGCGTCGCCATTCTCGCGGATACTCACGGTCACTTGGATCCCCGGGTGGCCGAGCTTGTTGCCGGCTGCGATATCGCCGTGCATGGCGGCGACATCGGTAACGCCGGTGTCCTGGCCGCCTTGCAGCCTCGTCGCGGCCGGGTGATCGCTGTCGTGGGCAACAACGACATCCCGCGCAAGTGGCCCGAGTACGAGCGCGACCTCCTGGCGGCGCTGCCCGAGCTGGCGGAGCTGGAGCTCCCCGGGGGTAAGCTGGTCGCAATTCACGGTCATCAAATGCCTGCCGCGACGCGGCACGATCGCTTGCGAGGGCACTTTGCCCATGCCCGGGCGGTCATCTACGGTCATAGCCATCGGCTGGTGGCAGACCAGGAGGCGACGCCCTGGATCCTCAACCCGGGGGCAGCGGGCCGTGCCCGGACTTACGGTGGGCCCTCGTGCATGATCCTTTCCGCCTCTGAGCGCCGCTGGACGCTCCGGATCGAACGCTTCGAGCCGACCAAGCGGAAGCGTCACAAGGAGCCCCTTCGCGCCTGCTAGAGATTCTACTTAGCTCATTGAAATAAATAACAAAATGTGCTCACTTTCCCATTGAAACACGGCCCAATGGAACTATATTTAAAGAAGGGAAGTGAACTGAAGGAGAACTACCATGGCAACCAAACGTAAAGAGATGGTCGAGGTGGTTCCGCGTCGTGAGTTGGGCCTCTTCGACGAAATGGACCGTATGTTCGACACCTTGCTCCATCGTGGGTGGCTAAGCCCCTTCCATGAAGTCTGGCCCGAGTGGGGGCGTCTGCAAGAGACGATGGAGTTCAGAACACCTCTGGTGGACGTGGTCGACCGGGACAACGAGATCCTGGTCCGCGCCGAGGTTCCTGGTGTGGAGAAGAAGGATCTGACCGTCGACCTGTCCGGTCAGCTCCTTACCATCCGTGGTGAGCGCCGCCGGGAGGAGAAGAAGGAGGAAGGCGAGTTCTTCCGCGCGGAGATCGCACGTGGCGCCTTCAGCCGGACAATCCGCCTGCCGGAGGACGTGGAGCTCGGGACCGCAAAGGCCGAGTTCAAGGAGGGTATCCTCGAGATTCATCTGCCCAAGACCCACAAGACGGAGCGCCGCCAGATCACCGTGGAATGATGACACGGGGATGACCGCGTGTGAGCTGTAGCCTCTGCGAGGGACTCGCGGGGGCAAAGCAGAGGGCCGGCCGAGAAGCCGGCCCTGTCGTTTTCGGGGCAGCGCCTCGCGATTCGCCCTCGTTCCCAAGTTCCACTTGGGAACGCTCCCTCAGAAGCTCCGCTTCTCGCAGCCCCGCCTTGGAGCTGCCGGGTCAGCGCCGCGGAAGCAGCGTTTCAACCGCAGAGACACAAAGTGCGCAGAGAAGAGCAGAGAGATCAAGGAAACAATGATCACCTTGCGGGTGGAGGCCCGGGCTCAAGCGAATGCCGACGCCGTGCCGCGGTCGGCGGTCTCTATGCGACAATTTCCCCTCTGTGTTCTCTGCGTCTCTGCGGTTCAAATCCAGCTAAGCCGTGGGTCGTGAATCCTCGACCGGGCTCACGACGAGCACGACGCCGTCGACCCCGGTGACCCTTACCTTGGTACCGACCGCGCAGTCGGCTCCGCAGATCTTCCAGGTCGTGTCGTCCACCCGAATCTTGCCCACGCCGTTGACCACGGGCTGCTCCAGGGTGAACACCCGCCCCACGTACTGGTGACCACGGCGGTTCAGGGTTGGCTCATCGCTCTTGATGGGGTGGCGGGTCAAGAAGCGGCGACCCAGGATGACGCTGAGCACGCTGACGACAGCATAGAGCACCAGCTGAAGCTGCCAGGTCATGGCCGGGAAGGCTGTGAGCAAGACCGCCACCACGCCCGCCGCCATTGCCAACCACATGAAGAAGGCGGCGGGGGCGAGGACCTCCAGAATGATCAGGACGATGCCTAGCACCAACCAGTGCCAGGGGCCGAGCGGTGGGATCCAGTCGAGCATCAGTCGCCGCTTGCGGATGTGCGGTGGCGCCCCAAGCCCTCGCGCGTGATCTCGGCGATTCCGGCCAGGGAGCCGATGAGGTTCGATGCCTCCAGGGGCAGCAGGATGACCTTTTGGTTCGGGGCGGAGCCGATCGTCTGGAGGGCCTCCGTGTAACGCTGGGCCACGAAATAGTTCACGGCGTTGATGTCACCCTTGGCGATGGCCTGAGACACCATGAGGGTCGCCTTCGCCTCGGCCTCCGCGAGACGCTCACGGGCCTCGGCTTGGCGGAAGGCCGCCTCGCGCTCGCCTTCCGCTTCCAGGATGGCGGCCTGTTTGGCGCCTTCCGCCTCCAGGATGGCCGCCTGGCGCTTGCCCTCCGCCTCCAGGATTGACGCCCGCTTGTCGCGCTCCGCCTTCATCTGGCGAGCCATGGACTCCACCAGCGTCTGGGGCGGTGAGATGTCCTTGATCTCGATGCGGGTGACCTTTACTCCCCAGGGGGTGGTCGCATCGTCGACGACGTGAAGGAGCTGGGCGTTGATCTTGTCGCGTTGAGACAGCAGCTCGTCCAGGTCCATGGACCCCATGACGGTGCGAATGTTCGTCATGGTGAGATTGAGAATGGCGTACTGCAGCCCGCTCACCTCGTACGCTGCCTTGGGGGCGTCCAGGATTTGAAAGAAGACGACCCCATCCACCGTGACCATGGCATTGTCGCGGGTAATCACCTCCTGGGACGGGACATCCAGCACCTGCTCCATCATGTTGAGCTTCGACCCGACCCGGTCGATGAAGGGCACGATCACATGCAGGCCGGGGACGAGTGTGCGCGTGTACCGGCCCACCCGCTCCACCGTGTACTCCGAGCCCTGGGGGACCTGACGCACGGCAAGTGCGACCAGAATGACGGCGAGGATGACGAGGCCGATGACAACTGTTTCTTGCATAGTGCGCTCCGCGCTCAGGAATTTGCCGGAAAAACGCGCGGCAGTATATCCAGTCCCACGCGTGGAAGAGCGAGATTTTCGTTATACCTCACGCGGGTTTTTCGCTTTTCGGCCCCAGGGTCGGGTTGCGTCCGCCGGGGATGTCGGCCGCAGGGAAGCGGCCGTCAAGTCTTCAGCGAGGAATCCACGGCGGACGCAACCCGAGCTCGGAAAACCGGAAGAATCAAATACCAGCGGTATACACTTCGAACCGATGAACGCTTGCGCCACCAAGCCTCCCAAGTCCCTTCTCCGTAAGGTAGGACGCGCCGTCGTGGACTTCGACATGATCCGCGGCGGTGACCGCCTCCTCCTCGGCGTGTCCGGCGGCAAGGACTCCTTGTCCCTCTTGCACATTCTGCTGCACCTCCGGACCTACGCCCCGGTGCGGTTCGAGCTCGCGGTGCTGACCGTGGACCCGCAGGTGCCGGGATTCGACCCGGCACCACTCAGGGGTTACTACGAGCGGGTCGGCGTGCCCTGGTTCTACGAGCAGCAGCCCATCATGGACCAGGCCAAGGCGCACATGGACGGGGATTCGTTCTGCGCTTACTGCGCCCGTATGAAGCGGGGGATCATGTACCGTGTGTGCCGCCGCGAGGGCTATGGGGTGCTTGCGCTGGCCCAGCATCTGGACGACTTGGCGGAGAGCCTGCTCATGTCGCTCTTCCACGGAGGGCAGCTGCGTACCATGAAGGCCCACTATGTGAACGACGAAGGGGATATCCGCATCATCCGGCCGCTCGTCTATTGCCGCGAGCGCCAGACTGCCGACTTCGCCGGCGCAGCCGGCCTTCCTGTGGTTCAAGACAGCTGTCCGGCCTGCTTCTCGGCGCCGACCCGCCGCGAGCACATGAAGGCGCTGCTGGCGCAGGAGGAGCAGACGCACCCGCATCTCTTCGCGAACATCCTACATGCCATCCGGCCGCTGCTGACCGAGGGGGCGACCAAAGGCTGACGCCGCTTCTGGTGCTTTGTCCCTGGCACCAGAGCGCTGCTTGCGGTGGTCTTGCGGCTCCCTAGCAGATCGGGAGAAGCAGAGCATCGAGGAGGCCGTACCCAAGCCGGAGCTTGGGTACGAGGAGGGGTGTGGAGCCCGACTGCCAGTCGCGGTCGTCGCTGTTGCGCCTTCGCGCGGCCGTGCTATAGTCGCGCCGTCGTACGGGAGATGGCATTCCTCCCTGAACCGCCCGCTTCGGCTGATGATGCCTACGAGTCCCTCGAACGGGGATGCTGTAGGTGCGACATCGAGGCCGCCCCCGCTTACCTCTGTCCCTATTCTTGAGGATTATGCCCGAAGGCGTCGCGTGAGCGCTGGTCGTTGCGGCCGAGCGAGCACCGGTGCGCCGGTCTCTGCAGACAGGAACAACGGAGGTTGCCTTGCCAACGACCAGGCGGTTTCGGCGCTGCTCCGCAGTTCGACGAGCGTCCTGGACAGGCGCTTTCCCCGCTGCGCCCTGCGCCTTTTGTTCGATCTCGGCATTCCCGCAGGCAAGGTCGCGCCGCACCGTCCGCGCTAGGGGCGGCGGCAAGTGAGCTTGCGAGACGTTGCGTTGCAGGTGGCGCAGGTGACGACTGTGCTCCTGCTGGCACCGCTGCTGCAGGGTTTCATCCTGCAGGTCGAAGAGCGGGTCCAGCGCGCGCGGGGGCCCGGAATATTCCAGCCCTACCGGGATCTGTGGAAGCTGTTCCACAAGGAGCAGGTCGTCCCCGAGACCGCCTCTTGGGTGCACTGGACCGCGCCGGTCGTGGCGTTCGCCGCCATGTTGACCGTGCCGATCCTGATCCCGGTGCTGACCGATTACCCGCTGCCGCTCTCGGACATGGGGGATATCCTCGGCGGCGGCCTCATCCTGGCCCTCGGGTCCTTCATGGTGACCCTGTCCGGACTAGACGCCGGCGGTGCCTACGGCGGTATCGGCTCCAGCCGTGCCGTGATGCTCGCGATCCTCGCCGAGCCGACGCTGATCCTGGTGTTCGTGGGCATCACCCTCCTTGCCAAGTCGATGCTGCCGTTCGTCGTAAACCACCTGCTGGTGGGCAATCCCGCGGCCTACTGGAACCCGGAGCATCTGTTTCTCGTATTCGCGTTCTTCATCCTGCTGCTGATCGAGACCGACCGTCTGCCGGTTCACTCGAGCACGCACATCGAGGTCTACATGATCGAGGAGGCGCGCATCCTCGAATACGCCGGGCCGTTGCTCGCCCTCCTCAAGTGGGCCTCGATGATGAAGCAGCTCATCCTGTACACGATCTTCTGCAACGTGCTTACCCTGCCATGGGGACTGTCGCATCAGGGATCTGCACTCGGGGCCGCCGGCGCGGCCGGCGCCGTCCTGCTCAAGCTCGCGCTCGTCGCGCTTGCCGTCGTCGTGGTCGAGACCGCCCAGGCGCGGCTGCGCTTCTACCGCTACCAGGAGCCCCTTGCGGCGTCGTTCCTGCTCGCGGTCCTCGCGATCGTGGCGAACCAGCTGAGGTGACCGTGCCGCTCGCCTCGCTCGACCCGCTCGCCGCCTCGCTCTTCAGCCTGCTCGCGATCGCGAGCCTTCTGATGGCGTTCGTGATGTTGGGCTCGCGCTGGCTGATGGACTATCTGTGGGCCTTCGCCGCCGAATCCTGGCTGATCGCTGCGCTGTCCGCCGCCGTTGCTTACTACGGGGGATTTCCGGAGCTCTATCTGGTGGCGGGGCTCACCATGATCGTACGCGGCCTGGTGCTGCCGTACCTGCTATTGCGCATCGTGCGGCGCCTCAACGTGGAGCGCGAGATTCACGAGGTGCTGCAGCCGAGCGCGGCGCTGGTCGTCGGCGCACTCGCGGTGATCTTTGCGTTCGTCGTGGCGCGCCACATCGGCTCCCGGCTCGACCTGACCGGCACCGTCTCCGTGCTCGCGCTCACCGTCATGCTGTCGATGCAGCTGATCGGGTTCCTCATGCTCGCCATCCGCCGCGAGGCGGTGAGCCAGATCCTCGGCCTGCTGGTGTTGGAGAACGGCATCTTCCTGGGCTCACAGGTCCTCGTGCCTGGGATGCCGCTGCTGATCGAAATGGTGATCCTGTTCGATCTCCTGGTGGTCGTGGTCTCCCTCGGCGTCCTGGTGCGTTACCTGATCGCGCACGTCGGAACGACGAGCACACGCGACCTCAAGCGCCTCGTGGGATAGGGTGACCGCGACACTGCTGCTCATTGTCCTCTTGGCACCGCTCACGGCGGTGCTTGCGATCCTCGCGATCCGTCGCGCGCGTGTCGCGGAGGCGCTCAATCTTGCGGCGAGCCTGCTGGTCTGCGCCGCAGCCCTGCCGCTGCCATGGCTCAGTCTGCGCACCACCACTCCCTATTGGGCGGGCTACGTCCTGCTCGATCCCCTGGGCGCCTGGGTGCTGGTGTGCACGGCACTCGTGTACCTGCTGGCGTCCATGTACGCAATCGGTTACATGCGCCTCCTCGGTGAAGAGCGGCGTCTGTACCGGTTCTACGCCCTGTTCGCGGGCTTCGCGCTCACCATGCTCGCGGCGCCGGTCATGAACAACGTCGGTGTCTACTGGATCACGGTCGAGCTCACGACCTTGGTCAGCACCTTTCTGGTCGGCTTCGAGCGCGGCCGCGACAGTATCGAGGCCGCCTGGAAGTACATCGTCATCGTCTCGGCAGGCATCAGCCTCGCCCTGCTCGGCACCATGGTGTTCTACTGGGCCGGCAGCCTGGTGCTCGGGCCGAGCTACGACATGACGTGGGCGGCACTGCGCGAGGCTGCGCCGCGGCTCGACGCCGTGCTCGCGACCCTCGCCCTCTTCTTGGTGCTCATCGGCTACGGCACCAAGGTCGGGCTCGCGCCCATGCATACCTGGCTCCCGGATGCTCACAGCGAGGGTCCGGCACCGGTCTCTGCAATGCTCTCGGGGGCCCTGCTCAACACGGCCATGCTCGGCATCGTTCGCTTCATCGGCATAGCGGATGCCGCTCGCCTTGGAGCACAGCTGCGCGCCGCACTGGTCGTGCTCGGTCTGGTGTCGGTCGCGGTGGCCGCGCTCTTCATCGTGCGCCAGCAGGACGTGAAACGGCTCATGGCGTACTCGAGTGTCGAGCACATGGGGGTGCTGGCACTGGGATTCGGGTTCGGCGGACCGCTCGGAATTGCCGGCGCCCTCTACCACATGGCCAATCATTCCCTGAACAAGTCTCTCATGTTCTTTGGTGCCGGAGTGGTGATGCGCGGTTACGGCACCAAGGACATGGGCTCGATTCGCGCCGTCTTGCGCTACGAGCCCACCGCGGGGGCGCTCTGGCTCGCGGGCGCCGTGGCGATCACCGGGGCGCCGCCGTTTGCCCTTTTTTTGAGCGAGGTCACCATCCTGCGCGCCGGGTGGGCCGGGGGGAATGCGTGGGCGGTGGTCGCGCTGGCCCTGCTGTTGATCGTCGTGTTCATCGGGTTCATGAATCACGTTCAGCAAATGTATTTCGCCGACGTCGGCTCGGCGGGCGCGCCTCGGGCCCGCTGCAGCACCTGGTGCCTGCTCCCGATGTGGCTTGCGTTGATCCCGGTCCTGGTGCTGGGGCTCTGGTGGCCCGAAGGCCTGTGGCACTACTTCGCCGTGGTCTCCGCGCAGATCGGAGCGGGTGCGCCGTGAACGGCACCGAGCGCCGCGACCTCGACCCTGCGGAGCTCCCCGACGCCTGCCGCGGACTGCTGGCCGCGGGCGGGCGCATGCAGATGGCGTACGCCTGGTTTCCCGAGGCCGACGCGCCGGAGCTGCGCTATCTCGCCGCGGGAGAGCCGCAGCGGCCGTTCGGGCTCTGGTGCTGCCGGCCGTCCGCTGGCTCGCTTCCGAGTCTCGCCCAGCTGTCCCCGCTGCTCGGCTGGTACGAGCGCGAGATGACGGACCTATGCGGGCTGAGCTTCGAGGGTCACCCGGAGCCCCTGCCGCTCGTGCTCCACGAAGGCGTGCACACGGTGGTGCCGCCGCTCCATCCACGCTACCCGGCCGAGGAGCCCATCGCCTTCGAGCCGGAGGCATGGCAGTTGCCCGAGGTCCATGGGCGCGACGTGCAGCTGCTGCCGTGGGGACCGGTGCGTGCCGACGTCGTCGAGTCGGCCCAGATGCTGTTCTTCTACATCGGCGAAGGCATCCTGCACTTCCATCCGCGTCTGTTCTTCAAGCACCGGGGCATGGAGCGGCTCTTCCAAGGGCGCGCGCCCGAGCGAGCGGTGGTGGTCGCCGAGCGCGTCTCAGGCGTGGGCAGCGTGGCCCACGCGCTCGCCTATTGCCAGGCGTTGGAGGGGGCGGCCGGCTGCAGAGTGCCGGCACGCGCACGGTGGCTGCGCGGGCTGCTCGCAGAGCTCGAGCGGCTGTACAACCATCTGCACTACCTCGGTCACCTTTGTCACACCACCACGCTGAAGGTCGGCGAGGCGGAAGGCAAGCTGCTCGAGGAGCGCGCGAAGCAGATCAACGGCCGGCTCACGGGCAGCCGCTTGCTGCGCAACCTGCTGGTGCCAGGGGGCCTGCGGCGCGAACTGGATACCGATGGTCTCGATGACGCGCTCGCGAGCCTGCGCGGCGAGGTGGGGCGTTATACCGCACGTCTCGAGCGTACCGACAGCCATCGCGACCGGCTCATCACGACCGGGGTGTTGAGCCGTGAGGCGGCCCGTGATCAGGGTGCAACCGGCCCCGTCGAACGTGCCTCGGGGCTCGATCGCGACCTCCGCCGCGACCACCCGTATGCCGGATACGAGGAGCTGCCGCCGGTGGTGGTCGTGCGGACGGCCGGTGACGCCTATGCGCGGATGCAGGTACGCATCGGCGAGATCGAGGCGAGCCTCGACTGGCTCCGGGAGGCGGTGCTGCGCATTCCGCAGGGGAGCGTGCGCACCGCGTGCGAGGTGCCTCCAGGTGCCGAGGGACTCGGCTGGAGCGAGTCCCCGCGCGGCACGCTGTACTACGCGGTGCACATGGACAAGCACGGGCGTCTCGCTCGGGTCAAGATCAAGTCTCCGTCCTTCTCCAACTGGCGCGTGTTTCCGTTCACCGTGCACGACAGCAACATGATGGACTACGCGATCAACGAGGCGAGCTTTGGTTTGACCATCGCCGGCTGCGATCGCTGACGGAGGCGCGATGCCGCTCTGGACCTTTTTCGGACTCCGCCAAGGCAAAGCGACCACCGGGTGGCCGCTGCGCGACGGTGATCATGGACAGTCGGGCGTGCTCGGCATGCCCCGGCTCGACCCCTCACGCTGTAACGAGGGTTGCCGCGAGTGTGCGCTCGTCTGCCCGACGCAGGCCATTCGGACGGAGGACGGTACTCGGCTCGATCTGGACTACGGACGCTGTATCGTGTGTCAGCTCTGCACGGAGGCCTGTCCGACCGGGGCGCTGACGCCCTCGACCGACTGGGCGTTCGGCGTGAGTCGGCGTGAGGACTTGGTGTGGGCGGACACGGCGGCGTCCGAGCCCGAGCGGCGCCTTCAGGCGGGCATCCGCAGGGTCTTCGGCCGCAGTCTACATGTGCGCCACCTGGATGCGGGATCGTGCAACGGCTGCGAGTCGGAGCTGCGTGCGCTCAATAACCCGTTCTACAACCTGCACCGACTCGGCGTCTTCTTTACTCCCTCGCCGCGTTTCGCCGATCTGCTACTCGTCACCGGGCCCGTGACGTACGCCATGCGCGGTCCGCTGCGGGCCGCGTATGAGGCGATGCCGGAGCCGCGCTGGGTCATGGCGAGCGGCACCTGCGCCGTGTCGGGCGGGGTTGCGGGCGGGGGCTATGCCGCAGGGTGCGGACTCGAAGGGGTTGCGCCGGTGGACCTGTATCTGCCCGGCTGCCCGCCGAATCCGGCGGCGGTCATCGAGGCCCTGCTGATGCTGCTCGAGCGCATGCCCCAGCGTGTGCTCGGAGGCCGCCTCCTTGTCTGAGCTGCTCGCCCTTGTGCCCGATCTCCTTGCTGCCGCCGCTGCGCTCTGGGGGATTGCGGTGGCGGTGGGTATAAGCGGGCGTATGTCTGCGCTGGCGCGCGGCCTCCTGGTAGCTGGCGGCATCCTCGCTCTCGTAGCGGCGGCGGCGAGCCTGCCGGCGGGGGCCGAGACCGTCCAGTGGCCGTTCGCGCTAGCCGGCGAGCCGGTCCGCTTCGCGGTGTCACCGCAGGCCCTGTGGCTCCTGTGCTTTGGGCTCGCGCCGGCAATACTGGCTTGCGCCCTCGGTCCGCCGGCTGCGCGGCACCGCGGCGTCTGGGTCGCCGGGGCGGGCCTGAGCCTCCTCGGAGCGCTTGGCGTGTTCGGTCTGCAGGACGGGCTGTCGTTCTTGATCGCATGGGAGGCCATGAGTCTGGGCGGGGCGATGATGGTGCTGAGCGACGACCGCGGCGGGAGTGCGGGCCGGCCGGTGCTCTTCATGCTCGCACTGCTCGAGACCGGCACGATCGCGCTCGTCGTCGCGGTCGTCGTGCTGGGCACCGCGGCGGGCAGTCTCGCGATCCCGGGTTTCGGCGAGGGCGCTGTACGGCTGAGCGAGGCCGCACGTCTGGGAGTTGCCGCGCTCCTGGTGATCGGCTTCGGTGCCAAGCTCGGCTTGCTGCCGTTCTACGAGTGGTTTCCCGGTGCGTACGGGGCGGCGAGCGGCGCGACCGGGGCGGTAATGTCGGGCATCACACTCAACGCCGCCTTCTTCGCCCTGAGCCGCGGGCTCCTGCACTGGATTCCGGCCGGTGCGGGCAATGCGCCCTTGGTGCTCGGCGTCGCCTTGGTTGCACTCGGCGTGCTGTCGGCGATCCTTACCATCCTGTACGCATTTCAGCAGGAGGACTGGCGCGGGCTGCTGAGCTTCTCCTCTGCCGAGAACGCTGCGGTGGCGGTGACCATGATCGGCGTTTGCCTGGTCTTTCGGGCATCGGGGCTCGCTGCGCTCGCGGGGCTGGCCTGGACAGTGGCGTTGCTGCATCTCGCCGCACACGCACTCGCAAAGGGGGCGCTGTTTCTCGCTGCCGACGGGGCTTTTCGCGCCGTAGACAGCTATGCGCTTGTACAGAACGGGCTGCTGCGCACGAACGGCGCGGGCTACGGCCTTGGGGCGCTGTTTGCCGCCATGAGTCTCGCGGCCTTGCCGCCGCAGGCCGGGTTCGTGAGCGAGTGGTTCGTGTTCCAGACCGTTTTTCAGGGTTTCCACCTGCCCGGGCTCGCCGGGCGCCTGACGCTCGCGCTCGCCGGTGCCGGTTTGGCGCTCACGGCGGCGGTGGCGCTGGCGACAATGGTCAAGGTGCTTGGCGTCGGTCTGCTCGGGGCGCCGCACAGTCGCGGCGGCACGGTCTCGCCGCCAACCCGCGGCGCCGTCGCGCTGCTCGGTGCGGCGGTGCTTGCGCTCGCCGTCGGGATGCCGCTGTGGCTCCCCGCGCTTGGACCAGCCGTACAGCGTGAGCTCGGCGTCGACGTTGCGGGCGCGATGGTGAGTGGTTGGCTGCTGGTGCCCCTCAGCGCGAAGTTCGCGTTCACTTCGCCGTCGTTGCTCGTCATCGTGGTGCCTTTGCTGGCGCTGCTGCCGCTCGGGCTGCTGCTCGTCTCGGGCGGCGCTCGCCCGCGGCGGGCGGCGGTGTGGTATGGGGGCATGCGGGAGCAGCCGGAGCGTGTCGCCACGACGGCGCTTGCCTTCTCGAACGCGCTCCGGACCTTCTACAGCTTCGTCTACCGTCCGACGGTCGACACCGCACGCGAGCACGAAGGGCTTCCCTACTTTGTGCGCCGGCTGCGGTTCCGGCATGACGTCGCGCCGATTTTCGGACCCTACCTGTTCGCACCGCTCGAACGGTTGCTCTGGGCTATGGCCGGGCGGCTGCGGCTGCTGCAGTCAGGCGACCTCAATTTCTATGTTGCGGTACTTGGACTGCTGATGGTGGTCATCCTCGGCGCTACGCTGTGGTCGTAGCGCGGGGAACACGGAGGATATACCGTTCTCATCTGAGTTTTTCGGGGCCGGGTTGCACCCTCCGGGGGACGGCGTGAATACATCCCTGTAGCCTTGACGGCAGCCTCCTTGCTGCCGACACCCCCGGAAGGTGCAACGCGGCCCCTACGGCGGCGAAGCGAAAAGTGACGTGAGCTGCGTATAGGGGGCGGTTCGACCGGTATGCATCCCCCCGGCTTTTATATTAAGACCTTCCGGCTTCGCGCTTGCGCCTATCCGGCCTAGCTTCCCCGCTCGTAGGCGAGGTTCGGTGCGAGCCAGCGCTCCACGTCCTGGACCGTCATGCCCTTGCGCTCGGCGTAGTCCTCCACCTGGTCCTTGCCGACCTTGCCTACCGCGAAGTAGCGCGCTTCCGGGTGAGAGAAGTAGAGGCCGCTGACGGCTGCGGTCGGGACCATGGCCTTTGACTCGGTGAGCCAGATACCGGTCTGGGCTTGGACGTCGAGGAGCTCCCACAGGGTGTCCTTCTCCGTGTGATCGGGGCAGGCCGGGTAGCCGAGGGCCGGGCGGATGCCCTGGTAGCGTTCCGCGATCAGCTCAATGTTCGTGAAGCGCTCTTCCTCCGCGTAGCCCCAATGGCGCTTGCGCATATGCTCGTGGAGCATCTCCGCCAAAGCCTCGGCGAGGCGATCCGCCAAGGCCTTGAGCATCAGCGCCGAGTAGTCGTCGTGGTCGGCCTCGAAGGCCCTGACCCGCTCGTCGATCCCGATGCCGGTGGTGCAGGCGAAGGCGCCGAGGTAGTCGGCAAGCCCGGTCTCGGTCGGGGCGACGAAGTCCGCCAGGCTCTCGTTGGCCTTTCCCCGAGGCTGCCGGCCCTGCTTGCGCAGGCAGTGGAAGACCGCGACGGGATCGGTCCGTTCCTCGTCGCCGAAGACCGCGATGTCGTCCCCCACGGCATTGGCAGGGAAGAGCCCGATGACCGCGGCGGCACGCAGCCAGTGCTCCTGGATAATGCGCTGAAGCATGCTGCGGGCGTCGTCGAAGAGCTTGCGAGCCTCCTCGCCCTTCTCCGGGTCGTCCAAGATTTGCGGATAGCGCCCGCGAAGCTCCCAGGCATGGAACAAGAAGGTCCAGTCGATGTAGCGGGCGATGTCCTGGATCGGGATGTTCGGGAACACCTGTACCCCTGGCTCACGAGGCGCCGGCGGCGCGTAGTGCTCCCAGTCGATGGGCGTGCCGTTGCGCCTCGCCTCGTCGATGGCCGCGAGGGCTCGGGCCTCGGCCTTGCCTGCCCGCCGGTCCCGAACTGCCTCGTACTCCGCGGCGATCGAGCGGACGTAGCCGTCGCGCAGCTCCCGCGACAGCAGGTTGCTCGCCACGCCCACGGCCCGCGAGGCGTCCGGCACATAGATCACCGGCTGCTCGTAGGCCGGGGCGATTTTGACCGCAGTGTGCGCCTTGGAGGTGGTCGCCCCCCCGATGAGCAGGGGGATGCGGAATCCTTGCCGCTGCATCTCGCCGGCGACGTGGACCATCTCTTCGAGCGACGGCGTGATCAGGCCGGAGAGGCCGATGATATCGGCGCCCAGCTCCCGCGCCTTTTGCAGGATAGTGTGCGCGGGCACCATGACGCCGAGGTCGACCACCTCGTAGTTGTTGCACTGGAGGACCACGCCGACGATGTTCTTGCCGATGTCGTGCACGTCGCCCTTGACGGTCGCCATCAGGATCTTGCCTGCGTTCCGTGCCTCGCTCCCCGCCTTCTCCTCTTCCAGGAAGGGCTGCAGATAGGCCACGGCCTTTTTCATGACGCGCGCGGACTTGACCACCTGGGGCAGGAACATCTTGCCGGCGCCGAAGAGGTCCCCGACTACGTTCATCCCGTCCATCAGCGGGCCTTCGATGACCCGCAAGGGGGCGCCGAGGACCTGACGGGCCTCCTCGGTATCCGCCTCGATGTGCTCGGTGATGCCCTTGATCAGTGCGTGCTCCAGACGCTTCTGCACCGGCCACTCACGCCACGCCTGGTCCTGTTTGTCCTCGGCGGCGGCGCCGTCGCCCTTGTACTTGGGCGCCAGGTCGATCAGGCGCTCGGTGGCGTCGTCGCGGCGGTTGAGCACCACGTCTGCCACCGCCTCGCGCAGCTCCGCCGGGATCTCGTCGTAGACCGCGAGCTGGCCCGCGTTGACGATGCCCATGTCCATGCCGGCGTCGATGGCGTGGTAGAGGAAGACTGCGTGGATGGCCTCACGCACCGGGTTGTTCCCACGGAATGCAAAAGAGACGTTGGAGACGCCACCTGACACGAGCACATGGGGCAGGGTGCGCTTGATCTCGCGCGTCGCCTCGATGAAGTCCACCCCGTAGCTCGCATGCTCCTCGATGCCGGTGGCCACGGCGAAGATGTTGGGGTCGAAGATGATGTCCTCGGCCGGAAAGCCCAACTCCCCGGTCAGGAGGCGGAAGGCGCGGATGCAGATCTCCACCTTGCGCGCCTTGCTGTCGGCCTGGCCCTGCTCGTCGAAGGCCATGACGATGACCGCCGCGCCGTAGCGGCGGCAGAGCCGCGCTTGGTCCAGGAACTTCGGCTCACCCTCCTTCATGGAGATGGAGTTGACGATGGGCTTGCCCTGCACGCACTGGAGCCCCGCCTCCAGGATCTCCCACTTGGAGGAGTCGATCATGTATGGGACCTTGGCGATGTCCGGCTCGGCCGCACACAGGGTGAGGAAGCGGCGCATGGCAGCGACCCCGTCGAGCATCGCCTCGTCCATGTTGATGTCCACGATCTGGGCGCCGTTCTCGACCTGCTCACGGCAGACAGCCAGCGCGTCATCGTACTTGCCGTCCATGATCAGGCGCTTGAAGCGGGCCGAGCCGGTGACGTTGGCCCGCTCGCCCACGTTGACGAAATTCAGGCCCTTGTCGATGTTGACGGGCTCCAACCCCGAGAGCCGGCACGCGGGGTGGATTGCCGGCAGGGCACGCGGCCGTTTGCCCGCGACCCCCGCCGCGATGGTGCGGATGTGGTCCGGCGTGGTGCCGCAGCAGCCGCCCACGATGTTCAGGAAGCCGCTCTCGGCCCACTCAACGATCTCCTTGGCCATCTCCTCGGGGCCGAGGTCATAGCCGCCCATCTCATTTGGCAGGCCGGCATTCGGGTGCGCGGAGACATGGGTCTCGCAGACCCGCGCCATTTCTGCCACGTGCTGGCGAAGCTCGAAGGGACCGAGGGCGCAGTTCAAGCCCATCGAGATCGGCCGCGCGTGGCGCAGGGAGTTGTAGAAGGCCTCGGTGTTCTGGCCGGTCAGGGTGCGGCCGGACTGGTCCGTGATGGTCCCGGAGATCATCACCGGCAGGCGGAGGTCGTCCTCGTCGAAGACCCGCTCGCAGGCGAAGACGGCGGCCTTGGCGTTCAGGGTGTCGAAGATGGTCTCGATGAGCAGCAGGTCAACCCCGCCTTCGATCAGGCCGCGCGCGGCCTCCGCGTAGGCGGCGACCAGCTCCGCATAGGTTAGGCTGCGGAAGCCGGGATCGTTGACGTCCGGCGAGATGGATAGCGTGCGGTTGGTCGGTCCGAGCACGCCAGCGACGAAGCGGGGCTTGTCTGCGGTGCCGGCGGCGTCGGCGACCTCCCGCGCCAGGCGCGCCGCGGCGACGTTGATCTCGCGGCTCAGCTCCTCCATGCCGTAATCGGCCATGGAGATCCGGTTGGCGTTGAAGCTGTTGGTCTCCAGGATGTCCGCGCCGGCGTCGAGATAGGCCCGGTGAATGCCGCGGATCACGTCAGGCTGGGTAATGCAGAGCAGGTCGTTGTTGCCCTTCAGATCGCGCGGCCAGTCGCTGAAGCGCTCGCCCCGGTAGTCCGCTTCGGTGAGCTTGTGGCGCTGGATCATGGTGCCCATGGCGCCGTCCAGGATCAGGATGCGCTCCTGAAGCAGGGCCTGGAATGAGGAGAGGGAATTTCGCATGTGTAAAGCCTTGGTTTGGGAGACAGGTCGGCCGCGCCCGGCCGCAGCCCGGAGTCGAGTGTGTGATTATAGCGTCACGCGCCAAGGGCTCACGTCGTGGGATAAGGCAATGGCCGTGCACTAGGACGGGGCGTGCTCTCCCATATATGATGCATAGTGCACCGGCGCGAACGCGCAGCAGACCGCTAGAGAACGGGGGACCGCTGACGCGCAGCAGCCTGAAACGCTCCAATGTTGGTCGACGCCGGGCGATTCTCGGGCACATATGGGCCAGGAGGGTAACCGTGTGTATCCGCCGAGGAGGAGAGCGATGACCGAACGACTGATGGTGCTGCCAAGCAAGGACGTAGGCCGGATCCGGTTGGTGACGGTCCCGGATGACATGTCGCCCCATGAGGCTTATCGCCATGTAACGGCGCTGATCGCCGAGGTCGAGCGGACGGACGACGACCACTGGGTGGAGGACGCTCTGGATCTGCTTGAGGATCACGGGTTCGAGAGCGTCGACTTCGTGCTGGGTCCGCCCCTCGATTGATCCCGGCGGGGTGCGAGTCTACTTGTTGAGCGTCGGCCGGCGGATGCCCGACTGGATCGAAGCGGGTTACCAGGAGTACGCCAAACGGCTGCCGCCGGAATGCGGCCTCCATCTAGTCGAGATCGAGCCGGGGCGCCGCGGGAAGCGCGGTACACCAGCGCTGGCCCGCCGCGACGAAGGTGAGCGCTTACTTGCGGCCGTCCCCAAGGAAGCTCGCGTCATTGCCCTCGACGTGCGGGGACGCGGGTGGAGCAGCGAGCAGCTGGCGCGCGAGCTGGCCGCCTGGATGGCGAACGGCCGTGACCTGGCGCTGGTCGTCGGGGGGCCCGACGGACTCGCCGATGCCTGCCTCGCGCGCGCCGAGACGTTATGGTCGCTGTCACCGCTCACGTTCCCGCACCCCCTGGTGCGGGTCATGGTAGCGGAGCAGCTCTATCGGGCCTGGAGCATCCTCAAGGGCCACCCCTATCACCGGGGGTGACGTATGGGCCCCGGTAGCAGCTGGTTAACGCAGCGGCGCTCAGGTCGACTCAGCCCCTGGAGGGTGCTCGGCCCGAGACGCCACATCGGTGCCCGTAAACGCGGTCGGGAGCAATATCAATTGGCGAATCCGGAGGTCTTGTTGTCATCCAATTCTTCGCGGCGGCGTGAGCTGCTTGCTCAGATCGGAGTGCGCTTCGGCGTCATCGCCGTTGAGCTCGACGAGGCGCCGCTCTCCGGTGAGGGGCCGGATGACTACGTGTTGCGCGTGGCGATGGACAAGGCTCGCGCCGGTCGGGCAATCACCGCGGGAAGGCCGGGCCTACCCGTGTTGGCTGCGGACACCGCGGTTGTCGTGGATGGCCGTATCCTCGGTAAGCCCCGGGATCGCGAGGAGGGCGCCGCCATGATACGTCTCCTCTCGGGGCGGACCCACACAGTTCTGAGCTGCGTTGCCCTGGTTGGCGAGCTGGAGCGGCAGGCCCTCAGCAGGAGTGAGGTCAGCTTTCGGGAGGTCCATCCGGCCGAGGTGAGCGCCTATTGGGACACGGGTGAGCCTGTGGACAAGGCCGGCGGCTACGCCATCCAGGGCTTGGGTGCCGTCTTTGTCGAACGGCTGCAAGGCAGCTACTCCGGCGTGATGGGGCTGCCGTTGTTCGAGACGGCGCACCTCCTCGCCGGTGCGGGTATTCATGTCCTGGCCCACAGGGCCGGATTGAGGGAAGCCAGAGCGTGAGCGAAGAGATCCTCGTCAATGTGACTCCGCCCGAAACCCGGGTCGCCGTTGTGGAAAGCGGCGTGGTGCAGGAGATCATCATCGAGCGGGCGGACCGCTGCGGTCTGGTGGGAAACATCTACAAGGGGAGGATCTGCCGCGTCCTCCCCGGGATGCAGGCCGCGTTCGTGGACATCGGACTCGACCGCGCCGCCTTCCTGCACACCTCGGACATCGTGTGCCATGAGGGAGAGCCCCGCGGCGACTCCATCCACGAGATCGTGCGGGAGGGCGATACCCTGATCGTTCAGGTGGTGAAGGACCCTCTCGGGACCAAGGGCGCGCGCCTCACGACCAGTATCTCCATCCCCTCACGCTACCTGGTCTTCATGCCGGCGCTCAACAATACGGGTGTGTCCCAGAAGATCGAGGACGAGGGCGAGCGCAAGCGGCTGCGCGATGTCCTGCATCGGTTCGTCGAGGAGCGGGCCGGCGAAGGGGGCTTCATCGCCCGCACGGCGGCGGAGAGCATCAACGACGATGCGTTGATCAAGGACATGGATTTCCTGGTGAAGCTCTGGCGCGGCATCAAGGAGCGTTGTCAACACGCGAACGAGATCGGTTTGATCCACGACGACCTGCCGCTCGCCCTGCGGGCGCTGCGGGACTTGGTGGGTCCCGAGGTGGAGCGGGTGCGCATGGACTCGCGGGTGATGATGGACAGGGCCATCGCCTTCGCAACCAAATACATCCCGGACATCGTCTCACGCATCGAGTACTACCAGGGCGAGCGGCCGCTTTTCGATCTCTACGGTGTGGAGGACGAGATCCAGAAGGCTGTGCAGCGCAAGGTCCAGCTCAAGTCCGGGGGGCACCTGGTTATCGACCAGACCGAAGCCATGACCACGATCGATGTGAATACGGGCGCGTTCGTCGGTCATCGCAATCTCGAGGAGACCATCTTTAAGACCAATCTGGAGGCCGCCCAAGCGATCTGCCGGCACCTGCGCCTACGCAACCTTGGCGGCATGATCATCATCGACTTCATCGACATGACCGAGGATGAGCACAAGCGTCAGGTCCTGCGCGCCCTCGAGAAGTGCCTCGCCAGGGATCACGCGAAGACCCAGATCTCCGAGGTCTCCTCCCTCGGGCTGGTGGAGATGACGCGCAAGCGTACCCGTGAATCGCTGGAGCACGTCCTGTGCGAGCCGTGCCCGTGCTGCGGCGGGCGCGGAACCCTGAAGACCGCCGAAACCACCTGCTACGAGATCTTCCGCGAGATCATGAGGGAGGCTCGCCAGTTCGAGGTCGAGACGCTCCTGGTTCTGGCCTCTCAAGAGGTCGTGGACCGTCTACTCGACGAGGAGTCGGGACACCTCGCCGAGCTGGAGGAGTTCATCGGGAAGCCGATCCGGCTGCAGGCGGAGGCGCTCTACACTCAAGAGCAGTATGACGTCGTGCTCATCTAGCGAAACGCCGCGGAAATTCACCTGTGCCGAGTGGCCGAAAGTCGACCCCGCCGTCCGATGATGCTATGCGCCTATTTGGGCCACGAAGGACACGCGGGAATTCGGTGCAGCAGCGCCGTCTCGGTCATCGCCGTGCCGACGATGCCGCGCAGCGGGGATTTCGTCGTCAGGACGGCGCTCTTCCTCGCGCCCGTCGTGGAGGAGCTCCCGTTCCAGGATGATCCGCCTCTTCAAGTCCGCTCTTGCCAGGACCGTCAGCTTGGGCTTGGCCGTCATGGTGGCACTGGGGGTACTCCTCGGTGCGGTGCACCTCGCCTTGCCCTTTGCAGACGTGTTTCGGTCGCAGTTGGAGAGCCGTCTGTCGGAGACACTTGGCCTCAGGGCGGAGGTCGAGCACTTCGGGCTTGGGCTGACCGGCTTCGTGCCCCGGTTGAGTCTCGTCGGCGCCAAGCTGGTGGATCCCAAGACGGGCCATATCCAGCTCAGCCTGGACCAGCTGCAGATCGACCTTGATTTGGCGGCGACGCTGCGGGCACGTGCGCCCCAGATCGACGCCGTAACCCTGGTGGGCGCCCACCTGGTCGTCAAGCAGACAGACGACGGCTTCACCGTCGCCGGCCTGGAAGGCATCCAAGGCGGCGACCCCGCGGCGATGACCTTCTTCCTCGGCAACGGCCGCTTCCTGCTCAGCAGGAGCGACATCCAGCTAATCGCCGCCCGTTCCGAAAGTCCTGTGCTGTGGTTGACGAGTGTGCGGATGCGGCTCGAGAACGCCGGCGGCAGACATCGGCTCGGGCTCCGGGGGGAGGTGTTCGGCGAGCCGGGCAGCAGCTTGCGTCTGGCAGGTGACCTTCGCGGGTCGCCGGGCGACCCGAGCGGTTGGAAGGGTGCGATGTACCTACACTGGAAGGGGGAAGATCTTGGCCGAATCGGTCAGCGGCTCCTTCCTGCCGGCTGGCACCTGCGAAGCACCGGGCTGGACATCGAGAGCTGGAGCGATTGGAGCGGCGGGGCGTTGCGCGACGTCCTCGGCAGGATCCGGCTTGCGGGCCTGGAGGCATCGCGAGGGTCGCTTGGGGAGACGGCCTCGACGCCTCGGATAGACGAGGTGAGCGGTCTCGTCCGCTGGCGGTCTGTGGATACGGGCTGGCGTGTTGATGCCACGTCCTTGACCCTGGTGCGCGACGGCGTTCCGCGCCCGCCCGCGGACTTGAGCGTCCGCGTCGAGCCAGAGGACGACGGCTGGAACCTCAGCGCGGGCATCAGTGCGCTTAGAATCGCCGATGGGCGAGACCTGATCGGTCTGGTTCCCGGGACCGAGCCGAGGTTGATGCGATGGCTGGCGGCGGCCCGTCCCGAGGGCACCCTGCGCGACCTTAGTCTGCGTATGGCGGCGCATGGAGCGGGTGCCTCGCGTTGGGCCGCGACCGGGGGAGTTTTCGATCTCGGCTTCGAGCCCTACGAGCGTGCTCCGGGTCTTCGTGGTGTGACCGCTCACTTCTACGCCGACGAAAGCGGCGGCAGCGCTGCCGTTCACTCTGCCGGGCTGACCTTTTCCCTGCCGCATCTCTTTCGCGAGCCCATCCGAGCTGACCGTGTGGAAGGCCGGCTTCGCTGGCGGCGGGACGTCGACGGCGGCTGGCGAATCGAGGCGCCGGAGGTCATCGCGGACAATGCGGACATCGCCACGCGTTCTCGTCTTGCGGCGGCCTTTCCCGCCGACGGCGGCAGCCCTCTATTGGATCTGCAGGTGGATTTCCGGGACGGCGACGTCGCCGCCATTAGACGCTATCTACCGGTCGGGGAGCTCAAGCCGGGCCTGGTCCGCTGGCTCGACGCCGCCTTCGTGAGCGGCCGTGTTCCGTCGGGGACCTTCCTGCTTCGAGGCACCCCAGCCGACTTTCCCTTCCGCGGTAACGAGGGCCGCATGGAGGTGGTCTTCGGCGTGGAGGACGGCATTCTCGACTACCAGACCGACTGGCCCCGACTCGAGGAGATCGTCGGCGAGGTCATGTTCGAAAATCAGAGGTTCGAGGCAAGCGTCTCGGACGCGCGATTCCTCGAGAGTGAGGTCTCGAGCACTCGTGCCCATATCACGGACCTGTTTCACCCGGTCTCCGTGCAAGTCCGGGGCAGCGTGCGAGGTCCGTTCGCGGACGGTCTGCGCACCTTGCAGGAGACGCCACTCAAGGCGAAGCTCGGGGCACTAGCCGGCAGCTTCCGCGCGGCAGGGGCGTCCCGGATAGATCTCGAAATGGCTATCCCCTTGGGGTCGGCTGTCCCTTTGACCCTCAAGGGCCAGCTGGCATGGTCCGGGACCGCCAGCCTCGCCATCCCGGACTGGGATCTCACCCTCTCCGACCTCGGCGGCAGCCTGTCCTTCACCGAGCAGGCCGTATCGGCGGACGACCTTTCAGCAAGCCTTTGGAACGTCCCCGTGCGAATCCGCATCGACAGCCCCAGGGAGGTCGAGGCCGGGACCGACGTCACCCGCATACGCGTCCGGGCACCACTGACCACGCGACTCCTCGCGCAGCACTTCGCGAGCCCTTTGTGGGATCTGACTCGGGGGCAGACGAGCTGGGATCTCACCCTGGGCATTAACAACACTGATTTGGCGCAGGTTCCCCTGCCGCTCAACTTCACCCTGAGCTCGGGGCTTGAAGGCGTCGCCGTTTCCCTCCCGGCTCCCCTCGGAAAGACGGCGCCCGAACGCAGGGCGTTGCGGGTAGCGGGCCGTCTCGCTCGCGGAGAGGGCCTCAGGGTCCAAGGGGCTTATGGCGAGCTGGGATTCAACCTCGCCTTCGACAGAGACGCCGCCAACAGCCTTGTCTTCGCGCGCGGTGCCGTGGACCTCTCCGGGCAGATCAAGTCCCTGCCCCAGGGCGATGGAGTGGACCTCAGCGGCACCCTCGCGACCCTGGATCTTGGCGCCTGGCTCAACTGGTGGGCGGGTCAGGCCGAAGGCGGGACCGCGACGAGCTCGCGCGGGGCCGCGTTACGCGGCGCCGATGTGCGGATCGCACGTGTGCAATTGGCCGACCTGGCTTGTCACGCACTTCAGCTCAAGCTTCGACGCGGGTCTGGCCGCTGGGAGGCGCGGATCGACGGCGCGGATGTCGCGGGCAGCGTGTGGGTTCCGGACCGCCCGCGGAATGCGCCTGTGCGGGTTCGGCTGGAACGTCTCGACCTCAAGTCCTCGCTGAGCGAGAACAGCGGCGCGGGAGAGTCCCTGAAGGGGGATGCGACCGGTGTCGATCCTCGCAAGGCCGGTACTCTGGACCTGCGCGTCGACCGGCTCCTTTGGGGCAGCAATGTGCTGGGGACGACCGCGGTGCGCGTGGAGCCGCGCACGGACGGCCTGGCATTCGCCGAGCTGTCCCTCAAGGGTCCGCTGATGACGATCGCGGGGAGCGGGAGTTGGACCAGAGACGGGACGCGCGATCGCACCGCCGTGTCCCTCAACGCCACGGGTAAGGATCTCGGGGGCTTCCTTCGGGACTTGGATCTCGACAGCGTGCTCTACAAAGCCCCGACCAAGGCCAGCCTGAGCCTCGAGTGGCCGGGTGGGCCCTTCCAGCTCGACCTCACCAGCCTGCACGGTCGGCTTGAGGCGGAGGTCGGAGCAGGCAGCCTTCTGGACGTCGAGCCGGGACTGGGCCGTGTGTTCGGGGTACTTAATCTAGGTGCGCTGCGGCGGCGCCTTGCCCTGGATTTCAGTGACATCTTCGAGCGGGGCTACGGCTTCGAGACGATAAAGGGGGCGATGACCTTCCGCGACGGCAAGGCCGTGATCGATCGCCTCGCCATCAAAGGCCCTTCTGCCAGTATCGACGTTGCCGGGAGCGCGGACCTTTCCGACCAGACCTTCGATCAGGTGGTGACCGTGACGCCCCGCATCGGCCCCGGTGTCGTTGTCGCAAGTGCCGTCGCGGGCGGGCCCTTGGTGGGGGCCGCCGTCTATCTTGCCGATCGGGTGTCCGACGGGGCGGTCGACAGGCTGGCGAGCTACCAGTATCGAATCACCGGTCCCTGGAACGCCCCGGATATCCGGCGCGCCGGCGGCGCGGGAGGCGACGCCACCAAGTCGATGCTGGCCCCGACAGAGCCCGGAGGGGCGGCGAATCGCCCGCCGCCGGAGGAATCTCACCCGCGAAAGCGCAAAGCCCCTGAGAACCTCTTCTTGGAGGGTCATTAGCGGCCGTTGCTTGGGCCTCCTGGCTCCCAGTGGTATCTTTCAAAATCTTTCGCCGATCGAAGGACCCCGCTTAGGTTCGTCGCCGGGGCGCGAGACGAGAGTCGACCAATGCCGAGCCAGAGACCTAAGGTCGCCGCCATCCAGATGGCGACCGGACCTAACGTGAGCGCCAATTTGCTGGAGACGGAGCGGCTGATCCGTGAGGCCGCCGAGGCCGGGGCGGGTCTCGTGGTGCTTCCGGAAAGCTTTGCCTTCATGGGCAAGCGCGACCAGGACCAGCTTGCGCTGCGCGAGCGCGACGGCGACGGCCGCCTGCAGGGCTTTTTGAGCAGCATGGCCGCGCGACACGGCCTGTGGCTGGTCGGGGGGACCGTTCCGCTGGAGAGCAAGGATCCCACGAAGATCCGGGGCGCCTGTCTCGTCTACAACGAGCGCGGAGAGCGAGTGGCGCGTTACGACAAGATCCATCTGTTCGACGTGAGTCTCCCGGGGACCGGGGAGCGCTACGAGGAGTCGGCCACCATCGAGCCGGGCGGAGACGTTGTTGTGCTGGACAGCCCGTTCGGTCGGCTCGGCGTGGCCGTCTGCTATGACCTTAGGTTTCCCGAGCTGTTTCGTCAGATGCTGGACAGCGGCATGGAGGTGCTCGCCCTGCCCGCCTGCTTCACGGCTCTGACGGGGAAGGCCCATTGGGAGACCCTGGTCCGGGCACGTGCGATCGAAAACTTGGCCTATGTGGTTGCGGCCGCTCAGGGCGGTTACCACATCAGCGGTCGCGAGACCCACGGTCACAGCATGATCGTCGATCCCTGGGGCACCGTGCTCGCGCAAGTTCCGCGCGGGACCGGCTGCATCTGCTGCCCCTTGGACCTGGATTTTCAGGGATCGGTGCGGCGTAACTTCCCCACCATCGAGCATCGGCGTTTGAAATGCCGGTAAGACGGCCTCAGTGTAACGATTCGCAGTTAGATTTCCCGAGTGCAGCGGTTGCCGCGGCGCTCCGGAGCAGCAGTCCCTTGCCAGGTCCCCGCGCGGAACGCTAACACCGAAACATGAATGACCCTATCGTCATCGCCCGCAACAGCATCCTCGCACCCGTCGGGCTCGAGAATCGAGACATCGACCGCCTCCTTGGGCAACTGCGCAGCCCCAGTATCGATGCGGCGGATATCTACTTCCAGTCGAGCCGCCTCCAGTCCTGGGTGCTGGAGGACGGCATCATCAAAGACGGCAACTTCAACATCGAGCAGGGAGCCGGTGTGCGCGCCGTGAGCGGGGAGAAGACCGGTTTCGCCTATTCGGACGAGCTCCAGTTTCCGGCCCTGCTACAGGCGGCCCAGGCGGCGCGGACCATCGCCCGGGCGGGGGCTGACGGGCGCGTCGAGGTGGCCAAGGTACCCGTGCCGCGCCGTCTCTATGAGCCCATGAACCCGCTGGAGACCCTTTCCGAGGAGGCCAAAGTTGCCCTGTTGCATCAGGTCGACGAGGAGGCGCGGCGCCAGGACCCGCGGATTAAACAGGTGATTGCCAGCCTGGTTGCGGCACATGATATCGTCCTCGTCGTTGCCGACGACGGCAGCCTCACGGCGGACGTCAGACCCCTGGTGCGGCTCAACGTGAGCGTCATCGCAGAAGACGGTGACCGGCGCGAGCAGGGATCGAGCGGCGGTGGGGCACGCCGGGATCTGGGTTATTTTCTGGAGGACGAGCGCGCCCTCGGATACGCTCGCGAGGCGGTTCGCCTCGCGCTCACCAACCTGCAGGCCACCGATGCGCCGGCTGGCACCATGACAGTGGTCCTCGGGCCCGGCTGGCCCGGCGTGCTGCTCCACGAGGCGGTGGGCCACGGTCTCGAGGGTGACTTCAACCGCAAGGGCACGTCGGCTTTTGCCGGACGTCTGGGCGAGCGCGTCGCCGCTCCAGGCGTCACAGTGGTCGACAACGGTACCCTGCCCGGGCGCCGCGGCTCCCTCAATGTGGACGACGAGGGGACGCCCAGCCAGAACACCGTTCTCATCGAGGACGGCGTGCTGCGCGGCTTCATGCAGGACAAGCTCAACGCCCGCCTCATGGGCGTGGCTCCAACGGGCAACGGCCGCCGGGAGTCCTATGCCCACCTGCCCATGCCGCGCATGACGAACACCTATATGCTGGCCGGGGACAAGGATCCGCACGAGATCATTGCGTCGGTGGACAAGGGACTCTACGCGGTCAACTTCGGCGGTGGGCAGGTGGACATCACGTCCGGCAAGTTCGTCTTTTCCGCGAGCGAGGCATACCTGATTGAGAACGGCAAGATCGGCCGGCCGGTGAAGGGCGCCACCTTGATCGGCAACGGGCCGGATGTGCTGACTCGGGTAAGCATGATCGGCAACGACCTGGAGCTGGATCAGGGGGTCGGAACCTGCGGCAAGGAGGGCCAGAGCGTCCCGGTGGGTGTCGGGCAGCCGACCCTGCGCGTGGATGGCCTCACCGTCGGCGGCACTAGTGCTTGACCAAGAACCAGCGGCAGAGGAGGGGCAGCGCAGAGGGAAGCAAGACTGGTTTGACTGGGCGGCCGATCGCCCCTCCCGCCTTTAAGCATCAGATACCGAGCTGTCCAGCGTCTCCAGACCGTTTTCTCGGTGTCCTCTGCGTATCTGTGGTCGAATTTGAAAGCTGAATGATCGATTCCAAAGGGAACCAAGTGACCGAGATTGGGATAAACGACACGCGCGAGCGGCAGGCCCGGCTGGAGCAGATCGTCGCCGATCTGCTCGCGGAGGCGAAGCGCCGCGGGGCGACGACGGCCGAGGCGGCCGCGAGCGGCGATGCGGGCCTCGAGGCGACGGTGCGCCTGGGCGAGGTGGAGACCGTCGAGCACACCCGCGACAACGGGCTCGGCATTACCGTGTACTTCGGTCACCGCAAGGGATCCGCCAGCACTTCCGACCTCAGCCCCGGCGCGGTGCGCGACGCCGTCGCCGCGGCCTGCGCCATCGCGACTCATACCCAGGAGGACCCGTGTGCCGGTCTTGCAGACCCGGAGCGGATGGCGACGGAGCTGCCGGATCTGGACCTGTATCATCCCTGGGCGCTCTCGGTCGAGGACGCGATCGCACTCGCCGTCGAGTGCGAGGATGCCGCCCGCAGCACAGACCCGCGCATCGTCAACTCCGAGGGCGCGACCGTCTCCACGCACGCAGGGATTCATGTTTACGGGAACAGCCACGGCTTCGTGGGCGGCTATCCCACCTCGCGCCACGGCCTGAGCTGCGCCGTAGTGGGTCAGGGGGGCGGGAGCATGCAGCGGGACTACTGGTGGTCCACCGCCCGCTCGGCGGAGGACCTGGACTCTGCCTCCGCGGTCGGTCGGCGCGCCGGTGAGCGCACCGTCGCCCGTCTGGGAGCCCGCCAGATCTCGACCCGCCAGGCGCCGGTCCTCTTTCGGGCGGAGGTGGCAACGGGCCTGCTGCGGAGTCTGGTGAGCGCCGTCACCGGATCGAGCCTTTACCGCCGCGCAAGCTTTCTGCTGGATCACCTGGACAAACAGATCTTTCCCGATTTCGTGCGCATCCATGAGGAGCCCCTCCTTCCCCGCGGGCTGGGGAGCGCGCCCTTCGACGGCGACGGCGTCGCGACCAGGGCCAAGGATCTCGTCAGCACAGGGGTGTTGCGCAGCTACGTGTTGGACACTTACTCCGCCTGTCGCCTCGGTACGACTACCACCGGGAACGCCGGCGGTGTGCGCAACCTGCACATCGATATGGGGTCACTCGACCGTGGAGGACTGATTCGAGAGATGGGAACCGGTCTCCTGGTCACGGAGCTCATGGGGCACGGTATGAACCCGGTGACCGGGGACTACTCGCGCGGCGCCTCGGGTTTCTGGGTGGATAACGGCGAGATTCAGTTTCCGGTGGAGGAGATCACCATTGCCGGCAATTTGAGGCAAATGTTCATGGGCCTTCTAGCCGTCGGCAACGACTGTGACTTCCCGGGCAGCACCCGCACCGGCTCCTGGTTGATCGACCGCATGACGATCGCCGGCGAGTGAGTCGTGTGCCCGGGGGATATGCAAACTGCGCCCCCTCTCAGCCGGCTATAGCCCTCCCACGCGGACGTAGATAAGGCAGCCGGTCTCCGAGTAAGGGGTATGCACGCTCATGTGCGGGCTGCGAATCCAGCAGCCTGCGCCGTACGAGCCGTGCTCGTCCCTAAGCTCTCCTTCGAGCACCAGAATCTCCTCCCCGCCCCAGTGGCTGTGGCGCTGGAAGCGGGTTCCCGGCTGCCAGCGCACCAGTGCGACGTTCTCTGTATGGCCGGCCTGGGCGTATAAGGGGCGTACCGTCAGTCCTTCCACTAGCCCTGGTCGCCACTGACCGGGATCGCGCGTGTCTTCCACCAGGCGCGGGCGGTCCTCGCCCGCGTACTGACGAAGCCGTACGAAGAGTGTGCAGCCACTTTGCGAGCGCGGCGAGTGTCGGCTCCCGTGTGGATTGAGCAGAAAGGTCCCTTCGGGATAATCGCCGTGCTCGTCTGAAAAGACCCCGTCGAGCACAAGGATCTCTTCGCCTTCCGGATGACTGTGCGCGCGGAAAGAACCGCCGGGCACGTAGCGCACGATGCTGGTCACCGGTCCGTTCTCCCCGTCGCGCCGGTAGAGCGGTTTACGCCAGACGGTGCCGCTGGGGCTCGGCTCCCAGCTCATCACTTCCGTGTCTACCAGCACACGCGCTGAGAGGTCGGCGTTGATGTCGGGCAGTAGCTGTGGACTCTGTACGGTGACCATTTTGTCTGGGTTGCCTCGTCGCTCGATCACATCTGTTGTGCAGGTTGCGCCCACGCGACGGGTTCTCAAGCCATGCTGCGTTCAGGGTGGAGCGCTGTCCCGGTCTGCCAGATTCTGCGAGCCGGGCCAAACGCCGCCGTTCCGTCCGCGATTTTTGCTTGCGCCTTGCGGGGTAGCTGAGCACCAGCGGTTTCTTATATTCTTCGCCCTGGGTCCGGACCGGGCATGGAGCTAGGACTACCATGACCCGGACAATCTGTCTGGTCGGGTCTCTTGCCGGGACGTGATTGGTGCTGAAGCTCAGCCACGACGCCGGGGTCGGGAACCACCGCGAATATGTTTATGGAGGCTCCTTGGGGCCGACGGACTCGCGAATCCTTACTCCGCCTCCCACGCTAGCTGAGGCTCGCCACTAGACGATTTCTGTCAACTTATGTACTAGCTCGGTTGCCTTTCCGCGCGTCTTCGGCGCCGCGCCGACAGTCACGTAGCCTGGCGATGTTCCTGCGGACACTCCTTGAGGACGAAACAAAATACTGCGTAATCCGCTACATTCTTTTCCGGCAGCCGTCTAACCATCCCGTGTGATGATCGTATCAACCTTCACTGTCCCTGAATCAGTCCATCCCGACTTGGGAGGCACCTTATGAGGTCAAACGATTGGAAGGGCGTAGCGATGCTCGCCATCCTCATGCGCCACCATAGGGTACTTCCCTCCTATTGCGCGAACGTGGACTGCTGTGTTGACTCGCTGCCGATGTGGGTTGGCGGGCGCTTACGGGATAGGGGTAATCAAGTAAGAACACGTCATGAATAGGTTCTCAGACTCCGCAACGCAGAAACTCCCCAATGGGGTGATGCTGAACGCTTACCCGGACAGTATCGGTGAGAGGCTTGCAGATACGGTTGATGTACTGAGGAGGCCAGAGTTTAAAGGTGCCTTTTCGCTATTTTACATCCTGCCGACTTTTTTCAACAGCGACCTGGATCGCGGATTTTCGATCATCGATTACGACATCAATGAACAGCTTGTGAGCCCGGCAGATCTGGACGATCTCGCCGCACTCGGAATCTTGCTAAAGCTTGATCTGGTTCTCAATCACCTATCCGTGCGGTCCCCGCAGTTCCAGGACCTGTTACTGCGCGGCGACGATTCGCCCTACAAGGACTTCTTTCTCGATTGGAACGCGTTCTGGCTCAAGCACGGAATTATGGGGCCCGACGGTACGGTGAAACCGAACGAAGAGCATCTGGAGAAGCTCTTCATGAGAAAGCCCGATCTGCCGATACTGAGGGTTTGCTTTCCGGACGGCTCCCGTAGGCTTTACTGGAACACCTTCTATCAGGAGGTGAAGTTCATCGAAATGGTGGCCCACGATTTTGTGGGAATCGAGGGAATTCATGTGGAGCAGGCGACGGCCATAGCAACCGCCGTCCAAAACGCCATTGACGCGAAGGCCGACCTGGAAGCACTGGACCTGGGGGGGCTTTCCCGTTACAGGGATCAGGTGCTTGCGATCATCTGCCACAAACGCGAGTACCTTGGCCAGATGGACTTGAACGCACGCTCCGAGCTGGTCTGGGAGTTCTACGACGAGACTCTGAAGAAGCTTCGTGATTACGGTGCCAAGATTATCCGGCTCGACGCATTTGCGTACCTGCACAAAGAGCCTGGTGAGGCCAACTTTTTCAACCTGCCTGGCACCTGGGACTATCTGAGGAGATTGAAGAGCATCGCCGAGAGGTACGACCTGATCATCTTCCCGGAGGTCCATGCCGAATATGGCAGCGGTATATACGAGGAGGTGGCGGCACAAGGTTTCCCAATCTACGATTTCTTTTTTCCCGGGCTCGTTATCGACGCACTTGACCGCGGCACCAACGAGGCATTGCTACGGTGGGTTGCAGAGGTCAAGGCCAAGGGACTCCAGACCATCAACATGCTTGGCTGCCATGACGGGATCCCGGTGCTCGACCTCAGGGGCAAGTGGGTCAACGGCACTTGGCGGCCAGGGTTGATGGCCGATGAGCACATCGAAGGCACGATGGAGCGGATTATCAGGAGGGGCGGCAGGGTCAAGAATCTGTTCAGCCATGACGGCAAGCAGATTGCCTACTACCAAGTGAACGCCACCTTCTTCAGTGCGCTAGGGGAGGACGAGCGCAAGCTGCTTTTGGCCCGCGCTATACAGATGTTCATGCCCGGTATTCCACAGGTATGGTACCTGGACCTTTTTGCGGGCAAGAATGACTATGAAGCTGCCGATAGGGGGGGCGTCGCGGGGCACAAGGAGATAAACCGCACGACACTCACGATCGAAGACGTCGAGGCGGGACTCAGGCGCCTGGTCGTGCGTGAGCAGCTCGACCTGATGCGACTGCGCAACCTGTCGCCGGCATTCCAGGGTGAGATGAAGATCTTCGACACCGAGCCTCATCTGTTGCACATCTCCTGGCAGCACCCGAAAGCAACTGCGACACTGAAGGCCGATCTGCGCAATCACAGCTTCACCGTTTACGAGGGTGATGCCGCGAGGGAAGCGGCCCCACCGACGATTGAAAGCCTTGGGGATGAGGCTGGGGCAGCTTTGGACGGCGTCCCTTACCGAACACCGGCATGAAGATCGTCGTCACCGATCTGGCTGGGCATTGACTCCGGACGGTAGCTGATCAGCGGAGTCCGGCGTTACCGGCTCGACCCCCGCCGCCCCTCATTTGCGGTGGTGATTAGCTCTATTCCTCAGCTACGACAAAGGGCCTGCTTTGTCACGACGCTGCTCGCCGTCCATGGCACCTGGTTTCCGGCATTCCCCCGGATCAAGTCGGGGGCAGGCTCTGCCGGAACGACGACGTTGGTCCGTGCCTGGGTGTCATCCCGGCAGGGAGTGCCGGGATCTAGGCCCCATGGATGGAGTACAAAGTGGTCCGGCTGAGTTTCAGGGCTAATCGCCTTTGCGGCAGCGCCAACTGCGTTTCCCCTGGGTCCGGCCAGGGGCAATTTCGGCCGGTCGGCTCGCGTCCGCAAGAGCCGGTTTCTCCTGCTCCCTCTGTGCACTTGTGCCAGCCTGCCGCCCGCACTCGCGCTGCAGGTTTGCACTGCCATCCACATTCCGTCCGAACCTTGAATCTCGTTGTAGGGCATGTAGCGGTGCCCTGTATTGCCATGGCGTGGCCGTGGCAGCGATCCCGCCCTGTGCGCTTATAATCCACGCCTTTTATTGGTTCTGTCTCTTCGCCTATGAGGGTCATCCGCGGACTGCACAACCTGAGAGCCCCCCATCACGGATGTGTGGCGACGATCGGGAACTTTGACGGGGTGCACCTCGGTCATCGTGCGGTGTTCCAGCGGCTACTGGCTAAGGGTCGGGAGCTTGGTCTGCCCGCGACGGTCATAACGTTCGAGCCTCAGCCCCTGGAGCTCTTCGCTCCGGGCTCGGCGCCGCCGAGGCTGACGCGCCTGCGAGAGAAGCTCGCGGCCATCGAGGATGCCGGCATCCACCAGGTGATGTTGCTGGAGTTCGGGCGCAAGCTCGCTGCCATGGGTGCCCGCGATTTTGTGCGGGAGCTGCTGGTGATGGGGCTGGGCACACGCCACCTGTTGGTGGGCGATGATTTCCGATTCGGCCACGGGCGCGAGGGCGACTATGGCCTGCTGGAGACAATGGGGCGGGAGCATGGATTCACGGTGGAGGACCTGCACACCATCACTGTTGGGGAGGAGCGGGTCAGCAGCACCCGCATCCGTGAGGCCCTGGCCCGGGGTGATCTGGAGCTGGCGCGCCACCTACTGGGTCGTCCTTACCGGATCTGTGGACGGGTTTCACACGGTGACAAGCGCGGCCGCTCTATCGGCTATCCTACCGCGAACGTCAATCTGCACCGGCGGGCGAGTCCGCTGCGCGGCGTTTTCGCGGTGATTGTGCATGGTGTTAACGACCGCCCATGGCCGGGAGTCGCCAATCTTGGGACACGACCGACGGTCGCGGGCGGGAACGATTATCTGCTGGAGGTCCACCTGTTCGACCTGGCGCAAGACGTCTACGGGCGGCAGCTCGAGGTCGAGTTCAGGCTCAAGTTGCGCGACGAGCGGAAGTTCGGCTCCTTCGGGGAGCTGAAGATCCAGATCGACCGCGATGCGGCGGCAGCCCGACAGTATCTGGGCGTGTAGTTGCTCCACGCAGAGGCGCAGAAATGTAGTAGGGTGCGCCGTGCGCACCGCCGGGGTTTCGCGCAGTACGAATAACGCCTATGGCTCCCAACGGTTCTACCCGTTCTTACCACCATTGGGGATCCAACCGATAGCGTCATCATGAAGCTCGTTCGTTGTCCAAATTGCGGGTACCAAGGTGGTCGTCGCTTGCCGCCGGTGCTCTGCTCGGAGCACTCTTACTACATCCTGGTCGGAGCTGTCGCGTTCGCCAATCGGCAGATCTGCCCCGACAGCGGGCGGCGGTATGTCCCTCGGCTGAAACAAGACGAATGACCGCCAGCGCCCGCTAACATCGTACAAAGCCCCCTTCGAGAGACGCCGCCAGTGGCCGACTACAAAGACACCCTCAATCTCCCCAGCACCGGCTTTCCGATGAAGGCCAACCTCGCCCAGCGTGAGCCGGAAATGCTCAAGCATTGGGATGAGCTCGACCTGTACGTGAAGATCCGCGCGGTGACGGCGGGGAAGGACAGGTTTATCCTCCACGACGGTCCGCCGTACGCCAACGGGGAGATCCACATTGGCCACGCGGTCAACAAGGTGCTCAAGGACATCATCGTCAAGAGCCGCACCTTGGACGGTTACGATGCCCCCTACGTGCCCGGCTGGGACTGCCACGGACTGCCCATCGAGCTCCAGGTGGAGAAGAAGAAAGGGAAGCCCGGCGCGAAGATCAGCCCGGCCCAGTTCCGCCAGGCCTGCCGCGACTACGCGTCGCGGCAGGTCGGCGGCCAACGCGCCGACTTCAAGCGCCTCGGTGTGCTCGGCGACTGGGAGCGGCCCTACCTCACGATGGATTACCGCTTCGAGGCGAACATCATCCGCGCCCTCGCCCTGGTGATCGCCAACGGCCACGTCCAGAAGGGCTACAAGCCGGTGCACTGGTGCATCGACTGCGGCTCCGCCCTGGCCGAGGCGGAGGTGGAGTACGCCGATAAAGAGTCGATCTCCATCGATGTGCGCTTCCCGGTGCTGGACGAAGAGGCGGTGCTCGCCCGCTGCCACTCCGTCCCAGACGGTCATGGGGACGGACCCATGTCAGTGGTCATCTGGACCACAACGCCTTGGACGCTTCCGGCCAATCAGGCGGTAGCGCTCAATCCCGAGCTCGAGTACGTGGTGGTGCAGACGGAGGGGGACCATCGGCGCGAACGGCTCGTTGTCGCCGAAGGCCTGCTCAAGGAGACCATGGATCGCTTGGGTATCGACCGCTACCGGGTGATTTGCTACGGCACCGGTGATGCCCTGGAAGGGCTCAAGCTCCAGCACCCTTTCTACGAACGCGAGGTCCCCATCATCCTGGGGGAGCACGTGACGCTGGAAGCGGGCACAGGCGCTGTCCACACCGCCCCTGGCCACGGCCTGGAGGACTACGTGGTCGGACTGCGCTACGACCTCGAGGTGGACAACCCGGTGGGAGGCGACGGACGATTCCTCCCGGGCACGCCTCTCTTTGCGGGCGAGCACGTGTTCACCGCCAACGAACGCGTGCTCGATGTGCTGAAGGCGCGCGGGGCGCTGGTGCGGGAGTCGCGCTTCACGCACAGCTATCCGCACTGCTGGCGCCACAAGTCGCCGATCATCTTCCGCGCCACGCCGCAGTGGTTCATCAGCATGGAGCGCCGCGGGCTGCGCGCGGCGGCGCTGCGCGAGATTGCCCAGGTTCAGTGGATGCCGGACTGGGGACAGTCGCGCATCGACGGCATGGTGCGCAGCCGGCCGGACTGGTGTATCTCCCGACAGCGGGCCTGGGGCGTGCCCATTCCTCTTCTGGTCCACAAAGAGACGGGCGAGCTGCATCCCGAGACGCCGCGGCTTATCGCGCAGGTGGCCGAGCGGGTCGAGCATAAGGGCGTGGACGCGTGGTTCGAGCTCCTGCCCGCGGACCTGCTGGGCGAGCAGGAGGGCGCGCACTACGAGAAGGTGCACGACACGCTGGATGTGTGGTTCGACTCGGGGGTCACGCACGCCTGCGTGCTCGAGGACCGCGACGGTCTGCGTTCCCCTGCCGATCTGTATCTCGAGGGCTCCGACCAGCATCGGGGCTGGTTTCAATCCTCGCTACTGACGTCCGTTGCGATGCACAATCGGGCGCCTTATCGCCAGGTGCTCACGCACGGTTTCACCGTGGATGCCAAGGGCGAGAAGATGTCCAAGTCCAAAGGCAACGTGGTACGGCCGCAGGATGTGATGAAGACGCTCGGGGCCGACATCATCCGCCTTTGGGTGGCGGCCACCGATTATCGGGGCGAGATGAGCGTCTCGGACGAGATCCTGAAGCGCACCGCGGACGCCTACCGCCGTATCCGCAACACCGCGCGCTTCTTGTTGGCGAACCTGAACGGCTTCGACCCCGCGGTGAACCAGGTGGCCCCGGACAAGATGATCGAGCTCGACCGTTGGGCGGTAGACCGCGCCCTGCAACTCCAGGAGGAGATTGTCCGGGCATACCGGGACTACCAGTTCCACCTGATCTACCAGAAGATCCATAACTTCTGCGTCGTGGACATGGGCGGCTTCTACCTGGACGTGATCAAGGACCGGCAGTACACCACCCAGACCGACGGCCTACCCCGGCGCTCTTGCCAGACCGCCATGTATCACATCGCGGAGGCCATGAGCCGCTGGCTCGCTCCGATCCTGAGCTTCACCGCCGATGAGATATGGAAACACCTGCCTGGTAAGCACTCGGAATCCGTGCTCCTCGAAACCTGGTACGAGGGCCTGTTCGCGCTCGACCCACAAGACCTCTTCGATCGCAGCTTCTGGGAGCGGGCGCTGCAGGTTCGTATTGCCATCGCCCCGCGGCTGGAGGCGGCGCGCAAGGCCGGGGCCATCGGGTCCTCGCTGGACGCAGAGGTCGACCTGTACTGCGACCAGGACACCCAGGAGGTCCTCACGCGCCTGAACGACGAGCTGCGCTTCGTCCTCATCACCTCCTATGCGCAGGTACATCCGCTCGCCGAGCGCCCGGCGGATGCCGAGCCGACCGAGCTCGAGGGGCTTGCCGTGCGGGTCACGCCTTCCGAGCGCCTCAAGTGCGTGCGCTGCTGGCACCACCGCGCGGACGTGGGCGCCAACGCGGAGCACCCAGAGCTCTGCGGACGCTGCGTCGACAACGTTACCGGTGCTGGCGAGACCCGGCGCTTTGCCTGACCATGGCACGTTGGCTCTGGCTTTCTGCGTTCATCGTCGTCCTCGATCAGGCGGTCAAGGGTCTGGCCGAGTTGATGCTGGTTCCTTACCGGCCGGTGTCCGTCGGCCCGTTCGTCAACCTAACTCTGATGTACAACGAGGGTGCGGCCTTCAGCTTCCTGGCCGGCGCGGGCGGCTGGCAGCGCTGGGCGTTTGCGGGCTTCGCCCTGGCGATGACGATCGTGCTCGCGGTCTGGGTACTCCGTCTCAAGGCCCACGAGCGCCTCATGGCGGCGGCGATCGCTCTCATTATCGGCGGTGCGGTGGGTAACCTGATCGACCGGGTGCTCACCGGCCGCGTGGTGGACTTCATCGATGTCTACTATGACCGTTGGCACTGGCCCGCCTTCAACGTTGCCGACAGCGCCATCACGATCGGAGTTGCGCTGCTGCTCCTCGCTAGCCTGCGCAGCGACGCCGGGCAGAAGCAGACGGGTTGAAGCCATGGCGGACGCGGCGCGACTCGTCCTGGGGAATGTCGTGAGCCGATGGCGGCTGAGAGTCGCGCTTCTGCTTCTCTTCGGATCGCTCTTCGCTGGCTTGCAGCCCGCCATTGCCGCTGAGGCTGCACCCCTTGTTGTGGCGACGCGGGAGGTTCCGCCCTTCGCGATGCACGCTGAGGGGGGCGGCTGGGATGGGATCGCCATCGAGCTCTGGACCAGCGTGGCCGAACGGCTGGGGCGGCCCTTCGAGCTTCACGAGATGGGCCTTCAGGAGATGCTTGCGGCGGTGGAGCAGGGCAAGGTCGACGCTGCGGTGGCGGCGCTCACCATCACCAGCCAGCGCGAGGCCGCGCTCGACTTCTCGCACCCCTTTCACACATCCGGGCTCGGAATTGCGGTGCAGCAGCGCCCAGGGGGTGGTTGGGTGGCGGCCATCAAGCGCGTGTTCTCCGAGCAGTTCGCCGCCGTTGCGGCGTCACTGTTCGGGCTGCTGGCCGGCGTGGGAGTGCTCGTGTGGTTGGCCGAACGACGGCGCAACCCGCAGTTCCAGGCGGGGCCGCTCAAGGGGATCGGGTCCGGTTTGTGGTGGTCCGCCGTGACGATGACCACGGTCGGGTATGGCGACAAGGCGCCCGTGAGCCTACCCGGCCGGCTCATCGCGATGATCTGGATGTTCGCCAGTGTGATCATCATCTCGGGCTTCACGGCCGCCATCGCCACGGCGCTGACGGTCGACAAGCTCGAGCAGGGCATCACGGGCGTGAACGACCTCTACAAGATTCGTGTGGCAACCTTGCCCGGAAGCACCAGCGAGACCTTTCTGACCCAGCGCCTGATTCACCATCGCACCTTGGACAGCCTTCCCGAGGCATTGGAGGCGCTGGGGGACGGGCAAGTGGACGCCATCGTGTACGACGCGCCCATCCTGCGCTACCTGGTCGCGGAGAACTACCCTAATCGCCTGTCGGTGCTGCCGCAAGTGTTGCAGCGTCAGGACTACGGCTTCGCGTTCCCGACGGGAAGCCCCTTGCGTGAGGGCGTCAATCGGGCACTGCTCGAGATCATCCGCTCCCCGGAGTGGGAGCGTCTTCTTGAGCGGTACCTGGGACCTGAATCTTGACTGCTTTGCGATCGCGCGCAGCGACGTCGCCGCCGCCGAGGTGAACTTCGTGCGCGCTCGCCGCGCTGACCGGCGCGGGCGCCTGGTCACTCTGATCCAGTTTCCGCGCTCTGAGCTGCTCGCAGACGGTGAGCGGTTGCGCGAGGTCGAGCGTTACCTCGGTTGAGCGGCGGCAGCAGCGCCGGCTATAGCGGTCGGAAAACCATACAGAGAACCCACTGATGAAGATCGCCATCCTCTCGCGCGACCCAAGGCTGTACTCGACTCGACGGCTGGTCGCGGCGGCGCGGGAGCGCGGCCACGACGCGCGGGTGGTCGACGTGTTGCGCTGCTACATGAACGTCACCTCCCACAAGCCGTCGATCCATTACAAGGGGGAGGAGCTGGCTGGCTTCAATGCCGTTATCCCGCGCATCGGCGCCTCGGTCACCTTCTACGGTACGGCCGTGCTGCGCCAATTCGAGATGATGGGGGTCTATCCCCTGAACGAGTCGGTCGCCATCACACGCGCGCGCGACAAGCTGCGGTCTCTGCAGCTCCTCTCCCGCAAGGGCATAGGGCTCCCGGTGACTGGGTTCGCCCATGCCCCGGACGATGTGGAGGACCTCATCAAGATGGTGGGCGGTGCCCCGCTCGTCATCAAGCTGCTGGAAGGAACACAGGGCATCGGCGTGGTCCTCGCCGAGACCCAGAAGGCGGCGGAGAGTGTCATCGAGGCCTTCATGGGGCTGCGGGCCAACATCCTCGCCCAGGAGTACATCCAGGAGGCGGGGGGGGCCGACATCCGCTGCTTCGTCATCGGCGACAAGGTCGTTGCGGCCATGAGACGGCAAGCCAAGGAGGGTGAGTTCCGCTCCAACCTGCATCGGGGTGGTATGCCCGCACTCGTGCGGATTACGCCCGAAGAGCGGTCCACTGCCGTGCGCGCGGCCAGAATCATCGGGCTCAACGTAGCGGGCGTCGACATGCTGCGCTCCAACCACGGACCGGTCGTCATGGAGGTCAACTCCTCACCCGGGCTCGAGGGTATCGAGGCGACGACAGGAAAGGATATAGCCGGCATGATGATTGGCTTCATCGAGAAGAACGCCGCTACCGGGACCACCCGCACCAAGGGCAAGGGCTGACGTGGCCGCCGCCGAGACGGTGGAGCGTTTTCAAAGCGCCTTCGATGCGGACACGGACGACGACCTCGGGCCCGAGCCCGCGATTGTGTAGCGGAGATGGGGCGGACTATACCCAGCTCACGCGATTTCTCCTCTCTTCGGCTCAAGGGGTCGGGTTGCGCCCGCCGGGGGTGTCGGCCGCAGGGAGGCGGCCGTCAAGCCTTCAGGGAGGAATCCACGGCGTCCCCCGGCGGGCGCAACCCGACCCCGGAAAAACGAAAAATCAAATACAAGCGGAATACCTAAGGCTTGATGTACGAGTACCCCATGCCTTCCAGGCGGGCGAGCTCCGCCACGCCGCTGGGGACTATGTCCTCCTTGTCCACGTCGTAGAGATACTCCACCTTGACGTTGCGACCTTTGAGGGTGTTGGCGCATACGTCGAACTGGACACCCTGCTGCTTGAGTCCGGCAATCCGGGCTGCCATCTCGTCGGTCGCATTCCCCTCCTTCATCTTGGAGCCTTCAACCCCGTCCGGCTCCAGCAGCAAGGAGAGGCCGTCGCCGTGCAGCACGACCTTGAGGTCTATGTTCTTGGCGCCGACGGCGTTGATATGGTTCTGTATGTTGCGCAGCGCGGCGACCTGCTTCTTGGGGCCGTAGTAGTTGATGTGGTAGACGACCTTCTGCTTGCCGTAGCGCGAGCCCTCGCTTGCGCCGGGTGCCCCGCTCATGTCCGCGGCCTTCGCGCCCTCGGCGACCAATGCGAGCGAGCAGGCGGCCAAGGCGACTGTGAGAGCTGCAAGAGTGACAGTCTTCTTCATTGCGTCATATCCTCCGGGTGGTTACAGGAGTGTGTCGTAGCGGCGGTACCGCGTCCCAGACGGCGTCCGGCGACAGGTTGCGCTTGTCCGCTTAACGATCGAAGTGTGACGGAGGCGCGCAAAATAGCAAGCCGGCGCGGATCAGGGAAGAAGCGCGCGTCCGCCCTGTTCCTCGACCGACGAGCGGAGCCGGCCGCGTAGCGCTCGAAGCGCGCCACCTGCAGCGCAAAACCACTGTCGAGAAGCTCGGCGCACGTGTGGGGAAGGCCTTGGCAAAATACAAAATGGGCGAATTCATCCAATGGTCGATCGACGCGGATAAGACCAACCCGACGTCCCGCACCCGACCCGCCTAACGAACATTCCAGCAGAGGCACGACACCAATCACCAAATTCGATGGGTGCTATATCATGAGTGCCGATGTTGGCAAAGATCAGATGAATACAGTGGAAGGGGTTAGCGCCTACAAAAGTGTGGCGTTTGTCGAGCGCGCTTTCCGTAATTTGGAAACAGTCCAGCTGGAGATTCGCCCCGTTTCCCACAAGAACGATGACCGTATCCGCAGTCATGTTTTCCTGTGTATGTTGGCTTATTATCTATAGTGGCACATGGAGCAACGTTTGGCGCCCTTGTTCAAAGATGAAGGAGAGTATGTTGGCTGCCGGAGCCACGATGGCCACGATACGTCACAAAACCGCCGTCGAGAGCCTGCAAAGTCGCGCGCGACGCCCAAATTCGGCGGTGCCTTGCCAGCCGGCGTATAAGGTAACACTTTGATTTGCAGTGGCATTTGCTTATAGTAGTGCCATTCCACTTTAGCCTTTAAACGTCCGGAGTATTAT
>CAWGNT010000003.1:0-91065 GCA_963824085.1 uncultured Gammaproteobacteria bacterium
GGCGCACCGACAAGCATTCCGCGGCTCGCCCAGTCGTGAGTCGACCGATACTAAATCTCACCTTCCGAGCTGGCGCTATACCTCAGCTGTGGGCCAGGGATCGGGTGCGGGCCGTCGGGACGCGCCGTGAACACTTCCATTTAGTCTCGACGGCGCCGTCCATGGCGCCGATGGTCCCGTCGACCCGCAGCCAACCCGCCTAACGAACAGTCCAGCTGAGGCACGATGCTAATCACCTAAAGAGGATAACCCCTCCTGCCTGCAGGAGCGTAAACCGTTCCCCCAACACCAACGCGGCGAGGACAATTGCGGTGATCGGCCAGATGGAGAACACAATGCTCCCCGTAATGGCTGACGTGTAGCCCAGGGCGACAAACATGCAACCCTGGGTGAAGCTCAGCGCGACAGCGCCGATCAGGATGATCGCCACGAAATGCGTTCGCAGCTGGGTCGCCATGTCCCTGAAATGCGCCGTGGCGAACGGGAGCAGGCACAGTAACGCCGCCAGCATGCGGCAAAATACCATGGTCCAGGGCGGAGTGTAGACACTGGCCCATTTGACCGCGACGAAAGTGCCTCCCCCGAGGAGCCAGGCCAGCGCAAGCAGTGCGAGCGCCCGCGCTCGCTGAGCCTCGGTCGTCGCGGTTTCCTACGGAGCGGCACTGAGTACGTGAATGGCATGAACCGCCATGGTGTTCCTCCTCGACCTCGGTTACGTGCGCCCGCGCGACACCACGTAATGTCCGCGAATACGGACATCCGTCCGGTGAGCTGTCGTCACAGGGTCTCCGCCACGTCGGCGCGGATCGCCGTGGCCTTCGCGCGAATTGTAGGGGCGGCCGTGAAGCGCCAGGACTTAAGGAGATGCGCGGCGCGATCCAGCACGGCGTCTCAAAGACGACGTTGGTGACGAGCCCGATCTGCTCCTCGATCGGAATGCCCGTCTCGCACCGACGAGTCGCGTATGCCAAGTATTGTAGTCAAGGATTTTTTCTCGTCTGACCCAGCCGATTGGTTGGGACGCATTCATTCATTGGACAAGCTCGCCGCGCGTGCGCAACGAAACTGCGGCATCGCGACGAGAGCACCGTATGGTCGTGAATGCGAGTGTGGAGCACGTCTACACACCTCCAATCATCTGATACTCATACTCATACGGTGCGTCCCGAGGCAAACGGCGCGGGAAAGCGAGGCTAATCCCATGCCTGTCCCCGAACTACTGCACGGTCACCCGAGATCGACGAAACCTTTGTAGCCACGAGGCCGCCGCCGATCGATCCGGGGAACACGGTGGTCCACGCCGTGGGATGCCGCTTACGCGCCGCAGGCCGCGGACACTGGCATCCTGTCACTCGGTGTCCTCGCCCACATGCCTGGCGATATAACGGTACAAGTTGCGGAAGCGGTTTGGGTCGTCTCCGCCAACCAGCGGGTCCGCCACATTACGCTGAGAAGCAGCGACACCATCCAACTGCTCTTGGGTCAGGCACGCCTCCAGCACGGGAAACAACTTGCTCTCCTCCAGATGTCTTGAGATGCTCGCGCTGCGCGGCGATGAACTGGCGGCCTTCGACCTCCACTTCTTCGCGCTCCACGACGTCACCCTGCATGATCCCTTCCAGCGACTCGCGGAACTCGCGGGCCAGGCCCGTGAGCTTGCGGTGCTGCTCGCTCACTCGCGCGAAGGTTTCGGGGGATATTCGGCAAGCACCCTTGGCAAGCTCGAAGAGCTGGTCCTCGAGAGGGTGATGGTGTTGCTCAGCGTGGCTTTCGATGTAGTCCAGCAACTCAATCTTGAGATCGAAATCCGAGTCCCGACCGGCGTGAAAATCGTTCAGCTCCGATTCCAGCAGATCAAGCAGACGAGTCATGTTGAAGTGCTCGCGGTGCAGCTTCTGAAAAAGGCTGTGCATAGCATCCTCCTCTGGTGCCCTTGAGCCCAGCCGCCAGGGGTGTCCTCCGGCGCCAAGGCGAAAGGCTGCGTTAGCGGATCATAGCAGTACACTCGGCCCGTTCTGTCGCCACTAGCCTACCGGGGAATGCCTGGGGTTGAGCCACCGCAACCTGATATGGAACATCCTGGCCAGACTGGGCTTGGTTGACGCCGATCCGAACGACCTGCTCCTCTCTTTCCTGCCCGTTTCCGATACGCTCGATAAGGGAGGCTGAGACTTGTCGCAATCGGGACACCGAAGCGCAAGGTCCGCAGGTGGACGTTGCTGTCGTTAAGAGTTTCTCGATCAGCTTCGGGGCCGTCCCCCCCAGCCGCCTGATAGAGTCAAGGCTATATTGCCTCAGGGTGCACGGTAGAAACGAAACGCTCGGATCGTCCGCGTTCCCGTGGCTCCGCAACGCTTTGCAGCAATCCGCGACCTGGCCCGCGCCTCTCGCCTCGCCGTGAAGCGCACCCTTACTATCGACGCCACCGCGTGCGGCGGCAACGCCTCGCTGATCGAGTTGCACAACGAGCAAGAACAGAGCAATCACTCACAGCGCCTGTGGACTTCAAGAGCTTGCCTGACGACGCCAACGGTGCCGGAGTAGCGGACGGACTCACGACTGGACAATATTTAGTGCGTCGTATGTTGTTGCCAACCATACAAGTGAGTGATCAATAGGTCGTAGGACGCGTTGGCCAGCTCCCCATTGCCGCTACGCGTGGAAATGATGCTGTGGTTGTGGCAGAGCAGACGCCACGGGCGGTGGTCATCGTGCTTATCGATATCCGCTTTCAAAAAGGCCTCTGCGGCATGCGGTGTGTGTAGGCTGACCTCATACAACACGTCCAGTTCGCAGCGGTCAAGTGTGCCGTTGGCCGCCATGGTGAGGCCGTTGACGATCAATCCCATTTCACGGATCTCTCCGTGCCGCTTGGCGACCCACAAACCGATCGAAAGGGCTAGGGCGTTGATGATGCGGTGTTGCCCCGACTTGTCTTCGATCAGAAAATGCAGTCGCTTAAGCAACCGCAGGACAGCCTCGCCAAGATCGGTGGCATGCTGTGGACGGTAGTGTGCATTGCCCGTTTCCTCGCCTAACAGGGTCCGGCAAAAAGTGGCTGCCGTCGTTTCGGCATCGATCAGGAACGACAGATGCCGCTCTCTGGGAACCGCAGCGATCAGGGTGTTCAACTCAGTGTGAGTCAAGTCAGATCGCCGAATAGAAGGTTCGTGGCTCAGCATAATGTCGCCCATTCAAGGAACCAGAACTGAGAGTGATTTGCATTCATGCTCTTCGTTGCGCCAAGACGCGATAAATGGGGTTTATGTCCCGTCGGATGCTCGTCGGGAGAAAAGCGAAAACAACTAGCGGAAAACGCGATTTTACAATAACATACGCGTTATAAGAACTTTTTTGGGCATGCGCAGAAAACATTGGCTAGAAGCAAAAATACCAATCGTTTAATATACTAAGGTGCTTAATTACACACCCAGAGGAAGCCAGCAGAGATGGTTACGAGTAATCCCTTCGCCGAACTCTCGTCGTTCATTCCGGTTGCCGTCATGCAGGGGTGGGTCGTCCTGATGGTCATCTTCGTCATCGGTGGCACCGTGCTCGACATGATCCACAAAGGCAGCGCCAAGTACTTCTTTGAGAATGCTAAGAGGGCGAAGAAAAGCGCCAAGCGCACGGTGAGTGGCGGCGAGAAGGTGTCATTGGCCCTGCAAACCCTAGCCAGCGAGGTACTGACCTCGGCGGAGTTCGCGAAGCCGCGTCGTCGGGTATCTCACCTGTTCACCATGTACGGGTTCATCATTTTCGTCGTCACGACCGTCATTCTGATCTTTTCCCTCCCGACGTCGGCCGACCAGACCCCGGCGCTCGTGCCGTTGTTGTGGCATGTTGGTGCCTTGATGCTGTGCTTCGGCGGCTATTGGTTCTGGTTCTTTATTCGCGCCGATGTCTCTGCCGAGGGCTATCCCTGGTATCGCTTGGTGCGCGCCGATCTGTTCATCGTCTCGTTACTTGCCACGGCTACCTTCGGGTTGATCTGGTCGGTGTTGCAGTCCGCTGGGGCCGGTGGCTGGAGCACGCTTGTCTTCGCACTCTTCGCCATTGCCGCAACGACACTGTTCAGCACCGTGCTGTGGTCGAAGTTCGCGCACATGTTCTTCAAGCCGGCGGCGGCCTTTCAGAAGCGCGTGATTAAGGCCGACGAGTCGCGCGAGAATCTGCCCGCCGAATACGACCTGACGGATCCCCAGGTCCAGGCAAAGTATCCTGACATCCCCGAGTACATGGGCAAGAACCCACCCAATATGGGGCTTGGCATCAAGCGTGAAGCACCGCAACACTACTGATGATATCGATGCGTTGAATCGAATCACGAAGAGGAACTGAGCTATGCCGACTTTTGTTTATATGACCCGCTGCGATGGCTGTGGGGAATGCGTTGATATCTGCCCGTCGGACATCATGCACATCGATACCACTGTGCGGCGCGCTTACAACATCGAGCCGAACATGTGCTGGGAGTGCTACTCCTGTGTCAAGGCCTGCCCACACCAGGCGATCGACGTTCGCGGTTATGCGGATTTCGCCCCCCTGGGCCACTCGGTACGAGTGAAGCGTGACGAGGAGAAAGGCGTCATCGCTTGGAGAATCAAGTTCCGGAATGGCGAAAAAGACATGGATCTGCTTGCGCCTATCACGACCAAGCCTTGGGGGAAGCATATCCCGCAGCTTCGTGATGCGCCCGCACCTACGAAGGAACAGCGTGACGGCCAGTTGCTGTTTAACGAGCCCAAGTACATTCGTTTCGACGAAGGTGGTCTCCACACTCTCAAGTCGAATGGTTTGAAGATGGTAGCTGGGGTGGAGGCCTACTAAGAATGGCTTACAAGACAATCATAGAAGACAACATCGATATCCTGGTTGCAGGTGCAGGTCTCGGTGGTACCGGTGCGGCTTTCGAGGCCAGATACTGGGGGCAGGACAAGAAGATCGTCATCGCCGAAAAAGCGAACATCGACCGCTCGGGCGCTGTGGCGCAGGGCCTGTACGCGATCAACTGCTACATGGGTACCCGATTCGGTGAGAATAACCCCGAAGACCACGTCCGGTACGCACGTATCGATTTGATGGGCATGGTGCGCGAAGACCTGCTGTTCGACATGGCGCGTCACGTCGACTCCGCGGTGCACCAATTCGAGGAGTGGGGCCTGCCCCTGATGCGCAACCCAAAGACCGGCGCCTACCAGCGTGAAGGCCGCTGGCAGATCATGATTCACGGTGAGTCCTACAAGCCGATCGTCGCGGAAGCCGCGAAAAAGTCGGCAGACAAGGTCTTCAACCGTATCTGCGTCACCCATCTGCTGATGGATGAGAGCAAGCCCAACCGCGTCGCTGGCGCTGTGGGTTTCAACGTGCGTACTGGTAACTACCACGTATTCAAGTCCAAGACCGTGATCGTCGGCGCCGGTGGCGCTTCCAACATCTACAAGCCGCGCTCGGTGGGCGAGGGCGCTGGTCGTGTCTGGTACGCACCCTGGTCTTCCGGTTCCGCCTATGGCCTGCTGATTGGCGCCGGTGCCAAGATGACTCAGATGGAGAACCGGATCGTACTGGCCCGCTTCAAGGACGGTTACGGTCCGGTGGGTGCCTACTTCCTGCACCTCAAGACCTACACCCAGAACGGCCTGGGAGAAGAGTACGAGTCGAAGTGGTTTCCCGCACTGGAGGAAATGGTCGGTAAGCGATACCTGGATATCGAAGCGTCTCACCTTACCCATCGTCCCATCCCGACCTGTCTGCGTAACCACGCCTTCATCTCCGAGGTGAACGCCGGCCGTGGCCCGATCCACATGGTGACGATGCAGTCCTTCCAGGATCCGCATTTGGAGGAGATCGGCTGGCACAACTTCCTGGGCATGACCGTTGGCCAGGCCGTGCTGTGGGCGGCGACCGACGTCAACCCGAAGGAGGAAAATCCGGAGCTGACCACCTCCGAGCCGTACGTCATGGGCTCTCACGCCACCGGTTGCGGCGCCTGGTGCTCCGGTCCGGAGGATGTTTCCCCGCCCGAATACTTCTGGGGCTACAACCGCATGACCACGGTCGAAGGCCTGTTCGGCGCCGGTGACGCGGTCGGTGGTACGCCGCACGCCTTCTCGTCCGGCTCCTTCACCGAAGGGCGGCTCGCAGCCAAGGCGGCCTGCAAGTACATCGATGACGGCAAGGCCGAAGGCATCCGTGTCTCCGATGAGCAGATCAACCGCCGCAAGGAAGAGGTCTACAAGCCGATGGAGCATTACAAGATCTATCGGAACGAGATCACAGCGGGCACCGTCAACCCCAACTACATCAACCCGCACCAGGGCCTGGATCGCCTGCAGAAGCTGATGGACGAGTACGCAGGTGGCGTGACCGTCAGCTACATGACCAACGAGAAATTGTTGAACATCGGCCTGAAGAAGATGAAGATCCTGGAAGAGGATCTGGAGAAGGTCGCTGCGGAGAATATCCACGAGCTGCTGCGCGCCTGGGAGCTGAAGCACCGTCATCTGACCTCTGAGGCTGTCTTCCATCACACGCTGTTCCGCAAGGAAACCCGCTGGCCGGGCTACTATTATCGCGGTGACCACATGAAGGTGGACGACGAGAACTGGCATGTGCTGACCGTTTCCCGCCGTGACCCGCAAAACGGTGAGTACACGATGGAGAAGGCGCCGTGTTACCACCTGGTGGAGGACAAGGCGGAGTAATAGGGAGACAAGGGTGCCTCGAGCGACTCGAGGCACCCGCGAAAAGATCAACATGTCTTATGTTGATCTTTTTTTGTGGCCCGAGCGAAATGGGGCCAGTGAAAGCGTAGAGAATTTCAGATGAACATCATCGAAAACACCGACCAGGAGATCCTGGCGATAGCCGATCCCTGGTGGGATGAACTGGTCGAGTACTCCAATAAGGGCCAGTACGGTAAATTCATCCGGAATTTTGCTTACTCCCTGATGCAAGGCCTCAATGAGATCGAAGTGGGAAAGCAGTTTTCCCAGAGTGATTTGGCTCGGAACCTATCCAAGGACCGGGATTTCCTCGGCATCATTCGTCGGGGTGAACACGTCACTGTCCTGTATCGGGTGCGCAACACCAAGAAGCCAGGCGAATGGCTGGGGAGACTAGTTCTCGGCTATGAGAAAGGCCAGGTCAAGATTTTTGGGGCATCAATTTTCTAGGTGACCATGAAAGAGACTGTCCAAGCCAACAAATTCGTCGAGCTCACCTACAAGGTGATCGATGAACAGACCGGGAGCGTTCTCACCTCGGTGGAGTTTCCGCTGGGTTATGTCCACGGCACCAATGAAGTCCTCGCTCCCCAGGTCATGGCAGAGCTGGAAGGCAAGTCCGTTGGCGATGTCATCGAGGTCCCCATCGACTGCAACAAGATTTACGGCCCTCGTGACGAATCCCTGGTGATCACGGATTACATCGAAAACGTTCCGGTCGAATACCGTCACGTCGGAACGGCCATCTTGATGGAAAACGACAAAGGCCAGACCAAGAGTTTTCTGGTCACCCGGGTAGACGAAAAGACCCTGACCATCGACGGCAACAATCCCCTCTGCGGCAGGGAGGTCATTTTCAAGCTCGAAATACTGACCGTCCGCGATGCCACCAGCGAAGAAATCGAGGCGGGAGGGAAGGTCGATCCAGGGCCCAAGGTCGCCGGCGTGAAAGTGCCGATCTGAATTTGACCTAACTGGCGCCATCTTTCCGTTTTGAAAGATGGCAAGACAACGGTGTCGGGATAGTTTTTAACTGCAACGTCCTGCAGCGGCAATCCCGCGATTTCAGCGAGAGGTGAATGATGAGCAAGCAAAAGCAAGACAAGCCAAAAATCCCAGACGGCCATACGCGCTATCTGACGACCCGTCAGAAAGAGCCCAACGAAAAGGGGTTCGTCGGCTACGACACCATTTGGGAGCCGTGGCAGAAGGAAGTCGAATACACCACCCCAAAAAAGCCCTAAGGCGTCCGGCCGCGCGGACCCAGACGTAAACGCTGGAATTTAGCGTTGCCCGTTCGGGCCCCGAAAGGCATTTTTCAGTGTTTTTCTGAGAGGGCGCGCGGCTGTCAAATCGAGGAGGTGGTACTGACTGGAGCAGTACGAGTCAGCTCGCTCTCTACCCGATACGTTGGCGGTCTGGTGGGGTTGTGCTGGTATCACAATCTCTTGAATAGGACTGGCGATGGACCTGCAACTGAATCCGGCGAAATTCGAAGAACGTCAAGCCATTTTTGTCAATGAGCTTACCAAAACCATTCAGGTCAAGTTGGCCGAAGCAGGTTTGGAAAGCGATAAAATCAAAGAGCTCACCGGCTCGCTGGCGTTCAGCATCACTTGCATGATTGATGGCATCGCCGGGATAGAGTCGGGCGGCACGGAAGTTCAACCCTATCTCACCTTCCAGATCGATGATGAACTTGTCCACTGCGGCGAGAATTCCTTCATGCATGAACTGATCTATGACGTGCTGGGCAGGCTAATCGGCGACTGACAGAGTATCCGGTCCCGTTTGGCGTGTCGAGACAAGCCAATTTGTCATCGGTGCCTATCGTAATGGTGCTGCAGGCCGCCGCCCTGGTGCCGCAAGGAAAGGTGGTCGAGCTCTGCTCGGCCCTTGCGCTATCGGCTGCCCGCTTGAGCGTGGAGCATCGCCCGCCCATGGCAGACAGCATGATTCTGGCTTCCGCAAGGGTGTATGGGGCTACACTCTGGACGCAGGACGCGGGTTTTGACCGGTTTCCAGGTGTACAATACAGGCCGAAAAAGACCAACTGATTGTCAGGGGCAGTAGCAAAGGGGATGGGGTGATGCCGATTGACCGGAACGTGGGAATGTCGTCCGGTGCCGTGCGGAAGGGCTTCTCCGACCGAGGATGAAAGACGAGAATCCGTTCCGATGGCCCTTCAGTGCGCAAGAAAGAGCATCCGAGTCATCTCGATTTTGCTGCCAATGGCGTTTGCAGCCTCTGACGTGGGCGCAAACGAGGGTGATGCAGGCCTTCCGCTGTGGGAGGTCGGTATCGGGGGGGCCATCTACAACCAGCCGAACTACCCGGGTTCGGACGTCCGTTCGACGACAAGCTTCCCGTTTCCGTACCTGATCTATCGGGGTGAGCGGCTGCGCATCGACCGCAGTCTACAGGGGATTCTCTTCGAGAGTCGGCGGGTCAAGTTCGACGTGGTCGCCGGGGCCAACCCGCTGGTGAAGAGCGAAAGCTCAGATGCCCGCCAAGGCATGCCTGACCTGAATCCGACAGTTTCCGTGGGCCCCCGGCTCAATCTCATGCTGAGCCCGCCCGGCCTCCCCTATAACGTTTGGGGGCGTCTCGCCGTACGCGCGGTGTTCAGCGTTGACACCTCAGGCTGGGATATCCGGCAGCAGGGCTGGGTAATGGACACCGGGGTCCGTTACCAGCGGCCGCTGCTCGGTGAGAAGCTGCGGCTGAGCCTGGAGGCAAACGTTTCGTTCGCCGACCAGGCCTACGCCGGCTATTACTATGACGTGGCTCCGGCATTCGCGACACCGTCCCGTCCTGCCTATCGCGCTGGATCGGGCTACGCAGGCGCGAATCTGGCGGCGGGTTTCGATGGGCGGTGGGGGAGATGGCGGTGGTCGCTCTATGGGGCCTATGAGAACCTTGATGGAACTGCCTTCGCCAGCAGTCCCCTCGTGGAGTCGAAGAACGATTTCAGGGTAGGCCTCACCGTCGGCTGGGTCTTCTGGCAGAGCAAGCGTAAGGTGGTGCCGAAGAACACCAGTCCCGGTAACGAGTTCGAGACCCCGCTCTTCGGGCTCTGACAGGACCAAGATCTGCTCAGGCGCCGGCGCCGACTCTGGTACGCGGAATCCCCGCCCCGGCGACGAGCACGCCTGCGGGGATGGCCACCAGGAGATCGAAGACGTTGCTGCCCAGGACATTGGCGAGATTGGTGACGGCTTCGCCCTTGCACGCCGCGCGGATGGAGACAAAGGCGTCAGGCACCGAGGTGCCTGCTGCCACCACCGTGATGCCCCACAGAAAGCTCGGGGTCCTGAGCAAATCGCCAAAGTTGATCGCGGCCCGCACCAGGCCCTCGACCCCGATGAGGATGAGCAGCATGGCGGCGGCGAGCCGACCCCATTCTTTCAAAGGCTTCACCCCCGCGGAGTCCATCGTGGAGCCCAGGGTCATGGTGTCCTGGTACTGGACAAAGACATACAGGCCATACACGGCAATAGGCAGCAGCGCCAAGCCGCGGCCGATCTCGCCGAGGATGGCCCCCGCGGGGTCGTGAACCGGGAAATAGATGACAGCGAAGGAGAAGACGAGCAGCAGCACCGCCACGGCGATAAACACGTTCCATGCAGGCTCCACGGAGCCCTCCCTGGTTGACACCCTTTTCGACTCCGACAGGATTGTCTATTCGAGGGGCGCCGAAGTGCTGGAAACAGCGCCGTACCCATCGGCTGCAACTTTTCGGCTCTCGTCTGAAGGCTTCAGGTAACGCGCGACGCGGCGTCTGCGGCAGGGAGGCTGCCGACAAGCCATGTGGAGGTATTTCACGGCGTCCCGCGACGTCTCGCTGGACCCTTAGGCACCCCCTATACGCGACCGCCAGCTGGTGGTCGCTCGTCGAGCTCCCGTTCGGCTTCGAGCCAATCGGAAAGCTCCATGCCTGCTGCGAATCCACGCTGAAGCGCCTTGAAGTACGCCCTCTCCGAAATCTGCCGGTGACGCTCAGGCCCGTACCGTGACAGATCCGCCTCGGGCCTGCTGTTCACCTGCCCCGCAAGCCACTCGGCCTCGGCATTTGCCTGCCACATGGCCGCGTACCGAATCCTTGCCTCGATCTCACTGTTTCTCCCCATCCTCATCTCGCCTCTCCGGGTCGATATCATCCGCACGTTACGGCCGGCTGGCGACACGCAACAAAGCATGCAACCCGAGCTCCGTATAGGGTGCTCCTCGGATCGCTGGCGCTGCGGCCTGCAAGATGAATTGCGTCCCCATTCAGCGAACGACTTCTCCACAGGGCCGCGCCGACAGGGACCGAAATCTCAGCTACCGAAGAGACGTTACGGCAGGAGCTGGCTGCGGAAAATCCGTGCGAACACTCACGTAAGAATACGGATCGCAAAACGAATACCGAGCGAGCAGCGATCGAGGCGTTTCGCGCCGTGCGTGAGTACGTCACGGTACCCACAACGGGTTCTCTTCGGTCAGGCGAGAATGCTGACGACCAGATCCCCGTTGATCTCCGCCCCATACGGCAGGACCACATTCCGTTCGCGGGTGGTCGTGTCGGGCGGGCCCGATGCAGGTGCGCCTAAGCGGTCGTCAGAGGTGTCCGCGCCGCTTGAATTTCCGGCTTCGGCACGGTTTGATCCCGTAGCTAGCGCGAGCCGCGGTCAAGCACCGTGAGAGGTTGACGTGAGACTGGTCACTCCCCGTGGCAACTTGGAGTGCGACATGATCGAAGACACGACCGTAGAGGTCACCAGCGAGCCTATCGCTCCCATCGAAGAACGTATTCGCCTGGTCCACGAATCAATGCGGACGGACGAAGCATCGAAGCTCGCCGACGCCGTCGCGGAGTGGCCTACGGGTGAGACGGCGGCCGTATTGGAAGCGCTCCCGTTGCCGGAGCGGCAACGTTTCTGGGAGCTGGTCCCGGATGAGCTTCGCGGCGAGGTGCTGGCATGGCTCGGCGATCAGGTGCGAGCGAGTCTTCTCGAGAAGCTGGAGGTCGGGGAGGCCGTCGCCGCGGCAACGACCATGGAGACGCCCGATCTGGCGTTGGTGGTCGAGGAGGCATCGGACGAGCTGCGCGAGGCCATCCTCGAGTCCCTGTCGCCAGACGAGCGCGCCTTGGTCGAGGACGCCCTGGGATTCCCCGAGGACAGCGCGGGACGCCTAATGGAGCGGGAGTGGGTAGCTGTCCGCGCAGATGTGCGACTGGAGGTCGTCCGGCGCTACCTGGGTTATCGGGGCAGTCTGCCGCACCGTACCGATGGCCTGATGGTGGTCGACCGCGAGGGCATCTACCTCGGCAAGCTGCCGCTCGAAGCCATTCTGACGAAGGGCGCGCAAATGACCGTGGCGGAGGTCATGGACGGCGCAGCGGACTGTGTCAACTCGCTCGTGCCTCTACGAGAGGTTGCCGCCCTCTTCCAACGGCGGGATCTCGTCTCAATGCCCGTCGTTGACGATACCCACAGGCTCGTGGGGCGCATCATCCTGGATGACGCCATTCATCTGATCCGCACCGAGGCGGAGCAGCCAATGATGCATATGGCGGGTCTGGAGGTCGACGAAGATCTCCTGGCCCCGATCGCCGCCTCCGCGCGCAGGCGGTTGCTGTGGCTCGGGGTGAATCTGGCCACGGCGTTCCTCGCCGCCGGGGTCATTGGCCTGTTCGAGGCGACGTTGAGCAAGATCGTTGCACTGGCCGTCCTCATGCCGGTTGTGGCGAGCATGGGGGGCATTGCCGGCAGCCAGACTCTGACCCTAGCGATCCGTGGGCTGGCCCTCGGCCAGATAACGGACGCCAACACACGCTGGCTGGCGGTCAAAGAGGTTACGATCTCCGTGATCAACGGGATCGTCTGGGCGTTGGTTGTCGGTGCCATCGCCTGGCTGTGGTTCCGCAGCCCTGGCATCGCCCTAGTGCTGGGCGCCGCGATGATCTTGAATCTGTTGGCCGCGGCCGCAGCCGGTCTCGCCGTGCCACTGATCCTGCAGCGCCTCGGGCTTGACCCTGCGCTATCGGGCTCGGTGATCCTGACTACTGTGACCGACGTGGTTGGCTTCATGAGCTTCCTGGGGCTTGCCACGATCTTCCTCCTCTAGCTTCGGGACAGATCACAGCCACATTGGGGCTTGCTGAGGAAGTGAAAAATGTGGGCGATCGGTGCCAATAGTTGACAGGTCAAATCATATCAGCGCTATACCTCAGCTGAGGGCCAGGGGTCGGGTGCGGGCCGTCGAGACACGCCGTAGATACGTTCCATGTAGGCTCCACGGCGCCCTCCCTGGCGCCGAGGGTCCCGCCGCCCCGCACCCGACCCCTGCCTTGGTTTTCAGCTGCGCCACGACGCTATCGCCAAAATGTATTCCTCTTGCCCCACGGCGCGCCTTGGACCTGAGACGAGCTGGCCGGGGTCTGCTAGCCTAGGCGACATGGATGGGAGACCATTCGATCCGTTGATCCGAAGACAGACACAGGGTCCACGCGCAATGGCGGACGTCAAACCCCTTCGACGGCTAATAGTTGCTGGTGCGTTCTTGTCGCTCCCGGGGGTGTTCACGGCAAACGCGGATCAGGCCGTCCTGAAGACCCAGGTGGGCACCGCGACCTATTACGCGAAGAAGTTCCACGGGCGAAAGACGGCGAGTGGCGTCGCGTTCGATCAGGACCGGCTAGTGGCAGCGCACCACCGCTGGCCCTTCGGGACCGTGGTCCGGGTTGTCAATCCCAAGAATAACCGGGCGGTCCGGGTGCGCATCGTCGATCGTCTCCCCAAACGATCGAAGGCGGTGATCGACCTTTCTCGCAAGGCGGCGCGGGAGCTCAGGTTTCTGAGGACGGGCCAAGGGCGGGTACGAGTCCGGCTTGAAGTGCTGGAGTGGGGACGCTCTTACCGAAGCGCTGAATGAGTCCATCGTGGATTTCTCAGCGCCCGGCGCCCGAAAAGCGTGGTTTCCGGATGCCTTCGTTTTCTGGCTGCTACATGCGCGAACTGGCGGAACGTCTCCTGCCCCGCGGGCGGTTCGACGAGCGGACGACCACAACATCGACCGGGCCGAAAAGACCCTGTTTGGCAGGTACCCGTTGCGCCTCACGGGCGACTCCGGGTGCTCCCTGCCCTCCTCAGTCACTCGAGGTAAGTTCCCGCTCCGAGGTAATGCGCCTGCCAGTAGTTTGATCGCAGTTCCGCTACGCACACCTGCCGATCCGATGTCGACGCGTGTACAAACCGATCGCGGTCAATCATCAGGCCGACGTGATAGACCCGAGGACGGATCTCGAAGAAGACCACGTCGCCGGGCCTCGGGTGTTTGGCGTCTGCCGGCCGCGCCATCCGGCGATGGTCCACCGACTCGCGCGGTATCAGTACGCCGGCGGCACCGTATGCGTACTGTGTCAAACCGCTGCAGTCCAACGCGCGTCCGGGTGAGGACCCGCCGTACGCGTAGGGCGTGCCTATCTGGGCTTTAGCCGCCCTGACCACTTCCGCCCGTTTTCCCGACAAACCCCCCGTAGATCCACATCCCGTCAGCAGCGGCACCGATAGCAAGAGTATAAAGCCTGCCGCAACAGACTCTCTGCACCGCACTTTCAACTTCCTTACGTAACTTATTATCTACCTTATTGTATCTCAATACTTTTAGTGCTCAGTGGCTGATCTGTCGAGACGAGGCTGATGGAGCTACGAGGATTCTGCCGTTTACCGCCGAATTGGGACTTGTGACAGAGGGCGTCTCCGTCGCGGTTCGCCGAGCCGAACCGCCACACTGCTCCCGACGGCTGAGCGTCGGCGGTACTGGTCAGACGAACCTCTCCCAACGCGTCCGAGGAGCTAGCGCCGCGGTCCGCGGATACACTGCAGCCTGGCCGCGGTTCGCGGAGGGCCGCGTTGTCATGCCGCTCAACACGCTTGCGGATGAGCCTACTGTGGGCTAATTTGATCACTATCCCATGTCCGGGACGATTGAATCTCGTACCCGTTGCAACAAAGGGTCACGCACCCTATTGGTTTGTCGCGTGACGAGTATCGACCGGGTCCGGCCTAGGGTGTTGCAGACCTGCTTAGGACCTTTAGGGAACCAGGGACGCACTGATTCTTTCGGAAGCCGGCCGAGTGTTCGCAACGGACATAGGGCAATGCAACGGAAGTACCTGATGGTCGCGTATAAGGACGTGGAGCATGTCTACGCCCTTCCGACATCTGACCTCACAAGGTGCTTCCCAAGACCATCGGCCCCGGAAACCGAGATCGATCAGTGCTTCCCCGGTCATAATCGGAGGAGCGCGCACCATGAAGATAGTCCGAGACATTCTTGACAAGAAGGGGGCGGAGGTCTGGACGATTGAACCGAGCGCCACTGTGCGCGAGGCCCTTACGGAAATGGCGGCGAAGAACGTCGGGGCATTAGTGGTCACTGATCACAAGCGCGTCGTCGGAGTCATCTCAGAGAGGGACTACGCCCGCAAGGTGATCGTGAAAGGCAAGTCGTCGCTAGACACGCGAGTGGCGGAGATCATGGCGACCGATCCCATCTGCGTCACCCCGGGTCTTACGATTGGGGAATGCATGTCACGCATGACCGACAAACGCGTCCGGCATCTGCCGGTCCTGGATGAGGACGACACTCTGGCTGGCCTCGTCTCGATCGGCGATGTCGTCGCTGGAGTCCTCAGCGAATGCGAGTCGAAAGTCGACGAGCTGCAGAGCTTCGTCTACGGGACGTAACCGCCCTCGGGCGCTATGGCCAGCGAGCCTTCCGCCCGGGCGAGTAGCGTCGTGGCTCACTCTGACGGAAGGCAACGGGTTGGGTACGGGTCGGCGGGACCCTCGGCGCCTGGGAGGGCGCCGTGGAGCCCCTGCATGGAACGTATTCACGGCGTGTCCCGATGGCACGTACGCGACCCTGGCGCCACAGCTGAGCTATAGCGCTGATCGCCTCCGCCTTGTCCTCGCCGAGGAATGCCTATAAGGTAAAAAAGGATTCTCAACAACCGTTCCGACGCCCGCCGGAATTCGGGCGCGTCCCGCCGGTCGGTCGGAGCACCTAGGCGATACGTCGCCGCACCTCGAGCGGCTCGGGCCCCGGTCCGATGCGCCCATCACGACGGACGAACGGACCATGTCATCCGATCAAGCCCCGAAGATTGCCGTGCGCGGGCTAACCAAGATCTTCGGCTCCGAGCCCGAGAAGGCGCTCGCTCTGCTACGAGAGGGAAAAACCAAGCAGGTAATTTACGAGCAGACGGGCCAGGCGGTCGGCGTCGCGGACGCGACTTTCGACGTCCACGAAGGCGAAACCCTCGTCGTCATGGGCCTGTCCGGCAGCGGAAAGTCGAGTCTCATTCGCTGCATCAACCGCCTCAACGAGCCGACGGCGGGAGAGATCGTCCTCGACGGCGAAGACATCACCAAGCTCGATCAGAAGGCCCTCTTGGCCCTTCGCCGCAAACGCTTCGGAATGGTCTTTCAGCACTTCGCGCTGTTCCCCCACCGCACCATCCGCACGAACACGGAATACGGACTCGAAATCCAAGGCGTAGCCCCGGACGAGCGCCGCGAGCGCGCACTCAAGGCGCTGAAGCAGGTCGGCCTGGAGGGATGGGAAGACGCCCTTCCGGGGCAGCTCTCGGGGGGCATGCAGCAGCGCGTAGGGCTCGCTCGGGCGCTTGCGGTCGACCCCGACATCCTCCTTATGGATGAGGCATTCTCGGCACTGGACCCCCTGATTCGGCGGGACATGCAACAGGAGCTGGTCGCGCTGCAAAGCCAGATGCACAAGACCATTCTGTTCATCACCCACGACCTGGACGAGGCGCTCTTCCTCGGTAATCGCATCGTGCTCATGAAGGACGCCCGTATCGAGCAGATCGGCACGGCCGAAGACATCCTTTCCAATCCGGCCACGCCTTATGTCGAACGCTTCGTCGAGGAGGTGGACAAGTCCAAGATCCTCACGGCGAGTGCCGTGATGCAGCGGCCCCGCTCGGTCGCCTTCCCTGCCGACGGGCCGCGCACCGTGCTGCACAAGATGGAGGAGGAAGGGTTTAACTCGCTGGCCGTCGTCGACCCCGACCACACCTACCGCGGCGTGGTGCGCGATGAGGCCGCACTGGAGTCCGCGCGGCGTGGCGAGAAGTCCATCCGCGGCATCATTGAGACCGGAATTCCACCGGTGGCCCCGGACGCACCGTTGCGCGATCTGTTCCCGCTGCTGGCCCAAACTCCCATGCCTGCCCCGGTCGTCGATGAACGGGGCAAGCTGCTCGGTGTGGTGGTGCGGGCTTCACTGCTCCGAGGGCTCGCCGAAGGCGCCGCCAATGTCAGTGCGACACCGACGGAAAGGGCTGCCTGATGGATATCCCCCAGCTTCCTCTCGCGCGATGGATCGACTCCGGACTGGAGGTTCTGACCGACCACTTCTCTGGTGCCACTCGGGCAATCTCCCACGCCATCGAGACCGGGATCGACGCGACGGTGAGCGGCCTAACGTGGCCGCCGCCCTGGGTCACCATTGCCGTCTTCGCCCTCATCGCATGGCGCTTCGCCGGGATTCGGGTCGCCGTCTTTACGGTCCTCGGACTCGGTCTGCTCTGGAATCTGGACCTCTGGTACCCGACCATGCAGACCCTCACGCTGGTCACCATTGCCACTTTGATCGCCGTGGCCATCGGCACACCGCTCGGAGTCCTAGCCGCCCTCTCGCGCAACGCCTACCGGCTCATCTTTCCGGTCCTGGACTTCATGCAGACGATGCCCGCCTTCGTCTACCTCATCCCGGCCATACCCTTTTTCGGCCTCGGTCCGGTCTCCGCCGTCTTCTCGACCGTAATCTTCGCCATGCCCCCCGCTATCCGGCTGACCACGCTGGGCATCCGTCAGGTCCCGCCGGATTTGGTGGAGGCGGCGGACGCTTTCGGCTCCACCAGGGCCCAAAAGCTGCTGAAGGTCCAGCTCCCGCTTGCGGTGCCCACCATCATGGCCGGCATTAACCAGACGATAATGCTCGCCCTCTCCATGGTCGTCATCGCCGCCATGATCGGCGCCGAGGGGCTCGGTGGGCGCGTATGGACCGCCATCCAGCGTAACGAGGCCGGCATGGGCTTCCAGGCCGGCCTCGCCGTGGTCATCCTCGCGATGATCCTGGACCGCATCACCCAGCGGATTGCCCGCGTCAAGAAACCAGGTTGAGGAGGAATCCCTTTATGAAGATCCAGCACCTGCTCTGGACGGCCACCTGTGCCCTGATATTTACCGCCTGCTCAGGGGGAACCGACGATCAGGCCGGCGAGGCTGCCGCGAAAAAGGGCGAAGTAGAGCTCGCCTATGTGGAATGGGCGAGCGAGGTCGCCAGCACCAACGTCGTCCGCGCCGTGCTCGAGAATCGGGGGTACGACGTCAAGATTACCCCGGTGTCCGCCGCTGCCATGTGGCAGGCAGTGGGCAGCGGCGACGTCGACGGCATGGTGGCCGCCTGGCTGCCCACGACCCACGGCCACTACCTGCAAAAGCAGAAGGGCTCGGTCGTGGATCTGGGGCCAAACCTGGAGGGGACCCGCATCGGGCTGGTCGTGCCCACGTATGTCACCATTGATTCCATTGCCGACCTCAACGCCAACGCCAACAAGTTCGACGGCAAGATCATCGGCATCGACCCCGGTGCCGGCATCATGAGCAAAACCGAGCGGGCCATCAAGGACTACGGGCTCACCAACATGAAGCTCGTGGAGGGCACCGGCCCCATCATGACTGCCGTGCTGGGGGACGCCATCAAGCGCAACGAATGGGTAGTCGTCACCGGTTGGACGCCCCATTGGATGTTCGCCAAGTGGGACCTGAAGTATCTGAAGGACCCCGAGAACGTCTATGGCGGCGAAGAGCACATCTCCACCATCGTGCGTAAAGGCCTAAAGAAAGATAAGCCTGAGGTATACGCGGTCTTGGATAACTTCCACTGGACGCCAAAGGACATGGAAGAGCTGATGGCATGGAACGAGGAGAAGGGTGCCGACCCTTATAAAGATGCCCAGCGCTGGGTGGCTGAACACAAGGAGCTCGTTGACTCCTGGCTTCCGAAGCAGGAAGGGGCCGCCCAATGACAGTGAGACCATGGGTTCCGGTGGCAGCCCTCGTATTGGTAGCGGCCGCCGGCGCTCCCCTGGACGCTGCCGAGCTTGACTCGGAGGCAGTGCTCCAGGAATTGCAGACCATGAAGGCTCGAATCTCGGAGCTTGAGCACCAGCTCGAAGAGGCCAAGCAAGCGAAGGCAGATGCGGAGCAGGCGAGGCGCGAGGCTGAGCAGGCTCGCCGCGAAGCGCAGGTGGCCCGCAAGGAAGCGCAGGCGGCGGCCGCGCGCTACAGCGCGCTTGCCACCGGCTCTCTGCCTCCATCCCAGCCTATGCAAGCACCGCCGCCGACCGCCGACCAGGAATACGTGGCACAGGAAGAGGCCCCGGCGGAGGAGGAGACGGGCGACTCGTTGAAGATCGGCGGCGCCCTGTGGCTCAACTACGCCTACCTGGATTGGAATCAGACCAACAAGGACAAGGGCGGGGACTTCGCCTTCGATCTGTTTCGCCTCTCGGTCGACGGCAAGAAGGGGGACCTCGGGATCTCGGCCCAATACCGCTGGTACTCCTACCAGGACGTAATCCATCACGGTTACTTCTTCTACGACTTCCTGCCCAAGTGGCAGGGCCAGCTCGGCATCACCCAGGTCCCTTTCGGGATACTTCCCTACGCGTCCCACAGCTACTGGTTCGGGATGCCCTACTACTTCGGGCTGGAGGATGACTACGACATCGGACTCAAGCTCGTCTACGACGACGATCCCTTCAACATCCAGCTCGCCTATTTCAAGAGCGACGAGTACGGCACAGGCGCAAGACTCGCCAGGTACTCCTATGACGTCGTGAGGCCATCGAATCGATGCACCAGCGGGCTTTATCCTACCGACCCGGGCTACGACGTAAGCCAATGCAATGAGGAGAACAATCAGCTCAACGGCCGTTTCGCGTATATCATCGACCACGGTAATGACTGGACCACCGAGCTCGGCCTATCCGGTGAGTACGGCCAGTTGTACAACCACTACACCCGGGCGAAAGGAACCCACTGGGCGGCGGCAGCCCATCTCAATGGGTACTACGGACCATGGAACCTGCAGCTCGAATTTGGGCGCTACGAGCTGAATCCGAACAATCCTCTGGGGTTTGACCGCAAGTTCACCACCTTGGGCGCCTTCGAGTCTCCGGAGGACGTCGCCAATAAGTCGAGCTTCCTCGTCGCCAACATTGCCCGTGACTTCGCGGTGAGCTGGGGACCCATCAGCAAGTTGACCTGTTACAACGACTACAGCCACATGTTCAAGGACGAGTCCGGCTTCGAGGACTCCCAGCTCAACACCACCGGATGCGCGGTCACCGCCGGGCCAACCTACACGTACATCGATTTCATCCTGGGCAAGAATGCTACCTTCCTGAACGACCCCCTGGGCACCGGTCTGGCCGCCGGAGCCACGAACCAATGGGAGCCGCGGTTCAACATCAACTTCGAGTATTATTTTTAGGCTAAAGGCCGGGAAGGACCTACGGGCCGAGGGCCCTATACAAATGCGGCGGGCTGGTTCGGTCTGCGACCCGAGGGACCGGGTTGGGGGCGGCGGAGGTCTCGGCGCTCTATAACCTCCCTTCCCGTGCGCGCACGCGGTATACATTTTGTACTCGGGTTTTTCGTTTTTTCGGGGCCTGGTTACACCCGCCGAGGGACGCCGTGAATACATCCATGTAGGCTTGACGGCAGCCTCCCTGCTGCCGACACCCCCGACGGGTGCAACCCGGCCCCTTAGGCTGAGAACCGAGAAAGCCATGTGGGCTGGGTATAACGCGGAGCAACGGTACTCCGCCGAGCAACCCGCGCGAGGGGCAGACACCGCGGTTGCGCGTGACCGGAAAATTACCTGAGCCAGGCTATGTCGGATCAAGGCGCAGCGAGCTTGATGGTGGCGGTGCGTCCGCTGGTGGTGCTCAAGTACCTTGGCCAGCTTTTGCTCCTGCTGACCCTGCTCGACGCCGTACCCCTGGCAGCCTCGCTTTTTCTGGGAGAAGGTCTCTTTGCCGCCCGCCTAGCGATTACGACCGCCGGTCTGCTCGTCCTCTCCATACCGCTGTCGCGGCTCCCTGCTCCCGAGCAAATCCAGTGGAACGAGGCGCTGACAGTCACCGTGCTCGCGTTCGCGCTTGCCCCTCTGCCCATGGCGTACCCCATGATGGCGCATGGGATCTCGTTCATCGATGCCTGGTTCGAGGCCCTCTCCGGAGTGACTACCACCGGGCTGTCCGTGCTGGGGTCGGTCGAAGGCAGACCAGCACTGTTCCTTTTCTCCCGCGCCTGGATGCAGTGGTACGGAGGCCTAGGCATTGCCGTGCTCTCGGTCGCCCTCCTCATGCGTCATCAGGTGGCCAGCAAACGGCTGCTCGAATCCGCTGGGGAGGACAGCACGGCCGAGACGGCGCGCACGCACGCTCTGCGCGTCTTCGTCGCCTATCTGGTCCTGACGCTGCTGGGGCTCGCGGCGGTTTGGGCCAGCGACCGCGACTTCTTCACGGCCTTACTCCATACCCTGGCAGCGGTCTCTACAGGGGGATTTTCGAGCTTCAACGACAGCATTGCGGGGATGCCCGGCGCAGCCCGCGCCACCGTGACCGCCATGTCTGTGGCAGGCGCCATCTCGCTGCCGTTGTACTACCAGCTCGCGCGCGCCCGCTGGCGGCGCGTCAGCTCCGATCCCGAGCTGCGTGCGCTGGTGGTCGCCCTCGTCGTCGTCGTATCGGCCCTGACCCTCTTGCTGCATGATATGCAAGGTCTCGACTGGAGCGATGCGGCCGCCAACGGACTCATGCTCGGAGGATCGGCTCAGTCCACCGCCGGCTTCAGTAGCCTGAACGTCACCACTCTGGACCCGGGCGTCAAGCTCGTGCTCATCGCCGCCATGACGATCGGCGGATGCACGGGTTCTACCGCGGGCGGGATCAAGCTCGTCCGACTCTTGATCCTGCTGCGGCTGATCCAGCTTGCCCTGCGCCGCAGCGCCGCTCCCCGCCGGGCCATTATGCACGCGAACCTGGGCGGCGAGCGGGTGGACCAGGAATCCATAACTGACGCCCTGCTCCTCCTGGGACTGTGGTTGATGGTCGTCGTGGGTTCCTGGTTCCCGTTCCTCCTCTACGGCTACGCCCCTCTGAACGGCCTGTTCGAGGTCGTCTCCGCCACTGGAACTGTCGGGCTCTCAGCCGGTATCAGCGGCCCGACCCTCGAGCCGCTGCTGAAGGTCGTGCTCGGCGTGGACATGCTGTTCGGCAGGGTCGAGATCGTCGCCCTGCTGGTGATCCTCTACCCCCCAACCTGGATTGGAAGGAGGCGAGAGCGCAAATGAGACTGGCATTCATCGGCACCAACGCCCTCACCCTCACCACGGCGGAAATGCTGCTGGAACAGGGCCACGAAGTCGTCCTCATCGAACGGGACAAAGCCCGCATCGAGACCTTGTCCGAGCGTCTCGACTGCGGCTTTCTGCTCGGGGACGGGACCGAGCCGGATGTCCTGCGCGACGCCGAGCCCGAGAACACGGACGTCTTGTTCTGTCTGCTGGAGAGCGATCAGACGAACATCATCGCCAGCCTAGTTGGCCGATCTCTCGGCTTCGGCCGCGTCGTCCCGCGCATCGCCGATCCGCAATTTCAGCGCATCTGCAACGAGCTCGGCCTGGAGAACACCGTGCTTCCAAACCGTGCGGTGGCGTCACATCTGGTTGACCTGCTCCAGGGTCAGAAGTCCCTGGAGATGTCGTCGCTGATCCGCGGTGACGCGGAGGTCTTCAGCTTCGTGGTCGACGACGACAAGGCGGGAGATCTGGAGACTTTCGAGCTACCAAATGACACCCGCATCATCTGTCTGTACCGCGACGACGAGTTCACGCTGCCGGAGCAAATCTCCGAGTTGAAGCCGGGCGACGAGGTCATCCTCGTCACCCACCGCGAGCGACTTCCCGAGCTGAAGGAGCGCTGGGCACCCCGGAACAACCGCCCCCCGGTCGAGACATAGTTCGAGCTCCCTGCGTCCAGCTCCCGGGTGTGCGAAAATTCGCGACCCCTGCAGTCCGACCTGAGATCTCTGCCCGACCATGACCGAGGAGGCCGTCACCGCTCTCCATACCCCGCTCGACCCTCCCCTCCCCGCCCGCCCGAGTGAGCGGCTGCTTTGGGGCAGGCTGTACGGTGCGAGTGCGGCGCTTGCTATCGCCGAGGCGGCGCGGCGCAGCGATGGACTTCTGCTGGCGGTAGTCGAGGATGTTCAGGCAGCGGCCCGTCTCCAAGGTGAGCTCGGCTTCTTCCTCGACGACCCGGCCGTTGCGGTCCTCGGCTTTCCGGACTGGGAGACTCTGGCCTACGACGTCTTCTCGCCGCTGCCGGAGCTGGTCTCTGAGCGCCTGCTGACGCTCCACCGGCTACCCACACTTACCAAAGGGGTTCTTGTCGTACCGGCGGCCACCCTGCTGCAGCGCCTGGCACCGCCGGCCTTCGTGCACGGTCACTCGCTGGTGCTCGGGGTGGGCGATCGGCTCGACCTGGACGCGACCCGTCGCCGACTGGAGCGCGCGGGCTATCACTGTGTCTCCCAAGTCATCGCCCACGGTGAGTACGCAGTGCGCGGCTCTCTGCTGGACCTTTTCCCAATGGGGAGCACCGAGCCCTACCGCATCGACCTCTTTGACGACGAGGTCGAGAGCATCCGCACTTTCGACCCAGACAGCCAGCGCTCGCGGGAGAAGGTACAGAGCATCCGGCTCCTGCCCGCACGCGAGTTCCCGCTCGGGGAGGAGACGGTCACCGCCTTCCGCCAGCGCTACCGGGCCGCCATCGAGGGCGATCCCAAGCAGAGCTTGATTTACCGGGAGGTCTCCGAGGGTCGGGTCCCCGGCGGTCTGGAGTACTACCTGCCGCTCTTTTTCGACGAGACCGCGAGTCTGTTCGACTATCTTCCGGAGCAGGCCGTGTTGATAGAGGCCGCGGGGGTGCGGGAGGCCGCGTCGGGTTTCCTCGCCGAGGTAGCCACTCGTTACGAGCAGCGCCGGCACGACATAGAGCGTCCCCTGCTGGCACCGGAGCGGCTATATCTCCGGGTGGACGAGCTGGCCGCGAGTCTCAGCCGCATGGCTGGAGTGACCTATCAGTCTTCGGAGGTCCCCGAGCGGCGCAGGGGCTTTAGCGACGTCTGCAATTTCGCCACCCGCACCCTGCCCCCTCTCGGGATACAGCCGAGAGCTCCAAGGCCTGCCGGGGCGTTGCAGGACTTTGTCGGCGAGCCAGGGCGGCGAGTGCTCTTCGTCGCCGAGAGCACCGGACGGCGTGAGATGCTGATCGACAACCTGCGCGGCTTTGACATTCGCCCCCACCTTGTCCCGGGCTGGCGCGCATTCCTCGACTCGGGCGAAGCGCTGGGACTGACCGTCGCCCCCCTGGAGCAAGGCCTCTACATGGATGCCGAGGAGCTGGTGCTCGTCACCGAGACCCAGCTCTACGGCGAGCGGGTGCGTCAGGAGCGCCGGCGGCGGGCTGCCGAGCGGGACAGCGAGGCGGTCGTCCGCAACCTCACGGAGCTCCACATCGGCGCTCCCGTGGTGCACGAGGATCACGGGGTCGGGCGCTATCTCGGGCTGCAGACGCTGGAGGTTGGCGGTCTCAAGACCGAGTTTCTGACCCTTGAGTACGCCCGCGGCGACAAGTTGTACGTACCCGTCTCCTCGCTCCATCTGATCTCCCGCTACACCGGCGCCTCACCAGAGACGGCTCCGCTCCACCGCCTGGGGGGCGATCAGTGGGACAAGCTGAAGCGCCGAGCGGCGGAGCGGGTCCGCGACGTCGCCGCCGAGCTCCTGGAGATCTACGCGCGGCGCGAGGCCCGCCAGGGATTCGCGTTCCCCGCCGACGGCCAGGAGTACCGCGCCTTCGCCGCCGCCTTCGAGTTCGAGGAGACCCCAGACCAACAGCAGGCGATCGACGCTGTCCTCGACGACATGGCCGATCCCAAGCCGATGGACCGTGTGGTGTGCGGCGACGTCGGGTTCGGCAAGACGGAAGTGGCTATGCGTGCCGCCTTCATGGCAGTACATGCCGGCAAGCAGGTAGCGGTGCTGGTTCCCACCACCCTGCTCGCCCAGCAGCACTACGAGAACTTCTCGGATCGCTTCGCGGACTGGCCGATCAGGGTCGAGAGCCTCTCGCGCTTTCGCACCGCGAAGGAGCAGACGCAGATTCTCAAGGGTATGCAGGACGGAACGATCGACATCGTGGTCGGCACCCATAAGCTCCTGCAGTCCGGCATTCGCTTCAAGAACCTCGGGCTCGTAATCGTCGATGAGGAGCACCGCTTCGGCGTCCGCCACAAGGAGCGTCTAAAGGCCCTGCGCAGCGACGTCGATATCCTCACGCTCACGGCGACCCCCATTCCGCGCACACTCAACATGGCCATGTCCGGCCTGCGGGACCTGTCCATCATCGCCACCCCGCCGGTGGCGCGGCATCCTATCAAGACCTTCGTCAGCCAATGGAACGATGCCCTGGTCGTGGAGGCATGTCTGCGCGAGCTGAAACGTGGCGGCCAGGTCTACTTCCTCCACAACGAGGTGGAGACCATCGACGAGATGGCTCGCAAGCTCCAGGCGCTCCTGGCCGGGGCTCACATCCAGGTGGCCCACGGCCAGATGCGCGAGCGGGACCTGGAGCGCGTCATGAGGGACTTCTATCACCAGCGCTTTAGCATCCTCGTGTGTACCACGATTATCGAGAGCGGCATCGACGTCCCGAGCGCCAACACCATTGTCATCAACCGTGCGGACAAGCTGGGCCTCGCTCAGCTCCATCAGCTCCGCGGGCGAGTCGGGCGCTCGCATCATCGCGCTTACGCTTACCTTATTACACCCCCGCTGACGTCTATTACAGAAGACGCGAAGAAGCGCCTTGAAGCAATTGAAGCGCTTGAGGACCTTGGCGCTGGATTCACGCTCGCGACGCACGATCTGGAGATTCGGGGTGCGGGCGAGCTGCTGGGCGAGGAGCAGAGCGGTCAGATCCAGGAGATTGGCTTCAGCCTTTACATGGACCTGCTGGAGCGGGCGGTACAGGCGCTCAAATCCGGCCGCGAGCCGGAGCTCGACCGGCCGCTTGACCACGGGGCCGAGATCGACCTCCAGGTCCCTGCCTTACTTCCCGACGATTATCTCCCCGACGTACACACCCGGCTCGTGATGTACAAGCGAATCGCCAGCGCCGCGTCGGAAGAGGAGCTGAAAGAGCTTCAGGTGGAGATGATTGACCGCTTCGGGCTGCTACCGGAGCCAACAAAGAACCTCTTTGCGATCACAGCGTTGAAGCTCAAAGTTCATCCCATCGGAATCCAGAAGATCGAGGCCGGACCCGCCAGTGGACGCATCGTCTTCGGCGACCGGCCCAAGGTCGACCCGACGCGCCTGGTCCAGCTCATCCAGCAAAGACCGAAGGAGTTCAAGCTCGACGGCGGCGAGCGGCTGCGCTTCTACCGCGACATGGCCGATCCTGCCAAACGTGTGGGCCAGGTGGCGCGTGTGATCGAGGACCTGACAAGTCGCGCGGCACTGTCGGCCTAAGCAAGCGCTGAATAAGTCTATCCTGAATTTCTCGACCTTGTTGGTAGCGCCGGAAATGATTTCGCGCCGTGTTGGCATCGACCTGCAGGACTTCGGCCACGTGCTCGGCGCTCCAGCCGGTGGCAAGCAGCACCACGGCTTTGATGCGGTCGGCCTCACGCTTGTCTCGGGTCGCGCGGTGGGCGGCCCGAAGTTCGGCGAGCTTGTCGGCGCCAAGCGCGTAGTCATTCATGCCGGCAAGGGTACCTGATCATCAGCTGGTTGCGCTAGACTCCTGAGAGAAACTCTCGCATGAGAGCGGTATATGGCCTTGTTCCCCAAAGAACAGGAGCAGTGAAGAACATATTCGTCGTGGGCCTCGACGATTTTCATCGGGCACAACTCGAGACCCTGCCTGGTGCCGAACAATACGCCTTCCGTCCTCTATTTACCTACGCTGAGATCAAGCAGCAGGAGAGCTTTCCGGTTGCCCGGCTGCTTGAGCAGGGAACGCATATGCTTCGGTCGTTTCCGGGACATGTTGACGCGGTGATCGGTTATTGGGATTTCCCCGTCAGTACCACGCTGCCGATTCTGAGGCGGAGCATCGGCCTGCCGGGTCCATCCTTGGAGGCGGTTCTCAAGTGCGAGCACAAGTACTGGAGTCGGGTCCTCCAGGCCCAGGTCGCTGCGGAACACGTCCCGGCTTTCTGCGCCGTGGACCCATTCGCAGAGGACCCTCTGCAGGACGTGCCGCTTGGCTTTCCCTTCTGGCTCAAGCCGGTAAAGTCGGTGCTTTCCCACCTTGGCTTCCGTATTGCCGATAAGGCCGATTTTGAGGAAGCGATAGGGCATGTCCGGGCGGAAATCCATCGCTACGCCGAGCCCTTCAACCTGATTCTGGAGCACGCCGAGTTGCCTCCGGAGATTGCGGCCGTAGACGGCTATCACTGCATTGCCGAGTCCATCATTTCCGCGGGGAGTCAGTGCACGCAGGAAGGCTATGCCTTCAGTGGCGAAGTTGAGGTTTACGGCACCATCGATTCCCTTCGGTGCGGGCCGACTCGATCTTCGTTCAGCCGTTACCAGTACCCTTCGACTCTTCCGGAAGCAGTACAGGACAGCATGACAGATATCACCCGCCGGGTGATTCAGCATATCGGCTATGACACGGCGCCCTTCAACATCGAGTACTTCTGGGACGCAACTCAGGGCCGAATCTGGCTCCTGGAGATCAACACCAGGATCTCGAAATCCCACGCGCCGCTCTTCCGGATGGTCGATGGCGTCTACCATCATCAAGTAATGGTCGAGCTGGGTCTGGGCCGGCGTCCTCGAGTTCGTCCGGGAAGGAGGTGAGTGTGCGCTCGCTGCGAAGTTCATGGTGCGTGCCTACACAGATGCCCGGGTGAAACGGGCACCGACCGCGGCCGAGATCGCGCTGGTGGAGAAGGAGGTGCCGTGCACACAAATCCAGTTTGCGGTGCGTGAGGGAATGCGCTTGTCGGAGCTGCGCGATCAGGACAGCTACAGCTTCGAGGTGGCGGCCGTCTTTGTCGGGGCGAACAGTCAGGCCGAGCTAGAGGCCAAGTTTCACGCGTGCATGGACCGGCTGCCGCTGAGCTTCGAAACTCGTATGGATGATTAGTTTGGAGAGCCGTTGCGATGCACATCAAGGACAATCTCCCACAAACGGTAACGACGATTGAGCACGTCTGGATCCCGCTGCCCGACGGCTTGCGTCTGGCCGCCCGCATCTGGCTGCCCGAGAATGCCGGCGATCATCCGGTGCCCGCCATCTTCGAGTACATCCCTTACCGGCGACGGGATTCCACGAGAGCGCGGGATGACGCCATGCATGGCTATTTCGCCGGCCATGGCTACGCCTGCGTGCGGGTCGATATCCGCGGTAGCGGCGACTCGGAGGGCGTACTCGAGGATGAATATCTGCAGAGCGAGCTTGACGACGGTGTCGCGGTGATCGACTGGATCAGCCGACAGCCGTGGTGCGACGGAAATGTCGGTATGATCGGCATTTCCTGGGGCGGTTTTAACGGCCTGCAGATTGCCGCCTTGCGGCCGCCCGCACTCAAGGCCGTTGTGTCTGTCTGCTCCACGGACGACCGTTTCGCCGATGACGTCCACCACATGGGCGGCTGTTTGCTGGGTGACAACCTGTCGTGGGCATCGACCATGTTTGCCTACAACTCCCTGCCTCCGGATCCTGCGATTGTCGGTGAAGCCTGGAGGGAGATGTGGCTCAAGCGCCTACGGGGGAGCGGGCTTTGGTTGGCGAAGTGGCTCGAACATCAGCGTCGCGACGCCTACTGGCGGCATGGCTCGATCTGCGAGGACTGGGAGACGGTCCGATGCCCCGTTATGGCCGTCAGCGGTTGGGCGGACGGCTACTCCAATGCGGTGTTTCGTTTGTTGGAGCATTTGCGCGGGCCACGCCTGGGGTTGGTCGGCCCCTGGAGTCACAGGTATCCGCACCAGGGGGTGCCGGGACCTGCGATCGGTTTCCTCCAAGAATGCCTGCGGTGGTGGGACCAATGGCTTAAGGGGATCGAAACCGGGATCATGCAGGAGCCGGCTTTGCGAGCCTGGATGCAGGACAGCGTACCGCCGACCACTTACTACCACGAGCGTCCGGGGCGTTGGGTCGGAGAGTCCTCATGGCCGTCAGAAAACACGCGCGAGCTGACTTACACCCTCGAGTGGCCGGGCGTACTCGGCACGGATGTTCCCTCCTCTGAACACAGGACCATGACGGTCCAGTCGCCTCTGAGCGTCGGCCTCTTTGCGGGCAAATGGTGCTCCTATGCGGCCACGCCTGACCTTCCGCATGATCAACGAGAGGAGGACGGCGGCGCCCTGGTGTTCACAAGCCTACCTCTGAATGATCCCCTGGAAATCCTTGGCGCACCCGTGGTGGAACTCAACCTGAGCGCCAATCGCCCCATCGCCATGGTGGCAATACGACTGTCCGACGTTCAACCCGATGATCAAGCTACTCGAGTCACCTATGGTCTTCTCAATCTCACCCACCGCGACGGGAGTGCGCATCCCTCACCTTTGACCCTCGGTCAACAGTACCGGGTAAGCGTCGCCCTCAATCACGTCGCCCAGCACTTCCCGGCGGGACACCGGCTGCGTCTTTCCATCTCGACCTCGTACTGGCCATTGGCGTGGCCGCCACCGGAGCCGGTCCGGCTCAGTATCGAGGCAGGCGCCAGCAGGATCGTTCTGCCGCGGCGCCATACCCGCTCGGCAGACACCAACATCGCCTTTGCGCCGGCAGAAGGCGCACCGGTCTGCACCAAAGAGCAGCTCACAACACCGCACCACAACTGGCGGGTTATCAGAGATCTGGCAGCGGACACGTCGACCCTGGAAGTCATCAACGACGATGGCACGGTCCATTTTCCGGACTTGGACCTGGACCTTCAGAGACGGGCTCTGGAATGGTATAGCTATCAAGGCATGGACTTCTGTTCGGCAATTGGTGAGACGCTGTGGGAACGCAGCTTTCGGCGCGGCGACTGGTCAGTGCGCACGGTAACCCGCACCCTCCTGACATCGACGCCGACCCACTTTCAGGTCCATGCTCAGCTCGATGCCTTCGAGGGTGAGCGTCGGGTTTACGCAGAGACGTGGAACGAGGACATCGCGCGCGATCTTGTGTGACACATTGGGTTGCGTCGCAGACTATCCGGGCATGGAGCGCATCCCGCAGTTTGCCAGATGGCGGACAATCGGATGCCGCCCGCGCCGTCGACATCAAAACTGCCAGGTGCTGGCTTTCGTTCGCTTGGGGGAAGACGATCGGTCCGGTATGTGCCAACTTGTGGAAGTAGCAAGACTGCGCGTAAGGCCCCGGAGTGGCTAATTGATCCAGCTACCTCTTGTCAGAATCAGCTGTCGGCTTACAGCCTGTTGCGGTCACTGGGGTTCCTCCTGCAGAGCGACTGGTTTTGGCGCACTGAGACGAAACCAGCCGCCGCAGAGCCTGCGCCGCCTTTGCTGCGTTGCAACAGTCTCTTCCCGACCGCGACCGGGCATTGGGCCCGCAATCTCGAAAACGCTTTCCAAGTAGCGAGCGATACGCGCATGCCACCGCCCCCGGCGGCCTCGTTTACTCTGGCCTGCAGGCCGCGTTGTTTACCGCTCCCGGAATGGTGCCAGCGTCAAGGCGATAGCGGGGACAATCCAACCGGGCAATTTCGTGTGTCGTCTTCCTCGGGCGAGTCGTTGGCCTTACCGAAGCGGCGGCGCACCGCGGCCGATGGCGGCTATTGGCCCTAACCCCCAGCTTTGTGCCAGACATCGTACGCGACCTCGCTGGCCTCATCCCTCGCAATTTCTCTCCTTGGCCGGACAGAAGCGAAGCGGGGCCATCCGGGCATGGCGCTATCTCTGTTGCACTGCAATAGTCTCCTAGTGGCCCGTCAGCGCCCTTCGCGGACTTTGTCGAACGCTGACGATGCCCGGGGGACGGTAACCGACCCGACGATTCTGGTAACCGGATGGAAGACACCATCGCTCGGGTCTCGGTCCATCTACCGCGACCGGTAAGGGCTAGCTGCCCAATCGTTCCCTGTAAACTAGCTCCATGGGGTGGCGCAATCGAACGCTTTTCATTCGCTCATCCAGGAGATCTCTGAAGTGAAACTCAAGCTGTACTTGATCGCCGCGATGGCCATAGGCCTGTTGTCCGGTATCGCCTCCACGCACGCCTTGGCCGCCGAGAAACCGCCCGCGGGCGCCAAATCGAAAGAAGAAGAGCTCGCCCTGCCCCCGCTCCCCGACGACAAAACGATCCACCAGAGCATTCAGCTGCACGGCAAGGCGCTGTCCTACGACGCGACGGTCGGCAAGATCCCGGTACGTGATGCGAAGGGCAAGATCATTGCCGAAGTCGTCTACACCGCCTACACGGTGCCCGGCGCAGCCAATCGGCCCGTGACGTTCGCGTTCAACGGTGGCCCCGGCGCCGCGTCCGTCTTTCTGAACATGGGTGCCATCGGCCCGAAACACCTCCAATTCGGCGATCAGGGCGACGCCCCGTCGGATCTCAAGGTCAGCGACAATGCCTCGACCTGGCTCGACATGACGGATCTGGTGTTCATCGATCCGGTTGGCACCGGCTTCTCTCGCGCCGAGGAACCGAAGGACAAGGTGAAGAAGGATTTCTACTCGACCGAGGCCGACATCAGCTATCTCTCCCGTATCGTCTATGACTGGCTGGTCAAGTACGGGCGGCTGTCGTCTCCGAAGTATCTCGTCGGCGAGAGTTATGGCGGCTACCGTGCGCCGCGGATCGCGCTCAAGCTGCAGACGCGCATGGGCGTCGGCGTATCCGGCCTCGTCATGGTTTCCCCGTACCTCGATCCCGCGGCCATCGGCGCCGAGGATGCGCTCTCGCCGCTACCCTGGACGATCACCTTGCCATCGATGGCGGCCGGCAATTTCGAGCGTCACGGTGAGCTCACGCCTGCAAAGATGGCAGAGGTCGAGCAATACGCCCGCACACAGTTCGTCACCGACTTTCTCGCCGGACGCTCGGATCCCGCGGCGGTCAAGCGCATGGTGACCAAGGTCACCGACGTACACCGGCCTCGACCCGGCGCTCGTGGCGCGGATGGACGGCCGCATCCACATCGAGACCTACTTGCGCGAGGCGCATCGTGCCGAGCGCAAGATCGGCAGTATCTATGACTCCAACGTGACCAGCTACGACCCGTTCCCCAGCGCGGTCGAGGATCGCTCTGGCAACCCGATCCTCAACGCCATCATCGCGCCGACAACCAGCGCGATGGTCGACTTCATCACGCGCGAGGTCGGCTGGAAAACGGACGCGCATTACGAGGCACTCTCCCACGACGTGGGCCGAGCCTGGGACCACGGCAACGCCAAAAACGACCGTCCCGTCAGCGATCTGCGCAAGGCGATCGCCAACGACCCGAAGATGGCCGTGTTGATCGCCCACGGTTACAACGACCTGGCGTGTCCGTACTTCACGTCGCGCCTGGTAATCGATCAGCTGCCGGATTTTGGGGTGCCGAACCGGGTACGACTGGTGGTGTTTCCGGGAGGCCACATGTTCTATTCCCGCCCGGCGAGCAACGCCGCGTTCAAGGATGCCGTCAAGCCGATGTTCGTGCGCAAATAGCGACGGAATCCTCGGGGTTGCGTGTGGCGCCCGAGAAGCATTGGGCGCTTGCGCCGGCTAAAGTTGCCTTACGTTCACGTATGGGCGGAGAAGGAAGGCTTCTACGACGCAAGCGATCCGACCTGGCTTATCTTTTTGTCGAGCACGCACTCAAGCCGCGCGATCTCGGAGAACATATCTGGGACGCCGCCTGGGTCCAAATCGGTGTCACCAAAACGAGTGGATTCTCCGAGCACCTCACCACCGCCTCAGCGCGAGAACTTTGACAGGGCTTTGTACTCACCAGCCTGACCAGCCCGAATCGTGTGCAGTTGTTACACAATGCCGGAATTTCTCAGCGCACGACGTCCCTAAACGCGTCGTTTCCACGCCGCGCAAGTCCAGTCGTTCGTTCGGCTAGCGCAGCACCCATGTGGTACGACCGCTCCTGCCCTGGATAGTACCCCCGGCTATGGTGGATGCTGGCGGATGCCGCACTGCGCTGACCATTTCTTCCACGCGAGACATCTCCGCCTCCGTCAGCGAGCGGCACGGATCGAAGTATCGTTCGCTACGGAGTCCCATCAGCTTTGCGGTGATGGAGATTACGCGTTTATCAAGGAGGTGGTCGGCGAGATCTTCCATCACCGGTTTGCTGTCGTCTCCCGCAGCGGTGTGTATGAACAGGCAGTGGTGAAGCCTCGTTGGCCCAATGCCTTTCGCTTCCAAAGCATAGTGGAGCATCTCATGGCTCAAGCTGTAGTAGCCTTGTCCATTGAGATCTCGCCTGAGTCCATAGGGATCGTTCTGCACCGACGCCCCGAACGTTCGCGAGGGGTTTATTTGAATGCGGTTTGTTCCGTCGTAATGGAAGGCAAGAAAGCTAACGGGGAATGGAAAGATCTCGTCGATATTGGAGTCGATCCATTCTTTCGTGATCTCCACCCGCGTGCCCTTCCGTGTCAGCTTCGTCCAGTCGCGCCATATCTGGGGATGGAGACGCGTCCACTCCTTTTGCCAGGTTGTCCACTGCCGCGACTGGGTCCTCTTGTCAAAGCTGTGAAAGTAGATGTAGGGCGCTGCGACATCAGACCCTAAGCGCAGCTTCCGGACGAGATAGGACCAGATCTCGTCCGCTTTTTCCTGGATGTTGGGGAAATCGCGAAGGGGAACGTCGCCCGTCAGCGAGACGGACTCGCCAGTCGGTGCCGCGCGTCCATGGACCGCCCGGGCGCCTATCTCCGGCAGCTTGGACCTCAACAAGCCATGGCTTTCGACGCTGGATTGTATCTGGGCTGCCAAGGCGGTAAGGGCGACCAGCGCGATCCACGCCACGGCACTGCGGCTGACAGCTATCGTCCGCATACCGACGGGGCTAGCGCGCGCAATTTCACTTTCGTCCCCGTCCAGACCGGGGGCGTTGGCAGTCTCGTCCCTAGGTGTCCCGCGGGCGGATGACATGCGGACTGCCAGGTGCCGCACGTGCCGGAGCGGGGCCTGCCCCAGAAGCCGTAAGCCCCTCATGTTGCTGGTCGTCATCTGGCCGTCATCCATTAGTCGTTGCGAATATTCTGGAAGTCTAAAGCCTCCTTGTCCATTCTTGCGAACGTCTTGACGCGGGTGCGTGATCTAGCGCAACAAGAGCGAGGTAGGTAGGCGCGGGGAGGCGTCGGGCTCGCTATCTTGCGAAACGCGTCACGTTCGCCCTGTCAGCCTATGCGGGCGATGGGATCTCTCCTAGCGTTTACACGGGACTTTGCGCGTCGGTCAGATGCGACCGGAAACAGGGCGACCACGAAGTGCTCGTTCCGCGAGTGAGAGTCCGACGGGCGTGCGACGGCTATCGAGACCGATGCGGACGATGTGGAGCCTACCTGTAGTCGAGCCCAGACAAGGGGCTACTACGGGCGCGACCAGTAGAAGGCTTCCGAAGCCGCTCCGGATGAGGAAACAGTGACTGATTTGGTCTGCACCTGTCCTTCGTTGTCGGCCGACACCCGATAACGGCCAGGCGGCAGCTTGGCATAGAAATACGGCCCCGCCGACACGGCGTCGAGGACGCTCTTTCCCGCCCCATCGACGATCTTCACAGGGATGTCGGCCAGGAATTCCCCCGACTTGGTGTAGGCGAACAGCAGCCGCAGGTTGAATTTCGACTTGACCTGCTCCAACGCCTGCCGATCGGAGACGCCGACCCCGCCGCTGACATAGCTGATGTTCCCCACCGTCTTGACATCGAGACCCAGGTCTTCCGCTCCGGCTGGCCCACCGAGGAGTGCAACGCCAATAAGGACAAGGACGACAAAAACACTGTTGCGGCCGATCATTGAGGTCTACTCCCGCAAGTGGCTGAGAAGAAAAGGCGCGACGCCCAATCCGCTGCTCGAAAGGACAATACTCTCGTCGAGCCCCAGCGATCAACCAGGACAGAGTGTGCTTATGGGATGACCGCGCTGGGGGCTAACTCGGACCTCCCGGCACCGAGCGTTCGAGTGCGACGCAAGCACGTATCCCTGAGCAGCCAACAGACGCACAGGTCGTCACCTGTGTGTTTGCCGACCGACGACCGCAGCAGCAGGCCGTGCGAGAACAACCGCTACGGACTCGGCGCACGTGCCGCGGGTCCGCCTCTCCGGGTTGAGCCAATTCACACCAACCCCCCAGCTAGAGCCGAAAAGTTTCAGCCGATAGGTGTGGCGTTCTTGCGGGCACTACTTGAGGGCACCAGTAGGATCACCGCCTCCCAGCTCCCCCGCTGGTCGCGCCTCCCCTTTCGGCGACCGGCCGGCGTGACCACAGGGACGCCAGGAGCGACCCCGACAAATTGTGCCAGACGGAAAACACAGCGCCCGGAAGGGCCGCAGCGGATGAGAAGTATTTCACCGCCAGGGCGACCGCCAATCCCGAGTTTTGCATTCCGACCTCGATCGCCAAGGTGCGACAGGTCCGCTCACCCCGCCCTAGCAGGCGCGGCACCCAGTAGCCGGCCGTCAAGCCCAGACCATTGTGCAGCACGACGGCAATGGCAACCGTCATGGCCATGGCTTTGAGGCTATCTCGGTTCAGTGCCACCACGATCGCAATAATGAAGCAAATAGCGCCCACGGAAACGAGCGGGAAGATGGGTTTGATTCGTCCGAGCCGGCGACCGACCAGGGTGTTGACGACGATACCCACGCTCACCGGGAGCAGCACGACCTGAAAGATGGACCAGAGCATGTTCTCTACCGGCACCGGAACGCGCTGCCCTACGTACACCCAGGTAAGGATGGGAGTCGCCAGGACGGCGAGGAGGGTAGAGAGCGCCGTCAGCGTGATGGAGAGGGCGACGTCGCCTCGCGCCAGATAGCAGACAACGTTAGAGGCCGTCCCCCCAGGGCAGGCGCCAACGACGACCATTCCGGCCATGAGTCCCGCGGGAAGCCCCAGCCCCAGTGCGACTAGCCACGCGAGGAGCGGCATCAGAGCATACTGCAGCGACACCCCGAGCGCGACGTCCAATGGACGCCGAAGCACCGCAGCGAAGTTGCCCCAGCTCAGAGTCGCCCCCATGCCAAACATCACCAGCCCAAGCAGGGGAAGAATCGCCCCTTTCGCTTCCACGAAAGCCGCTGGATGCAGGTAGGCCGCGAGGGACGCGAGGAAGGCCCAGAGGGGAAACAGGGACGTGATGCTCACGAGCAAGGCTCAATCCTCGCGTTGCTGATGCCGGTGCGGGTATGGTTGGCACCAGGAGCGAGGAGGAGACCGCGCCCAGACAGTCGGATGCCCATATTGCCGCCGAGCGCCCGCCCGCTATGATGGGCGGGCGGAGCCATGGATACTGGGTGTTCGCCGATGTCACGCATACGACCGGACACAAAAGAGATCAAGGGCGTGCGGGCCGATCGAGAAAACGCAGCGCTCCTTACGCCCGACATTTCTCTCCCAAGGTTCGCCAGCCCTTGCCCGGCAGCCACTTCTTGCTCTGGGTGCTGGGCATCACCAAGTCCAAGCGCAGCGCTTACGATCACTGCATGCTGTACCTGCACGAGCTCGGCAAGCGGGACACCAAGCGGTAGCGAAGGTCACCGCATAAGCGTGCCAATCGTCGGCCTCCGTGGGTGACACCGCCGGCCAGAACGCGCTCAGCTCCAGACAAACTGAACGAGCCGCATGGCAGCCCAGGCATACAGGCCGGCGCCCAGGTCATCCAGCATCACTCCGAACCCGCCGCCAACCCGATCATCGAATATCCGCACGGGCCACGGCTTTAGGATGTCGAATCCCCGAAAGAGCACGAAGCCGAGCAGCATCCACGCCCATCCGCGCGGCGCCGCAGCCATGGTGACCAGATAGCCCAGGATCTCGTCCCATACGATGGCGCCCGGGTCATGGAGCTCGAGCTCCCGCTCCGTCTTTCCACACGCCCATACCCCCACCAGGAACAAGAGCAGTAACACCGCCAGATACCACCCCAGCGGCAAGGACTGCAGCAAGAGGTAAAGCGGAACTGCCGCGAGCGTGCCAGCCGTCCCGGGTGCCCAGGGCGAAAGGCCCGTGCCGAAACCGAAGGCGAGCCAGTGATGGGGACGTCGCCAGTCGACGCGGGACCGAATTCCGCCCTCAGCCCTCATCGGGGAAGTGATCGTAGCCCAATAGGCCCGACCGCCATTCTGTGCGGTCCGCCCGCACGCACCGCAGTCCCAACTGCTCGGTGATGACCCCAATCGGCGTAAGGCGGCAGTCGGAACGGCGCGCGAGGATATCGAGCGTTGCGCAACGATCGGGCGGAAGCGTGAAGCAAAGCTCGTAGTCGTCGCCCGAGGCGAGCGGCAGGCCCCAGTCGTCGCTGGCGGCGACGTACTCGGCAACCTCCGCCGACAGGGGCAAGGCCGAAAGGGTGATCTCAGCACCGACACCGCTTGCTTCGAGGATATGACCCAAATCCGCCGTCAGCCCGTCGGACAGGTCGATCATCGCAGAGGCGATACCTCGCAAGGCGATCCCCAGCTCGACGCGCGGCACTGGACGGTCGAGCCGATTACCCACCCAGGGCGGTACTGCCTCGCCCGCCTGCAGTCGGCGCAGCGCGAGACCTGCATCCCCAAGAGTCCCGCTAACCCATACGCGATCGTCAGGGTGCGCACCGCTGCGTCTCACTGCCGACCCCACGGGAGCTAGGCCGTGAACCTGGACGGTGACGCTCAGTGGTCCCCGGGTCGTGTCCCCGCCCACAAGCTGGACGTCGTGCTCCGCGGCCAGCATCCCGAAGCCCCTGCAGAAAGCGTCAAGCCAGGGCCGGTTCGCTTCTGGCAGCGTCAGGGCGAGGGTGGCCCATGCAGGCTGCGCACCCATGGCGGCGAGGTCGCTGAGCCCCACCGCAAGGGACTTGTGGCCCAGTCCCTCGGGGTCGCAATCCGGTAGGAAGTGCACACCCGCCACTAGCGTGTCGATGCTCACCGCGAGCTCGACGTCCGCGGATACTCGCAGCAGCGCGCAGTCGTCACCCACCCCCAGCACAACGTCCCGGCGCGAGACGCCTATACGGGAGAAGTAATCGCGGATCAGGTCGAGCTCGGACAAGGAACCTCAGAGCAGTCGGACCCGTCGGCCGTCGACTCCCGCGTGCCGATCCTCGAGCAATACGCACCGCGGACGAGAGCGGACCTCATTACGGGGCACGCTCACGGCCCGTCGCTCCAGCACCCGCCTCCGCTGGCCGCACGTCGCGGGCAACCCGATCCAGCACACCATTGACGTAGCGGTGGCCTTGCTCGGCGCCGAACAGCTTGGCGAGGTCCACCGCCTCGTTGATGGCCACTCGGTAGGGTACCCCAGGGCAGTACAACAGCTCGTAGACACCGAGGCGCAAGATGGCCCGCTCCACCGGGTCTACCTGCTCAATCCCGCGGTCCAATGCGGGCTTCAGACGGGCATCCAGCTCCGCGAGACGTTCGGGCACTCCGTGAACGAGCTCGCGGAATAGCTTGCGATCGAACGACGACCTGCCCTGTGGCGCAGCCCCGGCTTCCTCCTCCATCTCCGCCAGGGAATCCGCCAACTCGTCTACCCAGACTGGGTCATCGAAGAAGTGACGCGCAATCTCTCTTGCATCCTGACCGGTGAGCTGCCACTGGTAGATGGCCAGCACGGCGTAGCGCCGCGCCTGGCTGCGGTGGCCGACCATACTAGTCGAGCTGCCGCAGCAGGCTAACCATCTCGATGGCGGACATCGCGGCCTCGGCCCCCTTGTTGCCCGCCTTGGTTCCGGCCCGCTCGATAGCTTGCTCGATGGTGTCGACCGTGAGCACGCCAAAGGCTACGGGAACTCCATGCTTCATGCTGACGTGTGCAAGCCCCTTCACGCATTCACTGGCAACGTACTCGAAGTGCGGCGTGCCGCCGCGGATGACTGCGCCGATGGCGACGATCGCGTCGAACCCTCCCTTCGCTGCGATTCGCTCGACGGCCAGGGGCATCTCGAATGCGCCGGGGACGCGGACGATAGTCAGATCCGAATCCTCGGCACCATGGCGCTTGAGCGCATCCACGGCGCCCGCCAGCATATTCTCGACGACGAAGCTGTTGAAACGCGCAACGACCAGGCAATAGCGCGTATTGTAGACGCGCAGCGCGCCTTCGACGGTCGGGATTGTCATGAAGGTCGTACTCCTCCGGCCAAGGCCGGATACCGCGACGGATGCAGTCGGAATGGCAATATTCTACTCGCGATGCGCCAACTTCGTATGTTGGCGCTGCCGGCTTGGAGACCCCGGAATATGGGCGGCGCTTGCGAGCGCCGCACTAACGTGGTGCTGACTCGTCACTCAGCCCCCTGGCGAATTCCTTGTCAGGAGCCGAGTGATTTGTGCGGGGGCACGAAACTCACCTCCCCTCCAGCACCACGACACTGCGCGCGTAGGCCCGGTAGCGCGACTCTGTAACCGGCCGCTGATCCCGCGGCGGCACGAGGTCACCGGGAGCCGAGCGCGCCGTGTCCACCGCAAGATGCCACACACGTCCGGCCAGCGTCGGCAAGGCGAACGTCCGTGCCTCGACGCTCATGTTGAGGAGGACATGGAGATCCGCCTCGGAATCCGCCATCCGCGCCAGGGTGAACGCCAGCGTTTGGCATGTCGGGTCATCCCATTGTGCTTTGCCGATCTCCAGACCGTGCCAGGTGATGTCCGGGTGCGGGACCCTGTCTCTTACGCGACCGGAGAGATAACGCCTGCGCTGGAGACTTGGATGGCGCTTGCGCAAGCCGATGAGACCGATGACAAAGCGAAGCATGTCCGCGTTCTTCTCGACCAATCCCCAGTCAAACCAGCCAAGCTCGTTGTCCTGGCACCATGCATTGTTGTTGCCGTGCTGGGTGCGCAGAACCTCGTCCCCCGCCAGCAACATCGGAACCCCCTGACTGACGAGCAGGACGGACATCAGATTCTTGCTTTGCCGCAGACGCAGCGCCTGGATCTGCGGATCATCGGTCTCACCCTCGACACCGCAGTTCCAGCTCAGGTTGTCGTTGGTGCCGTCCCGATTGTTCTCGCCATTGGCTTCGTTGTGCTTGTGGTCGTAGCTCACCAGATCCCACAGGGTGAAGCCGTCGTGGCAAGTCACAAAATTGATGCTGTTGATCGGAAGCCGCAAGTTCGCCTGGTAGAGGTCGCTGCTGCCGGCGATGCGGCTCGCGACCTCACCCACTAGCCCCGGGTCACCGCGTAGGAAGCGGCGCACGCTATCCCGATAGCGCCCATTCCACTCCATCCACCGGTACCCCGGAAAGGTTCCCACCTGGTAGAGACCCGCGGCATCCCAAGCCTCGGCAATGATCTTGGTATGCGCCAAGGGGTCCGAAAGCTCGATGCCCCACAACAGCGGAGGGTTGTGCATTGGCCGGCCGTCGTCGTCGCGCGCCAAGGCGCTCGCGAGGTCGAAGCGGAAGCCGTCGACATGCATCTCGCGAGCCCAATATTCCAGGCAATCGATGACAAAGCGTGCGACGAATGGATGATTGGCATTGAGCGTATTACCGCAGCCTGTAAAGTCCAGGTAGATGCTCTTGTCAACCTGATCCAACAGGTAGAAGGTTTCGTTGCCAAAACCCTTGAAGCTGAGCAGCGGTCCTCCGGCTCCTCCTTCCGCGGTGTGGTTGAACACCACATCGAGGATCACACCGATGCCCGCCCGGTGCAGCGCCTTGACCATGTCGCGGAATTCGGTGCGGTGGCTCCCCTGGCGAGGGGCGATGCAGTAACCAGGGTGGGGCGAGAAGAAGCTGTGCGTGCTGTAGCCCCAATAATTAGTCAGCCCCCTGTCCCACACCTGCTCAGGGACGTCCTGCACATCGAACGCCATGACGGGCATCAGCTCGACGTGTGTAATCCCTAGCGACCTGAGATAGGGGATCTTTTCGATAACGCCCGAGAAAGTCCCCGGGAAGCGCACCCCCGAAGCCGGGTGACGCGTAAACCCGCCGACGTGCATCTCGTAGATGATCATCTGCTCGGCTGGAACCTGCAGCGGGGTGTCGCCCTCCCAGTCGTAGTCGTCGGCCAAAACGACCGCCCGCGGGGAATCGTGCGGTTTGACTCCGACCCGCTGTCGCTGCCAGCGATCCCAATTGCAGGTATTCACCGCGCGACCCCACGGGTCTATGAGCTCGACGGCAGGATCAAAGCACCAACCGTGGCCCGTGGGATCGTAGGGTCCTTCCATCCGCCACGTGTAGTGGGTCCCGGGCGGGAGATCGACCACCAGGACGTGCCAGGTGAAGAAGGTGTGATTGACTTCGGGATCCAGACGAATGACCTGGAACGGCTCTGAGCTCAAGGCTGCCTCGTACAGGAAGAGCTCAGCACCGACGGCATGGCGGCTATACACGGAGAAGTTGACGCCCTCATCTTCCACCGTCGCGCCCAGAGGGTAGCGGCGCCCAGGACGAGCGGTGTACGGGCCGGATTGGGAGATCATTGCTTGCTTGGACGACTGACTCGTGCTCGTGGGTATTCTTCTTTGGCGGCGTCTTCGGCATGTTCCGTCCTGCGCGCACCGTGCCGAGCTTCACCCTTGGTGACCGGTAACGATTCTCAGCTATGCCTGTTTGTCGCGAATCCAGTGCGGAAGGTCAGGCCGTGAACTTACCTTCCCGCAGCATCTGCGCCTCCATAACCTCAAGCTCTCTCGCACCGGAGATAACGACCTCCGGATCGGGTACAAAGTCCAAATCAGGATCCAACCGCTCGTACGGCACCGCGTTGAGGATCACCTTGATGGCGTTCAGCCGGGCACGATACTTGTTGTTTGAGCGGATCACGGTCCAAGGGGCATGAGTCGTGTGACTCCGCCTGAGCATCTCGTATTTCTGGCGCGTAAAGTCGTCCCAGCGGTCCTGCGCCTGAACGTCGATCTCCGACAGCTTCCATTGACGCAGCGGATCGCTCTTGCGGCGCTCGAAGCGCCGCGCCTGCTCGTCCTTGGTGACGCTGAAGTAGAGCTTGACGAGGAGCGTGCCCTGGCGTACGAAATCCTTCTCAAAGCCCACCACCCCACGCATGAAGTTCTCGTACTCTTCCTGCGTACAGAACCCGAAAACCTGCTCCACCATGGCTCGGTTGTACCAGCTGCGATCGAACAGCACCACCTCGCCGCCGGTGGGAAACTGCTGCACGTATTTCTGGAAGAACCACTGGGTTCGCTGCTCCTCCGTGGGCTTGCCCAGGGCGACGACCCGGTAGTGCTTTTCATTCATGTACCGCGTGACGCGACGAATGGTGCCCCCCTTCCCCGCTGCGTCCCGCCCCTCGAACAGGATAATCATCCGGGTGTGAGTCGCCTCCAGGTAGGACTGCATCCGTATGAGCTCCGCCTGGTACGGCTTTAGGTTCTTTTCCTGACGCCGGCGGACCACCGCCTTGCGGTTGGCGTTCTTCACCTGAGCCAGAACTTGCCTCTGTTGACCGTAGTCGGTCAGCAGATCCGCAAGCCTGACCTGCTCGCCGCGCACAGTGACGTATTCTGGATTATTGGTGGCAACCGTCACGGTATTCCCCCTGCCTTCTGCCTCATCCCGTGCGACTCGTCAGTGTAACATGGCGCGACGCCCTTTCTGGCTCGTGGCGGCGCCCAAGCCACGTCAGGAGCGAGCATTTGACTTAGGCGATTAGCGCTATACCTCGGCTGTGGGCCAGGGGTCGGGTACGGGCCGTCGAGACACGCCGCAAATGCGTTCCATGCAGGCTCCACGGCGCCCTCCCGGGCGCCGAGGCTCCCGCCGCCCGGCACCCGGCCCTTGCCTTGGTTTTCAGTTGAGTCAGAACGCTGATCGCCTTGACTGATCCCTAGAACCGCCGGCCGCGGTCTACCAGCATCCAGGCGACAAGCCAGGCAAGGGCTGCTGCGACAGCTGCCAAACCAAAAGTGACGGACGCCCCTGCCCCGCTCCAGAGATACCCGCTGGTGAGACTCCCTGCGGCACCGCCGGCGCCGAAGCTCATGCTGTTGTATAGGGCCTGACCGCGGCCTTGGGTTTTCCCCGGGAAATAGTGGTAGGCGAGATGGATCGCGGAGGCGTGGAAGACCCCAAAGGTCGCGGCGTGCAGTGCCTGGGCGACGATCTGGACTCCCACGATCTCGACGAAGTTACCGATCAGCAGCCAACGTAGTGCCGCGAGGGCAAAGCTCGCGAGAAGCAAGGGGCGCGCGCCGAAACGTTCCAGCAGCCAGTGCATGCGCAAGAACACCAGCACCTCGGCCGCTACCCCCCAAGCCCACAGGACGCCAACGGCGACACTCGAGTACCCCGCCGCCGTGAGATGAATCGAGTAGAAGGCATAGTAGGCGCCGTGGCTCGCCTGCATGAGGAAGCAGCTCGCCAGGAAGGCGAGCACCTCCGGGCGCTCCAAGAGTCGGAGCCTCTCTTCAGACGGCTGGCCCGCGATGAACGCCCGTGCTGTCCGGGACAAAGCAGACTGCTGACCCAGATTCCGATGTACAGAACCAGCACCGTGTAAGGCACGGCGCTCGTCCCTGCCCACTTCAGCAATACTCCAAGGAGGGATACCGCGACGATGAAGCCGATCGAGCCCCAGAGGCGGATGGTGGCGTAGCGTCGGACACGGCGTCCGAGGTGATTGAAGGTCACAGCTTCCATTTGCGGTAAGGACGCGTTCCAAAAGAAGCCGAACAGAGTCATGACCAGGGCAACACCCCAGAAACCCTGAACTGCAAACACTCCGCCGAAAATGAGAGCCGAAAGCAGAGACGCCAGGCGCACCAGGGACATCCGCGAACCCCGCCGATCGGCGATCCAGCCCCAGATGTTCGGGGCGATGATCTTGGTGCCGAGCAGGACACCCATGAGCTGGCCGATCGCCAGCGGTGCGAACCCCCCGTCCTGCAGGTAAAGACCCCAGAATGGGAGCAGGGCGCCGAGGGACGCGAAGTAGAACAGATAGAAGGCGGAGAGACGCCAATAGGGCATCATGGAACACCCGGCGCGCTCACCAATAGAAATTTCGTTAACCCTCAGCGACATGCCAATAACGGCGCGGTCTACGGCCGAATAGGTGTGGTGCAACTCTATGCAACGCGCTACGCTGAAAACGTGCTGATACGGGCAACATCAAGCGTCGCGAGTATCAAAACTGTACGAGCCACATGAACAGGCCCCGAAGGTGCGGCGAACACCGTCGAGGCCCTGACCACCCACCCGACCTAGTAGGAGGTCCGGCAGATGGCTACGAGAATCGTAGCACGACTATGGTGTCCTCCGTCGCGGAGGTCTAGCCATGGCGACCTACCAGCAACGCGGAAAGCGCTCGCGCGCCATCGTGCGCCGGCAAGGCAAAGCGCTGACCAAGACGTTCGCATTCAATTCACCAGCGAGGGGGACCGGAGCAGTGCAGACACGTCACTGTTTTTCCCTGGCGTTCTTTGCGTCCTGGCGCGCGTGATTGCCGAATCCAGGTTCACAGGCTCTTCGAGAGCGCCCCGGTCGTGCGGATCCCTGCGCCGGGGAAATGAGCTACGATTCCGGGGCGAGCGAGTCGGCTGCCTCAGTGCCGGAACTGCTGCCCTTGCCCGACCGCGGACAGCTCGCTCCGACCCGGCGTCATTGGGACTCACCATTGGTTTCGAAATTTCAGCACAGGTGTATTGGGCATAGTCCGCATCGCCTTTGCGGAGGCGATGCCGGTCCGAGGTAGGTCCGACGGGGGAGTGGCCCAGGGGCGTGGCATTGCTCAATAGGAGGCGAAATGCTTGACGTGCTTTTGCTTATCCTGCCCATCCTTCTCCCTATTCTCGCCGGGGCGGCGGTGGTACGGGCCGGGGTGCTACCCAGATCCGGCGCCCATGTACTGAGTCTGTTCTTTCTCTACCTGGCTGTTCCCAGTCTGTTGATTCATCAGCTTGCCGGACAGGACCTCAAGGAGCTTTACGACCCGACCTATATAGTCGCCTTCCTCCTGCTTTCCCTGGCGCTGTATGGCGGGCTCTATTTGGTGGAAAGAGTCCTGTTGAAGCGGGGTGTCCAGGTCAGCGCTCTGGCGGCGTTCGCGGGCTCAAAGTTCAATGCGGTGATACTGGCGCTGCCCATTCTTCAGGGCGCCCTGGGAAAGGCGGCGTCGGGGCCCTTCATCATCAATGTCATACTCGGCTATTTCACGACCCTGCCGCTTACGGTGGCGCTGGTGGGCCGCGCGGCGGGCAACGGTGGTGGCGGTGGGGTCAAGGCCGCCCTGGCGGCCATCACGGATGTGTTGAGGGACCCGCTGGTGGTCGGCGCCCTCATCGGTTTGTCCCTCGCGGCGACCGGGGTCCGGCTCCCGGTTTGGCTCGACCAGACCCTGCGGTCCCTCGGGGCCGCGGCGGTACCGACGGCCCTGGTCGCCAGCGGGATGGCGATTTCGCTGGCGGAGGTCACGCAGCACTTCGGCGAGGTGCTTTGGATTTCCGTCGTGCGCGTCCTGATCTCTCCGGCGCTGGCGATCGCGGTGGCGATGGCCCTCGGGCTGTCTCCGACACTCTCGATTGCCCTGGTCTTGAGCTTTGGCATCGCGACGGCGCAATTGATCGTGCCGCTCAGTGAGGAGGCCGGGGTCTACCGCACCGAGGCCGCGGCGGTCGTCGCGGCGACAACGGTGTCCATGGTGGTCACCCTCCCGATACTGATCTGGATCTGCGCTCAGATCTGGCCTGGTCCGATACTGGGAGACCTTTAGCCCCGCCGGGCCGGAATATTATCCGCCGGGCCAAGGCCCCGGACCAGACGACCGGCGGCGAGCGCTCCGCAACCCGAGCGTTGCGGGAAAAGGCGGGAATGGGGTCAGCTCGTGGGATGCGGTGAGCGCAGCGAACCGCATCGTTCGCGACGGGATGCGGTTCGTTGCTCACCGCATCCTACCCACTTGGTAGCAGCAGCTGGGGGCAGCCCGGTTGCTAGAGATGCGCGAAAGCGCCACAGGTGAATCATTGACGCCAACTGCGCCAACACTGCGGCCGCTTCGCGTCGGTTGGCGGTACCGATTTCTGCCGGTTCGAGGGCGGCTCACGACCCAAAGGAGACGCTCGAGATAACCATAATTTGGGGAGTGTAAAAATTTCTGACAGTGCGTCGGAGCGCCCGCATCAGCGGTTGTCCGCAGACGACCCAAAGCGGACCAAGCTGAGCGTCCCAGGTCACGAGAATCTCAAGGAGGCCCACGTTTGTGGCGGGATTTCCCCAGGTCCGTGGACCGAACCGCTTTTACCATGCATGCGGTAATACTTTTTCGGTTGATCCAGATCAGCCCGAGAGTCGCCTTAACCTGCTAGGTCTTTTAGGAAGGTTCAGAACGAACCACGGACCGGAGCGGAAATAAGATGCATTCGCCATTCCGCCGTCGCGACCCGTCTTTGAAAGATACAAATATCAGGGTGCTCAAGTAGGAGTGGGTGGTCCACTGGGGCCCGATTCGTAAAGGGAGATCATTTATGACCCGACGAGAAGTCCTCTCAGCAATGGCGTCTTGTGTTGTTTTGGGCGCGATCCTCACTACACCGCTCAGTGCGGGAGCTGCCGATCCAGGTTCGGGACTCAGCCCGGAAGAAAGACTGGGCAAATCTATCTTCTTCGACACAAACCTCTCTATCGACAGCAACCAGGCCTGCGCTGCGTGCCATGCTCCGGAGGCAGGCTGGACCGGGCCCCTATCAGACACCAATGCCGGCGGGGCGGTGTACGAAGGCTCGATCGGGGGGCGATTTGGCAACCGCAAGCCGCCGAGTGCCGCCTACGCAACTCCAAGCCCAGTCCTAGGCTACGTCATTGAGCACAACGAGGCGCTTTTCATCGGCGGAAACTTCTGGAACGGGCGAGCCACTGGAGAAAAACTGGACAATCCCGCCGCCGACCAGGCTCAGTTTCCCTTCGTGAACCCACTGGAGCAGGCTTCGCCGGACAGTGCCTGCATCGTTTACAAGGTGTGCACGGCGAGCTATCCCGCGAGCTTCGAGGATGTCTGGGGTGCCGGCGCTTGCGACATCGCCTGGCCCCACAACATTGCCAACGAGTGCCGCAAGGAGGGTCGCGTTGTCAAGCTGTCCGCGGAAGACTCGACCAAGGTGAAGATGGCCTACGACAACATCGCCCTCTCCATCGCTGCGTATGAGGACTCCAGCGAGGTCAACCAGTTCAGCTCCAAGTTCGATCGGACTTTCGCCGGCGAGGCCAAACTGACCCAGCAGGAGCAACGCGGCTACGCCCTTTTCCGTGGTAAGGCGCTCTGCTCCAACTGTCACATTGCGAATGGGCAGCACGCGCTTTTCACCGACTTCACATATGACAACCTGGGCGTTCCGCGCAATCCGGAAAACCCCTTCTATGGGGAGCCCGAGTTCAATCCTCTCGGCGCCGCCTGGATCGACCTGGGACTGGGCGGTTTCCTGGAGACAAGGATGGACTACCAGAAATATGCCTACGCCAACAACGGCAAACAGAAGGTGCCGACCCTGCGCAATGTAGACAAGCGCCCCTATGAGGGCTTCGTTAAGGCCTACAGCCACAACGGCTATTTCAAGAGCTTGAAGGGCATCGTGCACTTCTACAACACCCGGGACACGAAACCCAGCTGTGAGAGCCAGGGTATCTATGACGCGACGGAGACAATGGCGCTAGCCAACGACTGCTGGCCGAAGCCGGAGGTCTCGGTAAACGTCAACCATGATGAGTTGGGCGATCTCGGGCTAAGCCCTGAGGAAGAGGATGCCATCGTGGCGTTTCTGAAGACCTTGTCCGACGGATACGAACCCTAACCCCTAGCCACCTAGGTACTCTCGGGAGCGGAACCCCGGCACTCGCCGGGGTTCTTTGTTTGCCGCGGAACTTCCGCTTTGGCCGTTGTGGGACCGTCGGGCCGAACGATGGTTTAGGGACTGTAAAAAATTCTGACACTGGGCCGGAGGACGTTTCGCCTCCGGCCAGCGTGAGTCAGACCTCGATGTGTTCGGCTATCTCCAGTGCGTCATCGACTTCGACTCCAAGGTAGCGCACAGTACTTTCGAGCTTTGTGTGTCCGAGCAGGAGCTGGACCGCTCTCAGATTCTGCGTGTGACGGTAGATAAGGGTTGCCTTCGTGCGCCGCAGGGAGTGGGTCCCGTAGTCGTATGGGTCCTTGCCAATGAGCGAAATCCATTCCTTCACGATCCGCGCATACTGGCGAGTGGAGAGGTGGCCAGACCGCTGGTGGCGGCTCGGAAACAGGAAGTCAGTCGCCGCGTGATTCCGCTTTGTAATCCACGCCTGAACAGCCGTCCGCGTCTCCTCCGTGACCTCGAAGCGGACGGGCTGGCCGGTCTTCTGCTGCAAGACCGTGGCGCGGGAGACAAGATGCGCGCCGTGGGCGACATCGCAGACTCGCAGCCGAACCAAGTCGCAGCCGCGCAGCTTGCTGTCGATGGCGAGGTTGAAGAGGGCAAGATCGCGAACCCGCCCGCCAATCTGCAGCCGGATGCGGATGCCCCAGATGTCCTTGAGCGATTTGTGGCCGATCAGCTTGCCCTTATTCCATGGGACCCCGACCGTGGAGGCCGAAGTCTCGGATGTTTCCTGGTGCATGCTCTGTCACCTCATAGATTGTGAGGAAACAGAAGTCTGCTCCGGTCTGCGAGGGACGATTGACGACTGGACGGCGCACGACTCTGCGCGGCTCAGGGGGTGTCACCATTTAGCTGACCCCTCGGCGCCGGCTCCTTCGGCTTCGGCTGCCGCCCCATAGCTGCCGCTCGTGACAAGGCACCGGGGTGACCGCAAAGGACGCACAACAGCCTCTCGCAGCCAACCCCGTGAGTGACTCTGTGTGGCGAACTGCAGTCACCTACCCGAGCGCCGCGCCGGTGACAACACTGACGGTGTGCCACCGGCGGGTTGGGAGCACTTAATGGATAGCCAGTCCGTTGGCCGAGACCGGCGTGTTGGCGTTCGAATTCAACGACGCGAGTCCTCCTTTGTCCTTGATCCTGAAAGCACCGATGGTGGCACTGCCGCCGTTCAGCGTGTACAGGTTGCGGCCGTCTGGGCTTATCACCATGTCCAGGGGACCGGTGTCTTTGCCGGTATTGCCAGTGACGCCGTTCGGGTCGAGCAGCATGAGCGAGCCGTCGAAACCGATGCGGTAGCCTGATATCGAGCCACTACCGGCGTTGGTGACGTAGGCGAAGCGACCGTCATTGCTGACGATCGCCCAACAGGCCGCCGTTTCGGTGGTGCCCTCCGATGCTGTGATCAGGCTTAAGCTGCCATCCTTCCCGAGCTGGTAGGACGACACCGCACTCGCCTCGGTTGCGCCGCCGAATGCTTCGCTGACAATGACCTGATCACGCTTGCCGATCGCGAAGCCGAACGGCGTGTCACCCTCCGACGCATGGGTGACAGCCGGTCCCGCGACACCCTCAGCGTCGACCGTAAAGGTGTCGATCACGTTGGTCGCCTTCTCGGTGACAACCAGCACATCGCCGTCCGCGTTGAAGCTGATTTGCGCAGGCCCGGTGTCGTCGTCGCTGAGCGATTGGGTCGAGCCCGGAATCGTCGTCAGCGCGCCGTCTTCGCCGACGGTGAAGCCGCAAATCGAATCCTTCGTGCCGACCGCACCGCCCGCGTTGAGGACGTACAGCAGGTTGCGTGAGTAGGTCAGGCTGATCGGTCGGTCACCGCCGCAACCTTCTCGATCCACCAGCGCAAGGCCGTCTTCTTCGACAGCGAACACCGACACGTCATTGCTGCCGGCGTTGACCACGAACAGCCAGCGGCCTGCAGGGTCGATGATGAGCCCGCTCTGGTTGCCGAGGCCACCGCCTGTACCCAAACCGCCGGTGTCGAATTCACCCGCCGGCGTCAGCTTGCCGTTCAGGTTCCGGTCGAACATCACCACCGAGTTCTCCCCGTTGGGATTGCTCATGGTGTATAGGGCGCCGACGACCTCGTCGTTTGCATGTGCCGAGAGCGGCAACTGGGAAGCGAGCAGTACGCCACCGGCGACCCAGGCGTTTACGCATTTATGTGACATCGACAAGTCTCCCTCGATAAGCGCAGCCGTTTGCTGCAGGGAGGAGGCTAGCGAGACGTGATCGCGGGAAGGTCCCGAGCCAATAACAAATTCATCACGAACGTCAGCCGAGCCGCTGGACCACATGCGCGCGCCAGTCCGGCCTCTCCCTCACCGGTCCGAACCTTGGCCTATGGGTCTAACGCTCCGGTCCGCGCGGAGGCCGCGTCCGGTACACCTGCCGCACCTGCGGCGCGCCCAGCCTCGCCGCCGCAAGCAGCGCCGAGAGGCACAACGTCGCTACAAGCAGCCGTCCGAGAAAGCGCGCGCCATTGGCGTCGCTTTCATCGGATCAACTGGCCAGCGCGTCGTGGCCGGTGACATCCACGTGCGTCAGCGGCTCGGTGAGGAACAGCAGGACCACGGCGATCGTCGCCGCGGCGATCAGGCCCGTGACCTAGGTGCGTCCGCCGGAGGCGTCGGCCATCGCCGTGCGCGAGTCGGCCGCGCTGATGGTGAGCCCTGGAATACGGACGCGGCGATGCTCGCGGCCTCCAGGGCGGCAAACTCCCGGTCCGCGGGATCTCCACGCCCCCGTGAGCGCATCCAAGGGGGCATGGCACCGCGATCGACGGGGCGCGTACTCGAGGCGAGCGCTTCGCCTGCTACCTGAACTTTGGCCCAGGGCCCCGGTTACCAACCGCGATCGTGCGACGGGCTCAGTGGATCTCGGGGATGATCTTGAACGGATAGTCGGGCTCGCGATAGTCGCCCGCCTTCTGCCGCTTCGGAAGCTGCACCTTCTCGCGAGGTGCCTCCTCGTAGGGGATCCGGCTCAGCAGGTGGCTGATAATGTTGAGACGTGCCTTTTTCTTGTCGTCGGAACGGGCTACGTACCAGGGCGCCCAGGCCGTGTCGGTGGCCGCGAACATCTCGTCGCGGGCACGCGAGTAGTCGCACCAGCGGCTGTAAGACTTGAGATCCATCGGCGAGAGCTTCCAGATTTTGCGCCCGTCGTCGATGCGCGCCTCGAGCCGCCGGGTCTGCTCCTCCGTGCTGACCTCGAGCCAGTACTTGATGAGGATGATCCCGGAATCGACCATCAGCTTCTCGAAACCCGGAATGATCTCGAGGAACCGCTTCGCCTGCTGCTCGGTGCAAAAGCCCATCACGCGCTCGACGCCGGCGCGGTTGTACCAGCTGCGGTCCCAGATCACCACTTCGCCCGCCGCCGGAAAGTGCGGTATGTAGCGCTGTCCGTACATCTGGCTCTTCTCGCGCTCGGTCGGCGCGGGCAGCGCGATGACGCGGAACACGCGCGGGCTCACCCGCTCGGTGATCGCCTTGATGGTGCCGCCCTTGCCGGCGCCATCGCGGCCCTCGAACACGATGCAGACCTTGAGCCCCTTGTGCCGGGTCCACTCCTGCAGCTTCACGAGCTCCACATGCAGCTTGCGGAGCTCCTTTTCATAGGTCTTGGTCTTCATCTTATCCAAAGCGGGCGCTTCTCCCTTATCCGCGCCGACCTTCTTCTTGTCGCCCTTCTTGCCCATTTTCCGGTCTCCCCTGGTTGGTGGCCGCCATGTCGGCGTTGCCGCTGACACGCCGAACGATGTGTGACTTTCTCCGCACGAACGCGGCCAATTAGTGCACCATGATGACACGGGTGAGAGCGCTCGCACGAAAATCTGAAAATGTCAGGGCGTTGCACCTGGTCGAGGAGGATAGTGGCCACAGAGGCCCCGGAGGAAACCTCCGTCATTTCGGAGCTTCTCCGAAAGTCCGGAGCTTGGCCGTCGTAGTCACCGCGGCTGGACCCTGTATACCGTTCTCATCCGAGTTTTTCGTTTTTCGGGGCCGGGTTGCACCCACCGGGGGACGGCGTGAATACATCCCTGTAGCCTTGACGGCAGCCTCCTTGCTGCCGACACCTCCAGAAGGCGCAACCCGGCCCCTACGGCGGCGAAGCGAAAAGTGACGTGAGCTGTGTATATCGCGGTCGGACGGCCCCTCGATCGAGTTAGAGATAGCGCTCAGCCGCGGTGACGAAGTCCTCCCGGCGGGGAAGATCCCGCGGGGCGATCGCGACAGCCAGCATGACGGCACGTGCAGCGCGGGCGTTTTGCAGCTCCTGGAGGACGATCTGACGCCCCGATGGGTCAACGGGATCGAGCCGGATGTTCATGGGGCTCAGGCAGAGGTTGACCTTTTGTGACCAGACCTGGCGCTCCGCCTCCCCTAGGCGCTCGGCGACCACCTCCAGATGGGCCTTCAGCACGCCCGCATCCGCTCCCAGCTCCTGCAGTTGTCGCGAGACGGCGTCGAGCTCCGCTTGCAGGCCGGCCTCGTCGGCTTGACCCGCGTCCGGCCGATCGAATGCTCAGCGTGCCGCGCTTCATGGCCTGGAGCTTCCGCAACAACAGGTCACGCTGGCGCGTGAGATCCGCCCGCTCCACCCGCGCCTCGGTGATCTGGGCCAGGGCCAGGGCGAGCAGGTGGTCGAAGGCACGCCGCTTGAGGAAGCGCCTGCACTCCTCCTCGCTGGTCCGGGGCTCCAGCAGGTGGTGCCCTGAGAAGCTGACCGTGACTTGGGCCACGTCGCGCCGCACCTGGTCGCCCACCAGCTCCATCCCGAGGATGTTTCGCTCCTCCCGGCGCGCCAGGAGCAGGGCGGTGACACGCTCGGTACCCTGTCCCTCGGCGCCGGACAGGTACTCCGACAGGGCCCTGTCGCGGCCGAAGACCTGCAGCATGTCCTCGGCGGAGGCGAAGAGGGCCGCGAGCCGGAAATCGTTGCGATAGTCGTCGGATCCGGCCGCCACCGGGGCGGGGATGCCGTCCACCAGGGCCACCACCTGGTCGATCGCGTGCATGACCGGCTCGCGCAGCCGCTTGCGGTAACCCGGGACCAGCCGTAGCCGGGAGTCGGTGCCGTCCACCGCCCGTTCGATGGCCATGTCGATCAGGGTCTCCGGGTAGCGCCCAACGGACTCGCGGCCACCGAAGATGGACTGGAAGAGCTTCACGGCATTTCCTCCTGTAGGAGAGTTAGACGCCCCGGTCCGACGGCCAGCCCGGCCGCCGGACCGGGGGAGCGGACCTCAATCAACGTTCACGACGTGCGATCTGCCGACGGACGGACCACCCTGGACGATGTTATTGCATGCTCTACTTGGCCCTGTGACTGACGGTCCTACAACGTCAAAACCGTGTATCCGGTTGACAATCGTTCGAGTCGGTCTCGGGTGTCAGGGAGAAGGCTCTTCGCGCTTCGGTCGCCTCCATGGTGCGGCAATATTGCCGAATCAGCCCCATTGCTCGACCCGAAGACCGGTAATCCGTGAAAACTCCCTGACGTTGTTGCTCACAACCGTGACGCCCAATGCCAGAGCATGGGAGGCGATCAGGAGGTCGTTCGGTCCGAGCGCATCTCCACGTTGGCGCCGTCGAGGGTGCCGATGGTCAGCGCGGGAGACGGCTCGCATGGCGGAGGCCGATCGCCGCGGGGAGGCTGACGAAACCGGTTGTGGCGGACGTCGCTCAGCTCGTCGTTATTGACCGGTATGCCAGGCACAAGAAACACCTACGGGTGCCGCGCCGGCCTTACACCCATGGAGGTCGAAGCCGGAGCACTCACGAGGCGAGCGAAGGCTGCACCAACACCCGGAGAACGGAGACCCGAGTTTCTTACGACGCGGTTTGCGGGGGAATACGAGGGGCGCCCGGTATCACCTCGGCGTTCTGCCCCCGATGTCGCAGCCAGTGATCCATCAACACGATCGCCAGCATCGCCTCAGCAATCGGCGTCGCCCGGATACCGACGCAGGGGTCGTGGCGCCCCTTGGTGACGATCTCCGTGGGGGCGCCTGCCCTGTCGATAGTCCGCGCCGGCAGGCGGATGCTGGAGGTGGGTTTGAGGGCAATGCGGGCAACAACGTCCTGGCCACTGGAGATGCCCCCCAGAACGCCGCCGGCATTGTTGCTCTGGAACCCTTCCGGGGTCAGGGGGTCGCGGTGCTCGCTGCCCTTTTGGGTCACACTGCCAAAGCCCGCCCCGATCTCGACGCCCTTGACGGCATTGATGCTCATGAGGGCATGGGCGATGTCGGCGTCCAAGCGATCGAAGATGGGCTCGCCCAGCCCCGGAGGAACGCCGGTGGCGACCACCGTTACCTCCGCACCGATCGAGTCCCCGTCCTTGCGCAGGGCGTCCATGTACGCCTCGAGCTCGGGAACCGTTTGCGCGTCTGGACAGAAGAAGGGATTCTGCTCCACCTGAGCCCAGTCCAATCCCTTGGGTCGGATGGGACCAAGCTGCGAGAGAAAGCCGCGTACCTCGATACCCAGGCGATCGCGCAGGTACTTCTTGGCGACCCCGCCCGCCGCCACCCGAATTGCGGTCTCCCGAGCGGACGAGCGGCCGCCGCCGCGATAGTCCCGCGTTCCATACTTCATCGTGTACGTGTAGTCCGCGTGCCCTGGACGAAACTTCGCTGCGATGCCCGAATAGTCCTTGGAGCGCTGATCCTCATTGCGGATGATGAGGCCAATCGGCGTACCAGTCGTCTTGCCCTCAAACAGGCCGGACAGGATCTCCACCCGATCGGACTCCCGACGCTGAGTCGTGTGGCGCGACCTCCCGGGCCGGCGTCGGTCCAGATCCACCTGGAGGTCAGCCGCGCACAGTGCGAGACCCGGCGGACAGCCGTCCACGATACCCCCGATGGCGGCACCGTGACTCTCACCGAAGGTCGTCACCACGAAGAGTCGGCCGAAGCTGTTGCCGGACATTCCCTAAGGTGCTTTCAGGAAGGAGAAGAAGTCAGTCCCGCAGCCGAGCCGCGGAGACCCTTGCCCAACTCTTCGCCACATCGGTCGTCAGTACGACGGCGGCGAAATGGTGTCTTTCGGATTCAGCCAGGCGTTGCCCTTGACGAGCACGTTGCGCGTCAGGGTGCTGGTTGCCTGATGAAGTTTGACCCCGTTGATGATGTATCGGTAGCGAGCCGACAGGTACTGGAACTCCGCCTCGAACAATCTCTGCTGGGCGTTGAGGACGTCGACCTGGGTACGCGTGCCGACCTCGAGACCGGCCTGTGTGGATTCCAGAGAGGTGCGGGCGGAGACGACGGCGGCCTGACGTGCCTTGACGTCGCTGATACTGGACATGATGCCGCGGAAGGCGTCCGTGACGTTCTGCAGCACTGCCCGGCGCTGGGCATCGAGCTGCTCAAGCGCGGCCTGGTACTGGTATCCGGCCTGGCGCGTGGCTGAGCTGACCGCGCCGCCCTGGTAGATCGGAAGCGTCATGTTGAGGCTTATAAAGCCACTGTCGAGATTGGTGTTGAACTCGGCGTTCGACCTCGCCGCGTTGTAACCGGCCTGCACATCGAAGGTCGGGTAGTGGCCGGAGCGTTCAATCTGGATCTGCTTCTTCGCCGCTTCCGCTGCCTGCTGATCGGCCAGGATCAAGTAATTACCTTGCAGTGCCGTCTGCGACCACTTGCTGATGTCGTTTGGCTGTGGGGGGGTCAGAGGCAACTTGTCACCAAGCCGTGCTATGGGAACGCTGATCGGACCCACGACACGCCGTAATCCCTCCCAGGCATTGTCGAGAGCGTTGTTCGCCCTGATCAGCGTGGCACGGGAGCTGTCGTAAGCCGCCTGACTGTCGTTGACGTCTGTGATAGCCACCAAGCCGACCTCGAACCGCTGCTTGGACTGCTCCAGCTGGCGCTCGTTGGCCCGGACCAGGGCCTCCTGCACCCGCACCGCATCGGCAGCCTCAAGCACCCCGAAGTAGGCCGTGGTCGTGTCCACCATGAGCTGGATCTGGGCGTCGCGGTACTGGGCCTCGGACTGGGCGATCGTGTTGTCCGTCTGCTGCAGGCGGATCCAGTTGCCCCGGTTGTATAGCGGCTGCGTCACCGCGGCGGTTAGCTGCCGCTGACTAAAGGTGTCGTTGCGACTGAAGCTGCCGAAAAGGCTCGTGCCGGTCGTCTTGTTGTTCTGGTAGTCGATGTTCCCGGTGACGTTGAAATTGGGCAGCAGCAGGGAGCGCGCCTGTGGCTTGTTCTCCCGCGACGCCTCCAGCTGGTTCTGAGCGGCGCGAAGCGTCGGGTTGGTCTGCGCCGCCCTGTCGTACACGGCCAGGAGGTCTTCGGCCGGACTCACCGCGGGAATGCCTGCCAAACAGGCGGCGAGAATCGCGAATGTGGTGAAACGCATGTGTTTTCGCCCTGCTAAACGGCGGCCTGATCGGAGGTAGAGTCCCGAGCGACCCGATTATAGGCGACTGTATCACCGGCGCACAATTCGTTGCAGCAATCATACAGCCGCGTACCGACCAAGATCTCTTGGCCTCAACCGCGGATCATCATCGCCTACAACTCCCGCTTGACCTGGTCCGATGCTGCGACCGCTCTGACCGCCCGAAGCCAAGGGCCGTGCCCCCTCGTGATAAGCTTCCATATGCACGGGCCTGCCCACGGTTCCGCGTCGCAACACATGATGCCCTCAATTCGGAACGGAGAGCGCTCAGCATTGCGCGAAGCGCCCTACGATTGGCGCGACCTCGCCCGGATGGTCCTCGCGCATCGCCGGGAGGTTGTGCTTGCGAACATCATCGCCATCCTGGGTACGGCCGTCAGCGTCCCAGTCCCACTGTTGATTCCCCTCTTGGTGGACGAGGTGCTGCTGCACAAGCCCGGGGCCGCGATAGCGGCTATGAATCGCATCTTTCCGGACTCGTGGCACGGCCCCGTGCTCTATATCCTCGCCATCCTCGCCCTGACCCTTGCCCTGCGGCTGGCCGGGCTCGTGCTCGGGGTGTGGCAAATGCGCCAATTCACCGGGATATCCAAGGACGTGATCTACCGCATTCGGCGCGATCTGCTCCTCCGCCTGGAGCGTGTGTCCATGGCCGAGTACGAGACGCTGGGCAGCGGAACCGTTGCCTCCCACCTGGTGACCGATCTCGATGCGGTGGACCAGTTTGTCGGCAGCGCCACCAGCAAGTTTCTTGTGGCCGTGCTCTCAATCCTGGGAACGGCGGGGGTCCTCCTCTGGATGCACTGGCAGCTCGCACTGTTCATCCTCTTTCTCAATCCCCTGGTGATCTACGTAACGACCGTCTTCGGGCGGCGGGTAAAGGAGCTCAAGCGGCGCGAGAACGCGGCCTATCAGGCCTTTCAGGAGTCCCTGTCCGAGACGCTGGACGCCATCCAGCAGGTCCGCGCCAGCAACCGGGAGCGTTTCTATATCCGCCGCATCATCGCCAAGGCGGATCAGATCCGCGACTTCTCGACCGCATATACCTGGAAGAGCGACGCCGGCAACCGCTTGTCGTTCGTGGTCTTCCTGTTCGGGTTCGATCTGTTCCGTGCCGCCAGCATGCTGATGGTGCTCTTCTCGAACCTCACCATCGGCGAGATGCTCGCGGTGTTCGCCTACCTTTGGTTCATGATGGGCCCGGTTCAGGAGGTGTTGGGAATCCAATACGCGTATCACAGCGCCAGTGCCGCCCTCAGCCGAATCAACCGCCTGCTCGCCATGCACCTGGAGCCCGCCTATCCCCATCGGCGCGACCCCTTCGCGGGCAAGCGTACCGTGGCGGTTGCGCTCGACGACGTGCGCTTCGCCTACGGCGATGGTCCGCCGGTATTGGACGATGTTTCGTTCCGCATTGCGCCTGGCGAAAAGGTCGCCTTCGTCGGAGCAAGCGGCGGCGGCAAGACCACTCTCGTCCAGATCCTCCTCGGCCTGTATCCCGCCGAGTCGGGACAGGTATTGTTCGACGGGGTACCGGTCCAGGAGATCGGCATGGACGTCGTCCGGGACCACGTGGCTACCGTGCTTCAGCATCCTTCCCTCTTCAGCGATACGGTGCGTATGAACCTGACCCTGGGCCGCGCTATCCCGGACAGTGCCCTTTGGCGGGCGCTGGAGGTCGCCCAGCTACGCGAGACCGTAGAGGCCCTTGATCAGGGACTCGATACCCCTGTGGGCCGTGGCGGTGTTCGGCTGTCGGGCGGTCAGCGGCAGCGGCTCGCTGTGGCCCGGATGGTGCTCGCCGATCCCCACGTCGTCATCCTGGACGAGGCGACTTCCGCCCTCGACACAGCGACCGAGGCGCACCTGCATCAAGCCCTGGACACCTTCCTCAAAGGCCGCACGACCATCATCATCGCCCATCGGCTGAGCGCGGTGCGTCAGGCGGACCGAGTCCTGGTATTCGAAGATGGGCGAATCGTCGAGGAGGGCCGCCACGAGCAGCTCATCGAAGGTCAGGGTCTCTATGCGGCCCTTTATCGTCGTCAAATGCACTAACCCGTAACGATGGGGCAAGCTCGAGCCAGCGCCTTTCGGCCCGCCTGGTGGCTCCGCGGCCCTCATGCTCAGACCGTCTGGCCAAGCCTGTTTCGCCGGCGTCCACGCTTGACCCTCAGCCGACGCCGCGTGGAGCTGGCCGACGGCGACTTCATCGACCTGTCGATCGCCAGTCAGGCAGGACCCACGGTCCTGGTCATTCACGGCCTCGAGGGCGACCTCCAATCCCACTACGGGGGTACCATTATGGCTGCCCTAGCCGCCGCCGGCTTCCGCGCCGTGTTCGTGCATCTGCGCGGCTGCAGCGACGAGCCCAACCGCCTCCCGCGCAGCTATCACTCCGGCGCCACCGAGGACCTTGTCGCCGTCCTGGATCACCTCGCAGCTACGCCGGAAGATCAGGCGATTGCCGCCGTCGGCTATTCCCTCGGCGGAAACCTCTTGCTCAAGCACCTCGGGGAGACCGCCCTTCCCCGCCTGCGGGCCGCCGTCGCGGTATCTGTTCCCTTCGTCCTCCGGGACGCCATGCTGCGACTGGGGTTCGGGGCGTCCCGCCTCTACCAGCGGCATCTCCTCGCCAGGCTAAAGGCGTCCTACGCCGCCAAATTTGCCCGCATCCCCTCGCCGCTCAGCGTGGACCTGGACGAGATCCAGGATTTCTACCAATACGATGATCGCATCACGGCTCCCCTCAACGGCTTCTCCGGTGCCGAGGACTACTACGCGCGCTGCAGCTGCCGTCCGCTTCTGCATCGCGTCGAGACCCCCACCTTGATCCTCCATGCCGCGGATGATCCTTTCATGTTTCCGCACACGGTGCCGGAAGTGACGGAGCTTGGCGCTGGGGTGAAGCTGGAGCTGGCCGAGCGCGGCGGGCATGTCGGGTTCGTCTCGGGCCTGCTGCCGTGGCGGCCGCGGTACTGGTTGGATGGACAAATTGTCCGGTACCTTCTCGAGAACGCGGTCTAGGCCCGACAACATGTGGAAGGCCATGACAAGGAATCGCGCCGTACCGGCTCCTAAGCGGGCTCGATCCGCTTGCTAGTAGCACGGCACCGAAGTGCCGCTAACAACGCCGTACCTACTGGGCTGCAGCTTTTCGGCTCTATCCTGAGGGGCAGGGTTGCGGGCGACGGGGCGGGGGTGTCGGCAGCAGGGAGGCTGCCGTCAAGCGACATGGAGGTATTCACGGCGTCCCCCGACCGCCGTAACCCAACCCCGGGAAACCGACTACCGAGATGACAATTGTGTCGTTGCCGGGATTTCGGCGCGGCTCTGCTAGGCGACACCCTCCAGGTAGGCCGTGACCCCGTCCATCAGCATCTGCACGGCCATCATGATGAGCAGCATGCCCGACAGCCGGACCATTGCCCGTAGAGCACGTGATCCAAGCATCTCCATCAGCAGACCCGAGCCGAGCAGAATGGCTGCGCTCGCCAGCCAGGCGATGCTGACCGCGCCCCACCAGGTCAACAGCCGTTGCGGATCGCGGCTCACCAGGAGCAGGATGGCCGCCACCGCGGAGGGGCCCGCGATCATCGGTATCGCGAGGGGCACGATGAAAGGTTCCTCCTCCGTGCCCTCCGTGACGGTCCCGCTCTGTGGGAACACCATCCGCAGCGCGATGATGAAGAGAACCACGCCCCCAGCCACGCCGAGGGCGGGCTGCTTGAGCCCGAGGTATCCCACTATCGCCCGGCCAGCCAGTAGAAAGGCGACCAGCACGAAGTAGGCGATGAGCATCTCCCGTGCAATGATGGCCAAGCGCTGAGATCGTGGGTAGCGTCCGACCAACGAGTGAAACACCGGGATGTTGCCCAGCGGGTCCATGATGATGACGAGAAGGACAGTTGCTGATAGGAAGTCCATCGCTACGAGGCCAAGCTTGCTCCCACGGGGGCGGCAGAATGCCGTAACCTCCCGCAATTATCCCACCCGAGGACATACGATGCCGACCAACAGTACGTTTGCGACCGCTGTGATGACCGTCGTTTGCTGTCTTTCGGCTCCTGCGCCCGCTGCCCAAAGCGAGGGCGCTCAGGTACCCAACGCTGCAGCCGAGGCTTCGACCGCGCGATCCCCGTCCGCCGGGGACAAGGCACTCGATGCCCTCGTCGTTCGCCCAGTGACCTTCTTTACGTCCTTGTTCAGCGGCGCGATCTTCATCGCATCGCTCCCCTTCATCCCGTTGGATTCTGGAACGGACGTGACCACCGCGCGCAAGGCACTCGTCGATTATCCCCTCGGTTACACCTTCACCCGTCCACTCGGTGATTTCGGCGGCCCTGGCGCACCCTCTGACCAGCCATCGATGGGTCCCTGACCAGTCCTCGCAAGAAACTCCGCATCACACTCGACCACCTGCGTCTGTCGGCAACACCAGACGGTCCGCGTCAGACTCGTTCCTAAGACGGTAAGCGGGGATCTCTGCCGCAAAGCATCACGCTGAGACGCGGGACGCTGCACGGCTCAATTGTGTGAGCCAGGTCACATTTCACGCTTTCGCAAGCTCGGCGCCCTCGGACTGGCAACGCTCTTGCACCTCATCGAAACGGAGCGGTGGCTCCGGTCATCCCGTCGACCACGGCCTCCCAACTGGTCGCACGTTCGGTGTAGCTCCTTCCCACCGCAACCATGGCCAGTTTGTCTTGCACGAGCCGCAGATGCACTTAATCACAACTTCATCCAAAGACGAAGGTTCCGACACCCGTCTGGTCGCGACGCTGTACGAAGCGGTTCCGACATCCCTCGTCAGCGTCGTGACCGTCGCCACCTCGCTCGCCGTCATCCAGTGGCCGGTGAGCGATCCCTTGCGGGTTCTTCTTTGGCTGAGCTCCATCTATCTCGTCAGTGGCGTGCGGCTCTCGCTTTGGCTGAGCTATGTGAGCCGAGCCGCCCTAAGCCATGACCTGGCATTTTGGAAGCGCCTCGCCTTGGCCGGAGCCTTGCTGTCCGGCGCAACCTGGGGCTCGGCCGCCATCCTTCTCTTTCCTCCCGGCGAGCCGGCGCACCAAATGTTTGTGGCCCTCTGCATCGCCGGGATGGCCTCCGGCGCCGTCACTACCCTGTCTGCTCAGTTGCCGGCGGTGTTCGGATTCCTAGGGCTCTCGTTGCTCCCATTGACAGCGCGCTTCCTGTTGGAGACACAAGCCCTCGGGCCCGCGATGGGTTTCATGAGCCTCTTGTTCTTCGCCATGTTGACGCTGACCGCCGTGCGCTTTCACCGCAAGACCTTGGAGGCGCTCGTCGAGCACCGGGAGCGACGCAAAGCCGAGGCACTGGCCCATCGCCAGGCCCTCTACGACGAGCTCACCCAACTCCCCAACCGACGTCTATTGATGGACCGTTTGGATCAGGAGGTCACCCGCGCACTGCGCCATGGCCGTCAAGGAGCTGTATTTTTCCTGGACTTGGATCGCTTCAAGCACATCAACGACTCGCTTGGCCATTCCGTCGGCGACCAACTGCTCCAGCAGGTGGCCGAGCGCATCTGCAAGCGCATCCGGGGCGAAGACACGGCTGCCCGGCTGGGCGGTGATGAGTTCGTTGTCCTTCTCCCGGAGATCGCGACCGGAAGTGAGCGAACCGGCGGTGAGATCCACCGCTTCGCGCTCGAGCTGCAGCAATCCCTCAACCGCCCCTACGTTGTCGCCGGGCATGAGATCGATGTCACCTCGAGTATCGGGATAGCGGTCTTCCCCGACGACGGCGCAACCCCCAACGAGGTGCTCAAGCATGCCGACATGGCCATGTATCGGGCCAAGGAGCAGGGACGAAGCCTCGTTCAGTTCTTCCTGCCAGGATTGCAGGCGGCCGCCCACCGGAGGCTGAAGAGCGAGCGCGACCTACGCCGAGCCCTCGACCGCGGCGAGCTCGTGCTCGTCTATCAGTCGCAGGTGAACGCGTTGCGCGAGACTGTCGGCTTGGAAGCCTTGTTGCGCTGGCGCCATCCGCAGTTGGGTCTAATCTCCCCGGCGGGGCTGTTGCGCGCCGCCGAAGATACCGGACTTATACTTCCACTGGGCGAGCACATCTTGCGTATGGCCTGTCGCGACCTGGTCGAGATCACCGGTCGACGCCCGCTCCCGCTCTCCATCAACGTGAGTCCGAAGCAGTTTCGACAGGCCGACTTCGTCGACCTCGCGACCGCCGTCCTGACGGACACTGGTGCGGACCCAGCGTTGCTTCGCCTGGAGATAACCGAGAGCACCGCCATGGAGAACATTGATCGGACCATTGCGAAGATGCAGGCACTAAGGGACCTTGGTGTGCGTTTCGCCATCGATGATTTCGGCACGGGGCACTCGTCGCTGGCGCACCTCAAGCGCTTGCCAATCGATACGATCAAGATCGATGGCTCATTCTTGAAGGACATCGTCACCGAGCCCGACGATGCCGCAATCGTCGAGGCCATCATTGCAATGGCCCGGCACCTGCAACTCGATGTGATCGCCGAGGGCGTCGAGTCGCGCGACGTGCTGGAGTTTCTCCTCAAGCGGGGTTGCCGTCAGTTTCAAGGGTTCCTGTTCAGCAAACCCGCCGAGCTGGACGACCTGCTCCGCTCTCTCGACGGGAGCAGGACTCCACGGCTTACCGTCGTCAGTTGAATGTGTGGGCCGCTTGAAGCCGGGCGCCCGAGCACTTGAACGGGAATCCGAGTCTCGTTCCCCGTCGATCTCTTTCGGTGACTCACGGAATGAGCCGCTCCTGGGGTTATCCTAGGATGCACGGCAAGACCGAGATGAAGAACCGCATTTACCTTGGCTAGGACCGACACTACCGCCCAATCCGAAGCCGCCGAGATCCGCACCGTCTCCGAGCTAGCCTTCCGCGGCCTGATCGCCGCGCAATACCCCCGCAACTTCGCGCTGCACGACGTCTTCGTCTTCGACCCTGCCGTTCGCCGCGTCGTCAACCTTCAGGTGAAGTACCGCCACAAGGCGTCCGCCTCGTACGTGGAGCTGCGGGACCTGGAGGGCGTGGACTTCGTGGTGATCTACCGCGCCAACGCGGGTACGCCTATCGGCGGACGCGAGGCGATGCAGTGCTGGGTGGTCCCGGCGTCAGCCGCAAGCCCCGGCCGCTTGAACCTAGCTCAAATCCCCGATCAATATCTAAACGCCTGGCAACTTGTGGAGGAGGCATGTGGAGCGATTCGTCGCGAGACTTGAGCTGAGAACACCCATCCTCTTGGGCGGTTTCCTCACCCTGGACGCCCTGCTCGCCGCCGCCCTGTTCGAGCGCACCGGGGACCTTGAGCAGTCACACTCCGCACTCCCCCTCGCCCAGACGGGCGGCATGTGGCACGCCTCGGCGGCCCTGCTGGAGGCTCCGACCCAGTATCGCGCCACCTTGACGGCCAGCCTCCATGCCCGGCACGACATCGCCCCGGACCTCCTGCGCCGCGGGCGCGGCGGCGTGCTGCCGCGCATCGGCGAGAAGCGCCGGCGCGAGTACGGCAACGTCCAGAATCCGGTGGAAGGCTTCGCCGCAACCGCCATCTGGTGGTTCGCCGAGGGCGATCCGGAAGAGGTCGAGACCCTGCTCCAAGGCGTCCGCCACGTCGGCAAGAAGCACACGGCAGGCTACGGCGAGGTGGGCCATCGCGACATCGAGCCCGTCGACACCGTGAACGGCGCGCTATTACAGGACGGATGCCCAGTGGGAGTATGCCCGCGCTATCGCCGCAGCGCTTTCCGCACCCGGGCCACCCCTCGTTCTTCACGGTGGTGCAGGTCTCGGCAAAACGCGGGCCTATCTCGTCGAGACCCTCCGATACGCCGCCGCCAACGGATTCCGAGTCCTTATCTCGACCGCTACCACCCAGCTCGTCGAGCAGGTCATCCGCTCGGAGGACCTCCGCATCCCTCTGGAACACGCGGATGGGGCACTCGCGGTCGAACGCTATCTCTCCCAGCGTCAGTTCGTGAGCCCCGAGCGCGCCGCGGCACAGAGCATCAAGGCCGAGATCGGCGAGTCCACGGACGAGGTCCTGGCGCGTGCCGGCGTGGACCTGGACCCCGCCGCCATCTGCTTTAACGGCCGCTGCAAGTTTGTCGAGCGCGAGCCCTACATCCTGCAGAAGGCCCGCTGTGCTGCTGCGGACCTCGTGGTCACTACCCACGCCGCGCTGCTGCTCGACTGGCGCACCGGCGGGCGGCTCATCGACACGCAGGCATTCAATGTCATCGTCATCGACGAGGCGGACCGCCTGCCCTCCGCTGCCAGCCTCCAGCTGGATGCCTCGGTGTCGAACGCGGACCTCGCCTTCCTCAAGCACGCCGTCGGTCTCGAGGCGTTCCATCCGGCCTCCGCCGTTATCGAGCCCAGGCGGCACGGGACCATGTCCTTCCACCTGGCCGACCGGTCGGTTCCGGTCCCTTTCGATGACGAAGTGCGAGGCGACAATGCGGAGTGGCTGCAATATGTCGCCTCGGGAGTGCGTGCAGCGTCGGAGGACAGCGAGCGGGTGCTGGTGCTCACCACCAGCTTCGCCACCGGGCTCGCCATTGCGTCCCGGCTCGACGACCTGCCCGTCATCGTCCATCAATCGGGCGAGCGTCTGCAGGCCGCATTGAGCCGTTATTCCAGCGGCATATTCATCTCGCCGGCCGCCTGGGAAGCCGTCGACACGGACCAATGCTGGCAGGACATCGTCATCCCGCGCATGCTCTACCCGCGCCGTGACGGAGTCCTCGACCTGCATTTTCTGACCGCTCAGGCTCAAGCGGCCCGCCGGCTGACGCAGGGCCTTGCCCGCGCCCTACGCCGCCCGGATCAGGAGTGCCACGCCTGGATACTCGATCCCCGCTTCCCGCTGCCGGCGACCATCGTCAACCGCGGCGAGGCCACCCAACAGGCGGCGGCCCACCACGCACGCCTCATCGAGGCGATCCCTGAGCGTTTCCGGCACGGTCTACGTGCAACCTTCGAGAAAGCGGAAATCTTCAGGTCGGGGCGATAGGCCGGAAGACGGAAAGAATCTCTCAAGATTCCGGAGTCTTCTCGCTGACTTTGCCTAGTGCAAGCTCGCCTAATCGTCGTAGGTTCCGGTTGCCGCCTCACGCTCAGGGACTATAGGGTGGGTAGCGAGGTATCGGGCCAGCTGTCTTATGTCGATCTCCTCGACCTCGTAGCACTCGAGGGTCCGCGCAAGCCACAGCGACTTGCTGCCATTGATTGTTGACACGTTTGCGGGTTCGACGTTGCGGTGGTGAGCCATCGTTGGCACTCCTCTCAGCTGTTGGATTGCAATTTCTGATTTCATTAAGCAATCCTCGTGCCTACTATGATATTGTTTTTTGTAACCAATAGGTTGTCTAACCTTCGGAGAATTTCGTAAAGCTCTGGATTGCATCTGTACCATCATGAGGGACATCTGACCTGTCGCTTGGCGTCAACAGTTGACCGGCTCGGTGCTTCCCCGTCGGCAAACCACAGCTTCGTTTCATTGGGGCCAGGGCTATAGCCCGGACTTTCGGTGCCTTGTTGCGTCAATCTGTGAAACGATCGCCGTTTCCGGCGGCCCCTATACGTCCGGCGGTCGAGCAAGACCGTCCACGCAAGGACCAACAAGCGCCAATCCGACGGAAATCGTGTTGTCGCCGTCCCGTCTATTCGAACAGTCTAATATTGTGTATATTGATTGTTCACGTTGGTACTGCGCGTGTGCTTCTATGATCGTTGGTTGTGAGAGCTAATCAGGTACGCCCGCGAGCGGAGACGCTAGGACTTGGACAAACAATCGATCGAAGGCTCAGATGCCAGGAAGCGTATGACGAAGCTAGTAGCTGTAGTGCGCAGTGCCTTCTTCGTCAGCTCGCTCGTTGTGCTGGGAGCGCTGATTAGCGAGTACGCGTTTCAGCAAGGACCCGAGACCATCAAGCAATGGGCCGATGCTGAGATACGCGGGACAGGTGCGACCGGCATCTTGTTGTTTCTCACAGTCGGCGCGGCCTTCACCGGTATCGGCTTACCCCGGCAGGTGTTCGCCGTTGCGGCGGGCTATGTTTACGGAATCGCTGCGGGCACCGCCCTCGCCTTGTCTGCGGAGATGCTTGGCGTGCTGATGGGCTTCCTTTACGCGCGCTTCTTTGCCCGAGACCTGGTCATTCGCCGTTATCCGGCCCGCATCCGCAAGATCGACGATTGTCTGCGGGCCTACCCTTTCTCCATGACCCTGGCGGTGCGCCTCTTTCCCGTCGGCAACAACCTCGTCGTCAACCTGTTGGCCGGGGTGTCCAATATGCGCCTGATGCCTTTCATGGCCGCGTCTGCCGTCGGCCATTTCCCGCAGACCATGGTATTCGCCATGATGGGCGGTGGGTTTGCAGAGAGTGATCTGGTGCAGGGAACGCTTGCGCTGGTTCTGTTTGGCATCTCAGCGGGGCTCGGGGCGCACCTGTACGGAAGATATCGCCGCGGGCGCGCGTTCTTCGACGACAGCGAGGGCTGTGGAGCTGCCCCAGCGGCTGAGCTCGCGCAACCTCGATCCTAAGGGAAGAGGACCTGTAGCGTCCCTTCCATAGCGCGCAGGCGTCACCCCGCACCTGCGGCGCATTCGTGGAGATTCCTGATCCCATCTTTCGGGGCGACTTCGACCACCGGAACGCCTTCCCGGCCGGCGCCGGCGTTCGGTTCGAGCTCGATCAAGCGTTGGCGGACGAGTTCGCAGAGGTGACAGAGCTCAAACGCTGATCCTCGAGAGCCAGTGACCTTGGCGATAGTATTGCTGCGCCGTCGCAGAGCCCATCCTCCCCGAACTACGTAATTCAATCGCCCCACTTCCCTGCCCCAAAGAAAACCCCGGCACTCGGCCGGGGTCATCTCGCCACTCGCGCTCGCGATGAGCTGCCGTGTCAGAGTCCTGCCCCTAACCTCCCCGCCTGTGCTGCCCTAGCTGTCCCCTCCTCCACGCGCGCCCGTCGCCGGGCCTCGATGCGAGCTCGCGCCGCGTCACGCTCTATCGCCCAAGTGCGAACGACGCACTGCTCACACGAGACGCCAGTTGAGTCGCACCGTACCTTGAAGTACTCACAGTGGATCACCGTCATGCCGCCCTCCTCTGCCCTGAGACACCGCGCTCGATGATACGCGCCTACCGGTTGCAGTAGCCGGAAGAGCTCACGGCAGGAGCGCCGGTCGCAAACCCGCATAGTCGCAGTACAGGAAACACGGATATAGAGAAACCCACAAACACAGAAGCACGAGCCAAAAAAAGCCCGGCGGGGCGACCGGGCATACTGGGAGGAGATGCTTCGAGAAAAATGTCGTGATCCGCGACTGGGGCATCCCTGCCTCTGCCGCCGCTCGATCGAGAGCGTATCGCCAATGCGAATCACTTGCAACAGACTGCCATCCTGAAGACCGCAATTCGAGAAACACAGAACCCCAAACAACTACAAACCCCATGCACCTCGCAAACGGAAACAGGCCCCAAGGCAGCAGTCGCCTGGGAGCACCGATGTACCCTCGCTCGGTATGACATATTCATACTGCACACACGATGCGCCGTCGGTCACTATCGTCCTATAGCCCTCGCGCACGCGCGGAGCGGCGCCCACGCATGCCTAAAGGTGCTAAAAAGGGGTGGCTACGGCGGGGTGTGTGGCCGCCGCAGCGACCCAATCGGCTTGCTGCCCAGAAACTCACTCAGTCGGGGCGTTACCGCCGTTCACTCCATATCAGATGCCCATGACACGGACGGCGACCGGTACCGCTTCTTCTCAGTGTGATTGGTGCGCGGCGAGGACGGGAGAAGGTGTACCGCCACCACCGAAGGGGGCGGGTGGCGCCGGAGGAAGGAGTCTGCTACCGCGAGGGTGCTTGCTGCCCCCTACTCGCAGCCCTCCACCGAGCGCCAAGGCATTGATGCACGTCCCTGTGCATCACAGCGCGCTTAGATCAGCGCGAATCCCTTATTTGGTTTCCGCTGGGGCAGCAGGCGCAGCCGGAACCGCCGGAACAACCGGAGCGGCATAGGGATAGGCGCCGCCATACCCGCCGTACCCGGGATATCCGCCGCCCCAGCCACCCGGGTATCCACCACCCCAACCGTACGGGCCGTAGCCGTAGTAATCGCGGTACCGGTTGTAGCCGCGACCAGAACCATGCCCGCCACCGGACATGTTCATGTTGAAGTCGCCGTAGCCGTCACCCATCATGTCGTTCCACCAGTCGTTGCCCCCGGAGCCGTAGCCGGGGCCGCCACCCCACGGGCCGCCGCCCCACCAGGCACTCGCCGTGACGGACACACCAAGTAGAGCGGCGATCGCCACCGCGGTAGCAAGCTTCTTCATTCGGTTTCTCCTGTGTTATCTCTGAGGCAGCAAGCGAGGGCGTCGTTGTGCGCCAGCTCGCCAGGAGCATAGTATTAGTTTTGGCTAATATTAGATAGCTATTTATTTTTACTTCATCCCGTCGCGACCACGGAACGTCCACACGACCCGCCCCGACAACGTGTCGGCCGCGGCGCTCGCGCTAACCAACAGCAGGAGCCCAACAGCAAGAACGATCCGCGGCAGACTCACCCCTACCCCCTCCACTACCGTCCCCAGTACCGCAACACCTGCCTCCCTCTGTCAAGCCACCCCCTCAACTGGCCGCGGAAGGTCCGCGCCCGCCACAATCGGCTGAGCATCATGGACATCCGTTCAGCTCGCGTTCACCATGGCCGAGCTACCCTGAGCCTCAGAAGCTCGGCATAGACGTGCGTAAGGTCATCTGCTGACAACCTGACGAGGTGACGAAATGAAAAGGTGGATTCTCGCTCTAGGCGCTTGCGCCGCTCTCTCGACGCTCCCCGTGGGCGCCTTCGCCCACGGGTACGGGTACAATGCGGGGGACGCGGCTCTCGGCGGGCTGGTCGGTGGCGTCGTCGGCGGCCTTATCGGCTCGGCGATCGCACCGTACCCGGTCTACGCGGCGCCGGCGCCGGTCATTGTCGAGCCTTCCTATGCGCCCGCGCCGGTGGTGATCGAGCGGTACGCACCCGTCGTCGTGGCACCCTACGGGCCGCCGGCGGTCTATTACCGGGGTGGTGATCGTGGCTGGTATCGTCACGGTGGGCACAGGCGTTACTGGCACGATTGAAGGCGCGCTGCCCTTCACCACGCACCAGGACACCTGTCCAGCCACCCTCTTAACTGCCCGCCAGCACAGAGCTCCGCCCTCTCAAACTACGTAATTAGCGCGCCCCCACTTCACTGCCCCCAAAGAAAACCCCGGCACTCGGCCGGGGTCGTCTCGCCGCTCGCGCTCGCGCGTCTTACGCCTTGATCGTCGCCTTACGGCCAAGAGCAAGAGCAGCCATGTCATTCCGGTTTGTCGTGTAACATTTGCCGCGATGACCGACGAAAAAGAAACTTCCGATGACCGTCCGAGACGGTTGGTTGATCTCGCAGCCGAGCTAGGCTACAGCCCAAGCAGTTTTCGTAAAACTGTAAGACGCCGTGGCTTCGAGCCGTTTAAACTACAAAAGGGGCAGAGCAAGCCGTGGTATCTTTCGAGTGAGGACGCCGAGGCTTGACGACGAAAGCTGGAAGATGAGAGATATCACCGTGTCGTTCCAGAGGAGGAAACCACGCCAACTGGACTATCGGGCACATACGCGGTAGAGGTTCCAGCTTACGATGGTTCGGTTCGCGTAAAAATTGGGTGGAGCGATAGCATCACCGACAGGCTGAACACTTATCGAACCATCGTCCCTGATTTGCGCGTTTCGCGGATTTGGCCTTGTTCCGCAAAGTGGTATGAGCAAATGGCACTGACGTGGGCGGAAAACAATGGCAAGCGAGTTGGTCAAGAAATCTTCGAGTTTGATGATAACGAAGCCTCGCTTTCCGCCCTTGATGGGCTTTTTTCATCTTTCGGGATTATGCCTCAATCGACGGGGATTTGATTACATCCTCTTCTTTCCAGGGGCGGGATCTGCCGTTCGTGCCCGATTCGCCCCTTTGGGGCGACGAAACTCTGCCATGCGATATAAGCAATCCGTGTAGGACCGCTTTGGGTCGGCAGCGACCTTCGAGGTTAACGCTGACTCCCTCCCTAGGCGCCGATATAGACCGTCTGCCAGAGCCAGCTCATCACCCCATAAATGCGGAAGCGACCTTTCCAGAGAAGCAGAGTCAGAGCGTCTCCTGCGCTGCCGAACGGGTCAAGGCTACGCTCATCGTCCATCTCCAGCCCGCCCCCGCTGCCGCGGGCAACGCAGGACAGGAGATCGTCGGCGACCACGACCGGCAGACTCATCTTCTGCTCCAACAAGCAGTCGATGTCGCCTCGAAGTGGACCTCCACCGGTAAGCACGGTGCGCCGCGCGGGCACGTCAGCGCCCCGATCCCGGTGGGTCTGGTTCCAAGGCTGCCTTCACCGCGCCGGCGATAGCTGAAAGTCGCTTTTGCACCGCTTCCGGAACCCGGATGCTGTGCAGGGTGAATCTGCGGAGGATATCGTCGGCCAGATTGGGGCCAATCGCCATGCCGCCCGGAATGTCAATGCTCGTAGGCGCCGAGGTCGGGACGCGCACCGCGGGGTTTGCCGTCCAGGTCGGTCGGCGGAGCATCCCGGGAAGCACCGGCGTCGATCGCGGGGCTACCCTCCCGCAGATGCAGGTCGACGTCGGGCCAACCGGAAACAAAGCGCGGATCGGCGGCGAGATCGCGCCCGCCGTTCACGCCGGACCAGACGGAGGTGGCGACCTCCGCTCGAGAGCTAGCACTCTGCAGTTCTTTTAGCCAAGCGGCGGTGCTGCGCCGGGGGGAGGTGGCGACGTCGGTGCGGGAGAGCTCCCGGGCCCCGGAGGGCGTCTCCCAGAGGATTTCCTCATCCGGCCGGCTCCAGAACAGGTTGTTCCCCTCGCGGAGCCAGCGGACGCCGCGGCCGATGTAGATCCCGGTCGGGTCGCCATGTGCGGGACCCCCGTTGAAGGCGAAGATGTTGTTGCGCAGGATGAGCCGTGTGGACGCGGACACGCCCGTGTCGTCGCTGGGATACGCCGCGACCAGGGCGTAGTTGCGCCCTCCGAACCCGGCCGCGTACATGTTGTAGGCGACGGTGTTGTTCGCCAGCTCGTAGGTGCCGGGCAGCTCGCCGATCACCACGGCGGTATCGCCCTGGCCCCAGATGGCGTTGTTCTCCATGCGACCGCCGGCCGACAGCTTGATGCCGTTGAGGTGGTTGCGCACCACGCGGTTGCGTCGCACGAGGATGCCATACACGTTCCCGTTCCGATCGCGCGAGTTGAGGTCGATGCCGTCACCGCCGTTGTCGTGGATGAAGCAGTCCTCCACCAGGATCTCCTGACCACGCTCAACTGCCAGTCCATCTGCACCGAAGGAGTCCTCGCCGGCGAGGCCGGCGCCGGTGATCTCCAGATCGCGAAAGATCATCCGGTCGCAGGGCCCGGGGGTGCAGTCCACAGCCGTGTAGAGGGCATCCCGGATCAGACTGTGCGCCAGTACGATGTCGGAGACGGGCCCGTCCTGCGGTTCCTGGCCCGAGTCCCCCCACGTCAGGCGCACGCCCGCCTCGCCCCCGATCACGGTCAGGTGGGTCAGCTCGATGTGCCTATTGGAGCCGTGCAGCGTGATCCCCCAGTCGGAGAAACCCCGAACCGTCAGGCGTGTCAGCCGCAGGTGCGAGATGCCCGGTCGAAGCTCCAGTGCTCCCTGCACCGTGGCCGTCCCGTCCTCCGGGCCGGCGAAGAGGATCGGCGAACCGGGCTTGCCCGAGATGCCATAGGCGACGCCGCCGGGGTAGGTACCAGCGTGGATGAGAACCTTGCTCCCGGCGCCGGCCGTGTCCGCCGCGTGCTGCACCGTCCGCCAGGGTTGCTCCATGGAGCCTGGTCCGGCGTCGTCGCCGGCGGGGTCAACGTGGAAAACGGCCGCTTCCGGCGTCTGCCCCTCGCCCGCCGGCGCAACGGCGGCTTCGAAGCTCGACAGCAAAAGTAGCGCGATCCAGGGCTGCATGCGCATATCTGGGGTCCCCCGTCGCCAGGCGGTCCGGCAGGCCTGGTTGGCACGACCCGGCGACCGCTCCGCGGCAGGCTGTGATGAGTACCTCGGCTCCATTCCACCGGCGGCCGTCCCGGCCTGTCAATCCCCTGAACGCGTTGGTCATAACGGGGATGTCGAGACCATCTCGGTCCGGTGCCGAACATGGCAGACCCAACCGTGTCGGCGACCATGATTGACATTGCCAGAGCACTGTCACGACTTCGGCGTGGCGACTCTGCGTCGGCAAGCACCTCGACCCGCCTGGTCCCTCGAGGCTCACCAATTCCCTGCGGGCGGGGCTCGAGGAGCGGAAGGTTGCGATGGCTCGTTCGGTTCGCACGCGGGCAATCAGATCCTGGGGTTAACGATCAAGCGATGTTCCGCGCAGAGTGCACCTTTCTGTGAAGATCAACAGTCCCATGCCCGAGGAGGCTGGCGGATCTCTCCGGCGAACTCGAACTCCTTGTCCTTCTGGACGACCCGGCGACCAACGCATCAGGGCGATCGGTCGCGGATCGGCTGGCCCGCCGCTGCGGGTAGGAACCCGCTCGACCGCCGCGGGTTCAGTTCCGACGGCACCGACAACGTGCCCTTGACGCCCGCAATCGGCCAAAACCTGCCGCCAAGTCGAGTCGCTCCAGCGGCAGGTAAACGCTGAAACCGGACGCCCGATCTTCTGCCACGAATCGGGCTAAGACGCTCCAAATTCGCGGAATCGCATGCGGTCCGGAACGGCCGCATACGGGCAAAAAGCAGTCGTTGCGATTCAACCTAGGATCGTCGGCTCCCAATTCACGAACAAATTGCGGGCTGCCGCAGCCGCCGCGAGGTGCGATGGCGTGCGGCCCGACTTACGGAAGCTGGAAAAAGGCGTCTTACGATTGTCTGAGGATAAACGTCAAAAAGACCAACAAATAGGTTGGCAGAACAATTGTCGCAAGCCGATTGCCGACAATAACAGCACGACACGATGGCAGCGGCACTCGTCGTTCCGATGATGTCCTGCTCTATGGAGATATGACGAAACGGACGGCCAGCCCTTGCCAATGTCTCATCGGCTCCCGCCTCGCCTTAACATCCGCCTGTACAGCGGCGAAGCGTTTACTCGATGAAGTACCGCCTCCGTTCGTCAGCGGTAAGTCTCCTCGGAGCTATCATCCTCGCGTGATCAACAAGGTCCTGGCCGGCAGGAAGCGCTCGCCAAACTCTCACAGAACGATCGTGGGATGCTGTGACGATGCGCTTACCATTCGGACTGAAAGCGACTGAGTTGACACTGTCCTTGTGATTCTTTAGCACTGCTAACTCCTCGCTCTTGTCGGTGTCCCAGAGTCGCGCTGTGCAGTCAGCGGAAGCGGTGACGAGCCGCTTGCCATCAGGACTGAAAGCAGCTGAATAGACGACGCCCTCATGCCCTCCAAGCTCGGCCTGCACCCGACGGTGAGCTGTATCCCAGAGTCTTATTGTACTGTCGTTGGATACAGTGGCGAATTGACGCCCGTTCGGGCTGAAAACAGCGGCATTGATCCCCGTCTGGTGCGCTTTCAATAACTCACATGTGGGTTTCGCCAGCATTTCCCAAAAGCGTACTTTGCCTTCCTGAGAAGCGGTGACCACAAACCGACCATCGGGGCTGAACCCGGCATAGCTAACGCCGCCGCGGTGTCCTGCAAGCGAGACGATCGGCGTTCCGTCTTCGGCGTCCCACACGCGGGCCGTTCCGTCCCAGGAAGCCGTCACGATGAGACGACCGTCTGGACTATATGCTGCCGTAAAGACGGAGTCCTCGTGGTAATTGAGGATCTTGAGCAGACAGCCATTCTCGACGTTCCATATCCGCGCCGTACCATCACGGGACGCCGTCACGAGGCACTGCCCGTCCGGACTAAACGCGACGCAGTAGACGCTGCTCCGGTGACCTTCGAATGCATTCAGTACTTCGCCCGTCTCTGCGTCCCAAAGGTACGCCATGCGGTCTTGGGACCCGGTTGCTATTCGTCTGCCATCCGGGTGAAACGCGACGGCGTACACGCCGCTTTGATGTCCCCATAGGATCCCGAGCTGCTCCCTTTCGTCAATTTCCCAAACGCGAAGCGAGCTATCCTGCGATACCGCTGCTACCCTGCCGTGTACCGGATCAAAGGTCGCGGCGTTTATGCGATCCTTTGCTCCAGTCAGCACCGTCAGCAGTTCACCTCTGCCCGTCTCCCAAAGGCGAGTCGTACCGTCTTGACCGGCAGTTATCAGCAGCCGACCATCAGGGTGGAACTTCGCATCGAAAATGCCCCCATCATGCCCAGCGAGGACGGCCAACGCCTTCCTGGTCCCGCGCTCCCAGAGTCGTGCAGTTCCATCTTGTGATGCGGTCACGATTCGGTGGCCGCTCGGACTAAAGGCTGCCACGTTTATACTATCTTGATGACCCTTGAAGAGAGCCACTTCCGCGCCTCCAGCGGTTGCCCACAATCGCGCCGTACCATCAGCCGATGCGCTCAACAACTCCTCACCCTCTGGGGCGAACGCTATTGTAAAAACACTATCGGCGTGGCCGCGCAATACTGCCAGACAGTCCCCAGTGTCCGCTGCCCAAAGCCGCACTGTGCGGTCTTTTGATGCTGTGGCGACAAGTTGGTCATTCGGGCTGAAAGCGGCGGCGAACACGACGCCACTGTGACCTTCCAGGACTGTTCGGGCGCCCAGTCGATTGACGTCCCAGATCCGGGCCGTGCAGTCGCTGGACGCTGTCAGTAAGCGACCGCCGTCGGCGCTGAATGCGCATGCATTGATGCTGTACTCATGCTGGTCTAAGACCGCGAGAAGGCTCCAGGTGTGGGTATCCCACAAGCGCGCGGTTGCATCGAAAGACGACGTGACGAGGCGCCGCCCGTCTGGACTGAACACGGCACAATCCACCCCATCGGCGTGCCCAGTGAGGCAACTCAGCACAGTGCCCGTCGCAAGCTCCCACACGAGCGACGATCCGTTGTTGCACGTGGTCACTAACCACCGTCCGTCGGGGCTAAATGCCGCATCGATCAAGCCCCCTTGGGGGCCGTGAAGATCCATGTGACGCTGAAGATTTACGGCAGACCTGTAGAGTTCTTTGTAGGCCTGCGCAACGAATGGACGTTCTGTGCTTCCCAGATCTCGGGGGAGGGCCTCGAGCGCGAGTAGGAGCCCCGCGCAGTAGTCGTACCGATCGTTCTGCTGCCGAGCCAAGTCCGCCAAGAATAGCGACTGCATCCGCAACGCGCGGTTTCGTTGCTCATCAAGTGCCTGCCGCTGGCTGTCGCGAATCCGCTCTTCTTCCGAGCGTTGGGCGACACTCGCGGCGATGAACCCTGTTTCGGCGCCGGACAATGCGCTTTGGTACTCTGCGGAACGCGCTTCCGCTTCCAGCAACCGCGCGCCGCGCAGCAGCAGCTCCTTATCCGCCTTTTGTGTCCATTCTAAGGCAGCCTCTCTTAGGCGCAATCGCCAAAGCTGAAAGTCCCGGTTTTCGTCTATCCACCGTCTCAGTCTCGGCCAGCTCCTGATAAGCGACTCATGCGCCACATCGACGACGTCGACCTCAGCAGTAAGGGTCTGTGAGCCCGCCTGCACCTTGCCCTTTACCAGCAGTCTGGCCTCGGTGAGCTTCTCCAGCGTGCTTTCAGTAACTGCTGGTGACCGTTGCGTGGCGAGTAGCGCCCCTTTGGGTTGCCGGCGACGGGTGTCCTCGGTCCCCTCGCCAAGTTGCGTAAGCTCGAGAAAGATCCATTTCGCAGCCTGCTGCTCCTCCGGCGAGAGGTTTCCGTACACTGCCTCTGCGCGCTGCTCCAACGCGCCCTGCACACCGCCGAGACGAACATACTCTTTGAGGGTCAACCTTCCATGCGCATGGCACCGTTTCCACAGCTCAGTCAACGTGTACTCCAACAGGGGCAAATTGGCGGGCTCCCGGTGGAGCGCGGCGATGACCTCGGAGACGAGGTCTTCGTCAACCGCAAGCCCTACCTTGTGTGCTGGCTCTACCACAGCCGCGCGCAGTTCCCGGGTGCTCATCGGTAAGACGGTAATCAGACTGTCCTGGATACGCTGGGCCAAACCCGCATAGGCCCGCTCAGCGCACTTACTGAAAAAATCCGCGCGCAGCGTAACGACAACGGTCAGCCGGCTAGCCGTCGTCTCCAGTGCACCCAACAGACAACCGAGGAATCCTTCACGTTCAGCTTCATCCTGGCAGCGGGTAAACACTTCCTCGAACTGGTCTATGACCAGAATCAGCCGCCCATCGCCGACAACGCAGTCAACGATGGAGCTTAATGAATCGCCTGAACCGGTCTCGAGCAAGGCGGCCAGATCGCCTAGCCTGGTCCGAGGGCTATGCCGAAAGACCTCCACCAAGGACTCCAGCGGGTGTTCTCCCGGTAACATGACCGCGAGGGGCCAGGTGTAGCTGCCTGCGAGACGCTGGCCGCGTTTGAGCTGATGCAACAAGCCCGCTCTCACCACGGAAGACTTTCCGCTGCCGGAAACGCCAGTGACAGCAGCGAAGTTGCCTGATCGAATCCGCTCCAACAATTGATCGACCAAGCTGTTGCGGCCGAAGAAATATTCCGGGTCCGTCTCGTTGCAATCAAAGAACTCCAGGCCTTTATAAGGGCATATGTCCGAGCGCTTAGACGCTTGAACCTCAGCGACTGGCATTCTTGTGAGTGCTATGGGCTCGCCGGAGTTGTTACAGACAGGATGCTGGCTTTCCTTCGCGAGCGCCTTGTTAACTGAATCAGCAAGGGTAAACTGCGTCACACGACCGTCCGCCTGGTGTTCCGGAGCTAAACCCTGGAGCAGTGCTCCAGTAAGGACTCCGTGGGCTCCCTCGATCTGCTCGTAAGCGGCTTCGAACGAGCGAGACGCGGCAATGAAGCAGCGATTCAATCCTCCAGGGTCTGCCGTGCTGAGATTCAGGAACTCACCGCTGTAACAACAGTCGAGCCATACGATCTGCGAGCGGACTGGGCTATTCTTCAAAAGGCGCTGCAGCCAGGAGAGTGACAGTCCCCACCGCTCGGCGCCCGGATCGGAGTCTGATGCTGCCAGATAGCCCTCTTGGAGCCCAATCTGTTCGCGCAAGCCATGGCCCGCGAAGAAAAAGAGGGCAACGTCCGGAAAATCCTGGCCCGCAGGCCTAGCCAAGTCCGCCAGCGCCTTTTTCAACGCAGCGGTACTCACGTCCCTAGTGGGATCGACTATCAGTCGTCCTTCGCGGGTTATCCCCTCAGGCAGCCTGGTTATCTTGAACTCGCCGTAGGTTTCCAAGAGCTGGGCAATGGCCTCCGCGTCGTCCGCTGGTTTCCCCAATTGCTCGAGCTTGCGGTATCGATTGATCCCCACGACCAAGGCATGGCGTCCCATAGGCGTTTGTCCCCCCGAGAAGATTTTGCTAATTTCTGGGGAATGTCCCACTGTCTATTGGAGAAACCGAGCTTATGAAAACTAGGCTTATTGCTGTTGAAATTGCGGAAGACGAAGTGATATATCTGGAGGCAGATGACGATGTGGAGGCGCCGCGGCTGGAAAGTCACGATACTGCCGCACCAATCCGTTCTGCACGCGGGGGCGCGCTCGATACGGCGGTAAAAGGCTTTGACATGATCGAAGGCTCAATTCGCACGTTCATTCGACGGACCATGGGTGCGTTCCAGGAGATGGCTGGTGCCAACGTCGACAGAGTCACCCTCGAGTTCGGTATCAATGTCAGTGGGGAGGCCGGGATACCCTATATCACAAGAGGGAAAGGCGAGGGAAACCTCCGGATTAAGGTCGAGTGCTCCTTCGCGGGCGATAAACAAGGCTAGCCGCGGATCTCGCCTTCCGCCGGCGTGGGACGACGCCCTCGCGCCTGCGCAACCGCCCTGGTTTGGACCCTTCGTTCGATGGTGGCGTTCGCTTTATGCTGACCGGGCGCGGGTCGATCTCCTATGCTCCGAGAATCGTGCCCCCAAGAGGTGGCCGGCTGTCGAGTATGCACCAGCGAAAGGCCGAATCGCCGCCGCGATTCGCAACTGAGGCGTGATGTGCACCGGAATCGGGATGTCGCCGTTTCTGGACGCTCAGATGAGCATCCGGGGACGCGTTATCCGGGCTCTGATCCTCCACCGGGAGCGGCGGCGGGGGGCGCGTACCACTGATCCTTCGGCACAATCTTGGGAGCGGGCGGATCGCTCACGTAGGCGGACGTCATGATCGCCACCCCATGTTCGTTGAACACGTCCAGGATGTTCTGATGCAGCGCGGTCTACAGCTGCATCATACTCTTCGGATTCTCGCAGTAAGCATTGATCTCGTAGGTCACTGCGAAGTCCCCCAACCCCTTCTGCAGCACGAAGGGCGCCGGCATCGATTTCCGCGCGGTCCTGCTTTTCCACCCGGGTGACGTCCCCGGCGGCGATGCGCTCGTCCTCGGCGACGGCGATGATACGGCGCGCGATCTGCTCCGCCCGGCGGCGCGCAGGGAAGGCTGCCACCCCCCGCACACGGATGCCGTCCAAGCGCAGTCGCGGCGGCTCTACCAGGAGCTGCGTGCCGAGATCCTGCGCCGCAAGGCAAGCCGATCGCCTGCGTCCTGTCGCCTGGCCGAGGCCTGCGAATAGAACGGGGGCTGGCCAGCTTCCCGGCAGCAGCACCGCGAAGGCGGGATGGGTTGCGGCCGGTGGCGTAGCGAGTCCGGTTGGGACGCGCCGCGCCGCGTGGGAGCTCCGCCCGCGTGACGGTGTCGACGCAATAGTTGTTCGATTTGCTGACGGATCAAGGTTAATGCCGTTTCGCGCTGCCCGTCGTGTTGCCGGGAGCCGGCAGTCGGAAAAACCGCGTAAGCGTCTTCAATGGCGCGCGTCGCTTCCCACACCCGTGCGGTGCCGCTCTCCTCTACACCGAGGCCATAGTCACGGCTTCTTGCTGACTACCAGCACCCCGTGGACTGGCACGCCGATCTCTCGGCGCAAGTCGGCGTCCTCCGCCTCCCGAGCCTGCAGACCCGCCCGTTTGAGTGTATTGAGCAAGTAGTCTCCCAGATGGCTGTAACGGCCGTGGGGGTGCAGCTTGAAGCCGTCCGCCCCCCTCTCCTTGCACAGCTCGAAGCTGGCAATAAGCAGACCGCCTCGCCGCAATCGCTGAGCAATCAGGCTCAGCACGTCGCTAAGATCCCCGAAATAGCACAGTGTGTCACCGGCCGCGATCAGGTCGTATTGAGGACCCGCTGCGCTCAGGAACTCCGTCAGCTCGGCCTTGATCAGGTTATCGTACAGCCCCGATTCCCTTGCCTTGGCGAGCATTCCTGCCGATAGATCCACGCCAGTCAGGCTGTCGGCGTAGGCACGTAATACAGTCCCACATAGGCCGGTGCCACAGCCGGCGTCTAGTACACTGAGATCGCCCTGCCCCGCTCCAAGCAGCTGTTGCAGCTTCTCCGCGATCAGCATCGGCACCCGGTAATCCAACCCCGAGAGCACCTGCTCGAAGGATCCGGCAAAGCGGTCAAATGTCGAACGTACGTAGTCGTCCGAGGCACGTGCGGGAACTGCCTCGCCTTCGCCGAGGTAGGCCGCCAACATATGGCTGGCGATCGGATTGTTCGGATCCGCCGCATGCCATTCGGTGAGGAGCTGACGCGCCTGGGCAAACTGCCCTGCAGAGTAATAGGCCATCGCCAATCCCTGCCGCGTCTGATCGTCCGGCGCCCGCCGATGCACCCACTCCAGCTCCGCGATGGCCTCTTCTACCTTGCCCCGCATCAGCAGCAGCGTGCCGCGGCTGTAGTGAATGATTTCGCTGTCCGGACAGCGCTCGAGCGATGCCTGGTAGAGCGATTCAGCCTCCCCGTAGCGACCCATCCGACGCAGCGTGACGCCGAGATTCACGATTGCCGGAACGAACCTCGGGTTCCTCGATAAAGCGTTCTGATAACAGAGCCCCGCCTCCGCGATTCGCCCTTGTGCCAGAAAAACGTTGCCGAGGTTGTTGAAGGCATCCACATAGTCGGGCCGAAAGGCGATTGCGGTCGCGATCAGACGTTCCGCCTCCGCGAAGGCGCCACGCTGTAAGTGCCCCATACCCAGGAAGGTCAGCGCGCTCGCGTTGGTTGGTTGTTCCGCGAGCACCTCCTGATAGATCTGCATGGCCTGCTCGACCTGCCCGGCCTGGTGCAGCACCACTGCATCGGCGACGCGTTGTTCCACGCGTGCGACGTCGTCTGGGCTCATCTGGGTCAGCACGCGGGTGGGCTTTGCCGACTTGTTCATTGTTTCGGCTCCAGTCACTTCGGCCCTCCTCGATCCGCAAACGGCTCGCTCGATCGCTGCCGTGGTGCACCGCTCCCTCGCAGGCGGGCTGACAGCACGATGATCGGCTCAGCGCCGCGGGTAACCACCATCCGTCACCGGCCCATCACGGGTCACACGGCAAACACTCCAACAGCACTAGCCACGCCGCGAACGTCTCAGCAGAGTCGCGGGAAGCGTTGGCGGGATTGGTGGAGGGCCGCTGCCGGCAGGACGAGGTTTGCAAAGTCGCTGCCCCGCGGTCCCATCGTAGAAGACCACCGCCCGAATCTGTGCATGCGCCGCGAAGAATGCGGTGCAATCGTTGACCTGCAGGGTATCACGCGCGACGTCGCTGTCGAGACTGCCGAGACCGTGGCGTTGACCGGATTCGGCTCCTCGGCGAACCCCAGCATCGCTGCGCTTTAGGTGAGCAGCGCGGCCAACGGCAAGGCCCGATGCGAGGGCTTGGCGTTGGGCTTGGTCATCAGCCAGACCAGGATCAGGATGGGAGACAACGCGATGATCAGGTCCATGGTGCCTCTTTGAGCAGGCCCGGGGGTCTGCGCGTTGGCGAGGTCGGGATAATCCCCGGCCCGCACCCGCCGCCGTCCCGCATACCCCTGCGCGTGCATGAGGTCCATGGCCTCGCCCTCGGCGCGCTTGCGATCAAGATCGATCAAGATCAGCTCGTTGGCGATACGCTGCTGAAAAAGCGAATAGGCGGCCGCCATGCCGACTTGGCCGGTGCCGATGATGCCGATGTTATGGCGATGCAACATGCGATTGTCTCCAGGGTTGGTGCTGCACGAAGGCTTCTGCCTGCGCGACCGGGAGGATCTCCCCGGGCACGCAGGGCGCCGCGTATCACCGGCCGATCAGCCGCGCCTCGCGTGGAACCTTCGTGTCCTCCAGGGACGGCTTCAGGACCAGCAGGGCGGCGGTCGTCAGGGCGGTGCCGACGACGATCGCCAGGGCGTAGGCGGCCAGGTGGGTGACCGCGTTCGGAATGGCGAGCACGAAGATGCCGCCATGAGGGGCCCGCAACCCGACCCCGAAGTACATGGACAGGGCGCCCGCGGCTGCAGAGCCGAGGACCAGGGACGGGATCACCCGCAGCGGGTCCTTGGCGGCGAAGGGGATCGCCCCTTCCGTGATGAAGGACAGCCCGAGCACGCCCGCGGCCTTCCCGGCCTCACGCTCGGCCTGGGTGAAGCGGTTGCCGCCGATCATGGTGGCAATCGAGAGGCCGAGCGGCGGGGTCATGCCGGCGGCCATCACCGCTGCCATCGGCAGGAAGCTATCGCTCGTCAGGAGCCCCACCGCGAAGGTGTACGCCGCCTTGTTGACCGGACCGCCCATGTCCACCGCCATCATGCCGCCAAGGAGAAGGCCGAGGATCACGGCATTGGTGGAGCTCATGCCTTGGAGGAAGTGCGTGAGGCCGTCCATGATGCCCTTCATCGGTGCACCGACCACGTAGATCATCAGCAATCCGACCACAAGCGTGGACAGCAGCGGGATGATCAGGACCGGCTTGAGCCCCTCGAAGTGCTGCGGCACGCGCACCCAGTCGCGGACCAGGCGCGCGGCGTAGCCTCCGAGGAAGCCCGAGATGATACCGCCGAGAAAACCGGCGTCCAGGTTGACGGCCAGCATGCCGCCGATGAGCCCCGGGGTCAGCCCGGGTCGGTCGGCGATGGAGTAGGCGATGTAGCCGGAGAGGATCGGGATCATCAGCTTGAAGGCCGCGCCGCCGCCGATGGCCATCAGGGCCGCGGCCAGGGTGCCCTCCTGCTTGAACGCCTCGATGCCGAAGACAAAGGACAGGGCGATGCACAGCCCCCCGGCGACCACGATCGGCAGCATGTAGGAGACGCCCGTCAGCAAGTGCTTGTAGGGTCCCTCGATCGCCTTCTTGGCCGACTTCCCGGCGGCGGACTTCGGCGTGGCGCCGGCACTCGTGACCGCCTCGGCCTTGGCCCGTGCAATCACGTCCGGCGCCCCCTTGACGGCCGCACCCACCGAGGTCGTGTAGAGCGGCTTGCCGGCGAAGCGGGACGGGTCGACGTGGGTATCGGCCGCAATAATGACCAGGTCCGCCGCAGCGATCTGCTCTTCGGTCAGCTGGTTCTTGGCGCCGACCGAGCCCTGGGTCTCGACCCGGATCTCGTCGCCAATCGCGGCCGCCGCCTTCTTGAGGGCATCCGCCGCCATGAAGGTGTGGGCGATGCCGGTCGGGCAGGCGGTGATGGCGACGATGCGCTTGCCCGCCACGGGCGCTTCGCCCTTCGTCTGTGTCGGGCTTGCCGCCGCCGCTGCGGCCTCGGGTGGTGTAAGTCCAGGCACCAGGGCCAGCAGCTCGGCGAGCACACCCTGCGTGTCGCGGATCGCCCGGCTGGTGGAGACCGTGAGCAGCGGCTTGTCGATGAAGGGCTGGGTCTCGACGTGGATGTCGGCCGCGATCAGCACCGCCTCGGCCGCGGCGATGGTCTCGTCGGAGAGCGGGTTGGTGGTGCCCTCCGCGCCGTGGATCTCGACCTCCATCTCATGGCCCAACAGGGTGGCCGTCTTCTTGATCGCCTCCGCCGCCATCAGGCTGTGGGCGATGCCCGTGGGGCAGGAGGTGATTGCAATGAGCTTTGCCATAGGGTTCTCCGAATTCAGTGGTTGGCGGGCGCGTGGACCTCTACGCGCGCCGCAAAGGCTTCGATGACCTCGGCCGCCGGAAGGTTGGGACCGACCTCTCCGAGCGCACCGAGCGAGAAGGCGGTGGCGAGCCGCGCACGGCCGGCCAGATCCAGGCCGCGGAGCGTTCCGGTCACGATGCCGGCGACCATGGCGTCGCCGGCCCCCACGGTGCTCTTGACCGCGATAGTGGGTGGGACCGCCAGCACGGCGGCGTCGTGCTCCACGAAGAGGGCGCCGTCCGCCCCCATGGAGACCGCCACCAGGCCGACGCCGCCCGCGATCAGGTCCCGGGCGGCCGCGACGACCTCCGCGTGGTCCGCGAGCGGTCGCCCGACCAGCTCGCCGAGCTCGTCGATGTTGGGCTTGACGATGTGCGGGCCGCAGGAGACGGCCTCTGCGAAGGGCGGTCCGCTGGCGTCGAGCACCACCGCTTTGCCACGGTCCTTGAGGCGCTTGACCAGCTCGGCATAGACGCCTACCGGCACGCCGGCCGGGACGCTGCCGGACAGCACGAACCAGTCCGTGTCGGCGCACAGCCCGTCGATGGTCTCGGTGAGGCGCAGCAGGTCTTGCGGTCCGGGCTCCAGACCCGGGAAGTTGATATCGGTGACCCGATCGAGGACCGAGTCGACGATCTTGACGTTGACCCGGGTACGACCGGGCAGGCGCACGAAGCGGTCCTCGATCCCCGTGCGCCCGAAGAGCTCAACGAAGGGCTCGGCGTTGCCGCTACCGAGCAGCCCCGTCGCCGCGACCCGAAGGCCAGCGTGCGCCAGAAACGAGGCCACGTTGACCCCCTTGCCGCCGGCATCCGAGTGTTCCCATTCGACCCGGTTCACCCGTCCGGTGGTGAAGTTGGGCACCCTGGCCGTCTGGTCGATGGCCGGGTTCAGGCTCAGGGTGGCGATACGCGTTGTGTTGATCATGGCGAGATCCCCTCAGCGCAGGCGCCGTACGGCCGCGGCACCGCTGCAGGCGAGCGCCCGTTGGGCGAGCCCGCGGGCCGCTTCCATCGAGAGACTCCGGATCTGGGCCTTGACCGCCGCGACGCTGGGGATGCTCACGGAGAGCTCGCGGACGCCCAGCCCGGTCAGAATGACCACGCCCAGCGGGTCGGCCGCAATGCCGCCGCACACGCCGACCCATTTGCCCGCCTTGTCGGCGGCGCGCACGGTGCGGTCGATCATCCGCAGCACCGCCGGGTGCAGCCCATCCGCCTGGCGCGAGAGCTGCGGATGCATCCGATCCACCGCCAGGGTGTACTGGGTCAGGTCGTTCGAGCCGACGGAGAAGAAATCCACCTCGGCCGCGAGCTCGTCGGCCATCATGACCGCGGAAGGCACCTCGATCATGATGCCGATCTCCACCGGGTCGGCGCCAAGCTCGGTCCGGACGTCCTCGGTGAGCGCCTTGGCGCGCTTGAGCTCCTCCAGGGTGGAGATCATCGGGAACATGATGCGGACGGGGCCCTTGGAGGCGGCCCGGAAGATGGCGCGCAGCTGGGTGCGGAACAGCTCCGGGCGGTTCAGGCACAGGCGGATGCCCCGCTCGCCCAGGAAGGGGTTGTCCTCCGCCGGCATGGCCATGTAGGGGACCGACTTGTCCCCGCCGATGTCCAGCGTGCGGATGATGATCGGCAGACCGTTCAGGGCGTCGACCATGGTCGAGTAGGCGGCGGCCTGCTCGTCTTCGGTCGGTGCCTGGTCGCGGCCGAGAAACAGGAACTCGGTGCGCAGCAGTCCCACCCCCTCGCCGCCTGCTTCCACGGCCTTGGCCGCCTCCTCGGGCGCCGCGATGTTGGCGACCACCTCGATGCGTGCACCGTCGGTCATGATGGCCGGTTGGTAGCAGGCGCGCCGCTCAGCCTCGCGCTGGGCGGCGAGATCGGCCTGCACCCGTTCGGCGACGGCGCGGTCGGCGGCCGTGGGGGAGAGCACCAGGATGCCGCTGTTGCCGTCGAGAACGACCGGGGTGCCATCGGCGATATCCAGCGCCGAGTCGCCGGCGCCGACCACCGCGGGGATCGCGAGCGAGCGCGCGATGATGGCGGTGTGCGAGGTGGGCCCGCCGGCGGCGGTGCAGATGCCGAGCGTCCGGGCCGGGTCCAGCCGCGCCGTGTCCGACGGGCTCAGGTCATCGGCAACGAGAACCACCGGCGTATCGGGAAGGTTGGGCTCGTCCTCGATGCGCTCGGCCAGCAGGCGCAGCACCCGGCGTCCGACATCGCGCAGATCCAGGGCGCGGGCAGCGAGCAGGGCGTCCTTCTGCGCCCCGAGCCGCTTCGCCTGTTCCGTGTAGCTCCGCTCCCAGGCGTAGCCGGCGCTCCGCGCATCGTTGCGGATCAGGTCCTCGGCGGCATCGACCAGTCCCCGGTCCTCCAGGAACTCGGCGTGGGCCTTGAAGATTGCCGCCCGGCCGGCGCCGGCCTTGCTCCTCACCTCCTCGTGCAGCTCGGCAAGCTCCCGCTTGGCGCTCTCCAGGGCGCGCGCGAGCCGGCCGAGCTCCGCCGCTGGGTCGCGGGCGGTGGCTGCCACCACGATCTTGCCTCGCTGATACTGCCAGATCGGCCCCGCGGCCATCCCGGGCGATGCGGCCACACCTGCCAGGGTGGCGCCCTCCCAGACGACCTGCTCGGCCTCGATCGTGCCCGCTCCGGCCGCCGTCTCCTCTTCCTCCAGTCCGGCCGCGATTGCCGCGCGCAGAGCCGCCAGCGCCTCGTTGGCGTCGGGCCCCTCGGCCATGATGCGAATCTCGGCGCCCGATTCGACCCCGAGATTCAGTACCGCGATGAGGCTCTTGGCGTCACCCGCGCGGTCGCCGCGGCGGATACGAATCGTCGCGTCGAAGCCCTTGGCGATGTCCACCAAGGCCGTGGCGGGGCGCGCATGGAGTCCATGGGGGCTGTCGATCGTTACGTCGAAGTAGTTGGGCAAGTCCGCGGGCGGGGGCTCACGCGCCGCCTCGGACACCTCTGCTGGGCCCGCCGAGAGCCGTTGCACGATGGCGTTCGGGTCCGTCGTGTGGGCCAGACGGGCCGCCTCGCCTTGGCTGCCCAGGACGTCGGTGAGGTTTGTCAGGATCTGCAGGTGCTCGTCGGACTTGGCCGCAATGCCGACCACCAGGCGGGCACGGTCGCCTGCGTTCCACTCCACACCGTCGGGTATCTGCAGCACGGCTACACCGGTCCGCTTGATGAGGCCGCGGTCCTTTGGGACTCCGTGGGGTATGGCGATCCCGTTGCCGAGGAAGGTGTTGGCCACCTGCTCGCGGGCGAGGAGGCTAGCCACGTAACCGGGCTCAATGTAGCCGCTGTCGACGAGCAGCTGACCGACCTGTCGGATGGCGTCGGTCTTGTCGGTTGCGGTTGCGCCGAGGCGCACCGAGGATGCATCCAGTCTGAGCATGTGATTCCTCCGCGTCGTGGCGATCAGAATGAAAGGCCGAACTGCGCGCCGATCACGGTCGCGTTCGGGATGTCGCCGGTACCGCCGGGACGGATCACGTACTGAACGTCCGGCTGGATGTAGGCGAACTTGGTCAGCTGCACCCGGTACCCCAGCTCCAGGGGCATTTCGTAGGTCGGGTTTCCCTTGCCAAGCGCTTGCTGCTGGTCGGCGTAATCGGTGCTCAATTTGCCGTAGGTGGCCCCAAAGATCAGCCGGTCGTCGTTGCGGCCGGGGATCAAGCCCTTGTAGATGGCGCCCAGGCTGGTCTGGAAGGGCACCAGGGCGGCCTGCTGCTGGTTGGCGTAGGCCAGGGTGAGGAAGAGCACCAAGCCCTGATCCGAGCCCGGCGCCTCCGCATAGACCTGTTGATCGGCCTGCAGGTAGTAGCGAAAGAAGGGGTTGGTGGTCCCGGTCGCGGTAAATTGTGGCATCGGGTAGGAGACGCTGTTGATGCCAACGGCGAAGTGCCCCGGCTTGCCGGCCCAGTCGAGCAGCCAGTCGAGCTCGGTAAAGACCGAGATGCCGCTGTCGTTGAAGCTGACGTCCAGGCCATTCTTGTTCGGATTGAACATCTCGGGCGTGAGCTGATAGACGCCGAGCTTGGCCTTGAACCCAGGGGTTGGGCTATAGGCGAGGCGGGCGCCCCAGACCGGGAACGGATAAGAGGTCATCACGCCGTCCAGAAGGGCGGCGCGGATCTGCCCGTCGATGCTGTTGGTGAGGTAGAAGCCGTAGAGGGGCGACCCGGCAAAGTCATCGGTTGCCGTGATGCGCCCGAGCTTGAGGGAGAGCTTGTCCTCCCACCACTTCTTCTCCAGGCTCACCCCGTAGAGGAAGATGGTTTGACCGCCGACCAGCTGCATCACGCTGTAGATGCCGCCGACATTCTCGTCGATGCTGGCGCCGGCGCGGTCGATACCGGTGAGGCGGAAAGTCGTCCCCTTCCAGCCGAGCAGACGTTCCAGGTTGAGCTCGGTCCCGAAATAGACGTCCTGCGCATAGGCGGTACCCTGATCGATGCCGCCCGAGACGTTGCTCGCCACGATGGCGTTGTAGTAGGCGAAAAAGGTGTAGCCCTGATTGGCGAGCTCGGTCCGACGCGCGCCGCTGAAGACATTTTCCCCGTTCCACCAATTCGTCGACACGGTCTCCGCGTGGCTCGAAATCGCGCCTGCAAACAGAGCGGACGCGAGCAAGTAGCGTTTCATGTGTGCCCCTCCTGATCTATACGGTTTCGATTTGGGTTTCTCGCTTTCTTTGGGACGGGCCGCTCCCACCGGCGGACGCCGTGAATACGTCCATGTAGCCCTGGCGGAGGCATCCCTGCTGCCGCCGACCCGAGAAGGCCATGCGATCGAAAGCACAATTTTGTTCATCTCGTTCCTCTGCCTGGTCTTGACCGGGACGTCACCGGGCCGACCACCGTGGGTGGGGACTGTCCGCGGTCCCGCTCTGCGTCATCGTGACCCTGGTGCCTGAGGCTGCCACGCGCCCCGGGCACCGTGTGAGCCTTCGAGGACGGGAGGGCACCGCGCGATGGCCGGTAGACCGAAGCCTATCCAGGACATCACCGGTTCGGCTGTCGCCCTTCCGAAATCCTAGCTAGCATTTCAAACCCCGCAGATAAATGGAAGATGAAGCGCATCGAACGGCGGGCTGTAATCTTTGTAACATTGGCCAGGGCGATTAGCGTCGTGGCTAAGCTGAAACCTAGAGCAGGGGTCGGGGGCGGGCCGGCGGTACCCTCGGCGCCAGGGAGGGCGCCGTGGCGCCTACACGGAACGTATTCACGGCGTGTCCCGACGGCCCGCACCCGACCCTGGCCCGACAGCTGAGGAATAGCGCGAATCGCCTTGGCTAGCGTGGGTGGCCTGGCTCGGCTCTACCCGACGCAGCGGTTCGGCACAGAAGAGAAGCATGCGCGAAGCTGTGGCGATGCATGTCCGCGGAGGGGCGGGCACAGAGGCGCACGGATTAGGCCCCGGCTGTAACATGGGCCGAGGAATGAAGAGTGGGCATGAGCCTTTCGGACGGCTTCCGGTGGAAGCGGCTGGTTCAGGTAGGACCCTTCTGCTGGGGCGCAACAGCGCCATGGCGCGCCGCCCGCGTCGCTCTCGGTACAATTGTGCCGCTGGCCATCGGCTGGGCCAGCGGCCGCATCGACTACGGTGCGTATGCCGCCCTGGGAGCGCTTCCCGCCGGCTTTGCGTCGTTTCAAGGCGAAACGCGCAGCCGTCTGGCCGTCGTGGCGGTAGCGAGCCTCGGTATGGCGGCGTCGACCTTTGTCGGAGCGACTACGGCTGCCATCGCCCCCTGGGTCCTGGTCCCGGTGGTGATGGTCTGGGGGTATGTCAGCGGACTCGCCGTGGCCCTTGGGCGATGGTCTAGCGTCGCCATCCTTCAGTGGTCGGTTGCCTTGCTGATTGCGGTCGGGCTGCCGGCCGGCCCCGGGGAAGCAGCGGTGCGGGCTGGCCTGGTGCTCGCTGGCGGGCTCTTCCAAGCCCTCCTGGTCGCCGCCTCCTGGACCGTGCGGCGAGGTGCACGCGAGCGGACGGCCGTGGCGGCCTCTTATCGAATGCTCGCCGGCTATGCCTCCGGCCTGGCGCTAGGCAGGTCCGGGCCGCCACCGCCGATCGCTTTCCCAGCGGGCACCACCCTCGACGACGCCAACCCGCTGCTGCCCACCGCTGCCCGGCTGATGTTCCTCGATCTGCTCGAGGAAGCCGAACGCATCCGTGCCTCGCTTGCCGCGTTGGCGGCACACACGACCGACGTCGGGCAGATCCGCGGTCTGATCGCCGACGCCGCCAACGCGCTCGACCGCATCGCGGACGTCCTGAGTGCCCCGCGCCGCGAGCGCGTCGCGCGTGTCCGTGACCTAAGCGCGCAAGTGGCTGAGCTGGCCGTGGCCGCCGGCGCTTCCTGGCGCTGGGCCGGCGAGGCGTTCCTCGGGCAGCTGCGCGCCGTGGTCCGCATCCTGGCCCGCCTCGAAGCGGTGCCGGTGCGGCCCTCCGCAGACATCCGAGTGACCGGGCCATCTTCGTGGCTCACGGAGCTCGGTGGCGCAGCGGCTCTCAACACACTCCGAGCCCACGTTACGACGTCCACCGAGCCGGGGCGGCATGCCCTGCGCCTCGCCGTGGCCGCGGGGTTGGCCGAAGCAATGGCCCAGGCGATCGGCCTGAGCCAGGGCCATTGGATAGCGCTGACGGTCTTCTTCGTACTCAAGCCGGACTACAGCTCTACGCTGTACCACAGCGCGCAACGTGCAGTGGGCACCCTTCTGGGTGCCGGCCTTGGCGCGGCTGCAGCGCATCTTGGTCATCTAACCCAAGGTGGACTGGTTGCCATGGCGGGCATTGGCGTCGCGGCGGCTTATGCCCTGTTCGAAGTGAACTACCTGCTCTTCAGCGTATTTCTCACCGTTTTCGTCGTGGTTCTCCTCGACGTCCTCGGTATCCCAGCGATTCCCACGGCCGAAGCTCGGCTCGTTAATACCGCTATCGGAGGCGTGTTGGCGCTCCTTGCCTACCTTGCTTGGCCGACGTGGGAGCACGCCACTGCGCAGGAGAAGTTCGCCCGGCTTCTTGAGGCCCACGCCGAGTACACGCTCGCTCTGCTCAAACAGGTGGTCCATCCCACCAGCATCGACGCCGCCCGGCTGCGCGCCCTCCAAGCCGCGGCGCGGCGCGCGCGCAGCGACGCGGAGGCATCCACGGCGCGGCTCTCGGACGAACCTTCCCGTGCTCCCCTGACGCCCGAAGTCGCCCATGCCGTGACGGCGGCCCTCGCCCGGTTTGCCCTCGCGTCTCTCGCCCTGCACGCGTTCGTCTTATCGCAACCCACGCGCGCTGACCCGCCGGATGAGTCGAACGATGGTGCGCCAAGGGTGGACGCGCTCGCTGCGGCGCTCGGCACCACGATGAGCCGCTTGGCTGTTGCGCTCAGGACCATGCAGGCACCATTACCGGTTCCAGCTTTGCGTCCGATTCAGGCCGCATTAGGTCCCGAGCGGCCCTCGCTCGACAGCGTGCTCATCGAGGTCACGGATCGCCTGGTCGACGCCGCCGACACTGTTGACGCTATCTTGCGCGACCGCCTCCCGCGGGCACGGTGACCGCCATTGTCGAGACGCTAGCAGATGGAGCGAAGTCGCCGTTGGCGGACGCTGCGCCTGGCATCTCGCGTTCGACGATGACAAGCAGCGCCGTCGGGGTGAACGATTGGTGTATGCAAGACTGACTCAATC
>CAWGNT010000004.1:0-179193 GCA_963824085.1 uncultured Gammaproteobacteria bacterium
AGAGAGTGATATCGCGAACGGCGTCCACGCGCAGTGCATGGCCTTTGATCGTGGGTCCGAGAAGCACTTTCATGTGGGGTGGCAGGTTCCGTAGTCTCTCTCCGCCGTTATCGTGGCACCGCGCCGGTCGAAGGTAGTTACGTCTGCCATCGGTAACGTGACTGCATTCTCGGACACTTCCGCCTCAAGCGATTGAACTTAAGCCTTTCCTTTCGGATGTTGATCGGCGACCTATTCGGTTGCCGTTGACTGACGTTTGAGCTGGGAGACATGCCATGAATCGATCCGTTTTGTACATGGTCCTGACCTTTGCATTGGCTGGCTGCGGGGCCGACGTGGCCAGCACAGCGGCAACCCAAGCGGCGCTGGAGGCACAAGAGGCCCAGCAGGCTCAACAGATCGAGGAGCAGGTCCAAGTCCGACTCGACGCCGCCATGCATACCGAGCAGCAAAGGCTGCAACGGGCGGAAAAGGCGGCCGGCTACTGAGGAACGGCGAAAGCGGCTGTTTCGTCCGGTGCGGCACTGGGCCGAAGCCCCCCTGGAAATCGGCTGATGCCGGGGAGACGAGGCGAGCAGTGAGGGATTTCGCCCTAGTCCGCAGCAGCGACCCAGGACCTGCATCAACGAGGAGCGTGGTCGCCGACCTTGGCACCTGGGTTCCGGTAATACGTGCCGGAACGACGATCCTGATTAGTGCCAGTCCGTCATCCCGGAAGGGAACGCCGGGGGTTCAGACTTGACGGGTTTAATCCCGAGCGCGCAGCTGAGACTCGGCGCTGCCTCTCTTCGGGCCAAAAAAAGCGCCCCGCGGGGAGCGGGGCGATTCACCACTGAGGAGGTCAGAGAACGGAAGTTGCCGAGGGAGGATTCCGTCTCGCTTTCCACAGAGCGAGGTCCGTGCCACAACACGGAGAAAATTTCCAGAAGTATTGTATATCAGAGAGTTATAACGTAATCGACATTTAAGTTGGAAAGTTGACCTAGCGCCGAAGTGCACCATCATTATGCCTGTCGGGCCAGAGTGCACCGATGGTGAGCGGTGGGCACAAGGGCCGCGAATCTCGGACAAATCACCATTAGTGGGGCGTTGTCCGCACAGTAGTGCCCGCCACGGCGCCCCATCCCGTTGCGCCAGGGCCGTGCGTTACCTCAGTGTGAGATTGCGGTGATGGAGTCGGCGAGGCGTCGCGCCAACCGACTTGGTGCTGTAGGGAAGTCAGCCGAGCCGCAGGTCCCCATCAATCGCGTACCGAGTTGGCGAGGTTCCGGGCCTCGTCGAGGTTGGTTGCGTCTGCACCGATGAGCGACTGGAGTTTGGCCGAATGGACGTCGGCATCTTTGAAGTTCGCGCCCTTGACCTTTGCTCCCGTGAGATCTGCGCCACTGAGGTCCGCGAAAGTGAGATTGGCGCCGCTGAGGTTGGCACCTCGCAGCGAGGCAAACTGGAGATCCACACGGCTCAGATCGGCGTTGGAGAAATCGGCACCCTCGAGATCGGCATTGCGGAAGACCCCGCGCAGCAGTCCCATCGACTGGTTTGTCATGTCCGCGCCAAGACTGGTGCCAACGAGCTTGGCGCCTTTCAGGCTCGCCTTCGAAAAGTTGCTTGGCGCGCGAGCCCCGGAAAGATCGGCATGGTCGAGCGTCGCACCGATCAACTGCGCTTGAAACAGACTGGCCCCGTTGAGCCTGGCGTCGGTCAGGTCCGCGTTGAGCAGCCAGGCCTGATCCAGCACAGCGCCAGCCAGGTCGGCTCGTTCCAGATTGGCGTTGTTGAGCCGGGCGTCGCGAAGGATGGCACCCTTGAAATCGAGACCAGAAAGATCAAGACCGGAAAGCCTCATGCTGGTGAAATCGGCTGGGCTGTCTTGCGTGGCGGCGGCTAGGCTGGTCGCCACTTCCTCGCGCGTGACCTCTGCCTCGGTCATTGCCGGTGAAGTGAGGTCGAGTCCCTGGAGCAGGTCTTGACTCAGAGCAGGGATGGTCGTCAATGAAGCGATAAGCATGGCGAGCGGCCCAATACGCAGGGGGTTCATTTCCAATAGGCCTCCCAATCATGTAAGCCAGACGTGGGGCTGGCGCGTGGATTCACGAGATTGACGCAGCAGGTCCTGAAGAGGGGCACGTGCCGAGACAGCTCGAGCCCTAGGCACCGGCGTCCCGGTGCGGTGATGCCTCTTAAAGATAGCCTCTCCCAACGCTCTAGTCCGCCGAGCGGGGCTACGCAGCCTCGCTGGTTCAACACGGCGGTCGCCAATTTGGTTCGGCTGAGGCAGCGTTGGTGGAAAAGCTGCCACGCTCCGCCAGTTCGCGAATGCATGCCGAGAAGTGGCCAGATTCAGGTGGTTGGCATGAAGAAGCTTCGCGTCGGACTCGAAGCCGAGTCCGTCACTCGTGGCCCCGGGTTGTGCCGAGCAAACACCCAGAAATTGGCTGGTCTTGTCCTGTTGCATCGGGAAGCGTCTTCTGGCGGACTGACCACATTCTGCAGCAGACGGCTGAGACTCTTTCGCGTCGCCGGCGTCAGCCCCCGAGCCTCTTCGCTCGGCTTCAGGTGCTCTGAGGCTGAGTCCTTCCCCTCGTCAGCGGCGCAGATAGCGAGGGCCAAGGGGTCAGGGGCCAAGGGGTCAGAGGGGCCAAGGGGTCAGGGCTCGCATTGTCGCATCCGCCATCTCGGGCGAGCCTCGAAATGTGGGGGAGACCTTCGCGTATTGAGTTTGCGCATGCCCTCGACCACGTTGTCTCCCGCGCGCAGTGACCCCGGTAGTCCATCTCCCAGGGCGGTACCGTCTGAACTTCTCGACAAGAAAGTCAACGAAGGCACGCACCTTGGGCGAACGGTGCCGGCGGTGCGGGTACGCCGCCCTGGATGGACGCCTCGTCGTGGACGTGCGCCGGCAGCAACTGCACCAAACGGCCCGCCTTCAGGTCCGGCCGGATGAGATGCATCGAGAGCCGTGCGATACCGAGCCCCGCCAGGGCGGCGTGGTAGATCGCATCCGCGCTGTTGCTCTCGAAGTTGCCGCCCACGCGCACGACACGCGTGCCGTCAGGTCCCTCGAATTCCCAGTCGTTGCAGGCCGAGACTGTGCAGAGCCGCAGGCAGTTGTGGCTCGCCAGATCGTCGGGCGTCTGTGGGGTGCCGAGCGCTTGCAGATACGAGGGTGCGGCGCAGATGACACGTCGGTTGAGGGCAAGGCGGCGCGCCACAAGCGACGGATCCGTGAGCCGCTCCGTGTAACGGATCGCCGCATCGACCCCTTTTGCGACGCGGTCCACCGACCGGTCGGTCACTCCCAAGGCGAGCTGGAGCTCCGGGTAGCGCTCCAGGAATTCGGGCAACAGCGGCGGGACGTGGTGCTTCGCGAAGGCCACGGTCGAGGCGACATGCAAAACACCGTTGACAGTTCCCTGCCATGCCGCGACCCACTCTTTTACCTCTCTCGATGTCCGCGACGACGCGCACAGAGCGCTCGTAGAACAGGCGGCCCTCATCGGTCAGGCTGAAATGGCGTGTCGTGCGGTTGAGCAAGCGCACGCCGAGCTGCTCCTCGAGCCGGTCGATCTGCATGCTGACGGCAGAATGCGCGAGGGCAAGGGAAGGGCGGCGGCCGAGAAGCCGCCGTCGTCGACGGCATCCACGAAGATGGTCACCTGTGCTGCAATGTCCACGACCGACACACCTGTGCCTTGCTGTCACAAGGACTGTGACCATTATCCCCCTTGTTCGGCCGCCGGTAGGCCGCTAGCTCTCTGGCCAAATGAATGACCGCGGAACGAGCAGGCGCACAATGGCTAGGCCCGACGCCGGCACTGGCGGCTAAGCGAGGACCGCCTTACGGCGCGTCTACTTCCTCAGGGTGGGCAAGTGCCATGTCTGCCCTATACGAACAAACGCCAGGAAGCGTGGTCTGAAGGCAGCCAGGGCCCTGCAGGGGATGGTACCCGCGTTCTTGTTCCATCTGGTCCGGACGGTCGTTGGGTCGAGACCCAGTCGCACGCGTCCTGCCGGCCCCCTGTCAACACGGAAGCGAGAGGAGAAATCATGCAACCAACGCACATGAAGACGACACAGCTAGGGACCACGGGTCTGGAGATCAGCCGGGTCGGTTTCGGCGCCTGGGCGATCGGCGGAGGCGGTTGGCAGTTTGGCTGGGGTCCCCAGCAGGACGAGGAGTCGGTCGCCGCGATCCACCGCGCGCTCGCGCTCGGTATCAACTGGATCGATACGGCCGCTGCTTACGGATTTGGGCGCTCGGAAGAGGTGGTCGGCCGCGCGTTGAAGGGCTTGGCCGAGGCGGAGCGCCCGCACGTGTTCACGAAGTGCTCATTGCTAAACGACGGCACAGGACGCGTCGTCAACAACCTGAAGCGCGACTCGATCTTGCGGGAGGCGGAGGCAAGCCTCGAGCGGCTAGGGGTTGCGGCGATTGACCTCTACCAGATCCATTGGCCGATCCCTACCGACGACATCGAGGAGGGTTGGTCGGCGCTCGTCGAGCTGAAGGAGCAGGGACTCGTGCGGCACATCGGCGTCTCGAACTTCAACGTCGAGCAGCTTCGACGCGTGCAGGCAATCGCGCCCGTCGAGACGCTGCAGCCCCCTTATTCGCTGATCGCTCGCGAGGTCGAGGACGAGATCCTGCCCTTCGTCGAGCGCGCGGGGATTGGCGTGATCGTTTACTCGCCGATGGGCTCAGGCCTCCTGACGGGAAAGATGACCCGCGAGCGGATCGCGCACCTGGCCCAGGACGACTGGCGCAGGAGTGCCGCCAGCTTCCAAGAGCCGCAGCTCACGCGGCACTTGGCGCTTGTCGAGCGGCTGAAGGCCGTCGCCGAACGCCGTGATACGACTCCGGGCGCGATTGCCGTCGCCTGGACGCTGCGGAACCCCGCGGTCGATGCTGCCATCGTTGGCTTCCGCCGGCCCGACCAGGTCGACCCGATCCTCGTCGCGGCAGAGCTTGGGCTCACCGACGACGAGGTCAAAGAGATCGAGGACAGGAAGTGAAGGAGGAAACATGAAGACTCGCCAAATCGGACGGAATGGACCTATGGTTTCGGCCATCGGACTGGGCTGCATGGGCATGTCGGACTTCTACGGTGCCCACGACGATCAGCAGTCCATCGCAACGATCCACCGGGCATTGGAGCTGGGCGTCAACCTCCTCGACACGGCGGACATGTACGGCCCGCACACGAATGAAGAGCTCGTGGGCAAGGCGATTCGCGGTCAGCGCGAGAAGGTCGTGTTGGCCACCAAGTTTGGCATCGTCCGCGATCCCAACGACCCGCAGATGCGCGGCGTAAACGGCAGGCCGGAGTACGTACGCGAGGCCTGTGAAGGCAGCTTGCGTCGGCTCGGAGTTGAGACGATCGACCTCTACTACCAACACCGCGTCGACCCCGAAACACCGATCGAGGACACGGTTGGTGCAATGGCGGATCTCGTCCGGCAGGGGAAGGTGCGTTACCTCGGTCTGTCCGAGGCCGCCCCCGCCACGATTCGTCGCGCCCATGCCGTGCACCCCATCGCTGCGCTGCAGACAGAGTACTCGCTGTGGTCGCGAGACCCAGAGGACGAGCTGCTCGGCCTGTGTAGTGAGCTGGGAATCAGCTTCGTCGCTTACAGTCCGCTCGGGCGGGGGTTTCTGACGGGCGCCATAAAGAGCGAGGATGATCTCGCTCCGGACGACTTCCGCCGTTCCAATCCGCGCTTTCACGGCGAGAACTTCCAGAAGAACCTGGAGCTGGTGAGCGAGGTTGAGCAAATGGCGCGTGCAAAGGGCTGCACCGCCGCCCAGCTGGCGTTGGCTTGGGTGCTTGCCCAGGACGAGCACATCGTCCCCATCCCCGGGACGCGCCACATCGAGCGGCTCGAAGAGAACGTGGCCGCTACCGAGATCTCGTTGACGAAGGACGAGCTTGAGCGCCTCGAGGCAATCGCCCCTAAGGGAACCGCCGCCGGGTCGCGTTACCCGGAAGCCGGGATGCGGGCGGTGGATCGGTAGGGTGATGGTGATCGCCGCGACTCACAGATGAGGTCGCGGTGGCGCTGCCGTCGGGGGTGTCGGCAGCGCCAGCATGAGGGTTGCCGTCAAGCTACAGCAGGGTATACACGGCGTCCCCCGACGCCCGCAACCCGGTACCGGAAAACCCAAGAAGACCCAACGAGCAAGTGCGACCGGTATATCTTTGCATGACGGAATCGTCTCGAAGCAGCTGCGCCCCCGGCGCAACGCTGGATTGGGTGAGCAAATCAGATGCGCCGTGGACGACAGGTAAACGAAGATCGGCCGCTGACCCGCGACCTGGGGCCTCTGGTGCGGTTGCTCGGCTTTCTGTGGCCCTACAGGCTGCGGGCGCTGGTCGCCGTGCTTGCGCTGTTCGTGGCGGCGGGTGCGGCGCTCGCCTTCGGGCAAGTGTTTCGCGATGTGGTCGACTCCGGTCTGGGTAGTGGCTCTTCCTCTGCCCTGAACCGAGCGTTGGCGATCTTTCTCGCGGTGGTTGTGGTCTTCGCCGCGACCGTCGTGCTGCGCTCCTTCTTGCTCAATTGGTTGGGCGAGCGCGTGGTGGCGGACATTCGTCAGGCAGTGTTCGACCGCGTGCTGGGACTGGACGTCGGCTTCTTCGAGGCGACCCGTACGGGTGAGGTCATATCGCGCCTGACGAGCGACACCGCGCTTCTTCAGGTCGTCGTGGGCTCGACCTTGGCGATGGCCTTGCGCAACAGCCTGCTTGTCGTGGGTGGCGTCGTCATGCTGGCGGTGACGAGTCCCAGGCTCGCCGGTCTGGTGCTGCTGGGCACCCCTGCGGTGGTGCTGCCCGTTTGGCTCTTGGGGTACCGTGTGCGGCGTCTCTCCCGCCTTAGCCAGGACCGGATCGCCGATCTTGGAGCCTATGTGGACGAGGTGCTCCATGCCATCCGCACCGTCCAGGCCTTTTGTCATGAGACGGTGGACATCCGCCGCTACGGGGAGCGGGTCAGTGCGGCCTTCGCAACATCGGTGCGCCGCGCGCTCCTCGGCGCACTGCTAGCTGGGGTGGTAATACTCTTCACCTTCGGCGCCATCGGTATCGTGCTCTGGACCGGCGGCCACGAGGTGATCTCGGGCCGCCTGAGCGGTGGTCAACTCTCCGCATTCGTCTTCTACGCGGTGCTGGTTGCGAGCTCCATCGGAGGCTTAAGCGAGGTGGTGGGAGAGCTCCTGCGCGGGGCCGGGGCGAGCGAACGCTTGCTGGAGCTCCTCGAGCAGCATCCGAGCATTGTGTCGTCGCCCGCTGCACGCCCGCTGGCAGAGCCGGCGCCTGGGCGGATCGATGTCAAGAATTTAGGCTTCGCGTATCCGTCGCACCGCGAGGCCCAGATCCTCTGCGGCGTTTCCTTTGAAGTCGCCGCGGGGGAAAAGGTCGCCCTGGTCGGGCCATCAGGGGCGGGGAAGTCGACGCTGTTTCAGCTTTTGCTGCGCTTCTACGATCCGCAGGAGGGCGGCATCTGTTTCGATGGAGCTGACCTCCGCGAGCTCGCCCTGGACGACTTGCGGCGGCATGTCGCCATAGTGCCGCAGGACCCGGTGATCTTCGGCGACGACGCTTGGGAGAACATCCGCTACGGACTGACGGGTGTGGGCGATGCCGAGATCCGTCGTGCTGCGGACATCGCCCACGCCAGCGACTTTCTCGACCGCATGCCGCAGGGCTTCGGCACCTATCTCGGCGAGCGGGGGGTGCGGCTCTCGGGCGGGCAGCGCCAGCGAATCGCCATCGCCCGGGCGGTGCTGCGGGAGCCGACGCTGCTGCTGCTCGACGAGGCGACCAGCGCGCTCGATGCGGAGAGCGAGCATTTGGTGCAGGAGGCACTGGAGAGCCTGATGGAGGGACGGACCAGCATTGTGATTGCCCATCGCCTCGCTACCGTACGCAAGGTCGACCGCATTTTGGTCCTCGATCAAGGCCAGGTGGTCGCGAGCGGCACGCATGAGGAGCTGATGGCCGCAGGCGGTCTCTACGCCCGGCTGGCTCGCCTTCAATTCCGGGACCGCGCGGAAGAACCGATGGACTCGGCGTTGGAATCACCCGCTCGCCGGACAGCCGGCGAACGCTGAGGGCTGAGGGGCATATCGATGGCGGGGTTCGGCGCAGAGATTGTTTCCTCTCTGATGGGCGAGATGACCAGGCTGCAGCCGGTGCTCGACCGGTACGGGCTGTGGGCGCTCTTCGTCGCCGCGCTGGTCGAGGGCTTTGGTATTCCGTTGCCTGGCCAAACGCTGCTCATCGCCTGCGGACTGCTCGCAGCGAAGGGACAGCTGGATCTCACTGCGGTGCTGCTCGTCGGGTGGGTAGCAACCCAGCTGGGTGATGTCGTCGGCTACGTGATCGGGCGCCGCGGCGTCCACCGACTGATCGTGCGTACGGCAAAGAGCGGAGAGCGCCTGGCGAAAGCGGAGGCGTGGTTTGCCCGTTACGGGGTCGCCGTGCTGGTTATCGCGCGCTTCGTCGACGGCGTGCGTCAAACGAGCAACATTGTGGCTGGGGCACTGGAGATGACTTGGTGGCGCTTCATGGGGGCTACCATGATCGGCACGACCCTGTGGGTGGCAGTCTGTGGACTTGGCGCCTTCTGGCTAGGAAAGGACTTCCATGCCGTCGGAGCCTTCTTCCATTGGCTGAGGCCCTATGCCTGGACCGTCGCCCTGACACTCCTTGCGTTCCTGGTCTTGTACCTGGTTCGGCGCAAGGGATACGCGCCCAAGGGCTGAAAGGCGAGGGACCTGCGCGCGCCTCCTGACCGCGCGTCGAGGCTCAGGTGCGGAATAGACACAGCGGGACCTTGAGCTCGGCGTCGCTTAAGCCGCCATGAACACCAATCTGGCTATGGTGCTTCTCGAACGGCAAGGAATCGCGGACGACGTAGTTGTCCCGCATAAGCAGGCAATAGTCGCCAATGCGTTCGTGAAGGCGGGGGTGGGGTGCACCAATCCCAAACAAGCCACGCTCCACCAAGTCGCTGCTTCGCCAGAGATCGAGCCGGTCGCTTAAGACATCTCGGCAGTAGTGCTCAAACTCGCCGACGCTATCGGGCCGGACGTAACAGAAGGCCGCTCGGGGCTCGCCGCATAGCGGGAGAACAAGGGCCTGCGCGAGGATCGGATGATCGGCAAGGTCGATGCGGTCTGACCCCCGGGTATCGATCTGTCCATGGTCTGCGGTGACCAGGAGAACGGTGTCCGTGCCTGCGGCACCGACCAAGAAATCGGCGAGCGCGCGCTCGATCTTCCGCACGTGTGCGTGGGCGCTCTCGCTCTCGATCCCCTTTTCATGCCCAATGGCGTCCAGCTTCGGCCAGTAGAGATAGAGGAGCTTGCGCCCCTGGCGAGCGCGTATCGCGTGGAGCGTTCTGCGGAACATCTGCGGGAGCGTCTTGAAGGTGAGAAGCTGTGCGCGTCCGAGGTGAGCCAGGTTGAAGTCGGAGCGGGCAATGTGGGACGGCGAGACAACTATTGCACGGCCCTCCACCCTGTCGAACAGGACGCGGTGTCCGAAGAGTTTTGCCGCGTCGATTTCCGCCTTACGGTAGCTCACGCCTCCGTAACGGGGCTCTCCGGGCAGGACGGTCATAACGCAGCCGAGCTCGCGGAAGTAGGTGAACCAGCCCGGGACGCCATGCTGTTGCGGGGCATCTCCGGTGAGGAAACTAGTGATCGCGGCGGCAGTTGTCGGCGGAAACACCGAGGTGATCGCCCCCATCTGGTGACGCGCCAGCAGTCCGCCGGGGGAGACCCTGCGGAGGTAGTCGGCGCCGAGGCCATCCACCACCAGAAGCGCGATGTTGGTCACATGTGCGAGCTCCGCCGGTGGAAGCAGGCGCAGGGGGGCGTACTGTGAGCGCCCGCCGCGCGCGCTAACGATGGAGCTCATCAGGTTGACGATGCTGCCGCCGTGGTAGTCAGGGAGATTCATCCGGGTGCGTGCGCCAAGTTTCTGCCACCTACCTTAGACTCGGCGTGCAAGCGGTGTCGAGGAAGGGCGCCCAGACGGGTGAGGAGTCGCGTGCGGTTAAGGAGAAGATTGGGCACTTCTAGACGTCCCGCCACCTCACCCGTCGGCACCTTGCTGCCGCCGGATCCGGCTCGACTCCCCGCGAAGAGGCTCACAGATTATGAGCTCGCCTGTCTCCATGCTTTGCGCCTGTGCTTTTGGTCACAGCGGCCCAACCGGCGACCGTGTAGGGTAATTCTCGGAAAGTAGCTGGCAACAGGGGTGGAGGGATGGCTTATGGGTAATCGCGTCAATGGTGCCGACAACGGCGGCGCTTGCTGCCGCTCGTCGCTGGCTTCCGCGATCCGGCGTCTGGCGCTCATCGCCGACGATGACCAGATCAGTGTGCAGACGCCGACCCGTGTCGCAGAGGCGCTGCATTACCGCGGTTACCTCTTGGGCGATCAAGAAATGGCGACCCTTCGGACTTGGCTGGGTCAGGGATAAGGCGATTCCTGTCGGATGGCGTGCCAGAAACCCGGCACATTCTTTTTCCGGCAACGGCTTATTTTCTGGAAGGGGTGCGTTGTCCGGTTTGGCTGACTATCTTCGCAGGCCCCTTGCGTAAAGCGGGTAAGGCAGATGCCCAGAAAGCGTGAGCTCTCCATTCGTAAGGGCGCGTCGTCCTTCACTAACGATCTGAACCAAGTCCTGGACCGCGTCTATAGGAAATACCCCAGCTCGGTCTCCCACCCTGCCGGTCCCTCAGACGATCTGAAAAAATTCCGTAAGCGCCATAAGGAAGATGCGGCGGAATTGGCTGAGAAGCTGGACGAGCTGCGCACGCTGCGGGAGAAATCCGAGGAGCTTGCGACGCTCCGCGAGGCGCTCAGGGACCTGCGAGAGCAAGTTCGGGCAACCCGGGCGTTGCGAGAGCAGCTGGGCTCCTTGGGCCAAGACTTGAAGTCCTAGGGAAGGGAGGCTCAGAAACGCTGCGGGTTCAGCGCCGAACGGCATCGTCGTCCCTTTCGATTGCTGTGCAGGTCCCCAAATTAGGAGACACAGCAATCTCGGGAGGACGTAATGCGAGACCGCCCCATCATCCAGACTGCCATTCCTAAGCGCCGGTACCAGGTCGGCGAGTTCTCCGCCTCGCTGCTCGGCGACATCGATAGTCGCGACAATCGGAGCTACCGCTACATCTTGGCCTTCGTGCAGATGGGACACGCGGAGCCGACGCTCTACGTCTGCGCTGAGCAAAGCGCAGGGGACAGGGCAGGGGATGCACGCTATCAACTGCGGGTCGTCAGTGAGGGCATGACCGAGGTGCTCGACACCTCCGACAGCTGGGGTGATCTGGACGCTTTTTCAGATCAGGGACTAAAGCTCGGCGCACAGGTACTCGGCCTGCAGCGAGAGCAGGTCGTGCGCCTAATGTAGCCGGCGAATGTCCGGGTTGCCGGGATTCGCCATCGGCGAGCGTCCAACACCCAACACGGATGGCCGTCGGCGGTATAGACCGCTCGACCTGCGCGGCGAGAGCATGCTGTCTGCCATCCAGGTGAATCCGGACGGCTTCACTCCAGGCCCAAGATGAAGGCCCACTGTTCGGGCGTGACCGGCATCACCGATAGCCGATTACCCGTGCGCACCAACGGCATCCCGTCCAAAGGGCCGTCTTCGTACTGTCTCAGCTCGGCGAGTGGAATGTTGCGCTTCAGATGCCTGACGTATCGGACATCGACCATTACCCACCGGGGATCGTCCGGGTCGCTCTTAGGGTCGTAGTACTTCGATTCGGGGTCGAAGGCCGTAGGATCGGGGTAGGCTTCGCGCACCACATCCATGATGCCGACGATCCCCGGCTCGGCGCAATTCGAGTGGTAGAAGAAGACCTGGTCGCCCAGCTTCATCTGGTCGCGCATCATGTTGCGGGCTTGGTAGTTACGGACCCCGTCCCAGGGCTCTCTTTGCTTGGGTCGCGCGGCGAGGTCGTCGATGCCGAAGACGTCGGGCTCGGATTTCATCAACCAGTTTGCCATGCTGTCTCGTGGTCCCTCTGTCGCGTGGATGTTGGAGGAGTTTCGCCGGATCAGGCGTCAGATGGCGGAATCCTGCAGTCGGGCGGCGAGGTGACGGAAGTTCGTCAGCCGGCGCGGATGAATGTGTCCTTGCTCCGCGGCGCGCTTGACGGCGCATCCGGGCTCCTGGTCGTGGCGGCAGTCGCTAAATTGACAACGTCCGAGCAGCGGGTGCAGCTCCCGAAACCCGCGCTCGATGTCCGAAATGCCATTCGCGCGAAGGCGAAAGCTCCGCACGCCGGGCGAGTCGATGAGGCGCCCCCCGTCCGAGAGCCGGTAACAGGTGGTGGCGGAAGTCGTGTGTCTTCCGAGACCGGTGGCCTTGGAGAGCCGACCAATCTGGATCTCGAGGTCCGGCAGGAGTGTCTTCACCAAAGACGACTTGCCTACCCCGGATTGCCCGACCAGGATACTCGTCTCGCCCGCGAGAATCTGAGTTAGCGGCGCCAGAGTTGGAGGATCCCGCAGGGTGACCCATAGCACTGGATAGCCGATGGCTTCGTAGTGGGTAAAGCGGGCTTGGAACCGCACGAGTGCCTGGCTATCAAGAAGATCCACCTTATTGACGACAACGACCGCGCCTATCCCCAGCAGCTCGGCTGCCACGAGGTATTGGTCGAGGAGGTAGTCACTCGGCGCGGGTTCCGGTGCGAGCAAGACCGCCAGTTGGGTGAGGTTAGCGGCAAGGGGTTTGTCCCTACCGTTGTAGTCGGGACGGCTCAGAACGCTAACCCGCGGCAGGAGCGCGGTCACCACCCCTTGTCCGCGTGCTACGGGGTGCCAGACTACCCGGTCGCCGCACACGGGGTCTCCGATGTGTCGTCTCGGCAGGCAGTGATACAGACTGCCGGAACCGTCCTCGACGGCCAGGTTGGCGCCGTGGCGGACGACAACCAGTCCCTCCTGGGGCGGGGCCTCACCGATCTCGGAGGAAGCAAGCTCCGCCCGCTGATCGAGGCGCTGACGACGGCGTTCCTGAATCCTCTGAATACGTTGAATCTGCCGCTCGGAGAGCCGCCGCCTCGGCATGGTCAGCGCTTGAAGTGGTAGAACTGCTCGTTCAGGTAAGCGGCGACGTCGTTGATGTCCTCGTCGAACCAGCGCAGACCCAGGGCCGTCTCGCAGCGCTGGACCTGACGATGGAGCCCTGGCAGAGAGGTAACCTTACGGTCCTCGCGAGTGTAAACCTCCGGTCCATGACACTTCAGACAGTGCTCCTGGTAGAGAGCGGCAGCGCCTTCCGGCTCGTCGGCCTGTACCAAGGGTACGGCCGTCATGGCGGCGAGGAAGCTGAAGAAGACTATGCGTGTATTCATGTGGAGGCTCCCCATGTTGCTTGGGGGCAATTGTAGGGAAAAGCTGGTCGGCGCGCCTAGGGAAACGCTGCTCCCAACTAGACTAATCGGTCGTGTTGGACGGTTTCGTCCGTTTTTTGAGGCCGGGTTGCGTCCCCCGGCACCGGCAACCCGACCCCGGAAAAGCCGAAAAGCCTAAGGGAAGGGGTATAAACTGCGCCGCATATGCGTCGGGAGGATTCGGATGCCGCAACAAGACAGCAACCTCGTCTGGCTGGACCTCGAGATGACTGGCCTCGACCCCTTTCGAGACCACATCCTGGAGATTGGGACCATCGTCACGGACGCTGATCTCAACGTCGTGGCGGAAGGTCCGGTTATCGCCATCCATCAGCTCGATACGGCGCTGGCGGCGATGGACGATTGGAACAAGCGTCATCACAGTGGATCCGGACTGTTGGGGCGCGTCCTGCTCAGCCGCTACGACGAGCAGCACGCGGAGCGCGAGACGCTCGATTTTCTGCAGCAGCATGTGCCGCCCGGCAAGTCCCCTCTGTGCGGCAACAGCATTTGCCAAGACCGCCGTTTTCTGGCCCGCTGCATGCCGCGGCTAGAGGCCTATTTCCATTACCGAAACCTGGATGTGAGTACACTCAAGATCCTAGCGCAGCGGTGGGCACCAACGGTTGCCGATGCCTTCAAGAAAGACTCCGCACATCTCGCGCTCGAAGACATTCGGGAGTCCATCGCGGAGCTGCGCCATTACCGGGAGCACCTTCTTCGCGTCTGAGCGAGGGCGTCCGTCGCACGTCGCGGCGCCGCAGGTCGTCGCGCGCGGCCAAATCAACCGTTCCTTGCCTGTCGGAAGATCGCCCAGCGTACGTGCTCGCGCACCAGCTCGCTCGGATGCTCGGCGCGGCTCTCGAGTGCGCGTCGGATGTGTTTAGAGGGTGGGGCGTTGCCCATTGCCACCGCGAGATTGCGCAGCCAGGCGACATATCCGATGCGTCGAATGGCGCTGCCCTCCGTGCGTCTAAGAAACTCGGACTCGTTCCATGCGAACAGTTGAATCAGGTTCGCCCTGTCGAGACCGGCGCGGGGCAGGAAGTCGGGCTCCTCGCACAGTCGCGCAAACCTGTTCCAGGGACAGACCAGTTGGCAGTCATCGCACCCGTAAATCCGGTTGCCGATGAGTGGGCGCAAGGGCTCGGGGATGGAGCCCTTGAGCTCGATGGTGAGATAAGAGATGCAGAGGCGCGCATCGAGCTGATAGGGGGCCACTATTGCCCCTGTGGGGCAGACGTCCATGCACGCACGACAGGTCCCGCAGTGATCCTCCGCCGCCGCATCGACGGGCAAGGGAAGATCTGTGTAGATCTCGCCGAGAAAGAACCAGGAGCCGGCGCGGGCATTGATCAGGTTCGTGTGCTTGCCGATCCAGCCGAGGCCGGCCTTCTGGGCCAATGGCTTTTCCAGAACAGGGGCAGAGTCGACGAAAACCCGGTATCCGAAAGCGCCGATCTCTGCCGTGATTAGGTCGGCCAGGCGCTGCAGGCGGCGGCGCAGCGTCTTGTGGTAATCCCGTCCCAGAGCGTAACGGGAGATAAAAGCGGTGGTCGGACTCGCGAGGGTCTCGTGCAGGCGGGCATGGGGTTCGGGCAGGTAGTCCATGCGCGCCGAGATGACCCGCACCGTCCCTGGCGCGAGCTGCGCCGGCCGGCTGCGCCTGCTGCCGTGCTGGACCATGTACTCCATCGCTCCGTGCCGGCCTTGCGCAAGCCACTCTTGGAGCCTTGCTTCAGCTTTCGCGAGGTCGGTATCCGCAATGCCCACCTGCTGAAAACCGAGCCGCCGCGCCCAGCGCTTGATTTGCGCGGCTAGTCCCCGGTAGTCCCGGGAAGTCGGTGCGGAAAAGGGGATTGGAGGCATGATCGGGCGCGGCTCGTGATGATGGATACAAGCGGTCGGCCTGGCGTGAGCGGAGGGCGAACGTTAACTTTACTCTGGGGCTTTAGTGTCGTGGCTTAGCTGAAGCCTAAAGGAGGGGTCGAGTTCGGGTTCGGGCCGTCGGGACACGCCATGAATACGATCCATGCAGGCTCCGCGGCGTCCCCCCCGGGCACCGAAGGTCTCGCCGAGCCGCACCCGAGCCTGGCTCTACAGCTAAGGCAAGGCGCTGACGGCCCTACTCTATTCCGCGCGCGGAGGTGACATCGCAACGCCGTCGATATGGAGGTGACCCATGACGCGTCCAATGCCCACAACCGACCGTCTGCCGCACGCGCTCTATCGAGCAGAGCAGGTGCGTGAGCTCGACCGGTGTGCCATTAAAGACCATGGTATACCCGGCGCGGAGCTCATGCAGCGAGCGGGCGCCGCCGCCTACCGCGAGCTGCAGAATCGTTGGCCCGACGCGCGGGAGGTAACAGTCCTATGCGGGACGGGAAACAACGGCGGGGACGGCTACGTACTCGCGCGCCTCGCCCACGAGGCCGGCCTCGCCGTGCGCGTCCTGCAGCTGGGCGACTCGTCGCGACTTCGCGACGACGCCCTCGCCAAGGCAAACGCTTACCGGGACGCCGGGGCCTCCGTCGAGCCCTATCGTGAGCTCCCCCGCCGTACCGATTTGATCGTGGATGCGGTCTTCGGCACGGGTTTGGAGCGGGAGGTTCAAGGCAGTTGGGCCGAGGCGATCGGGCAGATCAACGCGCACAGGGCGCCGAAGCTCGCCATTGATATCCCCTCCGGACTCCATGCCGACACAGGACAAATTCTCGGCACGGCGGTGCACGCCGACGTCACCGTCTCCTTCATCGGGTTGAAGCAAGGCATGTTCACAGGACAAGGCCCCGACTGCTGCGGAGAGATCCGCTTCGATGCCCTGCGAGTCCCCGCTGTCATCTATTCCCGGGAGATCTTGTCGGCGCGCCGACTCGACTGGGCGACACAGGGCGGGCTACTGGGTCGCCGCCAGCGCAGCGCCCACAAGGGGAGCTTCGGTCACGTGCTGGTGGTGGGTGGGGCACCGGGCTATAGCGGGGCGCCGCGGATGGCAGGCGTCGGGGCGTTGAGAGCCGGGGCGGGACTCGTTACCGTGGCGACTCACCCCGAGCACGCCGCTTTCGTCAACGTCGTCCACCCCGAGCTCATGTGCCGCGGCGTCGCCTCGGCGGCGGATCTGGAGCCGCTGATCGAGCGTGCGACGGTGATCGCCGTCGGACCCGGGCTAGGAAAAGATCAATGGGGACGTGAGCTCTTCCTGCGCGCCTTGGACACCGAGCTTCCGATGGTGGTTGACGCCGATGGGCTGAACCTCTTGGCGCTGCGACCGCGCCGACGTGACCAGTGGGTGCTGACCCCGCATCCTGGGGAGGCCGCTCGTCTTTTGGAGACCAGCACCAAGGACATTCAGGCGGATCGGTTCTCGAGCGTTCGCCATTTGCAGGAACGCTTTGGCGGCGTGGCGGTGCTGAAGGGTGCTGGGACCCTGATCTTTGGCCCGTCCCGCAAACCACCCGGCGTTTGCGATGGCGGCAACCCCGGCATGGCCAGCGGAGGGACCGGCGACGTGCTGACCGGCGTGATCGCTGCCCTGATCGCCCAACGCCTTTCCCTCGAAGAAGCGGCTTGCGCTGGAGTCTGCCTCCATGCGGCCGCTGGGGACGCGGCCGCGAGAGGTGGGGAACGGGGCATGCTCGCGAGCGACCTCATTGGCGAGCTCCGAGCAGTAAGCAACTTTGGGTCCGCGACGTGATCGCGTTGCGTCTCGAGGGAGAGGACGCGCAAGTCTCCTTTGGTCGCCGCGTCGCCGCCCATCTGCCGTGCCCGTGCGTCATCCTGCTGAAAGGGGAGCTTGGAACCGGTAAGACCACGCTTGTCCGCGGGGTGTTGCGCGGGCTGGGCTATACGGGCACCGTGCGCAGTCCGACCTATACGTTACTCGAACCCTATGAGCTTGGGGGCAGGCGTCTCTTCCACCTCGACCTGTATCGCCTGGGTGATCCGCGCGAACTCGAATTCCTGGGTCTGGGAGACCTGCTCGATCAGGACAGCATATTGCTCGTCGAGTGGCCCGAGCGCGCCGCGGGCGCCTTGCCTACTCCAGATGTCGAGATCCGCATCGGTTACGCGCGGCAGGGGCGTGATCTGAAACTCCAAGGGCACAGCCCCGCAGGTGAGCTGCTGCTGACCAGGCTCGCAGGCGATCACCGAGGCGATATTCGGGGCGGAAAGGGCAATTTGTAGCGCATTCGCAACGGGTCGTAATCCGAGGTCGAGGAAGCAATTCTAATACCCAGTTTTTTCTTGAAAAGCGGTGCGTTTGGGTACTATCCTAAAAACAACTGCCTCTCACAGTAAGAACATCCGCTCGGGGCGCCTTCATGGGCCGATTCATTCTGACGCTGTTGTTGCTGTCTGCCATCCCTGTGCACGCGCAGCAGGTGGAAGTCCTCGGGGCCCGCGTCTGGCCTGCACCCGACCAGACACGCGTTGTGATCGATACCGCCGCCGCCGTCTCGCACAAGATATTCCCGCTCGACAACCCGCATCGACTCGTGATCGATATTCCGGATGCGCGCCTGACCGGCAAGCTTCCCATCGTGGAGCCGAAGGATCCGCTGCTTGCCGGGATTCGCAGTGGAATCCGGGCGGGTGATGATCTGCGGATCGTACTGGACCTGAAGCAGACGGTTCGGGTGAAGAGCTTTCTCCTGCGCCCCAATCAGCGCTATGGACATCGGCTCGTGCTCGACCTTAGCCCTTCACACGTGCGCCCGGTCGCCGCTGCCTCCAGGACTGCCGTTGGCAGCCCACGCAAGAAGCTACGGGACGTCGTCGTCGCGATCGACGCGGGCCATGGAGGGGAAGACCCCGGTGCGATCGGGGCCAGCGGGACAAAGGAGAAGGACATCACCTTGGCCATCGCTCGCAAGCTTGCGCGTTTGGTCAAGCGAGAGCGCGGAATGCGCCCGGTGTTGATTCGTGACGGCGACTACTACGTCAGCCTGCGCAGGCGCATTGCCGTGGCGCGAAAGCACAAAGCGGACATCTTCGTCTCCATACACGCTGACGCCTTCAACGACCCGCGGGTGAATGGCTCCTCGGTTTACACCCTGTCGTACCGAGGCGCCAGCAGCGAGGCAGCCAAATGGCTGGCCGACAAAGAGAACAGTGCGGACCTTATTGGCGGTATCGACCTCGACGAGAGCGACGGCGAGCTGGTCACCGTGCTGCTTGACATGACGCAGAATGCGACCATGGAGCACAGCGCCCTCGCGGCGCAGAAGGTGCTGGATAACATCAAGCGCCTGGGAGACGTGCACAAATCGCGCGTGCAAAAGGCGGGGTTCGTCGTCCTGAAGGCCCCGGACATCCCGTCGATGCTGATCGAAACCGCCTACATCTCCAATCCGGAGGAAGAGAAGCGGCTGCGCGACAGCGGCTACCAGACCCATCTGGCGCAGGCAATCCTCGGCGGCATCAAGGACTATCTCCAGAGCTTCCCGCCCCCCGGCACGATCCTCGCCGCCCGTGAGGCGCCCCGGCGGCACGTCATCAACCGCGGCGACACCTTGGGAGAGATCGCGAAGCTGTATGACGTGAGTCTCACCACGCTCCGCTCGGCGAACGGAATCGACGGCGACGTCATCCAGGCGGGCCAGGTGCTGACCATCCCCGGTAGTTGACGCGCGTATCGTCCCAGGCGCGCCCCGGCGAGCGGCCGCACGCCTTCGCCGCCGAGACCGAGAGGCTGGTTGGGGGCGGCCCAAGCTGAGGCAGGCGGGCGGGTCTCCAAGGCCCTTGAAGGCGTATCGACTTTTTGCTTCTATCCGCGGATGGCAAACCGGATCCGCCTCCTTCCGCCGCAGCTCATCAACCAGATCTCCGCCGGAGAAGTGGTGGAGCGGCCGGCCTCGGTGGGAAAGGAGTTGATCGAGAACAGCCTGGACGCCGGCGCCGACCGGATCGAGATCGACGCAGAGCAAGGAGGCGTCAAGCTGTTGCGGGTGCGGGACAGCGGTTGCGGTATCCCGCGTGAGGATTTGGCATTGGCCCTTGCTCGTCACGCGACCAGCAAGATCTCCGTCTTGGCGGATCTGGATTCGGTCGCCACCCTCGGCTTTCGCGGCGAGGCGCTCCCAAGCATTGCATCGGTGTCCCGCCTCGAAATCCTGTCCCGGTCGCACGGTGACGGGCACCACGCGTGGCGCGTCTGCGGCGGCGGAGACGAGATCGGAGAACCCCTCCCGGCGGCGCACCCGGTGGGGACTACCGTGGAAGTGCGGGACCTCTTCTACAACACGCCGGCGCGCCGCAAGTTCCTGCGCTCCGAAAGGACCGAATTCACCCATCTGGAGCAGGTGGTGCGGCGCATCGCCTTGGCACATCGCAAGGTTCAGTTCCGGCTGAGTCACAACGGACGGCTAGTATTTGATCTGCCCGCCGTGGACGAAGACGAGCGCTATTTGGAGCAGCGCCTTCAGGCACTGCTAGGCGCGGCTTTTCTGGACCATGTCCTGGAGGTGAAGGGGGAGGCCGTCGGTCTGCGTCTGCACGGATGGGTAGCAAGTCCGGCGTTTTCTCGCACCCAGGGCGATCTACAATTCTTTTACGTGAATGGGCGCATGGCACGTGACAAGCTCGTGACCCATGCCGTGCGTCAGGCCTATCAGGACGTGCTCCACCACGGTCGCCATCCTGCCTATGTGCTTTACCTGGACCTCCCGCCAGTGCTGGTCGACGTCAATGTTCACCCGGCGAAGCACGAGGTCCGTTTTCGCGAGGCACGGCAGGTTCACGACTTCATCTACAGAACGCTGAACCGCCGCTTGGAAGAGGGGGTGACCGCGGGCTCGCAGGAGACCGTGGAAGGTCAAGCCGCATTCGCGGCCGACGAAGGTAGGCGTGAGGGCTCTCCGCTGCCCTCACGCCCGCCGCCTATCCAGCTCGGCATCGGCGAGCCGGCTATGAGCTACCAGTTCAGCTTCGAGGCACAACGGCCGCCAGCGTCCGCTCCGGGTCCTGGAGCGGAATCGCCTGCCTCGATGCAGGGGAAGGACGAGGCGGTCCCTCCGCTCGGCTTTGCCATCGGACAGCTCAGTGGCATCTACGTGCTTGCGCAGTCGGCCGACGGACTGGTGATTGTGGACATGCATGCGGCGCACGAGCGGATCGGCTATGAGAGGCTGAAGCGTGCGTGGGAGTGGGGGGTTATTGGGAGGCAACCGCTGCTGGTGCCGGTCGTTGTCCGGGTCAGCGCGCGCGAGGCGGACTTGGCGGAGCTCAATGCCGATCTATTGGGGCGGCTCGGGCTCGCGGTGGACCGCGTCGGAAGCGAGAGCCTGGTGGTCCGGGAGGTGCCCGCACTGTTACGCGATGCGGACGTCGAGAGGCTGCTTCGCGACCTGCTCTCGGACCTCGTAATACACGGCAGCAGCGAGCGCATACGTGAAGAGATCAACGCGGTCCTGGCGACCATGGCCTGTCACGGCTCGGTGCGGGCGAATCGGCGATTGACCGTCGAGGAGATGAACGGCCTGCTGCGGACCATGGAAGAAACCGAGCGCGTCGACCAATGCAATCATGGTCGTCCGACCTGGGTAAGACTGTCACAGCGGGAGCTCGACCGCCTGTTCATGCGCGGGCGCTGACGCGTCAGCGGTGCCATGACATCCCGTGATCCAGACCGGCGTCCGCTCGCCGTCCTGCTCATGGGACCTACGGCGTCAGGCAAGACGGATCTCGCGGTGGAGCTGGTACGGCGGCTGCCGTGCGACATCGTAAGCGTGGACTCCGCCCTCGTTTACCGCGGCATGGACATTGGCACCGCCAAGCCCGGACCGGAGGTGCTCGCCCGGGCGCCGCACCGCTTGATCGATATCTGCGACCCGAGTGAGGCGTACTCGGCGGCGCGCTTTCGCGCAGACGCCCTGCGCGAGATGGCCGCAATTGCCGCCGCTGGGAGGATTCCACTCCTGGTGGGCGGTACGATGCTTTACTTTCGGGCATTGACCCGTGGACTTTCGACCCTGCCGAGCGCAGATGCGAGTGTCCGCGAGCAGATCACCCAGGAGGCAATGGAGTGTGGCTGGCAGCGTTTACACCAGCGCCTCGCCGCGGTCGATCCGGCCTCTGCACAGCGGATCCACGCACGCGATCCGCAGCGCATCCAGCGCGCCCTAGAGGTCTATCTGCTCACAGGCACGCCGATGAGCGTGCTGATGGCGGATGGCGCTGCGCAGGCGGAGCTACCCTATCGGCTGCTGAAGCTAGTCCACGCGCCGGCCGATCGGGCAGTCCTGCACAGGCGAATCGAGCAACGCTTCCTGCGCATGCTCGAGGCGGGGTTCGAGCAAGAGGTGCAAGCCTTGTGGCAGCGCGGAGACCTGACGCCGAGCATGCCGTCGATGCGCTCCGTGGGTTATCGGCAGATGTTGAAATACCTGTTGGGGGAATATACGTTTGACGAAATGGTGCAGCGCGGCATCGTCGCAACCCGGCAATTGGCTAAGCGGCAGCTGACTTGGCTACGAGCGGACGATCGCGGTATGTGGCTACGCGAAGGCGGGGTGCCCTGGGACCAGGCACTGGCCTTGGTGGAGTCGGCGCGGAGGTGATAGAGGCGAAATCAACCGGTTGGTATGCTAGTCTATTCGGTTGTTGTGGTTGCCGGCTTTCCGGCCAAACGGTTTGTTCGGGTCCCCATTTATAAAACAAGGAGATAACCCATGTCCAAGGGGCAGAGCCTACAAGACCCGTTTTTGAACGCGCTGCGCAAGGAGCGCGTACCTGTTTCGATTTTCTTGGTGAATGGAATCAAGCTCCAAGGCCACATCGAGTCATTCGATCAATTCGTCGTTTTGCTGAAGAACAACGTCAGTCAGATGATCTACAAACACGCCATCTCAACGGTGGTCCCTTCCCGCAACATCAAGCTCCCGATCGCTGCGCCCGAAGCCCAACCCGAGCCGGGAAACGTTTGATGCCAACCGACGCGACCGTGGGTCGCGACCGGCTCTGCCGCGTCTCTTGACGCCGCTGCTTCCAAGAGCTGAGGTACCCACCGCCGGCGCACATGTTTGAGCGGCCAAGTGCAGGGGAGAGGGCAGTTCTCGTCCACCTCGATTTTGGCGCGAGCGCCGAGCCGGCGGAGCTGGACGAGTTTCGCCAGCTCGCCGATTCGGCGGGCGCGGAGGTCGTCGGGCTAGTCAGGGGATCGCGCGCAGCGCCAGACTCGCGGCTGTTCATGGGCTCGGGCAAGGCCGACGAGCTCAGGGCGCTCATCGACGCCGAAAAGGCGGAGCTGGTCATCGTCGATCACGCCCTGTCGCCCGCTCAGGAGCGCAACCTCGAGCGTCACCTCCAATGCCGCGTGGTCGATCGCACCGGCTTGATTCTCGATATTTTTGCTCAGCGCGCTCGATCGTTCGAGGGCAAGCTACAGGTGGAGCTGGCACAACTGCGCCATCTGTCTACCCGCCTTGTGCGTGGCTGGACCCACCTGGAGCGCCAAAAGGGCGGCATCGGCCTTCGCGGGCCGGGGGAAACCCAGCTGGAGGCCGACCGTCGGTTGCTGGCCAAGCGAATCGCCGTCATCACGCGACGCCTCGAGCGCATTTCCGCCCAGCGCGCTCAAGGACGGCGCGCACGCACGAGGGCGGAGCTGCCAAGCGTGTCGCTCGTCGGCTACACGAATGCAGGCAAGTCCACCCTGTTTAATCGTCTAACGCAGTCCGCCGTGTACCAGGCCGATCAGCTCTTTGCGACCCTGGACCCAACTTTGCGGCGCCTTCCTCTGCCGGAAGGCGAAGCCGTGATCCTTGCGGACACGGTCGGATTCATCAATCACTTGCCCCATGAGCTGGTAGCCGCCTTCCGCTCTACGTTGGAAGAGACCAGAACCGCCGCGCTCCTCCTGCATGTCGTGGATGCAGCGAGTCCGCGACGCTCAGGCTCCATTGCCGACGTCGAGGCGGTGCTATCGGAGATCGGCGCCGGGGATATCGCGCAGATTCAAGTCTTCAACAAGACGGACTTACTGTCGGACGCGGGACCTCGGATCGAGCGAAACTCGGACGGGCTGGTGCAACGGGTTTGGCTGTCGGCTGCGACAGGGGAGGGCATCGGGCTACTGGTAGAGGTCGTCGCCGAGTACTTTCGCGGTGATCAGGTCCACCGCTGGGTGTCCCTTGGCCCGCTGGACGGCGGCCTGCGGGCTTGGTTTTTCGCGCACGGCCGCGTACTGTCAGAGCAAGGGACCGCAGACGGCGGTTGGGAGATGGAGGTGATGGTGCCGCGGCTCAAGCTCGACCGGCTGCTGAGCAGGGACGGCTCGGTAGGAGCTCGACTGCTGACGCGCGAACCCCAAGAGGCCCTCGCGTCGGGCGCCAGATGATCGGATCAGGTGCGTCGCGAATACGCAAAGTTTGCCGAAACCGTCGAGCCTTCCTAGAATGCGCGGCTCTGTCGGCCCGGATGTGAGCGGCGGCCTGTTGCGCGCGGCAGCGATCGGAGGCGCGGGTGGGACGAAGGCGAGCTCGACGCGCAATGCAGGTCCATTCCTTAATCACCGGAGCTGGACGTCGGGTGGGTGGAACTATCCTTCGGTTTCCCGATGCGCGGGTCTCATGCCGGGGAAAACGCTGATTTGGTCGGCCGTCCCTTTCGGCAGGACCGCGGATGCGGGAGCCTTGCACATCATCAACGACCGAGTCATGAACATCGTCAACGGAGTCACTATGGCCTGGAATGAGCCGGGAGGCGGAAACAAAGACCCCTGGAGCGGGAAGGGCGGAGACCAGGGTCCACCCGATCTGGACGAGGTCGTGCGCAAGCTCCAAGAGCGGCTTGGCGGGCTGTTCGGCGGGAAGAAGAAGCCGGGCGGCAGTGAGCCGGGCGGCGGCAGGCCCGGGCTTCCCGGCGGTGGATTCAACCCGCGCGCGATCGGGATCGGAGCCGCGGTGCTGCTCGTTGTCTGGATCGCCTCGGGAATCTATATCGTCGAGCCGGCCGAGCGCGGAATCGTGCTGCGCTTCGGCGCCTACAAGGCGACGACGGAGCCCGGTCCGCATTGGCACATTCCGGTTCCCATCGAGCGGGTGGAAATGGTCAACGTCGATGAGATCTCCACCTTCACCCACCAGGCGTCGATGCTGACGCAGGACGAGAACATCGTGGATGTCGAGCTGACGGTCCAGTCGCGTATTCAGGACGCGGCCGACTATCTGTTCCAGGACCAGAACCCGGACAAGACGCTGCGCGACGTCACCGAAACCGTGGTGCGCAAGACGATCGGCGGCAGCAAGCTCGACTACATCCTCACCGAGGGACGCAGCGCCACCGCGCAGACCATCCAGGAGAGGATTCAAGTCCTCATCAACAAGTACAAGACGGGGCTCGAAGTGACCTCCGTCAACATGCAGCCTGCTAAGCCGCCGGAGCAGGTGAAAGAGGCGTTCGACGACGCCATCAAGGCGCGTGAGGACAAAGAGCGAACGGAGAACAAGGCGGAGGCTTATTCCAACGAGATCCTACCACGGGCACGCGGTGAGTCGGCGCGCATCCAGGCGGATGCCAAGGCTTATCGTGACAAGGTCATAGCCGAGGCCGGGGGTGAGGCCGCACGTTTTCTCGCCGTCCTGCACGAGTACGAGAAGGCGCCGGATGTCACCCGCGAGCGTCTCTACCTGGACACCATGCAGCACGTGCTCAGTGGGAGCAACAAGGTCCTCCTCGACGTGAAGGGGGGGAACACCTTGATGTATCTCCCACTCGACCAACTGATGAAGCAACGTGGTGCCCAAGGTCCCGGAGACCTTACCAGCGGCCCGATGCCGCGGCTGGCACCGGAGTCACAGCCCAGAGCGGAACGCGATGTCATTCGCGGGCGGAGGACACGCTGATGCCCCAGTCCAAGATGCTAGCTGTCGTGGGTCTCGTCATACTGGCCCTAATCCTTTACGCATCCACCTTCATCGTGAATCAGTGGCAGGTCGCCATCAAATTGCGACTCGGCGAGATCGTCTCGAGCGATTACCAGCCGGGGCTGCACTTCATGGTTCCGATCCTGAACAACATCAAGAAGTTCGACGGCCGCATCCAGACCCACGATTCGCGTCCGCAACGGTTTCTGACGATCGAGAAGAAGGACGTGATCGTCGACTACTACGCGAAGTGGCGGCTCTCGCATCCCGGCCAGTTTTACAGGTCAACGGGCGGCAACGCTGCGCGCGCTACGCGCCTGCTCTCCGAGCGGATCAACACGAGTCTGCGCGACGAGTTCGGCAAGCGAACGATCCAGGAGGTCGTATCAGAGGACCGCCAAGAGCTCATGGAGGAGCTGACCAAGGTCGTGGACCGAAATGCCGCGGAGCTTGGCGTGGAGGTGATCGATGTTCGCGTCAAGAAGATCGATCTACCGCCCGAGGTGAGCGAATCTGTCTACCAGCGCATGCGTGCGGAGCGGGAGCGAGTGGCGCGGGACCTGCGCGCCAAAGGCTCCGAGGCCGCAGAGCGTATCCGTGCCGACGCCGACCGCCAACGCACGGTCATCCTGGCCGATGCCTACAAGGTGTCCGAAGAGGCGCGTGGCGAGGGTGACGCCAAGGCGACGGCCATCTATGCGAATGCGTATCAGCAAAATGCTTCCTTCTACTCGTTCTATCGAAGCCTGAGCGCGTATCGGGCGGCCTTCGGCCAGGGCGGGGACATGATGGTGCTCGAGCCCGATTCGGAGTTCCTTCGCTTTTTCAACAAGAAAGACGCGCCCTGAGCGAGCCGGACTGGTACTGAGGAATGTGGCACGATCTGTTGATCGCTTTGGCGCTGCTGTGTGTAATCGAGGGCATATGGCCCTTCCTCAGTCCGGACAGTCTCCGCCAGACGCTTCTGTTGGTGGCGGGGCAGGATAGTCGCTCGCTGCGCACCGCAGGCCTTGCCAGCATGGTCGTCGGCGTCGGTCTCCTGTACCTGGTGAACTGAGAGTCGACCATGCATGACGAGCGCTGGCTGCTCCCGTCGGGCATCGAAGAGATCCTTCCGCCCCACGCCCAGGTCATGGAGAGCCTGCGTCGTGATCTGCTGGACCTATATCGGGCCTGGGGTTACGAGCTCGTCATCCCGCCCTTCATCGACTACCTCGAGTCCCTCCTGACGGGGACCGGCCATGACCTCGATCTGCAGACCTTCAAGCTGACCGATCAGGAGAGCGGGCGGCTGCTAGGTGTGCGGGCGGACATGACGCCGCAGGTGGCACGGATCGACGCCCACCACCTGCGTCGCGATCTCCCGACGCGGCTGTGCTATTTGGGGACCGTTCTTCACACCCGTTCAGACGGGTTCGCGGGCACCCGCAGCCCGCTCCAGATCGGTGCCGAGATTTACGGGCACGCCGGACCAGAGAGCGATGCGGAGATCCTGCGGCTGGTCATGGAGACCTTGCGTGCCGCTCAGATTACGGACGCCTACCTCGATCTCGGTCATGTCGGTATCTTTCGCGGTCTCGCTCGGCAGGCTGGGCTTGATCCGCGCCAGGAGCTGTCACTCTTCGAGGTGCTCCAGCGCAAAGCGGAGCCGGAGATTGAGAGTCTGGTGGCAAGGTACGGGATGCGCGGCGCATCGGCGCGGATGTTGCTCGCAGTCGCCGAGCTTAATGGCGACGACGCCTTGAGTCGTGCCGAAAGCGAGCTGGCACAGGCTGACCGTTCCGTGCGGGAGGCATTGGCGTACCTGCGTCGGGTCGCCGACGAGCTGCAGCGCTGGCTGCCCGACGTGCCGGTTCACTTCGACCTTGCCGAGCTGCGCGGTTATCACTACAAGACCGGCGTTGTCTTTGCGGCATTCGTGCCCGGCTGGGGTCTGGAGATCGCCCGCGGCGGACGTTACGACGACATCGGGCGTGTGTTCGGTCGCGCTCGGCCCGCGGTTGGCTTCAGCACGGACCTCAAGGGGCTGTTGCGACTTGGTAATGGCCTGGCCGAGCGCTATGCGGACGAGCCTGGCGTCTGGGCACCGTGGTCGGCTGACCAAACGCTACAGACGGAGATCGCCCGTCTGCGCGCCGCGGGGCGACGTGTGCTTCAGGAACTGCCGGGGGAGGTGGCCGATGCGCGCGCCCTCGGGTGCAGCGAGGTCTTAACCCGCTCGGGCATGGGCTGGGTTCTGGCCCCGGCGTGAGCGTACGGCGGGATCATTTGGGGTAATAGGCATGGGCAAGAGCGTTGTCGTCATAGGAACCCAGTGGGGAGACGAGGGAAAGGGGAAGGTCGTCGACTTGTTGACCGACCGGGCGTCCGCGGTAGTGCGCTTCCAGGGCGGCCACAACGCCGGTCATACCTTGGTGATCGACGGCGAGAAGACCGTCCTGCACCTGATCCCGTCGGGTATCCTGCGCAGCAACGTCCGATGCTTCATCGGCAACGGAGTGGTTCTGTCTCTCCGCGCACTGCTGGAGGAAATCGCCGCACTGGACGCAAAAGGGGTGCCCGCCCGCGACAGGCTGTGCATCAGTGCCGCATGTCCCCTGATTCTGCCCTATCACATCGCCCTGGACCATGCGCGAGAGAGGGCCCGCGGCAAGAAAGCGATCGGCACAACCGGACGGGGGATCGGTCCAGCGTACGAGGACAAGGTGTCACGGCGTGGGCTGCGCGTCGGGGATCTGTTCGACGTCGAGGGCTTCAAGGGCAAGCTGCGGGAGGTAATGGACTACCACAACTTCGCGCTGGAGCGTTATTTCGAGGCCGAGGCTGTCGACTACGCCGAGGTGTTGGACGAGATCCTCCGCCAGGCCGAAGAGGTTCGCCCGATGGTCGCGGACATCCCAGGATTGCTGCACACCCTGCGCGGAGAAGGCAAGAACATCCTGTTCGAGGGAGCCCAGGGCGCGCTGCTCGATATCGACCATGGGACCTATCCGTTCGTGACCTCGTCTACGACGACCGCGGGCGGTGCGGCCAGCGGCAGCGGGGTCGGGCCGTGTGATCTTGACTACGTCCTTGGTATCGTAAAGGCCTACACGACCCGCGTCGGGGCGGGACCCTTTCCGACCGAGCTATTCGACCTGGACGGCGATCACCTCGGCACTCAGGGCCACGAGTTCGGGGCCACCACCGGGCGCAAGCGCCGCTGCGGCTGGCTGGATATGGTGGCCCTCAATCGTTCCTTCCAGCTCAACAGCGTGAGTGGAATCTGCATCACCAAGCTCGATGTGCTCGACGGCATGGAGACGGTGAGGATTTGCACGAGCTACGATCTCGACGGGGCGCAGCTGACCACGCCGCCAATCGCGGCGGACGACCTGGCGCGTTGCCGACCCAATTTTATCGAGCTGCCGGGCTGGCAGGCATCGACCGTCGGGCTGACGGAGTACGGGCAGCTGCCGGAGGACGCGCGCCGCTACCTTGCAAAGATCGAGGAGCTCTCAGGACTGCCGATCGATCTAATCTCAACAGGCCCGGATCGCAACCAGACGATCATCCAGCGCCATCCGTTCGGCCCCTGACATGATTTCGAACACTGGCCGGACGCAGCCATTTCGGGCGGCCCCCGTATCGGGTGGCTCGTGTATTGTTGACGCATTAGATGCGTCGGCGGTACTCTTCCGCGCTTATGTCCACGAGCCTGCCGGACTTCGTCGATCCGTGGCGTGCGGCAGACAGTCACGCCACCTTCGCCGGTCGCCTGCCCCTGTCGGGCCTTCCGCGCTTGGTCGACCTGCTCGTGGACACGTCGGGTGAGGTCGCGTTTAGACTGGAGTTTTCCCGCGACCAAGAGCACCGGGCGATCGTCCTTGGAACCGTGCAGGCGCTGCTCCTCGTACGATGTCAGCGCTGTCTGCAAGCTGTAGCGCATCAGGTAGATGCCCGGCTAGCCCTCGCGGCCGTGACGAACATCGCCGCGGCGCAGGCGGTGCCTGAGCGATACGACCCCCTGATAGCAGACGAGGGGCTCATTCGACCGCGGGATTTGGTCGAGGACGAATTGTTGCTCGACCTCCCGCAGATTCCGGCACATGCGCCAGAGCTTTGCTCGGTGGTTGCTGAGCAGGCGGCACAGCCAGACCGTGAGAACCCTTTCGCGGTGCTTGCCGAGTGGAAGCGAAAATAGTCACGCGTATCGAATTCATCGGAGACAGAGATGGCAGTCCAACAAAATCGCAAGACGCGCTCCAAGCGGGACAAGCGCCGTTCGCATGATGCGCTGACAAATCCGACCCTCGCTGTGGATTCGACCAGCGGCGAGGTTCACCGTCGCCATCATGTGTCCCCGGACGGCTTCTACCGCGGCCGCAAGGTGATCCAAAAGGGCGATTGAGTCAGCTTTGATTCTGCTTGCTGGCGCTCACGGCTTCCCTCGCTGGGAGTAACTATTGGCTGAGCGGCTGACGATCGCCTTGGATGCCATGGGCGGAGACCACGGTCCGCGCGTCGTGGTCCCGGCCGCGCTCCAATTCTTGCGGAGCACCAAGGATGCGGCGCTGATCCTGGTGGGCAGGGAGAGCGACATCGAGCCGCACCTGTCAGGCGCCGGTTTCGGCGATCGGCTGTTCGTTCGCCATGCGTCCGAAGTGGTGGCCATGGACGAGCTTCCCTCCAAGGCCCTGCGCAGCAAGAAGGATTCGTCGATGCGCGTGGCGATTGAGCTGGTCAAGAGCGGCGAAGCGAACGCATGCGTCAGCGCCGGCAATACGGGCGCCCTCATGGCGACCGCCCGGTTTGTCCTCAAGATGCTGCCGCGGGTCGATCGGCCCGCCATCATCACGGCAGTCCCGTCGCTCGAAGGTCAGACCTATATGCTCGACCTGGGGGCCAACGTCGACTGCACTGCGGAGCATCTCTTCCAGTTCGCGGTCATGGGCAGCGAGCTGGTCCGGGCCGTCGACGGTGTCGCGGCGCCCAAGGTCGGTCTGCTCAATATCGGCGAAGAGGAGATCAAGGGCAACGAGCAGGTCAAGCAGGCGCATGAGCTGCTTGCGGCCAGCTCCCTCAACTACATCGGATACGTCGAGGGCGATGTGATCTATCTCGGCGGGGCGGATGTGGTGGTGAGCGACGGCTTTGTGGGCAACGTCGCCCTCAAGTCGAGTGAGGGTGTGGCCAAACTGGTACGCCACGTTCTCACGCAGAGCTTTCGGCGCAGCTGGTTGACCCGCCTCTCGGGGCTGGCGGCGACGCCGATATTGCGCGACTTTCGCAAGCGGGTCGACCCTCGCCGCTACAATGGAGCGAGCCTGCTCGGTTTGCGCGGCATCGTCATCAAGAGCCACGGCGGCGCCGATCAGCTTGCCTTCGAAAACGCAATCCACATTGCGGAGAAAGAGATCTACTGCAACGTCCCGGAGAGAATCGCGCAGCAGGTGGCGAATCAGCTTGGCGACGGACGGACAAGGGCGACGGCGTGAATTTGTATTCCCGCATCGCAGGTACTGGCAGCTTCTTGCCTTCGGGCGTCATGACGAACTTCGATTTGGAGAAGATCGTCGACACCTCCGACCAGTGGATTCGGGAGCGCACCGGTATCCACAAGCGCCATATCGTCGCACCAGGGGAGTCATGCTGCGATCTTGCGGAGGGAGCGGCACGCCACGCACTGGAGGCCGCCGAAACGGATCCATCGGATCTCGACCTCATCATCGTCGCCACCACTACTCCGGACCAGATCTTCCCCAGCACCGCCTGCCTGCTGCAGCAGCGGCTCGACGTCCACGGTTGCCCGGCCTTCGATGTCCAGGCCGTCTGCACCGGCTTCATCTACGCCCTGAGTGTTGCCGATAAGTTCATTCGCACGGGGGACGCGCGCCGGGCCTTGGTCGTAGGGGCGGAAACCATGTCCCGCGTGCTCAATTGGCAGGATCGGGGCACCAGCGTCCTGTTCGGCGATGGCGCGGGCGCAGTAGTCCTCGCAGCGGCAGAGGAGGCCGGTATTGTCTCAACGCACCTGCACGCGGACGGTGCCTATAAGGACCTCCTGCAGGTGCCGAGGGGCATCGGCTCCGGATCCTGTGACGGCGATCCGTACATGGAGATGAAGGGTAACGAGGTCTTCAAGATGGCCGTTACCACCCTCGGGCGCATCGTCGACGAGACCCTGGAGGCGAACGGAATGCAGAAGTCAGATATCGACTGGCTCGTTCCTCACCAGGCAAACATCCGAATCATTCAGGCCACGGCGCGCAAGCTCAATCTACCCATGGACCAGGTCGTCGTCACGGTCGCCGACCATGCTAACACCTCGGCCGCGTCCATCCCGTTGGCGTTCGACACGGCCGTGCGTGACGGGCGTATCAAGCGCGGCGAGACTGTCCTCATGGAGGCATTCGGCGGCGGATTTACCTGGGGCTCGGTGTTGCTCCGCTACTGACAGCCTTTCCGACGTATGACATCCACGAGTGCTGTTGTTTTCCCGGGACAGGGCTCCCAGTCCGTTGGCATGCTGGGTGAGCTTACCGGCGCGTATCCGGTCGTTCGCGCGACCTTCACCGAGGCATCCGAGGTCCTCGGTCTGGACCTCTGGGAGTTGGCCAGCGAGGGACCAAAGGAACAGCTCGACCTCACCCATATTACCCAGCCGGCAATGCTCGCTGCCGGGGTCGGTGTCTGGCGGGTCTGGCAGGAGCAGGGCGGCGCCCAGCCCGGCTGGATGGCCGGCCACAGCCTTGGCGAGTACACAGCGCTCGTCTGTGCCGAGGCCCTTTCGTTTGCGGACGGGTTGCGTTTGGTTGCCGAGCGTGGACGCTTGATGCAGGAGGCGGTCCCGCAGGGAGCCGGGGCGATGGCGGCAGTGCTGGGCCTCACCGATGAAGCGGTGCGTGCGGTTTGCGCGGAGGCCGCGCAGGGACAGGTCGTCGAGGCGGTCAACTTCAATGCGCCGGGGCAAGTGGTAGTCGCGGGCCACGCTACCGCCGTGACCCGAGCCGCCCAGATCGCGAAGCGCGCGGGGGCCAAGCGGGCCATCGTCCTGCCGGTGAGCGTTCCTTCGCACTGCGCCTTGATGCAGCCTGCAGCCGAGCGGCTCCACGAGCGCCTGATGGAGGTCGCTGTGCGCCACCCGGTCGTACCTGTGCTGCATAACGTCTCGGTTACCGCCGCCTCCGAGCCGGATCAGATCCGGAGCCTGTTGGTCCAGCAGCTATACCGTCCCGTGCGCTGGGTGGAAATCATTGAGCGTCTGGCCAAGGAGGGCGTGAGAACCGTGCTGGAGCTTGGTCCAGGCAAGGTATTGACGGGCCTCGTCAAGCGAATCGACAAACGGCTAGAGTCGATCGGGGTGTTCGATCCCGCTTCGCTGACGCATGCCCTGGAGGTGACGCGCGATGCTTGATGGCGAGATCGCCCTGGTGACCGGCGCCTCGCGTGGTATCGGGCGAGCCGTTGCCGCTGGCCTTGCGGCCGCCGGTGCGGCGGTGGCCGGCACTGCGACCACGGAGAGCGGGGGCCGAGCGCTTCCAGGCAGCGCTGCGCGAGAGCGGGCATACCGGTGTCGGTATTGTCCTCGATGTGACCGATCAGGAATCCGTGCGCGCAGCGCTGGAGCGGGTGACCAAAGAGCTGGGCGCCCCCTCGATTCTCGTCAACAACGCGGGCATCACGCGCGACAATCTCCTGATGAGGATGAAGGACGCGGACTGGGACGCCGTCATCGACACCGACCTCAGCTCCGTCTACCGTATGAGCAAGGCCTGCCTGCGCGCGATGACGAAGGCGCGCAAGGGACGTATCGTCAACATTTCCTCGGTGGTGGGGGCGAGCGGCAACGCCGGGCAAACGAGCTATGCTGCCGCCAAGGCGGGCATCGTGGGCTTCACCAAGGCGCTGGCGCGGGAGGTTGGTTCCCGGGGCGTCACGGTGAATTGCGTAGCGCCAGGGTTCATCGATACGGATATGACACGGGCGCTGGACGAAGCGCAGCGCGAGCAGCTCTTGGCGACCATACCGCTCGCGCGCCTCGGGAGCCCCGAAGAGGTCGCGCATGTCGTGGCCTTTCTCGCATCGCCCCTGGCAAGCTACATCACCGGGGAGACTATCCATGTCAACGGCGGCATGTACATGGCCTGAGTGCCGATGCGAATGGATCTCCAGCACGGAAAAACTGATGCATTCCAGCCGGTTAACACAACCACAAGGGGCTGTGTTTGCCTTTCATCCATGTCCGATTGTTAATAGAATACCGCGGGCCCTGTGGCTCAGGGCTATGAGTCTAATCCGGAGGATCCAAACGAGATGAGCAGCGTCGAAGAACGAGTTCGGAAGATCGTGGTGGAGCAGTTGGGTGTCAAAGAGGAGGAGGTCAATCCCGAGGCATCCTTTGTCGACGATTTAGGCGCCGACTCCCTCGATACCGTTGAGCTGGTGATGGCCCTGGAAGAAGAGTTCGAGACCGAGATTCCCGATGAGGATGCGGAAAAGATCACCACGGTCAAGCAGGCGATCGATTACATCAACGGGCATCTTGCGTGACGACTGTTGCGCACACATCTCGATGCGGCCGTCGCCAGGGCGACGGTTGAGGCGCGGCCGCAGGCACTTGCCCAAATCCAAAGGGGTACCGCATGGCTGGCAGACGGGTCGTAGTCACTGGGGTCGGGATCATTGCCCCGGTGGGTTTGGATACGAAATCCGCATGGGAGAGCATCCTTGCCGGCAAGAGCGGGATCCAGCCGATTACGCATTTCGACGTGGGACCTTTTTCCACGCGCTTCGGGGGGCCTATCTACGGTTTCGATCCGGAGAAGTACGTCTCCAAGAAAGACGTACGAAAGATGGACAAGTTCATCCATTACGGGATGGCCGCGGGCATCCAGGCGATCGAGGATGCACGGCTTGAGGTGACGCCGCAGAACTGTAAGCGCATCGGGGTCGCCATCGGCTCAGGTATCGGCGGGATCACGGGCATCGAAAACAACTACGAGGCCTATCGGCAGGGTGGACCGCGCAAGATCTCACCCTTCTTCGTCCCGGCAAATATCGTCAACATGGTCGCCGGCGACCTGTCTATCAAGTATGGGCTCAAGGGACCGAATTACTCCATCGTCTCCGCCTGCAGCACCGGCACGCACAATATCGGTGAAGCCGCCATCATGATCCGCCACGGATACGTCGACGTGATGGTTGCGGGAGGCGCGGAGATGGCCACCTCGCCCGTGGGTCTCGGTGGGTTCGCCGCCGCCCGGGCGCTTTCCACCCGCAATGAGGACCCGGAGCGCGCCAGCCGTCCTTTCGACAAGGACCGTGACGGATTCGTGTTGAGCGACGGCGCCGGCGTCGTGGTGCTTGAAGAGTACGAGCTAGCCAAAGCGCGGGGCGCAAACATCTACGCGGAGGTCATCGGCATGGGTATGAACTCCGACGCCTACCACATGACTGCACCTTCCGAGAATGGGGAAGGCGCCAGCGACTGCATGCTCCTCGCGCTGGCGGACGCCGGGATCAATCCCGATGCCGTCGACTACATCAACGCCCACGGTACCTCGACTCCCGCCGGCGACATCGCCGAGACCAATGGAATCAAGAGGGCCTTCGGCGAGCATGCGCGGAGTCTAGCGATCAGCTCCACCAAGTCGATGACCGGCCATATGCTCGGCGCCGCGGGCGGAGCAGAGGCCATCTTCACCTTGCTTGCGATCCGGGACCAGGTGGCGCCCCCCACCATCAATTACGAGACCCCGGATCCAGAGTGCGACCTCGACTACGTACCCAACCGGGCGCGGGAGATGCGGATCGACATCGCCCTCAGCAACTCCTTTGGTTTCGGCGGTACGAACGGTACCCTGATCTTCCGCCGGCTTTAGAGCGGGGTTTGCCGCGAAGCCGGGGCATCGCTGCTGGCGAGGCGTACCAAGCCGCGCGGGCAGGACACCCGGGCCGGAGCCGCCGTGACGCATCCGGGCTGGCTCCATGCGGCCTTCCGCGCACATGCAAGCTTGAGAGAAGACATCGATGCGGGTGCTCCTGGTCATTGTCCTCATCGCTGCCCTTGTCGGTGCCGGCGCGTGGCTGGAATACCGGCGCTTCACCACGACGCCGATCGAGCTCGAAACGCAGTCGGTCGTGCTCGACATACCGCGAGGGACTTCGCTTCGGGGGCTGAGTGAGGATCTCGCCGCCCGCGGGATCATCGGCAACGCCTATCTCTTTATGGCGCTCGGTCGAATGACGGGCAAGGGGAGCGAGATCAAGGCGGGAGAGTATGAGATCCGTTCAGGGCTCACGCCGCCGCAAGTGCTTGCCCTCTTGGCATCCGGCAAGGTGATGCAACATGCGGTGATCATCGTGGAGGGCTGGACCTTCCGACAGGCCTTCGTGGCTATTGCCGCCGACGACCGTTTCGTCAAGGAGCTCGAGAGCGTTTCCTGCAAAGGCTTGATGGCGCGCCTCGGCTACCCGGGACAGAACCCCGAGGGACGGTTCTTCCCCGATACGTACTATTTCACCAAGGGAACGAGCGATCTCGACATCCTGCGCCGCGCCCATCGGACTATGGAAAGGGTCCTCGCGGAGGAGTGGGCGAAACGGGCCGAGGGGCTGCCGCTCGCCTCTCCAGACGATGCCTTGATCCTGGCGTCGATCGTGGAAAAAGAGACAGGGCTTGCCTCCGAGCGGCAGCAGATCGCCGGCGTCTTCGCAAGGCGGCTGGCGCTGGGCATGAGGCTGCAGACCGACCCCACAGTGATCTATGGGTTGCGCGACAGTTACGACGGCGACCTGACGCGCGCCGACCTCACCGAAGACACCCCCTACAACACCTACCTGCACACTGGCTTGCCGCCGACCCCGATTGCCCTGCCGGGTCGGGGAGCGATACACGCGGCACTGCACCCCGCGGAGGGCGACAGTCTTTACTTCGTCGCGCGGGGCGATGGCAGCCACCAGTTCTCCGCGACGCTCGCCGAGCACAACGCAGCGGTGCGGCGGTACCAGCTGGGCGCTCGTTGACCAGAGATGACGCCACGCGGGAGATTCATCACGCTCGAGGGCATCGAAGGCGCCGGCAAGTCCACTCAGGTGAACGTGGTCCGGGCTTATCTGGAAGGGCAGGGCATACCCGTCATGACAACCAGAGAACCGGGCGGATCGCCGATTGCCGAGCGTATCCGGACCGTCCTTCTCGACCCGGATTGCCGGGGAATGGCAGCGGATACCGAGCTGCTCCTCATGTTCGCCGCCCGTGCCGAGCACCTCGCCAACGCCATTGTACCGGCGCTTCAAGCCGGCACCTGGGTCGTGTGTGACCGTTTCACGGACGCGACCTATGCCTACCAGGGCGGGGGGAGGGGGATCGATCTTGGACGTATTTCCATTCTCGAGGGCTTCGTCCAAGGAAGCCTGCGGCCGGATCTGACCCTGCTGCTCGATCTCGACGTGCCCGCCGGGCTCGAGCGCGCAGGCAAGCGGTCCGCCCCCGACCGCTTCGAGTCGGAGAAGGTGCAATTCTTCGCGGCCGTGCGTGCGGCCTATCTCCAGCTCGCAGAGCGCTATCCGCACCGTATCAGGGTGATCGATGCCGCTGGCCCTGCTGCTGACGTCGCGGAGCAGATGCGTGCGGCCGTCGGGAACTTTGCCGCGCGGCTCGGATAATGGATTGCGGGATTGCTTCCTCTGCGCGGCGGCGCTTAGCGGTTGCCTAGATCGATGATGGACGCGACGGCGGAAGGGCTTCTGCCCTGGCACACCTCAAGTTGGGACGCATTGCTTGCGGCCAGGGTCATTGGCCGTCTTCCCCATGCCTTGTTGGTTACTGGTCCCGCCGGCGTGGGCAAGCGGCGACTGATCGCCCACTTGGCGCACTCGCTTCTGTGCCCGCAGGCCGACGGTGAGGGAAATCCCTGCGGTCATTGCCGAGACTGCGCACTCTGGGCCGCCGGCACGCATCCTGACTACATCGCGATCGGACCAGACCCTGAGGGGCAGTCGGACGAGATCCGGGTTGACAGCGTGCGCCGGCTCGCGGAGGCCGATGCGCTGACTGCGCACCGAGGCAGGCAGAAGGTCATCGTGATCGATCCCGCGCACCGGATGAACACGGCGGCCGCCAACAGCCTCCTCAAGACACTGGAGGAACCGTCCTCCGGGACGCTCTTGTGCTTGATCTGCGAGCAGCCGAGTGGGCTTCCAGCGACGGTGCGCAGCCGCTGCCAGCTCCTGCGGGTGCCGGTTCCCCGAGAGAGCGATGCGCTCGCATGGCTCACCCGATACGCGGAGCCTGCCGAGGCGCCGAAGTTGCTTGGCCTGGCGCACGGCGCGCCGCTTCGGGCGCTTGCCCTTGCGGAGAGCGGGCAACTGGCCGTACGCGACGATCTCTTTTCCGGATTTGCCGCTGTCGGTCACGGAAAGCGTGATCCCATCGCCGAGGCAGCCGGTTGGAACCGGCACGAGCCAGCGATATTATTGGACTGGTTGAGCGGCTGGATCAGTGATGTCTTGCGACTGACGAGCGGTCACGCCGCACCCAGGCTCATAAACACGGACAAGGTCGACGATTTGGGCGCGCTGGCGGGCAGGATCGATCCGCAGTCCTGCCATCAGCTCCTGCGGAATATCTTGCGCGCCAAAGCTGCGGAGGGGGGTACCCTCAATCGGCTGCTCCTTTACGAGTCGCTCCTCGTGGAATGGATGCGGGTCGCCGCCGGTTGATTGGCGTGGGGGACGCGCGGGGCGCCCGCGCGGCTTGACGAAGCGCTGAATAGTCCATCCGGGATTTTTCGGCGCACGGCATCCGACAAGCGTGGTTAGCGGGTGCCTTCATCTTCAGCGCCATGCAGGTGCTGCAGATGGCGGGGCGTCCGGCCCCGCGGGAGACGCTGACTGTACAGCCTTCCCCTAACGGAAAGAACGGGTAGGAAAGAGAATGGATCCCGGAGTGCTCGGCGGGCGACAGCGCATCCTCAGCTTTGTCATCAAGGACAAGAACGCGCTCTACGCCGCCTACATGCCCTTTGTCAAGAACGGTGGCCTGTTCATCCCGACGACCAAACGCTACGAGATCGGAGATGAGCTGTTCCTGCTCCTGCGGCTCATGGACGAACCGGAGCGCCTCCCCGTGGCCGGTAAGGTGGTATGGGTGACGCCTCCGGGCGCAGAGGGGAATCGCGCAGTGGGAGTTGGCGTCCAGTTCAGCGATCAGGACAAGGGCGCCGCCCGGCGCAAGATCGAGGACTACCTCGCCGGTATGCTGACCTCGGACCGACCGACCCACACCATGTAGAGGACGCGCCGGCGCCGTCGCGTGCCCCGCCTCCTCTCGCCTGGCGCCCGCTCGATCAGGGGAATGACCGCCAATGCTTGCGAACGACGCCCACCGATCATGCTTGTGGATAGCCACTGCCACCTCGACAGTTTACAACCCGCACAAAGCCACAATTCCCTCCAGTTATAAATAATGACAACCCATAGTTAGAGGCGTGTCGAGAAATCCGGGGCGTCCAACTGTGCAGGGTTGTATCGCCTCGGGTTTACACTGATCGAAAGCGCCGGAGTTCCTCTGTTCACGTCACCAGGAATCGACGAATGCGGTACCTCAAAAGAGGTTTGGGAGAAGGCAAAGCGACTCCGTGCAGCACTCACCGGTCCCGCGAAGATTGATCCGCACTTCGCATTGGGGGGGTGTTATAGATTACTCTGGCGCAACTCCAGCGCGTCACGTTTTCCTGGAGGCCAAAACTATAGTTGCCAAGGCATCTTTTGGTGGTAGCCTAACCATTTCTTCACCCCAGGGACTATCCGACGAGGAGCGCGAGAGATGGGAAAACAAACAAGCGGAGGCGGAGTATCAGGCGAAACTGGAGGCCCAACTGGCGCGGCTCGAACCAGCGTATCGGGATGAGACGGCAGCAAAAGTTCTCGAACTGATGAAGACCGAGAATCCGTCGGGAGCAGATGTCTTCAAGATCTACGAGCTAATGGCGGGGCCTAAGCGAAAGCACCAAGCTTTCAACAAGCAATTCGGGATAGAAGAGCGGGAATTCAAGCGCTTTACAGATGCAGTTTATAACCCGCTAGTTACCGAAGACTGGGCTCGACACGGATATCAGGACCGTCCGAAGACAAGTAACCCGATGTCCACCGACTTGCTAAGAGCTGGCTGGAACATATTCGTAGGGCGAAGACCACATGAACACGGGGTTCGCCGGTGTAGCGACAAGCCCACACGGCAGCCGAGTTTTCCGAGGCGGCCAGGAAATCGAAGAAGGGGAAACAGGATGAGGGTGGGCTGCGGGGCCGTGGCTGCAGCCCTGACTATGCGCCCGAGCATTAAGCGCTGGGAGAATATGGTCCGGCAGCGTGGACTGGGGGTCACGTGGTGCTCCATGCGTAGGTCGGTGCAGCTGGACGAAAACTAGGTCGCAGCCGTGCGGGACTGGTGCGAAACCGCCTAGCTTCGCGCGAGAGCGACGCCTGAGCGCTTTGCGGTGGATCGGCCACTCTGATGACGAGCGACAGCTCAATCACCGGCATCCCCCCCAACACTGTTACAGGACTGTGATGGTAACCCGGCTCGTGAGCAGGTACTTTTGACGCTAAGCGAAACCGCCGGAATCTAAATCCGGTAGCACCCAGTCATCCGCGCAAATGGCACCTGCACAGTTCAAGAGGAGGAAGGAACATGATCCGTCAATTCCTCACGAACGCCTTCTATGCCCTGGTCATCTTGGTCGCCGTCGTAGGCCCTCCGTTGCTAATGTCTGAGTTGGCCGACCACTCGAACCACCATTCCACTAACGAAAAAGTATTATCCTCGGACGGCTGCCCTTCCGCGGTTTCCTGCTGACCGCCGTCGCAGGTTCTCGACCTGCTATCCGTTCCCACCCCTGCTTCGGTCTTTCAGTTCCGCTACGCACACGAGGTACGCTTTGCGTGGTGATTCGATAAGCGGAAATCTGCCCCAACCGCAAGGTCAACCGCCTAATTTTGGAGTGCCGGATCTACCCCCGAGACGTTGTGAAATGTGGGATCACTGGCGGTAGTTCGCATTACAATCACCCCGCGGCCAACGCATTGATCTTGTTGATGTCAGCGCAACTGCTGAGCAGTTGAAATCAGCGCCTTTCGGGTGAGCCGCGCCCGCGACAATTTCCTATTACCGACGGACGGTTAAATCCAGATACCGCATCAGGGGCTCCTGGTCTTCCGGTTCCTCCTGGTTGAGCAACCATCCCACCCGGTCGCAGAGTTTGCTGAGCGCCCTTTCGCGGCCCTCGTAGCTCATCCCCTAGTTCCTCAACCGATGCATGGAAAGCCCTGGTACTGCTTCCCCGTTCACAGCACAACATGCAGCCCACCATGCTCGGCCAGCCAACTCTTGCGCTGCTCGTACTCAGGCAGTGCCCGCTCCACCCGTCGCCAGAATTCGGGGGTGTGGTTGGGCTCCCTGAGATGCGCCAGCTCATGGACGATGACGTAGTCCACCACGCTGGCGGGCAGCAGGATGGTGGCCCAGTGGAAGTTGAGGTTCCCAGCCTTCCCGCATGAGCCCCAGCGGAATCCAAGGTCGCGTACATCGACACCCTTGGGCTGTAGACCCATCCGGGATGTCCAGCCTCTCAGTCGGTGCTGGAGCCAGGTCCTGGCATGGTCGGTGTACCAGGAGATGAAGTGCTCACGCCCCTGCGGAGCCAGGGATCGGAGTAACTTGAACCGGCCCGCCTCCAACTTGAGGGGCACGTCCTGGTCGTCCACCAATAGCAGGCGATAGCTTCTGCCGAGATACGGGAATCCCTCCCCGCTGACGAACTCCTTAGTTTCCAGGGGCTGCTGCAGGCTCTCCTTCTCGGCCATCTTGGCATAGAGCCAGAAGCGCTTCTCCCGGACAAAGTCAGTTAGCCTTTCCTGCCCCACCTCGGGGGGTGCGGCGATGATGAGGTCACCGGCCCGGTCCAGGGTGATCTCCAGGGTCTTACGCCGGGGGCTGCGGCGGACCTCGAACGTCAGCTCATCGACGGTGAGGGTCTCCATGGCCAGGGCTTCCATCAGTTCACCAACCGGTGATGGTTGGCCTTGGCCAGCTCCATCAGCCTGTCAGCCACGGGCTCGATGCGCTCCCACGGGACCACTGACCGCATGGGGTCGTCCAAGAGCTGAACTATCCAGCCGCGTAGTCCTTCCTGGGCTGGAGCCCGCCTCCAGAAGCCGACAATGGCAATCTCCTGCTGGATGTGGTCCACCAGCTCCACGGTGAGGGTACAGAGCTTGTTCAACGCCTCACCTTCGAGCTTCCCGTCTCCAACAGTCTCCTGCTTGAGGAGATCGAAGAAGGGGGCCTGGGTCTCAGGGTCCAGCCCGGTGGTGTCATCTTGCTGGCGGCCCTGCCTGGCCTCCTCAACCAGCTTCTTCAGGGCCTCGGCCAGCTCCTCCCAACGGCCCTCGAATTCCTTGAGAATGCCCTTCAGACGCTCAGAGAGCTTCTCGTAGTGGGTGGGATCCTCCTCTAGGTGCTTACGGATGTGGTAGCGCAGGGCATGCTCCATCTCACTGGCCTTGGCCCTGGGGGAACGCTCCTGCTCGACATGCTCATCGAACTTGGCTGAGGTGATCTCGATGGGCGGTATCCTGGGATCGATTCCCAGGGAGATGATGTGCTCGTCGATGAGCCTGCGGACCTTCTCCCCTACCTCCTTGCCAATCAGCCGCTCATCGCTACGGTAACGATTGCGGGCCTTGGCCTGAATGTGGGTGAGGGTCTTGGCATCGTTGACAAAAGGCAGTGCCTCGGGGCGGGGAAGGACCAGGTCGAGGGTCGTCAGGAACTGCCTGAGCTTGACGTGGAACTCAGCCCGCAGCTTCTCGTCCCGAAGTAGCTGGACACAGGACTCGATATCGGAGATGTCGGCGTTTCTCGAAGTGAACAGGTCCAGGGTCCGCTGGTGACGGTCCCTGAGCTTGGGGATCTCATCGGCCAGGCTCTGGAGCGCTCCCTCAACATCCTCGGCGCTGTAGGCGGCCAGGGCCTCCTTTAGGTGGCGGGCCACCCCGTAGTAGTCCACCACGATGCCGAAGCCCTTCTCCGCCCCACCATGGGCATAGGTCCGGTTGACCCGGGCGATGGCCTGAAGCAGCTCGGCCTCCTTGATATGGCGGTCAAGGTAGAGCACCTGCTCCACTGGGGCATCGAAGCCCGTGAGGAGCATGGACTTCACGATGAGGAAGGCCAGGGGGTCGGCCTTGTTCCCCCCACTGTCATCCGAGCCAATTCTGTTGGGACCGTCGGCGAAGAGGGGCTTCTTGAAGCGGGTGATGCGGCTATCGATCTTTGAGCGAGTGGTCCACTCACCCTGGGGGTCCACGGTGTCGTTGTGCTGCCCGGAGATGACTGGGGCGAACTCCAGGGCCTGGATGGTCGGCAGGAAGCGGTTTGCCCGCACCAGGAATGCCTTATCGGCTGGAAGCTGGTTGACCGCATCATCGTCCAGCTCCAGCAGCTGGGGATGAATCCCCCGGATGTCCGCCACCAGCCCGTCCCGGGCCTCCTGCAGGGCCTCGTAGTAGCGGATGGTCGCCCGGCGGCTCACGGCCACCAGCTGGGCTTTGAAGCCATTGGGGAGGATGTTCTCCACATAGTGGCGCAGGATGTTCCGGGCCTTGGCCTTGATGAGCCTCTCCGCCTCCATGACGTGGCCCTTGGTGGCGTACTTCTGCTTGATGGTCTCCAGCTCCTCCTGGGAGCGGTCCACCAGCATATCCTCGAACACCTCATCCAATTCCCGGCCATCTTCCACCGCCGCCCCGGTGGTGCGGCCTTCGTAGAGGATGGGTACCGTGGAGCCGTCGGCCTCCGACTGCCGGATGGTGTAGCGGTCGATGAACTCGCCGAAAATCCTGATGGTCTGCCCCTTCTCCCGCATGATGATGGGGGTCCCGGTGAAGCCGATCTTCACGCAGTTGGGCAGTGCCCGCATCAGGTTGGCGTGGGCGGTACTGGTATGGCTGCGGTGGGCCTCGTCCACCAGCACCAGGATGTCTTGGTCGGTGTTCAGCTCGGGCAGCGGTTCCGTCTTTGTCGGTGTCTTGCCGTGGATGGGGTAGACGTTGGACGGCTCGGCGACCATGGGCAGGTCGTCCTTCCAGTCGGCACCCGAATCGTCTTCAGTCTCGTCCTCATCCAGGGTGTCGCCCTGGTATTTCTGAATCATGGCAAAGACCAGGTCCTTGCCCTTGAGCCTGAGTGTCTCCTGGAGCACCACGTGGCTGGGCACCGTCTTGAGACCCCGCTGCTCAGGTCTCACGATGGTCAGGACTTCGCCGGTCAGGGCCGCAGTGTCGGCCAGCTGCTTCTCCAGGTCCCGCCGGTCGGTCACCACCACGACCTTGAAGCGGGTGAGGGTGGGGTCAGAGCGCATCTTGCGGATGAGGAAGACCATGGTGAGGCTTTTCCCGCTCCCCTGGGTGTGCCAGATGATGCCGCCCCGGCGGTCCTGCTCCCCATCCTCAAGGCGGGTCTTGCCAGTGAGCATCCGCTGCACGGCCAGCTGCACAGCCCTGAACTGCTGGTAGCGGCAGACAATCTTCACCGTCCGCCCCCCGGCCTCCATGAAGAGGGTGAAGTGGCGGATGATGTCCAGGAGGTGGGCAGGGCGGAGCATCCCTGCCACCAGCTTCTCCTGGCTGGTCAGTGCCTGGCCTGGCTTACCCAGCTCATTGGCCACCTCGGCCATGGGGGTCGGGCTGGTGTCCTTCCATTCCAGGAAGTGCACAGCGAGGGAGGAGAAGGTGCCCACCCGGGCCTGCTCCCCGCAGGTAGCAACCAGGAACTGGGCATAGCGGAAGAGCTGTTCATTGCCCTCATCGAAGTCCACCACGCCCAGGGCCTTACGGCGATTGGCGTAGCGCTGGAGCTGGTTGACGGCATCCTCCACGGGGGTGGCGACATAGGGGCTCTTGGCCTCGACCACCACGAGCGGGATGCCGTTGACGAAGAGCACCAGGTCCGGGGCAATGAACTGTTTGGCCTGCCCCGTGGGGCAGTCCAGTCGGAGCTGGTTGATGACCCGGAAGCGGTTGTTCTCCGGGTGGTCCCAGTCGATGAAATGAACGGTGCGCCCCCGGCCTTGCTCCCAGCCTTCCACCCCATCGACCACGGTACCCTTGACGAGCAGCTCCGTGGCCTTCTGGTTGGCTTCCAGCAGCTTGGCGGTGCCGAGGCGTTGCAGGGCGTTGACGGCCTGCATGATGCGGCCCTCGTCGAGCCAGGGATTGCCCTCCGGGTCCAGGTTGATCCGGTACAGGGTCTCCTTCAGGTCGTCGAGCAGCACGACCTCGCGGAAGGAGGTCCGGCTGGTCAGGCTCGGGTCTTCGAGGCTACCGGGCGTGTGCTCCCAGCCCATGAGGACGAGCTGGTCGATGAAGGGCTGCTCGACCTCGGTGAGCTCGGGGCCGGCGGCCATCTCAGCCCTGTGCCTCTTCGGCCCCGGTCAGTATGAAGCGTCGATTCGTCCGAACCGAAATCACTCGAAAGGACAGCGTAGCGTCCTTTCCCTCCCAGGTTGCCTTGAAGTCGCTCATATCCGGCACGGCACGATCGACTCTTCCCGATATCAGTCGCCCGTCCGAGAGCCGGCACTCGAACCGACGGGATTCAGGGAGGATGCCCAACAACATCCCGACGTGCTGCTCAGTATCCTCAGAGATGTCTTCGTCTCTGAGCGCATCGAGCACACGCTGCACGTCGTCGCCCTCGTTCAGCCGCACCCGCCTGCCGTCGAACTCGGCCGCAAAACCGGCGCCCGCGTCCGACAGCACCTTGGCAAACGCCTGAACTTTGGCGGCGGCTCGGGGGTGGATCTCGGCAACCACGTCCGAGACGCCCTCCTCATCCGAAACCGCGGCGTCCGCTAGAAGTGCAAAGGTCGTGGCGATAGCCGAAACATAAGGGTCCGGCCCCTGATCCAGTCCTTCCAGCTCCAGTTGGGGCTCATCCGGCGTTGGCGGCGGTAGCTCCAACTCGAAGCCGAAAGAGCCCTGCGCGGTGTCGACAATGCGGAGAGAACGCCCAGTTCCAGGCAACCGACCGCGTCCCCTCAATGCCTCGGAGACCAGGCTGGCCGCGACGGTATCCGTCGCCTCGATGAAAGCCTTGAGCGCAGCCGATCCAAAACCCGCGTCGATCGAGCGTGTCCCCTCCACCGGCGCGCCGCGAAAGGTAATGGGCAACGATCTAGCCAATGGTCTCGCCTCCAGCTCGGCGAGCCGCTCGCGCGCCTGCGCGAGCCGCTCCTCGATACCGATCCGCTCGATGATGCGCTCCTCCGACAAGCTGCTCAGAAGCCCTTCGAGGGTCGTGACCTCGGAGCGCACGAAATCGCGTTCTTTACTGCTCATCGTTCGCCTCCCCGGTAGCCCCGCCGATATCTTGCCGAGCGAGCCATGCAGCCGCGTCCGCATCGTCGTCCGACAGTGAAAGCTCGACAAAGCCCTTCCATCTCTCGTCGTCGCGTCGATGGCTCCACATGGAGTACCAATAGGACACCCAACGGGCTTGCCCCGAATCGAACGCACGATCGGTCGCGACGACATAATGGTCAACTCGAAAGTGGGCCTTTGCCTCATGGGCGACAAATAGGACCCGATGCGAGGCGACCAATTGTTGCTGCCTCGCCCGGTCTCCCAAGGGGATGAAGGTGACGACATCCACGTCGCCGGGCGCGCGGCCCCGAATGCCCTCGCAGTCCTCGGCGAAGCTACCGTCGATCCACTGGAAACCGTCCGCCAAACCGGCCGCGCGCAAAACGGCGCGTAGGGCAAACAAACCACGAAGGATAGAGCGCCGTTCGCATGTCTGGCCCAGCCGCAGGCAGAAATCGAGCGACGAGGCAACATAGGGCGAGCGCTCTGGCGAGGTCGCCGCGGTGCCGGGACGGATTGGGGGCAAGGTGCCGTGGATGCTCCAATCTGGGATGCTGGGGGTGCTTGTCATTCAGGCTCATCCAGGTTGAAGGTCTATAGTGAAATCGGGCTCGGGGTACTGGGGCGGCTTCTCGCCGCTCTCGCTGATCAGGCGCGGGTAATCGACACCGGGTTCCGCCGTGAACGGTTTGTTCCTGGTTCGGGCGATCTGGAAAATCCAGTCGTCTCCATAATCGAACAGGTAGAACAGTTTTCGACCCTTCGGGAGCGGGTACAGGCTTTTCAGCGTCGGTGAAAACAGTCCACCACCCACCTCGGCGCCGTAACGCGCCTGGCCCCAAGGCGTTCGGGCGACATAGAACGTATGCAGGTGATCGTCATCGAAATCGAGGGTCCGCCGGATGAAGTGTTGCAAGTCGTCCAGCGTTGTCGCAGCGCGGAGGGCGATGGTCGCCTCCCAGGGCTTGCTCGCCCAGCGCCCCGACAAGAGCTTGATTTGCAGTGTCCAGATCATTTGGTCATCTCTCTCGTTCCCGCGCTCCAGCGTGGGAATGCAGTCCAGCCGTTGTAGGGTGGGTCAAGCGAAGCGGACCCACCGGGTTCGCAGGCGCCAGCGGCACGTCCAGCCACGCGACGCTGGAGCGTGGGAGCCAGAAAGGTGCCCCGGCCCGTTTGGCTGGGGTCTTCCAGGCTGCCGGTCGTGTGCTCCCAGCCCATTAGGACGAGTTGGTCGATGAAGGATTGCTCGACCTCCGTGAGCTCCGGGCCAGCGGTCATCCGGCGCTATCCCGCAGGTCGCGGATGCGTGGTGCGAGCGCCTCGTAGAGCCGCTGCATCGCGTCCACTGCTTGCTCAATGGACTGCGGCCAGGTGGTCTCATCACGCCAGCCGCCGGGTACGTCTGTGCCGATCCAGGAACTGATCTTGTCGTCCAGCCGGGACCAGTTGAGCGGACGTCCGAATGCGGTCTCGATCTCAGATTGATGCGCGTGAAGTCCGTCGAACAGGGCCTTGTTCTCAGCGGCTGGTGCCCCCTCCAGGTAGGCGATCACCCCGGTCTGGTCCTGGAGGCATGAGTAGCACCAAGAAACGCCATGGCGGCGCGACCACAGACGGTTGTACTCGCCCGGTGAGATGCGTGCGTGGAGGTCGGACCGCTCTTTCGCATAGTCGAGTAGCCGGGTCCAGAATGCCAAGCGCGCTGCATGCCGCTGCGCAAGGTCGTGACCGTTGTCCCCACCGCTCGTGTCGCTTTGGCCGATTGGGACAGGAACCGGCGGCTGCTCCCCGTCGAGATCGAGGCGCGAGGGGTTCCAGACCCACTCGGCGATGCGGATGTAAAGCGCTTGGCGCTCCTGCTGCTGCTCGGGGCCGAAATGGTCGTAGGGCTGGAACGGAAGACCCGTGCGGTCAAGAAAGGCGGCGAAGGCCGGGTTGTTCTGGTACGCCTGCGGGTGAAGGCTGCGGGCGAGCAGGTTCGCCCCATGCGCTGCGTAGGCGTTGCGCTTCTGCTCGTAGGTGGCATCGCCCAGACTCTGGTTGATTCCTCGCTGCAACAAGACCAATCCCCCGATCCGATTGCGCTCCGCCTCGAAGTCCGTGGGGTGGGGGTACCAGTCGGTGAACCGCTCGTACTTGTCCGCCCAGATGTGCTCGATCTCGAACGGCCGGCCTCGCCCTTCGGAGACAAGGTCCTCGAAGTGCGAGGCGATACCGCACTGTTCGTCCACCCAGCACGTCAATCGCGCCAGGATGTGCCGGACCTGCCGGTAGTTCTGCATGTGCAGCCGGAAGCGGGGCTCACGGGCGAAGCTCTCCGGCTGATCGTCCAACTGATTGCGCAGGAACTCGGAGAGGGCGGCCGTATCGCGCTCCCGCAGCTCCTTGGTGAGCTGGAACAGGGTGTACCTCACCGACGAGTAGGCGATGGTGCGGAAGTTCCACACCCGCCGCGCGAGCCAGATGTCCAGGAAGTCCGCCACCAACGCCACCTTGCGCCGGACCACATCCGGCGGGTCGTCCGGGGTCAACGGCGCCAGCATGGCCTGGGACTGGAACGTGAAGCCGCGGTCAGCGTTGTAGCGGATCGCCTTCCAACCCGCGGTGAGCGCTTGCGGCCGCGCGGCGGATCTCGCCGTAGCGTTTGGCGTAGAAGTCCAGGTCGCGCTTCACGAACCGGGTGAAGCCGTCTTCGTCCACCAGGCCCAGTTGCTCCTTCTGGTCACGCACCCAGCGGTGGAACTCCGAGCCGATGCGCTCGAAGTCTCTGTTCTCCGCGCCCTTCTTGCCGGGCCGGATGCTCTGGGCATGGCGTGCGCGCAACCAGTCCTTGAAGAAGTCCACGTCCTCCTCTTCGCCGATCGCGCGCAGGTGCTGCATCCGCGACTTCCAGGTGGTGTTGACGGCGCGCTGGTCGTCCTCGTGGGTGATGTTCGCGAGCACGTAGCCCTTGAGCATCTCCGGCAGACTGAGCGAGAGTCCGCGGTCGTTCATCGTCTCGAAGATGGTGTAGGCGTCCTCGTCCGAGTACGCCTCGATGGCGACCAGGTGGACGTTCTCCAGCAGCCAGTCGATGAAGAACGGTAGGGCCGGGCCGGTGACCTCGTCCGGCAAATAGCCGACGATGTCTTCGTAGCGGGCGGCGAGGTTGCGCACGGACTCGCCTGCCCCGGCTACGTCCGGTGTCTTACCCTCCAGCAGGGCTTGCATGACCTCGGCGCGGTCCGGCACGTCGATGTTGAAGCTCTTGCGCCCGTACTTCTCCGAGTAGATCAAGTTGCGCACGTCCACCTGATCCGGGCGGCCGGCTTGCAGGTTGTGCAGGCGGATGATCAGCAGCGTCAGCGTGGTCAGGCGCTGCTGCCCGTCGACCACGAAGCGCTGGCTGCGCTTGTGGCTGAGCACGACCGAGCCGAGGAAGTAATGGCCGTAGCGCTCGACCTCATGGCGGGCGTGACCGGGCTCGTAGTGGTCGAGGAACTTGCCGGTCAGGTCGTCGATCAGCTCGCGGACCTGCCGTTCCTGCCAGGCGTACTCGCGCTGGTAGAAGTCGATGGCGTACTTGGCCTTGTCGAGCAGCTCCCGGACGGTGCGGGCGCGCCCGTCGATGGTCTTGAGAGGTTCGTCGTAGTGGTTGCTCATGCCGCGGCTTCCTCGGGAATGGAGACGCGGACCCGGCCTGTGAGGAGATCGTCCATGAGGCCGTGCTTGAGGGTGCGGAGCTTGTCGAGTCCCAACTGCTCTCCGATCTAATGCGACGCGTCATGCGCCTCAAGGATTGCGACTATCCGCTTTTGCTCCAGATGTTGGGGAACGAGCGCAACGCGCAGACAGCCGAAGCGACCGTCCTGACCGTGAGCTTTGCGGTCTGTCGTCAGAACCGCTTACGATCCCTGAATAGTCCTGCTAGGCCTCACAGGAGTTCCGTCAGCGAACTGGGCACATCGATATCCGGCTTTGGAGCAAGGATGTGATGCGCTGCGTTGTCTCGACCCAGAACTGGCCCGAGACCCGAAATGCCAGCGGTAGTCGCCGGGATACCACATGTACGGGTCGCCATCTTCGCCGAGCACGACACTGCCACGTCACCTTCCGAAGCATGAACCGGCTCGACCCAATCGATGATCCCGGATGCTCCATTGTACCGGTACAGGGCCGTGGCGCTTATCTCGATCAAACGGCCTGTCTTCGGAACGGGATACGTCGCCGTCGAAGATTGTCTGCTAGGTTCTCAAGCGGCGCAACCTCCCACTCCCTCGGTATCCGCCCCAGCGGCGAGTCCTTGAACTGCTCCGGGTGCCGCTCGGGGTCGCGCAGCTCGCCGTTCTCGTCGATGCCGCGGGTCAGCAGGTCGTGGAGCAGCCCCTGCTTCATCTGCTGGAGCTTGGCGATGACCTGCTCGGTCTTGCGGATGGCCTCGTCGAGGGTGTCGAGGATCTCGGCGATGCGGCGTTGTTCGGGGAGGGGAGGCAGCGGAACCGCAAATTCTCGAAGTGTACTGCTCGAGATGAGGATCACCGAGCTCGCTTCGTGCCGTCGATCGAGCTCTTGAACGTGCAGTGCGTTCGTCAGCTATGACGGCGAATGCCGGGACATCGTCGCATCGACGCACCGTATCACGCGATCGACCCGATTGACGGTGTCAGGCTCCGGCGTGAGCGACGGTGATATCGCTATGCGCAGAGGCTGCCGCCTTACCGAGCACAGCACGTCTCCCGGCTTGCAGATCAGACTCGCATGCGACAGACTCGGTGTAGCGCCGCTCGCGAGATGGAGCGTGCACGACGGCAAATCCCGATCGCGGCCTCGATGTTGACGTGTCCAGACGATGTACCCATTGGCTGCGATACTCGGAATGCTCGACGGCCTTTCCTGCCGCCGTGCCCGACGGTCGGCCGATGTCCGCCCAGCGTCGTGCCAACGTCGCTCGCAGAATCAGTCAGCCGGCATAGCCCAACTCCTCCAGGAACCCATCCAGCCGCCCCTTCGCCGCGTCCCGCTCCTCCTCGATGTCTCGCAGCGTCACCCGGTACTTGTCCCACCAGTTCTCGAACGCCGACGACCACGGCCTGCCGGTGGGCGGCGACGCGCCGGTCCAGCTCGCGTCGAGGTCGCCCTTGAGGATGCCGAGCACCAGCGCCTGCGCCTGCTCGGCATCCAGCTCGGCCTGGGCCTCCTCCAGGCGGTCGGCGAAGTTCTTCTGCAGGGTCTTGAGCTTCGTCTTCGCCGCCGAGAGCTCGCTGCTTCAGGGCCTTGATCTCGGCCTCGGACAGCGCCTCCTCGTCGTCCTCTTCGCTCTTCCTCGTCGTCGTCCCGCTGGCCGTCGCGGCCTTGATGGTGCCGTCCAGCTCGGCCTCCTTGCCCTCGACCTCGGCGATCTCGTCCAGGAACTCGGGCAGCAGGCGCCTTGACCAGCTTGTGGTCGAGGGGGTCGTCCTTGCCGCCTTCCTCCAGGGCGGTGAGGATGCTGGTCTCCCAGGCCTCGACCACGCCCTCGAAGCCACGGGCCATCAGGGTCTTGAGGTCGTAACTGACCTCGCCCCACCAGGTGGCGACGACGCCCGCGACCTGGAAGCGATCGAGCAGGCCGACGGGCACCAGGGCCTCCTCGAAGCGACGCCAGCAGCTCGGCGCGCAGGGTCATCAGCTCCTGGGTCTCGGGCAGCTGCGGCGATGCGGTGCTCCTGCGCGTTCCACCAGGCCTCGAAGGCGGCGGCGAGGGTCTGCTCCTTGTCCTGGACTCCGGGGTCGGCCTCGATGCGCTGCTTGAGGTCGCCGTTGCTCGTTCAGCTCGGCGGCGGAAGTCGAAGTAGCGCTCGTCCCGCTCGACCAACAGGTGCATGGGGTCGAAGCCGTGGGCATCGAACAGCTCGGCCTTGGCCTCGACCTCCGCCTTCGGCACGCCGCCGAGGAGGTGGGCGCGCACGTCGTGGGGCTCGGGCGGCGGGGCGTTGTCGGCGTAGCGGCGGATGTTGAGGTTGTAGTCGTTCTCGGCCAGCTCGTCGTGGGACACCACGGCGGCGAAGCCCGGGATGTCGGCGAAGCGCTGGTAGGCGCTGACGATCTTCTCGATGTGCTCGGGCTACAGGTAGTTCTGGCCCGGCCCTCGTAGTACTCGCGGTCGGCGTTGATGAACAGCACCTTGCCCTGGCGCTCGGCTGGCTTTGCGCCCTTGGCCCGCAGCACCAGGATGCAGGCGGGGATGCCGGTGCCGTAGAAGAGGTTCGGGGCCAGGCCGATGACCGCGTCGAGCAGGTCGTCCTCGATGAAGCCCGTGCGGATCTCCTTCTCGGCCCGCCCGGAACAGCACGCCGTGGGGCATGACGGTGCAGACCATGCCCCGTCCGGCCGCAGCACCGAGAGCATGTGCTGCACGAACATCAGGTCGGCCTTCTTGCCGCTCTCGGGGCAGAAGCCGTAGCGGAAGCGCTCCGGGAAGGGGATGCCGTCCGCGGCGTAGTTCTGGGAGAACGGCGGATTGGTGATGACCCGGTCGAAGCGCATCAGCTCGCCGCCCTCGAGGTGCAGCGGCTCGGCCAGGGTGTCGTCGTTGCGCAGGTCGGCGTCCGGGATGCCGTGCAGGAGCATGTTCATCTTGCAGATGGACCAGACCCCGCCGTTGTCCTCCTGCCCGTAGAGGCCGAGGTTGCGCGGGTTGCCGCCGTGCTCGCGCACGTACTCCGCGGAGAGGATCAGCATGCCGCCGGAGCCGGAGCAGGGTCGTAGATCCGCATGCCCTCCTGGGGCTCGACCAGGCGGACCATCATGCGGACCACGGCGCGCGGGGTGTAGAACTCGCCGCCCTTCTTGCCGGCCGAGTCGGCGAAGTCGCGGATCAGGTACTCGTAGGCGGCGCCGAGCAGGTCGGGGAACTCGAAGTCCTCGTTGCGCAGCCGGTACTTGTTGAAGTGCTGGATCAGCTCGCGCAGCTTCTTGTCCGGCAGCTTGGACTTGCCCACCGTGCGGGTGAAGTCGATGTGCTGGAGCACCCCCTCCAGCCCCGTGTTCTCCTCCTCCAGGGCCGCCAGCGCCTTGTTGAGCCCGTCGCCGACGTTGTGGTGCAGCTCGTCGCGCAGGTACGCCCAGCGGGCCTGCTCCGGGACGAAGAAGGTGTCGGTGTAGTATCCCTTGGCATTGGCCCGCTGCTCGGCCTCCTCCTCGGTACGCCCCCGAGCAATCTGCTCTGCGACGATCTCCTGCCGCCGGGCCTCGAACACGTCCGAGCACCGCTTCAGGAACAGCATCCCGAAGATGTACTCCTTGAACTCGGAGGCATCCATCTTGCCGCGCAGGATGTCGGCGGCCCCGAACAGGTGGCGTTCGAGCTGGGCCAGGGTGAGCTTCCGCATCTTACTGTTGCACTCCAAAGTACTCGTACTTGTTGTCGCCTGGGATCGCGTAAACCTGTCCGCCCTGTTCACCTGACCGCGGCCTCCAAGTGGAGATTGGCTACCCAAGTGCCACTGTCCGTCAGAGAAGTGGCCGCCTCCCGCAGGGGCACCACGTGTGCGACACATACCGCAGGTACCGTAATACGTCCGAGGCACCGCAGTAGCCATTGCGCGTCACGAACCCCGGCGACAACGGTTCGATCGGCGGGGTATCACGAGCACAGACGGGACATTCCGAGACAGCGTTGTTGGGGAAGACCGTCAGCCGGCAGCAAGAGTCTTGCGTCGAAATCGAGTTTGGCCCCGTTGCTCTGTTTCTTTTGAGCGGCCTGGCCCACTAGATTCCCCCTGCCCCCTTATGTTCTTGGTGTGGGGAAAATACACCTTTTAGCACCAACTTTCAGCCGCAACTGTCGGCTACGTAAGAGAATTGTTAAGGCCCAGAAGAGGTCAACTGTGCGATCCGGACCCGATGGATAAGGCTGGAGACTTCGCCGCCTACGCCAGCCTTGCGGCCCAGCTGATCGACGCAGCCACCAAGGAGCAGCTTGCCGGCGTGGCCCGCTTGGTGGCGCTTAACCTCGGCTGGCATCAAGAGAAGCACGGAGATGTTCCGCAGGAGATCTTCCTCCGGATGGTCCGGGCGGGATTAGCTTGGTGGTATCGAAAGTACGCCAATGAGCAGAGCCCTGCGGACCGATTGCTCTACGAGGACGCCGAGAACAAGGCCCGGGCTGAACGACGGGGTCTGTGGACCGATCCAGATCCGGTTCCACCGTGGGAGTGGCGGCATAGATGACTCTGGACCGTGCACACGGGGAGATGGACTTCCTGCCACACGTGAGCGTCGGCGCAAAGGGAGACATTGCTCTCAATCTGCAAGGTTATTCACAGAATGAGTCTTGACGCTAAACGGCCTTCATGTTACGCGGTGACCTCACGTCAGTAATAGGTAATATGCTCTAGGACGTTGTTTCCGAGTAGAAAACTCGGTGACCGAAACTTGATCAAGTTAACGGAATCGTAATGAAATGCAGCTCTCCGACCCGGTCTGAGCGCATTGTACACAGGGTTATCCACAGCTCCTGTGAATGTAAAGAGTTTTTTCTGTAGGTACTTACGGTTGGAGCATCGTTTAGAGAGACGACTTTGGTAACAAGCTGCAACCTGCTTTGACCCCAAGCATACGGGCAGTGTCTTGCCGTCCCGGTAGCGAGGTGGTCATTAGGGCCGGGTCGGCTTGGTGGTTCCAAAAGTGCGCGGACAAGCAGTCGCTCGTGGACCGGCAACGGCACGAGGATGCGGAGGTGTCAGCGTTTCGAGCAGCGCCCTGAGCGGCCTTCTGCTGGATCTGGTGATGGCCCGACACCTCCTGCATCTTCCCGACGACGAGATGGTCCCGCGGTCCGGTTCCACCTTGACAACCACGCGGAGGTGCTACGCTTGATCGTACGACTGCTAAGTGTCGGCGAAGACCGATCAGGGAGGGGGTTATGTCGTACGTGGACTGTCTGCACGTGCTAGAGGGAGTGGAAAGAGAGTTGGAGCAGAGTTGGTTCGCGCCACATGTGCTCCGTGATCCGTCCGATTGCCTGGAAGAAGTCGAGACCCTACTGGACCAGCTGTATCAGGCACACTTGAGGCTTTGCGGCGTCTCCGCGGAAATCGAGCAGAAACCGTAGTCATCCGTCTCCTGATGCAGAACGCGCCCGAGCGTTGAGGCGCCACGGCCTCGATGACGCCGTAGGTGGTGCCGCCTACCACGCAGCGCACCGCGATGAACTCAACGCCAAGAAGAGGCGCTATCGCACAGAGCTGAAGGCCACGGACCCGGATTTTGGCAACCAGAAGTAAAGCGACTATCGCCCTATTGCCCTGAAACGGGGCGCCGCGCAGTTTTTCGGGCTGGAGTCCCAGCGACCGGGAGCGGCGGTTTGATACAGCACGGCCCGGGATATACGCCGGGGGACCCATGGCGCTGGATCTGAATCGGTACCCGGTTCGGCGGTCAGGGTCGAGTCGAAGGCTGGATGGTAGCTCACGGCCACAGTGGGTTCGGCAGTAGCCGGGGGCGGCGTGAGCTATTGGCACAGAGACGGCCGGATGTGGGCGAGGGCGCAGCTACCTGTGGATCCAAGGGGTCAGTAGGCTGCAGAGGAGGGGGAGGAGATGTTGAGGCACTCTCTTGAGTCGGCGGACGGGGGCAAACGGGACTCCGGGTCCGACGGCCCCCCGGGGGGGTCAAAACTACAGGCGGAGGACCCACTTTTCCTGGCCAAAATTCTCTTTACGCCAGAGGAATAGAGCAATCGATCGCGACGCGCAACGGCAACGCCAAGGCCAGACCGAAGCTTGATCACGCAACCGGCCGCGGAGAACGAGTCCAAGCGTGGCGCTGCTGCGCCGGGAGCTGCCCCCTCCCCTTGGCGTGACCGGGGCGGCAAACCGGGGTGCCTCGTTGCGGTACAATTGGTGCGGCGACAGGAGGATAGGTATGGCAGAGCCGCGGTTTCTACTACTCTACAAGGTGCCGGAGCGTCTGAACGTGAGGAGTCGCAGCACAGTCTATGCGCTAAGTAAGCGAGAGCCGCCACTGCCGCTGAGCTAAGGTGGGAGGGAAGGCCGGGGCCTGGTCTGACGATCTGGATGAGTATCTTCGGCGCCTACATCTCCCGGCCTATCAGTCGTTGACGCCGGAAGCGTGGTTCGAGTTAGCTGAGAGGGCAGGGCAGTTGGTGGCTGAGGTGCGCGAGTTCGACCGGAAGGCGAGGGGTGCGAAACTCGAAGGGTCCACCCTCGTCGGCACCTACGTCCGTCAGCGTGACATCGTGATAAACGAGCTTAAGGCGCTTAACCCCACGAAAACGGGCTGGAAGTGGCAGAATCAGTGACAGTTTCGGAACGTTCCCAAGAAAACTCTCAGTCCTTCAGTGAGTTGCTTGTGGATAGCCACTGCCACCTCGACCGCCTCAATCTGAAGCGGTATGAGGGGAGCCTTGACCGTCTAATGGAGGAGACACGGGATGCCGGGGTAGGGCACAGCCTCTGCGTGTCCATCGACCTCGAGCATTACCCGAAGATGCGCTCGTTGGTGGAGCCCTATGCGGACGTATCCGTGTCCGTCGGCGTTCACCCCAACGAACGCCACCGACGCGACCCCACCCCAGAAGAGCTGGTGGAGCTCGCGGCGGACCCACGCAACGTCGCGATCGGCGAAACCGGCCTGGATTACTACCGGAGCGAGGGCGACCTGGACTGGCAGCGTGAACGCTTCCGTACGCATATCGCGGCAGCGCGAGCCTGCGCCAAGCCTCTGATCGTCCATACGCGGGATGCGCGTGAGGACACCATCCGCATCCTCCGCGAGGAGCAGGCGAGAGACGTCGGTGGGGTCCTGCACTGCTTCACCGAGAGCTTGGACATGGCGAAGCAGGCGCTGGACCTCGGCTTCTACATCTCGTTTTCGGGCATCGTGACCTTCAGTAATGCGGACGAGCTGAGGGCCGTGGCTGCCGTGGTGCCCATAGACCGCCTGCTTATCGAGACCGATGCACCCTACTTGACGCCCGTCCCTCACCGGGGGAGGCCGAACGAGCCCCGTTTCGTCGTCCATGTGGCAGAATGCATCGCCGGCGTGCGGGGCACCGATCCCAGTGAGATCGCCGCGGCCTCGCGGGAGAACTTCTTCCGTCTCTTCACGGCTGCCGAGCCGACGTGGTCTCTGCCAGGGGCTGCCACCGATCTGTCTGCGTCGCCCGCAAGCTGACTGTTACTTTCGCTTCCTGCCGCGATCCTTGTCTTTGTTCTCGTTGTCGTTCTGGCTCACGTCCATGAATCGCTTGTGCCCGCAGGGCAGATAGCCGCTCGTGCTGCAGATATCCTCCTGTTTGAGAGCGTCCTTCAAACCCTCACACAAGGTGCGTAGCACCTTTATACGCGCGAAGGGTTTGTCGTTGCCCTCGACGAGGGTCCAGGAGGCGGACTCTGTGCTGGTGTGGGCCACCATCTCGTTGATTGCCGTCTTGTAGTCCGGCCACTTCTCCCTGTTGCGCCAGTCGTCCGCCGTGATCTTGTAACGTTTGTAGGGGATTTTTTCCCTTTCTTCGAAGCGCCGCAGCTGCTCATCCTGGCTGATGTGTAGCCAGAACTTGAAGAGGATCACGCCGCTCTCAACCAGCTGCTCTTCGAACTGGTTGATCTCGGAGTATGCACGCCGCCACTCGGAGTCCGTGGCGAAGCCCTCCACGCGCTCCACCAGCACCCGCCCATACCAGGAGCGATCGTAGACAGTGATGTAGCCCGCGCGGGGGATGTGCCGCCAAAAGCGCCACAGGTAGTGATGTGCCTTTTCCTCGTCGGTGGGCGCGGCGACGGGGATCGATCGGTATAGCCTCGCGTCGATGCCGCTCGTGATGCGGCGAATGGCGCCGCCCTTGCCGCCCGCGTCCACGCCCTCGAACACCATCACCACGGAGCGGCTCTTCTTGTGGGCCTCCCAGGCGAGCTCATTGAGCTCCGCCTGTAGCCGATTGAGCTCTGTCTTGTATTGGTCCCGTTCCAGGGACTGGGTAAGGTCGAGCTGGTCGAGCAATGTGATCTGCGCGGTCGGGATATCCGGCAGCTCCAGCGGGCTGGAGCTGGGCGGCGGCTCCATTGCCGCGGGCTCGCTGAGCCGCATCTTGATGGCGTGTAGAAGGGTCTTGCCCACCGTGATGTCACGGTAGCGCCGATCCTGGGCCTCGATCAGATACCAGGGGGCAATCCCGCGGTCGGTTTGACGAATGACGCGCTCGGCCACACGCTCGAAGTTGCTGTAGTGCTCCGAGAACTTTGTCTTGTCCGGCATCATCTTCCAGCGGCTGCGGTCGTCCCGGGAGAGCTCCTTCAGGCGCTGCTTCTGGTCCTTCTCGGCAAGGTGGAACCAGAACTTGACGATGAGCGCCCCGTCCTGGATCAGCATGCGCTCGTAGTCCACGATGCGGGTGAGCTCGGCATCGAGCTCGGCGTCGTTGCAGAGCTCGCGAAAGCGGTGCTCGATGGGTGCGAGGTACCAGCCGCCGAACAGGATGGCCATCTCCCCCCGGGGAGGCAGAGAGCGCCAGAAGCGCCAATAGCGCGGGCGCTGACGCTCTTCGTCGGTCTCGTCCCAAAACGCGAAGGTTTGCATCCCTCGGGTATCCAGCCATTCGTTGAGGCGATTGACGACCTCACCCTTGCCGGCAGCTTCGACGCCGGACACGATAATGATGACCGGGATGTCCGTCTGCAGCAGCTCCCGCTGCACCAACAGAAGTTGGGTGCGGAGCTCTTCCTGCTGCCTCTTGAAGGTTTCCTTGTCGACCTTCCGCCCGACCTTGGCAGCCTCAAACATGGTTCCCCCCTTTTTTTGGTCTAGCGTTTTCCCGACTCTGAACGATCGGGTAGAAATGATTCCGTTGTTCGCCCCAAGAACTGGCGCCGGCGGGATGGAAAATAGTCTCCAGCCGTGTCAGTCGTCTGTCCCGCCATCTTCAGCACCTGCAACGGGCGGAAAATGAAGGAATTCGGAGACGACGCTTTGCGGATGCCGTGCGCTGAGAAATCTAGGATGAATTTGTTCAGCGTCTCCCTAGGCTAGGCGGATCGAACCGTTGAATCGCCCCTCACTGGGCGCGGGCGCCCGCCGCGTCCGATGGCCACGTAGGTAATCAGCGCGTCGGCGACATGTTGACGGCTAGAGGGGTCCGGCTCGCGCCGCGTCCATGCACGGACATCCACCGTGACCGAGGTATGACCTACGTGCCGGACGCGGGCGTACAGATCGACCAGGTCGCCCACCAAGACGGGTGCACGGAACCGAAACTCCTTCACCGCCACGGTCGCCACGCGGCCGCGGGCGGCCTGGATGGCGACAGTGCTACCCGCGATGTCCGCCTGGGACATGAGCCAACCGCCGAAGATATCTCCATATGCGTTCGTGTCGGCGGGCATCGCCACCACCCGGATAGCGAGCCGCCATTCAAACGGCTCAGGATCGGTGTACAGGCTGGGCTCGCTCACGACTGCTCCCTGGGAAACCGGCCGGGACTCCATGCCTTCGGAAACCCGTAGTCTGCGAGCCCGGTCCTCGTCCTTACTGTCATGCCGCCATCCTCGATAGATCTAGACCAATTTGCCGCCGTGTTGCGACCGATCTTCGCATACCCGAGGAGACCCTGCAGCGGCCTGGAAAACGGTTGGGCGGGCGTACCCCGTGCGCGTCTACACCCTGCACATGGCTCATTAGGTCTGTGACCTGAGGGACCGCGTGTATACCTCCGTGCAGCGTGACGGCGGCCTCCATGCTGCCGAGACGCCAGCCGCCCGCAATCCGGTCCCCGAGTACCGAAAAAGCAACTGCCAACGGGATCGATGCTACCGCTAGCCGCCAGCAGCCAGCTCGGCAGCGAGCTCAATGGCACGCTCGATCTGCTCCGTAGGCGTGTAGAAGTGAGGCGAAAATCGAATACCCCCGCCACGATTGGCGCAGATTACCCGTTGCGCCATGAGTTTCTCCTGGAGGGCACCAGGGTCCGCATCCGGGACCCTGAACGTCACGATTCCGGCACGTCTTTCCGGAGCTCGCGGAGACAGCAGCTCGAAGCCCCGGTGGTCGATGAGCTCTAACAGCCTCGCCGTAAGCGCGTTGATGGCTTGCTCGACGCTGGCCATACCGACCTCCTCGAGGAGCGACAGGCTGGCCTCCAGGGCATGGATGCCGAGCATATTCGGACTCCCGCATTCGAACCGCCGGGCGTCAGCCGCAGGGGTCCAGTCCCGCCGTTCGAACTCGCCAGGGTGCTCCACCATGTGCCAGCCGTACTGGCGGAGACGCAAGCGCGGCCGGACCTCGGGATTCACGTAGAGCAGGGCGATGCCCTCTGGGCCAAGCATCCACTTGTGCCCATCGGCTACCACAAAGTCCGCTTGGATGCGCTCTAGATCGAAGGGGACGGCCCCCAGGCTCTGAATTCCATCCACACACAACAGAATCCCTTGGTTGCGGCAGAATGCGCCCAGCTGCTCCAAGTCCAGCCGCAGGCCGCGCGCATACTGCACCGAGCTTACGGCCATTAGACGTGTCCGCCGGTCACAAAGGGCGGTGAGATCCGCCTCTGGGGCTTCGGATGCGTAAAGGTCGAGTTGCCGACACTGAACACCTTCGGTGCGGAGCGACTCCCAGACGATCCGGTTGGACGGAAACTCCTGTGCAATCCCAACGACGTTGTCGCCGGCTTGCCAGTCGAGGCCGTGAGCGACGATGGAGAGCCCTTCCGATGTGTTTTTCGTCAGGGCGATGTCGGCGGGTGAGTGCGCATTGATCAGGGCCGCCAGGCGTTGCCGCAGTCTCGCTTCAATCTGCACCCATCGTCCGTATTCGGCCGCGCCCCGCGTACCGTTCTCTTGCGCGAAGCGCGTCACCGCCTCCACGGTGCGCTTTGGCCAGGGGGACACCGCCGCGTGGTTGAGATAGATGAGATCGGGGGAGAGGAGACACTCGGAGTGCATAGGCGGGTCCCGCTGGTAAGCCGCGTGCGAGATTACAAGGCGTCGAACGATCAGGGCTGGCCGTCGAAGTCGACGGGTGCGGTAAACATATATCCGACGCTGCGGATGGTCTTGATAAGCGACGGCTGCGGACGATGGTCGCCCAACTTCTTGCGCAGCTTGGCCACCAGGACATCCACACTGCGGTCGTAAGGCGTCCACTCACGCTGAGTAAGCAGATCAAGGATCGCGGTCCGTGTCAGCACCTGGTGATGGCGCTCGACCAAGGCGGCAAGCAACTTGTGCTCGTGCGCGGTCAAGCTGACTGGCTTCCCCTCCGGATCAGTCAGCTCGTGAGCAGCCAGATCCAACGTCCAGCCCGCAAAGCGGGCGACCGAGCCCGCGGTTGTGATCTTGCCTGCATCGGACACCCGGCGTAGCACAGTTCGCATCCGCGCCAACAGCTCGCGCGGATCAAAGGGTTTCGTGACGTAGTCGTCGGCGCCCAGCTCCAGTCCGACAACCTTGTCCACGGTGTCCGCTCTCCCCGTAAGCATCACGATTGCCAACTCGTACCTGGCCCGCAGCTCTCGAGCGAGGGAGAATCCGTCCCCGTCCGGGAGCATCAGATCCAGAATGACGAGATCGGGCGATCCCGCCTCGAGCAATTGGCGCATCCGCTCGGCCGACTGGGCAGTTTGGACCTCGTAATGTTCTTGGCGCAGGTAGCGGGCGAGCGCACGACATAGCCGCACATCATCGTCGACAATCAAGATACGCGGTGGTTCGGACATTGGATGTGTCTTCCTTGGTTTGTCCGAGCGGGAATCGGCTTAGCGGAAGGACCGCCTGTCGCTTCCGATTCGGCAAAGGCTTCGCAACGGAACCCATTGCGGGGTGGCCGCCGTGGGCGCCCCTCGGACTTTTCGCTCATGAATAGGCCGCGACCGTTTGGACGATCGCCTAAAGGATACGCCCCGAATCCCAAGGAGACGCAGCGGTGTCGATCCGTTGTGCTTCGTCTTGTGATTGCGGTCACGCACCTAGGTGTACGCCAGCTGCGTTGTAGGATGTCGCGGACCCCAGGTTATGGTCACCGGTATTATGGGTGCCCGCTATCGAGGCAGTGGCCGCGGTCTTGCTCCGACAACCGCAATCGGCGTTGAATCTAATCTCGGCAACGACTGGAAGCAACCGTGCACGCAACCACCACTATGGTGACCGAGGGCAAGCGAATCACCGGCTTGGTCGGTGTCATGATGATCGCAGTCTCGCTCAGCACTGCAACCGCGATCGTCATTCTCTACCAGACCGCCTTCGAGCAGCAGAGGGCGCATCTGGTGCAGAGCGTTCACGACCAAGCAAAGCTCATGGAGGCCGCGGCCCGTCTCGATGGTACCGAGAATCAGGGGCGCCCCGGTGAACCACGCGGGCACACCCTATTGCCGATAACGACCGCCTTCGACCATCATCCAGACGTCAGCCAGCTGGCGGAGATCGACGTCGCGCGGAGGGAGGGTGACGAGATCGTCTACCTCGTCAGACACGGGCGTCACGACGTCCGTCACCCACGGGCGGTGCGTTTTACCTCTGCCTTGGCAGAGCCCATGCGCCGGGCGGTTTCCGGTCAATATGGAAGCATGATCGGCCTCGATTACCGTGGGGTGAAGGTACTCGCGGCCTACGAGTCCGTTCCCGCGCTCGACGTCGGTGTAGTGGCCAAGATCGACCTGGCCGACATCCGAGCACCCTTCGTGCGAGCGGCGGCGACCGTGATCGGACTCGCGCTGGTGCTGGTCACGGCGGGGGCGGTGCTCTTTCGCCGGCTCACCAGCCCCTTGGTTCGCCATCTGACTCAGACAGAGCGTCGCTACGAGCGCATCTTCCACGGCATTCCGGTTCCCATCTGGGAGCTGGACTTTTCGCAGGCATGGGAGGGGCTCCACGACCTCAGGTGCTCGGGCATCAGCGACATGCCCCGTTACCTCGCGGAAAACCCTGACACCGTCCGGCGCCTCATGAGCAGGGTCGTCGTCACCGACGCCAACGCTGCGACGCTGCGACAGTTCGGTGCACGATCCAAGGGGCAGTTCGACGACTGGTTCGCGCGGGACCTGGTCCCTTCCGCCATCCACTGTGCAACGCAACAGCTTCAGGCCATCGTGCAGGGGCGTGAAGCACTGCTCAGCGGGACAATTGTAAGCACAGCGCTCGACGGCAGGGAGCTGTCGGTGGTTCTCGCCGTCATGATCCCGCAGGCCGAGCACGGGTACGAAAGCATCCCGGTGAGTGCTCTCGACGTGACGTCGGCGGTGCAGCTGCGCCGGCGCGAGGAGGAGCTCGCCCTCATTCTCGCGTCGGCGGGCGAGGGCATCTTCGGCATGGACACGGAGGGAAGGTGCACCTTCGTCAATCGTGCCGCGCTGGAGATGCTCGGGTACCGGGACCAGAGCGAGCTGCTTGGACGGGAAATGCATTCCCAGATTCACCACACCTGCCGTGACGGCACGGATGTTCCGCGCGAGGCGTGCCCGATCCATCGATCCTGCCGCGAAAGCACCGCGGCGTTCCTCGACAACGAGCTCCTCTGGCGGCGAGATGGCACGTGCTTCTCCGCCGACTATCGCTCGTACCCCATGGTAAGAGATGGTGTGGTCGTAGGAACGGTGGTGACCTTTACCGACGTGACGGAGCGCAAGGAGAGGGAAGCCCAGCTTGTCCACGCCCAGAAGATGGATGTAGTCGGCCAGCTGACCGGCGCGATCGCGCACGACTTCAACAATCTGCTGACGGTCATCCTGACGAATCTGCGCGTCCTCGAGGACAAGCTGGGCCCGGCAGGCGATGCAGAGATCACCGAGATCCTCGACGACGCGACCTCCGCCGGCAAGGACGGAGCCGCTTTGACGCGCCGTCTGTTGGCATTCTCACGCATGCAGCCGCTCGAGCCGCAGTGGATGGATCTCGATATCTTCATCGACCACACGTGCCGCTTTCTCCGCCGCGTAACCGGCGACGACATCGAGCTCGTCGTGCAGCGGACCGACGGCCCGCTGCCGGTGCACGTCGACCGCCAACAGCTCGAGAACGTGCTCCTCAACCTGACCATCAATGCGCGCGACGCAATGCCGAACGGCGGCCGGCTCACCATCACGACGAGGCGCCATCACATCGCGTCCGACGACACGTCGTCGCACGACGGATTGTCACCGGGCAAGTACGTCGTCGTGAGTGTTGCAGATACGGGGGTCGGCATGTCGACCGAGGCGGTGCGAAGGGCCGTAGAGCCTTTCTATTCGACCAAACCCATGGGCAAGGGCAGTGGGCTTGGCCTCAGCACGGCGCTGGGGTTTGCCCAGCAGTCCGGCGGAGATCTCACGATCAGCAGTACGCCGGGCGAAGGCACTGCCGTGTCGCTTTTCCTGCCCGAAGCCGCCACCAGTGCAACCGATGGCCGCACCGATGAGATGTCTCGCGAAGCCCCTGCGGCCCGGGGCACGGTCCTCGTAGTGGAAGACAATGTGCGTGTGCGCAGGTTGGCCAGACGCTGTCTGTCCAGCTTGGGCTATCGGGTGCTGGAGGCCGAGAACGCGGCGGTCGCTGTCCAGGTTCTCGAGCGTGAGCCGGAGGTGGACCTGCTGTTCACGGACCTCGTCATGCCGGGCGACATGGATGGGCGTGCCTTGGCGCGGTGGGTGCTTGAGCATCGACCCGAGGTGAAGGTGCTGCTCACCACCGGCTTCCAGGATGAGGCCCGCGCCGCGCAGGCCGACGAAGCTGCCTTGCCGCTGCTCACCAAGCCCTACACGAAGGATCAACTCCAGCAGGCCATCCGCGACGTCCTCGGCGAGCGGTGGCCCTCCGTCACCGAGCCGCATCCGGGCTAGGCCGTAGCCGACCGAAGAACCGCGCGGCCGAGGTGCCCGATGGGCATTTGCAGGCGCAGCCGCGTGCCGTTCGTCCTGACCCTCGCCTAAGCGTATCCCCCTCCTCGAGGCGGTCGCCTCTGCGGCCTCCCGCAGCCACTGGGCGGCGGCAACTGGCGCCGCGATTCAGGTAGTGCCCCCGGCTCAGTCCGGCCCGTTAACAAAACTTTACAAAGAGATTACGGGCCGTGAAGGCAACGCGCAAGAGCTCGCCTCTAGCCTTTTAGATGCGAGGGGAAAAGCACCGGCGCGTGCGGCGTTGGCACCGTACGCAGAGGGCGTTGGAAAAGAACAAGCGTGCACCTCGACGGTGACCGCAGCGGAACCATCCTTCGGATGGGCGCGGCCGAATCCCCACGGCAATCCGCTGCGGGGAAGTAACGCATGGGGTCGAGGAGTCTCTGCCATGAATAAATCTCGTATAGCGGTTGTTGCTGCGGCGACGCTGATGGGTGCTGCCCTATTGAGCGGCGGTGCTTTCGCCAAAGGCCCGGGATCGGGAGGCGGCGGTGGTGGTGGTCCGCCCACGAGTCCCGGGGCTTCTGGAAAGGGCGACCTGTATGGCGACCAATGGGTTATCTACCGTAATGAGGACGGCGTTCCCATCGTGGACGACAACGGATGCGTGCGCCCGATCCTCTATGCTCCCGACTATGTTAACGAAACGTGCCTGATCAAGCTGGTTGGCGATACCGACCCTGACGCCGGGAACCCTTCTTCTGGCTATTCCGACGACAACGCACTTCCGCTCTGCACGGTGCCAGCCTCCAGCGACGTTACGACGCGTGCCGCATTCGCCGTTGCAGCCGCCGAGGAAGAAGAGGAGGAAGTGGCGGTGTGTGACGTCGTGCCGGAACAGCTCACCCTCGTGAAGGAGGCGGAGCTGAGCCGTCTCAACGTGAGCCGTGCGATGGCGAAGGTCATCGATCAGCAGCTCACCGATGTGACGGCGACCCTGAGAGCGGCGGGTGACGACATCCGGCTCGACGAAGCGGGGCGTCTGGTCGCGAACGGGGACACCATCGACTCGCCGCTGCAAAACCTCGCAATCTTTCGCGAGCTGATGAAGCCCGCCGGCGGCAATTCCGTCATAGTTGATTTACCGGAAGCGCTAGCGTCGAACTTAGAGCTGGCCAACTACGGGCCTGAACAGCTCGCGGCTGCGGCCCTCGGAGCTGCATCGGACAAGACCACCGAAGTTACGGTGGACGGTGTCACCTACACCCTCCTGGCGCTCGGCGTTCCTGGGACGTTATCCGGCCCGGTCGGGTGGGACAACGAGCCGGTGGTGGATTCGACACCCACCTACCATGACTTCAATGGCGTGACCTACGTACCGAAGCGCGACCTTCCCAGGCTGTATCGGGTACTGGTTACCCAGCGACGGGTTCCGGCGACTTGGACAGTCGATGAGGGCAACATCATCGACAAGGTCTTCGCACGGAGAGCATGGCCGTGGTGAGAATGCCGCGGGATTTGCCCAGGCCGCTGACGATGCGCGTCACATGATCGACTTCACCCACTTGGTGGTGACAGGGGTTTGGTACGTGGACGTGGTGTACGACAACTCCATGCCTCGTGTGGGCATGTGAGGCACAACGGTTCGCGTCGTGCTGTCTCTACAGGCCGGGGAGGGCATTGCAGCCTCCTCGGCCGACTTGCTCATTGGTCAGCGATGAAAACCTATCCTTTGAGAACGTTAGCGGTGACGCTCGGCGCCACGGCAGTGGGGATGTCCTCGATGGTGGTCGATACCCTCTACGCCGCACCCCCGGCGCCTTACTTGTTCACGTGGTCGACGGTGGTGAACAACAACGACTACATGCCGACTGACGGCTGCGTTGATGGTCAGCCGGCAAATAGTGCCGCCAAGTGTCGACACTTCAACAGCTACAACCAGCCCTCGGTGAACGGGAACGGACTGGTGGTCATCCGTGCTCGCAGCAGCGGAGGTGAAGGCGGAGCTGGCGATGGCGGCGAAGGTGGAGGTGGCAACGGAGACGCTGGTAGCGGCAGCGAGGGGCATCAGCCTGTGCACGGAATCTACACCCGCGATATGTCCAACGACAGTCCGACGGTGAGTAGAGAGTCGCCACATCGTCCGGATCCTCGACCGTACGAGCGCGGTACCTCAACCGAACAACCTCGGCACCACGTTCATCGAGACGCCGTCCTTCCCGCGCATCGACATGTGGTCGGACACCATCGCCACCCGCGGCAACCACCAGCCGGTGTGGGAATACACCCTGCCGGACGGAGGCACGAGACCCGGGCGGGGACCACAGGCATCTACACCAACCCCTTCGGCGACCTGATCACGCGGCGCCAGCAAGCTCGGCGCCGTTCCCGACTTCTGGTTCTTCGAGGTGCCGGGAGCGCCCACCCGGCACACCTTTCGACGTCTTCCCCGGGGCCCCGCGGTGACAGATGGCACCACCATCGTGTTCAAGGGCAACTACACGGTGGATGGCGTGGGCAAGACCGGAGTGTTCTACCGCGACCTAGCGGAGGCTCGCTGGACCCCGCTGGCGGCACCAACCCCGTGGTGCTGATCGCCAACACGGACACGTCATTCCCGGCACGACCGACGCCGTGTTCGGCTCCACCTCCCCGCCCAGCGCGGCCAACGGCCAGGTGGTGTTCGCCGGCTTCGACAACGAGGAGAATCCGACCCAGGGCGGCATCTACTGGCGCCGCTTCAATGAACCAGCCGCGGGAAGCCGCTCGGCTCAGCTCGAGACCGCTCGTCAGCATCGGCGACCAGGTCCCTGGCGAGAACAACAAGGCCCGCGTTTAACAGGCTCGGCGAGGGCGTCGCCTTCGACGGGCGCTACGTGGCGCTTCTGGGGCGCCTGGGGACAGCGACGCGGACGGTGCGCCTCCACTGCCCGACGGAGGGCAACAAGGACCGCATCGCGCTTCTGCCTCACGCGGTGTCCGGAGCCGGCAGGCTGCGCCACGAAAGGGTCCCGGTGCACCAGGGCATCTTCGTCCACGACATCGATACGCGGCGAGACCCGGGCGGTTGCCAAGGCGCCGAAGGATTTTGACGATTTCGTGTTCTGGAACTTCTCCGGCAGGGTCCCGGGCGTGGGCCAGGTGAGGAGGGCGCCGAGGACGACGGCGAGCCGGCGCGCTGGCGCTCCTCCTCCTTCGTCGCGGTCTCCGGCCTCAACACGGGGCTCTACACGGCGTTCAAGGCCGTGAGCGGCAACGAGTTGGCGTCTACCTCAGCGGGAGCCGGGCAGGATCCTCGCGGTGGTCGACACCCGCACGGACGGCCAAGCGCTCGACCCCGACGCACCGGCAGGATCCACGGTCACCGAGCTGGGACTCGAACGCGAGGGCCTGCGCGGCGACTGGCTGGCGATCAGTGCGAAGATGGCAGTCAAGGGAGGCGGCGAAGAGGATGGCATGGCCGGCGTGTACATCACAAATCTACAAAGCCAGTAAGATCGGGCAATCTCGAAGCGCGCGGACAACAATTGACCGTTGTCCGCATTGCCCTTCGCCCGCGTGGACGGAAATGCTTGATCGACGAATCCCTTACCTTGGCTGGTTCCTCCTCGCGGTCGGGGTGGCACTTGTCGCTCTTTCTGTTTCTCGGTTGGCATATCTACGAGTCGCACCGCTTCTTCGCTCACATCGGGACCGAGTTCGTACGCCAGACAGAGACGCTCGCGGACGTGCGCGCCCTCAGATGGGAGCTGACCCAGGCGGCGCATCACGTCGTGTTGTTTGGGGAGAACGAGGATCGGCGAAAGGTCTACGCGGATGCGGCGCGACGACTAGACGCCGAGCTCGACACGGGTCTTGGCCTTCCGCAGGACTCGCCGGAGAGCATCAGCTTCTCTGCCTTGGGCGAGCTCGCCCGAAAGCTGGGCGCGATCGAGCGCCAAGCCATGGATGCAGCTGGGGAGAACCGCCAGACTGAGGCCCTCAGCCTGCTGCACTCGCCCGAGTACATGGAGGACACGCGTGTTCTATGCGCCAAGGCGGATGCCCACGCCAAGTCCGTCTACGCCCGTCTGCAGCAGCGCTTGCGGTCCCACGGGAAAAGCGAGCTTGTCTTCTTTTCCGTCGACATCGCGGTCTTTGTGTTCGCCGGTGGTCTGTGGTGGCTGCTGGGGATGCGGCTGCAGCGCTGGCGGCAGCTCGCAGAGGTCGAGGTATCGCGGCGCATGAACGCCGAGGAGCAGCTGCTTCAATCGCAGAAGATGGAGGCGCTCGGCCAGATGGCCGCCGGTGTTGGGCACGACTTCAAGAACGTGCTGAGCACCATTCTCGGTTACGCAGACCTCGCGTCCCGGGCGGCTGAACAAGGGCGTGTCGATCAAGCGAGCCTGAAGGGTATCCAGGCTGCTGCTCAGCAGGGGACGGCAGTCACGCGTGCACTCCTGACCTTCAGCCACAACACCGGGCCAACGATGGAGCCGGTTGATCTCTGCCGCCTGTTGGCGGAGACGACGGAGTTGCTCCAGCAGACGTTGCCCGCGTCCATCGAGATCGCCACGCGCTCGGACGTGCCGGCGAACGAATGCCGGATCGTGGGCGACCGAAACCAGCTGCAGCAAGTCCTGCTCAATCTGGCACTCAATGCAGGTGACGCAATGCCAAGCGGCGGGAAGCTGACGATCGCGGTCACCGTTGGCGAAGGGAAGGGCGCCGACATGGCTGACGGTGCAGTGCGCCCGCCTATTTGCCTAGCCGTTTCCGATACGGGAAAGGGGATTGCGCCGGAGATTAGGGACCGCATCTTCGAGCCCTTTTTTACGACCAAGTCCCGAGGACAGAGCACCGGTTTGGGGCTTGCAATCGTGCACGCCATCGCCGTGGATCATGGGGCGGATATCACCGTCTCGTCGGTTCCCGGCAAGGGCACGACCTTCCGCCTCTGTTTCCCGTCGGACGATGGGGGGCCGGAAAGACTATCGACAGTTGACACCGACGAGGAGCGACTGCTCCTGATCGCCTCGCCTGACGCCTATCAGGCGCAGCTGCTAGCATCTGCCATCGACCCGATCGGACTGGCGACTGAGCGGGTCGGCGACTGGCATGAGCTTCGCGAAGCATTGGGGCGTCATCGGCGGAAGGCTTTGACGCTCTTGTTAGATGGAGATTTCCCAGGATGCAGCGCCCGCACGTGCCGGGAAGTGGCGGCGGAAACCGGGGTGCACCCGCGCATACTGGTGCTGGCCGACCGGGACGCTCCGTGCATTCGTGAATACGAAGACGCCGGCTTCATGGTGCTCCAGCGGCCGCTGGCGCTGGCGGAGCTGGTGCGGCTCGTTGCAAAGGGCAGGGCGCAGCGATGAATCGCAACCCCGCGACTATTCTCATCGCCGACGACCACGACCTGCTGCGCGACATGCTCGCGCGCCGCCTCGGGGAAGAGCCCGACCTGCAGGTCATCGGCGCCGTCGAGGATGCATCGACGGCGCTCGCTGACTCTCTGAAGCTCCAGCCGGATCATCGATCCTCATGGACATCGATATGCCCGGGCTATCGGTATTCGAGGCCGCCAGCCGGATCAAGGATCAGCTCCCGCAAACGCGGGTCGTGTTCCTCTCCGCCTATGTGCGCGACGGCTTCATCTCCCAGGCTCTTGAGGTTCACGCCAGTGGCTATTTGACCAAAGGGCAGAACCCCGAGGACCTGCTCGTCGGTATCAGAAAGGTGCTCCATGGGGGTACCTGCTTCGCGCCAGAGGTGCAGAGCCGTCTCGAGATAGGGACTGCCGGCGTGGGACTGGCCCCGAAGCGCCGGTGTCGGCTGGAGCTCCTCACGTCGCGAGAGAAGCAGGTACTGTCGTACCTTGCGCGAGGCATGTCGAAGAAGGAGATCGCCCGCGTGGACGGTACCAGCGTCAAGACCATCGACCATCACTGTCAGCACCTCATGGAGAAGCTGGACCTCCATGATCGCGTGGAGCTGACCCGCTTCGCCATCCGCGAGGGCTTGGTAACCCTCTGAAACTGCGGGATCTGCAACTGGGGTATTCACCCCATTTACCGCAGTGCGCCCAACTCCTATAAAGGTAGATGAGTTCCACGGAATGCGGAGCCGCGCAAGCGATCCGCGGGAGCGGAGTTGCTGGATTTGTGAAGGAGGGCTGCCAAATGAAAATGCTATTGCGACTAATCACCATCGCGGCAACGGCTTGTCTGACCTCGGCCTACGCGGACCAATTGGGCACGTGCGGGTCCGGGTGGGCAAATGCGCAGGGCGAAACGCAGCAAACGCGTCTCCGTATACGCACACGCCTGCATGGCGAGAACGATGCGTTCCGCAACTACGTCATGTTTGGTGACGGTGCAGAGAGCACTAGTCAATTTCTTAGCGAAGAGACCGCGGCGGTGGAAGCTGCCCTTGCCTCTGGCCACCAGGTACTCCGGTTGGCGGCAAGGCTGAGTCCGCTGCCAGACTTCCTAGGAGGCGGCTGGGCGAGGTACACCGAGCTCGACGGAGATACTCAGGTCAGTCGCGTCCTCAATATCAACATCCGCCTGAGACTGATCAAGCCGGATGGGACGGCGGCCAACGCGGCGCTGGGTCTCACCCCCGACACGGTCGTTAGCGCCTACTTCGAAGGCTATGACGACACAGATGTTCTCACGGACTATGCGAAATGCGGCCTCGCGTTTGCCGGATATATCGACGACGATCTCGACGGCATCAATGATTACATTAGCTATAGTCTGTCCGTCAAAGAAGACGCCAACGGCGTGATCGACGGGACCGCATGCACCGACATACCGGGTACTATGGTGCTGTTTCCCGATGTTTTACCCAGTGACGTCGTGGACATCGGTGTAATTCCTCCGACAACCGATGTAGACAACCCGCCGGCTGAGGTTCGTCCCGTGCTAACTGGCGATTTCTGAAACCATTTCCCGCAAACGGGGGCACTCCTCCTCCCCCAATTTAGCCGCCTCCCAGGCGGCTTTTTGTTTGGCGTGCGAGCACCAGGACAGAGGCGTGTCTCGAAAGATATGGTTCATTGTCTCCCTCCGCGGTCTTGCATCCCCAGACTCCCCGTGTTGCCAAGACGAAGCCCGGTTTGTTAAAGGGAGGAGGGCGATGATCCAGACCGGGACAGGTGCATCGCGGTGGCTTGGCCTGACCAGGTGCGCCAAATGAAACACCAAGGCAAAGCCCCCCTTTAGAAAAAGGGGGGGTTGGGGGGATTGGATCTTGAAGCCGTACAACAGCTCCCTCAAACCCTTCTCACGTCAGCTTCGGTCCCACATGACCGACGCCGAGCGGACTCTCTGGCAGTGCCTACGCAGAAGGCAGATCCATGGTCTTCAGTTCTATCGCCAAAAACCGCTCTTGAACTACATCGTCGACTTCTACTGCCCCAAAGCCGCCTTGGTCATCGAGCTCGACGGTAGCCAGCATCTGGAGTCCGGGGGCAAGCAAAGGGATGCCCTGCGCGACCATGCGTTGGCCGGGCTGGGCCTACGCGTCCTCCGGTTCGACGATCGGCAGGTCTTGACTGAGACGGAGGCAGTGGTCGAGGCAATTTACCGTGCGGTGAATCCCCCCTAACCCCCCCTTTCTTAAAGGGGGGAAATGGTTGGGGCTGCTCCTCGTGGATTCCGTTTTCGATCGCGCACGGCATCGCGTAGATATCGCCCGGGAAAGATCCCGCCGCTGCGATCGTTGCTGCAGGTCGCAGAGGCTGGGCAGATTGCCCATCCACCCGAGGTACAGGGAGTCGTCTGAATCTCGCATGGCGCCTGGCTTCATGGCCGCTCAGCACCCCACTGTAGATTGCGCATAATGTATATTATGTCAAGTCGGATACATGCTCACAGTCGCGGGTCCTCCCGCCTCAGTCGATCGGACTCAGGTTCATCCCCGGCGGAATCGACCTAATCCAAGGTTCAAGCTCTCTAAGCTCCGGCGGCAGACGATCCGCCGCTGCCGCTGCCGCGTCGTAACTCGCGTAGTCCCCCAGCAGCACCGAGTACCAATCCCTGCCCCGACTGCGCTCGCGCAGATAGCGAGCCTCTCCGGTCAGACCATAGCGGCGTGCGAACGGCGCAATGCTCGATTCATTGCGGAAGCCGATGAGCTGGATGGTATAGCGATCCTGCGTCGCTGCCGGAGTCTGCTGGCCGGCTTCCTCTGTTATAGGCTGCGTAGACGTGTTGCCACTATCCTGGCGGCTTTCAGCATACTTCGGTGGCCCCGCAAACTCGTCGAGCCGACGTGAGAGCGTCTGTTGGTCCCTTGCCAGGGCCTCGATCTTTCCAGTCAATCCCGCAGCGAGATGCACAGTTCGTTCGACCTGCTCCTTGAGATCGCCCGCATTCTGTTCGAGCTGATCCAGGCGAAGGCGCAAGTCTTCGGCGGTGCTTGAGGCTTGGTCGCGCTGCTGCATGGCAATGCGATCGATCCGCTGCTCGATGCGCGACCACTCGACTCCGAATAGCCCAATCGTCAGGAGCCCGAGGGCAACGAGGCCAATGCCCAAATAGCCGCCTAAACGCCGTAACCGGCTTTGCGCCCATGTCTGGTCACGGTCACGGAGCTCGCGGCTGTTGTCGCGCGCGTTGGCCAGATGGCGCTCGAGTGAATCCAGCCGCTTGTCGATCCTTGTCCTCAGGGCTTCGACGGTCACTTCCCAACGGCTGTCGAGCGCAACGGCAGTTGCTGGCCTTGGTGTATGCTCGTCAAGCCGCCGCTCGATGGAACCGAGGCGTTCGCCTTGCTCCTGCAGAAGCCGCGAATTGGTTTTCAGCTGCTCGCGCAGGTCATCGAGGTCGAGCGCTGACCGTAAAGGCTCGGGACCGGGAGACGTAGATGTTTGGCCTTGCTGGAGGTTCGCCCGAAGTGTCGCGAGCAGCCCGTCCATCTCGTGGATGCGGCCCTCGAGGCCGGAGATGTCGGTTTCGTCGTCCGCGCGGCCCTGCAAATCAACGCCGGCCCGCTGCCTGCCTCGAGATCGTGCGCGCAACGCCTGAAGCGCCGCTCGAGGGTTTCGGGCCGACCCGGCGGACGATGTGTCCGCCTGTGCATCAGGACCAACCCCGGGCGGCACGCGGGCGCCGCTCTGTTGCGACTGCTCAGGGAACAGGTCGGCCACCCGCTCTCCGTGCCGGATAATGTCGCGCATGCAGCTAGGTCCTTGGGCATCAAATAACTGTGAATTCCATCACAAATTTTAGCCCATCTGCCGCTTGTCTGTCGGTGATCTAGGAAGGCGCTGTATAAATCCATCCTGGATTTCTCAGCGTGCGGCACCCGAAAGACGCTGATCTGCTCAGCGTCTCCCTAGCGAACTCTGGCCAAGGCGGCCGTCTAACATCGCGCTCTATTCCCTGCCCGCATTATTCGACGGGGAACAGCCGTGAGCCCGCACGCAGCGGACGCACCCATGGCTTGAGCGCGCGGAGCTCTTCAGGAAGCTGTTTCGCGGCCGCCAACCCCTCCGCCTGGGTCGGGTAGTCACCGACGAGAACGACGTACCAGTCCCTCCCCTGATACTTGGACAGCATGTACCGAGCCTGGTCGAGGACACCAAACCGGCGCGCGAACGGCTCAATGCTCGCCTTGCTGCGAAACCCGATCAGCTGAACGGTGTATCGAGTCTCCCCGAGGACCATTGGCTGCGTTTTGCCTGTTGCGGCCGCGACGGTGTGCGGCGGAGCGCTCTTGTCTGCGGTGCCCGCGTTGCTTGCAGCAATCTGTGCGGGCGGCGTGCTCTCAGACTTCGTGCGATCGGCGGCGGGCAAGGGTTTCTGGTTGGACACGGCCGGCTGCGCCTTTGCGACCGCCTCCAGGCGTGCGTTCAAGGTCGCGGCCAGCTGAGCGCTTTCTTCAGCACTTCGTTTGAGATCCGTTTGTGTCTGCTCAAGGCGCTGAATGCGGGTATCGACCTCTGCGCTGGCGGCGGTCGGCGGCGCTTCCTGGAGTGCGACCAGCCGTTCCGCCAGGCGATCGTTCTGGGCTTGAGCAAGCTGCAACGTGGCGGTCAGCCGCCCTAGGGCCGAATCTGGCCCCATGGTGTCGACGGGAGGCGTCACCACCGAACCCTGGGCTGCGCCCTTGGGCGTTGTCCCCTCGGCGATGCGCGCTGATACGACCTCCAAGCGCTGGTCGGTACGCCACCAGTCAGCCGCGAACAGCACGAGCGCCAAGAGGCCAAGCACTCCGATGCCAGCGCCGACCTTGCGGGTGACGCCAAATAGTCGGCGCTCGGTCCATTCGCGCTCGTCGTGGCGCGCTTGCTCCTGTGTCGCTGCGAGGTCACCCGCCAACGTGTCGAGCCTCTGGTCGACGTCTGCACGAAGGGCTCGATGGGTCTCTTCCCAGTACTCCTGGTCGGGAATCGCGGCCTTCAGCGCCTGCATTTCCTCCCCGATCCGCTGCTCGACCATGGACAGTCGCTCGCTCTGTCCCTGCAACCCCTCCGCGAATTGACGGCGCAAAGGCTCGAGCTGCGAGAGGACTTGCCTGAGATCCGCGCCAAGCTGCGGATCCGGCTGGGCCGCATCCAGATTCGACTGCAACACGCTGATGAGCTCTTCCGCCGCTTGGATCCGGTCCTCCAGGACGAAGAGCGCCGTGTCCCGGTCGGGCTGCACGGCGATCGCGGCGAGGCTGTCCGTGATGACGGCGGCCTCTGCGCGCAGGGCGTCTACTGCACCCTGTAGCTGATCAACGGCGCCGCGCAGTCCCTCCTCGCGCTCCCGTGCAGCAGAGGTTTCCTTTGATGCGCGGTCCAGCTGTTCTGCAAGGGTCAAGACGTTCGATGCAGAGGCTGCCGTTTCTTCTTCCTGCGTGAGCTGTACGCTGTGCAGATCTCCCACGCGGTCGTCCAGGCGCCGCAGCGCCAAATCCAACCGCGCCAAATCGGCCCCAAGGGCCGCGAGACCTCGCGCCATCTCGGCCCTTTTCCGGGCCTTTTTATCTTTCTTGGCCCTCTTTCCCTCTACTTGCTCTGTCACTGCAGGGAAGCGAGTAGGGATTGAGGTGGAGAGATCTCCGCGCGGCGAATCGAGCATCGGGTATCTCCTGCTGGTCGCGATTCTCCTGGCATTTTAAGGGATTGTAATCCCTTTCGAAGCGAACATCGGCGCCAGACGCCAAGCTGGGGCCCAGCCCGTGCCGACATGGCTCCACGCCCTCCCCGCCTCGACCTGGCCTCAGGTCGCGCGTGCGGCTGGTCTGTGTGAGGCCGCCACGAACAGGGCGTGCGTCAGCGCGGCAAGCCCCACATAGAGCGCTGTTGCCGCAAGGGATGTCGGGAAGTATTCGACCAAGCGGGCGGCGAGACCCGCCAGGCTAACGTCCGCGAAGCGGCCCGAGAAGAGGTAGAAACCGCCGCTCGCGATGATCTCAGCGAGTGCCGTCCCGACGAAGGCACTTGCGGCGAGGCGCAACAGCCCGAACCAGGTTGGGTGGTGGCGTCCCGCATACCAGCGCCCGGCGAACCACAAGACGCCATGCGCCGGCAGCAACAAGGCGTAGGCTGGAGTGATGCAGAAGCTGCTCACCCCGCCCCAGGTCACCGCCGCGAAGTCTAGCAGGACCGCTTCGCCCATCAGGGCGCCGAATGCCCAGGTGGGACGCAGGTAGACGCCTGCCAGGAAGAACAAGGCCCAAGAGGCGTCTGGCAGGTGGCCGAGAGCGCTGGCGTACTGCACGCGCGTGGCGGCCATCACCAGAGCCAGCAGCAGCCCCACGAGGACCTGATTGCGGGCGGAAAGTGGCAACATACGTTTGTCCTCCTCGTTTCGGGGCTCAAGGCTGATAGCGGAGGGTCAGGTAGACGGCTCTGCCAGGTTGATTGTAGTACGCCACGGTCTCGTAGTTCTCGTTGAGGAGATTCTCTATTCGGCCTTGTAGGCGCCATGCCGTCGTCAGACTGTATTCTACGCGCAGCCCCACCAGTGCGTATGGATCGAGCCGGATGCTATTCGCGGGGTCGTCGAAGCGACGCCCCTCCACATACAGACTCGCTCCCACCCGGAAGCGGCCAAATGTGCGGTCGGCATCGATGCGAAACGACTGCTCCGAGCGCCGCGGCAGCAGATTGCCATTGTTGGTACCGGGTGACTGGTTGACGGGACTCAAGAGTGTCAGATTCGTTGTTATATCCCAGGCAGAGAGCCGCGCGGACACAATGGCCTCCAGCCCAAGGATGCGGGCCTTATCGAAATTGACCGGGACAAAGTCCGGAGGGCGCGCGACGATCAGATCGTCGATCTTGGTCTGGTAGGCGTTCAACGACCAACGGCCCCAGCCCTGGGTGCGCGACAGCCCGAGCTCCAGACTTCGGGACTCCTCGGGCTTGAGGTTGGGATTCCCGTACAACGGGAAGTACAGATCATTGAAGGTCGGGGCCAGGAAGGCGGTCCCGTAGGAAGCGGTGACCCGAAGACCATTGCCGAAGGTGTAGCCCCAGGCGGCGTTGCCGGTGGTGTAAGCCCCGAACTGCTCGTTGTCGTCCCGACGCAGGCTCGCATGCAAATCATGGCCTGCGAAATTCCCGAGGTACTCGCCGAAGAGGCCCCAGTCCGTGCGCGAGTCGACCGTATAATTCTCGCTACCGCCGACCCGGTCCCTTTGGTAGTCGAGCCCCACCGTAACGGTCTGCTTCCGCCCGACGTATACGTTGTTCTGGACGGACACGACATCGCGAGTGGTGTCGAAGCTGGACTGAAAGCGCCCGTCCTTGAGGTTGTCCGAGTTGTCCACGCTGTGACCCGCCGACAGGGCGACATCCCAGCCCGGCAAGGGTGAGACCAAAAGCTTGCCGGCAAACACCTGCTGCAGGGTGTCGGTCTGGTTCACGAAGTCCCCGTCGAACTCCGTATGCGCCTTGGTGCCGAGCCAGCTGATATCCAGCTCGGTACCGTTGCGAAACCGATATCCGGCGCGGGCGCTGCCGGCGAGATTCCGATAGCCGTCTCGGTCCGGCTCAATGGTGCCGCAGCCAAGAAACGGCGGCTCCCCGTTGCAGGCGTTGAAGCCGTTGGTGTTCTCGTAGCTGCCATAGATGTTGAACCAGCCGTTGTCGTCGCCGCCTGAGAGGCCGCCCGAGGCGTTGTAGGTGTCGTAGGAGCCGCCGCCGAGGCTGAGCTGCGGTGTCAGGGGTCCACCTCCCTTGCGCGTGAAGATTTGGATTACACCCCCGATCGCCTCGGAGCCGTAGAGGCTGGAGCGCGGACCGCGAACGACCTCGATGCGCTCGATCTGGGAGACCGGAATGTCCTGAAACGCGGTTGCGCCGGTGGTCGCTGAGCCAACTTTCACCCCGTCGATCAAGACCAGCGTCTGGTTGAAGTTGGTCCCGCGCAGGAACAAGGAGGTCTGCCGTCCCGGCCCACCGTTGTTGGAGAGCTCGACGCCCGCCGTTCCGCGCAGCAAGTCTTGGAAGCTCCGAGCCTGGCGGCGCTCGATCTCGTCGCGGTCGATGACGGTGACTGAGGCGAGCGTCTCGTCCGCGGTTTGCGCTGTTCGCGTGGCGGTGACGACGACCGGCGAGAGCTCCGTCGCCTCAGTGTCAGCAAACGACATGGCTGGACTCGCCAACAACAGCGCCGCGGGCAACAGCGACCTTGACATCGATTCCCACCATCCCGTGCACACCCGCACGGTGTCGTCGTTGAAGACCCGGCAAATGGGGAAGGCTCGATATCTCGACGCGGATGGGAAGGAGAAAGCCCCAAGCCGCGGCCACCGCCCTCCGCGATGCCGACTCGTGGCTTCAGGCCGGTCTCCGGACTCGCAGGTGGGGAGCAACCGTCCCCGGAACAGCGCCTTCCCGTGCGTACGCACAGTGGCCTAGTGCTGTCCCTTAACCTGCCTACCGTTGCGGGGGCAGCGCCGGTTTAGCCGCGGTCTCGAGCACGGCGCACCGGCTTCCCGTTTCATCCCTCGGGCGGACGCCCTCGGGTCACCTGAAGCAAAAAGCACTCAAACGATACGGGCTTGGCGGGCCGATCGTCAAATTCCCCATGCGGCAGGCAAGGATGCTTGTCTGACGTCCGGTCACACGGGCTCAGGTGCTGGAGTCCGACGTCTCCTGGGCGTCACCCCCATAGTCGAAGGTGATCTCCTCGCCCGGCGCGATGCGCTCACGTGCGTAAAGGTCGAATCCGCAGAACTCCGCATTACCCGGCCGCTGGTGATTCAGGTACCGCAGGAGATTGCGGCCGCTGCGCCCGATAGGCGCCCTCCCCTCCTCGCAAACCCAGAGAACGTAGGTGCCATCCCGCCTGACGTCCGGGCCCACGTAAGTACCGAGGTACTCTCCCGCGGCGAATGGAACGCGGGCGAATACGCCAGTGCCATGGATCGGAGATGCGGCCTTGTAGACACGGTCTCTTAGTCGAGACTGTCTCGCCCCGGCGCGTGGAGCTTGGGAGCCCTCAGTGGCGCGGCAGGAGATGGGGTGATCAGCGCCGTTGCTCATCCGCCATGTTCCTTACTCTGCAAGCGCTCCGCCAATTGCGATCCGGCATCGAGACATAGAGTAACTTCCGCACACGAACGGATCAGAGCGACCGCCGTCCCGCCGGGAACTGATTCACACCCTGACAAGGTGCGTCGGCTTCAGCACGCCGCAGACCGTCGGCGGTCAACCCCCGGAAGAGAGTTCCTACGCCGGGCTGGAAACCTTCAACCTAGATACGCCAGTTGGAACCGCCAAGGCGCCAAGGACGCCAAGAAAAACACTGAGTTCTGATTGATTCGTGGGTCACCCGAGCGCTAGTAGCATTGACCTCTGCAACCCTCTGAAAAAATTGGTCTCTTGGCGTTCTTGGCGGTTCAAGTGCTTTCTTAGGTTCAACGCCTTCTTTCAGTATCGCAAGCGTGAGTAAGCGCCCGCCGAACGGGCCCGTGTCACTCTCCACGAGCTGTGACTGTACCGCCAGCGCGACGGCGACCAGAAAAAGCGGCAGGCTAAGCTGCGGGAGTGGAAGCCTCTGGCAGAGGGCACGCGCCTCCACCTCGAGGCGCACCATATGCACATGGATATTGCCGTTTGTATCGGCCGGGTGCCTCGCTGCAAAGTTCTCGACGATATCGGTCAGAAAGTCATTACGTAGCTCTTGAGGCAAGCGATCCGTATAGGGGAACCAGGTGGTTCGCAACCAACCTTTGAGCCCCTCCTTTCCACGATGCAGCATATCTTTCGGCAGGAGCTCGATTCGTGCCGGTCGAAATCGATTCTTTTCAAGGCACTCCTCGTATTCCTCGGGGCCGTGAAAATGGTAAGGATATTGGAAGTCTCCGTAGTAGTGATTCCACCGAGAATCTCTGACGACATCGTCTACGGCGTCAAATACTGCAGCGGCGTTTCCGCGCCCGCCCATCTGCAACAGCATCTCGCCGCCCGGCTTCAGGCCGGCTCGTATGCCTCGAAGAACCGCACAGTGATCTTCGACCCAGTGCAGCGCGGCATTCGAGAACGCAATGTCGAAACCGTCCGACAAGGCTAGGCTCGCCGCATCCATGCACGAGAATGACAGATTGGGGTAGTCCGACCGAGGATACCGCCGTTGCGCAAACGCAACCATGTCTTGCGAGAGATCAATACCGTGCACTTGCCCGCTAGTCGCTCGCGCGATCTCTGCGGTTACCTTTCCATCACCACATCCGATATCGACGACAGATTTGCGGCCTTCCAAACGTAGCTTCGAGACCAGCTCCCGCGCCCATCGTAGCTGCTCCGATGAGTGCTCCGCGTAGTCCTGGGCATCCCATTCCCGGTGTTGATCCATTGTCTCTGTTGAGGTCCCATTTGCGCTTGAGCGCCCAAGCTCATCCAACGTAACGCGGAAGCAAAGTCGGCCCCGCTCCCACACAGGATTCTCTGCGACAATCCGCGCGGATGATCAGGGTCAGGTTCTGCAATCAAGCATTGTCTTGCGCGGAGGCTTCTAACGAGTGCACCGCGCGGCTGACAGTGGAATAGTGCACGCCGAAATGGTCGGCGATCTCTTGCATGGTGTAAACGCCGGTGAGGAAAGCGCGGGCCATGGCTTCGCGGCGGTCGGGGTAGGTGCGCTCGTAGTGGCTGAGCGGCCGGGCGAGTGGTCGGCGCTGCGCGCGGGGGACTTCCCGCAACCTGTCCAGTGGTCTGGCTGGTCGCGCGAAGCGCTCGATAAAGCGATCGCTGCCCAGGAATACCTGGTGGCGAAGACCTCCCCAGATGCTCCCTTGCTCGGCCAGCTCGGCGGCACTTGCGCGTTGATGGCGCGCCTGATGTACGGGACCGGTATACGGCTAATGGAGTGTGTGCGGATGCGCGTCGGGGACGTCGATTTCGGGAATCGGCTCATCGTCATCCGCGACGGCAAAGGGGCAAAGGACCGGGTCGTGCCGCTGCCCCAGCGCCTCGAAGAGCCGTTGCGGCGGCATCTCGCTGAGAGGCGGCGGCTGCACGAGGAGGATCTGGCCGCCGGTGTCGGCGAGGTCTACCTGCCCGACGCCCTCGCCCGCAAGTATCCGAGCGCGCCGCGCGAGTGGATCTGGCAGTACGTCTTCCCGAGCGCCAAGCTGTCGACGGACCCGAAGGGCGGGCGCGTGCGGCCGGCACCATCTCAACGAGTCAGGACTGCAGCGGGCGGTCAAGGCCGCCGGGGAGGCAGCCAACATCGCGAAGCGGGTGAACAGCCATGCGCTGCGGCATTCGTTTGCAACCCATTTGCTGGAGGCCGGCTACGACATCCGCAGGGTTCAGGAGCTGCTGGGGCACGCGGATGTGACAACGACCATGATCTACAGGCGTGTCATGGATCGGCCCGGCGTCGGGCCGATCCGGAGTCCGGTCGATGTGATTTAAGGGCGCACGCGTTGGCGGTCGCCATGCACTTCTGATTGGATTCTGGGTGCAACTCACGAGCGCCCACCGGTCCGCCGCCAACGACGTAGACGGCTCACTCGTCCATCCACGAACGGCGGTGCGAGCACCCGCGCGCAGGCGTGCAGGCCGACCCTAAGGAATGGCGCAAGAATGACCGATACGCCTTGGTTCGGCTTTCTCCCCTCACCCCAACCCCGCTCTCCCCGCCGGCGCGAGGGGCTCCCGGGGAGGCTGTTCCAGCTATTTTTGAGCCGTCACTAAGCCCGTCAATATGTGGGCCAGTCAGTAGCGCATCGCCGTCCCCGATACCAAGACCACGGCGCTTGTCCGGCACGACTCTGGTGCAACGTTGTGTCTGCCCCCCTCCCGCACGTCAAGACGCCCGATAAGTCCCCGGCATTTCAGTCCGAGAGCAATCCTGGTTGACACTGCGAATCGTTCTCATTACGATGTGCAGCCAATGCTTTTCCCTTTGCCCAACGTACGAGGCTGAGATGACGCGACCCATCCATTTCACGCTCCCCGCCCTGCTTGCGCTCGGTACCGCCCTACCGGCGCTGGCCGACGGCGGGGAGCATGTGCTGGTGATCCAGGATCACCGCTTCGAACCGGCGGAGGTTCGAGTACCCGCCCGCCAGCGCGTAAAGCTGATCGTCGAGAATCGGGACGCCACGCCCGAGGAGCTCGAGAGCAATGACCTGCGCCGGGAGAAGATCATCCCGGGCAACAGCAAGGGCACCATCTGGGTGGGACCTCTGCCGAAGGGCGAGTATCAGTTCTACGGCGAGTTCCACGAATCCACCGCTCAAGGAAAGCTGATTGCCGAGTGAGGTTGCCATGTTGGGTTCTGCACTGATCGTGTTTCGTGAAGTTCTGGAGGCCGCCCTCATCGTCGCCATCGTGATGGGGGCGACCCGCGGGGTGGCGGGCCGCGGCCGCTGGGTGTCCGCGGGGGTCGCGGGCGGGGTGCTCGGGGCCGTGGTGGTGGCGGTCTTCGCCGGCAGCATTGCCGATGCCGTGAACGGCAGGGGTCAGGAGCTGCTCAATGCATCCGTGCTGCTGGCGGCGGTGGCCATGCTGGCGTGGCACAACGTCTGGATGAGCGCCCACGGACGCGCCCTCGCCCGCCAGATGAAGCAGGTGGGGCACGATGTGAGCGTCGGCTCCAAGCCGCTCTCCGCTCTCGCCTTGGTCACCCTGTTCGCGGTGCTACGTGAGGGGTCGGAGACCGTGCTCTTCATGTACGGCCTCACCGCCAGCGGGACCGGCAACGCAACGCTGCTCGCGGGCGGAATGCTCGGCCTCGCGGCCGGTGCATCGCTGGGCTGGTTTCTGTACCGCGGTCTTCTGAGCATTCCCATCGGGCACTTCTTCTCCTTCACGGGCTGGCTGGTGCTGCTGCTGGCGGCCGGGCTGGCTGCCAACGCGGCGGGCTTCCTGACTCAGGCCGGACTGCTGCCGGTACTGTCGCCTGAGATGTGGGACAGCTCCCACATCCTCAGCCAACAGAGCTGGCTCGGCACGCTGCTGCATATTCTGGTCGGCTACGACGACCGACCCACCGGCATCCAGCTTGCCTTCTATCTGGTCACTCTAGGGGTGATCTACGGCCTCATGCGTCTGTTCGGCTCGACAGGCACTCGGCGCCCCAGGGCTGTCGAGCAGGCTGCCTGAGCAGGCGCCGTGAAGACCATGCAGGAGCTGCCAGCCTTCCCTGTGCCGGTGCGGGTCGAGACCCGCGACGCGGCCGATCAGGGTCCCGTAGCGGCGCGGATCGAGGCCATCGCGGTGCGGCTGCGTCCCTGGCTGCCGTGGGTGCACCTGGCGATGTTCGGGGCCTTTCTGTTGCTGATCGTTGGTCCGGTGCTGCTGCCGGCGAGCGATTTCGCGAAACAGCTCGGCGCGACGGCCAACTGGCTGATCTGGGGGCTCTGGTTTCCCCTGGTGTTCCTGTCCGTGCTGGTCGCCGGCCGTGCCTGGTGCGGGATCCTCTGTCCCATGGGCGCCGCCTCTCAGTGGATGAACCGGTTGGGCCCAAAGCGCCCTATCCCCGGCTGGCTGCGCTGGGAGGGCACGCCCATCGTCAGCTTCGTGCTGGTGACCGTGCTGGGGCAGACGGTGGGGGTGCGGGACTACCCGGGCGCCCTGCTGGAGGTGTTCGGCGGCACGCTGCTCGCGGCGCTGGTGATCGGTTTCCTTTACGGGCGCGGGCGCGAGAAGCGCGCCTGGTGCCGGCATGCCTGCCCCATCGGACTGCTGCTCGGAGTGTTCTCGCGCCTGGGAATCGTCGATCTTGTGCCGAAGCGTCCGCGCGCCGGCGGCGACGCCTACATGGAGAAGGGGCTGTGTCCCACCATGATCGACATTAACCGCAAGACGGAGAGCCGGCACTGCATCACGTGCATGCGCTGCGTGCATCCGGGGCGGCAAGGGGGACTGGCGCTGCACCTGCGGCCGCCGGGTGAGGAGGTGGCGGCCATCGACCGCCATCATCCCGCCGCTTCGGAGCTGTGGTTTCTCTTGCTCGGCACCGGCGTGGCCCTGGGCGCCTTCCTGTGGCTGGTGCTGCCCGAGTACCAGTGGCTGCGCCAGACCCTCGGTGTCTGGGCCATCGATCACGGCTGGGATTGGATAGGCAGTCCGGGACCGAGCTTCCTGATGGTCGTGCACCCCGAAGCGCGCGAGGTCTTCGTGTGGCTCGATTTCCTGCTCATTGTCGGCTGGATGCTCGCCGTCATGGGCCTCTTTGCCGCCGTGCTCGCGGCCCTGAACGCGGCTGCCGTCTGGACTGCCGGGCGCCTAGGCGCTCGCGGCGAGCCGCGGAGGCGCTTCCTGACCCTCGGCTATCAGTTCGCCCCCGTCGCCATGATTTCGCTGCTCATGGGCCTGGGTGGTGAGCTGTTCGCACTCTTGCCGGCGCACGAGGCGGTCCCTCTCAAGGCCGCCCTCTTGGTCACGGCCGTTGCTTGGGGCGTGCTCTTGGGTTGGCGGATTCTCGCGGCCCATGGGCTTGCCGGCTGGCGGGCGACCCTGGCGCTGCTTCCGGGACTAGCCGGTTCGGTGGCAGTGGCCGCGGCTTGGTGGCCCGCCCTCGGCGGGGGCTGAGCCGTCTCTTTTTTTCCTGTTGTTTGGAATGCTTCTCGTTAACGCTCGCACGCGGCTGAGGGCTCCTTCGGCCTGCGCGCCCCAACTCACGAACGGAGGTGTTGTGTGAGGACCAAGCGGCGATCCTTGTCCCTTCTACTGTCCCTCGCCGGGCTGACGGCCGGCGCGGTCCAGGCCGCGGAGTTTCCCATCGGAAAGCCGGTCCAACGCAACGGCATGGAGATCGGGGCAGTCTACCTGCAGCCTGTCGTGATGCAGCCCATGCTGCCCGGCATGTCCGGTCAGGCAGACGTCCACCTGGAGGCGGATGTCCGCGCCATGCAGCACAACCCGAACGGATTCGGACCGGGGGAGTGGATGCCCTACCTGGGCATCACCTATCGGATACAGAAGCTCGGAAGCGATTGGGAGCAGTTCGGGCCTTTCATGCCCATGGTGGCGAGCGACGGTCCCCACTACGGGGCCAACGTGAAGCTCGACGGGCCGGGCAAGTACCGCCTCAGCTACCGCTTCCAGCCGCCCCCCTATCAGGGGTTCTTCCGGCACACGGATAAGGAAACCGGCGTCGCCGAGTGGTGGGAACCGTTCGACGTGAGCTGGGAGCTCACCTATGTGGGGGTGGGCAAGAAGGGGGGCTACTGACCGACGCGTGCCGACCGCCGTAAGCCAGCCACGAAGGGTGGCGCCCCGCGCGACCCCGTCCGAGCCAGCAGGAATGGTTTCTTTAGAGGAAACACCATGTCCTGCGGACACTTTGCAAGATCACACAAGTCGTCGCCCGTGGGGGCGGACCTGCAACCGTCCCTGTCGGGAACGACCGCGTTCCGGGCCAGGGGCGTCGGCGCGCGACTCGCTCCGCCGATCTGGCTTGCCCTCTTCGCCGTCCCGTCCGCCGCAGCCTGGGCCGAGGATGGTCCGACCTTGGAAGGCGTCATCATCGGAACCTACCAGACGGCATTCGACTCGAGTATCGCCGGAGAGCCGATCGACGCGGAAGGCAGCGGGGCGCTGGATCTCGCGGGGAGCTTGCCGGCGGCCGGCGGCTCCCTGCAGCTCGAGATCAAGGGGGCTACGACACCCGCACGCAACGGGGTGGTCAGCGTGCTGCCCGAGGCCAACGCCGCGGTGGGTGAGACGCTCGACAACAACGACCAGGGCCGCATCGTCGTCTGGCAGGCCTTCTACCAGCACGACCTGGGGCCAGGCTCGCTGGCCGCCGGCCTCATCGACCCCAGCGGCTGGCTGGACGGCAACGACGTCGCCAACGACGAATTCACCCAGTTTCTGGGTGCCAGCTTCGTCAACGACCTGACCATCGATCTGCCCAGCGCGACCCTGGGCGCCGCCTACACGGCCGGGCTGGGCAACGGCTGGGGGCTCGCCGCGCTGATGTCCAACGCGACCGGCGTCGAGTCCGACTACGAGGAGGCTTTTCGCCTAGGGAGCCACGGCAACGGACTGTTTGCGGCGCTGGAGCTGCAATGGTCGGGCTCAGACTTGGTGGCCAATTTGGGCGCATGGACCAATACCCGCAAGCACGACACCGACGGCGACGGCATCGACGACGAGCGCCTGACGGACGCCCCGGCCAAGGGGCTGTACGCCAACGTCACCGGTCCGCTCGGCCGCGGGCGCTGGAACCTGCGCCTGGGCGCGGCTGATGCCGCCGTGCAGCCTGCGGCCGGCTTCGTGGCGCTCGCCTACGCGTACCCAATCGGGGAGACGGTGGTGGGAGTCGGCGTCGCACACACCTTTGCATCCTATAAGATCCCTGTCCCGCACCAGGACATGAGCCAGGCCGAGGTCTATGTCCGTCTGCCGCTGGGGCGGGGCTTCACCGTCAGCCCTGACCTGCAGTACATCGCTCACAGTGACTTCAACCCCGACCAAGGCGGGACCTGGGTCGCCGGGGTCCGCGTCGGCTGGAGCTTCTGACGACTCCCCTGCCCTCCTCGACGCCCGTTCCCACCCCGAGAGACCGACAGGCGAGGAGAGAACCGCATAGGCGCCTGGGGTTCGGCGCCGCTGTCCTAGTAGGTGGTCCGCGCCGCCGGCAGCTGTCGAACCCGCAGCATCGCGCCATCTGGTATGTCTCCGCGCAGGTTCCCGCTAAAACCAAAGATGCGGGCCCGGCGGTTGGCGGTGACCACGCGGTAGAGCGTCGCTTCGTTTGTTGCCAGGACGCGCCCGTCGGAGGCAAGGACGTCGAGCACCACGCGGCCCGGGCTCGATCGGGGCAAGGGGTCGGGCAGCAGACTCAGGCGCCCGCGAACCCAGCAGCCCGCGTCCTGCTCCTCGATCTGCAACAGCTCGAGCTCGGTCGCACGGTCTGAGCTCAGCTCGATGGAATCGAAGGCATGGACCGAAGGGGTGGCCTGAAGCAATAGGGCCAGCAACGCAACGGGGGGCCACCAGTCTCCTCTGCGACAGGACTGTGGGAAGTGCATGCGCATCTCTCCTGTTCAACGATGCGCACTTGATACCACACGAAGCTGAACTATCCCTGAAACGCGGCACCGACCCCGCATCGGGGCAGACGCCCGCGCGGCGTGGCCTTGTCCGCTGGGCGCGATCAATAACTCATTGAGTTTGCAGGTGAGTCTGCCGCGGTGCGGGCACGTGCCCGTGGCCGAAAGTCTTCCCTCCACAGCGTCTTATCATGCGCGCACATCATCGCTCACCGCGGTAAACTGTTATGGTTTTTCCGGATGAGAGCCCCGACGACCGTCCCCGCTATGTCCAAAAAGAACCGGCGACGCACGCAGCGCACCACCCCAAAACCTACCAAGCTTTCCCCCGAGGCCATCGAGGGAAAGGCGAGGCAGGACTTGGCCGCTGGGCGTTACCGCGACGCCATTTCCGGCTTTAAGCAGGTCCTGAAGATGGAGCAGCGCCCCGATTGGCGCTCCGCGTTGGCAGATGCCTACGCGGGACGAGCGCGCGAGCTGACCGCCAAGGGCATGCTGAAGGAAGCCCTGGCGATCTGGGAGAACCGCGCGAGCCTCGGTGCATGCGCCGTCTTCGACCCGGAGCACGTCGAGCTGCTGCTGCGCCTGGGTCAAATAGAGCCCGTGCTCGCCCTGTTCGGAAATGACAGCGCGGCCCCTCCCGACGAGCGTAACCGCTTGCGGCCCCTGCTTGCTGCGCGTTGCCTTTCTGGGGACGAGATGATCCAGGAGCGGTTGCCGGCCGATGATCCGGTGGTCCTTCACGCCGCGGCCGCGCGCTCGGCGCTGGCGGCCTATTGCGCCGGGGACGACACCGCTCTTCAACGCGCGCTGGCAGCGATCCCTTTTCGCTCCCCTTACCGGGATTGGGTCCATGTCGTAAAGGCGTTGCAGCGCCTGCCGGAGCGCCCGGCCGAGGCGGCGGATTTGCTCGCCAGGATCGGCGATGACTCTGCCTTCGGGCGCTTGAAGCGCGCCGCCGAGCTCTGCTTGCTCCCTGACGGGGACTTCGCGGCGGCGATCGCCGGAGCCGGCAAATCGACGCGTCGCTTCGCCTGTGCCCTGCGCGGCTGGCCCCAGGAGCGCGTCGCGCTATGGGAAGAGCTCGAGCGCCTGGGTGCCAACCCGCGCCCCGAGACCCTCTTGCGCTTTATGTACCGCCACCGCGAGGCGTTGGGCGAGCATTGGATCCGCCGCTGCGCGCTGCGTTTGCTTACCCGCGGCTTTCCCGCCAGCCTCAAGTGGCTGGCCTCCGTGGGTGCGGGCCCAGCGACCAGGGAGGAGTCCAACTTGGTTGCCGCTTGGTATGCCGAAGAGGGGGGAGACCTGTGGGATGAGCAGGAGCGCTGGGAGATCTACGCGCGCCACCTGATGCACGGACCGGCGGGGGAAGACAAGGACCCGGACCACAAGCTGCGTATCGCCCTTGCCTTACGCCGCTGTGATCGGCTCGGCAACGTTCTTGCGAAGGCCGACCCTTCGGACGACCCGGAAGACCTCGACCGGCTGGTCGCCGAGCAGGTCGAGAAGAGCCTGACATGGGATCCGGACGATCGCGATACTTACCTGCGCCTCATTGGCTACTACCGACGCGGCAAGCAGCTGAAGGACGTACGTCGCCTGCTGGATCGGGCAGCCGTCCGCTGGCCGAAGGACATGCAGATCCTGGGCGCGGCCCTGGACACCGCCCTCGACGCCGGCTCATTCAAGAAGGCATCCGCCCTCGCGCGCGAGATGCTTACCTTGGACCCCATCAACACAGGCGTGCGCGAGCGTCTCGTTGAGGCACACCTCGCGCATGCCCGCAAGCAGACTGCCAAGGGGCGCTCCGACCTGGCCCGTAAGGAGATCGAAAACGCCAAGGAGTGGGCGCGCAGCGCCAACGCGCGTGATCAGCTCGAGCTCACCTCCGGTCTCATCGCCCTGCTGGACGACGGCGCGACAGGTGGTCCGATCCTGCGCGGCCTCATCGGGCGCCTCGGCGGCGGAGTCGCCGCGCTCGTCGCCCTCGCCCTCGCGGGAGACGCACTGAAGCTGCCGCCGCAAGAATTGATGAAGAAGATCGGGCTGCAGCCGCCGTCCACACCCACGCGGGACGACCTTCTTGCCGCTCTCGCCAGGCTGCGGACCCACGCAGATGGCGGCGGTAGGATCTCCCGCAACCTCGGCGCCTATCTATCCAAGGCACTCACTAATGCGCCCTGGGCGTCGCTTTCCCGGGGCGAGACCGAGATGGCCTGCGACACCCTGCGCCGATGCCAGCTCCACCAGGTCCGCCTGCGTGCGGCCCGTGCGGCCTTGAAGCGCTGGCGGGGCGAGCCGCTGTTCGAGCTCCATGCTTTCGAGGCCAAGTATCCCAGCGGCTACGACGGTCGCTCGGGTAACGATATCTTCCGCCTGGAAACCGCCCTCGAGCGCGCTCGCGAGCAGGGGGACATGCGCACCGTCGTGCGCATCAAGGACATACTCGCAGAGCAGGCCCCGTTCGGCATAGGACCCACGTTTCTTGCGCCGCCTGCTGCCGGCCCGGGCCCCTTCGAGCCGAGCGGGGGGGACGCCGTCGCAATGCTTATCGAGACGCTGGGCCTCGACCGAGCCTTGGACATGCTCGGCTTGCCGGCGTCGATGAAGCGCGAGATCAAAGACATGGAGCGACGGCTCGGCACGGAGGCGGTGATGGAGACCCTGACCTCCATGTTCGACCTGCTCGAGGGAATCGCCACGGGCGACATCAAGCCGCCCGTCCCCCAACCTCCACCGCGCAGATCCAATGGACCCAAGGGCGGAAAGCAAGGGCGCCGCGGCGCCGACAACGCCGATTGTGACGACCCGTTCCCCGACCAGTTGGACCTGTTCTGATGAGCGACCCCTATATGATCCTCGGCGTCAGCGAGGACGCGGACGACGCTTGCGTCGAGAGCGCCTACCTCGCAGGCATCAAGCGCTGCCCCCCGGAGCGGGATGCGCGGCGTTTTGAGGCCCTGCGAGCGGCCTACGAGTCCCTGCGGACGCGACGCTCCCGCCTCGCCTACGAGATCTTCGACACTACGCCGCCCGAGCCGGCAGACCTGTTGGACAGAGCCGCCCCGATCGGCCCCTCCCAGCGCCCGGACCAGCTACTGTTCACCGCTCTGTTGCGGGGGGACGAGTGATGGAGGAGACAGTCAAGGACACTCTCATCGCCCGCTTCAGGGCCTACCTCGACACTGCCGATGCCTTGGGGGAGACGGATGACGTCGACGATGAGCCGACACCGGACCTCTTCACCCTCCTCGCGGAAGTGTCCGCACTCAAGAGCGAGGCCAAGCTCGAATCGCGTCAAGTCAAGTCGGCTCTCGACGAGTTTCGCTCCCTGTTCGACGCCCTGCATGAGGCCAACGCCCGCCTGTCGGACGAGCAGGAGCGGCGCCGGGAGCACGATCAGACGGCGAGGCGGCAGGATCAGAAGGACCTGCTCTTGGAGCTCCTAGACCTGCGCGATCGCCTGCAGGCAGGCCACGACCAGGCAGTGCGCTTCCGCCCCGGCTGGCTTACAGGTCGCTCTGGCGCCGGGTTCGTTACCTCTATGGCCGAGGGGATGGCCATGAACCTGCGGCGATTGGACGAAATTCTCGGCCGTCGCGGTGTGCGTCCGCTACCGGCCGCTGGCCAGGACTTCGACCCGCAGACGATGCACGCGGTGGAGGTCGCGAGCGACTCGGGACAACCAGCGGGACGGGTGGTGAGGGAGCTGCGCAAAGGATTTATGCATGGGGACAGATTGCTGCGCGCTGCCGAGGTGGTGGTCAATCGGCCCACCGAGGACTGACCCTCCTCGAAGCGTCTTACTCGCCACGCGACCAAGGTGTTCGAGCGAGTGGGAGCGTCCGCGACTCGCCGAGCGCGACAATGATGGGTCACGCGACCTCATCGGCGCTTGGATGATCCACTCTAGAATCTCTTTATTCTTGGAAGCACGATAGTGAACGACATCATCATAGGAATCGATCTAGGTACCACAAACTCGGAGATCGCCCTGATTCAGGAAGGCCGCCCCCGGATCATCGAGGTGGACGGCTCCAAGATCCTGCCCTCGGTGGTCGGGCTGGCGGACGACGGTGCCCTCCTGGTTGGTCAGTCGGCGCGCAACCAGTATGTTCTCTACCCGGAGCGAACCGTCCGCTCGGTGAAGCGGCGCATGGGCGAAGACGTGCGCCTCCAGATGGCCGATCAGGCCTATACGCCTCAGGAGATCTCCGCCCTCATCCTCAGGCGGCTCAGGAAGGCCGCCGAGGACGATCTCGGCCAGCCGGTCTCCAAGGCCGTGATCACGGTCCCTGCCTACTTCTCCGATGCCCAGCGCCAGGCCACACGCGATGCGGGCGAGCTCGCGGGTCTCGAGGTGGTACGTATCATCAACGAGCCCACGGCGGCTGCCCTCGCCTACGAGGCCGACCACAAGAGCGCCAAGAACATCCTCGTTTACGATCTCGGCGGGGGCACCTTCGACGTCTCGGTAGTGCGTCTCAACCAGGACGTCACCGAGGTGCTGGCAAGCCACGGCAACAACCATCTCGGCGGGGACGACTTCGACGCCAAGCTCGTCGAGCACGTCGTTGCCCATCTCAAGGACGACAAGGGTGTCGATCCGAACGGCGAACGCACCGCCATGGCCCGCATCGTCCGCGCCTGCGAGGGGGCCAAGATCGCCCTGAGCGACTCCCCCTTCGCGCGCATCGAAGAGGAATACTTGCTGGAGAAGGGCGGAAAGCCGGTCCATCTGTCCCTGGAGCTAGAGCGCTCCGAATACGAGGCGATGATCGCCCCCTATATCGACGAGACCCTGGAGGCAGTGCACATCGCGCTCAAAGGGGCGGATCTGGCGGTCACCGACATCGACGAGGTCCTGCTCGTCGGCGGTGCCACCCGCACTCCATTGGTCCAGCAGCGGTTGGAGCAGGAGCTCGGAATGCAGCCCCGCAGCGAGGTCGACCCGGATCTGTGTGTCGCCGCCGGGGCCGCCATCCAGGCGGCGGTGATCGCCGGGACGGAGGTGGCTGGCGTGCTGGTGGACATTACCCCCTACACCTTTGGCACCAGCGCCTGGGCCGAGCTCAACGGCGAACCCTACCCGTATACCTTCGTACCGCTGATCCGCAAGAATACGCCGATCCCTGTGACCAAGAGCGATGCCTTCGAGACCATGTACGACGGCCAGCAAGCGATCGAGGTCAAGGTCTACCAGGGCGAGGACCCGGATGCGCTCAACAACACGGAGATCGGCTCCTTTCGGATCGAGGGGCTGAGCGACGTTCCGGCGGGCAATATCATCGTCACCACCTTCTCCCTCGACGTGAACGGCATCCTCCACGTCAACTCCCGCGAGAAGCGCACGGGACTCGAGAAGCACATCACCATCGACAATGCCACGGCCCGCTTCGAGCACGAGGAGCTGGACGCGGCCCGCAAGCGCCTGTCCGCACTGATCGAAGGCGAGGCCGAATTGATTTCTACCGGCGAAGCTGGCGGCGAGGCATCCGAGCGGCGCGAAACGGTGCAGGCTCGGGCATTGGTCGAGAAGGCCGAGCGCCTCCTGGAGACGGCAAGCGCCGAAGACAAGGAGGACCTAGTGGACCTGATCGAGTCGGTCCGGGACGCTGTCGCCAAAGGCGACAACCCTGCACTGGAGCGTGGGGTTGCCGAGCTCTCCGATCTGGTCTACTACCTGGAATCGTGATCGAGCGCTGCCCGAACTGCCGCGCGCGCATGGACGGCAACGCAACATGCCGGCGCTGCGGCATGGCGCTGGACGCCTTGTTCGCGGTGGACCAGGCGGCCGACCGTCTGATCACGCGGGCGGCCGCATGCCTCGCGGCTACCGACCGGCGGACCATGACCCCAAGTCTGATCCGCGCCCTCCCGCGGCGAGACCTGATCCGGGCGCTCACACACAGCGCCAGACGAGATCTGACCCAAGCGCTCGCCCTGCGGGAATCGCGCTTTACGCGGTTGCTGCTCGGCTTTGCGGAGCAGCTCGAGGAAGGGTGGGCCGATCGCCTGTTAGAGGCAAAAACGGCTCCAAGTCGAGAGAACGGGCTGACTGCCAAGGAGCCGTCATCGCGGGTCGCCGATGATCCCGCCACGGAGCCGGTCGTTGACGGGGCGCCGCCCGGCGGTTGGACCCACGAAGCCTAGCCGGCTCGTCGGACGGGGCGAAAGCACTGCTGTCCCTCGACTCCACCGCGCTCATGACCATCCTGAGCAAACGCCTTCGGACGCCATGGTTTCCGGCGCTCGTTCGCGTGAAAAGCTTCCCTCTTTGCTCTGGAAGCGAAGCGGACCTGAGCCGGCCCGCGTGAGTTGAAGCGCGCCTCGATGGGCTGGCACGAGCCATCAACCTAAATTCGGAAATCGAACCACGAAGAGTCTCAAATAGTTACTTCCAATTGCACCATCAGGCGGAGGGTGAAGCCGGATGTATCCCCATTCCCTATTTCGCCGTTGTTTTTCTTCGTGTTTCTTCGTGCTCTTCGTGGTGAACTGCTCTTTTTAGGATCAATCCTTCTCTGGCGGTGTCAATGGCTGGCGCGGACAGAACGGCTCATGAACCCAACCGCGCTGCGCCCGTCTGGCTCAGTGAACAAGCTGCCCTTTGACGGTACAGCCTGACCTGGATTCACACTGGACACTGACCTGGGGTCACTGCTTGGCGTTGCCGCGCCGCGAGGAACTGCGCCAGATCGAGACCCCAAGCACGCCGAGACCGGTCAGCGTGGCCACTGCCACCCACGGGTTGATGTGGCGGATGAGGGCGACGACCTGGTCCAGGTGCAGGTCGAGGTAATAGACGCCTAGCCCCCAAAAGCAGGCCCAGAGCGCCGCCCCCGCCAGGTTGTAAAGGGTGAAGCGAGCCAAGGGCATCGCGAGGATGCCTGCAGCAATACCATTGAGCTGCCGGGGCCCGTCGAAGAAGCGGGCGAAGAGGATGAGCCAACCCCCGTGGCGGTCGAATTGGCGTTCGATCTTGTCGAGATGACGCGGGCTAATGCGCAGCCGGCGGACCAGCTCGCGCCCGCCAGAGCGCCCAATCAGGTAGCCCAGGGTGTTGCCGAGTGAGGCGGCGAGGAACGCTGCTAGCAAGATCCAGCCGATCTGCAGCTGGGCATTGGCCGCGGCGGAAGCCGCCGAGCCGGCCTCCAGGATAGTCTGCCCGGGCGCGGGAACGCCGAACCCTTCGATCGCCACGGCCACAAATACCGCCCCGTAGCCGTAGCGCTGAAGCCAGGGCTCGACGCGGGCGACACCCTCCTTGATGTCGCGAAGCAGTCGGTGCTCGAAGGGGTGTGCTGGCTCGCGCGCGGCGGCGGTCGGCACCGACCCAGTCCCTTGTTGGTCCGGAAGGTCCTTCCGTACCGCACCCGCACCCGCACCCGCCAGCACTAGCAGGACCAGCCATGGACAAAGCCCCCTTAGTCGAAGTCGGTTGCGGCGCATACTGAGTGGTTTACCTGCTGCGATACCTTGGGCCCGCCAAACGCGGGAGGACCCAATGGTCTCTACAGAGCACTCGGACCCTAAGGATGCGCATCGGTCGCGGAGACACTAAGGAAAACGGTGTCGTTATAGATCCTCCGGTCACTACTGCAGGGCAAGGCACCCAGGAGTCAAGCAGCGGGCTCTGCCGGAGTATGCAGCAGCCTGCTCCGTCGTCTGTTACACCGCGGGGCGACGGACCGCCATCAGTAAGGTTTTAATATCTCTTGGGTAATCGCTTGGACGATCACATGCGGCCTGCTTGCGACGAGGAGCCGCATCCCCGTTGCGGCCAGGACCAACCCGAAGAGACGGGTCAAAATGCCCAGGCCAAAATCCCCCAACAGCCGGCTCAGGAAGTGATTAGTCCCGAAACTCAGCCGGAACACCTTGCACTCCATCCGTGGGGCCTAGATCCCGGCACTCCCTGCCGGGATGACGCTCCAGGAACCAATCAACGTCGTCGTTCCGGCAGAGCCTGCCCCGGACTTGATCCGGGGGAATGCCGGAAACCAGGTGCCAAGGACGGCGAGCAGCCCCGTGACAAAGCAGGTGCTTGGTCGTAGCTGAGGAATAGCACGAATCACCTCTCAGGATACCTTATCAACCCTGCATACTCAGCAGCACATAGCCTCCCCAGGCAATCAATCCAGCACCTAACAGACGCGACGGCCAGAGGCTCTCGGTCGGCATGAGCTTCTCCACCAGTACGATCAGGGTCAGCACAATTATCCAGGCCAGATTCATCACGCCGAGGACGAACAGCAGCAGCATCAGCATGGCGCAGCAGCCGGCGCAATAGGCTCCGTGACGCAGGCCCACGACGAATGCGCCACGCACGCCCGGGCGCCATTCGGTCATGAGAAACCCCAACGGCGTGCGGCACTTGGTCAGGCAAGAGTCCTTAAGCGAGGTGAACTGGAACGCGCCGGCAGCCAGCAACAAGGCGCCGCTCAGCCAGCCGCTGGCGCTCGCCATCATGGGTGTAACCAGGCGCAGCTCAAGCAGGCCCCACTGGGCCAATGTGACGGCCGCGCTGAAGGCGGTCCAGACGGCTAGATAACCGCCAACGAAGGCGCCGGTGAGCAGTCCGGTCGTGTGGTCCGATTGCGCCTCTGCGCTGCGGGCGAACACTCGTACCATGGGCGCAGCCGAGGGCAGCATCATCGCCGCCATCATGATCGCCCACATGAGAAAGACCAGCACCAGGTCCGCCGCCCCCCAGTGCATCATGGCGGGCATGAAAAGCTGGGCGGCGGGCTGGTCCATGTTCGCCATGCCCCAGGCCATGTAGATCAGGTACAGCCAACTAGCGCCGGCGACCGCGCCCAACCCGAAACGGACCTGTGACGCCTCGCTGCGCATGCCGCTAGGCCTGATAGGCGAAGGGCGAGTAGTAGCCGTTGCGGTCGCTGATGTCTACAGAATGGCCGTAATCGTTGTAACGGTAGCGGCTGGACTTGGAAACCACCATGGGGACATCGGGGACCACGGTGAAGGGGACATTGTGGACCTCCACCAAGCGCTCGCCCTGGCCGGTCATTGCCTCGATCTCGGCCTCGGCGACGGTGCCGATGCGCACGCTGCGCTTGGTGCCCTCGGCCTGGTACTCGATGGGAACCGCCTTGACGCCCAGCACCTCACCGATCAAGGGACCAAGGGCTGCGAGGTGGCCTCCAGCCTGCCCCGAGAAGATCGTGCCCAGCGCCACGGCCTGCTCCTGACTGGCACGCTCGTCGGTGTAGAGGGCCACTTGCCATTTCGTCTCCATCATGTGACCGGGGGCGTAGGCGAACAGGGCAGCGTTCAGTCCGGCGAGATCCACCGTGCCGTACCGGCCCTGGTCGACGTGCCAGGCGACCACGACCTTGCACTCGCCTTCGGTTGGTGCGTTGGTAAAGTTGCAGGGACACGGGATCTGGCAGTTACATGCCTCGAAGTAGGTACCGCGAACTTGCCATTGCTCGGCCATGGTCGTCCTCCTCTATTTGTTCGTGTGGTGGGCTCGGAGGACCCGCGCAGCGGATGGTTACGGTGCATCCTCGGAGGGGCGGCGGCCTACGCGCCCTTCTTTAGATTTCCCTCAGGTCCACCTAACTTTGCCAGTGTAGACGGGACGCGCGGGTAATCCCCGTGCAGTTTTACAGGGAATTTCCACAGACATAGCGGCGAAGCACCTGGCTGGCGAGCGCCGTAGGCGGGCATATGTGGAGAAGGCGGCACGCGGTCCAGCGTGAACGACAACCGCCGCGGCACCAGCCTGCCTGCAGCTTGGACGACGCCGGGCCACCGAATGCGAGGCGTCGCCTGCGTACGTGGGGGAAACCGCACTGGCCATGGCCGCCTTTCTACGGCATCCGCGGCTGAATGTTTAGTTCTCGATGGAACTGCCCTTACCTCAACGGGCTACAGGTGAACACGACGGAGTCCTGCGGCTACTGGACTGCCTTCTTGACGTGGTCCACGAGCTCCCTGCCCTGCTTCGCCATGGCGTCCATGATGGTCCGGGCCAGGGCCGAGTGGGATAGGGATCGGCCGTTGAGCGTCATCTCATAGGGCGAGGTGGAATAGGCAGAGAGCGGATCGCTGAGGGTCAGGGCAGTGTCCTCCACGGCGTTGTATTTGTAGTAGCAGACCGCCTCTCCGACCCGTCCGTCGGCCGTGTAGCGCAGCTTGACCGCGGCGTGCTGGTAGCCCCGCGTCTGCGTCTCGCTCTCGGTCCAAGTGATGGACCGAGATGGCCTCACTTGGACGGCGACCATATCCTTGCGATTGCCCAGGCTTCACCACGGCGGTCGCCACCGGCCAGCAAGCAGATCAATCGCCAGGCCAGCCAATGGCCCCTTTCGGGAGATCTCTCGGGCAGGGCCGTCGCGACGCCGGCAAAGGTCTGTTCCGCCTCTTCGAGACACGTACGGGCAGTCGAATCCGCACGAACGAGGGCGCGTGAGAACGGCAGTGGCCAGAGGGGTTGATCGGCTATAGCTTAAGTGCCGCTGGTGTACAAGCGTGCCAGAACGCTACCACGGCCGTCGCGCTTCGCACGGCGAGCCAGTCCGGAGCCAGTGACTTTGCCTGTTCAATGGCCTCTGCGGCATCGATAAGCCGACCGAGGGCAAGGAACGCCAGCGCCCGCAGCCGCCAAGTCTCGGCGCTGGGCTTGACGTCGTTATCCACCTTGCCCAGAAGTAGATCCAGCGCTTTCAGCGCATCGTCTGCATGTCGTGCCTCAATCAATATTGCCGCCTTCAGGTGGCGTGCCTCCAGAGAGCGCGGCGGTTGCAGGACCGTCAACGCGACATCGCTGTCTCGGGATCGCAGCGCAATGTGTGCGGCAAGGACCTGGCCATCGCCATTCGGATCACAACGCTCGGCGCGTCTGGCGAGTTCCCTGGCACCATCGATGTCTTCGTGGATAGCGAGCTGGTAGAGTGCGGCCGTCCGCAACATGCGGCCTTGCAGACCGGTGTCGAGTGCTGGCCATTCCGGCGCATCAAGCAGCGCCCGCAGGGCGTCCTGGGCCGCCTCACGTTCCCCGCAGCGAAATCGCTCGCGCAAGCCTTCCAAGCTTCTCGGCGACATGTCGCGACAGGGCGTCGGCAAGGTCGAGCTTGGGTTCGGCCGCCGCGTCTGGCGTTGCTCCCAGGAGCATCTGCGGCGCCTTTGAGACGGGCAGCACTGGCCCAATCCCCATGAGCCGAACCGACTGGGGTTGGGCGGGAACTCCGCGCAAGTGCTCGGCGACGCGCTCTGCGACGGCGGTGAAAATGCGGTCGCGCGTCGAGCGCCGAAGGCGGGCGAGCGGCCCATCTTCGTGGTTCGAGAATTGTGTGCGTGCGATCCAATCCGGCAGGAGGCAGTGTCCGACCCTCAGCGCAAGAAGAAGCAGCCCATCGCGCCGCGCCGCACCGAGCAATTCCGGTAGCTCGACCTGTTGCACGAACGCGGAGCGGAAAAAGTCTACGTTGATGAACAACACCGCGTAGGCAGCTTGATCGAGCGCTTGCCGGACCTCGGTCGGCCAGTCATCACCGTCACGGATGTCCTGATCGGACCAGGCGCGATGGCCGTGCTCCGGCTGCACCAAGTCGAGGTGGTGTTTCAGCCCCTCAACGAACTTACGCGACGGCGATGCCCCATCGTTGTGGGCGTAGCAAAGAAATCCGTTCCTACGCATTCGGAGTCGTGGTGTGAAATGGCGTCCGCCGGGGGAAAACGAGTTAGTACCCTTAAGCTAGTTTAACGGGCCGAGGTGCGGGGAGGCGACATTCGCCGATGCGCATGCCGCGCTTCGGGACGTCGACGCGTCGGAATATCCCGCCTCGGTTGTTTAGCCCCGGCACGCCCGGCGACGCGTTTGGGTCGGTCACCTCCCCTGGGCGTTGCGGCGCAGGCAGTCCCGCCGACGAGGGCTGGCCGAGAGCTGCTGAGCGGGGCACGCCCACCGGGCACTACTCCGACGAAGCGCACCGGTCCTTTTTCAGTCTTCCCAATTGTGCGTCGCCCTCGTTTCTAGACTGCTGAACCTGGGAGCGGTCGAGATCAATCTTTTGATGGCGGCCCTGCTCGCGACCCCGGGCGAGAACCTTCATGAACGCAAACGTCGGAATTGGGGCTGTCGAGTCGTTCTAACTTGTTTACTGGTCTCGCCGCGTAACCTTCACTCGTCTCGCCGCGTAACTGCTGTCCTGCGGGTTCGCCATGTGCCATACGCCATATTCGGGAGCCGCTTCCTTGTCTTCTTCTTTCAGCTCGATCTGCTTTCTCGGTGCCCCAGCTGGTAGGGCATCCAAACTCATCAGCGGCGCAAGCGGATCGACCGCGTGCCAGAGTTCGCGCCCTATCGTCATGCCCTAGCCCGCTCGTGCCGCATTGACGCGGTCTCGCAGTGCCTTGCCGGGCTTGAAATAGGGGACATGCTTTCCCGAGAGCGCCACCGGCTCCCCCGTTCTGGGATTGCGCCCCAGGCGAGGCGGTCGAAAGTGCAGCGAAAAGCTGCCGAAGCCTCGGACTTCGATCCGCTCGCCAGCGGCGAGCGCCTGGCTCATGCGGTCCAACAGGACGTTAATCGCCAGCTCCACATCCTGACCGTCAAGGTGGCGCTGTTCTCTCGTGAGGACCTCAATCAGCTCAGATTTCGTCATCATTGCTTCTCCATGCCAGTGCAGCCCCGATCCAGGGCGAGAGTTACAGAATCGCGGACTACAGTACCCCTTTGTTCTTCTCGCGCACGCGGAGGTAGAGCTCCTCCATCACCGTGATGAAGGAGCTGCCCTTCTGCCAGAAGGCTGGAAAATCCCCGCCCTTCTTGACCAGGATCGCGGAGACGGTAGGCGGCGCGGCAGGCTCGATCTCGCTTGGCAGGCGCTTCTTGCCGTGCCAGAAGGCGCGATAGTCCGGCGTCGAGGAGTCCGCCATCGGGCGCGTGTAGAAGGACTCCGTCGCCTCGATCGCTGCCGACTGCTCCCCGATCAGCGATGCCAAGGACTTGCCCAACGGCGTTGTGGTCAACGCCTGGTGGAGTTTCTCCCGCGACAGGCCACGCAGCTCGAAGAGCAGGAAGGGGTCGCGATCGAGCTGGCCTGCCAGGCGGTAGTACACGCCAGCGATGTGCTTGCACGGATTGGCAGAATCCGGGCAGGAGCAATCGGTGAGGGCGAAGTCCTTGCGGCTGCGGGGCAGCAGCTGCAGCCGCATACTGGCGAAGGCGTCGTCGATGTTGTCTGGCATCTCGTTCATGAGGAGCTTGGAGACCAGGGCGGCGTTGCTCCCCAGATGAGCGATGGCCTTGCCCCAATCCTTGGGCGGAATCAGGGCCATCTGTATCCGGGTCTGGTAGCGGGGCTCTTTGTAGACGCCGTAGTATGGATTGATCTTGCCGCGCACCGTGGCGCTCACCAGGCCATCGGCGATCGCGAAGGCGAGGATGCGGCGCTCGCTGCTATAGCCGCGCCCGCGCTGCAGACGGCCGCTGTCGGTGAAGCCTTCCAGCGCCTCGATGAAGCGCTGCCCCCACCAGGTCTTGCCGAGGCTCGTCATGGTCACTCCACCACCGCGTCACGATTGAGGCGGATCAGCGCCTTGAAACGCTCGTTGTCGAGCTGGGTGAGCCAGGACTCGTCGGCTCCCACGATGGCGCCAGCCAGTGCCTTCTTTTCCTCGATCATGTCGTTGATGCGCTCCTCCAGGGTGCCCAGGGTGACGAACTTGTGGACGAAGACGGTCTTCTCTTGACCGATGCGAAAGGCCCGATCGCTCGCCTGGTCCTCCACCGCTGGGTTCCACCAGCGGTCAAAGTGAAACACATGGTTGGCCTTGGTGAGGGTGATGCCCACACCGCCCGCCTTGAGCGAGAGCACGAAGATGGCGGGCTCGCTCTGCGGGTCCTGAAAGGCGGTGATCATGGCCTCACGCCGGCTGCGCGACGTGCCGCCGTGAAGAAAAAAGGTGGTGTAGTGCAACTCCTGCCTGAGCTGGCGCTCAAGCGCCGCGCCGATCTCGGTGAATTGGGAGAAGATGAGCACGCTGTCGCCCTCGGCCGTGACCTCCTCGAGCATCTCCTGCAGGCGCTCGAGCTTGTGCGAGCGCTCGAGGGTGAAGGCGCTGCCGTCCTGGAGAAACTGGGCCGGGTGATTGCAGATCTGCTTGAGCCGCATCAGGGTCGAGAGCATGAGCCCCTGACGCGCGATGCCTTCCTTCTCTTCGAGCTCCCGCTCCACCTCGCGCACCACGCCCTCGTAGAGGGCCGCCTGCTCCCGGCTCAGGTTACAGTACTGAATCGCCTCCACCTTGTCCGGAAGGTCGCGGATGATCGCCTTGTCGGTCTTGACCCGGCGCAGGATGAAGGGCTCCACCAGGCGCTTGAGGGTCGCCGTCTGCATCGGATCGTTGTCGCGCTGCACCGGGAGCTCGAAGCGGTTGCGGAAACGCGCCTGGGTGTCCAGATAGCCCGGATTCATGAAGTTGAAGATCGACCACAGATCCATCAAGCGATTCTCGACCGGGGTACCGGTGAGCGCCAGCCGGTGCCTGGCTCGGAGCTTATTCACGGCCTTGGTCTGGGCCGCCTGGGGATTCTTGATGTTCTGCGCCTCATCCAGGACCACCCGGTGCCAGTCAAGGGCCGTGAATAGTGCTCGGTCCCGGCGCACCAGGGCGTAGGAGGTGATGACCAGTGCCTGCCCCGCGACGGCCCGTCGGAACGCCGCCGCATCCTGCTCCCGCTCGGGTCCGTGATGGATCAGCGTCGGCAGGTGTGGGGCGAAGCGCTGGACCTCTTTCTGCCAATTGCCAAGCACCGAGGTGGGCGCGACCAGCAGCGTTGGGGCGGGAATCTGCCCGCTGCCACGCTCCTGCACCAGACGAGCGATGACCTGCATGGTCTTGCCAAGCCCCATGTCGTCGGCCAGACAGCCGTTGAGTCCGAGCTGCTCCAGAAACCGCAGCCAGGCCACGCCCCGTTTCTGGTACCCGCGAAGCTCCGCCTTGAGGCCGGGCAAGTCCGCGATCGGCTCCAGACGGCTGCGATCGCGCAGGCGCCCCAGCATCTCGGCCAGCGCATCCCCGCGGTCGACCTCGAAGGTGTCGTCGGTGGCCGTGCGCTGTAGGAGATCCTGAATGCTCATCTCCGCGGTCTCCTGGCCGTGCTGGCGCCAGAAGGCGAGCATCTCCTGCATCTTGTCCCGGTCGAGCTCGACCCATTGGCCGCGAAAGCGCACCAGCGGCGTCTTGGCATCGACCAGCTGCCGCCATTCCTCCGGGCTCACCACCTGGTCGCCGATGGCGAGCTCGTAGCTGTACTGCACCAGATTCTCGAGGCTGAGCCCGCTCGCGCTGGGCGCAGCCCCCCGCGCCTTCTTGGCGGCGGTGGAGCGCAAGCGGATGCGAACCCGCCGCCGCCCCTGGGGCGTCCACCAGGCCGGAACGATGATCTTGAAGCCGGCGTCCTCCAGCACCCAGGCCCATTCCTTGAGAAACGCGAAGGCCGCGTCGACATCCAGCGCCACGGCCTGAGGTGCGGCGGTGTCGAGACCCTCCCAGAGCTTGGGCACCATGCGGGCAGCGAGTCCCAGATTGAGCAGCAGATGGGTCTCGAAGTCTTCGCCAAGCTGGCGGCGTATCTGTTTTCTCTCGACCGCGGGCACGGACCAGTAATCGGCCAGCGCTAGGCGCTGCGACGGGTCGTCCTTGGGCACGACCACGAAGTCCAGGGCCCAGCCGTCCTTCGCCTCCGCGGGCGGCTCGACGAGCCGAAAACCCAAGGCGAATGCCGCGTCCTGCTCGGCGCCGACGATACGCCGGCGCCATTGCTGCCATTGCCGGTAGCCCACCAGGCCCGTCTCCCGCGACGTCCATGGCCGCTCGGCCGGCCCGAGACAGGCCGCCAGCAAGCTATCATCGACCTTCTTCGCGAACACCGCGGGCAGCGGGGTGTGACGCACGATCTGATCGAGCAGCACCTCAGCGCAGTGCCGGAGCAGGCCCTCTGCGTCGGCCTGTCCGACCGGCCCCGCGGCGCACGCCCCGGGCATCCGCTCGCAGGCCGTGACGATCAGCTGTTCGTATTGATTCGACGCCCATCGCCAGGCGCCGTAGAGCTCGAAGGGCGGCGCCTTGCGCTTGCCTTTCGCCGGGGACGGCTGGCGATAGACCAGGGCGGGAAGGTACTGCTCGCGCACCAGAAGGCGCTTGAGCTCCTGCGTGAACCAGTACCAGAAGAGGAAATCGCTCCCGGGCTGGACGTTCTCGCCCCGGTAGAAGGCGAGGAAATGGAGGTCACTCAGCTCTTTGACGGGGTGAGAGAGGCGCTGGCAGTCCACCTGCCACGGCCGCAACGTCGTCCGTGTCTCGTCGACCGCTTCCGGCCAGTACTTTGCCAGCTGCGGCGACGGCACAGGGCACTCCGCTGTGCTCGGCAGCCGGAGCGTGCAGCTCTCCTCCGCGTAACGAGCCGCCACGGGTTGTACGCCGAGCGTCTCGAGGAACGCCGGCCAGGCTTCCCGCGGCAGGTGAAAGGGATGCGCAGCAACACCCTCGCTGCCGCTGGCGGGCGCCCCCTCCAGTGTCTCCGCCCACAGTCGGAACGCGCCAGGTTGGAGGAACGCGTCGGTGGGTTGGGGCCACCAAAATGCGTGAAGGACCTTCACCGAAGCCGGGCGCTCGCCAGGTCGGGGCTGGGCCCGAAGGTGGCGGGCGGACCAGGTTCCAGGGGCGTTACCACTACCATGAACTCGTTTGGCTCCTTCAACTACAGCAAGCGTCGCTTCACCGCCCCGCTCGCTCGGGTTGCCCGGAATAGGCTCTCCTATTTTCGCAGCGTCAGCAGCGGGATACCAACGGAAGCCCGACCACACTGCGTTGGTATCCTGCCCCTGGTCCGGCAATCTGTGCACGGGCTCGACGTTGATTCGGAAACCATCTCTCCGTCCCCTTCGTAAGCTGGCCCCACGTGAAATGTGACGCTGCTACCAGCGGCGACTCACCCCATCGCGGGCACCGTGTTGGCCCTGTCCAGCACGCTGGCGGGCAATCTGCTGATCGTTGGGAGTTTCGCCAACATGATCGTCGCGGCGTAGGCGAAAGGAAAGACCTGTCCCCGGAGCCCGCCCGCTGCGGAGAACGCAAAACGATTGTCTCTTTCTGCGAGCCGGAGTAAATTCGTTGCTGCTAATAAGGTAATGCGGGGATATTTGGGATGAAACAGATCTACAAGGCGTCTTTGGCGCTGACCCTCCTCTTTGCCCTTGCTTCGACCGCCGTAGCCGGCTGGGATCCGAACAAAGACGACGAGGCAACGGAATCGGATGCGGCGCAGGAGGCAATCAAGACATTCCAGGAGACAGATCCGGATCTCAAGACCTTTTTCGAGAAGGCCCAGGGCTATGCCGTTTTCCCGACCGTCGGCAAGGCTGGAATGGGATTTGGCGGTGCCTACGGGAAAGGCTCCGTGTTCGAGCAGGGCAAAGAGATCGGCACAACGACTCTGAAGCAGGTCTCGATCGGTTTCGAGTTTGGTGGCGAGGCCTATCGGGAGATCATTTTCTTCCAGGACAAGAAGACGCTCGACGATTTCACGAAGGGTAACTTCGAGTTGGGTGCCCAGGCATCGGCAGTTGCCCTGAAGAAGGGGGCATCGAAGAATGCCGACTTCGATAAGGGCGTCGCCGTGTTCACGCAGACCAAGGGCGGGATGATGTTCGATGTGAGCGTCGGCGGACAGAAATTCACCTTCAAGCCCAAGTAAGCGACGCTGCAGGGCTGCATGCAACACGCCGGGCACAGGCCGGCCGGTGACAGCCGAGCGCTGGGGTTGGCGGCAATGCTCCCGATGTTCACCGGCCGACGCGCTAATCGAACAGGCATGCTGGCGTGAAGAGGTCTCCGCGGCGCTGGCGGCAACGGAAAGCTCGTTGGAGAGCCCCAGAGTGCAGCCAACCGAGCCCGCTGGCGGCGCCGAACGATCGCGCTGCCTACCGTGTCGGGCAGATTCCAACCTAATGAGCCAAGCGAGGAGCTCCGAACGTCAAGGTCCCGGCCGCCACACCCGACAGGGTGAGCCCTGCCTCACCCACCTCTATGCCCAGATCCGTGATACGCAGCCCAGCAAGGTCCGGCGCCAGCTCAGGCGGCAGGCCCTGAGCCAACGCGGCCCGGATGGCAGCCTGCAGACTCCGGGTGCGCTCGGCCAGCAAACGATTCGCCTCGGACTCGATGCGGCCACGAATACGGTTGTAAAACAGGTTTGCCATCATGCCTTGGTCGGGATCGGTGGCGTCGAAGATGAAATCGACCTGCTCGAGCTTTAGGGCTTGGGCGGCGGCGTCGAACCCGGGGCGGGCCATGATCTTCACCCGCCCGGCCAGATCACCGGAGAGCGCTGCGGTAAGCACGAGGTCCTCACCCCGGGCGGCGAGGCTGATTGCGTTCAGCCGTACCCGGTGGCCCTGCACCTCCACCTCTTGGCCCGCCAAGCGCGCGCTAAGGGCCGCCGAGAGGCCGGGGTACTCGAGGTTGAGCCCGAGCGCGAAGCGCAACCCGGGCTCGGTCGGACGGTACGGGGCCAGGGGCGGCAGCGGCGTCGGGGCGGCAGTCGGCGATGCGGGATCCGCGGAAAGCGCAATGCGCAACGCCAGCCACAATGCCGTCTGGACGTGGGACCCGGAACCTCGAAGCGGGGCCAGCGCAAGCGCCAGGGGCTGGAGGTGCAACCACAGGCCGGGCGTGAGCTCCTTGGGTGTCTGCATCGCCTGCCAGGCACGGGCCGCCTCGCCGCGCAGGCGCTGCAGCCGAGGCATCAGGGCGCGCATCGCCTCCTTCAGGCTCGCCTCGATGCGGTCCTCGAATACCCGGCCCACGACGGGTGAGACATCGATGTCCGCAACCGTGACCTCGCAACGGTCCAGGAAGCGCGTCGGCAGGACCCGGAACCGGGGATGCAGCGACCAGTCGGGCCCCCAGTTAAGCCGCGCAAGGACCCCAATCAGAGCCTGGCGGGGCGGCTCCTCGATCCCGCATCCGGCAGAGAGCTTAATGCCCCCAATCAGCCCCTTCCGCGCCTGGGCTTGGAAGCGAACGTGGGCTTGGCCCCGCAGCATGTCCCCTTGCATTGCGAGCCACAGGGGTCCGCGCCAGGCGCGGTAGCGGACGTCGATGCCGTGCCACTTGCGCCAGCGGGGCCAATGGCCCGCCTGGGTCGGCAGCGACGACTCTGCCGCCGTGAACAGCGGGGCAAGATCTAGCTCCAGCGGAACCTGTATGACCGACACCGCTGGAACGGCAGGCGTCTCGGGTGCGGCAGTTCCAGCCATGGCAAGAACGAGGCAACCCGCCACGACGCGCCCCCTCTGTCTCAAGACCATGGTCCTCCCCCGGGGCCCGCCCCGATTGCTTCTTGCCTCCCGGTTTCCGCTGGCGCTTTGTCTAGGCCCGGTCGCTCACATCCCTGAAGCGGCGGCACGTGGCGTCACCACGTCGCCCGCTTGTTTTGGCCAGTACCGCGCTGCTACGGCCGGCGCGGCCGGTTGCTCGGGCCGCGCCGATACTTGGGTTGTGAGTACCTCCCGCGTTGGCTGGGGGTACCAGCCCGAGCCGGCGGCCTGACCCGCTGATTCCCCGGGGTCGATGTGCGCGGGTGCCCAGGCCATCCGGTCTGCGGAGGATGGGCACGAACCCGCCCATACGGATTGTCCGACTTGGGGTAAGGTCCGCGACGCGGGGTTGGCGGTCTGTGGTAGCCGTGGTAACGGTAACCCCTGTCCCGATACCACCGGCGGTACTGCGGGCGGTAGCGCTGGTAGTGGATCGTCAAAGCTCTGTAGCCGACGTAGGAGCGCGGGACGTAGACGATCCGGCCACCTCGGTAGTAGTAAGGCAGCCCCCCGCCGTCATAGTAAACGACATAGCCGCCGTAGAAAGGGGGAGAATAGTAGCTTACCCCCACTCCACCATATACGCCGACGCCGGGTGGGAGCTCGGTCGCACAGCCGGTCATTGCCAGCATCAGCAGGGTGACGAGGGCGCTTTGGGTGCCCCCGTACGGGCGCGACTCGCTCATGGGTGACTCGCCCTTCAATGATCAGCGGGCGCGCCAGGCCGCCCAGTGTTCAGTGACTTTCGACAACGCGCCGGTTGCATCATCCACGTTTCCATCCACGGCGTTTTCCTGGGCGACGCCCGTAGACCGCGGAGCCAGCGAGTACACGTGAGTGCCTATGTCCCGTGCGAGGCTGGGCCTGTGGCGTGCCCCGAGCGAGGCGCTCCGAACGCCGAGGAGTGACAACATGCAAAAAGGATATGAAATCTCACAGTCGGCTGCTGATGGACGGCTCGACCGTCGCTGACCGCCATGCCCCGTCATCTAGTCCGAATCCGTGATGCGATCAGTCGCCGACCACCGGCAGCCCGGCGCGACGCCACTCCGGCAGCCCGTCCTGGAGGCGCCGGGCGTCGAATCCTGCCTTGCGCAGCCGCGCAACAGCCTCGAAGGAGAGCACACACCAGGGGCCGCGGCAATAGGCCACCACGTCGCGGTCCGGCGGAAGGTCCTTGAGCCTCTCGTGCAGGCGATCCAGAGGGACATTCATCGCCCCGGCAACATGGCCTTGGGCGTACTCCTCGGGCGGACGCACGTCGAGCACAGTCACGAGGCCGTCGCGCACCCGCTCCAGTAGTTCGGTGGCGGGGACCGGCTCCAGGGCGTCACGGCCCGTGAGGTAGCTCGCCACCAGATCCTCAACGGCACCGATGTGGGCTTGCGCGATCCCGCGCAGGGCGGCGACCGCGTCCAGAACCCGGTCATCCCCCAGGGCATAGCGGATGTGCTTGCCGTCGCGCCGTGCCGCCACCAGACCGGCCGCCTTGAGCTGCTGGAGGTGCTTGGAGGTGTTGGCGACGGAGAGTCCGGCGACCTGCGCAAGGCCCTCGACACTGCGCTCCCCCTGGGCCAGAAAGTCCAGCAGCTCCAGGCGTGCGGCGTGGCCAAGGGCCCGGGCGACAACGGCCAAGTGTTCGAACAGGGCCTGCTTCGGGCCTTTGGCTTCGGGCATGGTCTCGGCTCGCTGAGGTGGGCGAAATACATTCAACGAATATGTTGAATGATATCGGGTGAACCGTCAGTATAAGGGCTCCCCCACCCCGCCGGCAGGCCCGCAAGCAGAGAACCAAACAGCTTGGACACCTTCATCTTGATCCACGAGGAGGGCATCCGCCTCGGCTGTTTCATGACCATCTTCGTCCTCATGGCGCTTTGGGAGCTGCGCGCCCCGCGTCGGGCGTTGACCATCTCCAAGGTCCGGCGCTGGGGCAGCAACCTGGGGCTGGTGGTACTCAACACCGTCCTGGTGCGCCTGCTGTTCCCGACCGCCGCCATAGGCATGGCGACCTTCGCCGCGGCCCAGGGTTGGGGGCTGCTCAATTGGTATTTGCTGCCTGGCTGGCTGTCCGTGGTGCTGGCCGTGATCGCCCTGGACTTTGTCATTTGGCTCCAGCATGTCATGGTCCACGCGGTGCCGGCTCTGTGGCGGCTGCACCGAGTGCACCACGCGGACCTGGATTACGACCTGACCACGGGGGCGCGTTTCCACCCCATCGAGATCGTCCTGTCCATGCTGATTAAGCTCGCCACCGTCGCGTTGCTCGGGCCGCCGGTGGTGGCGGTAATTCTTTTCGAGGTCATCTTGAACGGTATGGCCATGTTCAACCATGGCAACGTTGGCTTGCCGGCTGGGGTCGACCGCTGGCTACGCTGGGTGCTCGTGACCCCGGATATGCACCGCGTCCACCACTCGGTGGATGCCGACGAGACCAACTCCAACTTCGGCTTCAACCTCGCCTGGTGGGATCGGCTGCTCGGCACCTACCGCGACCAGCCCCGCGCCGGGCACCGGGACATGACCATCGGCATCCGGGAGCACCGTGACCCGCGGGAGGTGGACCGTCTTGCAGGGATGCTGGCCCTCCCCTTCCGGGGTGCAGTCACGGACTACACCATCAACCGCCGGACCTGGGCCAAGCCGGAGGGGCGCTCGTGAAGGCCCTCCCGCGCATTTTGCTGCGCCTGGCCTTGGCCGCCGCCATTGCGCTTGCCTGACCTACCGCGGGCAACTCGATACCGAAGCCCTCCAAGGCTGGATCGCCTCCGCCGGAGCGGCGGGGCCCTTGAGCTTCATGGCTGTCGTTGAAGGTTATTACGACCTGGAGCTGATGATGAAGGCCATCGGCCGCACCGGCGAGGTGCTGCTGTGCGGGATCTGTATGGACGCCCGCGGCATCCGCGGCCCGCCGATCAGGCGAGGCCCGCTCCTACCCGTCGCGGCGCGGACGACCCGCCGAGGCGTCCTGTGAGCCACGCGAGCCCGCTCAGCAAGCCGGACAGCGGACGCAACACGAGCAGGGCCAGACGGGTCAACAGCCAGATTCCGACGAACCACCCCAGGAACTGGACCGCCCAGGGGCTAACACCCAGCCAGCGGGCTAGCTCCGCCAGGGTCGCGTTGATGAGCGAGGGATGGCGGACCATCAGATAAACGGCGGCCGGCACGGCGCCAAGCTTGGCCGCAGACAAGGCGAGGCGCCCGCTGCGAGCCAGGAGCCGTGAGCCGAACAAGGTGACGCGCTCGGAGAAGCCCGTCGCCTCGGCCGCACGCGCGCCCCGGCCGGCCATACTGAGCGCTTTCACCAGCTTCACGGAGGCCGCAACGGCGGCCACATCCACCGCCGCCCAGGCGACATCGGTAGCACCAATTTCCTGGCCTTGGCGCCACTTGGCCTCGATGTCGTTCACGCCCCCGAAAAGAAACGCCGAGACGTCTTCCAACGCGCGCTCGGTCTGAACCCAGTGGGCCTTGCCGTTCGGCTCAACGGCAAACTGGCCGAGAAATCCATAACCCTCCTGTCGCAGGAACGCGATCGCGTACCGGCCACGCTTCTCCGGGGTAAGCGTCGGCAAAGAATCGGTCTTTGAAACTGGTTCTGTACCGGCCGCTGGAAGCCCCTGCGGCTGGGTCCAGCGTGCGTACAGCTGCTTGAGGTTGTGGACGTCTCGGCCCAGCTTTTCCCGCCATTCGAGCGAAGACAGCGGATGATCCATGAAATAGCCGATCACCGGCAAAACGGGCTCGCCGTAACGCAGTAGCACATCCTGAAAGTCGGGGTCCTCCCCGTAAATCGGCAGAATGCGCCGAGCAAGCTCCGGGTACCTCATTAGCGCCAGTCGCATCTGGAGCACCAGCCGTTGGTTGTCCGCCTCGTCCAGAAAGAGTGCCTGCACCGCGGCCGGCTCCCGCTCGATCTCCTGCGCGGCCGCACCGAACTGCTCGTGCAGCTGGACCCGGATGAGCTGCGCCCCGTAGCCGCCTTGGGGTTGGGCGTTGCTCAGCCAGACCGCCCCAGCCGCGCTCAGCAGGACAACAAGCATGTTTCGGAAATTGAGTCGCATGAGTCACCTATGGGGGCGCGCGTCAGGCAGGCATCGGCCATTGGGGGCGCCCGACGCCGTCCCGCAGCCGCGCGGGGCTGCGGATATCCGACGCCGTCGACCATTGGATTGTATACGCCGCCCCGACTGCCCTGAAGCCGGTAGCATACCCCCTTCCGCCGGGCCTTCCGCGGGCGTCCGGTCGGAATTCGCCTCACCTCTTGGTAGGATTGAAGTGTCAGGCCCGCATCGACCGGCGCCCTGCCCAAAAACAGAATGCATCCCCGTACCGATGAACAAGCTGCCCCTCGCCGCCCTGCTCTGCCTGCTCCTGCCCGCATCCTCGCTTCCTGCCTCCGACACCGGGGCAGCCTCTCCGGGCACAAACCAGTCGGGCATCTGGACCCGCACCCGTGAAGGTGCCGACGCCTGGTGGAAGCGTTCCCGGGAAAGCGTGGACGAATGGTGGCAACGCTCGCGAGAGACGGCGGGCGCGGCTTGGGAGGACACCCGCAGCATCCTCGGACAGGGCGACGGAAACCGCTTTGCCCGCCTCTGGGACGAGGTCGTTCCTACGCTAGGGGAGACGCTGGCGCTGCAGGAGCGCCAGGGGGAGCTCCCGGCACGCGCCTGGATAGGCGCCGATAAGGCATCCAATCAGGCCGCCATCGACGGCTTGCTGGACGAGGCGGTGGAGATCCTCTCCAGCTCCGGCACCCAGGACTACCGGCAGCGCATCCGCGCCCTCCAGACCTCGATCGACAAGGCCAACCAAGAAATCGCCGAGTATCGCCAGCGGCGGGTTTCCGCCCCTGAGGAATCCATGGTCCAGAAGACCGTGGAGGACTACAACCGGGCCATCGAGGAAAAGGTCGCAGCCGTGCGCCGCGACGAGAAGGCCCTTGCCGAGATCAAACGGGCCTTTGCCGCAGAGCTGCGCAAGACCGGCCTCGAGCTCAGCGACGAGCAGCTGGAGATGCTGCTATCCACCGTGGTGGGCGACAACCTGATCGACCTCGGCATCGTCTTCGACAACGTCAAGGCTATTACCCAGCAGCTTCAGCGTCTGGTGGAGGAGAGCGGCGAGGACCTGCAGAGCGCACGACGCTACTACGGCATGTACGTCATCCTCCTCAAGGCCCTCAGGCAGATGCAGCTGCACATCGAGGATGCGATCACCGACACCTACATCCCCCAGATCGACGCCATCACTGCCCGCGCCCGAGCGCTGACGGCACAGACTCAGGCGCTGCAAGAGCAATCCCCGGAGAAGAAGGACGTCCTTGCCGCCAACCTGGAGGCCCAGCAGCTCACAATCCGGGCCGCAGGCGTCTATCGCGAGTACCTGACGGAGCAGGCGCGGCAGGTCGCCCTGGCGCGCGCCGCGCTGGAGAAGGACATCGCAGCCGCCTGGAACACTTACGAGACAGTGCGAGTCTCCGGCGAGCTGGTGGGGCTGTTCAGGTCGAGCGGACAGCTGCTCGACGGGCTCCTCGACCGCCAGGTCCCGCCCCTGCGGCCGTTTCAGAACCTGGAGATGAAGCGGGAATTCGAGAAGCTGACGGCGCAGCTGCGGGCGGCGCAGGCGAAGTGAGCGGTCGGACGTCCGGCGGCTACGCCGTGGCCAGGCGACTCTGAGGCCTTGCCCGCGTCCGCAGCGACTATGCTCCCTTTACCCCAGGCGGGATAGCGTGGCAGCGAAGTCCCGCCCGACGCCCAAGGCGTCACCAAACTCGGAGCAGCAGTGCTCCCCGAAGCCCCTGGAGACCAGCGATGACGGCAAGCGACACCCCCGGATCAGGGGCGAAACGGCCCACCCCGCCCCAGCAGGTCGTGACCGTGAGGCCCGACCGCGAGACCCTTACACGCCAGCGTCTCCCCTACTTCGTTGGCATCTCGGGGTCCACCGCGGGCACCCGCGGTCTGTCGATGCACCTGGTCGTGATCCCCCCGGGAGGCTCCGCGCAGCCCCATCGCCACGCCGACTACGAGACGGCGATCTACCTCCTCTCCGGCCGGGTCGAGACGCGCTACGGACCGGGCCTGGGCCACTCCGTGGTCAACGAGCCCGGTGACTTCCTCTTCATTCCGCCCGACGTGCCGCATCAAGCCTTCAACCTGAGCTCCACCGAGGAGGCCCGTGCGGTCGTTGCCCGCAACGATCCGGAGGAGCAAGAGCGCGTGATCCCCTATGACCCCTCCAGCGAGGTTTGAACCGTAAGACAGCAGCCAGCAGCTTAGGATAAGCTGAGCTAGCGGGGGAACAAGCCGCCGATTGCGCCTCTGCTGGATGACAGCAAGAACCCTGTCTCTTCGTTCCCTTCGTGATGGATCAGTTTGTTACGCAGGGGCCTGCGCCGGGTGACCCGGACTCTCGGCCTACTCCCGACCGGTGCTGAGCTACCGCCACGCCTTTCACGCCGGCAACCACGCCGACGTGCTCAAGCACCTGATTCTCGTCCAGGTACTCGACCACCTGACCCCCAAAGAGGAGCCGCTCTGCTACATCGACACGCACGCCGGTGGGGGCCGCTACTTTCTGGACTCCGCCTCCGCCCAGCAGAACCGGGAGCTCGAGGGCGGCATCGGGCGGCTGTGGCGGCGGGCAGACCTGCCGCAGCCCGTCGCCCGCTACGTGAGACTGGTCGAGGAGCTCAATCCAAACGGCGAGCTCCAGAACTATCCGGGCTCCCCCTGGCTCGCTCAGCGCCTGCTCCGCCCGGGCGACCGGCTCGTCCTCTTCGAGCTGCATCCGAGCGAGATCGGACCGCTGACCACGCTATTCACTGGAGACCGTCGCGCGCAGGTGCTGCGGGCGGACGGCCTAGCCGGCTGCGTTCGACTCCTCCCGCCCAAAGAGCGCAGGGGACTGATCCTCATCGACCCGGCGTATGAGGTGAAATCCGACTATAAAACGGCCGCGGACACCCTAATCGGGGCGCATCGTCGATTCGCCACCGGCATCGTCGCCCTTTGGTACCCGGTCATCGATCGCCGGCGCACCGACGTCTTGGAGCGAGCGGTTCTGGCCGCAGGCATTCCAAAGGCGCAGGTGTATGAGCTCGGCCTTGGCCCCAAGGGTTCGCACCAAGGGATGGCAGCGAGCGGCATGGTGGTGGTGAATCCCCCCCGGACCCTTACCGCCTCGATGCAGACCGCCTTGCCGTGGCTGGCCCAAGAGCTCGGCAGCGGCGCCAAAGGAACCTTCCGGATTGGGGCGCTTGCAAGCGATGCGTGAGGCCGAAATCCGCGTAGGGAGCAATAGTCGCGAGCCGTATTGCGCCGCACGTCTTCGAGCCGCACACGGTGCAATACGCCTTCGGCTATTGCACCCTACATGAGCGGCCAGTCCCGTCTACGGGCGGCCGGAGGCGGTGCGCACCAATCCGTAGCGACATTCGAAACGATCGACCACCTCCCGGAGGTAATCCGGCAGCCGGGCCAACACCTTCACCGCGATAGAGCTCGGGACCCCACCGTAAAAGGCATGGGCAATACCACCGGCAATGCAGGCCATGGTGTCGGCATCCCCGCCGAGCGAGACCGCGTTACGGACCGCCCCCTCGAAGTCGTTCGACTCGAGAAAGGAAATCAGGGACTCGGGCACCGAGCCCTGGCAGGAGACGTCGAAGCGATAGCCGGCCCGAATGGCATCCAGCCGCCGCGAGAGGTCATAGCCGAAACGCTCCTCAATCTCCGCCCGGAGCGCCTCCTTGTCTTCGCCGGTCCGGGCTAGGAACACGGCCAGCGCGGTGGCCTGCGCACCCTTGATCCCCTCCGGGTGGTCATGGGTAACGGCCGCGCTGCGTGCGGCCTCCTCCAGCACCGCACCGGCCTCGTCCATTGCGAACCCCACGGGGCTCACCCGCATGGCCGCACCGTTCCCCCAGCTGCCATAGGGTCCGGCCGCGTCGCTCAATAGCCAACGGTAGAAGCTCCCGCCATAGCCCGCATTGGGAAACGCTCGGCCGTAACGGCGGTAGGCGGCAGCATAATCGCCGTCCCCCAGCAGGGCGTCGGCGGTGGTGATTAGCACCATTCCTCAGCTACGCCGAAGTGCCTGCTTTATCACGGGGCTGCTCGCCGTCCGTGGCACCTGGGTTCCGGCATTCCCTGCCGGAACGACGAAGTTGATCCGTGCCTGGGCGTCATCCCGGCAGGGAGTGCCGGGATCTAGGCCCCACGGATGGAGTGCGAAGCTTTCCGGCTGAAGCTCAGCACTAATCACCTCGGCGGTTGCGACGGTAAGCACGGTGTCATCGGTAAAGCCCGCCCCCGGTGGGAACAGCTCAAAGTCGACGCGCTTGACCGGCCGTCCCTCGTAGGCGGAGCCGATGACGTCACCGGCAATCGCGCCGAGCATGATCCGAGCTCACCCCCCTTTCCGCTTCGGTCTGGGCGGGGTGTTTGCAGCTGAGCGCAAGAGCGATGCGAAGCGCTTCATGGGGTCGAGGCCGTCAACCAATCGCTTGACGTGCTCGAAACGGTGTGCGTCGTCTTCATCCTCGACGAGGAACTCCAAGTTGTTCCTGAGCACGGCAGCGGCCTTGTTGTCTCCCTTGGCGGTGTAGAGCATCGCGAGCGTCCCGTGGAGCGCGAACACTTCCTGAACGTGCAGGTCCTCGCGCTCGACCAGCCCGTTGAGCAGCTCGTCCGCCTCCTTGAGGGCGCGTTCTAATTGGACATTTCGTCGTCTCTCAGTGGCTACTCTGCGCATGGACGCGATACCCCACGGTGTCGAGGAAACTCCGGTGGTGCGCGGATGTCCGGCGCAGGCGGTTGTACACCGAGAGCTTCGCCCGATCCTCGACCACCACCCAGATCAGGCAATAGACCCAAATGAGGGCAATGTAGGTCCAGGGGATCGGTGCGATCAGAATGCCGAACCCGGCGATCAACGCAGCGATGATCTGCGTGGCCAGGATGGCGCCCGCCAGCAGGGGCGCCGGGAACGGGCGGCTCAGCATGGGCCGTTTGGTGCGTGCCACGAACAGGGTGAGGTGTCCGGCGACCGACAGCTTGAGGAAGATGATGGTCTGTACCTGATCCAAGCCGATGCCCAGCCAGGAATAGGCAATCATGAGCAGGAGAAAGGTCTCCACAACGCCAATGAGTCCGAGCACCGTGGCAATGGTCAGGACCTGGTGCATCTGCCAGCGCACCGGTTTGGGGTCGAGCCAGGTGTTGTCGTAGGCGATCGCCATGATCGGGATGTCGTTGAGCAGCGCCAGCAGGATGATCATGATCGCGGTGATGGGGTAGAAGCGGTAGACCAGCATGGCCGCGACCATGAAGCACATGATGCGGATGGTCTCGATCACCCGATAGATGGCATAGGAGTTCATGCGCTCGAAGATGCGCCGCGCCTCCTCGACGGCGCTGACGATGGTGGACAGGCCGGGGGCGGTGAGCACCAGCGCGGCCGCGGCACGGGCGGCGTCGGTCGCTCCGCTGACGGCGATGCCCACGTCGGCCTGCTTGAGCGCGGGAGCATCGTTGACGCCGTCGCCCGTCATGGCCACCAGGTGTCCGCGTTCCTGCAGGGCCTTCACGATGGCGTACTTGTGCTCGGGAAAGACTTGGGCGAAACCGTCGGCCTGCTCGATGCGCTCGGCCGCGTTGGAGGACAAATGACCGCGCGTCGCAGCCTCTGAGACGAGCTCGTCCACCGGCTGGATTGCGGTGCCCAGCCCGAGGCGGCTGGCGATCTCGCGGGCGATGGCGGCATTGTCACCGGTGACCATCTTGACGGCGATACCGTGCGCGCCGGCCTGGCGGATAGTTTCCTCGGAGTCCGCGCGGGGCGGATCGAACAGGGGAAGGATGCCCAGAAACCGCCAGCTGCCGGAGGCATCAGCGCGTGCCACCCCGAGGGTGCGAAAGCCCTTCGCGGCCAGATCCTGGACCTGTTTGTCGGCGCGTTCGGCGTCTGCGCCCACGACATCGCTGAGCGCAAGGATGACCTGAGGGGCTCCCTTAGTGACCTTGAAGGTCACACCGTCGGAGGCCGTGATTTCCGCTTCGGTGCGCTTGCCCACCGGATCGAAGGGTACGAAGCGACTTTGCGTGTAAGCATCGAGGGCGTTCGCGTCGGTCAGTCCGCCGATCACGGCGAGGTCGATGGCGTCTTGGTCCTCGGCCCTGGATGCCAGAGCGGCAGCGAGAATCAGATCCTGCGCATCGGCGGCCGCAAAGACCTCGGGCTCGCCCAGGGTAAGCTTGTTTTGGGTGAGTGTGCCGGTCTTGTCCGAGCACAGGACGTCGATGCCGGCCATTTCCTCGATCGACTGCAGGCGCGAGACGATGGCCTTCATCTTGGACAAGGCGAGCGCCCCCACCGCCATGGTGACCGAGAGCACGGCGGGCATGGCAACTGGGATGGATGCGACGGTCAGGATCAGCGCGAACTCCACAAGATTGAGCAGCGGTGCCTGCCGGAACAGCTGCACGATGATCAAGACCGCGACCAGGGCAAGGCTCAGATAGATCAGATAGTCGCCGATGGCGAGCACCGCTTTCTGGAAGTGCGACACCGCACCGGCACCTTGCACCAGCTTTGCCGTGCGGCCGAAGAAGGTGTCGTCGCCGGTGGCCGTGACCACCGCGAGCATCTCCCCCTGCTTAGCGACTGAGCCCGAATAGGCGATCTCGCCCGCCTTCTTGTCCACCGGCAGCGATTCGCCGGTGAGCGCGGACTGGTCCACGGCAAGGTAGTCGCCTTCGATGAGCTTGGCGTCGGCTGGGATAATGGCCCCCAGGCGCAGGCGAATGACGTCGCCGGGCACCAAGTCGGCGGCATCGATCTGCCGCCACTTTCCGTCGCGTAGGACGCGGGCCTTAAGTGCGAGCTGTTGCTTGAGCGCCTGCAGCGCGTTGGCGGCCTTGAATTCCTGCCAGAAGCCGATCACCGCGTTGAACACGAGCAGCGTCAGGATGATGGCTAGGTCCGCCCAATGGCCGACCAATGCCGAGAGGATGGCGGCGACCTCGATCATCCAGGGAATCGGCCCCCAGAAAAACTGCAGCACCCGCTCGAGCAGGGTGGCCTGCCTCTCGGTCAGCGCGTTCGGGCCCAGCTCATCGAGCCTGCGGCGTGCCTCGGGTGCCGTGAGACCACGGACGCTGTTGCTCTTGAGTCGTTCCACTGTCTCCGCCGCCGAAAGGCCGCTGAAGTCCACGGCCGGGCGCGTAACCGCTTCTGCTGGCGCGCGAGCGCCCTCCGTCCGTTTTCGCCGATACCAAAGAAAGACCGCTGCGATCAGGGCCAGGACGATGGGGATGGCCAACCAGTCGAGGGGCTCATGCGCCACGAACTCGGATTCGATCTCGCCCCATACGCGCGGCCACTCCCCTTGCGTCTGGGGCGCTGCCTTGCGCTGCGGCTGCTCAGTTGGACGCTGCCCTTGCGGGGGTGCGCTCGGTTCGTGGACCGCGGGCGCGGCGGTCCCCCCACGGGGCTCCCCCAGCGGGGCGACAGGTTGCGCTGCAGGGGGCCCAAGCTGCGGGTGAGTCCTCGGCGGTGGAGCCGGGGGAGCGGCGCTGGGCGAGGCGGAAGGTGCGGGTGCCGATTCAGGCGCGCTCGCACTCGGTTGCTGAGCCGGCGTCGCAGACGGCACTCTTGGAGCGGCCGCTGGGGCCTTACTTACAGGTGGACATACTAAGGATCGCCCCGTCCGAAGGTGAGCCTGCCACTCGCGCGCCTGCCGTTGGAGCTCGTGTCTCGCCTCTTCGGGACTTAAGGCCCTAACGGCCGTGAGCGGGGGTGCCTCGAGGACGACGCCGGTTTGCAGCGGCGAGTTGAGATTGCAGCGCGACCCAAAGGCCTGTGGGTTCGCGCGAAAGAGGACGAGCATCGCCTGGTCGCGCGTTACGCCCTGGTCCGGGTAAACCTCACGGGCGATGGTCCATAGGTTGTCGCCCCGGCGCACCGGCCCGTAGGTTTCACTCGCTTGCGCGGATATTCCGATGGCGAGCAGGACCGCGACCAAGGCAGCCGCAACAAGGTCTGTGGTCTTCTTCATTGGGCTTCAAATCGTTGGGTCTGGCAGCACCCAAGGTGTTCGGTCACTCGTCATCCCGAGCTCCCCGAAGAGGATCAATAGAGTCGGATCGAACAACGGTGAAAGAGTCCTCGTTCCCGCCCCTCCTCGCACCGTTCGGGAAGGAGATCGAGCCTCGCGAGCTCCATGTCTGCTTCAGACAAGAAAAGCACTCGGTCCCGTCCGCGTTGGCAGGGCACAGACGGGGCCTAGTGCTCGTCAGGAAAGAGCAGCGGGATTTCGTTGCTGCGCGCAAGGTCGAGGGTATCGCCGGCTCCGGCAACTGGCTGATCGCCCAGACGGATCGCATCATCGAGATCAGACAACAAGCCCTTCATTGGCGCCCCTTCCGTCACTCGCTCTTCTCACACTAACAAGTGTAGGCAGTGCAGCCCGGTGGGCGAGCGTTCGGAAATGGCAATGTGCGCCGATGACTGTGAGATTAGCGACGCTCGGTGCTCCAAGGTTTGGACCGCGCGCAGGTCGTCTGGTCAAGGACACACTGCTGCCAGGCGGCCGAAGAACTGCGGCTGCAGACCGGGACGGTCTCGCAGGGCTGTCGCACACATCTTCGCCGTCGATCGCGCGGCAGGCCAATCCCGCACAATCGCCGCACTTGATCGGCACGTGTGCGGGCCAGATGTTGGCTTTGAGCAACGCAATCTTTGCCGTTCGCAGGAGGGATCCGTGTCAGCAAATCAAGCCATTTCAGCGGAGGCCGTCGGGAAGCTGCGCGCAGCTGTGCGGGGGCGTCTCATCGATCGGGACCACGAAGGCTACGAGGAGGCACGGCGCGTCTATAACGCGATGATCGATCGCCATCCGGCGGTCATCGTTCAGGCTGAGGACGCGGCCGATGTGCTGGCGTCTGTCCGATTCGCGGCCGAGCATCGTCTTCCGCTGGCGGTGCGGGGCGGGGGCCACAGCGTTCCGGGTTTCGGCACCTGCGACGACGGCGTCGTGGTCGATCTCGGGGCGCTGCGCAACGTGCACGTGAATCCGACACGGGGGACCGCACGCATCGGCGGCGGAGCCGAGCTGGGGGCGCTCGATCATGCGGGGCACGCCTTCGGCTTGGCCACGCCCGCCGGGTTCATCTCGACGACCGGCGTCGGCGGACTCACGCTCGGCGGCGGCATCGGTGCTTACCTGACACGCCGGTTCGGCCTCACCTGCGACAACCTGCTCTCCGCTCAAGTGGTGACGGCGGACGGCCGGCTGGTGCGGGCCGCGCCCGACGAGAACGACGATCTCTTCTGGGCTCTGCGGGGCGGCGGCGGAAACTTCGGCATTGTCACGGAATTCGAGTTTCAGCTGCACCCGGTCGGTCAGGTCGTCGGCGGGCCTATCCTGTTCGAGGCCTCGGCCGCCCAGGAGGTAGCTGCGTTCTACCGCGATTACATTGCGCAGGCCCCGCGCGAGCTCGGCGCCTTTCTGGGATTCCAGCTCGCGCCGCCTCTGCCGTTCATTCCGGAGCAGCGCCATCTCGATCCGATGTGTCTGATCGTGGCCTGTTGGAGCGGTCCGCCGGAGCAGGCCGAGCAGGCGCTTGCGCCGCTGCGAGGGGCAGGCCCCGTGGTGGCGGAGCACGTGGGACCAATGCCCTACCCTGTCCTGCAATCCGCTTTCGACGCGCTCCTCCCGCGCGGTCTACAGCATTATTGGAAGGCCGACTTCATTGCCGAGCTGACCGACGAGGCAATCGCGATTCACGCAGAGCGTGGAGCAACCGTCCCATGCGTCAACTCCGCCGTGCATCTCTATCCGTTAGACGGTGCGGTGCACGACGTTCCGGATGCGGCAACAGCGTTTGCGCACCGCAGTGCGCGCTTTGCGCTAAACATCGCCGGCATCTGGCCGGATGCGAAAGACAATGACACCAACATCGCGTGGGTGCGCGACTACTACGCTGCCGTCCATCCGCACTCGGGCTACGAGGGCGGCTACACCAACTTCGGAGCAGGTGATGATGACAACCGCGTCAAAGCCAACTACGGCGCAAGTTACGAGCGCCTGGCCGAGATCAAGCGGCGCTGGGACCCGGACAATCTGTTCCGGCTGAATCAGAACGTGGAACCGGAGCCGGTTTAAGGTGGTGCTGTGGCCGCTGGAGCTGTCCTTATCTCAACGCGCTTCAGGTGAACTCGACGGAGTCGTGCCCCTGGCGAGCACGCTCTACCGAGACTGAAACTCACGCAGCCGGGTCATCTCCACGAGGCGGTCCATGTTTTGGGAGGTAAAGACCTTTCCGCGAGTGGCAAGGATGAGCTTCTTCATATCTTCGCGGCGCACGCCGAAACCACGTCCCGCGATGCACGCAATGACCTCGTATTTCCGCCGACCCGGCGGCTGCCCAGCCAGACTCAAGGCAGCGAGGTGTTGGACACGCGTGACCTTGTCCCGGGCGGTCCCATCGTCTTCGGTCAGCTTGGCCTCAATCACGACCTGCGGGTTGATCTCATTCGGAATGACAAAATCCGGAGCTTGGTCGAACCCGGAGAGGCGCTCGGCCCGCCGGGTCTTGCGGTAACTGATCCCGGCCCCGCTGAGCGCGTCCTCAATCAGGTTTTCGACCAGGTTTCCCACCAGCTCGCTGATTGAGTCACGATGTCCGGCAAACGGCCGTCCGAGAAATCGCTCGTAGAGTAGGACCGAATATGGCACTCCAAGGTTGGCCATAGTCTGCACTCCTATGAGCCCGGAAACCGTATCGGCCTTGCCGATGCGATGCAGCCTATCGGGCGGAACCGCCGGCGCTCCGTTCGCCAGGATGTCACAGGCAGCGCCAACGAGAGCGCGAATCCTTCGCTCCGTTACCTCGCCGTTCGTTCGGCGAAGGGGCGTCTCGGGATTCATTCGGATCTTGCGATCGATGGCACGAGCCGCCCCTTGCCCAACCTCTATTCCGGTATGTCGACTCGCGTAATAGGCCCACTCCGGAGGGGTGAATCCGAGGATGCAGCGCAGAACGACGAGAGCGATTGGGGTGTCGTAGACGGTCGGCAGAATCGCATCCGGCCGCACAATTTCGAAGTTCCGGGTTGCCCGTTTCAGGGCCTCGTAACCCTTTTCGAAAATAGGAAATTCGACGAAACCAGGCCCCTTGGGCATGACCAGAAACTCGGACTCCAGGCATGCAAAGACCTCATCCACATAGCGATCGATGTTGCCCTGAATATCTTCGAAGTCCGCTTCAAAAGGGAACGGCATCCGGTGGTTCCCCGCTCGTCATACAGCTGAATTCGTAAAGCGGCGAGTCGGCCTCGGCGATCTTGGTATCGGAGAGGATGCGCAGGGCGTCTTCCGCTCCTCCCAACGCGGCAACGCCTTCTGCAACGCGAGCAAGCTTTTCTCGCATCGTTAGTTGCCGCTGCCACGACCCTCGCAGATTCCACACCGCCATCCGCGTCAGGTGCCCGAAACACACGCAGCGGGTGTCGCCCAAAGTGGGCTTGCGGCCGGCGTGTCCCAGATCATCAAGATCCTTTGCCACGACCCGGGCCAGTCCTTCGGGAGAATCAAAGAGCCAGCCCCTCCTGGTTCTGCCCGTGATCCGACAGACGAAGACCGTATCCACGATGGACGAGCCAGTGCCATGAATGTGGATCGAGCCGCTCATTTCGGCTGGACAGGGCAGAGAGGCCGAGCAAACCAGCCCCGCATCCAAGACAGCGGCGCCGACCGCGTAGTAAGCCTCGATGCGGTTGTGGTGATAGGTGAAGGCTAGGGGCGCGCCTGGCTTAAGCGTTCGGGCCATGCGCGCGTACACGGCGGCGAGTCCCTCAGCAAAGTGGGCCAGGTCGCGCTCCTCGGTCGTGTTGCCCGTGAGCTCCTCGGGGCTGCGTGTGGACGCTCTTTCGAAACCCTGCACCTCGGCGCCCACCAGGCGGCGCAACCACACGTAGCAGAAGTCCATAAGCTCCGCGTATTGCACGTTGCCGAAATAGGGCGGGTCGGTGAAGACGGCGTCGAGGCTCGACCGCGGCAATTCGGTAGTCGCGGCGGGCGATGCGCTGTTCCCGCAGTGCAGAACGACACGGCGGCTGCGAGCCCCCTCGCGCCGTTCACCAATCCATTCGTCGACGGTGGGGACTATGGTCTTGCGCCCGCCCCGTTGTTTCACTTCAAACGGCGCATCGCAATAGCCTTTGGCCTTGGCGTACTTGTCAACGATATTGACCCATCCCCCAGAACCCACTCCCGCGCCGGTTCCGTTTCGGATGCCCAGCACGTTCGACTCACACTGGACCAACCCGACGGGAAAACCATGTACGGAGAACACGTCGAGCGATTTGAGCGCCCAAGTGTCGTACCGGCACAGCATATTTTGGTAGCGAAGCAAATCGGAAAGATTGGTAGCCAGCGCATGACGAATGCGAGTCTCAGGCAGCGCGGCAATCTGCCGGGCGGCGAGCTCCAGAGCTAGTAACTGGCGTGGATTGAACAGCTCGCGGTAATACCGGTAACCCCAGCGGTGAAGGCGGTCGGTCTCGTCGCCCGGCGGGATTCGGTCCGCAGGAATGAACTCAGGAACGATGCGAGCAAAGTGCGAGGCTGCCGCCTCAGCGCGTTCCAGGTCCTTAGCGTCTGGCCTCTTGAAGAAGCGTCCCGCGTGGCCGCTCTTGCGCTTCGGATTGTAGTACTCGATCGCGAAGAGACGGTGGCGAAGCGGGCCAGCCGTCGGCCGAGGGTAGGTGTTGGTATGGCCGCAATGCGGACAGTTGCAGCGGTTGCGGCCGGCGGGGCCGGAACCGCGCAAGATGGCACCGCAGCCATGGCACGGTCCTGGCTGCCTGCGGTTCGCGACCTCGTTCAGGTCGCCGCAGGCGGGGCAGACGAGAACGTTTTTCGGGTGTCGGCTATCTTCTGCAACCAGGTAACCGGGGAAGAGGTCGAAAGGCCGGCCGCAGGCCTCGCAGTCCAACACCTTGACCCAAAGGAAATACTTCACCGGACAGTCTGCGTCGCCATAGATTGGGCAGTCGGTCCGATAGTAACTGCCAATGGCGCCAGCCAAGCTCTCCCTGAGTGCCGCGGCTGCCTTTCCGTAGGCGGTGAGGTCGATGTGCTCGATCTCCTCCCGAACGATCCAGGCGGCCATCGGGTTGGTGTCGAAGCCGATACAGTCGCAGCCGATACGATTAGCCTCAATAAGCGGGATCCCGCCCCCCATGAAGGGGTCGGCAACCTTAACGTTCGGGAAGTCGTTGGAGCGAAAGAAGGCATCCGCAAGCGGACGGTTACTGAATTCGGCCAGCGCCAATGCGCGGAACAAGGTGCCCGGCCGTCGAGCGAACCACTTGTGGACGGCGATGATGGGCCGGTAGTTCTGCTGGATCTGCTTCTCCTTTAAGGCGAGGGCGGCAACGAAAGGCACGTCGAAGCCGTGCTCGATCCCAAGCGGGAGCCGTTGCACCGACGGGGCCTGGCTCGGCGACGTGAGATCCTGGCTCGCAGCTCGTCCAAGATCGTCCAACGTCCGAGACGCGGATGGATGTGTACTCAAAATGGATGGTCCTCGCAGTGCAGCCCGATGCCAACTCCCCACCGTGTCGTTGGGATGCGGCCAAAACCCTGACCGCATCGTATCATCACGGCGGTCCGTCGTTAGGGTTAGCTGCACTCCCGGAGAATCGACGTCGCCAGCGCCATGACCGTTTCCCTGGCCCCTGTATCTTTCTCGACAGCCGAAGCCACAGGATGAGGGGGACTCGTCCCGCACCCTCCGTATGGCATCCGCGAGCGGCCCTACTCTTCCGGAAGGCGCGGGCCTCCGAATGCTCCGCTGCGCTGAAGCTCTTCGATGAAGCCGAAGGTGCGCAGGTCGCGGATGCGCTCCGGATAGAGGACGCCGTCGAGGTGGTCGCATTCGTGCTGAACGACGCGCGCGTGGAAGCCCTCCGCCTCCCGATCGATAGGGCTCCCGAATGGATCGAGACCCCGGTAACGAATGCGCTTCACGCGGGGAACCAGCCCGCGCATCCCCGGCACGCTCAGGCAGCCCTCCCAGCCTTCCTCCTGCGCGTCCGTCAAAGCGGTGGTCTCCGGATTCACCAGCACCGTGGTGGGAACTGGGGGCGCATCCGGATAGCGCGGGTTGTTTTCGATGCCGAACACCACCACGCGCAGCGGCACACCAACCTGAACCGCCGCCAGCCCGGCACCGTCGTTGGCCTTCATGGTGTCCCACATGTCGGCTACGAGCTGGTGGAGCTCGGGTGTATCCAATGCCTCAACGGGGGCGGCCGCTTTGCGCAGCCTCGGGTCACCCATGCGAAGAATTCTGTGTATCGCCATCGACTTCTCCTCCACACCCCTGCAGGCATGCGCACATCTGGTGCACGACGTTCACGGAGCTCCGGCTAGACTGAAGTTGGTGATCATTTCCGCCGACAGGTGTCGGAGAGCAGCGAATGCGGCGCATTCAGGCCATCCCTTATTTCGTGGCCGTGCTCGGGGCATTGTGCGCTTCGGTGCCGCGCGCGCCTCCTCGCATACCCTTACTGTGGTTCCCCCGACAGAGATCCCAAGCCTGGCTGCACGGCTGGCGGGTATCGTGGCGCTCGATGCGGCACCGCTCTCCCACACCATGATCCGGCCCTTCGGAGCCGCAATCTACACCGTCATCTTGGGCAGGGACGAGGCGGCGCACCTGCGCGAGGGAGAGGAGATTCTGCTGGACGGCTTTACCGGCCTGATCGGCGGTCCGTTGGAAACGCACGCCGCTCCGCCTCCCTGTGGCCCGGTATGGGGCGCCGCTGGCAACCCAGGACGGGTCGCGATGCCTCAATCCCCACGTCGCTCGCGCTCGCGACGTAGCTCTGCGCCCAGCAGCGCTACCAGATCGCTGAGCTGTGCGGCCCGGACGATCGATTCGTGACGATCGACGATCACGACCTCACGATGGCAGACGGTTCCGACGGACATGAGACTCCCCCGACTCATTTCTCCACACGTTCCAGGAGTCTCTCCAGCTGCTTCGCGAGGGCATCCCAGACACCCATGGGACCTGACTGCTCGACCTCATGCTGCTGCCACTCGCCGGCGGCCTTTTGCTTCATGTCATGCAGCCGCACCGCGTAGGTATCGCGTTTCTTGACCAGCTCGTCCAGCTCGGTGTGGACGTGGGCGTACTCGGGCAGCTCCCCGACGTGCTCGCGGGCTCGCGCGACCAGCTCGTCGATGTGCCGAAGGCGGGATTCACTCTCGCGGATATGTTGCTCAGCCAAACGGTTGACGTCAGTCATCTGCTCCTCCGGAATCTGAATTGCGGCTTCCACTTATGAGTATTGCCCACTTCCACCGGTTTCGGAGACCCTCCGCTGCTCTTTGGCATTTTTCGTGTCTCTTCTTTCCCTTCGTGGTGAAATCCTACGCACGCCGCTACGTGCGCGCCGTCGCTTTGAGCAGCCCCGGAATGGGCGCGTGGAGATGAAGACATGACCGAGCCAGCCAAGCACTACGATCTGGTCATCATCGGTGCGGGACCCGCGGGGCTCTTCGCCGCACTTCAGCTCGCCGGCCGGCTCGGAGTCCTGGTCATCGACCGCAAGGCGTCCCCCGGAGGCGCGGGTGGCGCGACGGACGGCAAGCTGAACCTCTCCCCCCACATCGGGTTGGACCTGGAGGAGCTGGGGCTGTCAGAAACCGATGCGATGGAGCGCATCGAGAGGGTGGATCGGGTATTCCTCGAGCACGGCGCGGATCCCACTCTCCACGGCCTGGACGAGGGCCGCATCCGGTGGTGGCTGGAGCGGGTCTCCTGGGTACGCCGTACGACCCCGAAGGATGACTGGGACATCCAGCTGGTGCCGGTCAGGCAGCGCCACATGGGCACGGACTTCGCGCATCGAGTCACGGCCGCGATGGCGGACACCATCGGCCGGCGCGGGGGACGATTCCTGCTCGAGACGGAGGTCACCGATGTGCAGGCGGAAGCAAGTGGGGGCTTCCTGATCGAAACCTCCCGCGGTCCATTTCGCTCGAGCTTCCTGCTCGCCTCGCCGGGCCGCGAGGGCGCCCATTGGTTCCGAGAGAAGGCGCGGGGTCTGGGTGTTCAGACGAGGTACGGCGCGATCGACATCGGCTGCCGCGTGGAGGTGGCGTCCGCCGTGTACGACGAGATCACGGCGGTGCTCTATGACCCCAAGTTCATCTTCTCCACCCCGACGCATCAGGACCGCACCCGCACCTTCTGCACCAATCCGGGCGGCCGCGTACGGGTGGAGGAGCATCGGGGCTTCCGTCTGGTGAACGGAGATGCGCTGAAGGCCGCCAAGACGTCCAACACGAACTTCGCGATCCTCAACACCGTGACCATGACGGAGCCCCTTCAGGACACGGCCGAGATGGGTCAGCAGATCGCCCGCTTCGCCAACTTCTGGGGCGGCGGCAACAGCCTGGTCGTCCAGCGCTGGGGCGACCTGCTGGCGGGCCGGCGATCCAAGGCGCAGACCTTTTTCTCGGCGGACCTGGGCTTCGACAAGCTGATGCCGACCCTGCCGCCGGGACCAGGGGTCACGCCGGGCGACATCTCCTTCGCCTATCCGGGGCGGATCGTGCGCAACCTTCAGGAAAGCCTTGAGCTGCTCGCCAGAGTCATCCCCGGTGTGGCCCACCCCTCGACCACGATCTTTGTCCCGGAGATCAAGTTCTACGACGTCCGCTATCCGACGAGCCGGGAGCTGGAGACCAATGTTCCGGGCCTCTTCGTCGCCGGCGACGGTGCCGGAAAGTCACGCGGCATCGTCGGCGCGGCGCTCAACGGCGTGCTGGCAGCAGAAGGTATCCTGCGACGGGCGGGTTTAGGCTAGCACAGCCGCGCCGAAATCCCGGCAACTACGCGATTCTCTTCTCGGTTGTCGGTTTTCCGGGGTTGGGTTACGGTCGTCGGGGGACACCGTGAATACCTCCATGTAGCTTGACGGCGGCTTCCCTGCTACCAACACCTCCGGCGCCCGCAACCCAACCCCGCAGGCTAGAGCCGAAACGTTGCAGCCGACAGGTACGGCGCTGTTACCGGCACTTCGGTGCCGCCCTATCAGCAGCTCATCACGGTTGGCGGCTCCCTGCCTCTGGTCCTGGAATCGCTGCGCGGCGCGTGCACTCACCGGCACGCGATTGACCTGCCCGAGCCTCGCCGTCTCCGCCTGAAAGATATCGATGAAGCGCTGTTGGAACCTGCGCAGTTACTTGCTTCGCAGGTGGGCGAACGTGGTCACCTCCCAGGGGAAGAGATGGCTCAAGTCCCGTCTCGCGAGGTCGGCGTCGGCTTCGGGCTGGTAGGCCATGTCGGCAATGATCCCAACCCCTAGGTTTTCGCGCACGTATGTCTTGATCACGTCGGTGTCGGCCGCCCCCAGCACCACGTGCGGACGCAGTCCTTCGCGCGCGAACGCGTTGCTCATGTTTCCACGGCCCGTAAAGCCGAACACGTACGTGACGATCGGGTATGCACAGAGCACCTCCAGAGTGAGCGGCTTGCGATCTAACACCGGGTGCCCCCTCTGAGCGACGAGGCAGCGGTTCCAGCGATAGCAGGGCACGGCAAGGAGGGCTAGGAACGGTATAGTTTCGGAAGAAGCACGGATTTTCGGCAGCATTTTTGCGCTGCCGGAGCGCCTTGTTTAGACTGTCGCGGTTTAACGTCGGCGAGGCACCGTCGGTGCACCTACCCCACCTCCAGACACCCCGGCATCCAAGCGATGAACCGGTATTCGGCTGGCCGCATCATGTCGTCTGAACAGCGCCCCCTCTACCTAGTCCTCATCAGCGTCCACGGCTTGATCCGGGGGAACGACCTCGAGCTTGGCCGTGACGCGGACACCGGCGGTCAAACCAAGTATGTGGTCGAGCTCGCCCGCGCCCTGGCCGAGCGTCCGGACGTCGAGCGAGTCGACCTCCTCACTCGGCGGGTCCACGACCCGAACGTCAGCACCGACTACGCCGTACCCGTCGAGCCCATCGGCGAGAAGGCGCGTATCCTGCGCATCGATGCGGGTCCGCCGGAATACATTCCCAAAGAAGCACTGTGGGACCATCTTGACACCTTTGCCGACAATGCATCGACCCTACTCCGAGACGCCGAGCGGCCTCCCGACCTGATCCACTCTCATTACGCGGACGCCGGCTATGTCGGGGCGCGCCTGGCCCATCAGCTCGGCGTGCCGCTGGTTCATACCGGGCACTCCTTGGGCCGGTTGAAGCGGCGGCGCCTACTGGCCTCCGGCCTCGATCGGGAGACCATCGAGACCAGGTACAACATGGCCCGCCGCATCGAGGCGGAGGAAGAGATCCTCGGCGCGGCCAGCTTGGTCATCGCCAGCACGACCAACGAAATCGAAGAGCAGTACGCGCTCTATGACCATTATCAGCCCGAGCGGATGCGGGTAGTGCCGCCGGGGACGGACCTTGAGCGCTTCCATCCGCCGGACGGCAGCGAGCGCAAGGCGCCCGTCGCCAAGGAGCTTGCCCGCTTCCTGCGTTCCCCGGAAAAGTCGATCATCCTCGCCCTCTCCCGCCCCGACGAGCGCAAAAACATCGCCACACTCGTTGAGGCCTATGGCGAGTCCAGGGAGCTGCAGAACATTGCCAATTTGCTCCTCGTCGCCGGCAACCGGGACGATATCCGGGAGCTCGACAGCGGCAGTCAGCAGGTCCTGACAGACATCCTTCTGCTCATCGACACCCACGACTTGTACGGCCGCGTCGCCTATCCGAAACACCACCGCGCCGACGAAGTCCCGATCTTCTATCGCCTGGCTGCTGCATCCCGCGGCGTGTTCATCAACCCTGCACTGACCGAGCCGTTCGGCCTCACCCTGATCGAGGCCGCCGCCAGCGGGCTGCCGATCGTGGCCACCGAGGACGGGGGTCCCCAGGACATCGTCTCCCACTGCCGGAACGGCATCCTTATCGATCCGCTCGACAAGTCCGCGATGATCAAGGCGCTGCTGAGGGTCCTGAGCGATGCGAGTCGCTGGCGCACCCTGGCGAAGAACGGTCTCGCGGGTGTCAAGGCCCATTATTCGTGGCAGGCCCACGCGGAACGCTATATGGAAGAGATTCATGCCCTGGTGCAGGAGATCCGCCCCCCGCTGCGGCCGCCCGCACCCCGCCGCCCCATGCTCTACCACGACCGCGCCATCTTCACGGACTTGGACCAGAACCTCCTGGGCGACCCGGACTCACTCGCCGACTTCGTTCGTGTGGTGCGCGACAATAGGAAGTGCGCCACATTCGGTATAGCGACGGGCCGCCGGCTCGACTCCGCGCTGGCAGTGATGAAGCGTTACGGGATTCCGCAGCCCGACGTCCTCATCACGTGTCTGGGTACCGAGATCTATTACGCACCCCAGCTCACCGCTGACAAGGCGTGGACGCAGCACATCGACCATCTGTGGTATCCGCGACGTGTGCGCTCAGTGCTCGCCGAGGTGCCGGGGCTGACGCTCCAGGAAAAGAACGAGCAGAGCCGTTTCAAGGTGAGCTTCTTCATCGACACGGAGCAGGCGCCGCCCTTGGACGAGATCAGCAGTCTGCTCCACAAGGCAGACCTGAGCGTAAACCTGGTTCAGTCCTTCGGACAGTTCTTGGACATCGTGCCCGCGCGGGCATCCAAGGGGCTGGCTCTCCGCTACTTCGCCCACCAGTGGGGCATCCCGGTCGAGCACATCTTGGCCGCCGGCGGCTCCGGCGCGGACGAGGACATGATGCGCGGCAACACGCTGGCGGTGGTTGTAGCCAACCGCCACCACGAGGAGCTGTCCCGCTTGATGGAAGTCGAGCGCATCTACTTCGCGACCAAGCCGTACGCCGCAGGCATCCTGGAGGCCGTCGATCATTACGATTTCTACCGCGCTTGCCAGGTGCCGGCGGCAACCAGTGAGTAGCGACTTGCGGATATTGTCCCAACCCGAGGCCATCGGCCTTTCATGACTCAGGTGTGACCCACATGACACAACACGACGGGCGCATCCTCGTCTGTACCGACCTCGACCGGACGCTCCTTCCGAACGGGGACGCCCCCGAATCGCCGGATGCGCGACCACGATTCGGCGCCCTCACGCAACATCCGGAGGTGACGCTCGCATACGTAACGGGGCGCCACCGGGAGCTCGTGCTCGCGGCCATCGGCGAGTTCGGCATCCCGGTCCCCGCGTTCGTCATCAGCGACGTCGGCTCGACCATCTTCCGGATCGAGGACGGGGTCTGGTCCGCATGGGACGCCTGGGGCACGCGGATCGCAAAGGACTGGGGTGGCTGGAGTCGCAGTCAGCTTGCCGACCTGCTGGAAGGTATACCGGGGTTGCGCCTTCAAGAGCCGGAGAAACAGGGGATCTTCAAGCTAAGCTACTACGCGCCCGAGGATTGGGACCGCGCGACCCACCTCCCCGACATCGAAGAAAGGCTGCAGACGGCGGGGGTATGGGCGAGTCTCATTTGGAGCCTGGACGAGACGACAGGCACCGGCCTTTTCGACCTGCTCCCGGCGAGGGCGACCAAACGCCACGCCATCGAGTTCCTGATGGAGGAGGAAGGATTCGCCTCGGAGAACACCGTGTGTGCGGGCGACAGCGGCAATGACCTCCCAGTCCTCACCAGTTCCCTTCAGGCGGTACTTGTGGCCAATGCCACCGACGCAGTTCGCACGGAGGCCCTTGCCGAGGCGGAGCGCCAGAGAACTGTGGACACCCTGTACCTCGCCCAGGGCGAATTCCGGGGGATGAACGGCAATTACGCCGCCGGCATCCTGGAGGGGCTCGCCCACTACATACCGGCGACGGCGGACATGTGGTCCTGAGCGATACGTTTCGCACTTGGGTTTTGCGTCTTTTCCTGGGCCGGGTTGGACCCACCGAGGGACGCCATAAACAAACCGTTTCGTTCTCGCCGGCACCGAGGGTCCCGCCCGCCCGCATCCGCCTTGCTGTCTAGAAACCTTGAGCGGGCAACATCTCTCCGTCTGATTCACGCTTTTGCAGCGCAGCATGAATCATCAGTCGTCCGTCCGCGGCGACGCCTCACCAGGGCTTTGATGATTGTCCTCGAGCTTGCGAATGGCGCCGAACGCATAGGATGCGCTGTGCGCACCACCAGCGCCCAACGGTGCGCACAGCACACCCTGCCGAGCGTAAGTGCGAGCAACCTCTTTCGCCCAGCATCGGTCATTCCTTCTCGGTCGACGCCGACTGCGACGTCTCGTTAGACCTGCAGCTGCTCTCCGGCCGTATCGGCCCAGATTGAGCCGGTCCAGGCGCGATGCGCTCCCCGTCAGAAAGCCTGGTATGCGGGGTATTTCTCCCTCTAATCAACGCCTTGTATTATTGGCCCGATATCTGCTTAGAAAGAAGTGCCGACCTCCTATGTGACTCGGCAAAATCCCAGAAACCCTGTCCGCCCGATGGGCGGGCAATACTCACCCGGAGAGCACAATGATTCTTCTCGACTTCGGCGGCACGATTAAAGGTGACTCGGAACAGGACGGACACAAGGACTGGATCAATCTGCATTCGCTCTCGCTTGGCGTCAACCGCGCAGTCACCACGAGCGGCGCGGGCAAGGACCGCGATACCAGTACGCCCTCCATCGCGGAGGTCGGGTGCACGAAGGTGTCTGACATTTCGTCCAACGACCTGTTCGCGCAGTCCATTTACGGGAAAAAGATCTGCGACAAGGCAGAGGTTCACTTCATCCAGACCGGCGGAGAGGGAGCCGATCAGGTCTACATGAAGTACGAGCTCTACGAGCCCATCATCTCGTCGTACTCGCTCTCGAGCGGCGGTGAGCGCCCCATGGAGAGCTTCTCCATCAACTTCACCAAGATCATTCAGAAGTACAGCCAGTTCGACGCTGGCGGGAAGGTCACGCAGGCCACCGACAAGGGCTACGATCTCAAGACCGGAAAGCCGACCTGACCGCGAAGGGATGGCGGGCGAACCTTCGACCGAGCGGCGCAGCTCCGGAAATAGCCGGAGCGCGCACCGTCAGCTGTCTCCGCGACAGCGGCGGGAGAAACCTTACACCAGCCTCCGACGGGTCCCGAATGGACCCGCCGCCGCGGGGCGATCCAGAGGAGCTGATGCCAACTATTCCTTTCGGACGTGAGTTTTTCGCTTTTCGGGGCCGGGTTGCACCCACCGGGAGGCGGCGTGAATACATCCCTGTTGCCTTGACGGCAGCCTCCTTGCTGCCGACACTCCCGGCGGGTGCAACCCGGCCCCTTAGGCAGCGAACCGAAAAGGCCACGTGAGCTACGTATACCGGTCTGCAGTTCAGGGGGCTCGGATACACCTAGCCTCAGCGAATGACCGAGACCTGGATACCGCCCAGGAGCATGGCGGTCAGAACGGCGCTCGCCTCGGCCCGTCCGACGGCGACTCGGTGCGCTCCTCGAAACACGCCGTGTACATCGAGATGCAGCTGGTCGATTTCGAGCTTGACGCCAAGACCGCGAAAGACCGCATACAGCACTTCGGCAACCGGGCTCTGCGGCGAGTCCGTAAAGTACAGAAGCTCGCGGGGATAGGAATAACAAACGCGCCCGCTCGTGAGACGATAGAAAATCTCCGACTCACAACAATTGCAGGCAAAGTCCATCGCTGGTCCGGCAGCCCTGCAAGCAAGTGCGCTCGCGTAGTTCAAGGGACCGACGCCTCCGGCCACGGTGTTTTTTCGCTCCGACTCTGCGATGGTTCGGGCGGCCGTCTTTGCGTGGGGACGCCTCGCGAGGCCGGGATCATCCGCCCGACACCATCATGTGTGGTGTGGCCAACACTACCGCCGGAGATGCTCAGAAATCAATCGTCCGGCGGACAGCGCCGCAGTTATTCCAAACTCGCCCGGATTTAGCCGAGCGCAGCCGCCGCCGTGACGGGCTCCCGCCAACTTGGCAACGAATCCTTTGCAGTAGCTCCGATGGCGAGCCCAACACCCTGCCGTCGGCGTGCGCTGAAGGACGTGGTTAGTCGATAAATGAGAAGAGCCGGCAACCACCGGCTCCCTTGACGACACGAGTCAGCTACGCGCTTAGATGTTGCCGCCGCCACCCAGCTCGGTGGAGGCGACCCCTTCGTCAGTGCCCATGCCCGGCGCAACGTCGAACTGGACGCCGGGCCCAGTGTCGGGATCGCCGATCACTAGCCGGTCATAGGCAGTCAGCCGGTGGTCGCTTCGAGACTCGCGCGGAACGAAGCCTCCCAGGTCATTGTGGACATCCGGATTCCCCTTATAGAGGGTATAGAGCGAAACCTGAACACCGCTCCGCCCGACCTCGGGGGCCTCCACGCCATAGCGATTGGGGACGCTCGCATCCAGCTCGGGGCTCGCGAAGTTGCCATAGATATCGTTGGCCAGGGCCGCGTTTGCGATCAGGATGAGAGCAGACACAGCTATCAAAGTTTTCATTGCCAATTCTCCTAACATTGGAAAAGATTCGCCGCCTCATAGGCGAGCTTTCGAACGGACTTGGCTCGCGCAAACCCCCGCGCTTTTTCTTTCCGGACCGGGCTTCGCAAACAAGCGTCGTCTGCTCATTCGTCGGCGCAGTGGTCGATTCCTTACACCTCCACATCCAAACCGTGCGTATTGGTCCGTCTGTGCTCCATAGCGCCTGGTGGTTAGCGCTGTTCCTCAGCTACGACGAAGGGTCTGCTTTGTTACGGGGCTGAGTTTCAGGACTAATCACCTAGCGCCTTTCTTTCAGGCTGAAGAGGCAGAGTGCGGGGCGTACGTCACGCGCACGTCAATGGTCGTCAATTTCAATTTCACTCACTTGCGGCGGCTCGCTGCCGTTGACAACGGTGCTGCAGCGCTGCACACCGGGGCGAATAGCGTAGTGGCTCAGCTATGACTGAAGGCAACGGGTCGGGTACGGGTCGGCGGGATCGACGGCGCCAGGGACGGCGCCGTCGAGACTACATGGACGTATTCACGGCGTGTCCCGACGGCCCGTACCCGACCCTGGCCAGGCAGTGGAGCTATCGTGCTAACGCTATCGAAAGCGCAAGCCCGTGTAAGGGTCTCCCGATCAGCGCGACTAATGGCCAGGCGTCGCTATGCCGGGAAGGTCCGGAAGTGACGCCTGGCAGCCGACTGGCCGGGGTACTTCCGTTACAGAAGGAAGTCGCCGAATGGACCGGCGGAAAGGTGTACCCAGGTGAACCCACAGGTCGACAACCTATTGGAGGCTCTTCATGACCAAGCAACAACTCTTGCAGTCCGCCATCGCCAGCGCCCTCTCCCTCGGTGTTCTGGCAGCGACTGTGGCTCCCGCCGTGGCGGCTGACAAGGCGCCGGTGGAAAAGTGCCTCGGAATCGCCAAGGCGAGTAAGAACGACTGCGCGTCCAAGACGACAGGGCATGCCTGCGCAGGTCAGTCAACGGTCGACGGGGACAAGAAGTCGTTCCTCTTGGTCCCGAAAGGCATCTGCGAAAAGATCGTCGGCGGCAGCACCACACCCGGCGCCTGATCGCCATGGCCTCAACGGAAATCAACGTTGAGGCGCGGCCGATCCCGGCTGATGCCGGGATCGGTCTGCGCGCCCCGCATTACATCGAGGTACTTGAAACACGCCCTGCTCTGAGCTGGGTCGAGGTGCACAGCGAAAACTTCTTCGCCGACGGCGGCCGCCCGCACGAGATCCTCGCCGCGGTGCGTTCCCTATACCCGCTCAGCCTGCACGGAGTCGGGCTCTCGCTCGGCTCCACCGATCCGCTGAACCGCCGGCAGCTGGACAAGCTCAAGGGACTGATCGATCGCTACGAGCCGGGCCTCGTCTCCGAACACCTCTGCTGGTGTTCAGTCGTGCGACTGCCCGCTCGCAGCTGCCGCGATCCCCTTGAGAGCGGCGTTAACCTTGTCGAGCACCTTGGAGCAGTCCCTGAGGTCGTGGCGCGCATCGAGCCACGCCGGGTCGTTATAGGCGATGCGGGTGGTGCCGCCTACGTCTTCCCACACGAGCAGCTTCTGCGGGAGATCGATGGCGACGGTCTGGCTGCACCGCATCAGCGGCGTGCCGACCTTCGGGTTGCCGAAGATCAGGAGGTCGGTGGGCCGCAGCTCAAGTCCCGCCGCTTGCGCTCCGGCGGCGTGGTCGATCCGCGCCATGACCTTCAGGCCCCGCGCGTCGATCGCCGCGACCGCGCGGTCCGTGGTCTCCTCGACGCTGTAAGGGCTCTCCGTAACCACCATTCCGTCACCCGGCGCCGCATGTAAAGGCAGCGCAGCAATCACCAAGGCCGTCGCCATGAATCCGCGTCTAAGCATGTTGTCTCCCCTCATGATGATAAGTGTCGAGCAACGCCCGTCATATGCGGCCGTGTCAGGGTTGGTCGTGGAACCGCACGGATCCTTACACGCCAATTTGAGAATCCGGGCTGCTCCGCCTGATAATCGTAGCTTGTCGACAGCCCCGAGGAGTACTTGTGGCTATTGCCGAGCAGATAAACGAGTTTTTCGGAGAACGCCGCGCTGATCTCGTCCGTTTTGCCACGCTTCAGCTGCGTGACCACGGCTTGGCGGAGGATGTCGTTCAAGAGACGCTCCTGGCCGCCCTGCAGGGCGGGGGCAAATTTAGCGGTCGCTCCAGCGTCAAGACCTGGGTTTTCTCCATCCTCAAGCGCAAGATCATCGATGTGCTGCGCGCGCGTCGGCGCGAGGTATCGTCCTCCGAGGCGGTTGACGCCGGCGAGGCGTTCGAGGGATTCGAGGAGCTGTTCGACAAGCGCGGGCACTGGACCACCGAGCACCGCCCGCACCGTTGGACAGACCCCGAGGATTCCTTCGAGCAGCAGCAGTTCTGGCGGATCTTCGAGCTCTGTCTCGACCGTTTGCCCGAGCGGACTTCCCAGGTATTCATGATGCGCGAGCTGTTGGGACTGGAGACGGACGCGATTTGTCAGGAGCTGGGCATCACCACGTCAAACTGCTGGGTCGTCTTGCACCGCGCGCGGATGGGTCTGCGCCGGTGCCTTGAAGAGACCTGGTTCACCGGCTGAGACCCGCCAGAGGACACACATGCTCAACTGCAAAGAGGCCACGCAGCTGATGTCCCAAGAGCTGGACCGCACCCTCACCTGGCGTGAGCGGACCGCCCTGCGGCTGCACGTTCTGATGTGCAGCGGATGCAGCAATTTTCGCAGGCAGATGGCCTTCCTGCGCACTGCCCTGCGCTCGCGCACAGGCGGCGAAGAATAGACGGGCGACGGCCGGCCGCTCGGATGCCCGACACGTTGACCTGAGCGGGCCGGGGCGGGTCTGTAAGGGATATACCCAGCTAACGCGATTTTTTTTCGGCCCACGGGGTTGGGCTGCGCCCGACCCGGCAAAAACGAGAAGATCAAACACAAGCGGTGTAGAACCAGGTGTCCGGATACATATTCATTGCGGGGATCGCCGGCCTCTTGCTCGGGGCCTGGATCGGCGGCGCGCACATGGCCCCGACGTGGGCATTGATGGGGGCGATCCTCGGCTATGCCCTGGCGCTGGGAACACGCCTCCGGCAGATAGAGCAACGCGTCTCCGAGTTGGCCGCATCGGGTCGCCCGACGCCGTCCGCGGCGAAGGCGAGCGACGAGGCCGAACCACCAGCTCCAGCAGCGGAGGAACCGCTTTCGATCGATTGGCCGAGTGAGCCGGAGCTCGGACAACCTCCCTTGGAGCCAACTGCAACACCCCGGCCCGCCGCTCCCCACGACACTCGAAAGGAGCAAGAAGACGCCGAGGCGCGACCGCCGGGACCCATTGCCGAGGCGGTGCAGCGACTCAAGGCATGGGTCGACAAAGGCAATCCCGTCGTTCAGGTTGGGACCCTGGTTCTTTTCTTTGGGGTCGCCTTTCTCGTGAAGTACGCGGCCGAGCGCGATCTCGTACCCATCGAGCTACGCCTGACTGGCGTGGCCCTCGGAGGTTTGGTCCTCCTGGCCCTGGGATGGCGGCTGCGCGTACGCACGGGTATCTACGCCACAGTGCTCCAGGGCGCCGGTATCGGTGTCATCTACCTGACGGTCTACGCTGCAGCGAAACTCTACGGGCTGATCCCTCCCGCGTTTGCACTGGTCCTTATGCTGGGGGTTGTCGCCTGCTCCGGGATCCTTGCAGTGCTGCAGGATGCATTCGCCCTCGCCCTGTTCGGGACCACGGGCGGGTTTCTGGCGCCGGTGCTCGCATCTACCGGGGGCGGAAGCCATGTCATGCTCTTCTCCTACTACGCGCTCCTGAACGCGGGCATTCTCGGCATTGCCTGGTTCCGAGCATGGCGGGTGCTCAACCTGGCGGGGTTCCTCTTCACCTTTGTCATCGGCAGCCTCTGGGGCTACCACTATTATCGGCCCGAGCTCTTCTCGACCACCGAGCCCTTCCTGGTGCTCTTTTTCCTGTTCTACGTGGCAATCGCCGTGCTCTTTGCGCAGCGCCAGCAGCCGAAGCTGCGCGGCTACGTGGACGGAGGACTGGTCTTCGGCGTGCCCCTCGTCGCGTTCGGGCTGCAAGCCGCGCTGGTAAGGGACTTCGAGTACGGACTGGCATGGAGCGCCCTCGCCCTGGGGGCGTTCTACATTGGCAGCACGGCCATGCTTTGGCACCGAGGTAGGGCTCATCTACGCCTTCTGACCGAATCATTTCTGGCCCTCGGGATCGTGTTCGCAAGCCTCGCCATCCCCTTAGCCCTCGACGGCCGCTGGACGGCCACCGCTTGGTCGCTCGAGGGGGCAGCGCTCGTGTGGATCGGCCTGCGCCAGGGCCGGCGCCTGCCCAGGGCCTTCGGCGTGCTGCTTCAGCTCGGCGGCGGACTTGCGCTGTTGATCGCAGGGGGCGCCCCGCGCGTCCTTCCCATACTCAACGGAACCTTTCTCAGCGCATGCATGGTGGCCGCAGCGGGCCTCTTCTCCGCCTGGTACTTGCGCTCCAAACAGAAAGACCTTGCCCCCTGGGAGGCGCTTCTCCCGGTGCCCTTGATGCTGTGGGGACTGGCCTGGTGGGTTGGGGCCGGATTGAACGAGATCGACTGGTATCTGACGGGGCGCACTCAGGGCGAACTGTCGCTGGCATTTGTCGCCGTTACTGCCTTCGCCGCGGGTCGGGTCGGCGCGCGCCTCACTTGGCGGGAGCTGGCGCTGACGAGCGCAGCCCTGCTGCCGATCCTCGTCCTCGTCGCCCTGAGTCAGCTCACGGACAGCCTCTACACCCACCCCTTCGGCGGCTGGGGCATCCTGGTCTGGCCCCTCGCTCTGGCGATCCAGTACGCACTTCTGTGGCACCTGGAGACAACCTGGCCGCGTTGGATCATTCACGCCTGGCATCCCGTCAGCCTCTGGCTCCTGCTCCTGCTGGCGACGTGGGAGCTCCAGTGGCTCATCGGACAGGCGGTTCCCGATGCGGACACCTGGCGCAACATCGCCTGGGCACTGATACCCGGCCTGGCAGTAGCCACGTTGTGGCGCTACGGCGGTCTTATTCCGTGGCCGGTCCGCCGGCACTTTCGAGGGTACGCGGTAACTGGGCTGGCGCCGGTGGCGGTCTACCTGTATCTGTGGACCATCGCCGCGAGCCGGCTCCCGGGGACGGCGGTGCCGCTGCCGTACGTACCCCTGATCAACCCGCTGGATCTCGCCCAGCTCTTCGCGCTGCTGGCACTCACTCGCTGGTGCTCGTGGCTGAGCCGAGCCGCGGAGCGTCCATCCTGGTGGCCGCGCCAAGCCCTCTGGCTGAGCATGTTGGGAGCCGGAGGGTTTCTGTGGCTGAACACCCTCGTAGCCCGGAGCGTCCATTTCTGGGACGGCGTACGCTACAGCATCGGGCCGCTATACCATTCGATGGTCTTCCAAGCGGCGGCAGCCATCCTCTGGACACTCACCGCTCTGCCCCTCATGGTCGTCGCCAATCGCCGAGGCGTCCGCGAGCCATGGTTGGCCGGCGCAGCGCTGCTCGCGGCGGTAGTGCTTAAGCTATTCCTGGTCGACCTCTCCGGCATCGGCACCCTCGCACGCATCGTCTCGTTCCTGGTGGTCGGAGCCTTGATGCTGCTGATCGGCTATCTGGCGCCGCTGCCGCCGCGAACAGAGGTGAGTCAGCCGTGAAGCCGCCGTTCGCCCTGCTCTTGCTGGCCCTCTTCTTTACACCGGTCCTCGCAGATACCTCGAAACCTCTGGATTTCGCCTACGGGTTGCGGCTGGCGACACCAGAGGCCGCGCCTATCTATCGCCTCGCGCTACCCCTTGATGTGTATCGCCGCACTACCCGGCCAGACCTGGGCGATCTGCGAGTGTTCAACGCCGCCGGAGAGCCGGTCCCATCCGCGCTAAGGCGGCCGGCTCACGCCGCCGCAACGGCACCCGCACCTCAAACCCTGCCCTTTTTTCCGTTCGAACGGGTATCTCCGGAAGGCGGCGGCCGTGTCTCTGTCAAGGTCGTCACCAACGACCGCGGCGCCGTAGTAAACGTAGGCAATGCCGGGACTACATCGGACAAGGTGCGCACTGCGAGCTATCTGGTCGATCTCAGTGCCATACAGCCTGGGCGGATCAATGCCCTGACTCTCGAATGGACGGGACCGGAGCTCGTGCATCTCGCGGTCGCGGCGAGCGACGACCTCAACCGTTGGCGGCCGCTTGTGAAGGATGCCTCCCTGCTACGGCTGGAGTACGCCGGCCACCGCCTGGAGAAGCGACGCGTATCCCTTCCGGCGGCGGCCTATCGCTACCTGCGGCTTTCCCTGCCGCCGGAGGAGCCGCCCGTAGGGCTCACCAGCGTAGAGGCGAGCTTCGCGAGCGTCGCACCGGAGTCGAAACGCAACTGGCTGCGACTGGCTGGCAAACCCGCGGCAGACGGAAAGGACGCCTGGACCTTCGACACCGGCGGACCCATCCCGGTGGACCTCGTGGAGCTGGAGCTGCCGCAATCCAACAGCTTGGTCGGCGTCCGCTTGCTTTCCCGAGACGACGACAAACAGCGTTGGCTGGCACGCGGACGCGCTGTGCTCTATCGCCTAGAGGTCGAAGGCACCCGTCTGACGAGCCGTTCCATCAGCGTGCACCGGATCACTGATCGCCATTGGCGCCTGGAAATTCAGTCCGACCCCGCCGGACTTGGCCCGGATCCCCCAACGCTCGCCTTCGGCTGGCGGCCCCGGGAGTTGTATTTCCTCGCCCGAGGCCCAGGCCCCTTTCTCCTCGCCTACGGCCGGGGCGGAACGGCGTCCTCCCCTGCGCCCATCGATGCACTGTTCCGCGACATTCGGGACGGTGCGAAAGAGGGCCTGGTGGGGCCGGCAGTCGGAACCGAAAAGGTCGTGCTGGGCGGGGAGATGCGCCTGAAGGCACCTCCAGCAGCCATCGCCTGGCGCACCCTGCTCTTGTGGGCCGTCTTGGTTCTCGGGGTAGCCTTGCTCGGCTGGATGGCCTGGGGAATGGTCCGCCAGATGAGAACAGTCGACAACCGCGATCGTTAGGCGTGCTCCGTCAAGATGTAAAAATTCCTGACAGTGCCTCGGGTTGCCGCAACCGGCCGCTATGATCCCGCGAATCAAGCTCTGTTGGACAATCAGGTTCGCTATGGCCCTGCCGGCCACCGCGTGTTGACGCCTTTCCTGTCGCGCCCTGTCTCGCGCGGGGCCACCCACCCAACAGACCCCCTCCCGCCGGACGCCTCTCCGTGATATGCCGAGGGAATCGAGCAGCCCAGAGGCCGCATGGTCTTGCTTACTTGAACAGCTTGGCGTACTCGCCGTATCCCTCTTTCTGCAGGTCCGCCTCGGGAACAAATCGCAGCGCCGCTGAGTTGATGCAGTAGCGCAGGCCGGTCGGCGCCGGCCCGTCATTGAAGACGTGGCCCAAATGGGAGCCGGCGTGCTTGCTCCGTACCTCGGTTCGCAACATGAGAAGGCTCCAGTCCTTCTTCTCGGCGATATTCGCCGGCACCAAAGGCTTGGTGAAGCTAGGCCAGCCCGTTCCCGACTCGAACTTGTCCGTCGAGCTGAAGAGCGGCTCACCGGAGACGATGTCGACGTAGATCCCGGGCGCATGATTGTTCCAGTAGGCATTGTGAAATGCCGGCTCGGTGCCGTTTTTCCGAGTCACCTCGTACTGCATGGGGCTCAACCGACGGCGCAGTGTCGCGTCGTCCGGGACCTCGTATCCTGAGTCGGCGACCATCCTCGCCGGCGTTGAGGCGTCCGCCCCGCGCACCGTTTCCGTCTGGGAAGCCTTCACCGCATGTACCGCATTAAGGGCCGCATCGGGCTTCGTCCCGCTCTGGGCGCCCGATTTCGGGTCGAGCGCGTCCTTTCCCCATGTCTTTTCCAGGAATTGATCCCGGCCTGAGCGGTAGCGGTACCAGTGATAGCGGATGGGATTCTTCTTGTAATAGTCCTGATGATATTCCTCGGCAGAGTAAAAGGGGCCGAGCGGGAGGATCTCGGTCACGATCGGCTTGTCGAAGCGCCCCGACGCAGCCAGCTCTTGCTTGGATTTCTCAGCGAGCCGGCGCTGCTCTTGATCCGCGTAGAAGATGACGCTGCGGTACTGTGAGCCCCGATCCACGAATTGTCCCCCCGCGTCCGTCGGGTCGACGTGGCGCCAAAAGACCCTCAGCAGTTGCTCGTAACTGGCCTTTTCCGGGTCGTAGATCACCTTAACGGCCTCGACGTGGCCCGTACCTCCCGCGGAGACTTCCTCGTAGCTGGGATTGGCCACGTGCCCTCCGGTGTAGCCGGAAACGGCATCGATCACACCGGGTACCTTTTCGAAATCGGACTCGGTACACCAAAAGCAGCCGCCGGCGAACACGGCCGTCAGGGAGCCTGGGGGACTCGCGTCCGCCTGACCGTCGTCCTTCTGGTCCATGCTCTGCGCCGGATGGCAACCGCCAAGCAATGTTGCGAGGACAGCAAGTGCGGGAAGCAGGATTTTCATCGGAGATCTCCGTTGGGTTTGCTATCGGTTTGCGGCGTCACACCGCGCGAGTCCGGCGACCGATGCCTGCCGTCAACCTGATTGCGTCAGGCGATTCGCGTCGAGTGTCAGCTGAAACCTAAGGCGGGGGTCGGGTGCGGGCCGGCAGGACCCTCGGCGCAAGGGAGGGCGCCGTGGAGCTACACGGAACCTATTTACGGCCTGCCCTGACGACCCGTACCCGACCCTAGCTCCAGGGCTGAGATATGGCGCCAATCGCTTTGTGTCAAATCTAATGCCGCGGGTTCACGGCCTCTTGAAGAAACTGTAACGGCTGTAAAGATCGCATAACGATTTCGTGTCACAACACCGGGGGAATTCTCGATCTGAGCCGGAGCGACGGGGGCGTATAATGCGGTCGGGAAGATCGGGCGGGCGGCCCGAGCCGGTCGGCAGCCGACTCGGACGTGCGCGATTAACGCACCCCGCGCCTCTGCGCAACGGGCGCGAGCACACTGGATGACGCACCGGCAGAACGACGAGCAGCCTCGCGGCGGTCAATGGAGTTGCGCACCCGCGCCCGCTGGATCAAGGTTGCTGCACCGAGCAGCCGGTTGTTGATCGCCCCGCCGATCTCTCCTTCGCCTCAATTGCCGATCTCGTCGCGCCGCACTCCGCTGCCGCCGTCGCCCACGTCCTGGCGCTGCAGTCCTTTGCCGTAGTCGCCGACCTCCTGCGGTTGCAGGCCGCGTCCGTAGTCACCGACCTGCTTCGGTTGTAGTCCACCGCTGTAGTCGCCGACCTCGCGGGGTTGTAGTCCGTGTCCATAATCGCCGACCTCATTGCGCTGCAGTCCCTGGCCGTAGTCGCCAACCGCATCGCGCTGAAGTCCACCGCCCTCGTTGCTCGACAAATCCTCCGCAACCGCCGGGGTCTTCGCCATGCAAAATCCGCCGACGACGGCGGCGATAAGTAACAGGAATCCGGATCGCTGAAGCATCTCTACCACCGCCTACGTTAGGGTTCGGTACAGAGGACGCCGGCGCAGTCCATCGACGGACGGTAGACGCGCCTTTGCGTCCAGACCTCCTGCAGCATAGCTCGAAACATGACCCCTGGCGAAGCAGTGGGCCGATGGTCGGGGCGTGTGCCCGGGCTCTTTTCCCGGGGTCGCGCGCGGCCAGGTCGTGCACGGGATGCCCGCAAAAAAATGCAGCAGCCGGACGGCCAGTTGGGGGTTATGAACCAGCATCGGTTGGCGGCGGAGCAAAAGGGATGCGTCGTCCTCTGGGCGTGACGAATCTGTTCCCCAGCACCCGCGGCGGCGAAAGCGCCGGCAACTTCTCCTCAGACGCCGTCCTGCTGCCGGTCTGCCAACTCACCGTACGCTGCTTCGATGTAACGCAAAGAGCGACGATCGCCGCATGGGCCGCTGGTGGACGGTTCCGCCGGAGACAGAACGGTCCTACAAATTGGGTGGCCCTTCGGGGTTCGTCTCAGCTACCGTGAAGACCAAGAGCACACACGGTAGGAGAGAGCTCGATCGACCCTGCTCTGGGCCGGTCCCATTCTTGCCTCGCATTCGTCTTGGGGAACGGACGCCAGCACCGGTACGAGTTATACACAACGCACACGGCTTTCTCGCCTCTTGACCGAGGGGCCGGGTTGCGCACGCCCGGGGGGAGTCGGCAGCAGGGAGGCCGCCGTCAAGCCTTCAGGACGAATTCACGGCGTCCCGCGGCGGACGCAAACCGGCCCCAGAAAAACGAAAACCCAAATCCGAACGGTATATCAGACGCCTGTGACGAACCCTGGTTTTCGGATGCCATGCGCTGAGAAGTCCCCGATGGATTTATTCAGCGCTTCGTTGCAGGACCGCGCACCCTGCGGTCGCATGGAGATGGATTTACCTACGGACAGAACCCGACCCCATACGCCAGCATGAGCTCGATTTCCAGTCTCGCGGCACCCCTTCTGCACGATCCAATCTTCGTCCTTGCCGCCATGCTCGTGGGCGGTACTCTGGTCGGGCGCCTGCTCAGGTTCATCGGATTGCCGTCCTTGACGGGCTACATCCTGACGGGCCTCGCCCTCGGACCACAGACGGGCCACCTGATCAGCCAGGATATGCTGGGTCCCCTAAGCGCATTCACCGAGGTCGCGCTTGGGGTCATCGCCTTCAACATCGGCTCGGCCTTCGATCGCAGGACCCTGAAGGCCCTCGGATTCGGCGTTGTCTTCGTGACACTGGGACAGCTGGTCGTGGTGGTGGCCCTGATCACCTCGGCCGCCTTGCTGCTCGGGCTATCGATGGATTATGCGCTGCTGCTCGGCGTGCTTGGCTTTCCCGCAGGGCCGACGATGACCTATCTGCTGCTGCGAGACCTGGGGACCAAGGGACCTTTTGTCTCCTACGTGTTCGGCACAATTGCACTAGGTGATGTGCTGTGCGTTGTTGCCTTCGGCGTCCTGTCGACCCTGGTGCTCTCAAACCTCGGCGGCGGCGCACCGGACATTCAGGCGGCAGTGACGGCGAGTGTCCTGCACGAAGCGACGTCCCTCGGGGTCGGCATGGGACTCGCGCTCCTCACCGTCCCGCTCCTGCGGATAGCCGAGCGGGACCAATTCCTGCGGGACGATCAACGTCAGGCACTCTTCTTCGGCGCCCTGCTGGCGGCGATCGGCGTCGCTGGCGCCTTCGATCTCTCCCACTTGTTGACTCCGATGGGGACAGGGTTCGTGCTCGCCAACGGCATGCAGACACAATCCCTGGACCGCCTCAAGGCATCGATCGATTCCCTGACCGCGCCCCTCTTTATCATCTTTCTCGTCACCGCGGGGGCCCACCTGCGGCCCGATTCGGTCGCCCAGCCTATGATCGTACTGATCGCAACCATCTATGTGGTGGCCGGAATCGCGGGCAGAGTCACCGGTACCTTTGCAGTCGCAAGCCTGCTTCGGCTCGGGCCGGGGATCCGCAAGTTCCTTGGATTCTCGAGCTCGATCCAGGGCGGACTGAACGTGGGCCTCGCGCTGTCCCTGCTGCACTCCGCGATGCGCACCACCTCCGGTGCAGCATTGGACCCCGTCCAGCAGCTTGTCGCGACCTTGCTGGTGGGAGTGCTGATCTATCAGCTCGCTGGCCCACTGATCGTCCGTTACGGCGTGAAACGCGGGGCGGCGCTGGAAGCCGACGCCCAGGCAACGGCAGAATAGCGCTGCTGCGAACCGCCGGCGGAGGACAACCCCGGGCGGCACCCTATTTCGCGGTCGGGCTTGATATACCGTTCCATCTTGCAAGTTTCTTTTTTTGGGACGGGCCGCTCCCGCCCGGGGACGCCGTGAATACGTCCATGTAGGCTTGACGGCAGCCTCCCTGCTGCCGACACCCACGGCGCGAGCGGCCCGTCCCCTCTGGTGCAGGAGCGAAAATGTCGGGCGAGTTCGGTATACCATGTCCACTTAGAGCCGCGGGCCTACATAGACATCGAATTTCAGCAACGCCACTGAGGAACGCCAACCGTGAGATCGCTTCGTTCGACCATCGCCCTCGTCACCCTGTTCGCCGTCGGAAATCTGCAGGCGGCCACCCCGGCCAAGGAGCCGGCAGCCGGTCAGCCGCCTGCCGTCGACGGAAACGTCACTATCGCAACGGTTAACGGCAAGCCCTATTCGGTGGAGCTGTTCCGCGTGTTCTATGCCCAGCGGCTACAGGCGGCCCAGGCCCAGGACTCGCCGGAGTTTCAGACCCGGACTCTCGACGAGTTCATGACGCTGGTCGTGGCTGCCCAGGAGGCCGGGAAGCGCAAGCTCACCGAGCGCGACGACGTGAAGGCGGCGTTGGAGCTGCAGCGCCTGCAAGTGCTCTCCAACGTGACGCTCCAAGCCATGGCGCGCGACGAGAAGGTATCCGACGACGAGATCAAGAAGGCCTACGATGAGTTCGTCGCGAAAACAAAGCGCACTCAGTACAAGGCGCGGCACATCCTGGTCAAGACAAAGGACGAGGCGGAGAAGCTCATCAAGCAGCTCGGCAAGGGTGCCGACTTCAGCAAGCTGGCAAGAGACAACTCTATGGCCCCCAACGCGAAGAACGGCGGCGAGCTTGGATGGGTGGTTGCCGACCAGATTCCCAAGCCGTTATCCGAAGCGCTGGCCAAACTGAAGCCGAACACCTACGCGAAGGAACCGGTGAGGACGCAATTCGGCTGGCACGTCATCGATCTCGAGGACACCCGCACCGCGGAGCCACCGTCGTTGGAAGACCTCAAACCACAGCTGACGGCATTCTTGCAGCGGCAGAAGGCCACCGAGGAACTGATCAAGCTGCGCGACAACGCTATGGTGGAGCTCAACCCCGACATCGTAAAGACGAAGCCCGGGACCGAACCGGAGAAGAAGGCCACCCCGAAGAGCAAGTAAAAGAAAGGGTTTCAGTGCGCTGACATCGGAGACTCCGCGGAATCCGGCAGACCAGCGACCCGACTGGTGAACCCACGGAGCCGCCGCGGGAATCGGCGCCCAATCGCCAGACGCCGCCTTGCAGAGAAGCGGCTCGCGGACAACGGCGCCCTCCCTGGCGCCGCGGCTCACGCGCGGGTAACCGCGCGCAACGCCCCGTCGGCGATCGCGGACAACAAGCGCTCAATCGGGCGCTTGCGCCCTTCATAGCTGACCAGATAGATGTCCGCTTCGCGGCTGGCCTCGAGCAGATAGTCGTCGCTCGTTTTTATCTCGTCCACCAACCCGAGATCAAGCGCCTGCCGGCCGTGCCAGTATTCGCCCGTCGCGATGCGCCCGAGGTCCACGTCTGGCCGGTATTCCTTGATGAAATCCTTGAACAGGACGTGTGTGTCCTCGAGCTGCTGTTGCAGCTTCTCGCGACCGGCCTCCGTGTTCTCTCCGAACAGCGTGAGCGTGCGCTTGTACTCACCCGCCGTGTGGAGCTCGAAATCGATACCGTTTCGTTCCAGCGCGCGATGGAAATTGGGGAGCTGGGCCACCACCCCGATCGAGCCGACCGCGGCGAATGGAGCCGCGATGATGCGGTCCGCCACGCACGCCATCAGATAGCCCCCGCTGGCGGCGACCTTGTCCACGGCGATTGTGAGCGGGACCTTGCGGGTTCGAAGACGTGCAAGCTGTGATGCAGCCAGACCGTGCTCGGTCACGATGCCGCCGGCGTTTTCCAGCCGAACCAGGACCTCGTCTTTCTCCCCGGCCTCCATCAGGACGCCGGTGACGACCTCCCGCAGTGAGCCCACCTCCGTTGCCTTGATATCACCGTGGAAGTCGACCACGAAGACGCGGCGGCGATGTTCTCCCTTATCGCTCTTGCGGCGCTGCTTGTCCGCCTTCTTATCGGCCTTGAGCACCTTCAGCAGCGCCTTCTTCGGTAGAGATGCCCGCTTCAACGCCCGCTTCATGCTGCGGTACTTGTCGTTGAGATTCACGATCTCCAGGCGATCGCCGTCGAGCCGCTGGCCCTTGCGGGAGCGCATGACAATCATCAGCACCGCGCCGATGGCGAGGACTATGGTGAGGGCCTTGGCGAGGAAGAGTCCGTAGTCGATGAGGGCGTCGATCACTGAAAGGTGCTCCTACGGGGGCAGACGCCCCGGGTTCAGACGGCGATGGGGGCACGAATCGCCGGGTGCGGGTCATAGCCGGGGAATTGAAAGTCGTCGAGGTCGTACCCGAACAACGAAGGCGGGCGGCGACGGATCTTCAACCGGGGAAGCGGACGCGGCCGGCGGTCGAGCTGGGCGAAAACGATGTCCTGCGTGAGGTGGTTCGCGTACAGGTGGAGGTCACCGAAGGTATGCACGAAGTCTCCGACGGCGAGATCGCACTGCTGGGCGACCATATGGGTGAGGAGGGCGTAGCTCGCGATGTTGAAGGGCACGCCCAGGAAGAGGTCGGCGCTGCGCTGGTAGAGCTGGCAGGACAGCCTGCCCGCGACAACGTAGAACTGGAACAGGCAGTGACAGGGGGCGAGCGCCATGCGCCCGCGGCTGGCATTTTCCTGGGGTGACAGCCCGTCCTGGGGAAGGTCGGCCGGATTCCATGCGGACACGACCAGACGGCGGGAATCCGGATTGCGCCGAATGGCATCCACCACGTCCGCCAGCTGGTCGACGGTTGAGCCGTCCGGGCAGGCCCAGCTCCGCCACTGGCGACCATAGATCGGACCCAAATCGCCGCTCGCACTCGCCCATTCGTTCCAGATGGTCACCCCGCGCTCGCGGAGCCAGTTGTTGTCCGTGGAGCCGGAGAGGAACCACAACAGCTCGTAGGTGACGCTCTTGAGATGGATCTTCTTGGTCGTGACGAGCGGGAATCCCCGCGACAGATCGAATCGGATCTGGCGCCCGAAAACCGACCGCGTGCCGACGCCCGTACGGTCCGCCTTGTCCGTACCGTTCTCTACCACGTCCCGCAGCAGGGCCAGATATTGCTCCATGGGGCCACTCCTAAGCGGATAGCGTTTCCGACACGGCGACGCGACTCGTATCGGGGACTTATGTATACCGATGGCATTGGGGTCTTATCGCATTCTTTGGGACGGACCGTACCCGACCCCGTCCCGCCGCACCCGAGTTATCGTGCTGACGGTCATGGCGTCAGCGCCACCCCGGAAAATGTAAGTCGCTGCCGCCATGACTGTTTCCCTCACCTCGGCCCTTCCCAGAAGGCGAGGAAGATTCGGAGCGCGCTGCGCGCGACTTTCTCGGTTATCAGCGCGCGAAAACTCAAATGCGAACGGCACAGCAGCCATGATGTTGGGCACGGCCGGAGGCCTTTGCCCATCCTCTTCACGCGATTCGCTACGCCTACCCCGCGCCTCCCGCCACCTTGACGGGCGCAACGAGCAGAGACGGCCCTTCCATGGCTGACGGTTTCGGCAAGCCCATGAGGCTGAGCACCGTCGGCGCAATGCTGTCGATCCCGGACCCGATTGACAACCGCCAGGGGGTCTCGTCGATGATCAGGCAGGGAACTGGATAGACCGTATGCTGCGTCTGCGGCTCACCCGTCACCGGATCAATCATCTCGTCGCAATTGCCATGGTCAGCGGTCAGGATAATCGAGTAGCCCTCCTCCAGAGCCGTATCGAGCACCCGGCCCACCTCCCGGTCCAGCACCTCGACCGCTTCGATAACGGCTTCCCGCACCGCCGTGTGGCCAACCATGTCGCCGTTGGCGAAGTTGACGACCACGAAGGGAAAGCTGCGGCTGCGCAGGGCGTCGACCACGGTATCGGCCACCTCGGCCGCACTCATCTCCGGCTGGAGATCGTAGGTCGCCACCTTCGGCGACGGGATCAACACCCGCTCCTCGCCGGGGAAGGGCTCGCCGCGGCCGCCGTTAAAGAAGAAGGTCACGTGGGCGTATTTCTCGGTCTCGGCACAGTGGAACTGTGCGAGACCAGCGTCCTCCAGCACCTGTCCAAGGGTCACGATAGGCGTCTCGTGATCGAAGGCGTACGGCAGTCCGTACCACTGGTCGTACTCCATCATGCAGGTCACATCGGCGGCCCGAAAGTCGCCGCGATCGAATTGGTCGAAGTCCGGATTGAAGAGCGCCGTGACCGTCTGACGCGGGCGATCCTTGCGGAAGTTGAAAAAGATGACGCTGTCGCCATTCTCGATACGTTCCGCACCAGCGATGACCGTCGGGACGATGAACTCATCATCCTCGCCCGCTGCATAGGCCTGCCGAATGGCCTCCCTCGGAGACGCGGCTGCCCTGCCCTTGCCTTGCACGAAGGCCCGCCAGGCCATCTCCGTTCGATCCCAGCGATTGTCCCGGTCCATGGCGTAGTAGCGGCCGGACACGGTCCCGATGCAGCCCCCGGCATGTTGGAGGGCGGCCTCCACGGGCGCCAGAAAGGTCTCCGCCGAGCGCGGCGGGGTGTCCCGGCCGTCAGTGATCATGTGAACTACAGGCGTCGCCCCTCGACGCCGGCACAGCTTGATCAGCGCCGCGAGGTGATTGATGTGGCTGTGGACACCCCCGTCAGAGACCAGCCCCATAAGATGCACCGGCCGTCCCCGTTCTGCAGCGCGTGTCGCCGCCGCGCACAGCGCCCGGTTCTCGAAGAAGCTGCGGTCCGCGATGGCGTCATCGATGAGCACCAGATCCTGCCGGATGACGCACCCGGAGCCAAGCGTCATATGTCCGACCTCCGAGTTCCCCATCTGCCCGTCGGGCAGGCCTACGGCCCGGCCAGAGGCGTGCAGCAGCGTGTGGGGATAGTGTGAGAAGTAGTCGTCGAAACGCGGAGTCTCGGCGATCGCGATCGCGTTGTTCGCCTTGCTCGGATTGGCGCCGAAGCCGTCCAGGATGATCAGGATCACCGGACGCCGCGGCACATTCAGCTTGTCGGCCATCGATCTTCTCCCACGGGAAATCTCAAAACGCGCTAGTGTAGTTGGTTTGCATGACCAATGTCGTCACGACCAGAAGCGCCATCCCGCTCGGCCGCCGCACTGTCATCGGTCACCCCCGAACGGGAAAAATCCGCGGCCACGCGTTCTCGGCGGGCCAAATCTCGTCCACAATAAGGGGACGGCCGTGCGGGGCCTTGCCCAAGCGCAGCCCGTCGTCCGCGGGACAGGCAGTAAGCAACAGGCGAAGCGCCCACTTTCATCAGGCGCGGGGAGGAAAGATGCAGACCGACCGGATTATCGCGTTCGTCATGGCAGGGGGACAGGGATCCCGCCTGCAACCCTTGACTGCCGCCCGCTCGAAGCCCTCAGTGCCCTTTGGCGCACGCTACCGGATCGTGGACTTCGTTCTCAGTAATTTCGTCAACTCCCAGATTCAGACAATCTATCTCCTCGTCCAGTACAAGTCCCAGTCTCTGATTGAGCACGTTCGCAAGGCTTGGACCATCTCGCCGCTCCTCCCCGACCAGTTCGTCACCGTGGTGCCGCCGCAGATGATGATCGGCGAGCACTGGTTTCAAGGCACCGCCGATGCGGTCCATCAGAACATCAACCTGATCGAGGACCATCAGCCCGATCTAGTGGCCGTGTTCGGCGCCGACCATATCTATAGGATGGACATACGGCAGATGGTCGCCTCCCACCGCGAGCGGGCTGCAGACGTCACCATCGCCGCCCTCCCCGTTCCACTACGCGAAGCATCGAGCTTCGGCGTTATCGCGGCCGAATCCGACGGCCGTATCAGCGCCTTCCAGGAGAAACCTGCCAACCCGGCCCACATGCCCGGGGACCCGGAGCGCGCGTTCGCATCCATGGGCAACTACATCTTCGACAAACAGGTGCTGATGGACGCCCTGCACGAGGCGCGCAAGAACGGCGAGACGGACTTCGGCGGCCACGTGCTGCCGCGACTGCTGCGCACCCACCGGCTGTTCGCCTACGATTTCGCAACCAATGAGATCCCCGGGGTCAAGCCATACGAGGACCGGACTTACTGGCGGGACGTCGGCACCATCGACGCCTATTTCGACGCCCACAAGGACGTGCTGGGAGGCGAACCGTTATTCGACGCGTTCAATCCCTTGTGGCCCATATATTCCAGCAACTACCAAGGGCCCGTGGCACGTCTCCTGGGCGGTGAGGTGCGCAACAGCCTGCTCGGCGCGGCCACGGTAATTCACGACGGGGCGCGGATTCACAACTCCATCATCCGGCGCGAGACCGTCATCGAGGAGGATGTGCAGCTGGAAGACTGTATCATCATGGACTACTGCCGCATCTGCCGCGGCGCGCGGCTGCGCCGCGTCATCGTAGATCGCCACAACATCGTCGAAGCCAACGAACGCATCGGCTACGACGAGGAGGCGGACCGCCAGCGCTTCAAGGTAAGCCCCGGGGGCGTCACCGTCATACCCGGCGGCCGCGCGAGCTTCTTTGCCCGCGGCTCCCGGGGGACCAGCCTCGGAGGGTATTCCGAGTAGGCGAAAGCACAGTTTCTCCCCCGCCCCAGGGCGGAGGCGCAAGAGTTCCTCCCCCCTGGGAGGGGAGTCGAGACCTGACCATCACCACAGCGCATCCGAGAAGCCCGGGTAACTCCCTCGCCCCTGTTGGGGGCGGGGTGAGGGGGAAATGTCCGAAACGCCAGCCGACGACGATGGACACCAATATCCGCAAGACACTGATCAAAGTCATCGGGGAATTCCCCGAAATCAAGCTAGCCGTCCTCTTCGGCTCGCTAGCGAGGGGAACCCAACGCGATGACAGCGACGTAGACATTGCGGTTGCAAGCGAAAGACCTTTGCCGTCAGAGCGTCGGCTTCGCCTCCTCGAGGCGCTGGCGATCTCGCTTGGCCGCCCCGTTGACTTGGTCGACCTCAAGACTGCCGGATATTTCGTGATGAAACAGGCGTTGATCCACGGCGAAATCGTCCTGTGCACAGATCGCTCCGTTCTGGCCGAGGTAGGCAAAAGGCTCGTATTCGAACGTGAGGACTTTGCGCCCTACGTGCGCCGCACGTTGCGTGAGAGGAGACGCGCATGGATCGGGATGTAATCGAGCGAAAGCTCGAAGCCTTGCGCAGGCACGTCCAGCGAATCGAGTCAAAGAAGCCATTCAGCCTGGGGCGCCTGGAAACGGACGCAGATCTTCAGGACATTATTGCGATGAACTTGACGCAAGCTGTACAGGCGTCTGTCGACATCGGCATGCACATTGTCTCCGACACCGAGGCAAATGTTCCTGAAACAATGGCAGATGTCTTTGAAAGGCTTGCGGCACGAGGCGTTATACCTGTACCACTAGCCCAAAGGATGAAAGCCGCAGTCGGATTCCGAAACGTAGCAGTTCACGCATACGGCGAGGTCGACTGGAACATAGTCTCCTCCATATGCGACAAGCACGTAGAAGACTTTCGGGCATTTGCCCAAGGGGTTGCGGCGTATGCACTAGGCGAAGAGCCAACTTGACGCCTTCAGTTCCATGCGACTGACCCCCTCACAAATCCAGCTTGTCAAGGAGGCGGTGACCCAGCAGTTCGGTTCCAACGCGCGCGTCTGGCTCTTCGGCTCTCGGACAGACGATTCCCGTCGCGGGGGTGACTTCGACCTTTATGTCGAAACGGACCTCGACGACCCCTCCGCGGTCATCGATCGCAAGCTCGCGCTACTGGCGCAGCTGCATGCCGAGCCCGATTTCGACGGAGAGAAGATTGACCTGATCGTGAAGCCCGCACTTCCCGGTCCATATCCGCCAATCTATGAGCTTGCGCGGCGGCAAGGCGTTCCATTGTGAAGTCAGCTGCAGAAGTCCTGGCCGCGCTCACCGAATGCGGGCACCACGCCGCGATCCTGCGGAAAGCCCGTGCGGAGCTCGGTGATATCCGGTTCGTCCCCGAGTCCGTAGAAGATCTACCAAGCGATACGATAAAGCTCATGGATCAGTCGGCCTACCGCTTCGGAAAGCTGCAGGATACCTTAGGCGTGCGCGTGCTACCTGGAATCTTGGACTTGAGCGAGGAGCCGTTCCCAGAAGGCACGCCTTTCGCACAAAAGCTCCAGCGGCTGGAACGTTTGAACGTTATTCCAAGCGTCGAGCAGTGGCGGACATTGCGAGAGCTTCGCAATCAGCTCGCCCACGAATACGTCGATGCGCCCGCACTCAAGGCAGCCGCGCTAAACCGGTTCCTCGACGGCATCAACGGCCTCTTGCAGATTTGGCATCAGGTCTCGGATTACGTCGAGCCCCGAGGGTGGTCTATACCACCGGAACAGTCGGTCAATGCGCCTGAGTGACGAACAAATCCAATCCATCCGACGCATCGTCCGCACTGTAGCCGGACCGACTGCCCAGGCACGGGTATTCGGCTCACGCCTGCTGGACGATGCCACCGGAGGGGATCTGGATCTGCTGGTGGAATTGCCCGACCCTATTCAAACCCCTGCCGAGCTGGCGGCTAGGTTATCAGCGCGCATCTCCCGCTCACTCTATGGCCGCGAGGTCGATGTCTTGCTCTTGGCCCCAAATCTCCGGCGCTTGCCCATCCATGACGTGGCATTGCGGGAGGGACAAATGCTATGACTTTTCCTCCTGATCGGGTGCAATAGGCGCAGCCGTATTGCACCAGTCTCATTGCGCCAAGGACAAGAGATGTGACCTTGCCTCCCGCAACCACCCAACGACTGCGTTTCCTCATCCGCGTCGCTGACAAAGAGGCTCACCATCTCGCCGGGACCACTGACCGCCTTTTCGACACCCCATTCACGCCCGAGCGCGTCGAATCCTTACCGACGGACCCTGATATCGCCGAACGTGTTGACGCCTTTGTCAGCCGATTCGATAGGTTGCAGGACACGCTCGGCGACAAGTTGTTGCCCATACTCTTGACCGCGCTCGGCGAGAGGGCCAAGGCACAGATCGACAATCTGGATCGCGCGGAGCGTCTCGGACTTATCCCCTCCGCGGACCAATGGATGGAAATGCGCAGGCTCCGCAACCGAATGATCCGTGAGTATGTCGAAGATCCCGTCGTGCTGGCCAACGCCCAAGAGACCGCTTGCAGATATGTCCCGGTGCTGATCAACGCAGCCCACAAGATGAAAACCGAGGTTGAGCAGAGGGGATGGGCATGACCGAGTCGGTGCTGATCCTCTACGACCGTGACCCGACGCTCCACGACTACCTGGACGAGCTAAGGACTAGGCTCAAGGCGCTCGGCGCTCAGCGCATCCGGAAGGGCGGCGGTTATTACTGGCTGCTAAAGCCGGACCTGAAGCCAGGGGAGGATTTCGCGCTGTGACGAAAAGCGAGCTCGCGAGGGCCTACCTGGAGAAGGCATCGAAGCGGCGCCGGGTTCCCGAGGTGCTCATGGAAGAGCAGGCGTGATCCGATGTGGTGCGCGAGGCGCAAGAGCTGGTGGAGCCGGCACTCAAGGCCATGCTGCGGGAGATCGGCATTGACCCGCCAAAATGGCACGACTTCGGGCCGATCCTGTTGGAGCATGCTCAGCGTTTTCCCGAAGCCACGCGCCAACGCTTACTGGAACTCGCACGCATATCCAAGTGGCTTCGCAAAGAGCGCGAGCTCTCCTTCTACGGCGACATCGATTTCGTACCGACGGAGGAATACTTTGAACGAGACGCCAGCGGCGCAGTTACCGACGCCCTGTACGCACTTGAGGCGGCCCAGCGACTCGTTCAGGACAAACGAGGTCCCTCCGCGAATGCGGATTCCAATGCGCCTGACTAGAGCGACGCTGGAAGCCGCGGGCCAAGCTGAGCGGGCACTGCTCGATTTGCTCGTGAGCGCTCCTATTGCCAACACTGTAGGGTGGAACAAGCGAAGCGGTTCCACCAACTAACGCTGCATTGTTCTTGAACCCTTCCTCCGCACTCCGCGCGGCCTGCGTATTCCGAAGCTGCCAGGAAATGCAGACGGCGCACCGCCCCCGCCTGACCTTTCCCAGTCTGCTTATTCGGCCGGCCAGAGGTGACGCCCTGCAGTGAACCACCTGGACTCACACGCAACGGGCTCTCACACGCTCTCCACCAGACGGCTGGGTAGGCGCGGAGCGCAGCAAGAGTTCCTACATTGTCACTTGGATGTACCATGGCTGAAGACCATCGACCCGCCTACGACACCAAGCTCGCGGCGCTCTTCTTGGCCAATTACCGGGAAGGCGCACGAGCGGCCCGCAACCTCCGCACCTCACTCGAACGCACGGCCCAGCTGTTCCCGCTCGACGGCCCGTCGCTCGAGGGCCTAGATGTGGAAGCACGAGAACGCCTGGACGCCTTTCGCGTTCGTTTTGCCGACCTTCAGGACCTACTGTCGGGAAAGATCTTTCGCAGCCTTCTGATGCTGGAGGAAGAAAGGCCCGTCTCGCAGCTCGACGTGCTAAACGCAATGGAAAAGCGCGGCATCATTTCTTCATTCCAGGAATGGAAACGCCTTCGAAATGTCCGCAACGCCTTTATGCATGACTATCCAGAACACTCCACCGAGCGGGCCGAAGCGCTGACGCTGGCAGTGGGCGGGGCGCGAGAGATGCTCGGGGTGCTGGATCGTCTCGGGGACCACGCGGTCAATCACATTGGTATCGCGCTTCCTGATAGCGACCAACAAACGTGAGACTTGACCGCGAAAAGGTCCCTCTCCTGGTTCGCGCTGTGCGCGAGTCGTTCGGCGCAAACGCAGACGTTTGGCTGTTCGGCTCCCGGACGGATAACACCAAACGTGGCGGGGACATCGATCTCTACATCGAGACGGACCTCGATCACGATATCGTCGCACGGCGTTCGGAGCTCCTCTTGCGGCTCACGGACATCTTCGGCGATCAGAAGATCGATCTGGCCGTGCGGCCCAGGAGCCGTCCCCCTCACCCGCTGCATCTCATCGCAGCCGAGAGCGGTATTCTGTTGTCGGACTAGCGCGCCGGACTCGCGGCGCAGGCCGGGAGGAGAATTCGCAGAAAGCAGTTCCGCAGCCGTCGAAGCAAAACCGGTGCGCCTCCTTACTCGGACGCCCGCAACACATCCTCCAGTGTCGCGCACTCCAGCACCCGGTCGGCCCACTGCTCCAGCTCCGCTTCACTCGCCTGCGCCAAGCGCTCATTCACCCACGCCGGCAGCGGCCCGAAACGCCGATCCAACAGACGGCGCAGCAAGCTCGCCTCGCCGAGGTGCTTGCCCTCTTGCCTCCCCTCTTGCCTTCCCTCTTGCCTTCCTTCTTGCCTTCCCTCTTGCCTTCCTTCTTGCCTCCCTTCTTGCCTTCCTTCTTGCCTTCCCTGCTCGAGACCCTGTTGCTTCCATTCCTCAGTCCAGCTCTTGACCCGTTCGGCTAACATCGCTCGCATCTCCTGCAGCTCAACCACATTCGGAATCTCAGCGCCAGGCGCCCGCGCCGGCAGCAGCACGCGCTTGAGCCAAACGACAAAGGCCTGGCGCAGCGCGGCCTGCTCCTCGCCACCGATCCAATCCAGCAAGCTCTCGAGCACCCGCTCGATGTCTGCCGGCTGGCGGCTATGCTCAAGCCGGAACAGGGCAGCGGCGACATTCTGTAGCCCCGCCAGGTGGGCATCCTCGTACGCGCGCTCCTCAAGCAGAAGATAGCGGATCTGGGGCTGGTAGCGCAGCAGCTGCGCCGGCAGCTCAGGTTCGCTCAGCGCCGCGAGGCTCGTCGGCGCCGACCACGGGTCGCCGCCATTGTAGAGCACCACGGGCAGCACCGGCGGCAACCGCCCGCCCGGCGCAATCTCACCCGCAGCCGCAAGATCCTGATAGAGGAGCCCGACGTAGGTCAGCAGCCGCACCGCCATCAGACGGTCGATGCGCGACTGAAACTCAAGCAGTAGGTAGATGTATACCCAGCGCTCGCCCCAGCGCAGGCGCCAGATCATGTCGTCCTCGCGCGTCCGCAGGTCCGCGCTGACGGTCTTCTCGCTCACCCGCTCCAGGGTATCGAAGTCAAGCTCTGCCACCCAATCCTCGTGCACAAAGCCGCGGATCAGGTCGGCGACCATTTGCGAGTGGGAGAACAACAGCTTGTATGACGGATCGTGCTTCGCCATCGCGTGCCAGCGTACGCCTGATCGGCCCGAGAGTGTAGCGAAAACACCTCGCGATTGCCCGGGACAACCGGGGGACGTGTGCCGCGAGAGCCAAGCTGAGCTCAGTACCCTGGCGCAACGCTTCATCGCTCCGGGAACGCTCATCGCGGCCGGCGCCTGCGACCTCACTCCCATGTCCCGCTACGGCCGGCCAAACACTGGTGTGCGTACCGGGCCGATGACGGCACCACGAACAAAACCAGGCGGAATACCACCTCTCCCGCCATCGACACAGGCATCGTACGCGGCGCAGCCGAGGCTATCCCCTGGCCAAGAAGGCCAAACCGAAGTTATTAGGCGCTTCGCAAGGCAGCAAGCAATGCCCGCATCGGCGGCAGAAACTGTGATAGCCGTTCATAGACCTGCAGGGCATCCTTAGCGTGATACGTATGCGACATTCGGTTTCTGGCTTCGAGCATTGCGAGCCAGATCAGCTCATCGTCGATCCAGCCTTGGGCAAAGGCAGCTTTCAGGCACGACTTGGGCGATCCGCAGGCTTCCAGGCCCGATTGCTCAACCAGAACCTTAATTGACTTCCACGCAAGCTCAAATGTGAACTCGAAGTACTGAATGCAGCCCGCCCTGATCAAGTCGTTCGCCGGTTCAACCTGCATCGCAGCTTCAAACTGATGAAGCGCAGCCGCGAAATCATCAATAATCCAAGCCTTATCCATGGATCACTTCAGCATGCCGCAGGGCTTGTTCCCGAAAACGCTCGCTGACTCGGGCAAAATCGACCCAATCAATACGGTAAAGCGTGGGCAACGCGTCCAGCATGTCCTCGATCGCGTAGAAGTCGTCCAGCGGGAGTGGCGTGTCGCCAACGACGCCCAGATCAAAGTCCGAACGCGACTTTGCAATGCCTTGGGCACGGGAGCCAAACAAGACAACCTTGCGGCCGACGAGGCGGTCCGCATTCGAGCGCAGAACATCAACAAGCATCGCCCGGACTTGTTGGTCTCGAGTGCCGTTTCCCTCCGAGCCCCGGCCCGACAGGCCGTTGACTCGAGATACCGCGTCACTACTGGCCTGAAGTTGGTGAGGATTTGCTCGCATGCCCGGCAAGATAACGGATAAGGGTTGGTGCTACGACTACGTCCGCTCGTCGGGGGAAACCGGATATTTGTTGATCAAGTCCTGGGCGTAGGTTTGGACCTTCGGCACGACTGCTAATAGCTCGGGTGCCAAAGTGATGACGGCAGCGTAGATTCCGGCGAGCTTTTCCGATGCGTATTCATGCGCTATCAGGTTGCGGAGCTCCCGTATACGGACAAGTCTCGCGGCCTCATCGACCCAGCCACGCTTTTCGGCTCGTCGGATGCGATCCAGCAGGGTGCCCGGCGTCAGCAGTTCCACTTCATCCACCAATCGCATCACCCGCTGGGTGAGGAGGTCGGACAGCCGCGCAAATCTGCTTGCTAAGGCCTCCAGGCGCTCTAGCTCTTCGGGCCCCGAGGCGTCTCGAGCCGACAATTCTCGTGTGCGGTCGATGGATAAGCGCAGGTGCCCTGCCGCACGATCCAAATCGCGTAACTCGTCGCGCAACAAGTGGAGCTTGTCCGCCATCACAATTGCGTCCCCTCCATCACGGCCAATCGGGCGAAGGGCTTCGTGAGGTCGGAAAAAACCGCAAGGTCAATGCGTTGATCGCCGAGTTGTTCATGCAGTTGCGCAAGGATCGTCAGTTTCGCCAGCACGTCAATTCTTGTTGACAAAACCAGCAGGTCGATGTCACCTCCTCTTGCGGTATCGTCCACACGCGACCCGAATAGATAAACCACTGCATCGGGATCAGCCGAAAGGATGGTATTGAGAATGGTTTGTCGCTCAGCTTCTTGAAGTCGCATGGATGCCAGGTCACAGGTAAGAGGTCGCAAGAAATTGTACTTGCTCGGCGATGGTTCGGAGGCGATGGGCCCGCCGACTCACTCGCGGATCTTTAGCTTACCAATTGGGATTATGGCCTCACCGGCCACGATTCAAGTTGACACAACCTGAAAATCCACCGTGGATCTACATCCCCCTCGCGGCCAACCACTCCTCCAGCGTCAAGATCACCCAAATCATCGACCCGAAATAGGTCGCGTGTCCGGTCATATGCTCGCTACGCACATGATCCACGTACGCAGGCTTCAACAAGCCGCGTCGCTTAAAATCTGACAGTCGGTCTTCGACGCGCTCCCGCAGCGGAGCGTAGTCCTTGAGCCAGAGCCCGAAGGGCAAGCCAAATCCATGCTTGCTCTTATCGATGATTTCATTGTGGAAGGAATCCCTTCAGCGCGGTCTTGAAGAACCAGCGCAAATACTGCCCCTTTACCTTCCAGTCAGGCGGCACCTCACCCGAAAACTCTACCATCTCGTCGTCCAGCAGCGGGTAGCGCACCTCGACGCCTGCCGCCTCCGTCATCCGGTTCACCTTCCTGAGATCGTTATCCGCCAGGGTGAACTTCAAGTCCAGATGCAGCATGCGGTTGATGAAATGACTGCTGTCCGCCCGGTCATAGGCGTCCTTGAGCCAGGCGGTCGGCAGATGCACATCCACAGCAGACAAGAGGTCAGCCGAGAACATCTCCTCCAACGGCTGCCGATAGACGAAGTTGTAGCTCTCCAGCCGCTCCGGCAACGGTATGTTCGCCTGGCGGATATAGCTTTGGAGCTTGCGGGCCGGCGCAAGGTGTCCCGCGCCCGGCAGACGCGCCAAAGGCTCGACGAGTCCTTTACGCAGGAAGCGCGGAATCCGGTGGTAAGCCTCGAAGACCTTCTGCTTCGCGTAGCGCTCATTGCCCCCGAAGATCTCGTCACCCCCGTCGCCCGCCAGCATAACGCGGCAGCCGTCCTCGGCCGCACGCTTGGCGCAATAGTAGACCGGCACCGCCGACTCGTTGGCGAACGGCTCGTCGTAGTGCTCCGCAATCACCGAGAGCGCGGTGAGCACGTCATCCGGCTTGAGATAGTATTCGCGCGCGTCGAGCCCGAAGCGCTTAGTTGCAATCCGGGCATACTCCATCTCGTCGAAGCCTTCCGCATCAAAGCCGATGGAGTATGCGCGGGCCGCACGGCCGGTGACCTCGGTGAGCACGCCGCACACCGTCGAGCTGTCAGTCCCCCCCGACAGAAAGGCAGCGACCTCGTCATCTCCCCTTGCCCTGCGCACGCACTCCCGGAGCAGCCGGTGGAACCGCGCCGACTGCGCGTCGAAGTCCGATCTCGGCTCGTCGCGATAATGCAGCCGCCAATAGAAGCTCCGCTCTACCCTGCCCTGCCGCCACAAGGCTTGCTCGCCCGGAAGCAGCTTCTCGACCCCCCGATAGGCGGAGCCGGGCGCCGGTACCTCGCGGAAATAGAAGTAGTGAAAGAGTCCCTGGGGATCCAAGCTGAGGCCCACGTCCGGGTGGCCCGCTACAGCCCCGGCGCGATCCGAGAAGACGATGCCGTCGCTCCGTGCGGCGAAGGCCAGGGACTGGCTGCCGATGCGGTCGATGGCCAGAAAGGCCGTTTGCGCCTCCTGATCCAGTACCGCCAAAGCGAATGTCCCATGAACTTGCTGCAGCATCGCGGGACCGCGGGCGCGCCAAAGCTGCATCAGGAAGGCCGCCGGGGGCATCCCGACCGGACTCGCGTCGGCGAACACCGGCCGGCCGATCACTGCCGCAACCAGCCCGCCGTCCTCGTAGACGCTCGCAGCCTGGCCTATCACGGCGGTGCCCGACGAAGGCCCCAAGATCATCTTCGGCGAGACCGGACCGTCTCGGTTGACTGACTCCAGCATGCGGCCTGCCGTTCGCGCGCCGTCTGTCGCTGATGTTCCCAGCCAACCGACCAGACCCTGCATCACATCTTTTCCTTATGAAAGCAACTGAAACGGACGCGATTGTGCCATCTTCCGCCGCTGGCTTCCGCGCCAAAGTGCGGCAAATCGATGAGGTTCCCGCCCTGCGCAACAGTCAGCTTCGCAGACACTGGTCAGCCCCGATGCCGTGCGCTGCCGGTCCCCAAACGCCAATCCGGAATCCTCGGCCGCCGAAAGCCGAAGCCGTTGAGCCGGCCTGTGTTACCCTCCCGCAGCCGAGCGCCGAGCTGGTGAAAGGATCTTCGGTAGGATGGGCAAAGCAACGTGTGCCCATCGATCAACAGGTCACGCGCGGGAAGATGGGCTACGGCGTTAACCGTTCTTGGGCCGAAGCCCGGATAGTTTCACAGTCTCGCAGCCTGCCCGTCCTCGGCGGTGAAGCCCATAGCTCTTGGAGCGGATTCTAGCGCGTGGTTTGGGCCAATCTTGCTGGCAACTGCGATCGGCTCCCCCCTTTGGGGAAGGGGGGCCGGGGGGATTTCCAAACAGGCGGCGCCGAAGTCGCCCTCGGGCTCACCAAATCCCCCTTCCCCCTTTGCAAAAGGGGAGAAACCCGCTTCGGATCCGTTTTGGCTCGCAGGCCGCGCAGCGCCAACCGTTCGCGCTGGATCACAGGATTCGGCGAAATGCCGCACTGCATGCTGTCGCAATCTCACCGTGCCCCGGAGCGAGACCCGATAGACACCATCGGCTTTGCGTCGTACCTCAACGCGTATCGGGTCCTTCTGCAAAAAACTTCGAGAACAAGCACGTGCACTCAATCGATCAACATTTCGCGGACCACCTGAACGTCATCGAAGCGCTCCGCGCTCAGCGACCCGTCATCGAAAAGATTGGCGAAATGATCGTTGACTGCTTGCGCCGCAGCGGCTGCGTCTTCTGGCTCGGCAACGGCGGGAGCACCGCCGACTGCCAGCACCTCGCCGCCGAGCTCGTCGGCCGCTTCGAGCGCGACCGCAGCGGTCTCGCCTCTGTGGCGCTCACCACGGACACCTCGGCCCTGACCTCGATCGCCAACGACTACGGCTTCGAGCAAGTCTTCGCGCGCCAGGTCGAGGCGCTTTGCCGACCAGGCGACCTGGTCATCGGTATCAGCACCTCCGGCAACAGCCCAATGTGCTGGCGGCCATCGAGACCGCAAAACGCAATGGAATCGCCACCGCGGGTTTGAGCGGCCGCGACGGCGGCAAGCTCAAGGCGCTCACGGACCTGTGCCTGGTCGTACCCGCGGACAACACAGCGAGAATCCAGGAGGCTCACATCCTCGTCGGCCATATTCTCTGCGACCTGGCCGAAGCCCAGCTGACATCACGGGAGGGATAGCTGTGGTCACCGTCGCTCCCACGACATGCTGTGACGCTGGGGCGGGCCAGGCTAACACTGGCGCCCAAGCTTCCAGCCGGGTGCCAATCCCCGTAAGCCTCGGCCTTGCCGTGCCAGACCCACCGCTTGTCGACAGGCCGCAGGAAGCAGAGCTTCCAAAAGCAAGGCGTTACCAAGTGGAACTTGGGAACGAGGGGGAAACCGCGTATCATCCTCACGCATGCGCTTTGATGCATGCTGCCCGGACATACCCGATGCCCTCACTTCAGATACGTGATCTACCTGATGACGTGTACCAGGCCCTCGCCTTTCGTGCCCAGCAGGAACATCGCAGCCTGGCTCAGCAGGCAGTGACGGAGCTACGGCGGATTCCGACGCTGACCGCCGGTGAGCGTCGTAGGCTGGTGATCGCGCGGATTCGCGGAACGATCCCAGAACCGGAAATACCTTTAACCCCTTCACCCGAAGAGCTAGTGCGCGAGGATCGGGAGCGCTGACGAGTGCGGCTCGTCCTGGACGCGTCCGCGGCGGTTCGACTCGTGATGCGCGCCGAGAGCGCCGGCCAGCTCGTTGAACACATCTCCGCGGCTTCCGTAGTGGCCGCGCCGAGCCTCTATGGTAGCGAAGTAGCCAACGCCCTCTGGAAATACGTGAAGTCAGGAAGCCTGGAGCTAGAGACGGCACTGGAGCGGTACGAAGAGGCAATTGACCTGATCGATGACTTCACCGCCGACCGGGAGCTCGCGACCGAGGCGCTCGCAGAGGCGGTACGCTACCGGCACCCGGTCTACGATCTCATCTACGCGGTGTTGGCCAGGCGCACAGGTTGCGCCCTCTTGACGATGGACAGCCGGCTAAAAGCATTGCTGGGCCAGATGGGCATCCGCGCCGTCCAAGCGTAAGGGCAGCGAGTTCTTTTTGCTGGGCGAGCGCACACGACGTGAGCCAGTCGGTGATGATGCCCCCGGCACCACCGTCATTCCCGCTAACACCCGCCGTTCCCGCGAAAGCGGGAATCTGCGGCGCTCACACCTACCCCCAGCCCAACTTCGAAACGAGGGGAACCGCGCTACAACACCCTCATTCCCGCGAAGGCGGGAATCTTTTTCTGGTGCCCAAGCTCCCGCTTGGGCACTCCTCTACCTGAAGCTCTGCTTCTTCGCGACAACCATGAGTTGCCAGCAGGCGCACAGTCGAAGCAGAGCTTCGAAAACGAGGACGCCCAAGCCGGGCTTGGGCGCCAGTAAGACCAGCGCAGAAGACCGTCCTTCCCGCGAAGGAGGCAATCCACCGCGCCAACCGCACCAGACCCAATGTTCCAGTCACCCGATAAAGTCCTCAACGAGCTCCGCGCCGGCTTCGGCCGACGCAAGATCATCGTGGTCGGCGACCTGATGCTGGACCGCTATCTGTGGGGTGACGTCGAGCGCATCTCACCGGAAGCGCCCGTCCCGGTGGTGAAGCTCCAGCGTGAGAGTCTCACCGGAGGTGGCGCCGCTAACGTTGCGCGCAATCTGGCAGCCCTCGGTCTCGACGTACATCTCGCCGGCACGACCGGGAGCGATGACGGGCGAACGGACCTGCTCACGACACTTGTCCGCGACAACATCCGGACAGACGCCGTAGTTACCTCCGCGGACCGCCCCACCAGCGTGAAGACCCGGGTCATCGGCAATCACCAGCAGATGCTCCGCATCGATGAGGAGCAGTCGGCACCTCTGCCACCCGATGTAGAGGCCGAACTCCTTGCCAAGACCGCCGAGCAGATGCCGGGCGCGAGGGCACTGGTACTATCGGACTACGCCAAGGGGGTGCTTACCAGCGACCTGTGTTCGTCCCTCATCGGTCTAGCACGCAAGCATGCCATTCCCGTGATTGTCGACCCCAAGAGCCGCGACTTCTCGCGATACGCGGGGGCGAGCGTTATCACGCCCAACCGTGCGGAGCTTGCGCTCGCCGCTGACGTGTCCAGCCACGATTCCGAATCTCTCTTGACGGCAGCCATGGCGTTGCGGGAACGACTCAATCTCCACGCCATCACGCTGACACTCGGTGAGCAAGGAATGGCTTTGATCGACGCGGACGGGCCGCGGCAGATTCCCGCTGTCGCAAGAGAGGTCTTCGACGTCTCAGGTGCCGGCGACACGGTCGCGGCGACCCTAGCCGCTGGCCTCGCAGCCAACATGGAGCTGCTCGACACGGCACACCTCGCCAACCTCGCGGCCGGTGTCGTTGTCGGCAAGGTCGGAACCGCCGTCGTCTCCTCGGACGAGCTGATAGCCGCCATTCAAGGCCAGGCGGCGCTGGACCAGGCTGCGAAGATCTGCGACCGCGAGACCGCTTGCGAACGTGTCCGCACCTGGCAATTGCGGGGTGAGATCGTCGTCTTCACCAACGGTTGCTTTGATCTGCTCCACGTCGGACACGTGACCTACCTGGAGGGCTGATCGCCCGGGTGGAACGCACAACTCGTACCTGGGGTACCAGAGTCCAGACGAGTTTGAGAGAAACGGCCGACTGGCCGATGTGGCTTAATGAGGTGTCCGTTTTCGCCTGACCACCTCACCCGTCATTGGTCTTCCTTGAACCAGCAGCCGGAAAGGCCCCTTAAGCGGACACTATTGGTGGACTACGGGACCAATGCGGAAGGCACGGATGGTTTCAGGCGACCTGGTCGAGAAACAGCTCACGCAGAACATCTGGACGCTCTTGCGCCACGCGAATGAGCGATCGCGCCGCACCGCTCGGCTCGCGTCGACCCTGCTCCCATTCCTGAAGTGTCCGTACCGATACGCCCAGGAGTCTCGCAAACTGGCTTTGGGACATCTTTACGCGATAGCGGGCGAGCGCCACCGGACTATGGATTGCACCCGCCGTCTCAGACTTCATCTCGCGGATGGACTCGAGCAATTCGGCACCGATATCACGATCGGCGTCTCTTGCGAGGAGCTCTTGTTCAGTCTTCGGCATGATCTAGCATCTCCCGCGCGGCATTGAGCACATGCGCTGGCAAGTTGTCCCGCGCACTCTTGGCGTAGATCAGAAGAAGCCAGATGCGCTCGTCTACCAGCCGGTTGTAGTAAATGACCCGTACACCTCCTTGCTTTCCGCTGCCACCCTTCGACCAACGGACCTTGCGCACGCCGCCGGTCCCAGGAACCACATCGCCTGCAAGCGGGTTGAGCGCAATCCAGGCGCAGAACTCTCCACGCTCGTCTTCCGTCCAGTAGTCGGGCCAACGGCGTGTAAAGGATCGTGTTTCCACAACAGTCAGCATCCGGTGATTATACGTCAGTGCCGCATAAACTGCTCAGGTGGCCGGTCTGCGTCTTTTGGCAGACGGTCATGGATATTGCGGTCTGTGACTGCTCTTGGCTGCTGCTGCCCTTCGAACTACCTAACATCCGACAAAGCGCACTGAACCACCGAAACAACCGATGCCTCCATCCCTCACCCTGCCCTTGTGATATTCTCACGCCACCTCGCCAGCCCGCGCTGCCTTGCACATCAATCTTTGTGATTAGGGCCATGGCTCAGCTGGCAGAACTTCGTGGCGGGGCGGGTGCGGGTTCGCGGGACCGTCGAGACTACACGGACGTATTCACGGCGTGTCCCGCCCGTACCCGCCCCGGCCCGGCCCGGCAGCTGAGTTATCGCACTAATCACCTCACTCTTTCGGGAACCCCTGCGCCCTAGCCAGTCCCCCTATTGCCATCACCCGCCCGTGCACCGGATAGAAAGCATCATCGCCGCTCACCTCGCTACGATACAGGCGCTCCGGGAACAGCGCCCGGTAATCGAAAGAATCGGCAACCTCATCATCGAGTGTCTGCAACGCGGCGGCAAGGTCTGCTGGCTCGGCAACGGCGGGAGCGCCGCGAACTGCCAGCATCTGGCCGCAGAGCTCGTCGGCCGCTTCGAGCGTGACCGCCGGGGTCTCGCGTCCGTCGCCTTTACCACGGACACCTCAGCCCTCACGTCCATTGCCAACGACTACGGCTTCGAGCAGATCTTCGCGCGCCGCGTCGAAGCCCTGTGCCGCCCTAGAGATCTGGTCATTGGCCTCAGCACCTCCGGAAACAGCCCCAACGTCCTCGCGGCGATCGAGACTGCCCGGCACAACGACATCGCCACCGCGGGACTGAGCGGCCGCGCCGGCGGCAAGCTCAAAGACTTGGCAGATGCCTGCCTCGTCGTGCCCGCCGAGAATACAGCGAGAATCCAGGAGGCCCACATCCTCGTGGGCCACATCCTGTGCGATCTGGCCGAAGCACAGCTATCGGGAAGCGAGACCAAGCCATGATCCGCGAGACCCGTAGGAGCCCGCTTGCGGGCGACCAGCCACAAAACGCCGTCATGGTCGCACGCAAGCGAGCTCCTACATCGCACGCTAATCGGTTGGTGCACCGTCTCTGAATTTGAATTCAGTCCGGCAACGGTATGTTCCAGGCACCTCAAAAAGTGCTCGACGCGGTCCGCTCCGGCTTTGGCGGACGCACCATCATCGTCGTCGGCGACCTGATGCTGGACCGCTATCTTTGGGGCCAAGTCGAGCGCATCTCCCCGGAAGCGCCCGTGCCGATCGTAAGGCTCCAGCGCGAGACCCTCACTGCGGGAGGCGCCGCCAACGTCGCCCGCAATCTCGCTGCCCTTGGCCTGGACGTGCATCTCGCTGGCGCCACCGGGAAAGACGACGGGCGAACAAAGTTGCTGACGACGCTCGCCCGCGCCAACATCGGGACGGATGCCGTGATCGCCTCCGTGGACCGCCCCACCACCGTGAAGACGCGGGTGATCGGCAACCACCAGCAGATGATCCGGATTGACGAGGAGGGCACAACCGCCCTGCCGCCGAGCGTGGCGAGCGAGCTTCTCGCCAATGTCTCCAACGAAATCCTCAGCGCCAGTGCGCTGGTGCTCTCCGATTATGCGAAAGGCGTGCTGACGGGCGACCTCTGTTCGTCCCTCATCGGACTGGCGCGCGAGCACGCTATTCCCGTGATCGTGGACCCCAAAGGCCGCGACTTCTCGCGCTACGCCGGTGCGACCGTCATCACGCCTAACCGCGCGGAGCTTGCTCTGGCGACCGACACGCTCAGCCAAAATTCGGAATCTCTCTTCACGGCAGCCAGCGCGTTGCGGGAGCGACTCAATCTCCACGCCATCGCCCTCACACTCGGTGAGCAAGGAATGGCCTTGATCGAGGCGGACGCGACCCACCAGATTCCCGCAGTCGCACGAGAAGTGTTCGACGTCTCCGGCGCCGGCGATACAGTCGCTGCGACCATAGCCGCGGGCCTGGGAGCCGATCTGGGACTGCTCGACACGGCACACCTCGCCAACCTCGCGGCAGGCGTCGTGGTCGGCAAGGTCGGAACTGCTGTCGTCACCTCAAGCGAGCTTCTGACCGCCATCCAAGGCGAAGCAGCCCTTGAGCAGGCGGCAAAGATCTGCGACCTCGAAAGTGCTCGCGAGCGTGTCCACACCTGGCACTCCCGGGGTGAGACTGTAGTATTCACCAACGGCTGCTTCGATCTCCTCCACGTCGGCCACGTAACTTACCTCGAGCAAGCCCGCCGCTACGGGCACCGGCTGATCATCGGGCTGAACACCGACCGCTCCGTGCGCTCGATCAAGGGACCGGAGCGCCCCCTGATCGGTCAGGACGACCGCGCCCGCCTGCTCGCCGCGCTCGCCTCCGTCGACGCGGTGGTCTTGTTCGACGAAAAGACACCGCTGAACCTCATCAAGGCGCTTCGCCCGGATGTACTCGCCAAGGGTGCCGACTACACGGAAGAGCAAGTCGTCGGGGCCAACGAGGTCAAGTCGTGGGGCGGCCGCCTTGCGCTGATCCCGCTTGTGAACGGACGAAGCACTACGTCAATCCTGGAAGCCTTGCGGCGAACCCGAGAAAGATGATGTTGCCGCTCTTCTCGACCTGATTTTGCCAAGCAGGTCGGCTGTGCGAGATGTGATTTCGGTTCTCCCGGATACGCCCCACCGGAACATCGCGGGCCCCGGGGGAGAAACAACACTGATTGATCTCCGGCGAAAGCTCAACACCGAATCCGTTCGCCCGAAGCTAGCCTCTTGGCGTACCGCGCGGAAGGCGGGTTGCGCCCCTTCTTGACCGAGAAGCTGACGTCGTCCCTGGCCGTGAACAACGGTCGTTCCGGAACGCCCCTGCCAGCCAGTCGCGCGCCGGTTTTGAGCAGGGTCTGTTTCAGGCCTTGGATGGCACCGGGGCGGTATTCCTTGGTGAGATAGCGCATATTCACAAAAGTTCACCGACAGGCTCCTCTGCTGAAGGAGACACTCGCTGCTGCCACGTCTCCCCTCGCCGCGAAGGTCCCAACGTCGGCGAGCCGATCAAGCAGCGCCTGAGGCTCGATCGCCGCGCGCCTGAAGAAGCGTTGCAGTCGCGGCCGCATCAGTACATCGCTAAGCTCCGCCAGAGTTTCCGCGCTGAACACCGGTGTGATACGCCCATCGAGCACCGCATCGACGATGACGCCCGGCGCCCCACCGGGGTTGATCAATCCGGAGACGAAGACGTTGGTATCAACGATGACTCGCACGCTTGCCGCGAACCTCGTCGACGAGAGCGGCGACCTCGTCATCCCGCAACGCGTCTGGCTCGGCGGCGGCACGCAGACGCGCCACCAGATCACGCAACTGCTCGCGCGCCAAGGCTTGGTCCCTAGACTCGACGATAAGCCCGCCCTTGATGCGCCGCACGCATGGCTCGGGTCCGAGGTCCTCTAAGTACTCTGGCGGGATCAGCAATCCGTTGCGTGCCACCTTCAGGTCGGTCATGGCAAGCCTCGTCGGAGTAGCCAATTTCGGTGTCCCTTAGTCTACACCGAGCTCCAGTCGGCAAATAAGCGCTCCGCGAACAGCACACGTAACTCGTGACTCGGACCAGCGTCGGGTGTCCGCTCGCCTGCGGACTCTGACGATCGAGTCCTCGCTGTCCGGAGTTGGCCGACTGCTGCCGCCTGGCTATCTGAGACGACGACGAGTTACTGGCACGCAGAGGCACCGGAAACAGCGGTGGCGGAGTCCGATAGACCCGTCGCGGATTATTCTGAGCAATTTCAGCGGAATAAGGTGAGCGACAACAGGGGAGAAGCGCGCGTTCAGAGCCCTCTGGCCGCCAGCCACTCCTCCAGCGTCAAGATCACCCAGATCATCGACCCGAAATAGGTGGCGTGTCCGGTCATATGCTCGTTACGCACACGATCCACGTACGCAGGCTTCAACAAGCCGCGTCGCTTAAAATCTGACAGTCGGTCTTCGACGCGCTCCCGCAGCGGAGCGTAGTCCTTGAGCCAGAGCCCGAAGGGCAAGCCAAACCCATGCTTGCTCTTATCGATGATTTCTTGTGGAAGGAATCCCTTCAGCGCGGTCTTGAAGAACCAGCGCAAATACTGCCCCTTTACCTTCCAGTCAGGCGGCACCTCACCCGAAAACTCTACCATCTCGTCGTCCAGCAGCGGGTAGCGCACCTCGACGCCTGCCGCCTCCGTCATCCGGTTCACCTTCCTGAGATCGTTATCCGCCAGGGTGAACTTCAAGTCCAGATGCAGCATGCGGTTGATGAAATGACTGCTGTCCGCCCGGTCATAGGCGTCCTTGAGCCAGGCGGTCGGCAGATGCACATCCACAGCAGACAAGAGGTCAGCCGAGAACATCTCCTCCAACGGCTGCCGATAGACGAAGTTGTAGCTCTCCAGCCGCTCCGGCAACGGGATGTTCGCCTGGCGGATATAGCTCTGGAGCTTGCGGGCCGGCGCAAGGTACTCCGCCCCCGGCAGACGCGCCAAAGGCTCGACGAGTCCTTTACGCAGGAAGCGCGGAATCCGCTGGTAAGCCTCGAAGACCTTCTGCTTCGCGTAGCGCTCATTGCCCCCGAAGATCTCGTCACCCCCGTCGCCCGCCAGCATAACGCGGCAGCCGTCCTCGGCCGCACACTTCGCGCAGTAGTAGACCGGCACCGCCGACTCGTTGGCGAACGGCTCGTCGTAGTGATCCGCAATGACCGAGACCGCGGTCAGCACGTCATCGGGCTTGAGATAGTATTCGCGCGCGTCAAGCCCGAAGCGCTTAGTCGCAATCCGGGCATACTCCATCTCGTCGAAGCCTTCCGCATCAAAGCCGATGGAGTATGCGCGGGCCGCACGGCCGGTGACCTCGGTGAGCACGCCGCACACCGTCGAGCTGTCAGTCCCCCCCGACAGAAAGGCAGCGACCTCGTCATCTCCCCTTGCCCTGCGCACGCACTCCCGGAGCAGCCGGTGGAACCGCGCCGACTGCGCGTCGAAGTCCGATCTCGGCTCGTCGCGATAATGCAGCCGCCAATAGAAGCTCCGCTCTACCCTGCCCTGCCGCCACAAGGCTTGCTCGCCCGGAAGCAGCTTCTCGACCCCCCGATAGGCGGAGCCGGGCGCCGGTACCTCGCGGAAATAGAAGTAGTGAAAGAGTCCCTGGGGATCCAAGCTGAGGCCCACGTCCGGGTGGCCCGCTACAGCCCCGGCGCGATCCGAGAAGACGATGCCGTCGCTCCGTGCGGCGAAGGCCAGGGACTGGCTGCCGATGCGGTCGATGGCCAGAAAGGCCGTTTGCGCCTCCTTGATCCAGTACCGCCAAAGCGAATGTCCCATGAACTTGCTGCAGCATCCCGGGACCGCGGGCGCGCCAAAGCTGCATCAGGAAAGCCGCCGGGGGCATCCCGACCGGGCTCGCGTCGGCGAACACCGGCCGGCCGATCACTGCCGCAACCAGCCCGCCGTCCTCGTAGACGCTCGCAGCCTGGCCTATCACGGCGGCGCCCAACGAAGGCCCCAAGATCATCTTCGGCGAGACCGGACCGTCTCGGTTGACTGACTCCAGCATGCGGCCTGCCGTTCGCGCGCCGTCTGTCGCTGATGTTCCCAGCCAACCGACCAGACCCTGCATCACATCTTTTCCTTACAAAACCAACTGAAACGGACGCGATTGTGCCATCTTCCGCCTCGGGTTTCCGCGCCAAACGTGCGGCAAGTTCGTCCATTGCGCTCCCTGCGCAACAATCAGCTCGCGAAAAGAGGCTTTTCTCGGGCTCTCGCAAAACTGCTCCGCGGTGTTGCGTATGTGTCCGGTGGCCCATGGCCTGCAGGCGTTTGGCCGCATAACTCTCCGCCGGTGACTATCTCTTTCCGGGTCGCCAGCAGCGGTCCCTCCATCTCTCGGCCCGCCAATATGCGCGCATCGTCGAGGGGTGGATCGGCCTGCTCGGCAGCGACCCGCAGGGGTACGGGACGCACTCGCTTCGCCGCACCAAGGCGACCCTGATCTATCGCCGGATCACCCTCAACGGCTCGCTAGGTATCCTGCTCGATGCAAAGCGGGCGGGAAAACTGGAATCGGTGACAGAGGCCGTCGAGCGCCCGTGACGCCACGGTGCTTCGCTGAATGACGCACTGGCCGAATGGACTCTGGCACTGGCGGGGGAGAAGCAACCGCCGAAGCGGCTTTGGTACGTGCCTTGACGGCGAAAGGTTGGTAGTTAGACTACCCACCATGAAAAGCGCAGACGTGATCAAGCGATTACAGGCTGACGGCTGGGAACTGGTTCGAGTGAAGGGCTCCCATCACCAGTTTCGACGACCCGGGCAACCTGGCTTGGTGACGGTTCCGCATCCGAAAGCCGATATTCCGCTGCCGACCCTGCGCAGCATCTACCGTCAGGCCGGTTGGCCTTGGAAGTGAGTCATGCGATTTGCCTTGGCGCTGCACACCGATGATGGCGTGGCCTACGGGGTCACGGTGCCGGACTTGCCCGGATGCTTTTCGGCTGGGGAGACGCTGGACCAGGCCATCGAGAATGCCTATGAGGCGATCGACGCCCATGTCGAGCTGCTGATGGATGACGGGGAGGCGCTACCCGAAATCCGGCCGCTGGCGGCGCATCAGTCGAATCCGGATCTGTCTGGAGCGGTGTGGGTGGTGATCGAGGTGCCGGTCGAGCGCTATTTCGGTCCGGCCGAGAAGATCAATATCACGGTGCCGAGACGCCTCCTTCAGCGCATCGATGCCTACGCCAAGTCGCGCCATTTGAGCCGCTCGGCTTTTCTGGTCCAGGCAGCGAACGATGCGATGCAGAATGATGGGTAGGAAGGCGATTATTTGGGCGCAGCACTAACCCAAGAGACACCATTAACTTGCAAGTCGCACACCTACAGACACCGAGTGCTTGAGCCGAGAAACTTCGAGAGCCACCACGTGCAGTCCATCGACCGACACCTAGCCGACCACCTTCTCACCATCGAGGCGCTCCGCTCGCAGAGACCCGTCATCGCAAAGATCAGCGAGCTGATCGTCTACTGCCTACGCCACGACGGCTGCGTCTTCTGGCTCGGCAACGGAGGCAGCGCCGCCGACTGTCAGCACCTCGCCGCCGAGCTCGTCGGCCGCTTCGAGCGCGACCGCCGGGGGCTGGCCTCCGTCGCCCTGACAACCGACACCTCGGCCCTCACCTCCATCGCCAACGACTACGGCTTCGAGCAAGTCTTCGCCCGTCAGGTCGAGGCGCTTTGCCGCCCAGGCGACCTGGTCATCGGCATCAGCACCTCCGGCAACAGTCCCAACGTCCTCGCCGCCATCGAGACGGCAAGGCGCAACGGAATCGCCACCGCCGGTCTGAGCGGTCGGGACGGCGGCAAGCTCAGCGCCCTTGCGGACGTGTGCCTGGTCGTTCCAGCCGATAACACAGCGAGGATCCAGGAGGCGCACATCCTCGTCGGCCACATACTCTGTGATCTGGCCGAGGCACAACTGACGTCGAAGGAAGAATAGCCTCGGTCACCGTCGCCCCACGGCACGCGGCGACGCTGCATCGGGCCAGGCTAAGACCGGCACCCAGCTTTCGACTTGGCCCCCCTCCGCTCGGAGTCGACCTTCAGCCCTTCCAGCCGCGCAGATTACGGACCGACGGGTACAAACAGAGCTTCTGAGAGCAACGCGCCTAGGACCCCTGTCGGACTCTCCCTGCCAAGGGGCAAATTGGCCGATAAATGGCCAATTTCGGTGGTCCTACGCGATATCGGGAGGCGTCCTTAGTTTTCGCGTACGGGCGTTTCGCGAAGCCAAATCCGACAGACTGCTAGTGAAGCATTTCGCCCAGTCCTGCCATCCGGCGAGAACGGCTGGCACCGCCGCGCCTGCGAGCCCCAACTGATCCGAAGCAGATCCCCCCTTTGGTAAAGGGGGGCGGGGGGATTTCCCCACAGGCGGCGCCGAGGTCACCCTCGGGCTCACCAAATCCCCCCTTCCCCCCTTTGCGAAAGGGGGGGATCATCCGCCTCGGACCCGTCTGAGCTCCGACTATCTGGCGAAATGCGGTGCCAGAATCATAAGCGGACGAGGGAAGCCGAAACGTAGCATCCTCGTTCCCGAGAAAGCGCAAGTCCAGACCCCAGCCCATCCCCTGTGCCACCTGTCCGTCATTCCCGCGAAGGCGGGAATCTAAAGCGCCCACCGCCAACCGCGTACCAAACTAAGGCAGAATAGCGTCATTCCCGCGAAGGCGGGAATCTCAACCGCTGACCGGCAACCGCACCAGATCCAATGTTCCAGTCACCCGACAATGTCCTAACTGAGCTCCGCTCCGGCTTCGGCGGACGCAAGATCATCGTCGTCGGCGACCTCATGCTGGACCGCTACCTTTGGGGCCAAGTCGAGCGCATCTCCCCGGAAGCACCCGTGCCGATCGTAAAGCTCCAGCGCGAGACCTTCACCGCGGGCGGCGCCGCCAACGTCGCCCGCAATCTCGCCGCCCTCGGGCTGGAGGTTCATCTTGCCGGCGTCACCGGGAGAGACGACGGGCGGGAGAACCTGCTAGCGACGCTCGCCAGCGACAACATCCGCACAGAAGCTGTCATCGCCTCGGCGGACCGCCCCACCACCGTGAAAGACGCGGGTCATCGGCAACCACCAGCAGATGATCCGGATTGACGAGGAGGACACAGCCGCCCTGCCGCCGAACGTGGCGAGCGAGCTTCTCGCCAATGTCTCCAACGAAATCCTCAGCGCCAGTGCGCTGGTACTCTCCGATTATGCGAAAGGCGTGCTGACGGGCGACCTCTGTTCGTCCCTCATCGGACTGGCGCGCGAGCACGCTATTCCCGTGATCGTGGACCCCAAAGGCCGCGACTTCTCGCGCTACGCCGGTGCGACCGTCATCACACCTAACCGCGCGGAGCTTGCTCTGGCGACCGACACGCCCAGCCAAGATTCGGAATCTCTCTTCACGGCAGCCATCGCAGTGCGGACGCAACTTAACCTCCAAGCCGTAGCACTCACCCTCGGCGACCAAGGAATGGCGTTGATTCAGGAGGACGAGATGCACCAGATTCCCGCCATCGCGCGAGAGGTATTCGACGTCTCCGGCGCCGGCGACACCGTCGCTGCGACGTTGGCCGCGAGCCTCGCCAGCGACCTGTCTGCCCTGGACGCCGCCCATCTCGCCAACCTGGCGGCCGGCGTGGTCGTGGGCAAGGTGGGCACCGCAGCCATCACCTCCAGTGAGCTACTGGCCGCCGTTCAAGGCGAAGCGGCGCTGGAGCAGGCCGCCAAGGTCTGCGACCTTGACACCGCACGAGAGCGCGTCCGCAGCTGGCAAGCCAGGGGCGACATCGTCGTCTTCACCAACGGCTGCTTCGATCTCCTCCACGTCGGGCACGTCACCTACCTGGAGCAGGCGCGCCGCTACGGGCACCGGCTGATCATCGGGCTGAACACCGACCGCTCCGTGCGCGCGATCAAGGGACCGGAGCGCCCCCTGATCGGTCAGGACGACCGCGCCCGCCTGCTCGCTGCGCTCGCCTCCGTCGACGCGGTGGTCTTGTTCGACGAGGAGACTCCGTTGAACCTCATCAAGGCGCTTCGCCCGGACGTCCTGGCCAAGGGCGCCGACTACACGGAAGACCAGGTCGTCGGGGCAGCGGAGATCAAGTCCTGGGGCGGGCGCGTGGCCATCATCCCTCTGGTGGACGGGCGCAGCACGACAGCAATTCTCTCCCGCGCTCAGAAAGGCAGGATAGAGTAAGCGGGAGGGGCGGGGATACTGGCGCAGAGCCGGCGAAAACTATATCGGTTGATTTTGCACAGTTCGGCGGCGATCGTAACTTCGGCCGCTCCTGTTGGGCAAAGCGTAGCGTGCCCGACATCCGGCGGCGCGGGCCTAGGGGGACTTGGCTTCCGCTCGTCCCTCGGCCTGGCCGAGTTTGTGATCAAGGCCCACGGTTCCTAACGGGCGTCAGCTTTCCTTTGGGGGAGTTGGGTAGCGCTGGAGCAGTTCTTCCGGTTTCCAGTCCTGCCGCGGGAAGCCTCGGTGATCGCCTTTTGTTCCGTGGGGGTCAATCGCATGGGCGGGTAGCCAGGAGACCAGTAACCGCGTCTCATCCTAACGCAGACGGTTTAATGCATGCCAGCCGAACCTAGTGCAGCACAGCTAAAGTCGTGAGACCGTTTCCGCAACCTCGAGCAGTGTCGCCAGGCCCCCCTTTCGCAAAGGGGGGTTGGGGGGATTTGTGCATCTCGGCATTGACAAACGGTATTGAGATTTCTGCTCGATGCCACTAGCCGATGCCCTCTCTACAGATACGTGATCTACCCGATGACGTTTACCAGGCCCTCGCCTTCTGCGCCCAGCAGGAACATCGCAGCCTCGCGCAGGGATTGCGCTACAATGTAGCCACGTTACCCCGATCGGAGAGAATCACGATGCCGGCAGAAGATGTCGTCAGAGCCCGAATCGATAAGCAGGTGAAGGCCGAAGCCGCCGAGGTCCTGGAGTCGATGGGGCTGTCCCTGTCCGATGCCATCCGGCTGCTCCTGATGCGTGTCGCCAAGGACAAGGCGCTGCCGTTCGCCCTCAAGGTCCCCAACGCCGAGACCCGCGAGGCTATCGCGGAGCTGGAAGCCGGTCGGGGCGAGCGCTTCGAGAGCGTCGAGGCCCTCATGGCGGATCTGAATGCGGACGATTGAGCGCTCCGGGGCGTTCCGGCGCGACTATAAGCGGGCCGCGGCCTCGCCACGGCATCGGCAAGACGTCGATCGCCTCGTGGCCGGGGTGGTGACCTTGCTGGCCGCCGACCGCGATCTGCCCCCGTCGTACCGCGACCATGCTCTGATCGGCGATTGGTCGGGCTATCGCGAGTGCCACCTCAAGCCGGACCTGCTGCTCATCTACCGCAAGCCCGACGACGACACCCTCCGGCTGGCCCGGTTGGGATCCCACAGCGAGCTGTTCGGCTGACCGAGTCGTCCTCGACCTCGGGCGGAGGGGCTGTTGGCGGGCTCATCGCCCCGCGCCCAACAGGAACATCGCAGCCTCGCGCTGCAGGCGGTTGCGGAGCTGCGGCGCATCCCCACGCTGACCGCCTGTGATTCGCAGATCAGGGTAACGAACAACAGTCAGGGCGAGCAGGGTCTTCCCCTAACCGAGCATCCGTGGCAAGTTAGCCTGGTCTGAAACTAGTTGACGTTTGGAGCAGCCATGACGGAGATCAGCGCGTTCGAGGCGAAGACTCATCTCCCTCGTCTGCTGGAACGGGTGCAGAAGGGAGAACGCTTCGTGATTAGCAAGCATGGCCATCCCGTGGCCGAATTGATACCCTTCAAAGAGCGCGATTCCGACAAGATCCGCACGGCGATCGACAACCTCAAGGCATTCCAGCAGACCCATGACCTAGGGGGTCTGTCGGTGCGCGAGATGATCGAGGAAGGACGCCGGTACTAATGGCCTTCGTACTCGATTGCTCGATGACCATGGCGTGGGTGTTTTCCGACGAAGCCACGGTCGCAACCGATGCCTTACGCGAATCGTTGATGAACGACAGTGCAGCTGTCCCCGTGCTTTGGGCGATCGAGGTCGGAAACGTCCTCCTCGTTGCGACACGGCGGGGGTCGAGACGTTGCCGGCTCGGTAGCGAACTCGGGCGTATGAGCTAGCCACATCCATAACAATCCGCTTGCCGGGGTTATGTCGATGGTCTGGTGCACCAGAGCTGTGCGAGTCCGAGGGATCATGCGGGAATGCGGCGGTGACCCAAGTGACAACGCGGTGGTGAGATAACTCGACGCTGGAGCGTCGAGGGTTGCTCCCACGCTGGAGCGTGGGAACCAGGCAGCCCCGCGAACGCGGGTTCCTTCATGCCGACTGGACTCTTGGCCGAAACTCGACCACCCCATGCGCAGCAAGGCATCGCCTACCGCGACGTCTTTTGCACTAACGCCACCGCCATTCGTCCTCTGGCTCCCGCGCTCCAGCGTGGGAGCAAGTGGTGACGCTCCAGCGTCGCGTGTCATCTGACCCGAGCTTGAGCCGCTCGACCCAGCGCCACGGCCGCAACCGTTACCGGAGCCTCGCTCCTGCCACCCTGCACTTTCTTACCTGCACCGAACTCCAGTAGCTTCCCTTGTGCGTGCCACCGCCGACCGGGAGCTCGCGACAGGAGCAGTGCGCTACCGGCACCCGGTCTATGATCTCATCTATGCCGTGTTGGCCAGGCGCACAGGGTGCGCCCTCTTGACGATGGACAGCCGGCTAAGAGCATTGCTGAGCCAGATGGGCATACTCGCCGTCCAAGCGTGAGAGCCCAGACTTCTTTCCTGGTGCCTAAGCTCCTGCTTGGGCACCGATCCTCCTCGAAGCTCGGCTTCGCTCAGCGGCGCCCGGGACTCGCGGCCGGCCCGAAGCAAGCAGCGCTTCCGCAAGCCCCATCACCACCCTCACACCCAGGCCCCCGCTTTTCCTGGTGCCCGACCTCCCGCTTCGGCACTCCTCTCCCTAAAGCCCTTTTCCCAGCGGCGACAATGAGTTGCCGATGGCGGCACAGTCGAAGCAGAGCTTCGAAGACGAGGGCACCCAAGCCGGAGCTTGGGCGCCAGCAACAACCGAGAAACGAGCCGGAGCGCAGTAAAGCATCCGTCAGTCCCGCGATGGCGGGAATCTCAAGCGCCTACCGCCTTCCAAAGTCAGGCAGAATACCGTCATTCCCGCGAAGGCGGGAATCTCAAACGCTAAGCCCCAACCGCACCATATCGAATGTTCCAGTCACCCGACAAAGTCCTCAACGAGTTCCGCACCGGCTTCGGCGGACGCAAGATCATCGTCGTCGGCGACCTGATGCTGGACCGCTACCTTTGGGGCCAAGTCGAGCGCATCTCCCCGGAAGCGCCCGTG
>CAWGNT010000005.1:0-90950 GCA_963824085.1 uncultured Gammaproteobacteria bacterium
ACGACACCCGCCACGACCTGGCTCAGCTGTCGCTGCAGATCAAGTCGCGGGGCGAAACGCTCACCGCTCAGTCTCGCCGCGACGCGCCGCCGCTCACGATAATTGCGGTCATGGTCGACGGCGGACCGTCCATCGGGGCCGCCGAGTCACGCCGGCGCCACCGCTACGCCGTCCTCTCCGGCCTCCAATCCGAAGGATACCTGCCAGACGACGCCGAGCACATCGGCTACCTGGAGCTCGGGCCGGACGGCCCACCCGCCTACATCCCTTTCGAGTGGCTCTCCCGCGAGGCCCGCCAAAGCGAAGGCGAGCGGGCGGCGCTTCTGTTGTGGCTTGATGACCGGAGCTTCGGCCTCCCGGAGCCAGTCGCCGACAACGCCGCGGACATGCGGCGCCGTGGGAGCGGCGGTGAGACCCCTCGCCCGCTTGTCCCGGCTGCTAACCGAAATTTACCGCGGCCGCCCCGACGATGCGACAACAGCCAGCCCGGAAACAGAAAGGACACATCCGACGGACGCGCCCCGCATCAGCTTTCAGATCATCGGGCCAGCGGACTCCACTACGCGAGGGTCATGGCCGCAGCAACGGCAGTACGAGAGGATCATGGGCGACAAGCAGCCCAGCCCTCCAGTCTTCGCGCGCATCTGGTCCCCCCTCGCAACTATACCCAGCGAGCTGGCCGGTCTGCCGGCCGATCCGAGACCGGTCTGCTTCTGTGGCGCCGTGCGCTCCGATTGTATTGCAGTACGTCTTCCGTCCGCCGCCGAAAGAACCATCGCGGCAGACGACGTCTTGGCGGAGATGCTGGTGGCGGAGCTTGCCAGACGCCGAGTCGCGGCGAATGCCCGGGTGGCCCTTGTCGGCCAGTGGGACACCGCTTATTCGCGGACACTGGCCAAACTCTTCACCGACTCGTCGACGCGGACGAATTGCGCGCAGACGGCGGGGTGCGGGTCCGCCGACGTGAAGCGGTTCAGCTATATGCGCGGACTCGACGGCCAAATCCCCGGTGCCAAACCCAAAGACAAGGGTGACGACAACCATGCCGACGGGACGATCGAGCGGCCCGCGGGCGATCCCCAGATCGATTACCTGCGCCGAATGCGCGATGAGCTCCTGGCCGAAGACGCCCGCCTGCGCGCGGCCTGTGGATGGAAAGACCGCATCCAGCAGCGTTGCGGGTTTCGGGCCATCGGTGTGATAGGCAACGATTATCACGACAAGCTGCTGGTGCTGCAGGCGCTCAAGCCGGTATTTCCGGACGCCGTGTTCTTCACCACGGACCTCGATGCGGCCATGCTGCACCCGTTAGACAACCAGTTCACGCGCAACCTCATCGTAGCGTCGGGCTTCGGGCTGACCCTCGCGCCGCGGTGGCAGGGGGAGATACCGCCGTTGCGCGACAGTTACCAGACCGCGATGCTGCTCACTGTCCACCTCGCAATACGGGACGCACTCGGAGAAGAGCCGGCGGTTGAACTGCCGCCGCCAGCTCGGCTATTCGAGATCGGCCGCACCGAGCCGGTGGAGCTGGTCACGCGGCTCTGGGATCAGCCCTTCGAGCGTCAGGTCGCCTCTCCCGGTTCTCCTGCTGGCGTGGACCCGGAGCGGGACCCTCATCCGCGCGAAGAGCTTGCCCAGCACTTCACTATGAACAGCCCCGGCAACCCCGCGGTTCTGAGTGTTCTGTTGCCTGCAGCCCTGCTGCTAGCCGTGGCGCTGATTGTGACGGCGATCGGCCCGGAGAGTGTCGGTCCGGCGGTGCGGGACTGGTTGAGGGGTTTGCTGAGCGGGTGGATGCCTCTGGCGGTCGGCGTATTCTCTATACTTGTTACCGCCTCGATCCTCGCTCTGATGCGGGTGGACGTCACCGCCGGGGGCGAGCCCTACTCCCTGCTCGAGGGCGTAAGTATCTGGCCAAGCGAAATCCTGCGCCTGGGTGCCGGACTTGTCGCCGTATTCTTCTTCATCCTCGGACACCACCGCCAACGCCAAGCGCGCGGCCGCATCGAGCAGGAGCTTCCAGGGCTCAAGGAGCCAGCATCGACTCCCGCGCAACAGGAAGACGACCAACACGCTGGCCGCGCCGGGTCTCAGGATAGCCCCTCGCAACGCCCGCAACCGGCGGCTGCAGTCTGGAGGCGCTACGCGGACCGCTGCGGCATCGCGAAAACGGTGTCGCGGGTCTGGCCGGAGGTGATCCTATTCTTCCTCCTCGCCTTCACCCTGATGATCGCCTTCGGTTTTCCCAATCGCCCGACCCGCAGCTCCCTGTCGTGGGGACTGGACTTTTCCGTCATCATGCTGGTCCTGGTCCCGTTCCTGGCGCTTCTCTTCTACATGGTCGACGCGACCCGCCAGGCCCTTCGCCTTGCCAAGGATTTGAGCGGGCCAGTGGTCTGGCCATCCAGCACGCTGCAGACCTTCGGCTTCCGCGCCTGCGCAGGCGATGACGAAGGCGAGCCCCCCGCCGGGGCCGACCTCGTGTGGCTCGACGTCAGGCTGATCGCCAACGCAACACGCCCCGTGGGCAATCTGGTCTGGTACCCGATCGTGGTGCTGATCCTGCTCGCGCTCGCGCGGCACCCGCTTTTTGATGCCTGGACGCTGCCCCCCGCCCTGATGGTCGTCATGGTGTTGGCAATCCTCTACGCCGTCCTGTGTGCCCTGCTGCTGCGCCGCGCCGCAGAGCACGTGCGCGAGGAAGCCACCCGGGAGCTCACCGCCGCACTCTTACGTGCCCAGGGTCAACCGGAAAAGAGGGATTACATCGACCAGCTCCGGACCCTGTTGGCAGAGATCGAGAAGATTCGCGAGGGCGCTTTCAGACCTTTCAGCCAGCAGCCCGTTGTGCAGTCGCTGCTCGCCCTCGTGAGCAGCGTCTCCGGGCTGGCCCTGTTGGACTACTCGTCACTCTTCAACGTTTGACATCGACCGCTCGACCAGGCCGCCCGCTATACCGCGAGGTCGGCTTATCAACGCCAGCGCGCTCGTGGCATGAAGAATTCAGATGGCTTGTTCGGTCTCCGCTGACGGGGTTGCGGGCGTCGGGGGGCGCCGTGTATACCTCCCTGCGGGCTTGACAGCACCGCCAAGCCGCCAAGACACGGCCCCTCAGGTCACGACCAAAAAAGCGTGTGCGGGCCAAAAACGGGTACGAGCCGAGCAGTGGAGGTGCCGACTGCCGTAGAAATGTTCCACTTGCAGAAGCGCGGCCGGCAGCGTGCATAGTGAACGAGCGCAAGCCATCGTACGCTTCAGCCAATCCCCCGCCACACTGGCGTCGGCTCCTCAAGCGCTCGTCGCCAATCATGGGCTATCCTCTACATTCACAATCAAAATACCGCTAAGACACCACCCGAGGTAGATCGAGATGTCCGAAAACAACCATTCGATATGCAGGATCGTCTCCTGGGCACTGGTCATCGCCTTGATCAGTGTGTACGCGATCTACGACTTCTACAGCGGCACGCTCAAGCAGCGGCTGGTGGCGAAGGACGCAGAGATCGCCCAGACGGCGCGTCACCTGACGGTATTGGAAGGGAAGCTCGGACAGGCTACGGACGTAGAGGCGGCGCTCCGCAGTGATATCACTGACCTTCAGGAACGCCGTCAGGCCGAATCGAAGGACCTGCAGACCAAGCTGGAGGCGGCCACGAAGGCCAATGACGCGCTTCAGGCGGAGATGGCGGAGCTCCGCACGCGTGATGCAGAAACCCTCGCCACGGAGCGCAAGAAGGCGAGCGAGGCACACGCGGAGCTGAAGAAGCGGAACGATGCCGCACAGAAGCAGATTGCCGACCTGGGCAAGAAGGTCGAAGACGCGAAGCAGGCTCAGGCGGAGGCCGCCAAGCGTCACGAGACCGAGTTGGCCGACGTTCGATCGAGCTATGAGGCTCAGCTCGCGGAAGCGGCAACGCAGCACGAGACGAGCATGGCCGAGGCGATAAAGGAGCACGAGGCGCAGGCGCAACAGGAGGTGGAAAAGCTAAAGGAGCGCATCCAGTTCTTCCAAACTGCCCTGGAAGGCAGTGACCCGGAGCGCGCCCAGCAGCTGGCAAGTCTGCAGCAGAAAGCAAAAGAGGACCGACAGACGCGCGAGGCCGCGGAGCAGGCGCGGCAGTCCCTGGAGTCTGCGAAGGCTGAGTTGACGCAACGTCTGGCAGTGACCTCAGGGGCGCTCGAGAAGAAGACGCAGGCGCTTACGCAAGCTGAGGGCAATCTTGACCGTCTTCAGACCAAGCTCACGCAGGCCGAGGCGGCATTGCAGGCCCTTCAGTCAAAGCATGATGAGGCGATGGACCGCTCCGGCAAGGACCTCGCAGCACTACAGGAAGAGCTGCGGAAGGCGCAGGAGTCGCATGCCAACCAGATGGACGAGGCAGAGGGCAAGATCGCGGCGCTTACCAGGGATCTGAAGGGCGTGCAGACGGCGCTTGCCGCCCTGCAGCAGAAGCACGATGCGACGGTCGCCGACCTGCGGGGACAGCTTGCCGACACTGAGCAGGCATTGTCTAAAGCAAAGGCCGACCTGAGCGCGAGCTCGCAGGCAGCGGCGAAGGAGAAGCAGGCCCTCGAGCAGCAGGTCAATGCCGCGCAGGAGCGGATCGGCGTCCTCGAAAAGACCATCGCCGACGAGCGACGAAAGGCGGAGGCCGAGCGACTCGCCAGCCAGCGCGAGAGCAAGAAGGCGCAGACCTACCTGCGTGACCTCTATGCCCAGATCTCCAAGCTCGGCGGACGGCAGACCGAGCGCGGGATGCTGCTGAGCCTCGCCGATTCAGACCTTCGGTTCGCCACGAGTCAGGCCGATCTCCCAACGGACGACCTGCCGAGCCTCGACGGCATCGCGCAACTCTTGGTCCAACATCCAGAGCTGACCGTCCGCATCGAAGGCCACACCGACGACGCCGGCCGCGATGAGACGAATCTGGAGCTCTCCCAGAAACGGGCCGACGCGGTCAAACAGGCCCTAGTCGATCGCGGCGTCGCCGCCGACCGTATGGTCGCGCAAGGGATCGGGGAAGCGCGTCCCGTGGCGGACAACGCAACCCCAGCTGGCCGCCGCCAGAATCGGCGCGTCGAGATCTACGTGATGGACCAGGGCAACGAGATGTGACGGCCAATTGTTGCTTCCAGCGGTACTTCGTCGTCGGTTTCTACGAGTTTCGCACCTCGCCGGCGGCTCCCAAGTGGCGGCCTAGCCCGGCGAAGTGGGGCTGGACGCGAGGTCCGGCGTCGCCCCCGAGCGGCGCCCAAGTCCGAACTGGCTTGCGGCAGCAGTGAAACGGTAAGCGGCCCGGCAGCTCCACAGAGCTTAAGACCCTGGTCCGATACCCGGGTGAACCCATTCCGCCTGTCGGCTGACAGTGCTGTTCTCGAGAATGTTTGGCTAACCGCGGCGGAAAGGGCCACGCTGGACCCAAGCCGGCGCGGCGCATTTGGGCGATGCCATTTGTGCATCGACAGGTCGGCCCCTGCGGTACGAACATACGCGATGGGGGTTCCGTTTGTGTTGCGAGTATTGGCGTCTGCCTGATCATTTTGACGCCCTCTCAAGCCAAAGGTTGGGAGGACCGCACGGCCCGGCTTCCGTGCCCAGGCGCGACGGTTGACGTTAACCGAATTCATGAACACATCGGCGAACAGTCACGGGCTGTCAGCCGTCTTCCAGCACACGCGGCCCATAGAAGGGCGGTTCCCCCTCCGGGCGCGTCTTGAAGCGGCGATGCACCCAGAAATACTGTTCAGGGAGCAAGCGGACGTGACGCTCCACCGTGCAGTTCATTGCCGCGGTGTCCGCATGAAGATCCCCACTCGGAAAATCCGCGAGCGGCGCGTCGAAAGTCAGCACGAGACCATGGCCGCGCGGCAGATAGCGAGGGATCAGCGGTACGACCGCTGCTCCCGTCATTTCGGCGAAGCGTCCAAGCATGGGCACGGTGGACGCAGGAAAGCCGCAAAAGGGGACGAAGATCCCTGTACGGCGATTCGCATTCTGATCGGGCAGATAAAACAATGGCTCGCCTTTCCTGATCTCCCGGATCAAACGCCGCAAGTCGTCATTGCGTTCGACCAGTAGGCTGCCGAACCGGGTTCGAGAGCGCCGCACCTGTCGATCGATAACCGGGTCGCGAATTTTCTGGTACATGCAGACACCGGGGCGCTGAAGGCCCGCAAAAGCGAGTCCGGCAAGATCGACACCGACAAAATGCGGCACCAGCAGGATGACTCGGCCCTGCTCGAAACAGTCATCGATGACCTTGACATTGCGCATCTTGACCAAGCGCCTGAGACGCGTTCGCGAGATCCCCCAACCGATGCCTTGGCTCAGAGCGGCAACACCGAGCCAACCAAAACTCTGCTTGAGCAGCGCCTCTCGATCCCGATCCGAGCGATCGGACAGGCAGATTTCCATATTACGCCGGGCGACGCCGCGCCTGGACCCTGCGAACCAATACGCGATTCTTCCAATACAGGTCCCCAGTCCCCAAAGGACAGGGAGCGGTAACAAACCGAGCGCACGAACCAGACCGACGGCCAACCAACTTGGCCAATACCTCGGATGCAAGAGCTCAGACACAAAAGCCCCATGTTGGCCGTAACGACCGTCAAAGCCACAGCCGACCGCCGACTGTAGAATCTTCTGAAACCCACCCGGCACACGGATGGCTCCGATCGCGCCGGCCATGGGCGCTTCCGAGCCCCAGCGGCCGGTGAGACCCCGCCTTTGAAGGAGAGCACTCTGGGCAGTCGCCAGACGATGCAGGCGTCCTATGCGGCACTGACGTATCACCGCAGAGCGCCGACGGTAGCCGCAACCGGCTGATCTGCGCCCAGCGCGCACAGGGCAACTTCCCAGCCCATGGATATCGCCAGGGAGCCTCAGGGCGTTCCGATCAGCACATAAATCGCGCTCTCCCCCGAGCCTGACAGCCCGAGACCGAGGTAGGCGGGGCCGATCCAGGTGTCCGAGCCGAAGAACACGCTCCCGCCGTAGCGGGTCGCCTCCTGGCTCAAGGTCACATGCTCGCCTGTGGTGGGGTCGGTGACGACCCCGTCCGAGAGCCAACCGCCCTCCAGGGAGGCGCCAAGATAGAGTCCGCGCCCGATCGGCGGCGGCAGCGAGGCAATCTGGCGGTAATAGGTGAGCGCCCCAAAAGCCATCTCGTTGCCGCGGAACTGCTCGTTGGCGTAGCCGGAGAGATTGAGGAAGCCGCCCAGGGGGAACTGGTCGTAATAGGGCATCTGAACGCCGAAGCTGCTCCCACCCTTCAGTCGCAAGGTGAGGGTGTTGGGGCCGAAGCTGTGGGCGGTAATGGCGTTGAGCGAGGTCCGCGTATACTGGACGTCCGCCCCCATTGCCTCAAGCGGGTTCAGGACGTCCAGGGAGACTCGGGTCCCTGAGCGCGGTGCACCGGCGCTGTCGAGGGTGTCGTAGACGATGCGGCCGCGCACCCCGGTGTCGGTGACCCGGCCCTCCGGGAGCCGGGGCGAGCCGGTATCGAGCGTGACCTGCGTCTGGCCGTAATAGGGGCCGGCCCTTAGCTCCACCCGGTGCAGCGTGGTGCCCAGGTCCGCGCCGACCCGCCCCCGCACCACGTTGTAGCGGGCCACCCGCTGGTCGCCCTCATAGGCACTATCCGGACTCAGGCCAAGCTCCAGGTAGGGGGCGACGAAAGCCACCCGGTCGAGGTTCAACGGCTGGTAAAGCTCGGTGTACAGACTCGGGGCGTTGCCCAGCGTCACCGCGGTGCCCCACTCGGCCCCGAGGCGGTTGACCCACGTCTGGTCGTAGGTCGCGCGCAGCCCGAAGCGGCTGTCGCCCTTGTTGTCGCTGGAAAGGCCGAGTCCGAAGCCCAGATAGCCCGGCCCCCAGGCCTTCTCCACGGCGTCGACGATGAGAAGGTCGCCGCCGTGGTCCGGCTGGAAGCGGTAGCTGATCCGCTCGAAGTCCCCGCTCCCGTACACTTTCTGAATGTCCTGGTCGAGCCGGGCACGGTCCAAGGGCTTACCTTCCTGGTCTGCGACCAAACCATCAAAGACACCCGGGTTCACCCGGTTCAGACCCGCGATCCGCACCTCCCCGACCCGCCGGACGGGGTGGCCCGAGCCGAAGCGTTCGCGCCGCCAGGCGGCGTACTCCGCCTCGCTCAGGCTGAAGCGGGCGAGCTGGGGCGCCGCCTTGCGGGCGGCCGCAACGCCGGTCGCGATGGCCTCCGGGGCGCGGTCGAAGTCGCCGGAGGTGATGTTGCCCAGATCCGGGACGATGAGTACGTCCCGTTTGGGATCAAGCTGCTTGAGCGAGACCTGGACGTTCTGCTCGGTCAGGATTGCAATCATCTGGCCGGTGACGCCCAGGATGGTGCCGAGCTTGTCCCGCGGGAGATACCCGGACCCCAGGTTGACCGCTATGATGACGTCGACCCCCATCCGCCGGGTCACGTCGATGGGCAGGTTCCGGACCAGGCCGCCGTCCACGTAGATGTGGTCGTCCCATTCCATGGGCGCGAACAGCCCCGGCACGGACATGCTGGCGCGCATGGCCACCGGCAGCGGCCCTCGGTCGAAGACCGCTACCTCTCCGTTCTCCAGGTTGGTGGCGACGGCCCGGAAGGGGATCGGCAGATCGTCGAAGCGTTGGACGGTCTCCACGCCCTTGACCAGGTCGTTGAAGAACAATTGGACCTTCTGACCCGAGATGGCCCCCTTGGGCAGCTTAAACCGGCCGCCCCCTACCCCGACGGTAAAGTCCCAGGTCGGGTCGAGGGACCGCTCCTTGCGCCGAACGGGCCAGTCCTTCCGCGCTGGCTCGTCGTTGAAGAGTTCGTTCCAGTTGACCTCGGTGACGCGCCGCTGCAGCTCCTCCGGCGACAGGCCGGCCGCGTAGCTGCCGCCCACCAGGGAGCCCATGCTGGTCCCCGCGACCGCGGCGATGGGAATCCGCATCTCCTCCAGGACTTTGAGCACCCCGATATGGGCCGCGCCCCGCGCCCCGCCCCCGCTCAGCACCAGGCCGATGCGCGGATGGCGCGGACCGGCGCGCTCGGCAGCGCCTGATGTGGTCAACGGCGTGGCCAACGACACGAAGGCCAGCGCGGTGGCGAGCAGGGCGAACAGGTTCCGTCTCATGGGGGCTCGTGCGACTCCACTGGGGCAGGCTGCCGGCGACTGTGCCGACAGGTTGCCCAAGTTAGCAGAGACCACCGACCGGTAAAAACGTCCGAACCGTCTGCTGGGGAAGCTCGCCGCCATTTGGCGTTTGAGAAATCGGGGACGTACCAGCTACCGTTTGCGCGACCGAGCTGCCGGGCGGGTCAGAGCTGGCGATGCGGCGCGATATAATTCGAAAACATCCGGCGAAATAGACCGAGCGCTAACAGCCATCGGGCGCTCGGCGTGGCAGTTGGCGGCATACTCGTGATCGCCTCGGTGCCGCCTCCCCTGCCAGCTTTACGGCACTGTCACCTCGCGGCTTGGCCAATCCCAAGCCGCTCTGCGACCTCTTTGCCTAGCCTTCTCTTCCCGCCCGCGCTCCACGGATCATGAGCATGATCGCGGCTACTGCAACCAGGACGAACCGGAGACCTTCGGCAAGAAAGTACGCTCCATGGTAGCGCTGAAACGTTTGCAGCACGGGAGGCGGCGGGTTGCGCGGAAGAAAATCGAGCTGCCGCCCCAACTCGACGATCCGGGGCTCGAGCAGCCAATGTGTGACCGCGACCAGCAGGACGGCCGCCACCAGTAAGAGAACGGGAGCACGACCCGCGCGGCTCCAGAGGGCAAGTCCGATAGCCAAGGCCCCGAGGACCAGCTGGCTGCGGTTCCACGCCTCGAAAAACACCCTGTTGAGCTCCGACGAGTGGACCCACAGCAGGCTACTCTTCTTGGCATCCACATCGCCGGGAGCAAATCCGGCATGTGCCGCCAGCTTGGGATTGCGCGCCAGAAGGTCGTCGACGCCGGAGAAGTTGTACGACACGACCGCGCCGAGGATCACCGAGCCGCCAAGCCAAATGCCGAGTACGAAGTGCAACAGTGGGGCAGGTTTCACGTCACGGGTTCCTCGACAAGATTGCAGTTGTTGTAAGTAGTCGTTGCGCACGACCGTCGCGGCAAGCGCCGATCGGCAGTGTACCATCGGCCAAACGGAGCGGGAGGAGGAGGGGACGACCCATGTCGGAAGAGGCGCTGCCGACGCGCTCAGGCGTTTGAGGAGGCAAATGCATTAGCCTGCCTCAGACACCGCCTCACCTCTTGGCGTCGGCGGCGTCGGGCCGAGCCTTTGCCGAACCCGTACCCAGTCCTCAGGGGTGTCGAGATCGAAGACGCAGTGGTCGTTCGGCATCTCGAGCGGGCGCACCAAGTCCCGGTACGTGTCGATCGGCCGCTCTCCGCCCAGATCAGGCCCACCAGCGAGGATTGCCTCGCGCACCCGAGAAGGAAGGATGACGGGATTACCGCGCCGACCCCGGTAGGTAGGCACCAGGACGCTCCGCGAACAGCCGTCGACAAAGCCCAGGGCCAGCGTTTCCAGGTCTGTCGCATCCAACAACGGCTGGTCGGCCAGGCAAACCATCACGCCTTCGCACGGCTCCTGCAGCGCGTGCAGCCCGCAATAGACCGAGGTCATCTGCCCGTCGGCGAAGTGCGGATTTTCGACTACCCGCAACGGCAGGTCGGAAAGGAGGGACTGCGACAGCGCCGCTTCATGGCCGACGACGACCACGACCTCCTTCGCGGATGCCCCGAGCAGGGTCAAGGCCGCTCGGCGGAGCAAGGGCATGCCGGCAATATCCAGAAACAGCTTGTTCATGGTGCCCATCCGCCGGGACTCGCCCGCGGCGAGGAGAACGGCGGAGACGGCGGAGCCATTCACGCGCTGGCCTCAGTATCGGATTGCGCAGGATTTGACAGAAATCGCCTTAGGCTGGGTGCGCCACTTGAATGACGGCGAAGACGGCCCCCTGGGGATCCTGCAGAAAGGTGAAGCGGCCCACGTTCTTCACCTCCATGGCTGGAAGCAAGAGCTTTCCGCCCAAACGCTTGGCATCGCCGGTCGTGCCATCGCAGTCCTTCACGCAGAAGTAGACTGCCCAGTTGGGAGGGACCGGTCCCCAATCCCGCTCAATTTGCAGCATGCCCCCGATCTCCTGACCGGCATTCATTAAGATGTCGTACTTGCCGTCCATGACACTCCGACTGACCTTCGTGGTCCAACCGAAGAGTCCGTTATAAAAATCCGCGGCACGCGTCCTATCCGTCGTCTGCAGCTCATGCCAGCACTTGGACCCCGGCTCGTCGATCATTTCGGCCCCGGCATGGTCCGCGGCCTGCCATAGGCAAACCGCAGCCCCCTGGGGATCCTGAATCACGGCCATGCGCCCGGCGCGCATCACGTCCATAGGCGCCATGCACACCTTGCCGCCCATGGCCGCCGCCGAGTTGGCCGCGGCCTCCACGTCCGCCACCGCGATGTAGCTCTGCCAACGGGGCGTCGCACCCATGTCGGGCCCCAGCGGAAACAGCGCACACACGTTCTTGCCGCCATTGTTCAGCATGGTGTAGGGCACGCCCTGGTCCGTCGGTACATCGACCGCCGTCCATCCGAACAGTCCCGTGTAGAAAGCCTTGGCAGCCTCGGCGTCGGTGGTCGCCAGGTCCACCCAGCAGAAGGTTCCGGGGGCGTACGCTGTCATCTCAGGCATGGCTTATTCCTCGCTATGAGCGCTTAGACGCATTGATTGGGAGGAGACGGCGGAAGCGACCAAGGCAGGTCGGCGGCGCGGGGTCCTGTCCCCGGCTGCCCGCGCAGGTGACTTCGTAGGCGATTGCCGAAAAATCATGCACCGGATTGCGCAGGATTTTCGTTCGCCTTCAAGGAGCGCTTGCAGGAGCATAGCTGGGCCATGTGACTTTCGGCGCGACGCCGAAGGCGGGCGAAAGGGCCAGCAAGATGGTACATGATTTGAAAGAAATCGCCTTAGTTCTCTCGGATGGCCTTGGGGACGTTGCGCGCCCCTTTCAATGCCGGCCGTGTGGGTTTTGCCTCGATGACCTGGACGGGCTTCTCGCCGCCAGGCAGGCGCCATTTGCCAAGCCCCAGTCTCTCCTGGCGGGCGCGCACACCATAGCCCAGTGCCGCCCCGCCGGCAGCGGTCAATGTGAGCAACCCCAGGGTCACGAATTGGCTGAGCAGCATGACGGCACCGACCCCAACCGCGCCGCCGACGACCACTGCACCCGTCTTGAGCTGGGACCTCATCTGCACGCGAGCCCTTTCCTTCGTAAGGCGACGATGTGTGTTCTCAACCTCCCTAACCTTGTCCTGCTCCGCCCGCAGGCGGATCTTTTCCCGCTCGCGCGAAAATACTTCCTTCGCTTTGGCAAGCGCCCGCCTCCCCGCGCTGTCGGCGATTGAGGTGAACCACAGAGCCGTGAGCACACCAATAGCCAGGTTTAGCGTGAGGAACAACAGGCGGGTCTTCTCCAGATCCGTCCTAAGGGCCGTGACGACAAGCAAAACGGTGACACCCTGCACAAGAAGGATGCCGATCAGGAACTTGACGAGGTTGGAGACGTTGAAGCGAAACATGGCACCTGTACCGCCCGAGGAATGAACGGATCAATCCGCTGTCGATACCTCCGTATCTGATGGCCGGAACGACTCCGGCCAGATAATAGCGGATTCCGGTCGACGTGCCGTACGTCCGGCCCCATTCCGGACGGGAGCGACGCTCGGACGACGCGCCGAAGCGGCGACCATACACCAACCCTAAGTCTTATGGACTCCAGGGCACCAACTACTTTGCAGCAGGTGAATAGTGCGATAACTCAGCTGCCGGGCCAGGATCGGGTACGGGCCGTCGGGCCACGCCTTGAATAGGTCCGTGTAGCTCGACGGCGCCGACGGTCCCGCCGACCCGCCTAACAGGCGTTCCAAGCGAGGCACGGCGCTGATCACCTTGCAGCATGTCCGAACGGCAACCTCTTGCGTGCGCCGGCGACCCCGACATCAGTGAGCTCCTCAGCCATGACCCATCCCCGAAAGCCCTTCTCTCAAGCTTGTGAGGAGAACCGAGCTCCGATACTGAACGTTCTCCGACCGTACTTGGCTGACGTGCGGTCGCTGTTCGAGATCGGAAGCGGCACTGGCCAACATGCGGTCTTCCTCGCTGGGCACCTCCCCTCCGTAGTCTGGCAAGCCAGCGATCGTCCGCAGTCCCTGCCGGGAATCGCTCTCTGGTTTGCCGAGGCCGATCTGCCTAACCTGCCTCCGCCAACGGCGCTCGACGTCACCGGACGGTGGCCGGAGGGACGGGTCGACGCAGTCTTCAGCGCTAACACGGCACACATCATGTCCGACCGCGAGGTCACTGCCATGTTTCAAGGGGTTCCGCAGCTCTTGTCGCCCGGGGGTATTTTCGCGCTCTACGGGCCATTCAACTATGACAACTGCTACACGAGTGAGAGCAATGCCGCCTTCGACCGCTGGCTCAAGGCACGCGATCCGAAGAGCGGCATCAAGGACTTTGGCGTGCTCAACACCTTGGCCCAGGCGGGCGGGCTCGTCCTTGTCAAGGATCACGAGATGCCGGCGAACAACCGTATGCTGGTATGGAAACGTCCAAAGTAGACGCAGGTCGGTCCAGCGGACACGCAGCGGCGTGATCGTCATCGGGAGTCGCCGAGCGCCACGAGCTCCCGAAAGTCGAAACGGCCTCTTGTGTTTAGTTTGGCACGACATGGCAGACATGTTTTGATTGCCCCGTGAGCGCCGGACGCCCTGCCCTGGACGCGATACTGAGGCGACCTCGGTCGATGCCAACCCGCCGCCGCACGATACTCTCAGGACGATGAGCGCGAGGAAAGAGCCCGTCACGCAGGCGGTACGCACACTTCGGGCGGCGGCTGTCGCCTTCGACGGCCATCCTTACGATTACGTGAAGGGCGGCGGTACCGCGCAGTTCGCGCGCTCGCAGGGCGTCGACGAGCACCTCGTGGTCAAGACCCTGATCATGGAGGACGAAGACGGGCGCCCGATAATCGTGCTCATGCACGGCGATCTACAGGTTTCCACGCGGGCACTGGCGCGTGAGCTTGGCGCCAAACAGGTCCGCCCGTGCGACCCCATGACGGCAAACCGCCACTCCGGTTATCAGGTGGGGGGCACCTCCCCCTTCGGAACCCGGCGCACCATGCCCGTCTACTGTGAGGCGAGCATCGCCGAGCTGCCGCGGATCTATATCAACGGTGGTAGGCGGGGCTACATCATCTCCTTGCGGACACAGGACGCCCTGCGCCTGTTGAAGCCGCGCCTCGTGAAGGTGTCCCAATGAGCCGCCCCGCCAACACCCTTCAAAGGAGCCAATCTCATGAGCGTACCCGTGTGCGTTATTGTAGGTACCGGGCCCGGCAACGGATCCGCCTTCGCCCGCCAGTTCAGCCGCGCGGGGTATCATGTCGCCCTGCTGGCGCGGGCCAAGGAGACGCTCGCCGCCATGGAGGCGGAGATTGCCGGTGCGCGCGGGTACGTATGCGACGCAGCCGACGCCGATGCCGTGAAAGCGGTGTTTGCTCACATCCGGGAGGAGCTCGGGCCGCCGGAGGTCCTGATTTACAACGCGTCCACCCGCGAATTCGGGGACATCGACCATACCGACCAGGCGGCCTTTGAATCGGCGTGGCGCGTCAATGCGTACGGATGCCTCGCCGCAGTCAAAGCCGTGCTGCCCGATATGCGGCGGGCGGGCCAAGGAAGCATCCTCATGATCGGGGCCACGGCATCACTGAAGGGGGCCGCTGACTTCGTCGCCTTCGCCTCCGCCAAGGCGGCCCAGCGGAGCCTGGCCCAATCCCTTGCCCGGAAGCTGGGGCCGGAGGGGATACATGTCGCCTACGTGATCATCGATGCAGTGGTCGATATGCCCACCTCGCGCCGCATGCTGCCCGACAAACCCAAGGATTTCTTCGCACAACCGGACGACATCGCAGCCTCCGTGTTCTTTCTGACCCGCCAGCCGCGCTCGGCCTGGACCTTCGAGCTCGACCTCCGCCCCTTCGGGGAGCGGTGGTGAGAGGAGATGGGCGTGATCCGTGGTTCGGCGCTCTTTGCGTTATATGAACCGACCGGGAACCCCTACGATTCGTCTATAATCTTGGCCCCCCACCAGGCATCTCGAGGACGCAGCATGCCCTACAACAAGATGAGCTCGCTACTGGCGATTACACTCGTGGCCGCCGCAGCTTCCCTACCAGCGAACGCCTTCGATTACAGCTTCCTGAATCAGTCCCCGGTGCGCTACTTCGACGACGCGGACGTGAACATGATGGACTCCACCCTGAACGCCGTGCTGAACGACCCCAAGGAGGACGTCAGCCGAAGTTGGAACAATGACAAGACGGGTAACAGCGGTGAGGTAAAGTCCCTCAGCAGCTACGCCAAAGATGGATTGAAATGCCGCCGCATTCAGCTCATCACCCACGCCAAGCAAGCGCGCCGAGGGACGGCAAAGAGCCTGGTGGACATGTGCAAGGTGGGCGACACCTGGAAGTTCCTGAACGCGCCGGTACCCCAGTAACCGCATACAGGCGGGCACCACGCCCGGTAACGGCTAGCGTGGCGCCCCCCTCGCTACGGCTCCACCGAAGGCTACGCGCCGACGCCAGAACCGGCGCATGGCGGCGGGATTCACACGAAACAGGGATCCTTCGCACGGATAGAGATCGATTTCTGCCAGGCCGCGGCGGCCGAGCAAACCGACCAGCCTTTCGGACCAGGCATCCAGCCGCGCCAACTCGCGCGCCCAGGCAGACGCGTCCCAGTCCAGAGCCGCGAACCACAGCGAGTCCCAAAAGACGAGGCTCGCCCGCCCTGCCGCGGCCGCGCGTGCCGGCTCATCGAGCAGCGGGTGAACGGCCACACCGGCCGCAATGGCGAGCCCGCGCGCCAGCGGATGCCCGGCGCAGACGGCAGCCAGGTCCGTCTGAAACCCAGCGTCCGGTATGGAGCCGCCACCCCACACCCAGATCCCGTTCACCAAGGGGCGTCCCTCTTGCTCCCGTCGCTTGTTGGCCTCGGACTGGTGGAACAGCATCTGGACCTCGTTGAGCAGTCCATTCCACCACCCGGCATCCGCACCCCTCGGCAAGAGGGAATCGACGCTGCGCCCGACCGCCTCATGGAGGGGTTGGGTCCGAATCCGACGGCGCTCCCCACCTCGCAGATACCAGCGCTCCGGCACCGGCGCCTCGAGCACGAGACCTTCCGCAGCGAAATGGGCGTTGAACAGGCCGACCAGGGCGTCGGCCTCGTCACGCACAAGGCCAAGGGAGCGACTGTCGAAGAGGAGCAGCCGGTCGCGGTCGGCGCGCAGATGCACCGGATCCGCGTGGAGCCAGAATCCCACTGGATTCGTACCGGGGGCGTCCGCGAGCCGACTGAAGGGGGCACTCGGCAGATCCTTGTCCGGGTCAGGCGAGATTCCGAACCGCTCCAGCAGGGTCCCGAGGGGATCGGCCGAGACGGTCGACGTGCGGTCCGCCCGGCCCAGCACGCGCTCCAGAGTCAGTGCCCTGGGCGCCTCTTCCGGTGGCAAAGACAAATCGGCAAGGAGCGCGGGAACCAGCAGGTCGAGCCGTCGCACATCCACTGCCTGCAGGATTGTAGGAAGCCCGTGCCCCCGCGCGCCGATGCGCCTGCGCCGGCGTCAGCCGGCCAGGCCCTCCATGCGGATGCGCGTCACCTCGCCCCTGACCGCTTCCAGGTCCTCGATTCGGGCGATGGACTCATTCATGCTGGCCTCGCGGACCCGGTGGGTGAGCATAATGAGGGGGACGTGGGTCTCCCCCTCCTCGGGCTCTTTCTGCTTGATGGCCTCGATGCTGATGCCCTCCTCGCCCAGGATACCGGCGATGCGCGCCATGACCCCAGGCTGGTCCAGTGCCTGTATCCTCAGGTAGTAGGCAGTCTCCACGTCTTCCATGGGGAGCACCGGCATGTCAGAGAGCTCATCCGGCTGGAAGGCGAGATGAGGCACCCGGTTGTTGGGGTCGGTGGTCAAGGCCCGTGTGACGTCGATCACGTCCGCCACCACCGCTGAGGCCGTGGGCAGGGAGCCGGCACCCGCACCGTAGTACAGGGTCGGCCCCACCGCATCTCCCTTTACCAAGACCGCGTTCATGACCCCGTCCACGTTGGCGATTAGCCTGCGCTGCGGGACGAGCGTCGGGTGGACCCGCATCTCGATGCCGTGGCCGGACCTGCGGGCGATCCCCAGGTGCTTGATGCGGTAGCCGAGCTCGCTCGCGTAGGCCACGTCCTGCGCCTGAATACGGGAGATGCCCTCGGTGTAGGTACGGTCGAACTGGAGCGGAATTCCGAAGGCGAGCGAGCCCAGGATGGTGAGCTTGTGGGCCGCGTCGATGCCCTCAACGTCGAACGTGGGGTCCGCCTCCGCGTAGCCGAGGGCCTGCGCCTCGGCGAGCGCCGCCGCAAAGTCACGACCCTTGTCGCGCATCTCGGTGAGGATGTAGTTGCCGGTACCGTTGATGATGCCCGCGATCCACTCGATGTGGTTGGCCGCGAGCCCCTCCCGTACAGCCTTGATGATGGGAATACCGCCGGCCACTGCAGCCTCGAAAGCGACCACCACGCCCTTCATCCGCGCCGCGGCGAATATCTCGTTGCCGTGGAGCGCAATCAGTGCCTTGTTGGCGGTGACAACGTGCTTACCGTTCTCGATGGCCTTGAGAACCAGCTCGCGCGCCGGGGAGTAGCCGCCGATGAGCTCGATGATGATATCGATCTCCGGGTCGTCCACTACCGCAAACGCATCGTCGCTGATGCGGCGGATCTCCTCCAGCCCGCTGATGGCGTCGGGGTTGTACTGGCGCGCTGCCGCGTGGGCGATGCGGATTCCGCGTCCGGCGCGACGCTCGATCTCCCGGGCGTTGCGGGTAAGCACCGTGACGGTGCCGCCGCCGACGGTGCCCATTCCCAATAAACCGATCTTCACCGGCTCCATTGCTCTTCTCCTTCTGTGATACGTAGCTCCGGCTTCAAACCCCGCGAGCGTCGCGTCGGATCATGTCGCGGATGCCGCGCACCGCCTGGCGGGTGCGATGCTCGTTCTCGATCAGCCCGAACCGAACGTGGGTATCTCCGTACTCGCCGAAGCCGATGCCCGGCGACACGGCGACCTTGGCATCGTGAAGAAGCTTCTTGCAGAACTCAAGGGAGCCCATCTCCCGGTACTGCTCCGGGATCGGTGCCCAGACGAACATGGTGGCCTTCGGCTTCTCGATCTCCCACCCAATGGCGTCAAGGCCATCGCAGAGGACATCACGCCGGCGCTGATAGCGGTTCCTGATCTCGCGCACGCACTCCTGCGGCCCCTCGAGGGCCGCGATGGCCGCGACCTGAATAGGCGTGAAAGTACCGTAGTCGAGATAGGACTTGATACGTGCCAGGGCCGCGACCAGGTCCCTGTTACCGCACATGAAGCCGACGCGCCAGCCCGGCATGTTGTAGCTCTTGGACAGAGAGAAGAACTCCACCGCAATCTCGTCCGCCCCGGGAACTTGCAGAATCGACGGGGCACGGTAGCCATCGAAGACAAGGTCTGCATAGGCCAGGTCATGCACGACCCAGATGCCGTGCTCCCGGGCGATGGAGATGACCTGCTCGAAGAAATCAATTTCAACGCACTGGGTGGTCGGGTTGCCAGGAAAGTTGAGCACAAGCATCTTGGGCTTGGGCCAAGACTCCTGGATAGCTCGGCGCAGCTCCTCGAAAAAGTCCACCCCCGGCACAAGGCGCACGTGGCGCACGTCGGCACCGGCAATGATGAAGCCGTACGGATGGATGGGATAGGCAGGATTCGGCACCAGCACCGTATCCCCGGCACTCATGGTACCGAGCGCCAAATGCGCAAGCCCCTCCTTCGAGCCGATGGTCACGATGGCCTGGGAATCGGGATCGAGATTCACGTCGTAGCGCTCGCGATACCAGTTGCAGATCGCCCGGCGCAGACGCGGTATCCCGCGCGAGACGGAATAGCGATGGGTGTTGCTGCGCTGGGCGACCTCGACCAGCTTGTCGACGATGTGACGAGGCGTCGGCTGGTCCGGATTGCCCATACCGAAGTCGATTATGTCCTCGCCTCGCGCTCGTGCCTCGGCCTTCAGCTGATTGACGATATTGAAGACGTAAGGCGGCAAGCGCTTGATACGAAGGAATTCCAGATCGGGCCGGACCACAAGAACCTCGCGCGAAGGGGCTGACAGGGAAAAGCCAGGTGACTGGCCCTCTGGATCAACTGTGCGTTGGGGATGCGGCGTCAGGACACGTCTTGGATGCCCCTCCGTGCCTCTGCCGGAGGCGTCCGTGCCGCCTTCGCCGACCTACCCATATCGCGTTTCCCAACCTTTTGGGCTTGTAAGGGTGGGGCCGATCACCCAGAGGTTGAGAGTGTACCGCCGGCCTCAAGAGTTTGAAACGCCTGCCGCCGCAACGCAGGCGCATCGTGCGCGGCAGGCCGAACAAACCGTTAGGCGATGTCGCATGTGCGGGAGAATCGACGCAAGGCGCGCTCTATACCGTTTCGATTTGGGTTTTTCGCTACTTGGGGACGGGCCGCACCCGCCCGAGATGCCGTCAATATGTCCATGTTGGCTGAACGGCAACCTCCCTGCTTCCGACACCCCTGGCAGGCGCGTGCCGACCTTGTTCGGGAAACGGCCATCGAGTATGTTGCCTCCATGAAGTTTTCAGAGACCGGAAACAGCGGGAGACATCTAGTCCAGGGCTATGGATCCGGCCGGGTCCAGATCCGGGGAAAGACTTACACCGAAGGCCTGATCGTCAGCCCCGACGAGGTCATTGCAGGCTGGGGTCCGGAGCGCGCCGCCGACTTGGCTCCCGAGCACGTCACTGCGCTCACCGCCCTCGAGCCTCAGGTCATCGTCATCGGCACCGGAGCTCGCCAGATCTTTCCCGAACCGCGGGTCTACGCTTCCGCGCTCGCCATGGGCATCGGAGTGGAAATCATGGACACGGGCGCCGCCTGCCGCACATACAACGTCCTCGCGGCGGAAGGCCGTAAAGTCACTGCCGGCCTCATCATGCGTTGAGACCCTGCCAGAGGGGCCAGATCCGCGTTGGAGTCCGGTCCACTCAGCTCAACCGCATCCAGCGAGGTAATTCGTGTCGAATCCCGGCAAGGGACCTCGCGATGCGTCTGGCGTCGCGGCGCGGCTTTAGGCGATTTCTGTCAAGTCCTGTAACACCTTGCTGGTCCTTTCGCCCGCCTTCGGCGTCGCACCGACAGTCACATAGCCCAGCTATGCTCCTTCCGACGCGCTTCAAGGCGAACGAAAATCCTTCGCACTCTGTCACATGATTTTCCGCCAATCGCCTTAGCGCTCATCACGACCGAAGAAGCCAATGGACCGCAAGATAATTCTCACCGTTCTCGCCGCTGCCCTGTTCGGCTTCATAGGCATCATGCTGCTGATGCCCAGCAATGTGGACGAGAGCGTCGTTCGGCTGCCATGGAAGGTTTCCCACGACTCCCAGGGCCATACCCAAGTGTTTGGATTCACACTCGGCGTCACCTCCCTGGCCGATGTTCGCAAGGTGTTCGGAGAAGAAGGCAAGGTCAACCTGTTCGCGGTTCCAGGCGAGGCCGGCACCTACTCGGTCGAGGCCTACTTCGACCAAGTCTATCTGAACCACCTGAGGGCCGACTTCGTCATCAGCCTGAGCGTCCCTCAGGACACGCTGGCCGCGATGTACGCGCGGGGACTGCGCATCAGCCAGCTGGGCAGCGGGGCGAAAAAGGTGACCCTGGCGCCGGAGGACACTGCCAGGCTGGCGGATGCGCCGATCCGTGCAATCACTTACCTGCCCTGGAAGCACCTCGATGCCGATTTGATCGAGCACCGCTTCGGCAAACCGAGCCGGCGCGTACCGGAGGAGTCCGGCGTCACTCATTGGCTCTATCCGGACAGGGGTATGGACATTGCTCGCGACCCGAATGGCGGTGTCGTCATCCAGTACGTGAATCTCGACATGTTCGGGGATCTGCTTAAGCCGCTGCACGCGGCATCCACCGACACCCAAGGCAATGGCGCATCTCTCAGGACCACGGCCGCCAATAGATCCGAGGCATCACCGACCGCAGTCAGGCAGCAGCAGCGGTAAGGCCGTGAGCCGTCAACGTCTGCAGCGAGCATTGAGGTCGGCACCCGGTGTCAATTGGCTAGTAGACACCTATACGCCGGGAGGGGAGCCCGCGGTGGCGGCCTCGCCGGTATCGCACCCGATCAATCGCTGATCGCGAGCGTCTTGAGCACCTTGGCGTCGTCGTCGAGAAGCTGCAGGTCCATCGCGACCAGCGGACCCGGCGCCCAGGGGTCCGTGTCAGCAAGGTCGAGCAGTGTTCGCAGCAAGGCAAGCGTCACCGGCCGCATGTCTTTCTGTATCCCAAAGGCCCAGAGCTGGCTTCCGGCACGGTCGAACCAATAGCCGACGATGTCCCCGACGCGGTCCTGGCAACGTTCGTATCTTTCCACCGGCCAGCGCGCGGGACCCGAGTGATAGATGGTCCACATGCCCAGGAGACCCTTACGGGCCAGCTCGGTGACGGCCTTGTGCCGGTTAATTGACCCAGTCTCTAGCCTGGTCCAGCGGGCCGCCAAACGACAGGAGATCCGAGTCGGTGGCAAAGCTGATGCTGGGGAAATCGCGGATCGGCGGCGCCGACGGTCCCGCCAACCCGCACCCGACCCGCCTAACGGACGTTCCGGCTGAGGCGCAATGTCTAATCACCCACCCCGATTAGGTTCCATCTAGGCTGCTCGGCGCCCTCCGGCGCACCGAGGCCCCCCCGGGCGAAACCCGACCCCTTGGCCAGAAATGCGAAAAAATCGCATGAGTTGGGGATAAAGGCAGCGGCGCTCCCGTCTGGTTATGCAGGCCAGCGGTAACCTAGGAGCCGCTCATACGGATATGAGGTAATGTTCACGGCGTTGCCCTGATTTCCACCCAACACGAAGATGCGGCCGCCGGCGACGTGATCGAAGAAGGCGACGTGTCCGGACGTGGGGCTTGGAGGCCGCGAGAAGACCACGACGCAACCGCGACGCGGTTCTGACAGCTCCTTGCCCCATTTCAGCCAAGATCGGGCGGCAGCGCTGTTCGTACCTCGATTCCCGGACTTGATCATGCACCAATTGACGAAGGACGAGCACCAGGGCGTTTCGTCGTCCGTCGCCTTGAGGGTGGTCGTCTGGTGATACTCGACGATCCGCGGATTGTCCGCCGCTCCGCGCATTTCGTCGACGCCGGTCGCCATTTCCCGCAGCGCGATATCGAACCAGGGTTCATTGCTGTCGCCCACCGCCTCCAGATGGATCGATGGCCCCTCCTCCAAGGTAACAGGAACATTTACGAGTGCGCCGGGAAATATCAGATCGAAGTCCTCGATCTGTGGGTTGAGTCGTTTCAGCTCTTCCAGTGATACGCCGTGAAACACTGCAATGCGGCTCATGGTGTCACCCGAGCGCACCCGATAGGTCGTCAACCGATCGGGAGCCGTCGGCAGCCCCGCCGCGGACCCGGTAGCTGCCGGCCTGCTGGAGATCGCACCTATGTTTATGAGATCACCGGAGAATATCCGATCTGGGTCTTCGATCTGAGGGTTGAGTATCAGTAACCGGGCGAGCGTCGCTCCATGCTCGCGGGCAATCTGGCTCAAGGAGTCACCGGGACGCACCCTGTAGGTTGTCGATTGATTGGGTGCCACCGGCGTGGGGGCGACGGCCGGGCTCTCCGTAGGCGCCGGGACAGCGGTCCCTCCGCCGCTTGCCTCCTCCGCCAGCATGTTGCGATCGACGCGGTTTCTTGCTTCGTCATACGCGAGCGAAGACATGTTCGTCTTGCGGCCGTCGACCTGATAGCCGCCGTGAGTCTTCCCGTCCCTGATGATGTCGGCTTCAAAGGCCCGTCTTGCCACGAGCCCCCGCAGCCGATTTCCGCCGGATGTCGTGGCATGGGTACGCACGTAGTCAGAGGCATCACCCCATTGCCCGGCCCTCACAAATCCGTATAAAGGCCCATTCGCGACCCATCCCGCCCCTCCGGTATTGAAGACAAACGACATAAGGCCGTCGAATTCGGCCTGTGAGACTTGTGTCTTTGGCGGAACATACCGCGGAACGAAGCGCTCCTTGTGACGGCTAACGTCGTGGCGAAACAACGCCAGGGCATGTCGTCGACTAATTCCGTCATTCACGTCCACAGAAAGGCCGTCGATGACGATGATCCCGCTGCTGTGCTCCTCGTCCGTCAGCAGATGACCGTACCCGATGGTGTCTGTGTGCGTGCCGCGCTCGCCGGTAGGGCGATGCCGCTCGGAATGGAACGACTCGAACGAGCGCATGATTTCCGCCATTTGAACCGATAAGCACACCTTGTCTATTCTGGAACGGACCCCGGGGAGTAAGGGTAGTGATAACCTGTTGCCAGGCATGGCAAACCCTCCAAACCAGAAAGGTTCCGACCCGTTAAAGAGACGCTGATTGAATCAGCGTCTCCCGAGGCGATCGAGAAAATAACCTCGGACTGAATTCAGGCTAGACCAAGGGCTCGGAAATGCAAAGGACCACACCTGCGCGAAATTCTCTTCGTGCGGGAAAATGAGAGTCATGTCCCCCTGGTCCAAAGCGGCCAGCGGCGCCCTACAATCAACTGCACTCAGCGCGAGCCCCGGTGCCGCAGAACGCTGTGACGTGCCTTGCCAGCCACCCTTTTCTGAACTAGTCTGACTCTCGGACTAGGTTTTATAACGACCGCAAATGGCGTTTTGGCTTCTCAACCCGTGGGGCCGGGGTGCGGTCGGCGGGGGTGTCGGCAGTAGGGAGGCTGCCGTCAAGCTACATGGACCTATTCACGGCGCCCCGGCGGGCGCGGCCTGCGCATTGTCGACGCATCAGCATTCCTGTGCATCCCGGGATTCTTCGCGACACCTGACCTGTACATGATCGGCGAGAAGGCGGCGGAGGCCCTATTGAGACACGGCAACTGTCTGGGGTGATTAGCGCCAAAACTTTGCTGCACCCGGCCAGTGTCGGGTACGGGGCGCCGATGGGTGTTCCCGCTGAGCCGCGACGCTAAGGCGATTTGTGTCAAATCATGTACTCATGTACCACCTTGCTGGCCCTTTCACCCGCCTTCGGCGTCACGCCGGCAGTCGCATAGGTCAAAACATATCAGCCCGGCTATGCTCCTCCCTCCGTTCCTTGAAAGCGAACGAAAATCCTGCGCAATCCGGTACATGATTTTCCGGCAGTCGCCTAATCACCCTGTTTGATGGCGCTCGGAGCAATGCCGCGACGGAACGGTAACGCGAAACATTAGGTGCGGATAGCCGCAATTGGAGATAGCCATGACCTACGACGTACAGACACTGCTGGAAATGACCCAGGAGCAACTAGATGACTTGTTCAAGGCGAGTCCGGCCGGGGACATCCCAAACGGCGAGGCCAAGGGCACGGCCATTATCGCCCCCGGGACTAAGTATTCCGAACCTATCGCCGAGATCGTCAATCACTTCGCCTGGCAGGGTAAGGTCTTCGATGCACGCAAGGGGGTTCTCAAGAACCGCATCCTGTTGTTCGGGATCGAGGCCATCGTCGCCACAGTCTACAAGGGGCCGAGCTGGCTGGACGGAAACGAGTGCATCATCCTCGACTACTCGGATACCTCCATCATCGCCCACTGGATCCGCGACGAGATCCGGCTGATCGGCCCCGGCTTTTACCTGGGCAAGGTCTATTGGGGCAAGGACCGGCTGATCGACTTCTGTCTTCGGTTCTAATGCCTTGACGCCCCACTCCCTGGCGACCATATCCATCGCGAATTGTCGCGCGGCCGACCCGCCGGCCCTGCTCAGCATCATGGGCCGTGCCCCGGACAGCACTGGGCGGCGAAATTCGGTGCGTTCCGCCGACCCGCTCCCAGCTCTAGCCTGGCAGTTGAGCTGTCGCGCTAGCCAACCGTCAACAAGGGCAGAGGAGATATGTCATGCCGTCGGCGAATGAATTGCCGACTTCGCAGGCTACCACCTTCGAAGTGCAGCTGAATCGTGAGCTCGAAGCGATCGAGTGGGCTCGCTATTGCGTGAAGCATGCGCGCGGGACGGCGGCGGACGTGGAGATCCCGGTGGACCCGGGGCGCGACAGCAGCCATGGAATGGAAGAAGATGCAATCGACCGTGCCCACGAACACAACTTGCTCGGGCTTGCGTTCTCCGGCGGCGGCATCCGCAGCGCAACATTCAATCTGGGCGTTATCCAGCGCTTGGCGGAGCTGCGGCTGTTACACGGCGTCGACTACCTGTCCACTGTCTCCGGCGGCGGCTACATCGGCGGCTGGCTGTCCGCCTGGGTGAACCGACAGCAGCAAGACGAGGCAACCGGCGTCCGGCCGGGGGTGCTCGGCGTGGAAGACTGCCTGCGCACCTGCGGAGCAAACGAATACGGCGCAGAGCCATCGGCAGAGCCTCGGCAGGTCCGCTGGTTGCGGGAGCTCAGCAATTTCCTGACCCCTCGCGTCGGCGCCTTCAGCACCGACACCCTCTCGGGGGTGGCAACCTATTTGCGCAACCTGCTGCTCAACCAAACGATATTGGTTGGTTTCGGTACCTCCCTGTTAGTCGTACCCTGGTGCCTCGCCGCAATTCTGTACCAACTCGACGACGGTTGGATCAGGCTCGCGCACTGGGCGAGTGCGCTGCTGCTCCTCATCGGCTCCTTTCTCGCGGGATACGAGACGCTCCGTGCAGATCGCGGGCGGTGGGCGGAAGCCCCGTCTCCCCAGGCCGACGCGCGGGCGCGACACCTCTACTGGGTCATGTTCACCTCATTCGCTGGGGCGGCAGTCCTCGCCGGTATATCGGTAACCTACAGCCCCGAGCTTCTGGGTTGGCGCTGGCTTCTTCTCGCCGGCGCCTACGGAGTTGGCACATCCGCCGGGTGGTGGACAGCCGCTTACCGCCTGCGAGGGCGGGTTTCGGAGACCGACCCTGGCAAGCTGTGGCTCATTCGCCCCGTCTGGGCCCTGGTCGCAGGGGTCGGACTTGGCGGGATCGTGCTGCTATGGGCATGGCTCGTTCGGAGCGCCTGGGGCGACCTTGCGAGCCCGCTCCCCGCCGTAGCATTGGGCCCCTTGGTGATCCTGGGGACCATCCTTCTCACAGTGACCGTGCATCTCGGCCTCACCGGTCGCGGCCTGCGCGAGGCCGGACGCGAGCTTTGGAGCAGCCACGGCGCTCACCAGATGCGCTTCGGTGTCGGCTGGCTGGTGTTCGGAAGCTCCTCTCTCTTCGGCCCGCTAGTCCTGATGCTGGCGAGCAACTGGGTCGCCGCACTGGGCGGTATCGCCTGGGTCCTGACCACGGTGGCCGGCGTGCTCGCGGGATCAAGCACCTCGACCGGCGCCGGAGGCAAGAAGACCGCGGAGCTTGCCGCGCGAATCGCGCCGTACGTCTTCGTCTTAGGGGCCCTATTGGCGGTTTCCTACGGCCTGTACCGCGCCATGTGGTGGCAGTGGTCTCCGCAAGAGGTCCCACCGAGGGCAGCCGTGTGCGAGCCCTCGCCGCGGCAGGCCGTGTACCAGTTCGATGTCAAGACCGACACGTATACGGCAGCTGGCAGCCTGTACAACACCGAACGCGCACCGAGGAGATGCGTCCCAGGATACATTCAGGCGAGTGCGGCGCTGGTCAAGGGACAGGGGACGGTGCTGCTCGTCGCGGCATTCGGGCTGATGCTCGCGGTGACCCTGCTGAGCTTGCGCGTGGACGTCAACGTGTTCGGCTTCAACATGTTCTACCGCAACCGCATCGAGCGGTGTTACCTGGGGGCGAGCAACGTCGGGCGGCGCCCGCACCCGCTCACCGGACTGGACCCGACGGATGCCCCCAGACTCAGGGACCTCGTCCAGGGAGGGGCCGGGAGCCGAGGTCCCGCGGCGCCGCGGCTCGCCCAGCGGCCGTTTCCGATCATCAACGCGGCGCTGAACATCACCTCGTCGCGCAATCTCGCCTGGCAGGAGCGCAAGGCGGCCTCCTTTACCTTTACCCCGATGTATTGCGGCTACGAGATCAAGGACACCGACGGAACGCTGCTCTCGGGCTATCAGCACACCGAAGACTACGTGCGAACCCAGAACAAATGGATATCCCTGGGTCTGCCAATATCGGTCTCCGGGGCCGCAGCTAGTCCGAATGAGGGTTACCACACGAGCGCCGCCACCGCATTTCTGATGACCGTATTCAACGTGCGGCTCGGTTGGTGGCTTCAAAATCCGCGTTACCCGCAGCAGTGGCAGCAGGCAGGCCCAACCTTCTCGCTCTTCCTGCTCCTTCAGGAGCTTGCGGGAATGACCAACGACGCATCGCGCTACGTGTACCTGAGCGACGGCGGTCACTTCGAGAATCTGGGGATCTACGAGCTGGTACGCCGTCGTTGCCACTACATTGTCGCCTGCGATGCCGGTTGCGACCCCAAGTACGGCTTCGACGACCTCGGAAACGCCATTCGCAAGTGTCAGATCGACCTCGGGATCGACATCGATATCGATCCCCGGGGTATCCGTCCCGATGCCGCCACCGGCAACAGCAGCGTCCACTGCGCGGTCGGTCGTATCCACTATGAAATGGCGGACAAGAACGCGCGACCCGGTTTCCTGTTGTACGTGAAGACGTCGCTCACGGGAGACGAACCAACGGACATCCTGCAGTACGCGGGAGAGCACCCGGCGTTTCCTCACGAGACGACCGCCGACCAGTGGTACAGCGAGTCCCAGTTCGAGAGCTATCGCAAGCTCGGCTTCCACACCATTGGCGCAGTCCTCGCTGACGCTGTCAGCGAGCCTAGCGCCGCGGAAGACATGCGGGAGCGCGATCTGGAGGACGTCTTCACGGCGCTCCGCGAGCGCTGGTATCCGTCCAACCCGCAGGCCCGAGCGTCCTTCTCCAGGCACGGCGAGGCAGTCGAGGCGATCTTCGAGCGCATCCGTAAGGATGACCATCTCCGGTTCTTGGACGACCAGCTCTATCCGGAGTGGCGGCACCTGATGGACGGGAAACGGGTGGCAAGGTCCGATCCGACCCCGACGATGCTCCCGAACCAAGCAGCGGAGATTCGGGCGGGCTTCTATCTGTGCAGCTCACTGCTCCGAATCATGGAGAGCGTGTATCACGATCTCTCCCTGGAGGAGCAGTACGATCACCCCGATAATCGCGGCTGGATGAATCTGTTCCGGCACTGGTCCTGGGCCGGGATGGTGCGAGTGACCTGGGCCATATCGGCAAACATGTTTGGTGCGCGATTCCAGCGGTTTTGTCGGCGTCGGCTCGACTTACCCGTCGGGGAGGTCAGCTGCGGCGATCCCGTGAGATTCGCGGAAATGGGCCCAGAAGCGGGCCTAAACTTTCTGGAGACGAATCACGTCCGCAGGCTCGTCGGGGAGTGCTTTCCGAAACGGAAACGCTCGATGTCCGTCGTTCAGCTCTCGCTTCAGGTCATCAGCCCATTCAGCTCAGAGGACCGAGTGGCGTTTGCATTTCCGTTCGCATTCGCCCTGGTTGATTCCATCGGCGGCAAACGTGTGCTGGTCTACTTCCGCGTTCGGGACCACCTGCGCGGCATCGGCCTGGGACGCAAGGGACTGGCCGTCTTGCTTAAGGAAAGAAAGGTGCGGGATATCGTTCCCCTGGATCGTTTAGCACAGAAGCGCGTCTCCGCGGTCATCAGAGAGGCGAATTACGCGACGTTGCATCGCCTTTGGAGCTCGGTCGTCACGGCGGCCGAGGAGAGTGGCTCCGGAGACATTGACCGGTTCGTTTAGACCGATTCAGCAGTCCAAACCTGATGTCTCGAAGCGACGCACTCGGCACCGCGAGGCGGATATTGGGATGACAGGCGTTCGTACCGGCACACGACGCAGCACAAGTCAAAAGTGTCGGTTATGCACATCGCGGCCTTCGTAGCGGGGACCGGTCGAAGATGCGACTGCTTGTCAATTCCCCTTTTTCGGGAATCGAGAACTGGATCACAAATCTTTGGAATGCAAGGGGCCGCAGAAACGCGACCGACCTTAGTCCAGTCTAACAAGAGTGCTCCCACAACCGGGACTTACGGCATTGCGGACGTCGAGATCCACAGACTTATCCACAGGTGGCGTGGACAAAAATACGTTTGCTGCCACACGCTTGAAGCTATCCTGCAACTTCTCGAAATAACCTTAATAACTGTCTACAACCTGCTCTTCAGTCCTATTTACCTGCCCCGGAAAGGGCCTGCGATCTGTTCCGCACCCCGGTCATTGCGCCGTCCTATGCTAAAAATTTCGCATTACGCAACAGTTCTTGCATTGCGCAATCATGGCTTGGGCACTACCCTGAGCATTAGTCGGCGACGCCCGTTGCCGAGAGAGACAACAGCTCATGTTTAGGAGAGCCCCCCATGAACGCAACAGCGGAGCACGCATCATCCGGATCGGCCGATCTCACGGACGGCATCGAGTACTTCGGTAAGCCTTGGCCTCAGTTCGAGCAGCACGCCCGCGAGGCAGTCATCGCTGAGGGGCAGCACGGCATCGCCTCGGCGACGGACGAGCGCGCCGTCTACCAGACGCTACTTGCAGCGGACGCCCTGCGCTATCTCACCCTGCAGGTTACGGGCGCCAAGGGATCCGGGCACCCGGGCGGCTTCGCGTCAAGCGCCGAGGCCCATGCGGCGCTCATGATGCTCGGACATACCAATATCGTTACCGAGGTCGGCCACCACGCGCCCGGCTTCTACAGCGCGATGTTTCTGGACTCCTCCCTGGAGGAAATGGGTATCCGTAGCGTGCGGGAGATGCGTGAGCGCTTTCGCGAGCGTGAGGGGCTGCTCGGCCACCTCTCCGGCGCGATTCCCGGAATCCTCTCGCCCGCCGGCCCGCTGGGCCAGGGCCAGCACTTCGCGATGGCTGGAGCCCTTCTACACCCCGATACCCTGTTCCCAGTGACCATCGGCGACGGCGGGATGGGCGAGCCGTACCCACTCTCAGCGATGATGCATTTCCACACCGCCTATCCGCAGGTCACTAACTTCCTACCCGTGCTGATCTGGAACGGCTACAGCCAGGAGCACCACGCCATGGTCTCCACCTGGGACAATGCGCGCATGATTGCGTACTGGCGCGCCCACGGCTTTGACGAGGTAGTGCTGGTGGATGCCAAGGCATTCGACGACAGCGGCCAGGATGCCCCTTATGCGGACAGCACCCGGTTCTCTTTCGGGCAGCGGCTCGCGTTTGCCGCAGCGGTGCTCGAGGGCGTGGACCGGGCGGCGCGCTCGGCATTGGGCGGCAGACCCACCGCCTTTATCATCAAGCAGCTCAAGGGCTCCGGGGTTCACACCACGGGGTCGAAGTCACACAACCTGTACCCGGCGGACACCCTCGACCAGCCCCACATCAGCGAGGCCCTCAAGCGCCGCGCCCTGCCTCCCCAGGCCTGGCAGATCGTGCGCGAGAACCTCCGCCGCGCGGGAGGGGGTCCAGCAGTGGCGACCGTGGTGACCGAGCGTCCGCTTCCACTTGCGCCTCTGGGCAAACTCCCCATACAGACGTTCGCCCTGGGGGACAAGCAAGTGCCCGCAACCGCCCTTGGAGCCCTCGTGGCCGCAGTGGGGCGCACCGACCCGCGTTTCTTGGTGACCAATGCGGACGGTAACGAAGCGTCGGCGATGAAGAACATCAACGAGGCCCTCGGCATCCGCCATCCCACGACGGACGAGCTCTACAACCAGCGCCCGGACGGCCAGGTTTACGAACCCCTGAGCGAGGACGCCTGCGCCGGTCTCGCCGCCGCCATCGCACTCTTCGGCGGACGTTCCCTTTGGCTGTCCTACGAGAGCTTCGTCATCAACGGTTGGCCCATCTTCCAGACGGTGACTCAGGCGATGGCGGAGCTGCGCCGCAAGACGCCGTCGGCAATCGCCATGTTCACCGCCGGCGCCCTGGAGCAGGGTCGCAACGGCTGGACCCACCAGCGCCCTGAGATCGAGAACTATGTGGCCGCCCAGATGCGCAACGGCAACGTCTATGCCTTGTTCCCGGTGGACGCCAACATGATCCAGGCTGCCTATGGATGGGCGTTGGAAAGCTGGAACAAGGGCATCGCCATCTTTGCCTCCAAAAGTCCGCTGCCGGTACGTACCAACCCCGAGGAGGCTGCCGAGGCGGTAGAGCGCGGCGCCATCGCGCTCTACGAGGGCATGGGCGGCGACAAGGGCACGGTAGTCTTGGCGGTGACCGGCGACATGGTCTTCCTCCCCGTGTTCGAGGCCAAGGACCTGCTCGAAGCGAATGGGTACAGGGTGCGCATCGTGGCCGTGGTAAACCCGCGGCGGCTCTACCGACCCCAGGACGTGGCCTGGGAGACCTGTGCCCAGCCGGACAACGCCTTCATGGACGCTGACCACTTCAATACGCTCTTTGACGGTGACCTGCTGTGCGCCGTAAGCGGCGGCCCGGGCGCCCCGCTGGAGCCGGTGCTGCTGCGTTCGCGCGCCCCGCGGCGCGAGCTGATGACTTGGAAACGGGGTGAGACCACCGCCACGCCCGGCGAGGTCATGGCCCTCAATGGCCTCACCGCCGAGAACATCGCCGCCCGCGTGATGGCCATGGGCTGAGTCGGTTGAACCGCTGAGACACAGAGGGCGCAGAGAGGAATCAGACAGAGGATTAATAGCACTGCCGAGGCGCCAAGAACGCCAAGGTAGGAGATGTCGAAAGAGCTGAATGGCGCGCAAGGCCCCTCGCCCTGGGCGGGGGTTGGGGCGAGGGGACAAGCGCCGGACGCAATCGGCTTCCGGCTTATCGACCAGCGGATCGCACTGAAGCGGCGAGGACATTCGCCCCACCCCAAGCAGCGCCTTCCAATATTCTCTGCGCCCTCCGCGTCTCTGCGGTTAATCCGATCCCATCTTGGCGTCCCTGGCGCCTTGGCGGTTGGGTTTAACAGTGCGTATAAGACTAATGACTGATACCAAAATCATCGTCCTCGACGACGACCCCACCGGCTCGCAGACGGTCCACAGCTGCCTGCTGCTGACCCGCTGGGACCCTGAGACCTTGCGCGACGCCCTGGAAGACGACGCGCCCCTCTTCTTCGTGCTGACCAATACCCGCGGCATGGATGCGCAGCGGGCGGCGGCGGTGACGCGGGAGGTATGCCGCAACCTGCACACCGCCCTCGACGAGCTCGCTGCGGTCGGAAGGACGATCCAGCCGCTCCTTGTCAGCCGCTCGGACTCGACGCTGCGCGGTCATTATCCGGTGGAGACGGACGTGATCGCGGAGGAGCTGGGCCCCTTCGACGCCCACTTTCTGGTGCCGGCTTTCTTCGAGGGCGGTCGGGTTACGGTGGACAGCATCCACTTTATCGAGATGGACGGAATACGGGTCCCGACGCATGAGACCGAGTTCGCCCGCGACTCGGTATTCGGCTACTCGACGAGCTATTTGCCGGACTACGTGGCCGAGAAGACGCGCGGGCGCATTCCCGCGGCTGCGGTAGAGCGGTTCTTGCTCCGCGACGTGCGCGGAGACGTTCGCGACCGGCTCCAGGGTCTGAGCCGCAACCGCTGCTGCGTGGTCGACGCTGAGCGCCAGGCCGACCTGGACCATTTCACCGCCCAGATCCTCGAGGCCGTTGCCGGCGGCAAGCGCTTCCTGTTCCGCAGCGGCGCGAGTCTTCTCACCTCCCTGGCCCGCCTGCCGCCGCAGCCGGTGGCTGCCGTCGAAATGCACCGTTACGTGCGCAACACCTTGCCTGGAGCCGTGATCGTGGGCTCCCACGTACGCAAGACAACGGCGCAGCTGGAGGCCCTGCTAGCGGAGCCAGACGTCGCGGCGGTCGAGGTCGACGTCGATAGAACTCTGCGAGACCGCGAAGGGCTTCTGCGGGAGGTGCTGGACAAAGCCCATGCCGCCCACGCGAAAGGGCTCGCGCCCGTGGTCTTCACCAGTCGGATGGAGCGCACCTTTACGGACCAGGCGACGCGGCTCGCCTTCGGGGAGCAGGTCTCGGCCCTGCTGATGGACGTGGTGCGGGGACTCCCGGAAGGGATCAGTTTCCTGATCAGCAAGGGCGGCATCACGTCCAATGACGTTCTGAGCGACGGGTTGGCACTGCGCAGCTCCCGAGTGCTCGGCCAGGTGTTGCCGGGCTGCTCCGTGGTGCGCTGCCCGGACGACCACGCTCGCTACCCGCGGCTCCCAGTGGTCATCTTCCCCGGCAATGTCGGCGACGCGAACGCACTCGCCACGGCCTACCGGCGGCTTGCAGGGGGGCCGAGGACCTCGGAGCCTTAACTGCGGACGGGCGCGCCAGCGAATCATGGTGCTAGAGGACTGTCCTCGGTCCTCAGGCCTTCGCAGCCGCCTGTGTCTGCTCGGGTCGGATGCGCGGCGTGAAGTAGACGTCTGCGTCGTCCAGGTCGACGTCGTTTCCGGCGCCGTCCTCCAGCGCCTGGTCGTAGTCCTTCCAGCCGCGCAGCCCGGTCTGCAGCGAGCAGACGTCCTGATAGCCGAGCACCTGCATCGAATGCGCCGCGAGCACACTGCGGTAGCCTGAGCGGCAGACGACGACCACCTCCCGCTCGCGCGCCTGCACGAGCTCCGGCACGGTCTCTTCATAGTCCCATTCGCAGGCCGACTCGAGGATACCGCGCGGTACGTTGATGGAGCCTGCGACGTGCATCGCCTCGTACTCGTAAGGCTCACGCACGTCGACGATCAACAGGTCGGGGTTGGTCTCCAGTCGCTCTGCCAGATCCCAAGGCATGATCTCCCGTACATCCGACAAACAGCCTCGGACCAGCTCGATAAAGTTCTTCATTCGCTTCTGCCTCTAACTCTTGTTCCTGAAAATCGCTCCTGTGCGGTCTACTCGCCGGAGCGAACGCCGCTGCGGGCACATAGGTTCTGCTCGACCGCAATGACCGCGGCCTCCACGCGTGAATGGACATCAAGCTTGCGCAGGATTGCCTTGACGTGGAGCTTGACCGTCCCGTCGGAGATCCCAAGCACGCGCGCGATGGCCTTGTTACTCTGACCGTCGGCTAGGTGACAGAGGATTTCATGCTCCCGCGGTGTCAGGTCCGAGAAGGCGGAAGGCGCGTTGGCCTCTGCGCCATCACCCTTGACGGCCTTGGCCAGGACGCCGGTGAGCTCGCGGGCGACCACCGTCTTGCCCGCGACTATCTCGCGCAGGGAGGAAATCAGCTCGTTGGGCTCCATGTCCTTGAGCAAGTAGCCCTGGGCGCCGGCCTGCAAGGAGTCGATCACGTCCCGCTCTTCGGCGCTGGTGGTCAGCATCGCGACCGGCATGGTCTGAGCGGACGCACGCAGCCGCCGGAGCACCTCGAGGCCGGTCAGATTGGGCATCCGCATGTCGAGAAGCACCACCTCCGGCGATGTCTCCTTGACCAGTCGAATGCCCTCTTCGCAGTCGCCCACCGCGCCTATGACATCGATACCGCGGCGCTCCAGCAGCTCCCGCAGACCGATGCGGAAAAGGGCATGATCGTCGATCAGCAGGACGCGCATCAGGCGGCCACCAGGGGAGACGATATGGTCGAGGGCTTACGGTCGGGTGTGAACACCAGCTCTACCCGCGTCCCCTCGCCGGGCTCGCTCTCGACGCGGAGCTCCGCACCGATCCGGCGCGCCCGCTCCTGCATGATCGAGAGACCGATATGCTCTCCGGGGCGCCCCCCCGCCGTGGGCGCACTGAACCCGATGCCGTCGTCCTCAACCAACACCACGTGCTCCCCGCCGCTCAGGCGTGTCAACAAGACACGCACGGTCTGCGCATGGGCATGCTTGCGGATGTTTGCGAGCGACTCTTGCACGATCCGGACGATCTGCAGCTCCATCGATGCCGGAAGACCGAAAGGCCGGCAGTTGGTCTGAAAGAACACGTGCGTGCCGGTCTTCTGGCGGAAGCGCTCGGTGAGCTTCTCCAGTCCGGCAATGAGTCCTTGGCGATCCATAGGCGCACGGAAGCTGCTGAGAAGCTCACGCAGCTCCGTGTGGGCCTCATCCAGACCGTTGCGGATATGCTCCAGGTCCGTCCGTGCCTCGTCGGAGATGGGGCTCTGGGCCAGCGAATCGTCGAGCATCCGGACTTGGAAACGCAGAGTCGCCAGCGTCTGCGCCAGCGAGTCGTGAAGCTCATGAGCCAATAGGTTGCGCTCTTCAAGGACGGAGAGGCGGCGCGCCTCCAGGTCAGAACGATGCTTGGCCACGGCGATACCCAAATGGTGTCCGACGCTGAACAGGAGCTCCATGATGTCCTCACGCGCCCGGACTCCCGGCTTGTCGACGAAGATGGTATAGATGCCGAGCAGCTCGTCGTGGTGCTCCAGCGGGACCGTAAGCACCTCCATCTCGTCGCTGGCGAACATCTTGCGCCCGTAGACGCGGGAGCAAAAGCGAGCGTCGTTGCGGCAGACGATGTCCCCCGCAGAGAGGACGCTGCCGCATAGACAGAGGTCGACCGGCGTCATACCGTGCTCGCGCACCAGGTCGTTATCGAGGCCGATGGACCCGACCAGCCGGCGCGCCCCATCCGGCAAAACCAGGCGCACCGTCGCGGCCCGGCCGTTGACCATCTCCTTGAGCACCCGCAGAAAACGGAGAAGCAGCTCGTCCAGGCCCTCGGTCTCATTGATTCCGGCCGCAACGTCGTAGAGGATCTTGAGCGATGCCGTCTTCTGGGCGAGACGCGCGGTCTGACGGGCCACACGGTTGTCCATGTCGTCGTACAGCTCGGTAAGCTCCTCGTTGAGGGCGGCGATATCGCCCGCAATGGCATCGAGCACACCCACGTTGCGCAGGGATTCACTGGCACCAGGCTCGCCCTGGCACACGCGGAAAGCGGACTCCTCCAGCCTCACCAGCGGGTCCAGAAGCTGCCGGTACAGCCGCCAGCCAAAGACGGCGAGCGTCGCCGCCGTCACTGCGAGCGCCGAAAGGGCGAGAGCCCCAACCTCCGGCGCACCGGGGAACATCCGATCGAGCAGCGCCAGAGCGAGTGCCGCCACCAGTCCAACTGCGAGCGCCGCCAGCGGAAGGGTCAGGCCCGCACGATGCAGGAGACCGAGGATGCGTCGGGGAGGCGGCGGCTCGGCCCTGGTGGTTGGTCTGGCGGCGCGATCGGTCATCGGCTGATCGGGCCGAAGGAACCTGCGGACGGACGAGGCAACGACAAGGCGGTCACGACCCTCACGCGACCGCCTCCAGCACCCGCTCCCGCAGCTGCAGATCCCACATTGCGGCATAGAGCCCGCCGGTGGCGAGGAGCTGACGGTGGGTCCCCTGCTCCACGATGCGGCCGTCCTCCATCACGAGAATGAGGTCCGCATCCACCACGGTCGAGAGGCGATGGGCGATGACCAGTGTCGTGTGGTCCTCCGCCACCTCTGCCAGGGTCTGCTGGATGGCCTGCTCGGTGTGGCTGTCGAGCGACGAGGTGGCCTCGTCGAAGACCAGGATGCGAGGGCGTTTGAGGATGGCGCGGGCAATCGCGACCCGCTGCTTCTCGCCGCCTGACAGCTTTAGCCCGCGCTCTCCTACAACCGTGTCCCACCCTTTGGGCAGACTTTCGACAAAGGACCGGATGTGGGCCATCTCCGCCGCCCGCTCGATCTCCCCGCGCGTGGCTCCGCGGCGGCCATAGGCCAGGTTGTAGTAAATACTGTCGTTGAAGAGCACCGTGTCCTGGGGGACGATGCCGATCGCGCGCCGCAGACTGTCCTGGGTGACCTCCCGGATGTCTTGCCCGTCGATCAGGATGCGCCCGCCGGCCACGTCGTAGAAGCGGAACAGGAGCCTGGCCAGGGTCGACTTGCCGGCACCGCTGTGGCCGACGACCGCAACCTTCTGGCCCGGTGCAATGGTGAAGTCGACATCCCGCAGGATGGGCCGCTCCGGCTGGTAGTGGAAGTGCACATGATCGAACTCGATGTCGCCTTGCTTGAGGAGAAGGGATGTGGCGCCCGGTCGGTCCTGGATCTCCGGCTCACGCTCCAATAGCTTGAAGACCAGGTCCATGTCCGCCAGGGCGTATTTGATCTGGCGGTAGACCACGCCCAGGAAGTTGAGCGGAATGAAGAGCTGCAGCATGAAGGCGTTCACCAGCACCAGGTCGCCGACGCTCATCGTGTGCGTCACAACCCCTCGGGCGGCGTAGAACATGATGAAGGTGACACCCAGCGCGATAATCCCGCCCTGACCGAAGTTCAGCAGAGACATGGAGCTCTGGCTCTTCACCGCTACCTCCTCCCAGTCGGTCAGGGTGCCGTCGTAGCGCCGCTGCTCCATGTCCTCGTTGCCGAAGTACTTTACCGTCTCGTAGTTGATCAGGCTGTCGAAGGCCTGGGAGTTGGCCCGCGAGTCGAGGCGGTTCATCTGGTGGCGGTAGTCCATGCGCCACTCGGTGACGGCGAAGGTAAAGGCGATGTAAGCGATGACGGTCCCGAAGGTGACGAGGGTAAAGACGAGGGCGTACTTCGTGAGCAGGATGCCCGCGACCAGACTGAACTCCACCGCGACCGGCAGCACACTGAAGGCCATGTAGTTGAGGATGCTGCTCACCGAGCGGGTGCCCCGCTCCAGGTCGCGGCTGACGGCCCCCGTCTGGCGCTCCAGGTGATAGCGCAGGGAGAGCCGGTGCAGATGCTCGAGGACCCGCGTGGAGAGCCGCCGCATCGCCCGATAGCGCACCCGGGCGAAGACCACGTCCCGGAGCTCGTTGAAGAGCGAGGCGCTGAGCTTCAGCGCCCCGTAGGCCAAGAGGAGCGAGACCGGCAGAACGATGACCTGCGACTGCCCACCGTGGAACGCATCCACGATCTCCTTGAGGATCACTGGGACACCCACCGTGGCGACCTTGGCGACCAATAGACAACCTAACGCCAGCAACGCCCGCCCCCGGAACTCCCAGAGGAAGGGCAGCATGCCGCGAAGGTTGTGCCAGTCTCGGCGGTCGCTGTGGACGCGTTCCGTAGCGCTTACGTGGATCATGTTAAACTGCTGATTTCCCGGTCGGCAGGTCCCATATCAAAAGGGGATCATTGTACCCGATGCCCCCATCGGGCTGGCCGACAACCACATCAAATGAGGGCAAAGCATGTCCGATCCTACCCTCGAAGCCGGCACCGGCTGCAGCCTCCAGGAGCCCTTCGCCCTGCAGGTCCTCGGGGACAGTATGGAGCCCGAGTTCCCCGAGAAGTGCATCGTCATTATTGAACCGACCGACCGCTGCCGCAGCGGCATGTACGTCTTCGCGGAGGTCGAAGGGGTGCGCTGGTTCCGGCAGTACGTGAAGGATGCGGAAGGCCGCGAGTGGCTCTACGCGCTCAACGAGATCTACCCCGAGATCGAACTCACCGGCCTCGAGTGGAAGGTCCTGGGCGTCATCATCCAGCGCAACATCCGCCGCAAGATCCAGCACTACTCCTACGCGACGAGGCCGCAGCCCCAGGTCGAGATAAGGGACCTGACCGGGACTGTGTGACACTGGAGTGGCGGCCGCCCGCGCGCCCGCGACAGGTCCCCAGGCTGCAAGCTAAAACCGAGCCACGCGGTGAGCGATCTCCATCCCCAGGTCGCCCGGCCCGCCTGGCGTTAGGTGCGGCGGGAGTATCGGCGGCGAGAGGAAGTTACCTCTTCGTGTTTCGTTGTGTTCTTCGTGGTGCGCTCGTCGTATCCCGGGCGATCGACCTGGCTTCAGGTGCGGCGGCCCGCACATCGACGCCGATCGCCCTCGCCGCGGCGCTGGTCAGCGTCGTCGTAGTCGGCTGCAGCAAGCCAGCGTCCGAGGCCGAAGCGCCCGCGCAACGGCCGACCTCCGCGCATCTGGTCGCCGTCTATACCGCAAAGCGGGAGTCGGTCAGCACGGCCCACGAGCGTCCCGGTTCGCTACGCTTTCGGCGGCTCGTGCGCATCTACAGCCAGGAGGAGGGACGCATCACCGAGCTCCGGCTCTACGAGGGCGATCGGGTCAAGCAAGGCCAGCTGCTGGTCCGGCTGGACGACGACCTCCTTCGGGCGCAAGCCGACAAGGCCCGCGCCACCCGGGAGCAGAAGGCCCTGGATCTGAAGCGGCTGGAGGAGCTCAGGCAAAAGCGGGCGGTATCCGACGACGAGCTCGCTCAGGCACGAACGGCCCTCGCGGTCGCCCAGGCCGACGAGCGACTTCTCACGACGCGCCTCGCCTTCACCCGCGTCCACGCACCGTTCGCCGGCGTGATCACCGAACGACTCGTCGAGCCGGGCGACTTCGTCACCAAGAACACCCACCTCCTGACGCTGGCCGATCCGGGCTCGCTCGTGGCTGAGGTCTACGCCTCCGAGCTCGTGCTGCCGCAGGTCGCGGTCGGCGACCCGGTGGAGGTTCGCATCGACGCGCTGGGGGCCTCCCACTTCCAAGGCCGCATCCTCCGTGTCCATCCCTCGCTCAATCAGACGAGCCGGCAAGGGATCGTGGAGATTGCCCTCGACCCCATACCCGCCGGCGCCAGGGCGGGACAGTTCGTGCGGGCGACCCTCACAACCGCCGGTGTGGAGCGCCTGCTCGTCCCATTTCGGGCCTTGCGGCAAGATCGGGAGGGCGAGTTCGTGTGGCTCGTAGACGCCGACGGCAAGGCGCGGCGTCGGGCGGTGCGCAGCGGCCTGCGCATCGCCGACAGGGTGGAGATTCTGGACGGACTGTCCTCCGGCGAGCGGGTGATCACTCGCGGCTTCCTCGGGTTGGCGGAAGGAAAGGCAGTGAAGGTCGTCAAAGAGCATGAGCCTGAAAATGGAACCGCCAAGGACGCCAAGAGCGCCAAGGTCTTCTGATGTTCCGTCCGGTGCCCAAGCTCCTGCTTTCGTCTGGTGCCCAAGCTCCTGCTTGGGCACCTCTTCTCATCGAAGCTCTGCTTCCTCTCTGCCTGGCGCAAGGCGAAACGCCGCGGGATTTCACCGGCAGTGCACAGCGGCCGCATGCATGTGCCCAGAATCTGACGGCGTCGCACGTGGCTGGCCTCGGGAAGCGGAGCTTCGGGAGAGGACGTACCGAAGCGGAGCTTCGGCACGAGGGCGAAAGGGTTCCTTGGCGTCCTTGGCGCCTTGGCGGTTCAAATTTCCGAACCCAAGATGAGGAATAGCATCTCGGGCTGGTCGGTCCGCCATCCGATTGGGGTGGTCATGCTGACCCTGGCCGTGATGGTGATCGGCGGATTCGCCCTGGAGCGGCTCAATGTCGACTTGCTGCCCCAGATCATCTATCCGGACGTCCGCGTGCGGATCCTGGACCCCGGCGTGCCCGCCAAGATCATGGAGGACGAGGTCACCCGCCAGCTCGAGGAGCAGCTCGCCATCACCGAGGGGGCGATCGCCGTACAGTCCCAGACCTCCGAGGGACGCAGCGCCGTGGACCTCTCGTTCACCTACGGTACGGACATCGACGAAGCCCTGAGGGATGCCAGCTCGCGCCTCGACCGGGCGAAGCGATTCCTGCCGGATACCATCGACCCCCCCGTCATCTACAAGCGCGACCCCTTCCAGCTCCCGGTGGCCGAGTACGCGATCAGCTCGCCGCTCCTCGATCCGGTAGAGCTTCGCACTTGGGTGGACTACAGCCTGAGCCGGGCACTGCTCAACCTGCCCGGCGTTGCCGCCGCCGAGGTCGGGGGCGGACTGCAGCGGGAGGTGCGGATCATTGCCGACCAATACCGGCTAGCCGGGCTGGGCCTGGACGTGCGGGACATCGAGACCGCCCTTCAGGAAGCGAACCGCGACGTGCCGGCGGGGCGGCTCCTGATGAGCGAGGGCGAGATCAGCGGGCGCACTCAGGGCCGCTTCAAGTCCGTGGAGGAGATCCTCAACCTGCCGCTGTCTTCGAAGGACCAGGACGACCCGCTCTCCCTGCTCCGGCTCGGGGAAGTCGCCCGCGTCATCGACGGGGCCGCGGAGGAGCGGCTGCGCATCCGTCTGAACGACCGGCCCGGCGTGAAGCTCTCGATCCAGAAACAGCCACAGGCCAATACGGTGGCGGTGGTAGACGGCGTGGCGCACGAGCTGGAGCGACTCAAGACCCAGGGGCAGATCCCGCAAGACATCCGCGTCGAGCGGGTGGACGACCAGGCCCGCTACATCCGCCAATCCCTGAACAACGCGGTCAGTGCCGCCGTGAGCGGCGCATTGCTCGCCATGGCTGTCGTCTACCTCTTCCTGGGCAGCCTGCGGCGCACCCTCATCATCGGCAGCGCCATCCCAATTGCGGTGCTGGTGACCTTCATCCTGATGGCCATAAGCGGGCTCACCTTCAACATCATGACCCTGGGGGGACTCGCCCTCGGGATCGGCATGCTGGTGGACAGCACCATCGTGATGCTGGAGAACGTCTATCGCCACCAGCGCCTCGGCGAGTCGAGCGTCCAAGCCGCCGAGGCCGCGAGCGGTGAGGTGACCAGCGCCATCGTCGCGTCCACCTCCACCAATCTCGCAGCCGTGCTGCCCTTTCTCTTCATCGGCGGACTGATCGGGCTCCTGTTTCGGGAGCTCATCTTCACCATCTCTGCCGCCATCGTCGCCTCCATGGTGGTCGCCCTGACGCTCGTGCCGGCGCTGGCCGGCCGAGTCGCCGCAGGCCGCGAGGGCGCCGTGCGACAGATGGTCAATCGGGGGATGGGCTGGCTTCAAGAGGGCTACGCCCGGGTGCTGGGCCGGCTGCTCAAGGTCTACTGGCTCGTCATTGCCGTCTTTGTGGTGGGTCTCGTGGTGACGATGCCGTGGCTCAAGGAGGCGCAGCAGGAGTTCCTTCCGACGCTCGACGAGGGGGATGTCCGCATCAGCCTCACGGCCGACAGCGGCGCCAACATCGAGTCCATGGACGCCGCCACTCGGCGGGTGGAGACCCTGGTGGCCCGGCAACCGGAGGTCGCGACCGTCTTCACGACGGTCGGCGGGTTCGTGTTCGGCCGCTCCCAGTACGAAAGCCCGAACCGTGCAAGTATCCAGGTCCAGCTCAGGCCGCTGACCGAGCGTAAGATCAGCAGCAAGGCATGGATCGGTCGGGTAAAGCGGCTGATCGCCGACGAGCAGATCCCGGGGCTCAGGGTCAACCTCTACACCCGCGGTATCCGGGGCATTCGCTTCAACCGCGGCGACGACGACCTCAGCCTGCGCATCAAGGGGCCGCAGCTCGAGACCCTGGAACGACTGGCGAGCCAGGCGGTGGAGCGGCTCAAGCAGATTCCCGGGCTGCGCAACGTGCAGCACTCCAACGAGGACGTGACCCAGGAAATCGCCATCCGCCTGGATCGGCAGCGGGCCGCGAGTTACGGTCTCGACGTGCAAGACGTGGGCGACGTTCTACGTTTCGCGCTCGAAGGAAAGGTCGTGACGGACTTCATCGCCGACGACCGCAGCATCGATGTGCTGCTTCGCCTCGATCGCCTGGACGTCGGCGCCCCTGGCGACCTGGAGTCCATCATCCTCTTCAGCAAGACCGAGCCCCGCGCGCCCCTTCGGCTGGGGGACGTAGCGCAGGTGGAGATCCTGCCTCAGCCCTCCACCATCCTGCGGGACCGTCAGCAGCGGATGGTCGAGATCACCGCATCCCTGGGCGACGGACTCGGGCTGCAGGAGGCCATCGAGAAGGCCCTGGCCGCAACCGCCGACCTACCGCTCCCGGCGGGCTACAGCCTTTACGAGGCCGGCAGTCTCGCGACCTTGCAGGAGGGACGGGATCTTGGGCGTATCCTGCTGGCGCTCGCCCTGTTCCTCGTGCTGGTGGTGATGGCGGTGCAGTACGAGTCCGTGCGCAACCCCATCATCATCCTCTTGAGCGTGCCCTTCGCCCTCACCGGAGTGGTGCTCGGCCTGCAATGGACGGGGCTCCCGCTCTCCATGCCCGTCTGGCTCGGGCTCATCATGCTGGCCGGAATCGTGGTCAACAACGCCATCGTCCTCGTCGAGTTCATCGAGATCGAGCGCCGCCAGGGGCTGGCCATGCGGGAGGCCATCCTCGAGGCGGCGCGCCTGCGCCTGCGGCCCATCCTCATGACTACCCTGACCACTGTGGTAGGCATGCTTCCGCTGGCGCTCGCTTGGGGTGAGGGCTCGGAGATGCTCCAGCCCCTGGCCGTTACCATCGTCTCCGGGTTGTCGTTCTCGACCATGGTCTCCCTGCTCCTGGTGCCTATGGTTTACCGGCTCCTGGGGGCAAGACGAGTGGTGATCGAGACGCCAGCACGAGACAACAACATTATCGTAGGTGATTAGCGCCAAATGTCAGCTGCCAGGCCAGGGTCGGGTACGGGCGGGCGGGACACGCCGTGAATTCATCGATGTAGATCGATGGCCCCGTCCGATGGCGCCGACGGTCCCGCCGAGCCGCACCTGACCCCCCAATGGGCGTTCCAGCTGAGCCACGACGCCAATCACCTTATCTTAACCACATGGTGACCTATGAAAAGCGTAACGATCTTGCACGTCCTGCTCTCCTCAGCATTCGCCGCGCTCGGTTGGTCCGCGGTGATCGAAGCGGCGCCCTGCATCGACCAGGCGCGCGCCGTCGCTCAGCGCATCCAAGCGGAGGTCGTGCCGAACCTCAATGGGGAGCAGCTTGCGCGAATCGCCGCCATTGCCGCCGAGCTCTGTAGTGGCGAGAAAGGCCCGCCGCCCGCCGCCCTCACTGGGGCCGGGGCGCCGGAAGGCTACGGCGACTGGTTCACATACTTCATGTTCGAGCATTCCGGGCACAAGCCCGGCAACGAGCGCCTAAGGCACCTCAAGCAGTGAAAAAGAACGAGGTGATCAGCGCTATTCCTCAGCTGCGACGAAGGTCCTGCTTTGTCATGGGGCTGCGCGCCGTCCTTGGCACCTGGTTTCCGGCAATCCCTGCCGGAACGATGACATTGATCCGTGCCTGGGCGTCATCCCGGCAGAGAGTGCCGGGATCTAGGCCCCACGGATGGAGTGCAAAGCGTTCCGGCTGAGTTTCAGGACTAATCACCAAGAACGATGCGCGACCGCGACGGCGGCGAGGCGGGCACGGAAGCTGCGCCCCGATCAGGGGTGAGGGGGGCCCTCTTCCGAGTCGGCCGCAGGCGCAGCGGCGGGAGGTCTGACGTAGTTCGGAAAGTCCGGATTGCGCCAGCCCTCCTTTGCGATCTTCGCAGCGGGTGGGCGCAGACGGGAGCTGTAGTCGAGCACTGCGGCCTGCTGCTCGGGCGAGAAGTCCTTGATCTGCGCGACCATGCCCGGATGGGAGCTCTTGCGTCGTCCCGAGCGAATTTCGTCGAACTGCCGCATCAAGTAGTTGTAATGCTGGCCAGCGATAGCCGGAACCAGCTGGTCCGCGTCCCCTTCACCATGCTCACCGTGGCAGGTCGCGCACGTCTGCTGATAGAGGCGCTCGCCCAAGGCGAGGTCGGTTCCCTGACCCATGCCGTTATGCGGGGTCATGGGCAACCGCGCCACGTAGGCCGCGACGTCCGCAATCTCTTGGGGTCCGCCGAGGATACGCGGCTCGACGAACGGGTGCATCAGGGGGGCTTCGCGATTGCGCGTGCGGATGTCGGCCAGCTGTTTGACGATGACCGGTCGCAGTTGACCGGCGATTTGAGGATAGGTGCCGTCGGCAGTGCCCCACCCTTCCGGGCGGTGACAAACCGCACAGGTGAGGTAGATGTTTCGCCCGTCGTCCAGATTCGGGGTAAACCGCATCGCCGCATCGAACTCCGTCTTGGCCGCCTCGGCCGCCGGTGCGGCCACAGTACCTTCACAGATTGCAGCCGTCGCAAAGCCCAGCACTAGCGCGGGCAATCGTCTATTCATCACCATCCTCCGGGCACGAGAGCCGACCGTATGCGACCGGCAAGGGGCCAAGTCATTGTCGTTTCGAAGTCGGAGATTAGTGCGTCGCACTTTGCGTTTGCAAGCCCATAGCTTGCGCCAGCCACCCCACCCTCCGGAATTTTCAGCACCTGCAAGGCGCTGAAAATGAAGGCATCCGGAAACCGCGCTCTTCCGACGCCATATGCCCGCAGATGCAGGATGCATTTATTCAGCGCTTCCCCAGAGCGGATTAGCACGACAACTCGGCTGCCGAGCCGCCAATGGGCGTTCCAGCTGAGGCCCGACGCTGATCACCTTCCCAGAAAGACGCCGCCCACCTTCGTCCCGGCGCCGAAGGTGGGCGAAAAGACCAATTGATCTGTACGGGCTTGACGACGATCGCCCTAGAACGACCCGAGCTTGTGTGCGAGCGTGGCGTGGAAGATGGCCTTGTGCACGTCGCCCAGGCTCAGCATGCCCACGAGCCGACCGTTCTCCGCCACCGGGATACGGCGGAAGCGGTGACGCACCATGACGGTCGCCGCCCGCAGGATATGCATGTCAGGCGGCACGGTGATGGGATTCCGGGTCATGAGATCGGAGACCTGCAGTGCCAAGACGTCCTTGTACCTGGCCATCTCCCTGTCCAGGTCCACATTGGCAATTCCCTCCTCCATTAGGCTCTCCAACTTCGGGAACAGGCTGTGAAGGACATCCTTCTCGGCGATCAGTCCCACCAGACGGTCCTCGCCCTCCACCACCGGCAGACCGGCGAACCGGTAAAGGCACATGATGGACGCGACCTCCAACACCTTGGTGTCCGGCGTGGCCGTGCGCACGGACCGGCTCATGATCTCTTTGACTTGCATTGCTCGGACTCTCCGTTAATTGTCGTCAGGCGGATGGATTGCGCAGCTGCACGCACGCCCCCCGTACGCCCAAATTATACGCATTGTCCTTGCGCGCGAATGGAGCCTCGTCATTTCGCTCCCCGAGGGCGATTGCGCTGCGATGACGAGCGGTCGAGTCCAGGCTTCAGGGTTACCAAAACTTTACCTGACCCGCAGCATCCTTTTAGACTCTCCACCTTACCGAACAAGATACCGCGGTCAAGATGGAAAGAGCCGTTGACGAGCGCAACCTAGATCAACCGGAGTCTGTCGCATCGGAGCGCGACGCCCAACAGCACTCCCGCCCCGATGCGCAGCCGGAGAATCGCCATAGACAGCCCGAGACCAGGGCGAATCCCTCAGTCAGCGGCCAACCGTATGCGGCCAATAACGGCCGCGCCATGTACGTCGACCGACAGGCATCCCGCCACGCCGCCTCACGCAGCAAGACCAGGAAGATCCGCAAGCTCACGGCGTTGGTCGCCCTCCTGTTGGTCGCCCTCGTCGGCGTATCCATGGGATGGATTCTCGCCTGGGCCAAGCTGAAGCTGCTCGAGTCGGAAAACCTGACCCTCGACGTCAATCTTCGCCAGACGACTGACCAGCTACAGTCCGTGAAGGCGCGCATGCTGGAGCGCGATACTGCACTTCAGGCCATGGTCGAGAAGCGCATCCCGGGATTGGCCCCCCTGAAGTACAACAAGCTCATGGAGGTCAACGACAAGTACGTCCTGAGCGTGACCTTCGCCGAGTCGGGAGTCGCGGATTCCAAGGCCATCGAATACCACGCCCTGCTGAAAAACGACACCGAAAACATCGTTGCCCCTCACGTGAAGATCTTCCTGTTCGACGAGCTCGGCGTGCAGACTGGCGTAGCCACCCTGAAGAAAGGCGATGCCACGGGCGATGTCGACATCGCGGAGCTTCGTCCCGGCGAGACCCGCTCCTACAACGCAAAGATCGACGTCGACCGTCACGCGGACCCGAAGTACTTCCTGGTTCAAGTCGACTGACGCAGATGCACCCGCGGCCCATGCGGAGTCGTACGCCCTAGCACCGCCCGACATCGGCGATCGCACCAGACCCCGCGCAAGGTCCCCGTTCGGCGCCGCCTGACCGCCCGCTCGAAGGTGACCGTCCGCAGCTCACCGGACGTATCGCGTCGAGACAAGCTCCTCGTCGCCGCCACACTCCCGCGCGATTTCAGCGCATCCGATGCACAAACCCGTTGTCCACAGCCTAGCTGGGCGCCAGGCGCCCATGCGCCACGGGACCGCACGCCCGTAGGGCGGCCTCGCAAGCGCGCTTTTCCACAGCCTACACACAGCTCGTACCAGGCTTGTTCCAGCGATTTCGCACAACATATTGTGGTTGACATACTCGTCATCGCTATATATTGTGAATGCAACATGCCGTGCCGCCCATGCTGTCTGTGGGCAGATTCCCGACCAAACGAAGAACGCACCTGAGGAGGAGCCATGGCCACCGAAGCGCCGTCCGCCACCCCGCCGCAGCCATTCGCCGTTCCGCCGCAGAGCGCACGTCGGGACGCCAGCGCAGAGGTGAAGGCCCACGCGCCCGGCAAGGTCCAGGTGATCCGCCGCAACGGCAAGGTCACCCACTTCGATCCCAACAAGATCACGGTGGCCCTGACCAAGGCATTCCTGGCCGTCGAGGGCGGCAGCGCGGCCGCCTCCAGCCGCATTCACGACCGGGTGCGGGATTTGACGGATCAGGTGGTGTCGGCCCTGACACGCCGTCTCCCCGGCGGCGGGACGGTGCACATCGAAGACATCCAGGACCAGGTGGAGCTCGCGCTCATGCGCGCAGGGGAGCACAAGGTTGCCCGATCCTACGTGCTCTACCGCGACGAGCGCGCCCGCGAGCGCGCACAGAAGGCCGCCGCGGAGCCCAAGCCAGAGCACGGCATCAACGTCACCCTGCCCGACGGCACGTTGCGCGCCCTCGATCTGGAGCGGATGCGCCTGCTGGTTGACGAGGCGTGCCGCGACCTGACTTCAGTCGACGCCCAGGCCATCCTGGCCGACACCTGCCGCAACCTGTTTGACGGGGTGAAAGAATCGGACGTCGGTCAGGCGCTCGTCATGAGCGCCCGCGCCATGATCGAGCGGGAGCCGGAGTACAGCTACGTCGCCGCCCGCCTCCTGCTCGACATCCTGCGCCACGAGGCCCTGGCCTTCCTCGGCATGGACACCGGCGTCGCCACCCAGGCGGACCTGCGGGAGCGCTACGCGGACTACTTCGCCGCCTACATCAAGCGGGCCGGAGACCTGGAGCTCCTCGACCGCCGGCTCGGCCAGTTCGATCTCGCGCGACTGGGGGCGGCGCTAAAGCCGGAGCGCGACCTGCAGTTCACCTACCTGGGGCTGCAGACCCTCTACGACCGCTATTTCATCCACAGCGCGGAGGGCGTGCGCTTCGAGCTGCCCCAGGCATTCTTCATGCGGGTCGCCATGGGGCTTGCCATCAACGAGATCGACCGCGAGGAGCGGGCCATCGAGTTCTACGAGCTTCTGTCTTCCTTCGACTTCATGAGCTCGACGCCGACGCTCTTCAACTCCGGCACACTGCGCCCGCAGCTTTCCTCCTGCTACCTGACCACCGTCCCCGACGACCTCGACGGCATCTACGGCGCGATCAAGGACAACGCCCTGCTCTCCAAGTTCGCCGGCGGGCTCGGCAACGACTGGACCCGGGTGCGCGGCATGGGCGCCCACATCAAGGGGACCAACGGCAAGAGCCAGGGGGTGGTGCCCTTCCTCAAGGTAGCCAACGACACCGCGGTAGCGGTGAACCAAGGCGGCAAGCGCAAGGGCGCGGTTTGCGCCTATCTGGAGACCTGGCACGTCGACATCGAGGAGTTCCTCGAGCTGCGCAAGAACACCGGCGACGACCGCCGCCGCACCCACGACATGAACACGGCCAACTGGGTGCCGGACCTTTTCATGAAGCGGGTCGCCGAGGACAAGGAGTGGACGCTGTTCTCGCCGGACGAGACCGCCGACCTGCACGACCTCACCGGCCAGGCGTTCGAGGCCGCCTACACCGCCTACGAGGAGCGCGCCGCCCGCGGCGAGCTCAAGGTCAGCAAACGGGTCAAGGCAGTGGACCTCTGGCGCCGGATGCTCGCCATGCTGTTCGAGACCGGCCATCCCTGGCTCGCCTTCAAGGATCCCTGCAACCGGCGCTACACCAACCAGCACGTGGGCGTGGTGCACAGCTCCAACCTCTGCACCGAGATCACCCTGCACACCAACGACCAGGAGATCGCCGTCTGCAACCTGGGCTCGGTCAACCTTGCCGCCCACGTCGGCGAGCGGGGTCTCGACACAGAAAAGCTGCGCAAGACCGTGTCCACCGCCATGCGGATGCTGGACAACGTCATCGACTACAACTTCTACAACGTGCCGCAGGCGCGCAAGTCGAACCTCCGCCACCGCCCGGTAGGGCTCGGCATCATGGGCTTCCAGGACTCCCTCTATAAGCTCCGCATCCCCTACGCCAGCGAGGAGGCGGTCAAGTTCGCCGACACCTCCATGGAGGCCGTGAGCTATTACGCCATCCAGGCCTCCACCGACCTCGCCGAGGAGCGCGGGCGCTACTCCAGCTTCGAAGGCTCCCTGTGGAGCCAGGGCGTACTCCCCATCGACTCGATCGCCCACCTCGCCGAAGGCCGCGGCGGGTACCTCCAGATGGACACCGACAGCACCCTCGACTGGGACGCCGTGCGCGCCCGGGTCCGCAGCGTCGGCATGCGCAACTCCAACTGCATGGCCATCGCCCCCACGGCGACCATCTCCAACATCGCGGGGGTCAGCCAGTCCATCGAGCCCACCTACCAGAACCTGTTCGTCAAATCCAACCTATCCGGGGAGTTCACCGTGGTGAACCCCTACCTCGTCAAGGACCTGAAGGACCAGGGCCTGTGGGATGCGGTCATGGTGAATGATCTGAAGTATTTCGACGGCTCCGTCCAGGCCATCGATCGCATCCCGCAGGAGCTCAAGGATCTCTACGCCACCGCCTTCGAGATCGACCCTCGCTGGCTCGTCGAAGCCGGTTCCCGACGCCAGAAATGGCTCGACCAGGCCCAAAGCCTCAACCTCTACATGAGCGAGCCGAGCGGCAAGAAGCTCGACAACCTCTACAAGCTCGCCTGGGTGCGCGGCCTCAAGACCACCTACTACCTCCGCTCCATGGGCGCGACCCACGTCGAGAAATCGACCATGGACGACGCATCCCGGGCGAACCAGCTCAGCGCCGTCGGAGGGAGCTACCTATGGTTCAAGTCCAACGGCAGCGGGAAGGGAAACGGCAATGGAGCGGAAGAGCCGAAGGCCTGCTCGGTTCTCGATCCGGAGTGTGAGGCGTGCCAGTAAGGGTGGGCGAATGAACTGTAGCGTGGGTTAGGCTAGGATGGCCATAACGACCGGGTTGCCACGAAACGACTCGTTATTGCAGCAATTTGCTTCTGCCCGTTTTACTCGCGGGTATAACTGATATGACCGACCAGGTCCGAATCCGAAAAAGCCGCGAACTATTTCAAAATCCTTACGCCTACCTCGATGGAGACGGTAAGTTTTCTGCGGTAGACCCATCCCCACAAACAAAGCGACGGAAGCCAAGACGTACAGACCGCGAAATAGAGGAGGCCGCGAGGAACATACAGATCCAGCTGTGGACGCACCGCGAGTCGATCTGGCCCGACAGAACGGACTTAAGGCCAGACGATGTCCTAGACCCTATGGATGCCTTGAATTGGTTAGGCTATGACTGTGATTACGCTGAATCACTAGGACGATTCAAGATAAGCGGGAAGTCGATAGAAGTGGCGGGCATGATGGATCGGTCTAGTAAGCGCGTAAGAATCTCGCGGGAGTTCCCCGTCAATATTCGAAACTTCACCGCAGCACATGAATTGGGGCACGTCGCCTTGGCACATGAGGGAAGCGATCTCCACCGCGATAGACCTCAGGACGGCACAGGCAAAGACGGCAAGCGTCCTGTTCAGGAGATTGAAGCTGACAAGTTTGCAACCTATTTCCTGATGCCTGAGAAACTTGTAAAAGAGGCATTCAAGCGCTTGTTCGGAACCGAGTGCTTCTACCTGACGGAAGCCACAATGTTTGCTCTAGCGGGCAATGACTACATGGAACTGGCGACACGGTGCAAGATTCGCCGAGATCTGTCAAGAGTTCTCGCTGGTACGGAACGGTATAACGGTGTTCACTTTGTTTCTCTTGCGAAGCAGTTCAGGGTATCGAACGAAGCAATGGCGATTCGACTTGAAGAACTTGATTTAGTGGACCGTTACAGTTGAGCGGCAAAGTTTCCGCTGGTGTTAGCCCGCGTAGGGCGCAATAGCGAAGCGTATTGCGCCGCATGGAAAATACCGATTGCGCGCAACCTATGAGCCGCGACCAAAATGCCCGACTACCGTCGCCTCCGGATTCCTGGCGGAACGTACTTTTTTACGGTGAATTTGCTCAGGCGTTATCCGAATGACTTGCTCGTCCGGCACATCGATGCGCTCAGTAATGCCGTCCGGCGCGTGCGTCGGCGTTATCCCTTCCATATCGACGCCTGGGTCGTACTCCCCGACCACCTGCACACCGTCTGGACGCTACCGCCGGGCGACGACGACTATACCAACCGCTGGCGGACCATCAAGCAGCATTTCTCCCGTGCGTTGGACACAACCGAGCATCGCTCGGACGTGCGGACGCGCCGACGGGAACGTGGCATCTGGCAACGGCGGTTCTGGGAGCACGCGATCCGCGACGATGCCGATTATGCGGCGCATGTGGATTATGTCCACATCAACCCGTTCAAGCATGGGTACGTGCAGAGGGTCCGCGATTGGCCGTTGTCGACCTTCCATCGTTTTGTCGAGCAGGGGATCTACCCCGTCGATTGGGCGCAGGATCCCGGGCTTGGAGAAGCCGCGGGGGAACGGGAATGATGGCGCGATCCGCCGATTCTACGCTACCGGCATTCGGCGCAATACGCTTCGCTATTGCGCCCTACGAAGCAGAGACGATGAAGGCCCGCGCATCCAACGTACGGAGCCTGTTCGGTCGGCGTAAGCTTCGGAAGAGGAAGCAACAACGTCGGCCAATTTCACTGCTACGCAGAACAGTACCATCATTTAGCGCTAACTCGACAGCTAGCCGGAGGCAACATGACAACACTGAGCAAGACTATCGTATTCATGGCGGCCTTGGTGTGTTCGTACCCATCATACGCTGCACACGCTTCGCCTGCCGAGGCGGCCACGACCAAATACAAGATCGATCGCAACGACGACGGGAAATTGTATACCTTGACAGGGAAGGTTTACGTCCATTCCGAACCGACGCGCGATAGTGCCGTTATCGGCGAGTATGGAAAGGGATCAATTTTCGCCGTGCTCGGCCGAGCAAAAGGCACCGACTACCTCTATGCCTCACCCTGCAACGCTTGTGAGAATGGTTTTGTTCTGAAGTCCGAGTTTCTGGGGAAAACAAAGCGATGAATGCACCAAAGAATAGACTCAAGCGGTCCGCGTAGGATGTGGTGAGCGGAGCGAACCGCATCAATCGCGTGCACGAACGGAAAGCTGACGCTCAATCGATGTGACGGCTTACAGACGGGCAAGAATCAGCTGCGCAACCTGGTTTTTCACGGTGAACCTTGCGAGGCGAAAGAACAACCAGCTTCTGGTGGAGCACATCGCAGAATTTCGCGAGGCCATTCGTAATGTAAGGAACGTACACCCTTTTGTTATCGACGTGATCGTCATCCTGCCGGACCACATGCACTGTATTTGGACATTGCCTCAGGGCGACAGCGACTATTCGACGCGGTGGGCGCTCATCAAGGCGGGCTTCTCAAGGGGCATCACGGCCGGCGAGCGGCGGTCAGAGAGCCGGCGGAAACGAGGGCGAGAGGGGCATCTGGCAACGGCGGTTTTGGGAGCACATGATCCGCGATGACCAAGATTATCGACGGCATGTGGATTACATTCATTGGAACCCAGTCAAGCATGGCTGAGTACAGCACGTGTCCGACTGGAAGCATTCCAGCTTCCATGCCTTCGTCGAACGGGGTGTTTACCCCCGCGACTGGGCAAGCGCACCGGGTGAATTGATCGATGCGGGTGAGTAACCCGACAGATGCGGTTCGCTGCGCTCACCACATCCTACGAAGCAACGATGCGGGAGGAGTCTTCATGGCAAACAAGCGAAACAAAGACTCACTGAAACGACGCGAAGAGAAGCGAAGGAGGAAGAGCGTCGCGAGGAAGGCACAGGTTCGCAATGAGCGCTCGAGCGCTGGCCGAGACTCAGGTTTCTCCGACGTGTTGTTCGAACATGCATTGTCTCCAAAATTGTCCGCCGTGATCTTGGCCTATGCCGAGCCGCTCTTGAATGAGGCAAACGGGTACTCCGAGCAAGAGAAGGCCGTCGCGTTCGCCATCTTCTGCTGGAATGCGTCACTGGTCCCGCTGGACAAGGGCCGGGAGCAGATCGAGCCGGCTCTCGATCAGATGGCGAATGGCGACAATGAGCTCAAACAAGAGATGCTGGTGTTGTTCGAAACGATGCACGCCCGCAAGCAGTTGTACTATGCGAATGACCAGCGCTTTGCCATCAATTATCACCTGACGCGAACAGCCAACGGATTGAGCTTGCACGTCATTTCAACGCCTTTGATGCGGCAGCAACATGAAAAACTTATAAGACTACCCGAATCGAGGAGCGAAGGTTCACCTTGGGTCCAGCAGTCCGCGTAGGATGTGGTGAGCGCAGCAAACCGCATCAATCGCGTTCGCCCACGGAAACCGAAACGTCGATCATGGTGATTAGCGTCGCGCCTCAGGAGAAACGTCCGTTAGGCGGGTCGGGTGCGGGTCGGCGGGACCGTCGGCGCCTAGGACGGCGCCGTCGAGCCTACATGGATGTATTCACGCCGTGTCCCGACGGCCCGTACCCGACCAAGACCAAGGCGTGCAGTGCAATGCGCTTCAATATTGCCACTCGGCGCAATACGCTTCGCTATTGCGCCCTACTAGGAGGGACTAACAGTCTGCAGCGCGGATATCCATAAGCACGAGCGACATATCAAAGAAAACGCCAAAGGAGAACGTCATGCCTGATAACCTGTTCGCATTCGTCCAAGGCTACGATAAGGCCCCGCAGAGCGATTGGTTTCGTCATTGCAGTCAGACGGCAAAACCCTACGTGGTCATTCGTCCGCACATCAACTCCGCCGATGTGATGTGGGATTATGTGACTCTGCCGCCCCGCTATGACCAACTCCTTGTCCGTCACGAGAAGCAAATCGAGGAGCAGGCGATCTCCATCTTCGAGGAGTACGCCGCGGACCATTCGGGATTTCGCGTGACCTTGACGCGCATCGCTTTCACGGATCTGCCGACCGACAGCGCCGAGCTTGCCGCAAAGGACCTCTACCGACTCATCGAGTCGTATGTCCGAACACCCGAGCAGCCCACGCTGCAGTTAGACACGGACATGCCACGCCGCAACACCCCGGATGTACGAAAGAAACATGGCCCTTTCGGTGTGTGACCTGAGGGGCCGGGTTGCGGGCGACGGGGGTGTCGGCAGCGGGGAGGCTGCCGTCAAGCCTACAGGGAGGTATCTACGGCGTCCCCCGGCGCCCGTAACCCGGCCCCGGAAGAATCCGGACAGAAAATGCGACCTGTATATCAACAGTCTCAGGAGAACCAGATGCTGAATTGGGACGACCCCCTCGCCACCGCGAAACCGCAAACCAAGGCCGCCCCGAAGGTCCCTTCCAAGCCGCAGCGCCGCGCGTCCCAGCCGCAGCCGGCATTGCGCGCTCACAACACCGCCACGCACGTGCGCCCCGGCGAGGGCGTCGTCGCCAACGAGGCGCTAATGGCCACTGCCGGGGCAGCACCCAGCGTGGACCCGAATCCCTTCCCGCCCCAGCCGGAGCTGCCCATGGAGGACATGCTGATCCCTGAGCGCCCGAGGGACAGTGCCGCCGCAAGACACGACTACGACCAGTCCGCCGAGGGCGGCGCCACCGGCCTGGAGAGCCTGGAGATCGGGGCCGGTCGCGTGCGCGTCGACGACAAGAAGATCATCAATTGCCGCGCCGACCTCAACCAGCTGGTGCCCTTCAAGTACGACTGGGCCTGGCAGAAGTATCTGGACGCCTGCGCCAACCACTGGATGCCGCAGGAGATCAACATGAATGCGGACATCGCCCTGTGGAAGAACCCAGGCGGCCTGACCGACGACGAGCGCACCATCATCAAGCGCAACATGGGCTTCTTCTCCACGGCGGACTCCCTGGTGGCCAACAACCTGGTGCTCGCGGTCTATCGCCACATCACCAACCCCGAGTGCCGCCAGTACCTGCTGCGGCAGGCATTCGAAGAGGCCCTGCACACCCATGCGTACCAGTACGTCATCGAGAGCCTGGGACTGGACGAGGGCGAGATCTTCAACATGTATCGCGAGGTCCCTTCCGTGGCTCGCAAGGCGGAATGGGCCCTGCCCTACACGCAGTACCTGGCGGACCCGTACTTCAACACCGGCGCCGCAGAGAACGACCAGAAGCTGCTGCGGGAGCTGGTGGCCTTCTACCTCATCTTCGAGGGCATCTTCTTCTACGTGGGTTTCGTGCAGATCCTGAGCATGGGCCGGCGCAACAAGATGACCGGTACCGCCGAGCAGTTCCAGTACATCCTGCGCGACGAGTCCATGCACATGAACTTCGGCATCGACGTGATCAACCAGATCAAGATCGAGAACCCGCACCTGTGGACGGACAGCTTCAAGCAGGAGCTGGTCGGGATGATCCGCGACGCCGTGAGCCTGGAGGCGCAATACGCCTATGACACCATGCCGCGCGGCGTGCTGGGGCTCAACGCGCCCATGTTCGAGGAGTACCTGAAGTTCATCGCCAACCGCCGCTGCGCCCAGATCGGTCTGCCGGAGCAATACCCGGGGGCGGCCAACCCCTTCCCCTGGATGTCGGAGGTGCTGGATTTGAAGAAGGAGAAGAACTTCTTCGAAACCCGGGTCACCGAGTACCAGACCGGCGGGACACTAAGCTGGGACTGACCAATGCAAGCCAAACGACTCGCCGCCCTAGTTCTGCAAATCGCGTTGCTGACAGTCTCCGCCGGCGCCCTCGGTATCGACCTCACCAAGGACATCGCGGGCGCCAAGGACATACCCGGCATCCCCCGCTACGACGGCTCCGTCATCATCGGCTACCAGCGGGGCGAGTTCGACGAGGCGGTCATCCCGACGGGTAAGTGGGACGCCACCCCGGGAACCCGGTTCTGGGAGAGCTCCATCCGGCTCGAAGGGCGCCGTACCCGCATCCTCTACATCGCACCCAAGGGGCGCAGCTCGCTGGAGGTGATTCGCAACTACAAGGCCGCGCTCGAAGACTTGGGCTACAAGGCGCTGTTCGAGTGCTCGGGTTTCCGGGGATGCGGCAAGGGCGTCGACACCTTCTACAGCGATGAGACCAACGGCAACAAGCTCACGGCCTTGAACCTGCAGAAGAATGCGTTCTCGGAGACGTCGGTGAAGGACCCGCGCATCTATGTCGGCAAGGCCGCTAAGCCGGAAGGCGACTCCTACGTCTTCGTCTTCGCCGCCTACCAGGACAATTACCACACGCCCGAGGCCGGCGACCGCGTCGCCGTGTTCCTCGAAGAGGTGCTGACCACCCCGATGCAGGACAAGATGGTCATGCTCAAGGCCGACGAGCTGGAGCGCGGGATCACGGAACAGGGCCGGGTCGCCGTCTACGGCGTCTACTTCGATTTCGACAAGGCCGTCATTAAATCGGGATCGAAGGCGCAGCTGGCGGAGATGGCCAAGGTCCTCAAGGACAAACCGGACCTCGCCGTCTACATCGTCGGCCACACCGATAACAAGGGCGGGCTCGAATACAACATGGATCTCTCGAAACGTCGGGCCGAGGCCGTCGCCAAGGCCCTTGTCAGCCAGTTTGGCATTGCCGCCGAGCGTATGACCCCGATGGGCGTCGCCAGTCTGGCCCCAATGACGTCGAACGCCACCGAGCAGGGCCGCGCCCTCAATCGCCGCGTGGAGATGGTGGCAAGGTGACAACGAGCGGGCTTGCCGTCCATCGCCGGACGGCAACGCCGTCCTCCACTGACAGAAGGGGATCCAACGCAGGCTGTCAGATCGGTTGAGTAAACGTATCGGGCTGAACAGGGGAGCAGTAATGCAGTACCTCGACTAAGCGAATCCCACCTCCTAACGAGGGCCGAGACATGCGCCTTGAGCACGAGACCAACACCCACCCGAGACTGCTCCGTAATTCGGCCCTGGGCGATGAGAGCTCCCCTTCCAAGGGGAAAAAGCAGGCCGACCGGCGCAAGGCGCAGGGCACGCGCTTCGTCGGGGCCACCCATCTGGACGAGCGACAAAAGGCAGAGATTTCACGCGAGCTGACGGAGCGGTGCATCGGCGATGAGATGGGTCGCCAGATCTTCGTATGCGCACTGGAGTACCAGCTCACCGTCTTCGGTCCCCAGCTGGAGAAGCGCACCGAGCCGGACCCGGAGGCATTGGAGCGGCAAGCCTTGATTGCCCAGTCCCTGCGGGATATCGCAGAGAAGGCACGCACGCTCGCGTCCCTCTTGCGAGCGCTGCCCGAGCCCTTGCAAGGCAAGCTCTGCCAAACCCTCTGCGCACAGGACAGCCTCAGACGTACCTACGATGAGCGCTACCTCTGCGAGCTCGGATGCGAGATCGACCGCATGGAGCGGGCGACTTCCACCGCCGCCGATGACGTCCAGCTGGAGGCGGTCCGAGACGATCCAGCCCCCAGCCGAGAGTTTGTCACCAAGCTCGCGCAGATCTATGCGGAGTGCTTCGAGGCAGAGCCGACCGCGGACGCGGACGGCGGCTTCGGCTTCGCCCTGGAGACCCTGGGCGAGGTGACCGGCTTGGTCATCGGCCACGAGCCCGGATTTCTGGCAGAGATCTTGCCTCGGATCTAGAGCCCGTTGCAGGCAACCCTTTTGAATCTTTGTGGGGCACTTGGCATCAGCGACGCACAAAGGACGCCAAATTTGACCTAGACCATTCCCAAACTCGGCGATGGAGCGTAGGTTCCTCGCCCACTATCGCGAACCTCAAGATAGGTAGCATCCGCCATGGCCAACTTTCGCCACACCCAAATGCCGGTCGACGCTTTCCACCGCAACCGCGTCCCGTTGGACCGTGGCCTCTCTAAGGTCGCCCCCGACAACCACTACGTGCTCGGCGCCGGCTTCCCTCTTCGCTCACGGCTGCGCTCGCCGACAGGTGACACTGGCAGTGTTTCAGAAGATCAGCGGCGCGACTAATCTTCGACACAGTGGCACTCGTGATGGGTGTGCTGCGCCTCGACGATCCGGCAGCTCAGGCGCTCCTGATGGGCACGCTCTGCCTTACCCGTCCTGCCGGCTCGTCTTGAAGAGTACTCATTGGGCGGGCGATGCGTCCTTCGATTTGCCGAACGCCTCGATAGCCGCCTGCAACTCCGCATGTGACCTTGCATGTTCTTCGAGCCCGACTCCGCGGGTGATGGCGTCCCACGCCTGACGCAGGCTTGCCGCGCCGCCCGCCGGCCCCATCGGGTGTGAAAAGACCCCCCTGCCGGCGACAAAACCGAAGTCGGAAGCGCCGATCTTGCGATGGGCCGATTCCAACGTGCCGGCCCAATCGCTCCCGCCCGGAACCGGCAGGCTCGGCTTGATGTCGCCCATCGCGTCCAGGCACGCCCGAACGTTTTCGAGCACCTCCGCATCCGTGTGCATCATGCGGTCGCCGAATCCCGGGACGATGATGGCGTCGAATCCCGCGAGACGCTGCAGCTTCGTGATGACCTGGGAATGAATCCCGTAGTGCGGCAGGCGGCTGAATGCAGCGGTCATGGCAAAGTGCGCTACCAGGGGGACCCTGGCGGCTCGCCGCAGCATGCGGGCGGCGCTGAGCCCGACGGTAACCGCGTTCAGGAGCAGCGCGTTGGCGCCGTTCTTCACCGCGAGATCATGAAGCTCGCGTAGCCGATAGACCTCGTCCGTGATATTGGCGAGATACAGCTTCGGGGAGCCCGTCTCACGTTCAGCCCTCTGCCGCGCGGCCCCTAGGAGGGCGGATCGTTCCCGGAGGGGACAGCCCGCGACGTCCGCCAGCATCTCGTCGTCCTTGGCGACATCGAGACCACCCAGCCAGCCTTGATACCCGAGCTCGCACAGGGCCTCCGGCGGGAGGCCGATATTCGGCTTGATCACGCCGAAGAAGATCGGACGGTCGTACACCTGAAGGAGATCGCGAATACCCGGGACGCCGAACTGCGGCCCCTCGAACCCGGCCAGATAGGACGCGGGGAAATCGATATCGAGCAGCTTGATGATCGGGACGCCGGGGCAAAAGAACGCGCCCTCCCCGCATACGGCTGACAGGAGGTTGGGAAGCCGCGGGCCGAAGTTGCGGTGGGGATGGGCAATGCTCACGCGGCAGGCGTGAACCTCGCTCGGCTCCACACCTGCGATCGTGTAACTCGGCCGCGGCAGCCTGCCGACAACGTGGAGATCGACGACCTTTGCCCCAAACACGGGGCGGAGGTCTTCATCCACGCCCACGCGGCGCCATTGCGCCGTAGATTGCTCGCTGCAAAGGTGGGCCGCGGCCTCCTCCGGATCGCCCACGCACTCGAAGTAATAGTCGAGCCTGATCGAATCCTGGGGATCGAGGTCCTGCGGACGCGCGAAAAAACCCGCAATGTCCGAGCGGTGCATGCTCTTACAGCTCTCCAACGAAATGCAGGGCGACCTGGCGTTCCTCCCGAGGACCGTCCAGCTCGATGAAGAAGATCGACTGCCACCCTCCGAGGAGCAGTCGCCCGCCCGAGATAGGTATGGTCTCGGAGGCGTTCATGAAGAGGCCCATGAGGTGCGAATGGGCATTCTCCCGGTCATCGACCGGATTGAGGTTGTGGCGGTACTCGCCGTCGCGAGGGACGAGGCGCTGGAGAAAGTCGACCATGTCCGATTGCAGCATCTCCTCCCTCTCGTTCAGGTTGACGTAGGCGGTGGTATGGGGCGAGATGAGCGTCACCAGGCCCTCCTGGATCCCCGTGCCGATGAATAGGTCGGTGACCCGGGCCGTGATGTCGACGATCTGGATTTCCCCGGTCGTTCTCAACGAGAGCCTTTCGTGGACGAATTTCATAGCGTCACCAAGTGCGAACGGAATAGGGTGATTCTCGCCGATAACTCGGCCGCCGGACCAGGGTCGGGTACAGCGCCGTGCCGCTCCCGTCGAGTGCTTGATCTTGTCGTGCGCCACCCTACCTTTGTCCACTAGCGGCTTATACGTAACCCGAGCCCGGAAAACGAAAGAATCACATGCACGCAGGACAGGGCATAGCAAAAGACAGCATGTTGTCCGAACTGCCGAACGCAACCCAGCGCACCCTACCCTATGGTCCCTTCGCGGAAGAATTACCCCTGATGACCAGACTCCCAGATCGCCGCGAGCAGATCCGGCTCGTCCATGCAGACTTCATCGGCCAAGTGGTGCAGGCGTGTCAGAACCCCGCCCGCCGACAAGAGTTCGAGACCCTGCTCGATACCGCAGTACAGAGCGGCTGGACCTCGCTCGTGGGTGCGGTGCGCCGGATCGCGGCGGGCGAGCGCGGCAGCGAGGTCTTTGCCGGGCTCGATGAGGAAGACCAGGTCATCGCCGAGAGCATCCTGCTTGGGCTACAAGATCCGGCAACCCTTCCGAAGCCGGACGCCCGACCGGATCCGGGTCTCGCCGCTCCCGGCCTCGCCCACATGATCCACGCGGCAGCACGCGGCGATGCACAAGCCCTGGTCCTCGTAGGAAACATGGCCGAGCAGATGAGCCGTGTCGGCGGTAGTATGGGCCGCCTTGCGGGCGCGGTGCGGCCCCTGCTCAACGGCGAGCGGGACCCCGACCGGCTGTGCAAGGGTATGGACGCGCACACCCAGCAGCTGGTACTCGACATCCTGACGGAGCTGGGGCGCTTGGAGGCCCACTGAGCCGGCTGACGCCGGTACAATCCGTTCCGACAATTGCCTGACGTCCGATTCCGATCGCCTGCATCGCATGCCCCGAACAAATACGGCATTGGCGTCCGCCCTGCTTGTCTTGCTCGCGCTCCTCGCCGGGAGCAGCCGGGCGGCCAATGAGATCGTCGGGCTCGCCATCGTGCAGGGCGACGGCTCGCTTCTGATCAAGAATCGGGTGATCCATCTCTACGGCATCTACGTGCCGCCCACGGATCGCGAGTGCCGGGCGTGGATCAGCCCGGTCCGCTGCAGCTCCCGGGCATCGCTGGCGCTGGATTTTCGGGTGAGTGGCTTCATCCGTTGTTACCCTCAGTACGAGAATGCCGACGGCAGCCTAAGCGCCATCTGTTACGTCGACCGCACGACCTTCGATCCCGGCGAGGACTTGGCCGCCTATCTCATCCAGCAGGGCTGGGCGCTAGCCACCCCGGACGCGCCGTTCGAATATCAGGCTTTGGAGCGGATCGCCGAGAATCAAGGCCGCGGGGTCTGGGGCTTCTCCGTCGACACCATCACGAGGCGGCCCTTTCCGGAACACCGCAGGGGACACCGCGACTAGGAGAGGGGCACTGAAAGGCCGGTACCACGCCGTGCCTATCGGCTCCAGCCTGAGGAGGTGTGTGTTGCGGGCGACGGGGGTGTCGGCAGCAGGGAGGCTGCCGTCAAGCTACATGGAGGTATTCACGGCGTCCCCCGACGCCCGTAACCCACTCCCGGAAAACCGACAAAAGGATCATGTCGGTGCGGGATTTCCGTGCACCCGTACTAGTGCCCACCGCGGCAAAGACTTCCCGCTCCGCGGGCGCGAGGCGTCAGGGGCGGATCGCAGGCTGCAGGTCTTCCATACGGTTCCCGCTCCGCGGGCGCGAGGCGTCAGGTGTCTTGAGAGTCAGGCTCGAAGTCCAGGGACACGGAGTTGATGCAGTAGCGCAGGCCGCTCGGCTGCGGACCATCCTCGAAGACGTGGCCGAGATGGGCGCCGCAGCTGCTGCATTGAACCTCCACGCGGCGCATGCCGAAGCTCAGGTCTTCCTCGGTCGCGACCGCATCCGAGTCGGTGGGTCTCCAGAAGCTCGGCCAGCCGGTGCCTGAGTCGTACTTGGTCTCAGAGCGGAAAAGCTCGGCCCCGCAGCAGGAGCATCGGTACTTCCCTCGCTCCTTGTGCGCGTGGTACTTGCCAGTGAAGGGCGGCTCGGTCCCCTTATCGCGGCAAACACGGTGCTGCTCGGGGGTCAGCTGCTCGCGCCACTCGGATTCGTTCTTCTCGATCTTCCGGCTCATATTCGCCTCGCTGAGGTTGTTCCGCAGGTCATCGGATCCCACGGCCGCCTTGAGACCAGGCTGATGGCCCCTTATACTGCCTGGCGCCGATCGTCCGCCGCTCGGAAGGTCTCTAACCCACTGACCGAACAACCAGAATTGACCATCAAGATGCGCTCCTTCCAACCTCCCGTGCGTACTCTAATGGGGCCGGGCCCGTCCGATGTCCACCCCCGTATTCTCGAAGCCCTCTCCCGCCCCACCATCGGGCACCTCGACCCCTACTTCGTCGGCATGATGGAGGAGCTCAAGGACCTCCTGCGCTATGCCTTTCGCACCGAGAACCCGCTGACCATGCCGGTCTCCGCGCCGGGTTCCGCGGGCATGGAGACCTGCTTCGTCAACCTGGTGGAGCCGGGGGACAAGGTTGTCGTCTGCATCAACGGTGTGTTCGGAGGGCGGATGAAGGAGAACGTGGAGCGTGCCGGGGGCGAGGCCATCGTAGTCGCAGACTCCTGGGGCCGCGCCGTCGATCCGAACAAGCTCGACGAGACCCTTGCGGCGCATCCGGACGCGCGGATCGTCGCCTTTGTCCACGCCGAGACATCGACCGGCGCCTGCTCCGACGTCGAAACCCTGGTGGCGATCGCCCATCGCCACGACTGCCTGACCATCGTCGACTCGGTCACGGCGCTCGGCGGCTGCGAGCTAGAGGTCGACGAGTGGCAAGTGGACGCGGTCTACGCCGGCTCGCAGAAGTGCCTCTCCTGCACCCCCGGACTCGCGCCCGTCAGCTTCAACGAGCGGGCGCTGGCCAAGGTGAAGTCGCGAACGGCGAGGGTCCAGAGCTGGTTTCAGGACCTCAACCTCGTCATGGGCTACTGGGGCAACGACCAGAAGCGCAGCTACCATCACACTGCCCCTGTCAACGCCCTGTACGGCCTGCACGAGGCCCTGCTCATGCTGCGCGAGGAGGGCCTCGAGGAGTCGTGGGCTCGCCACCGCAGGAACCACCTTGCCCTCAAGGCGGGCCTAGAGGCGATGAGCCTGGAGCTTATCGTGCCCGAGCCGGAGCGACTGCCCCAGCTGAATGCGGTATCCATTCCGCCGGGGATCGACGACGCCGCCGTGCGCTCCCGGCTGCTCAACGAGTACAACCTGGAGATCGGGGCGGGCCTCGGCGACCTTGCGGGAAAGGTCTGGCGTATCGGACTCATGGGTTACGGCAGCCGGGCCGAGAACGTACTCCTGTGCATCGGCGCCCTGGGCGCGGTGCTGACCGATCTTGGAGTCGCAGTCGACACGGGTACCGCCGTGTCCCGGGCACACGCGGTGCTGCACGGCTGAGCCCTATCCGATCCGATGCTCGCCAGAAATCCGCACCGGCCGATTTTCCGCCTTGCCCTGGTAGCCGGGGCCATCGGACTCTTTCTGTTGGGTTACTACTGGGGTAATGCGTACAAGTTTCGCGATGCCCCGCCGCCTCATATCGAGGGGGTGCTGCTGCGGCCAGCCGCGGGGCTGCCGACCTTCGAGCTGCATGACGCGACCGGCTTGCCCTTCACCGAGAAAGACCTGCACGGACACTGGACACTGCTGGCCTTCGCCAATCTGGAGCAGGCGCGAGGCCATCTGGCGGTCACGCGCATGATCGACGTCTACAACCGCCTGGCTGACCAGCCGGATCTCCGTGGGGAGGTCCAGCTCGTGGTGGCGGCAGAGGCGCAAGAGCCCGCCCTCGCCCAAGACTTCAGCCGACTGTCGCCTGCCTTGAAGGTGCTTAGCGGCAAGCCGGAGGCGGTCACCCATCTCCGCACTGCCATCGGGGACGCCCCGCAGCCGCACACGGCGGCAACAGACGACGTGGGGGAACCCTTTTTTCTGGTCGATCCCAAAGGCAGGCTCCTTGCGCTCTTCACCGGCGAGGAGAAGCCGAGTGCCATCGCGACCGACCTCTCCGCGCTAGCCGCCCGCCCCGACCTGCTCTCGTCAGAAGAAAAGTGAACGACCAACCGCTGCGGTGGTACCACCGCCTCTACGTGGGGATGCAGTACGTCCTCCCGCAGCATGCGCTCTCCGCCCTCGTATACCGTATCACCCGCAGCCGGTGGCGGCCGTTCAAGGACATCCTCATTCGGGTGTTCATCCGCCTGTTCCGGGTCGACATGGAGCAGGCGCTCGAGCGGGACCCCGGTGCATACCCCACCTTCAACGCCTTTTTCACCCGCCCCCTTCGGCCCGGAACGAGGCCGCCGGCACCAGAGCGGGATGCGGTGCTCAGCGCCGCCGACGGCACCCTGAGTCAGGCGGGTCCTATCGTCGAGGGCCGCCTCTTCCAGGCCAAGGGCCACGAGTTTTCGCTGGAAGAGCTGATTGGAGACTGCCCGGGGTGGGCTGCACGTTTCCAAGGCGGGACCTTCTACACCGTCTACCTCTCCCCGCGCGACTACCATAGGGTGCACATGCCGTTGACGGGGACGCTCAGCGCGATGGTCTACGTGCCCGGCAGGCTGTTCAGCGTCAATGCCGTCACCACCCGACTGGTGCCGGGACTGTTTGCCCGCAACGAGCGCGTGGTGTGCCTGTTCGAGGGAGATGCGGGACCCATGGCCGTGATCCTGGTGGGGGCGATCTTCGTCGGCAGCATAGAGACGGTATGGGCGGGCCAGGTCACACCCCGCGCCGAGCACATCCCCGCCAATCACTATGCGGGAGCACAGCGGATCAGACTCGGTAAGGGCGAAGAGATGGGGCGTTTCAATATGGGCTCCACCGTCATTCTGCTGTTTCCTCCCGGGGCAGTGGAGCAACAGACTGCTCTCGCGCCGGGACACCCGGTGCAGACGGGGCAGCGCATTGGGACTCTCACGACAGTCGTCACAAGTCCCGGTCGGGGTTCTGCGGAAGCGGAACGGACAGTGTCCGCCTGATCAGGCGTTGTGACCGTTCGCGTCATGAGCCATCCGGCCGCTGCCTGGCGCCGTCTTCGTCCCCCGGGCGCCGGCAGTATGCCTCATCGAACAAAGCCTCCAGCCGAGGATGCGTCCCGCGTATTCCCGCGACCACATCCTTCGCCCAGTCGAAGTACGCCCTGCGCCGCTCCAAGTCCCAGCCTACCGGTGGATTGAGGGCGACATCGCGCAGATTGCAGATCTTGTCGGCCAGCTTGACGAGCTTCGCCTGCCGGGTCGCACCTGGCGCATGGGCGATCTGCAGCCGTTTGCGCTCCGCCTTGGGCAGATCCTTGTCGTCGGTCACCTCCATGACGATTCCGCGGATAGCCGGACCGAAGTGAGTCTCCAACTCCTCCGGCTTGGCGTCCGTGTCCTCCAGGGTATCGTGCAGGAGCGCGGCGCAAAGGACCTCCGCATCCGTCACCCCTGCCTCCTCGCACAAGACCCTGGCGAGGGCAATGGGATGGTTGATGTAGGGGGACCCATGATCGTCCTTGCGGCGCTGATCCCGGTGCTTCTCGGCCGCGAAGCTTAGAGCACGAAAGATCGCTGCCAAGTCCGCTTCACCCACGTTGACGCTCTCCCGCACCTCGTCCCCCGGCCGATCCCTTGATGTTTGGGGGCGCCCAACCACAAGAGCAAGATCCTAGCGTCGGGCGACGGCGGAGCGCCTCATGGCGGTGGACCCAGATACGCCGGCCGGAACCGCCCGGGCGCCGAGCTCTGATTGATTCTCGTGGCACCTGACAGGTAACAGTGTTCACCTCTTCAACCATCTGAGACCCTTGGTGTCCTTTGCGTTCTTGGCGGTTCATATGTTTCTTTTGGGGAAGAAGGCTGTCGTCGGCGCTCTCCGCCAAGCCAAACCGACTGAAGCAACGCGGAACTGTCAGATCGGCGCGTCGGCGAGGAGCGAACGAAGCTGCCAAGTCGGCCGCGCTGCACCGTCGCTCGTCGTCCTCGCGTTGTGGGAAAGCCCGGTCCGCACCAGCACCGAGTCGATGCCGAAACCGTTTGCGCCCAGAATATCGGTGGCAAGCTGGTCCCCGACCATAACCAGCCTGTCCGCCGCGAGCATCCGTCGCGCCTCCTCGAAGATCGGGCGATGAGGCTTCCCAAGCCGGATGACAGGGTCGACGAGCTCCGGGTAGCGTTCGCGAACGACGGCCTCCAGCATGGCGGCGAGCCCGCCGGCCGTGAAGCCGTACCGGCCCGGTGCGACCGGATAGATCAGATCCGGATTGCAGAGCACGATGGAAAGCTCCTGCCCCATATCGAGCCGCCGGAGGACCAAGCTCAGCGCCCGGTCCATGACGTCCAGCGTCACGTCCCTTTGGTCGGCAATGACTACCGCCTCAGCTTGGGCATCTGCGAGTGGGCCAGCCGGCAGACCGCCCGCCCGCCTAACGTACTCGACAGATTCCTCCGGCCCCAGAACCAGACACCGGGCGTCCTTGAGGATCTTGGCGCGAAAGAATGGACCAAGCAGCATACCGGACGTGAGTATCCGCGCCGGAGTGACCGGAAAGCCCATGGCGGCAAGCTCCGCGGCGAAGGTTTCCGGCAAACGACTCGCGGAGTTGGTCAGGATCAAATACGGCTTCCCTTCCCTTTCCAGGCGCTCGACGAGGGCGACCGCCCCAGGCAAGGGACCCGTCTTGTCCAACAGCACCCCATAGGCGTCCAAGAGGATGCCGTCGTAGGCGTTCACGAGGGCGCATATAGAGGTAAACACGGCAGTTGCGTCCCTTGGATCTAGTTTACGAGCCAAGCCGTCCCGGTCGCGCGACGATCCGCATACCCCAACCGCCCGGGGGACGGCCGCGCCGCAGCGTTGCGCCAACCAGTGGACGGCGTCTTTCCCCCAAAGGGACGCATCGTATGCGACAACATCGGGCTCCAAGAGCTTGTTGATCTGCCCCGGCCCGCGCCGGGGCAGTGCTCAGTGCGTAGGCGAGGCGCTCAGAGCGTCTTCTTGCAGAAGTACCAGTCCGTGCACTCGTAGTCGCTGCTGGCCGCGCGGACCTCGGCCTCCGCGGCCGTGGCCGGCGGCGGCACAATGACCTTGTCCCCGGGCTGCCAGTTCTCGGGGGTAGCCACCTTGCTGGCGTCCGACGTCTGCACGGCCTTGACCAGGCGCAGAATCTCGTCGATAGAGCGGCCATTGGTCATCGGATAGTAGAGCATCGCGCGCAGCACACCTTCAGGGTCGATGACAAAGGTCGCCCGCACCGCCGAGGTGTCGCTCGCGCCCGGCTGGATCATGCCGTAGGCGCGGGCCACCTGCATGGACAGGTCTGCAATGATCGGAAAGCCGATCTCAACTCCGAATTTCTCCTTGATATTTCGCTCCCATGCGATATGCGAGTAATGGCTGTCGATCGACAGACCGAGCAAATCGCAGTTGATGGCCTGAAAGTCGGCGTGGCGCTTCGCAAAGGCAATGAACTCGGTCGTGCACACAGGTGTGAAATCCGCCGGGTGTGAGAAGAGTACCAGCCACTTGCCGTGGTAGTCCTCCACCTTCTTCCTGCCGTGAGTGGTCGGCGCATCGAAGGCTGGCGCCCGCTCGTTCAAACGGGGCATTGCTGGAATGGCATTCGGTCAGGGTGTCAGCGACTTACATTTACCGTAGTGGCGCTGGCGCCATGACCGTTAGCGCTATTCCTCAGCTACGTCGGAGGGCCTGCTTCGCCGCGGCGCTGGTTGCCGTCCGTGGCACCTGGTTTCCGGCATTCCCTACCCGGAACGACGACGTTGATCCGTGCCTGGGCGTCATCCCGGCAGGGAGTGCCGGGATCTAGGCCGCAGGGATGGAGTGCAAAGCGTTCCGGCTGAGTCTCAGCACGAATCACCTAGCGGCAATCAGCCCCATCGAAGGCCTTTTGCAACGCCCTCGACAGAGCGCAGCGCCTCGGCGGAGCGAACGGGCCTTTCGCTACCCCGTGCTGTCCACCGGGATCAGCGAGAGGGTAACCTCTTAACGGCCGATGGCGCCGCTCGGTGCGTCAAATCGACAATCGTCATTGGGAGCGACGGCAAGGCGGACTTATTATCGGCGCGGTACGCGGGCAGTGCACCGCGTCATTCTCTCCCAACGCACGATTCGGAGGAATCCAAATGGAGCTGAAAGGCAGCAAGACTGAAGAGAGCCTGAAAGAGGCATTCGCCGGCGAGTCCCAGGCCAACCGCCGCTACCTCTACTTCGCCTCCAAGGCGGACGTGGAGGGCTACAACGACGTTGCGGCCGTGTTTCGCTCCACCGCCGAAGGCGAGACCGGGCACGCCCATGGGCACCTGGAGTACCTCGAGGCGGTCGGCGATCCGGCGACCGGCCTGCCCATCGGCGGCACCGACGCCAATCTGAAGGCGGCCATCGCCGGTGAGACCCACGAGTACACCGACATGTATCCGGGCATGGCCAAGACCGCCCGTGACGAGGGCTTCGAGGAGATCGCCGACTGGTTCGAGACCCTGGCCAAGGCGGAGCGCTCGCATGCGAACCGCTTCCAGAAGGCGTTGGACGGCCTCGACGCCTAAGATGCCCAATGCCCTTGGCTCTTGCGGTTCGTGATCTGAGGGGCCGGGTTGCCGGCGGCGGGGGTGTCGGCAGCAGAGAGGCCGCCGTCACGCCGACACGGAGGTCTACATGGCGCCCGCCGGCGCTCGCAATCCGCTCCCGGAGAACCGAGAAAGTAGGTGCGAGTGGTATAGCAATGGTGGCCGATAGCGCCGTCTCGGCGCTGTCGGCCCAGGGCATCCGGCGGCCAGGTGCGGCCGCCGGTCCCCATCATCCCGTCAACTGCAGCAGCGGAAGGAAGCAGCCATGACTCGCGAAGGCAGCCTCGAGGCCCCCACGCGGCACACGATCGATTGGACCAACCCGAAGTTCTACGACGAGGGCGCGCTCTTCAAGGAGCTGGAGCGAGTGTTCGACATCTGCCACGGATGCCGGCGCTGTGTGAGCCTGTGCCAGTCATTCCCGACCCTGTTCGATCTGGTCGACGAGTCCGACACCATGGAGGTCGACGGGGTGGCGAAGGCCGACTACTGGAAAGTGGTCGATCATTGCTACCTCTGCGACCTGTGCTTCATGACCAAGTGCCCCTACGTGCCGCCGCACGAGTGGAACGTCGACTTCCCGCACCTCATGCTGCGCGCCAAGGCGTACAAGTACAAGCAGGGCAAGACCCGGGCGCGCGACAAGATCCTCTCGAGCACCGATGTGGTGGGCTCGCTGGCCGGCATTCCCGTCGTCTGCGAGATCGTCAACGCGACCAACAAATCCGGCGTGGGCCGCAAGATGCTCGACTCGCTGCTCGGGGTGCACCCCCAGGCGCGGGTGCCCGAGTACACCAGCAACACCCTGCGCAAGCGCCTCGCGAGCCGGCGTGGGCGCCAGGCGGTGGGCGAGGCGGCGGGTCCCACCAGCGGCAAGGTGGCCCTGTTCACCACCTGCTACAACAACTGGATCGAGCCCGCTGTGGGCATGGACCTGGTCGCCGTGTTCGAGCACAACGGCATCCCGGTCACCATCCCGGAGAAGGAGCGCTGCTGCGGCATGCCCAAGCTCGAGCTCGGCGACATGGACGCCGTCAAGGCGGCCAAAGACGTCAATATCCCGATCCTCGAGCGCCTCGTCGATGAGGGCTGGGACATCGTGGCCCCGGTGCCCTCCTGCGTGCTGATGTTCAAGCAGGAGCTGCCGCTCATGTTTCCCGACGATACCGGCGTGGCGAAGGTCGCCGAGCGTATCTACGACCCGTTTGAATATCTCATGCTGCGTCACAAGCACGGCAAGCTCATGACCGACTTCAAGCAGCCGCTCGGGACGGTGGCCTACCATGCCGCCTGCCATCAGCGGGTGCAGAACGTCGGTCCCAAGACGCGCGACCTGCTCGCGCTGGTGCCCGAGACCAAGGTCGAGGTCATCGAGCGCTGCTCGGGGCACGATGGCACTTACGCGGTGAAAAAGGCGTTCTACGAATCTTCGATGAAGATCCTGCGCCCGGTCGTCAACCGGGTGAAGCAGAGCGAGGCCGACCATTACGGCAGCGACTGCCCCATGGCCGGCCAGCACATCGGCCACGGGCTGGCCGACGGCAGCACGCCCGAGCACCCGCTCACCTTGCTGCGTAAGGCTTACGGCCTTTGATTCGATGGATTGCTGGTCAGGGCCAATCGGGACGTCCAAGGACTCTTCTTGCGAGGTGATTGGCCCTATTTCTCGGCTGCGGCGAAAGGCCTGCTTTGTCGCGACGCTGCTCGCCGTCCGTAGCACCTGGTTTCCGGCATTCCCCCGGATCAAGTCCGGGGCAGACTTCGCCGGAACGACGACGTCGATCCGTGCCTGGGCGTCATCCCGGCAGCGAGTGCCGGGATCTAGGCCCCACGTATGGAGTGCGAAGTGTTCCGGCTGAGTTTCAGGACTAGTCACCTCGAATTATCAGGGCTTGGCGTCAGCGCGGCGTTTCGAGTTGTCTTGAAACGCCGCCCTGATTTCTGATTCACGGCTTCCACAGGCTTGCGCAGGTTTTGCGAAGCCGCGACCGGGTTCTGATCACCAGGCATTCGGTCGCGGCTGCGCTCTGGAAGCCCTCGAAGGAAGGCCGTTCAGCCACAATCAAACAAGGTCGAAGCGGTCCGCGTTCATGACCTTGTTCCAGGCCGCCACGAAGTCCTGCACGAACTTCTCTTGCGCATCGTCCTGCCCGTAGACCTCTGCAATCGCGCGGAGCTGGGAGCTCGAACCGAAGACGAGGTCGACACGGGTGGCGGTCCACTTGAGCTCGCCCGTTGCACGGTCGCGTCCTTCGAACGCATCCGCATCTTCCGAGGTCGCCTTCCACTCCGTGCGCATATCGAGCAGGTTGACGAAGAAGTCGTTGGTGAGCGTCTCGGGGCGCTTGGTGAAGACACCGTGCTGGGACTGTCCGACATTCGCGTTCAACATCCGCATGCCACCGACGAGAACCGTCATCTCAGGTGCCGTCAGCGTCAGGAGCTGCGCCTTGTCGACGAGCATCTCCTCGGCCGAAACGCTGTACTTGGCCTTCTGGAAATTGCGGAACCCGTCCGCGATCGGTTCGAGCACGGCGAAGGCATCCACGTCGGTTTGCTCCTCCGTAGCATCCGTGCGGCCCGGCGAGAAGGGCACCTCGATGTCCTGTCCGGCGTTCTTCGCTGCCTGCTCGACGGCTGCACAACCGCCAAGGACGATCAGGTCGGCGAGCGATACCTTCTTGCCGCCAGCCTGCGCAGCATTGAAGCCCTCCCGGACACCCTTTAGGGTTTGCAGCACCTTGGCCAGCTGGTCGGGCTGATTGACCTCCCAGTCCCTCTGCGGCGCGAGCCGGATGCGCGCCCCGTTCGCCCCGCCGCGCTTGTCGGAGCCGCGGAAGGTCGCCGCCGAGGCCCAGGCGGTCGAGATCAGCTCGGAGATGGACAGGCCCGAGGCGAGGACCCTGGCCTTGAGCTCCGCGATGTCTGCCGCGTCGACCAGCGCGTGGTCAACGGCCGGAACTGGGTCCTGCCAGATCAGCTCTTCTGCCGGGACCTCCGGGCCGAGATAGCGCGAGCGCGGGCCCATGTCACGGTGGGTCAGCTTGAACCAGGCGCGGGCGAAGGCGTCGGCGAGCTCCTCCGGGTTGGCATGGAAGTGCCGGGCGATCGGCTCATAGATGGGGTCCATGCGCATCGCCATGTCGGCATCGGTCATGATGATCGGGACCCGCTTCGACGCATCGTCGGCGGCCGGCGCCATGTTCTTGTCAGTCGCCTCCTTCGGCGTCCACTGCCAGGCGCCCGCCGGGCTCTTCGTCAGCTCCCACTCGTTGCCGAACAGCATGTCCAGATAGCTGTTGTCCCACTGTGTCGGGGTCGGGGTCCAGCCGCCTTCCAGACCGCTGCCGATCTGATCACCCCCTTTGCCGCTGCCGAAGCTGCTCTTCCAGCCGAGGCCCTGCTCTTCGATGCCGGCCACCTCGGGTGCAGGCCCGACCAGCGCCGCATCGCCGGCACCATGGCATTTGCCGAAGGTGTGGCCGCCGACGGTGAGCGCGACGGTCTCGTAGTCGTTCATCGCCATGCGCGCGAAGGTCTCCCGAACGTCCCGGCCGGATGCGAGCGGATCCGGCTTGCCGCCCGGTCCTTCCGGGTTCACATATATCAGCCCCATCTGAACGGCGGCGAGGGGATTCTCCAGATCGCGCTCACCGAAATGGCGCTGGTCTTCGAGCCACTCGGTCTCCGATCCCCAGTAGGTGTCCTCCTCGGGCTCATAGACGTCCGCGCGCCCGCCGCCGAAGCCGAAGGTCTTGAGGCCCATCGACTCTATGGCGCAGTTGCCGGCGAGGATCATGAGATCGGCCCAAGAGAGCTTGTTGCCGTACTTCTGCTTGATCGGCCACAGCAGCCGGCGCGCCTTGTCGAGATTCACGTTGTCGGGCCAGCTGTTGAGCGGCGCGAAGCGTTGCTGGCCCGAGCCTGCTCCGCCGCGGCCGTCTCCCGTGCGATAGGTGCCCGCGCCGTGCCACGCCATGCGGATGAAGAGCGGCCCATAGTGGCCGTAGTCCGCCGGCCACCAGTCTTGAGAGTCGGTCATCAGCGCGTAGAGGTCCTTTTTCACCGCCGCGAGATCGAGCTTCTTGAACTCCTCGGCGTAGTTGAACGCCTCGCCCAGGGGATTGGACTGGGGGCAGTTTTGCTGGAGAAGCTTCAGGTTCAACTGGTTCGGCCACCAGTCCCGATTCGACTTCACTCCAATAGTCGTGTGCATGACCGGGCACTTGCCCGCGTTCGTGTCAGTCTTTGTGTTCATCTTTGCCTCCGATCTTGGCTGCAATAGTCTTCAAATTGTTCCGTTGCATAGAACTGTCGTGACTCCCGGGAGTCGTTGCCGACGAGGTCCCAGTTGCCCTCCTCGGTGCAGAACTGAGCGCTGCATCTCTCGGCGCGGTCTCTCCGCCGCCGAGACAAAGTGTCACCGAACGCTTCTGATCCGCATAATCGTTTGTCCTTGTCCGAGTGATCGCTGATACCGATTATTTGGCGACACAGACAGCCCGAATGGAGGATGGAGCGCATCCACTGACGCTTGTTCGAGATTCGCACCTCTTCAGTCAAGCGTCGTTCCGGATCGAGGTACGGCGCCCACGTAGCCGTCGCCGACACCTCTCGGGCATGGGTCCGTCGCCGCCAAGTTCCCCGCTTTGAACTCGGTGGCAGAGCACCTACGCTTAGTTATAGGGCACCTCCAACATCTCGACACGAACTCCTGCTTGTCAGCCGAGCACCGGCCGAGTCACGAGGGCGCTTTTCTTCACTCTCGTTGTGGCTGACTGGGGGCGGTCGCAAGCCGCGAAAGCTGGTGGCGAACAGCAACAGGATTGGGGTCGATGCGTCGACGCAGGCGCAACCCGAGTCGGCCTGGCGGCCGGTTAGCTTACGCGACGGTGGTACGGGGGAGCTCGAGGTTGAGCCGCCGTTCCGCTGCGTACAAGCGCGGCCACTACAAAAGAACAGTACCATCCCCCTTACCTGCCCGCGGATCGCACAGCACAATGCACGCTGTAGAGGGGCGCTGACCGGCCAAATCCGGACCTCGCGTCCTCCGGTGCGCAGGTCCGCTCCACGTTGTTTGATGACACTGGCTGTGGATCACGTCGGAGGTCACTCACGACCCAAACCCGTCGGTCAAGTTGGGACTTTGAGAGGCGACTATCCAGCTGACACCGGACGTACAGACCCGACCATTCCCGTGGAGGGCGGTAGCCATGCATCAACGAGCGGACGCAGCCGCCAACCATCGCCCCGGCCCGCGGAACCGCCCACCTGGGATGAGCGGCTCGAACCACTCCCGGACTGGGAGACTCTGGTATCACCCGAGCCTGATCTCGAGCTCGATTAGCACGCTAGCTGTTAACACGCGCCCACTCACCCGCCTACCCAACACCGCCGGCACTCGGATGCTGCGTAACCTCTGCGTGCTCGGCGCCTGCGCGGTGAGAAGGTAGGGCAAGGCGGGCCCCGGTTAACCGCGCTCCACGCCTCCGGCCGCCAACTCGGCTATTTCGCCCCACAGGCGGTGGTAGTCCGGCGAGTCCTCCCGAGCGTAGTTAAAGTTCTTAAACAGCCCCGTCAGGTGGGTGAAGAAGGCTCGGGCATCGGCCTTGTCGGCGAAGGCATAGGGCCGCTGGACCAGGTCGTGGACCAAACCGAACGCGAGCTGTTGGCGCTCCAGGGGGGCCGAGGCGTCCACCTGATCGTACGCGTCCTGCTGGAGGTAGACCATGTCCACGAATAGGGCCTTTTGGTAGGTAACGTAGTCCTCGAGCGTCACCCCCTCCTCGCCGGTGACCTGCATCATCTGCAGGGCCGCGTCGCCCTGCTTGAGCAGGGCAAGCATGGAGCGGACCCGCTCGGTCCAGCCCTCCTGCATCCGGGCCGCATACCAGGGCCTGAGCTGATCCAGGTACCGCGACCAGGAGATGAGCGGGTCAATAGCAGGGTAGAAGCGCTTGTAGGCGCGATCATAGGAGAGCCCAAGAAAGGTCTTGACGGTGGCCAGGGTGGACTGCGTCACCGGCTCCTCGAAGTTCCCCCCGGCCGGGGAGACGGTCCCGAGCATGGTCAGACTCCCCTGGGACCCATCGGCCAGGCGCAGAACCCCAGCCCGCTCGTAGACGCCACGGATTGCGGAGTCCAGATAGGCGGGGAATGCCTCCTCCCCAGGAATCTCCTCGAGGCGCCCGGAGGTCTCGCGCATGGCCTGGGCCCAGCGCGAGGTGGAGTCGGCCAGCAGCAGGACGTCGCAGCCCATCTGTCGGTAGTACTCGCCCAGGGTGATCCCCGTATAGATCGATGCCTCCCGCGCCGCCACCGGCATAGATGAGGTGTTGCAGATGATGATGGTGCGGTCCATCAGGGTCCCGCCGGTCCTGGGGTCCGTCAGGTGTGGGAACTCGGTTATGGTCTCGACGACCTCCCCCGCACGCTCGCCGCAGGCGACGACGATCACCACGTCAACCGCTGAATAGCGGGAGATCAGGTGCTGGAGCACGGTCTTGCCGGCCCCGAAGGGCCCGGGGATGCAACCCGTGCCGCCCCGGGCGATGGGGAAGAAGGTGTCGATCGCGCGCTGGGTGGTGACCAGCGGCTCGCTGGGGTAGAGGCGCTCGCAGCGGCCCTCCGCCAGCAGGCGCTCGGGGATGGATCGGCGCACCGGCCAGCGCTGGGTGAGGGTGACAGAGCGCTCGTGCCCCCGGCGGTCCTGAAGGCGCGCCACCAGGGTATCGACGCCGACATTGCCCTCCTGGATCCAGGCGACCTCAACCTGGCCGGGCTCGTCGAAAGGGACCATGACCCGGTGGCGGATCGCTCCCTCCTGCACCAGTCCCAGGGTGTCCCCGGCGCGTAGCCTGGCCCCGGTCTGCACTTGGGGGACGAAGGACCAGCGCCGCCTCGGATCCAGGGCCGGTAGCTCCACTCCCCTCGGCAGGAAAACGCCATGGGCCAGGGCGATGTCCTCCAGGGGGTTCTGCAGGCCGTCGAACACCTGGCCCAGGAGCCCGGGGCCAAGATCCAGGGAGAGCATCTCCCCGGTCTGCTCCACCGGATCGCCGATTGAGACCCCATTGGTGCTCTCGAAGACCTGCACGTCGGCACGCCGGCCGCGCACCCTCAAGACCTCTCCCTTGAGGCGCTCCTGGCGGCCGTCCGAGCCGCGGCGGCGCGGGCAGACGAAGACCACCTCGTTCTTCATGAGCTGGCCGGAACCCTCGGGGCCGTCGAGATCCATGGCGACCAGGTCGTCCTGTACAGCAACGACCCGGGCACTAGCTCGCGTGGCGTCCGGCTCAGGCATCCATGGCTCCGGCGTGGACGGACCTTGGCATGGTTTGGTGCGCGTACGCTATCTCTTCCGACCCTCCACCGCCTCTAAGTCTGTAACGCCAAGCACATCGGCATGGGGACCGAGCCCGGCGTCCACCAGGGCGTCGAAGCGGCTCAGGGCGGTTTCCCCGTCCTGCCCCGTCCAGCGGGCAATCAGATCCCAGCGCAGGACGTACAGGACCACGGCCTCGAAGTCGAACCAGTGCCCCTCGCCCACGCGGTCCAGGTGCGCCCAGGTCACTGCAAGCTTGAGCCGCTCCAGACCCAAGCTGTCGTCCGCCCGGAGCAGCCGCTCAGACTCCGTCACCCAGGGGAAGAACCGCTCCAGCCGGAAGCCGGGCTCGTGCCAGTTGCGCTCGATCTGCGCGACCCAGCGACCGTAGCCCCAGCCGGGCGCCGGCGGGCGGGTCTCGCCCCACCGGCGCCGCCGCTGGGCAGCGAGCAGGGTGCGCATCTCCATGCGGAAGCGCAGGAGCTCTCGCAGGGGCTCACTTGGAAGCTCTACCTCCAAGGCCAGGGTGCGGCGCACCAACTCGGCGTCGGTGACGTCCATGGAATGATGAATGAAATCCAGGATCTCGGTCAGGCAACGCAGGATGTGGGCGTCGTCGGGCTCCAGGACCCGCAGGCGCTGCTCCAGACGCAGGCGCGACAGAGGAGTGTGGTGGGTGCCGAACAGAGGGCCGTGGAACGGCAGGCTGCAGATCAGCATGACATAGCGAGTGTCCCTGTCCACACTACTTCACCGTCCCTTCGAGGATGGCGCGAAAACGCGGGTGTAGATGTTCCAGCAGAACCTCGGCGACCCGCTCCGGGGTCAGGTCCACCTGGATCTCCCCGTCCTGCAAGCGAATGCGGATGCCTCCCGTGAGATCCCCGGCTGTACCGAAGCTCACCCCATCGCGCAGCACATTGTTTGCCACCGAGAGAACGAAGTGCGACAGGGACCCCTCGCGCAGCTCCTCCGGCCGGCGGCGAAGCTCGTCCAGGGCCACCACGCCGGGCGGGAGCAGGATCTCCAGCTCCGAGGCCTCGTCCATGGCCGCCTCGCGCCGGGCCCGCCCGGCCACCTCCAGGATCAGGCGCGCCAGAAAGGCCTCCTGCGCCATGTCCGCTGCCACCAGGCGCCTGACCTCCTCGCTGAAGCGGGTGCTGAGATGCCCCTTCATTTTTAGAATGCTGTCGCGCATGGCCACCCGCAGGGCCTCCTCCCCCGCGGCGCGGGTGCGGTCGGCATCCTCCCGCGCTTGGCGCAGGACCTCCTGGGCTTTGGCATGGGCCTCTCGGAGGATGGCCGCCGCCTGGCGTCCGGCCTCGGCGACGATGCGCTCCGCCTCGGCGCGCCCGCTCTCCACCCCCTCCTCTCGCAGGCGAGCGATCAGCGCCTCGACCCCGGACGAGGCAAGCGCGGCGGTGGTGTTTGGGCTACTCATGGATTCGATCCGGGCTCACGTTGATTGATCACAAGGCATCCGTCGCCTCAAGGTTCAGGCCGTAGCCGGGATGCCCCCCGACAGCACCAGCGCGAAGACGAAGGCGAAGACCGCGAAGCCCTCGACAATGGCCGCCGGGGCCAGGGACAGCCCAAAGATCTCCGGCTTGATCTTGGCCGCGTTGATGGCCGAGGCGCAGCACTGGCCCTGGCGGATGGCGCTGACCATAAGCGCGAGCCCCGCCAGGATGCCGATGCCAAACAGAGCGCCCCCGGTCTCCACCGTCACCGGACGGTTGAGGGTAGACATGACCACGATCCCGTAGATCGCCTGGGACGAGGGCATCGCCGAGATCCCCAGATAGCGGCCGTGCCCGCTCTCGGTCTCCAACATGGCCCCGATGGCGGCCTGCCCGGCGACGGCACAGCCGATGGCGCTGCCCATTGTGGCAAGGGCCATGGCCCCGTAGACACCGCCCCACCCCAGGACGATGACCAGCTCGTTCATTGCGTCTCCTCCCTTCTGGCGAAGGCCTTGAATGGGTAGCCCTCCTCGGACAGACCCCAATTGTAGAACTCAATGAAATTCAGGCGCAGCCCATGCACCACTCCGCTCATGAGGTTCAAGGCCAGGTTGAGGACGTGGCCGACCAGTAGGATGAGCAGGGCGAGCAGGAGCCCCAAGCCCGGGTAGGCCACCGCCGCTTGGTGCGCGAGGTCGTTGAAGGTCAGGGCGAGCGAGGCGCTGGCGAGCCCCAGGGCGAAGAGGCGCAGATAGCTCAGGACGTCGCCGAAGGCCTTGGTAACGCCGGCGAGGGCCCGCAACCCCTCCATCACCCACAGCAGGGCGTCCAGAGGCCGGCGCACAGGCCTGGCCCCGGCGAACCAGAACACCGCAGCCAGCCCCGATACCAGCGCCATGCTCCCCGCCCACGCCAGGGGCCGGCCCAGGCCAGTCTCCCCGAGCCAGAGCAGGAAGCCCCCAATCAGGGCGCCGATCCAGGCCATGGCGACCCAGGCCCGCGGCGTCCCCCATGCCTGCCAGGCCATGGATGCGTTGGCGATGGCGATGTGGACCACGCCGACGCCCACCGATAGCTGCATCATCGTCTCGAAGTCGTTGAAGTCGAGCAGTCGGAGCGCGGCCAGAGGTGAGCCCCCCGGGGGCGCCAGGCCAAAGTAGCTCCCCGCCAGGATACCCCAGACCAGGGCACCGCCCACCAGGGCGCTAGCGAGGACCCGCAGGCGCCGCCCCAGGGGGCTGGCCCCCAGGCGCCGCCACCCGGCGAACAAGGCCAGGGCGAAGACGGACGCATAGCCCGCGTCCGATAGGATCATGGCGAAAAACAGGGCGAAGGAGACGAAGACCACGATGGAGGGGTCCCAGGCGCGATAGCCCGGGGTCTGGTAAAAGTCCACCAGGTCCTGGCCCCCTGCCAGCGCCGGGGGGTTTTCCAGCAGGGTCGGCGGGCGGTCCTCCGGGGCTGGATCATCCACCAGCAGGGCTAGGCGATGGCGCGCCGCGAAGGCCTCGATGCACTCCTGGTCCGGGGCCGGTAGCCACCCCTGGAGGGCAAAGAGTCCGTCGCGGTCCAGGGTCTGGCTGGCGGCATGCAGCCTGGCGGCACGGTCCTCGGCGCGGGCCAGGTTGCGGGCGATGAGCAGGCACCAACGGGTCAGCGCCTGCCGGCGGGCGAGCAGGTCCTCCAGCGCGATCTCCGCGGCATCCAGGCGCCGCTGCACCTCGCTCAGGGACAGGGCGCCGGTGTGGGTGCGCGGGATCGGGAGGGTGCCCGCCGGGGGCTCTTCTGCGGCGATGATCGCCACATAGGCGAACCGGTTGTCCCGGTGCACCACTTGCCAGGGAAGCTCCAGTGCCCGCACCTGGACCATGGCGGCAACGGGCACGATGTAGAACCATAGCCGCAGCCCGTTCAGGTCCTCCGTAGCCGGCAGGTGGAAGTCGCCCCATGGCTTCAGGGCATCGCAGCGCTCGCGCAGGGCGTCGCGCAGGTCCTCAGTCTCGCGCAGCAGGCGGCGGTTCTCCAGCACCTCTGCCACCACTTCCTGCATCTCGAAGCCGCGGGGGTCCGTGACCTGGCGGCGCTTGTCGCGCACGTCCGTCAGGTAGCGCAGGGCCTTGTAGGCGTCCACCGGGTACGCAGGGGGCTGAGTCTCCGGGGCCTTAGGTAGGGGGGCAAGCGGGACCAGGTGGACGCAGCCCAGGCGCTGCAGGTCCTCGATCACGGCCTCCTTGTCCCCTACTGGGCCGCACAGAGTGACCTTCCGCATGGCGACGATGGTCACGGCTGGAACTCGCTGGCACGTTTGGCCTTGGCGATCTTGGCCCGCACGACCGCCGCCCGCTCTGCGTCCGCAAGGAAGATGCGGATGCGCTTGATGTTTGCCTGGGCGCGCGGGATTAGGAGCTTGTCGAACAGGTTGACTCTCTGGGTGACGGTGCGCACCGCTTCGTCCAGCAGGGCAAGACGGCGGCGCTCCACCTGGAGGTGTACGCGCAGCTCCAGTGTGACGGCCAGCAGGTCGGCCAGGCGGTCCACCCACTCCGGCTTGGCCAGGAGGGCGTAGGGGCGACGGTGAAGCACGACCCGCCCCAGGCGCGGGAGGCGGACCCCCATGACGTTGTCCGCGGCCAGCTCGACGCCCGTCACGGTTACCAGGCCCGTCACCTCTACCTCAAGGTCGCATGCCATGGGCAGCTCGGCGTGGACCCGCGCCCGCAGGTCGGCGATGGCCCGCCTGGTCTCCGCGAGGGTCTCCGCCGCCCGCGCCCGCTCGCTGATGAGCTGTCGGCGCTTGAGGTCCAAGGACGGCAGGTAGCGTTGGTAGATCTTGAGCCTCACCCCCTGGGCGGTGAGGGACGCCTTGCTGAGGGTCAGGCGCGCCACCTCAGGATGCCTCCGTGCGCACGACCGGGAAGTACTTATCGATCAGGGACTGCTTCATCAGCAGATCCTCCGGGTCGAAACACTCCGCGAGGGTCTGCCAGGACAGGTCTAGGGCCCGCTCTAGGGGCATGGAGACATCGATGGCCATGAATCGCTCGCGGAACAGCCGGCCAAAGCGCAGGAGCTTGCGGTCCAGGTCCGACAACTCGAAGGCCATGGCCTGCTTCTGCTCGGCGTCCCGGGCGCCGGAGTAAAGGCGGATCATGGTGTTCATGATCTGGGCATGGTCCTCCCGCGTCGCCTTACCGATGACGTGCTGCTTGAGCCGCGACAGGGACCCGAAGGGATCGATGGCCCCGTCGTGCAAATAGAACTGGCCCTCGGTGATATAGCCCGTGGTGTCCGGGACGGGGTGGGTGACGTCGTCCCCCGGCATGGTGGTCACGGTCAGGATCGTCACCGACCCTCCCTCCCGGTAGTCCGCCGCCTTCTCATAACGGCGCGCCAGCTGGGAGTAAAGGTCGCCCATGTAGCCGCGGTTCGAGGGCACCCGCTCCATGGCGATGCCAACCTCCTTGAGGGCATCGGCAAAGGCGGTCATGTCCGTGAGCAAGACCAGCACCCGCTTGCCCTCCTCCACCGCGAAGCGCTCCGCGACGGCCAGAGCCATGTCCGGGACCAGGAGGCGCTCCACAATGGGGTCAGAAGCGAGGTTGACGAACATGACGGTGCGCGAGAAGACCCCGGCGTCATCGAAGGCGGTGCGGAAGAAGTGATAGTCGTCGAAGATCAGCCCCAGGCCGCCGAAGACCACGATGTCCGCATCGGCCTGGATGCCGATGCGCGCCAGGAACGGATTGTAGGGCTCACCGGCGATGGAGAAGATGGGGATCTTCTGGCTCTCCACCAGGCAGTTGAAGAGGTCCACCATGGGCACGTCGGTGCGGATCATCCTGGAGGCCAGGAGCCGCCGCATGGGGTTCACCGAGGGCCCAGCGATGGGGACCTTGGGGTCGTGGGAGAGGTCCGGCCCCCCGTCCATCGGCTGGCCGGCCCCGCGGAAGACCCGGCCGAGGATGTTCGCGGAATAGGTCGCCCGCATGGGCAGTCCCAGGAAGCGGACCTTGGCCCGGGTCGAGAGCCCCTTGGTTCCAGAGAAGACCTGTAGCGCAACCCGGTCCTGATCCAAATGGATCACCTGGGCCAGGGAGGAGCGGCTGGGGGCGTCCTCCACCACGGCCAGGTCCCCGAAGCAGACCGCCGCGTCCAGGGTCAGGGCCTGGGGGACCCGCACCTTTACGATGTCCCCAACGATCTCGGTGATCCTGGAGTACTGGACGATGGCCTGCGACATGCAACGTCCTCCGCCTGGGTGCCGGTCTGATGTCTGAAAGCTTACCCCTTCTTTGTCACAGATCCTCGCAATTTCTCCTCAGATCAATCGGCTATGGTTGCTGGATGTTGATTTTGTTCACTCCATATTAAAAGGTCGTCCCAACCGTCTGAAACGCCGCGAAGGGGCAGACTCATACTAGGGGAGTGTTGACATTAAGCGAGCCAGATGCACGCCGCGGCGATGGCGATGAATGCCTGGTAGCGAGTGTCGAGTTTATCGTATCGGGCGGCGACTCTACGGAAGTGCTTGATCCGACAGAAGAAGCGCTCGACGAGGTTGCGCCCTTTGTAGATATGGCGGTCGAAGTCGCGCGGCTCCGTTCGGTTGGAACGTGGGGGGATGACCGCCTGCGCACCGCGACGGGTGATGGAGTCGATTAAGGACTGAGAGTTGTAGGCTTTGTCGGCGGCCACCGCCTTGGTGGCGATGCCATCAAGCAGCGGCTCGGCTTCAGTCACATCGGCCGCCTGTCCGGGCGCGAGACGCCAACGGGCGAGGTTACCGAGGGCTTCGACCACGGCATGGATCTTCGTTGTCAGCCCACCGCGGGAGCGGCCAATCGCCTGCGGTCCTTCTTTTTTTGGCGCCTGCCGCGCTCTGAAGGACGCGAATCGCGGGACTGTCCATGAAAATTTCCTCGAAATCGGCATCTTCGGCTAAAGCCTCGAAGACCCGCTCCCACACACCACGCTGCTGCCACCGTGCAAAGCGTTGATAGCCGCTGTTCCAGGGGCCAAACTCCTCGGGCAAGTCGCGCCAGGCTGCCCCCGAGCGTGCCATCCACAGCACGGCTTCGACGAACAAGCGGTTGTCCGCCGCGGTACGCCCGCGGTCGCCTGGTTTGCCCGGCAGCATGTGCGCAATGCGCTCCCATCGGTCGTTAGGCAGATTTAAGCGAGGCATGAGTTCACACTTTCAGATAGTTGAGAGAACTGTATCATCTTAAATGTCAATAGTACCCAGAGATTTTGATCCGCAAAATCGTTTGTCCTCGCATAAGAGATCGTTGTTACCGATTATTTCACCGCGCAGACAGACCGAATGAAGTCTGGATCACGCCCGCTGACCCTTCTTTGAGATTCGCATCTCGTCAGTCACGCATCTTTCGTTCCGGATCGAGGTACAGCGCCCACGTAGCCGTCGTCGACACCTCTCGGGCATGGGTCCGTCGCCGCCAAGTTCCCCGCTTTGAACTCGGTGGCAGAGCATCTACGCTTAGTTATAGGGCACCTCCAACATCTCGACACGAACTCCTGCTTGTCAGCCGAGCACCGGCCGAGTCAGGAGGGCGCTTTTCTTCACTCTGGTTGTGGCTGACTGGGGGCGGTCGCAAGCCGCGAAAGCTGGTGGCGAACAGCAACAGGATTGGGGTCGATGCGTCGACGCCGGCGCAACCCAAGTCGGCCTGGCGGGGGTTAGCTTACGCGACGGTGGTATGGGGGAGCTTGAGGTTGAGCTGCCGTACCGCTGCGTAGAGCTGGGGACGGAGAGCAAGCGCAGGCCTCGCAGCGGCACCTGATCGTCGGCCGGGAGATCAGCACCCGCGATCTGGAACGACTTCGTAGACGCGTACCCCCGCGGCATTCCGACCGGAGGCGACGGGAACTAGACGACCGCAAGGATGAGACGCACGGCCTTCAGGCAGCGTTTCGGCACTCATCACCAAGGACGTGGTGTGACGCAACGCGGATGTCGCCGGAGCTGCGCAGAACCTATTATGTGGAGGATACCGCTATGACGATCAGCAGCGACCAAGAGCTGAGGGAAGCCCTCAATCGGCTAAGTCCAAGCGAACAGCGGCAATTGGGCGGGTTGTTCATTCAGAACGCCTTGAGCCTCTGCGACGAATCAAGAATCCACCGCGCCTTGCGGCTCGCGATGGACCCGGAGGCGTCGGAAGCGGATCTCGAAGACGCCTTCCATAGCGCCAAGACCTATGCAATACAGACATATACCGAGTGTGGCCGCGACACTGACTGGGGAAAGCAGGCCGCTCATTTCGTAGCTGCCGCAACCGCTTGTCTAGCCAATCCACATCCCTCAGAGGATGAAGCCAACCTGGCCTGGAAAGCGGCGATGCAGGTGCGGATGGCCAGATCCTGCGCCCTGATCATTGGTAAGGGGGGCGGCGAATACGACGATGAGGCACATAACCAACACCGAATCGCGAACGAACACCTCAAGCTATAGCGCCACCTAGCAAGGCAGTAGCCAATACACGGGGCGTTATTTGCGGGGCGTGAAGCATTCGTACGTTCTTGCTGCGACTGTCCTGACCTGCTGAGCGGGTGGTGTGCGGAGCAGCCCGGGTGACACCTCCCTTCGTCGTCACGCCGACTGGTTGCTGCGGCCCTCCATGCCGCCCTTCGATCCGGCGGCGCCCTTTCGAGAGCACCCAGCCTCGGCTCCCTATTGACCAAATCGAAAGGGCCGGCGAGCCGGCCCTTTGTATCGCGCGGCGGTGACACTCGTCCGCCCGCCGCTCTAGCGAAGGAGCTTACTTCTCGGACTTGGAGGTCGCAGGCGCGGCCGGTGCGACAACTGCCGGGGCCACCGCATAGGGGTAGGCGCCGTAGAGCGGATAACCATAACCTCCGTACGGGTAGCCGCCCCAACCGCCGTACGGGTAGCCGCCCCAACCGCCGTACGGGTAACCGCCCCAACCGCCGTACGGGTAGCCGCCCCAACCGCCGTAGTAGGGGTAGCCGCCGTACCAGGGGCCGCCATACCAGGGGCCGCCGTACCAGGGACCGCCGCCGCCCCAGTTGTTACCGCCCCAGAATGCCTGCGCGGGCATGGTCACCAGGGCAGCGGCACCGGCGAGCGTAACGCCCGCAGCAGTCAGCCAAAGCTTCTTCATCTTTATCCTCCTCATGATGAATGGGTGTTCCGATCGGGATCCATGTGTCCCGAGGAGGATTATGGTTTGTTACGTTTCGTTTAGATAGCCTTCCTTGGGATTTAGATCCCGACACGCCCTGCCAGGATGAAGGGGGCGTTGATCAAGGCCGTTGTTCCAGTAGGGCCTGCCCAGTCCTGATCCCCGGGGCTGCCGACGCTGAGGTGCCACAGACGGCGCGCGGTCTCGTCTCAAGGCAGGTCATGCGTCAGGGCGGAGGAATGGCACCATGCGGGTGATCGGCCTCGGCTAGAAGCTATCGAGGGGTCGATCGCTTAGACTGCCGAGCCCCCTGACCGCCAATGCCTCGGCGAGCATGTCGCGCACGGCCCTAGCGCTGTGGAGGGTCAAGGCCAGCTTCCACAGCTCGCGCGCATCCGCCCGGGCGACGCGGCGCACCAGGTGCCTGATGCGCGGCATACCGCCCGCGGACAGACTCAGGGCGTCCACCCCGAGTCCGAGGAGCAAGAGCGCGCCGAACGGATCTCCGGCCAGCTCACCGCAGACGCTGACCGGAATGCCGCGCCGTGCCGCCCCCTCGGCCGCCATGCCGATGGCCCGCAGGACCGCCGGGGTCAGCGGGTCGCACAGCTTCTCCAGGGCAGGATTGGTGCGGTCCGCGGCGAGGACGTACTGCGCGAGATCGTTGGTCCCGATGGAGATGAAATCGACTATCTCGACGAGGGCGTCGATGCCGAAAACCGCCGCCGGTACCTCGATCATGATTCCGACCGGCGGCAACGCACTGCCTCGACCCGCACTCTGCAGTTCCCGGTGCGCGTGATCGATGAGGACGCGCGCCTCTGCGATATCGGAGGGCGTGGTGACCATCGGCAACATCAGGCGCAGATTCCCAAGGCCCGCATTTGCACGAAGCAGCGCGCGCAGCTGCGTGAGGAAGAGCTCCGGATAGGCGAGGCAGAGCCGGATGCCGCGGCGACCGAGGGCGGGGTTGGCCTCATCCTGTGGAAGATAGAGCAAAGGCTTGTCACCGCCGGCGTCGAGCGTACGCATGGTGACAGGGCGTGGGGCGAAGGACTCCAGCAGCTCGCGGTAAATCGCATACTGGGTGTCCTCGTCGGGCGCATCGGTACGGAGCAGAAACGGCAGCTCGGTACGATAGAGTCCGACTCCCTCTGCCCCCTGCTCCTTGGCCAACGGAATCTCCCTCAGCAGCGCGATGTTGGCCTGCAGTGCGACCTGCACGCCGTCGATTGTGCGCGCCGGGAGCTCATGTTCGCCTGCCGAAGCCACTGGAAGCGGGCTCGCTTCCTGCCGTAGCCGATCGAATTCCGCGCGTAGCGCAGGCTCCGGGTCGAGGATCACCTGACCACGGTAGCCGTCCAGAATCACCTCGTGGCCATCCGCCTCTTCCAGCCGCAGCCCCGACACTCCCACAACGGCGGGGATGCCCAGCGCCCGAGCGATGATCACGCCGTGCGAAAGCCTGGAGCCGCCGGTACAAACGAGCCCCACGAGCTGGTCGCCGGGGACGGCGCTCAGACAGGCCAGGCCAAGGCCCTTACCCAACAAGATGGTCCACTGGGGAGGGGCATCGTCATCCGGCGCCCCAGAGATCAAGTGCCGCAAGATGCGGCGGCCGACAGCGCGAGCGTCCTCTGCGCGGGCGCGCAGATAGGCGTTCTCCATAGCCTCGAACTGGCGCGCCATGCTGGTAACGGTATCGCGAACAGCGGCTGCGGCCGACTGCCCTGATCGAATACGACCCACGATCTCACCCCTCAGTTGAGGGTCGGCCAGGATCATCTCGTAGACCGCGTAGAGCGCCCCGATCTCCTCGGGGAGACGCGACGCCATCGCCCTGCCGCTCGCCTGGAGCTCGTCCTGAAGCGCGTGCATGGCCGCGTCCAGCATCGCTATCTCAATGCCCGGATCCGCAGACACCGTGTCCGGCACGGCCTCCAAGGCGGAAGCCGACGGTGCGGCGAAGAATCTCCCGATGGCCACCCCCGGTGAGGCTGGGATACCGGCATAGATTGTCTGGGGCGGTTTCTCAGCGCGCGCGGCCTTCCCGCTGAGGCTATTGCTGAGACCTTGTGTGCTCACCTCTGTCCCCTGAAAAAATCCCTGCGGGGCCGCTACGAAGCCCACTGCAGCTCTCCCGCTAAGGAGACCAGATTTCCGAGTGCGGCACTCTGACAATCGTCAATGCGATGTGCGGACGATGCTGCTTTAATGCCTCCCACGATACGGTCGCTTACACCGAGACTTCAGTCGGGGACCTCCTATTACCACGCTGCTTGGAGAACATGCGATGAACAAGATCCAGTTGCTGGACAGGTATCCCGTCTATGTCGAAGAGCTTCCCAAGACCGACACCGACTGCGCGACGGCCGATGAGCTGGTCGCCCGCCTGTGCGACTAAGTCCGGGCCAAGACGGCGCAAGAAGCAGAGACTCGCACCAGCGAGGGCTACGAGTGCACCGACTGGTACTAGTGCACGAAGCAGTTGGCTTAGGAACGATTCGGAAACAACTGAACCACTTCGTTCGGCGTAGGGTGCAATAGCGGAGCGTATTGCACCGACTGGGATCAACGGCGACCTGCGGCGCAATACGGCTGGGGCCTATTGCGCCCTACCGTTGGGTGGTCAGAGCAAATGGTCAAGTTGTTCTGGAATCGTCACTTAGCTTTGCCTTAACGGCGTGACAGGGGGCGACATGGCAGCAGCGGTGTCGCCCCCCCTATTTGCCTACAAGCAACGACAAGGAGACACCCACGGAGATCAAGACCTTTCACGCCCCTGGTGTCTCCCATATCTTAACATGATCCCGGGCGGGGAGCCGGCTTTGGCGATCGATCCCACACTGGCGGTTCGAGCGACATCGTTGCCGGCGCCATGATCACGCCCCTTGCCGCACCGTACGGTGTCGCGAGAAGCTCGGAAATGCCTCTCACCCTCCATTTGGAGGACCTTCCGGTGGGGAATTAACAATACAACAGAGTGTTACACTGACCCCCTCTGGAGGGGAATGGCCGGGATGGGGGTCGAGCCCCTAAGAAGTTAGGAGTATCAAGGTGGAAATTGCGCATGAGTCCCCAACTCTGCGGGCCGCCTGGCTGGCCCAGGCCCACACTCGCCCTTGGACCGCCTTGGGCCTCGCCGTTGCCGCGCTGACGATCATCTGGCTCGTCGCCCTGAGCGCCTGGCGCGTCGCCCTAGGTGAGGCCGATGCAGCGCTGCGACTGGGCATGCTCGGCGGCCTGGCAGGATTCGCCGCTACCGCCCTCGGTGCCCTACCAGGCACGGCCCTGCGCGGCTTGTCAGCGCGTGTGGAGGACAGCATGCTCGGACTGGCCGCGGGCATGATGTTAGCTGCCAGCTCCTTCTCCCTGATCCTTCCCGGCCTCGAGGCCGGGGAGGCGATCACGGGCAGCCGTGCGATTGGGGCTACTATCGTGGTCTTGGGCATGGGCTTGGGCGTGCTGCTCATGGTGGGCCTCGACCAATTCACCCCGCATGAGCACGTCCACCTGGGGCCCTGCGGCCCTGGCCGCGAGCGCCTCAGCCGGCTGTGGCTGTTCGTGCTCGCCATCACCCTCCACAATCTGCCTGAGGGAATGGCCATCGGAGTCTCCTTCTCCCAGGGTGATCTGAGCGTCGGTCTACCCCTGACGAGTGCCATCGCCATTCAGGACATGCCGGAAGGTTTGGCGGTGGCCATGGCCCTGCGCGCCGCCGGCCTCACCCCTCTGCGGGCGACCTTGTTGGCTGCTGCGACCGGCGTGATGGAACCTGTGGGTGCGCTGCTCGGCATCGGCCTCACCAGCGGACTGGCCGTCGCGTACCCACTCGGGCTAGGTTTGGCGGCGGGGGCGATGATCTTCGTGGTCTCCCACGAGGTGATTCCGGAGACGCACCGCAACGGTCACCAGACGCCAGCCACCCTGGGGCTGATGGCTGGCTTTGCCGTCATGATGATGCTGGACACCGCGCTCGGCTGAGGCCGGGACTGCGCGATCATCGATTCCGGGCTCAAGCTCGCGCACATAGTCGACGCGATGCGCCGCAGCGCGGAGCAGGGCAACGATCGGTGCACGGACGTTCTCGTCCGCGACCGGAATCATCCGCGACGGACGCAGCAGCGATGAGGCCGCATCGGCGTCGGTCGGGAAGGATAACGCAGAAACTGTAAGCGGGCGGACGCACAACCGGAAGCGACCGCTTGGAGAAGGCTTCCTGCCGTTCCCCAGCGGCATCTGCTAGAGCGCCAGCTGTCCGGCTCCTGGGACAGACCTCGCGATGAGGACAAGGAAGACTGCGGTCCCCCGGCATTAGCCTGCGCCAGCCGCAAGTCCGCACACATGCGGTGTGTGGGCAAAGCGGCCGGGCCGGGCTTGTATTGGCGGCGGCCCAATCGTCAACCAACGGGCCTTGGCCCGGTGTCAGGATTCTTTACACTCCTTTGCAACCGCCAACCGCCAACCGCCAGCCGCCAGCCGCGGATCGTCTTGTTTTCGTTTGATGTTTTCGCCTTGACTTCCTCGGCTACATCGTGCGCCGCGACTACCGGCTGGTGCGCAAGCGGATGGTGAACGCCTGTAAAGCGAGGCTGCGGACCTATCGGGAGCTGCTGGTCTCCGAGCATGCGGGGGTGGTGACCTACCGCTTCGACCAGGCCGACCTGGACCGCTTGCGGGCGACCCTGTCGTCCTACCTCGGGCACTTCCGGCGCGCCAACCCGTTCAGGCTGTGGCAGTCCGTTTGGCGCGGCCGGGACTGGCTCGCCGTCTACTTCGACTGGGACGCCGAGCGGCACAGGCTCGTGCCGCGCTACGCGCTGCCGAAGGGACTCACCAACGTCCGGCAGCAGTACGCCTGGGTGCGCCGTCGGTACCCGGCCGACGTCGCCCTGCTCCAGGTCGGCGCCTACTACGAGCTCTACGACCGCCGGGATGTGGCAGTTGCGCGGATGCTGGGTCTGAAGCCGCTGAAGGAGAGCCGGCGCCGCGCCTTGTACGGAGTCCCGCAGCGGCTGTTCGGGCGCTATCTGGCACGACTGCTCGGGCAGCGGCGCTCCGTGGTCGTCGTGCGGCAGGGAGACCAGCAGTGGACCGGCATCCGCGAGCGGCAGATCACCTGGCGTATGGTGCCGGGCGCCGTGTGATTGCAGCGATACCTTTCGTATGTGGATCTTTCGTTTTCTCCGGGGCCGGGATGCAGTCGGTGAGGCTGTAGCGCGCAGGCCGCGTGGATGCATTCGGCGGAATACGCTGCGCTATTCCGCCCCTACGGCGCTGAAGCCGACCGGCGGGGCCCGCGAGGGACATCGATGTGATCGCGATTCAGGGGATCGAAACTTCGATGGTCTCACCGGGCACAGCGTGCGTGAGAGCGACGGCGATAGAATCGGCAGATGCTTTGATGCGGGGCCAGCTTGTCGTCCCCAGGACAACGACGCCCAAGGAGCAGTCAGCGAGATTCTGCTGGTGCTTCAGGCTCCGGTCCGTCGTAACCAGGACCTCGAATCCTTGCTCCATGGCCGATCTGCGCAGTTGACGGTCGTCCAGAGTCGACCAGCCTTGCTCGTAGGCCGTCACCACCTCATGATCCGGCAATAGTGCCCGCAGCGGAGCGGGCGTTCCCTGATCGAACAGAATCCGCATTCACGCGGCGGCCGAGCTGCTGCGCGCGGCGTGTTCCAGCACGGCCCGGGCCTGCTGGAGCGTGACACCGGGGAACAGCTCTGGAAACTGATCGACGGAAACGCCGTCCTCGAGGTTTTCGAACAAGGCCGCAACAGGGACGCGTGTCCCACGAAAGACCCAGGCGCCCCCCACTCGCCCCGGATCGCGCTCGACCGCTGGACAAGTGGACCAATCAATCATAACAACAGGTATCTCTTGGCGGTGTTGGGCGCGACGATATCCACTGGGCTCGCGCCCCGAGCGCCGTCGTGGCGTGGATGTTTCGAGGCATGCGACCAGAAGCCCATATGTCTGTCAAGTCACGCCGATCGATCAGCCCCGCCCCAGATAGCCTCCGCGCCAGCCTGGCAGACCCTCCGGCTCCCGTCGCGCGCCGAAGCTCCGAGCCGGCTCGGTTAAGGACGCGCACTCGGTCTCGGGGCCGCGCATGCCGCCGGCGAAGGCCCCCCGCCACTCGGCGGCACTCAGGCACCAGGCGCATTATTGGCCATGATGCTGCGCTCGCGCAGCGGTAAGGCGGGCGAAACGGTGGTACGTCCCCGATTATCCCCCCGGGACACCGCG
>CAWGNT010000006.1:0-7471 GCA_963824085.1 uncultured Gammaproteobacteria bacterium
GGAGCCCGCTGTCAGGGGTGCGATGATTCCCCTCCTGTCGCTGCCGGCAGCGCCATTCGCGTGTAGGTGTTTGCAGAATCAGGACCCGGGAAGGGTGGGCTCACCAAATGAGACACCCGGGGAAGTAGGATGGCACGGTGTTTCCCAGTTCGCAGCTTCGGTCATGCAGCCCAGGCGGCCCGCCCTCGTTGCGGCGCAGCTGCAGTTGAAGGCGATGACGGCGTGGGCTGAACCGTTCGAGGCCGGCCCGTTTTGAGGGGTCATTGCCGAAGGAAGGACTGAGATGACGACCAGCGAACGACAACTTGCCCACGCGGTCATGGATGCGGATGGCCAATGGCGGGTGCACGATCTCGATGTCCATCTCCGCGCTGTCGCGGGCCTCGCCGCTGAAAGCGCCGAGCGCTTCGGCGGATCGGACTGGGCGAGGCTCGCCGGCTTGTGGCACGACTTGGGCAAGTACCGCCCAGTTTTTCAGCGCTACATTCGGCGGGCGAGCGGGTTAGAGGCAGAAGATGCACACATCGAGGGGAAGGCAGGACGCGCTCCCCATTCCACGGCGGGCGCCGTGCTGGCCCGTGATCGCTTCAAGGAGATAGGTCGGGTTCTGGCCTATCTCATCGCGGGGCACCATGCCGGGCTGTCGGATTGGAATTCGGACAATACCAGCTTGGAGTACCGCCTGGGACAGGAAAACAGCCGATTGGAGCTGAGCGAAAGCCTTGCCACCGAGCCGCCGGCGGACATCCTCGATCCCGGAGGCCCCAATCTCGATCTCCGCGCCATTCCCGGAGGCCCTGTTCAGGAAAAGGCAATTCCCATCGGCTTTTCCCTCTGGGTGCGCATGCTGTTCTCTTGTCTGGTGGACGCCGATTTTCTCGATACCGAGGCGTTCATGGACCCGAAGCAGGCAAGCCTTCGCGGTAGTGGAGCCGACATCTCGCTGCTGCTGAATCAGCTCAACCGCTACATGGATGACCTTTCCCGGCGCGCTCCAGACACGGCAGTTAATCGTCTTCGCGCCGAGATCCTTCAGCAATGCCGAGACAAGGCCGCCATGGCCCCTGGGCTCTTTTCGCTCACGGTTCCGACAGGGGGCGGCAAGACGCTGTCGAGCATGTCCTTCGCGCTGGAACATGCCCGCCGGCACGGCAAACGGCGCGTCATCTACGTCATCCCTTACACGAGCATCATCGAGCAGACTGCAGATATCTTCCGCGGCATCTTCGGCGACATGGTGATCGAGCACCACAGCAATGCAGAGGCCGATGCCGAGAAGGAGAATCTGAAGAGCCGCCTGGCCTGCGAGAACTGGGATGCCCCCATCGTCATCACGACCAACGTCCAGTTCTTTGAGTCGCTGTTCGCGGCCAGGACCTCTCGCTGCCGCAAGCTGCACAACATCGTGGACAGCGTCGTGGTCCTGGACGAGGCGCAGTTGCTGCCGCCGGAGTTTCTGCAGGCTATCCTGGACGTCCTCAACCTCCTCACCCGCTATTACGGCGTGAGTGCAGTCTTGTCCACGGCCACTCAGCCGGCCCTCAGCACGCGGGAGTACTTCGATGCCCGGCAAAATGTGCGGGGCCTGGACGGTGTCAGGGAGATTGCGGATGACCCGGACGATTTGTACCGCCGTCTCAGACGCGTCGAAGTCCGGTTACCCGGGGACTGGAACACGCCCGAAACTTGGGAATCCCTAGCGGAGGAGCTGGGCCGACACGAAAGTGTGCTCGCCATCGTCAACACTCGTCGTCACGCCCGGGAGCTGCATGCCTTGATGCCCGCCGGCACGCTGCACCTGTCCGCCCTCCTGTGCGGCGCCCACCGCTCGGACGTGATCCGTGACATCAAGGCTAGGCTGAAGGCGGGAGAGCCTACGCGTGTAGTCTCCACGCAGTTGGTGGAGGCCGGAGTGGACCTGGACTTTCCCGTCGTCTATCGCGCGCTGGCCGGGTTGGACTCCATCGCCCAGGCCGCTGGGCGCTGTAACCGCGAAGGCAGATTGAACGACACGGGCCGGCTGGGCGAGGTGCGGGTCTTCGTCCCGCCCCAGGCCGCTCCGCCGGGGCTGTTGAGGAAGGGGGAAGACGCCTGTCGATCGGTTCTGCGCGGTCATACCGGCGATGCCCTCGATCGGAACCTGTTTGCCCGCTATTTCGAACATCTGTACCACGCTTGTGAGTTGGACGCCGAGGAGATCAGTCGTCTCCTGCGTGTGGACGGCCACAGCTTGTCCGTCAACTTTAGGACTGCCGCCGAGCGCTTTCGGCTGATCCGCGATGATGACAGCGTGCCGGTCGTCGTCCTCTACCGCGGGCCGGAAGGCACTGACTCGAACGTGGACGTGCTGCTGGCCAAGCTTCGCAAAGACGGGCCGGAGCGTTGGCTGATGCGGAAGCTGCAACGGTACACGGTGAGCATCGCGCGGCGGGAAGGCATGAGGCTCATGGGGCAGGGCGACGTTGCGGAGATCATTCCGGGTCTGTTCATCCAGACGAATGACCTGCTGTATGACCGGACGCTGGGGCTCGTAGCGGACGAGGCAGCTATGCGTCGCAAGGTGTATCTGGCATGAAGGCGGTTAACACAAGCACCTATCCGAAAGGCAAGCTTTGGTTTCACGGTTGCTGCCCTGAAAACCAAGTTTCACGGAGCCATGGTCGGTGATGGAGGAGTAGTTGTGAGGACATATTGCATTGAAGTTTCGGGCGATTTCGCGTGCTTCACGCGGCCGGAAATGAAGGTGGAACGGGTGAGCTACGACGTCATCACCCCCTCCGCCGCCCGCGCGATATTCGAGGCCATCCTGTGGAAGCCCGCCATACGATGGCAGGTGCGCAAGATCGAGGTGCTGAAGCCTATCCGCTGGATCAGCTTGCGCCGCAACGAGGTCGCCGGCGTCGTTTCCACCCGTAATGTCGAGTCCGCCATGAAGTCAGGCACGGGGGACCTGGGGCTGCACATCGAGGACGACCGTCAGCAGCGGGCCGGCCTTTTCCTGCGCGATGTCGCCTACCGACTGTACGCGGATCTTGAGCTAAAGCCGAATGCCGGCGCGGGTGAAACACCGAAGAAATATGAGGAGATGTTCGAGCGGCGGGCCGGCAAGGGCCAATGCATCAACCAGCCCTACCTCGGCTGCCGGGAGTTCGCCGCGTTCTTCCGGTTGGTACAGGGGCAAGACACTGAGTCGCCGCCGATCGCCGAGAACCGCGATCTCGGCTTCATGCTCTACGACCTGGACTTCGCAAACCCTGGAGATCCGAGCCCGCGGTTCTTCCGCGCCCGGATGAACAGCGGCGTTGTAGAGGTGCCGGGCTGGGACAACGAGGAGGTCCGGGGATGATTCTGCAAGCTCTCAATGATTACTACCGCCGCAAGCAGGCGGAGCCCGACGCCCAGGATCGACTTCCGGCCTTCGGGTTGGAAGAGAAAGAGATTCCCTTCGTCATCGAAGTCGACGCGGATGGTCGCCTCCTGCATTTGGCCGATACCCGATCCGGACAGGGGAAGAAGAAGGTGGGCCAACGCCTCCTTGTCCCCCAGGGCGTGAAAAAGACGTCCGGCGTCGCCGCCAACCTGCTATGGGATACGGCCGAGTATGTCCTCGGCGTTGATACCCGCGGTAAGCCGCAGCGCGTGGCCGAGCAGCATGCGGCCTTCAGGGCGCGGATCGACAGGCTTCCGCCGTCTGCTCGGCAGGACGAGGGTGTCCGCGCGGTGAGCGCATTCCTTGCCGGAATCGACCTCAAGGCGATGGAAAATCTCCCCGCGTGGTCCGACCTGGTTAATACCAACGCGCTCGTGACCTTTCGGCTGCACGGCGACTCGGACCTGGTGTGCCAGCGCCCAGCAGTGGTCCCGGCGATGATCAATCAAGAACCCGACCAGGCGAGGGAGAACATCTGCTTAGTCACCGGCGAGCGCGCGGCGATCGAGCGACTACATCCGTCCATCAAGGGCGTTTGGGGCGCGCAGACGTCCGGGGCCAACGTCGTTTCCTTCAATCTTGACGCCTTCTCTTCCTATGGCAAATCACAGGGCGACAACGCCCCTGTGGGAAAGCCTGCTGCGTTCGCCTATACGACTGCGCTCAACCACCTCTTGGCCAAGGGCTCGCGCCAGCGTGTCCAAGTCGGCGATGCGTCAACCGTATTCTGGGCTGAAGAGCGGCATGACCTCGAAACAATGGTCCCTAATCTGTTCGGAGAGCCGCCGAAAGACGAGCCCGATCGCGGGGCGGATGCCTTGAGAGCGCTCTACAAGTCGGTGGACACCGGCAGGTTTGCGCTTGGGGAGCCGGACGCCCGTTTTCATGTCCTGGGCCTCGCACCCAACGCTGCCCGCATCGCCATTCGCTTCTGGGAAACCGCCTCGGCCATGGAGTTGGCTCAGAGGCTACGCCAGCACTTCGAGGACATCAGCGGTGGTCCATGCACCCCACGATCCCGAGCATCTGTCATCTGTTCCGCCTGCTGACGGCAGTGCGCCGTGACGCAACGAGGAACCGACAACATCCCGCCTAACCTCGGCGGGGACATCATGCGGGCCATTCTGGAGGACCTACCGTATCCGGCGACCTGGCTTTCCGCTGCCGTGCAGCGCTGTCGCGCGGAGCAGAAAGTCACCTATCCCCGCACCGCCGCGCTCAAAGCCTGTCTGAATCGCGGTATCCGCTTCACCAATCGCAGTCGAACCAAACCTGAAAGCGAGTTCCAGATCATGCTCGACAAGACGAATCCTAATCCGGCTTACCGGCTCGGCAGGTTATTCGCAGCGCTCGAACGCATCCAGGAGGATGCCGCGGGCGGAGCCGGTAAGCTCAACGCCACCATCCGGGACCGATATTACGGTGCCGCGTCCAGCACTCCCGTCGCCGTGTTTACCACCCTGCTTCGGCTGAAGAATCACCACCTCGGAAAGCTCGGCGCGGGACGTGTTGTGCAGATGGAGAAGTTGCTCGGTGAAATCATGTCCGAGCTGGACGAGTTCCCGAAGCACCTTTCGCTTCCCGACCAGGGCCGCTTTGCCTTGGGCTACTACCATCAGCGCCAAGCCTTCTTTAACAAATCGGAACCGCTCGCAGACAATCCGGAGGAACCTGAATGAGCCTGAACAACCGCTATGACTTTGTGCTCCTGTTCGACGTCAAGGACGGCAATCCCAACGGCGACCCGGACGCCGGCAATCTACCGAGGCTCGATGCCGAAACCGGTCACGGCTTGGTGACAGACGTGTCAATCAAGCGGAAGGTGCGGAACTTCGTCGCTTTGACCAAGGACGCAGACCAGAACGATAACTATGAGGGGCGTCTCGCTTCGGCTGACAGACGTTATGAGATCTACGTCAAGGAGAAGGCCATCCTGAACAATCAGCACAAACGCGCCTATATTGGAATCGAAAAGGCTGATCTACTGAAGGGTGACGAAAAGAAACGCAAGGGAGGGGAGGCCGTAGACGATGCCCGAACCTGGATGTGTCGCAACTTCTATGACGTCCGCACCTTTGGCGCCGTCATGTCGACCGGCATCAACTGTGGTCAGGTGCGCGGCCCGGTGCAGCTGACCTTCGCTCGGTCCGTGGATCCTATTGTTGCCCAGGAGCATTCCATAACCCGCATGGCTGTCGCGACGGAAGCGGAGGCGCAGAAACAGGAAGGCGACAACCGCACCATGGGCCGCAAGTACACGGTGCCCTACGGCCTGTACCGTGCGCACGGCTTTGTCTCTGCCTTCCTCGCCAAGCAGACCGGGTTCTCGGAGGACGATCTCCAACTGCTTTGGCAGGCGCTGGGGCAAATGTTCGATCATGATCGCTCGGCGGCGAGGGGCGAAATGGCCACGCGCGGGCTCTATGTCTTTAAGCACGATTCGGAGCTCGGCAACGCCCCCGCCCACCAGCTGTTCGACCTCATTCAGGTGAAACCCCAAGTTGAAGACGGGCCTATCCGCGGCTTCGATCGTTACAGCGTTGAAGCGCCGCCTGCCGGCAGGCTGGGAAATTATCCCGGGGTCGAACTGCAGGTCGTCCTCTCTGGAGAAGGCTAGCATGGGCTGCCGGAAGGACGGCATCAGGCCGCTCCGGCGTTCTAGTAGAGCGTTTGAGATGGCGCTGGCCATTGCGGGAGGAACTTTGCATGACCGAGATCCACTTCATCGTCGAAGAAGCCCCGGAAGGCGGCTTCGTCGCCCGCGCCATGGGCGTCGACATCTTTACCGAGGCCGATACCATCGAGGACCTCCATGCCCAAGTGCGCGATGCCGTTCGGTGTCATTTCGATGAGGGTCAGGGTCCCACGCTGATCCGGCTGCACTTTACCCGCGAGGAAGTGTTGGTGGCATGAGAGTTCCCCGTGACCTGTCCGGTGCTGAGCTGATCAAGCGCTTGGGGTGGCTGGGTTATGAAATCACCCGACAAACGGGAAGCCATGTCCGCCTCACCAGCCGCAGCCGTGGCGAGCACCATGTCACTGTCCCCAAGCACGACCCTCTGCGGATTGGGACCTTGGCCGCCATTCTCGACAGTGTTGCCTCCCATCACGGTCTGACCCGAGACCAGCTGCTGCAACGCCTGCTGGGCTGAGTGATCGCATCTGGTATGGACGACCCGATTCCCCTGTCAGCGCTCCAGCACTGGGCCTACTGCCCACGTCAGTGTGGGCTGATCCACCTCGAGCAATCGTTCGAGGACAACATCCACACCGCTCGCGGCCAAGCGGTGCACCAGCTGGTGGACACACCAGGCTACGAGATGAAGGCCGGTGTGAGAGTGGAACGTTCACTGCCGCTCTGGTCCGACCGCCTCAACCTCATCGGCAAGGCGGATCTGGTCGAATTCCATCCTGACGGGACCGTCTTCCCCGTGGAGTTCAAGCACGGCCGCAAGCGGAAGAGAACTCATGACGATGTTCAGCTCGCCGCGCAGGCTATGTGCCTTGAGGAGATGCTCGGCCGCGCCGTGCCCAATGGCGCCATCTACCACGCTTCCAGCCGACGGCGGCGCGACGTCGCGCTCGGACCAGCGCTCCGACAGCTGGTGGCGCAGACGGTGGCCGCGATTCGCTCAATGTTACTGTCGCAACAGCTCCCGCCCCCTGTGAATGACGGCCGTTGCCGGGAATGCTCGCTTAAGGACATCTGTCAGCCGGAAGCGATGGCGGAAAGGTCCGCACAAGCGTCGCTGCGTGCCGTGCTCTTCGTCCCGGACGTTCCGACTGAATGAAGGCGTTGAACGCCACGAGCGGCCGCCCTCGGTCGGTCTTAGGCTAGCCGTGACGAGGCTGCCGACGGACGCGATGGTCGCGGCTCGCGGAGCCACTGTCCGACTGCGGTGCGCCTTGGTACCGACGGGGCCTTGGGAACCAGCATGGCCAGCGCGTTGCGGCTTTCGTGTCCCGGTGATTCTGGGGCTCGAAACGGTATCTCGCGTTGCACAATCCGGCTTGTTGAGCGGCTCGGAGACCAAGTACAAG
>CAWGNT010000007.1:0-227535 GCA_963824085.1 uncultured Gammaproteobacteria bacterium
CTTGGGCCGTGCCGAGCCCAAGGCCGAGAAACAGGGCCAGCGCCGTAAGCCTTAACCCTTTTGTAAGTCGGTACCTACTGAATTGATTCATATCTTCCTCTCGCCTTGTTTGTGCCGTGATGCAGCGCCAGAAATGCCTTCCCATCTGCCCTATCGCCCGAACAGGCGAAGGGATCGGGTCGGTCCCTCGATCCGAGCACGCGCCAATCTGACGCTGCTTCGCGCGGGCTCGTTGGCGGGGGTTTCGCCCTGCCGTTCCGATTTATTGCCGTTCCGGCCTTTACCGGGTCGTCGACGCTGCTAGGACTGCGGCCACTGGCGCCGGCCTCGCCAAGGACGAGACCACCAGCCGGGACGGCAATCAGGGGGATGGCTCGGACTCGACCGTGCCGCCGTGGCATCGACATTGGTGCCGTTCCATCGGTTAGTTCGAACGTTTTGGCGCCGACGGCCGTCATCCATGGATAGACCGGAGGTTGCCGAAATGGTGAACCCGACTCTCCCACACCACATCAGCCGACTACGCGGTCGGCGCTTGAGGCGCCGGGGCGGGCCGCTCTTAATACAGTGGGACGCAGCGAACTCGCGAAGTGTAGCCTTCTTCTTGCGCCTGGGCGTTATCTTTTCTCGACAAGCTGAATCGCCCCAGAGGATGCCGGGCGGAGCTCAACCCTTGCGCCGAGCAGTGCGCCAGGCGGCCGGGGTGGACCCGCTCCAACGCTGGAACGCACGGGTAAAGGCGGGAGCGTTGGCGTAGTGGAGCCGAGCGGCTATCTCGGCGATCGGCAGCTCAGTTTCGAGCAGGAGCTGACAGGCTAATGCTTGATGGCACTCCTCGCGGAGCTGGCGATAGGTGGTGCCTAACCGTCGGAGACGGCGGTTGAGGGTGCGCGGGTGCATCGACAGCGCATTCGCGGCAGATTCGAGCGACCCGTTCCCGCATTGCAGGAGGCTGCAGGCGACCCGGCGGACCTGGGACGGCAGATCGCCGTAGGATGTGGCCGAGAGCTGGGCAACGCGTTCCCGCAGCACCGGGTAGAGGTCCGGTTCGGCTCCGGGGAGCTGCCGCCCCAGCCAGTCGGCGGCAAAGACGAGGGCCATCTGCTCGGCGTCGAAGGTCGGGGTTACCCCGAATACCCGTCGGTAGGGAGCTAGGTCCTCGGGCTTGGCATGCGGACAGGAGTACGGACCGAGGTCGCCAGCTTGGGCCGCAGAGTGTGTGCAGGATGTTGTAGCCGACCGCAGCGCTGAGGTCGTAGATCTGCGCGGCCGCCGGCACCCCGGGCTGATAAATGGCGTAGCCGAGCTTCGCTGCGCCGTTGGCCACCAAAAGGGTCGGGACCGCACCGCGGTCGTGCAGGCAGAGATGCAGCACGATGTTGCGCAGGGCGTGCTTAAGAGTCGGCGAGTGCTGGGCTAGCATTCCGACCAGCCCCAAGCACTCGATCCCGTTTTGCTGCCCGACCAGCAACCCGAAATGGGGACAGCCGGTGGACTCTACGCAAGTGTCGAGCAGTCGGCCAACGACGGTGAAGGAGACGGCGTTCTCAGGGTCGTCCAGCATGTGTGGGTCGCACCCGGCTGCGGCGAAAACCGCTGTGGGATCTCGGCCAAGGTTCCGCAAAAGCCGAGGGATACCGACGAGCGGCCCGGCGCGCACGGCACCGTCAGTTACCGCTACAACCTGTGCGGCAGCATTTTTGGGAAGTGGCACATGGTTCACGAAGCACTCCCTACGGCGAGCCTTGACCCCCGTGGCCGACGCCGTGTGGCGGCAGAGCGACACGGCATTGTCCGAGCCTACGGTTCGAATGTGAACAGGCGCTTCCAATCATGCTTCATGCTGATCACGATCCAGCCTTTCGCCTTGGCTTCCTCGCAGAGCGTCTCGATTGATGGTGCCGACTTCGGTGTTCGGCAGCTCCTGCGCCGGGCCGTAGGCGTATCGGCCATCGCGTTGAGTATGAGGTTGATGAGCATCAGCGAGATCTCGATCCGGTCGCCAACGAGAGTGGCGGTCGGCGACCGGATCGAGGGTGAGCCGCAATCGCCGCGCCAGCGGCCATGCGTACGATCACGGTCGAGCGCCTCAGCTTCGGGAATGTCCCTAGCCTGCGGTGTCAGCCCTATTTGCCACTCCACTGCGAAAATACTCCCCCGGCGCGAAAGCCGCGACGGACGAGGTGCAGCTGCGGTGCCCACGGGCCATCGATGGGGTGACATTTCCTGACCGCATGCCATCCTAGGGGAGATGGGCCACCAACCGAGGAGGAAAAATGAAGATCGCCATTCTTTCGAGAAACCCCAAACTTTACTCGACTCAGCGTCTGGTGGAGGCCGCAAGAACGAAGGGGCACGAGGTCGTGGTGCTGGACGTGCTGCGCTGCTACATGAACATTACGTCGATGCGCCCGGAGATGCACTATAAGGGCGAGAAGCTGGAGGGGTTCGATGCAGTGATCCCGCGCATCGGTGCCTCGGTCACCTTCTATGGCACAGCAGTTCTACGCCAATTTGAGATGATGGGTGTGTTTCCCCTCAACGAGTCGGTGGCCATCACCCGCTCCCGTGACAAGCTGCGTTCTCTGCAGCTGCTCTCGCGCAAGGGTATCGGGCTCCCGGTGACCGGATTCGCCCACAAGCCGGACGATATTCAGGACCTGATCAAGATGGTGGGCGGCGCACCGCTGGTCATCAAGCTCCTGGAGGGCACCCAGGGCATCGGCGTGGTGCTCGCCGAGACCCACAAGGCGGCCGAAAGTGTGATCGAGGCATTCATGGGGCTGCACGCCAACATCCTGGTCCAGGAGTTCATCAAGGAGGCGGGGGGCGCGGACCTGCGTTGCTTCGTGATTGGCGACAAGGTGGTGGCAGCCATGAAGCGTCAGGGTAAGGAAGGGGAGTTTCGCTCGAACCTGCACCGAGGCGGCTCGGCAACCGTCGTGCGTATCACCCCGGAGGAGCGCTCCACCGCCGTGCGCGCTGCCCAGACCATGGGACTGAACGTTGCCGGCGTCGACCTGCTCCGTTCCAACCACGGCTCAGTGGTCATGGAGGTCAACTCGTCGCCGGGACTGGAAGGGATCGAGCGCTCCACCGGCAAGGACATCGCAAGCATGATGCTCGCCTTCATCGAGCGTAACGCGGCGCTCGACCGAACGGCCCTGAGCCGAACGAGGACCCGCGGCAAAGGTTGAGGGATGCGCCCGCCCTTCGTCATTCAGGAGCAGGCGGTCGCCGCCGGACACCGTGCGGTCATCGATTTTGCGCTGCCCAAGCTCAACTCGCACACGCGCCTGTCGATGCCGGTACATGTGGTCCACGGCAAGCGCCACGGCCCCCGGCTGTTCGTGTGCGCGGCCGTGCACGGCGACGAGCTCAACGGGGTGGAGATCATCCGGCGGCTGCTGGAGGCCAAGTCCCTGCGCAGGCTTAAGGGTACGTTGGTGGCGGTGCCGGTGGTCAACGTCTACGGCGTGATCCACCAGTCCCGCTATCTGCCGGACCGGCGCGACCTCAACCGCAGCTTTCCCGGCTCCGCGGCGGGCTCGTTAACCGCGCGGGTCGCACATCTCTTCGTCGACGAGATCGTGCGCCACTGTACCCATGGGATCGACCTACACACCGGCGCCGTGCACCGTACCAACCTGCCGCAGATCCGCGCCAATCTCGACGACCCGGAGACCGAGCGCCTCGCCGAGGCGTTCGGCGTGCCGGTCTTGCTCAATGCCACGCTGCGCGACGGCTCCCTGCGCGAGGCGGCGGCAGAGCTCGGCATCCCGATGCTCCTCTATGAGGCGGGCGAAGGGTTGCGCTTCGACGAGGTGTCAATTCGCGCCGGGCTGACGGGGATCCTCAACGTTATGGCCATGCTGGGCATGATTCGCTCGACCGGCCAGCGTTCGCATGCGAGCGCCCCCTTCATCGCGCGCTCGAGCAGCTGGACCCGCGCGCCGGAGAGTGGACTGCTGAGGACCCTGGTGGCCCTCGGCGCAAGAGTCGAGCGAGGTGACGTCCTCGGGTACATCAGCGATCCCTACAGCGGCACTCAGCACCCGGTGACCGCTCAAGCGCGTGGCATCGTGATCGGCCGCGTCCAGATCCCCTCGGTGCACGAGGGGGAAGCACTCTTCCACATCGCCCGCTTCCTCGACGATACGGACGAAGTCGCTGACGGGGTCGATGCATTTCAGCAGATCCACCTCGACGATGAAGACGCGGTCGATCCGCCGATCGTCTGAAGCCGCTCGACGAGATGAAGGAGACGACGCCGCACGTGCGCCAAAAGTCCGACCTGAAAGAGATGGCCTCACCGAAAGACGCGAGCTCGCCGAGGACTTGCTGCAGGTCATTGGGCAAGCGCCGCTGGTACACGACTCTGTCTTCCTCGTCCAACAGCGCGATCACGCTGTTGTTGGAGTGCAGGTCGATTCCGCCGTAGAGTTTCATTGATGGCGCCTCCGTTCAGGCCTCTGCGTTCTCAACGCCGTCACTTGAAACGTGGAACCTGGTGGAAGGGTCAGCTCGATGATTATAAATTTTGCACTTGGGTTTTTCGTTTTTTCGGGGCCTGGTTACACCCGCCGAGGGACGCCGTGAATGCATCCATGTAGGCTTGACGGCAGCCTCCCTGCTGCCGACACCCCCGACGGGTGCAACCCGGCCCCTTAGGCTGAGAACCGAAAAAGCCATGTGGGCCGTGTATATCAGAATACGTTACACTTCGACGCCTTGGTCTCATCCTAGTATCTGGATCACTAACGCACGGATTAGCACCGACATCTGAGGCTGCGGTGCATCTGTTGCGCCAGTGACTGAGGGCCGCGAACGCGATCCGCTGACGACAGGGCGTGGTCGGATCAGTTTTCTCGTGAGCGGGACGAGCCGCCCCAGAACTGGGCGAGGGTGTGCCTTGATCCGGATCCAGAACCCGGCTCGTGTAGGGTCGAGCCGGTGTAAGAAAAACGCAGCGGGGGCGGTACCAACACCGACGCCCCCTCTGTCCAAGAGACGGTAACATGACGCCAAGCCTGCAACGTGAACGGCGGCGGTTTGTTCGCGTGCCTTTCGAGCGCCCAGCTCGGGCCGAGCCGATTCCGCAATCCTTCCCGAATGACGTATTCGACCTGCAGTCGGCAGACCTCAGCGAACGCGGCGTTCAGCTCTCATCCCCTGAGTTCTTTCCACCGGAATCCCTTGTCGCGCTCGACCTTGACACTCCGACCCCTTTTCGCGCTGTCGGAAGGATTGTCTGGTCTGAACAAGTAGCATACGAAGACCGATGGCTCGTGGGCGTTGAGTTCGCCGAGCTGAGCGACGACGCCCGCTCGCAGCTGCGTAAGCTCATCAGGCAGCGACAGGTGATGCGACTCCGGAGACCCTAAGATCGTTGCGGACAACCCCGAGCATGCCGACGCGGTGCTGCGTGCAAGGAACCCCGCCGAAGGGGGGTGTGACGAGCCGAGCGAAAGACTTGCTGACTACGGCGGCCACGCAGACCACCTGATCGAGACCACCATGAATAGCGCCCGGCTGCTCATCCCCGCCCTGCTCGAGACGCTTGCGGGACATGTCGTGCGGGTGATCGACGGGGACACTGTCGTTGCAATACCGTAAGTACCCCAACGAGCAGGCGCCGACGGATCGGGTGTTGGCACAGGAGACAGGGAATAGGGCCAGAACCGGGCGCGAGGGTCCTTTGGGGCGAGCCCGATCCAGTGTCACCCGGGGCATAGCAGTAGCTGGGAATGCCTCGATCCCCTTCATGAGTAACGGAGTGCGGTCAATTCGCCACAAGCTCTATCCGGTTCACCGGATGAGCGTCAAGTTGTTCACAGAATGAGTCTTGACGTCAAGACGTTGTCGTGCTAGCCGCCAATCGCGCTTCATTAATCGGTAATACGCCGCATCTGGCTGTTTCCGGACAGAAAAGCAAGTGACCAAATTTTGACCAATTTAATGCAACCGCAATAAAGCGCGAGAGTTAATTCGCTCCTGAAGAACCTGTACACAGGGTTATCCACAGCATCGGTGAATAAAAAACATTTTGCTTACCGATGCTTGGAGTTGGGGAACCTTTTCTAAGTATGACGTCGATAACAGGCCGCAACCGTCTCAGATCCTGACCTAAAGCGGCATCAGACGACGCGCGTTGCAGCGCGCTGCTGAGAGCGCCGGGGCGATCTCGCAGAGCATCGGGGCCAGGAACATGAGGGGCGCGGCTCGCCCCGTGACGCCGCGATAGACGAGCTCGATCGCGAATGACGCCACGATCATACCGGCGAGAATCCACAGGTGGTTTCGCGTGGCCGGATTCTCGTCGACCTCGACGCACAGCACGATCAAGGCGATTGCCGTGCTCACGGCCGCCAACGCGGAAATCCATGCGCGGCTGCCCGTGTCCCGGGCAAGCCGCAGGTTGGCGACGTTGACTGCCATGAACAGGAGCAGGAAGCCTGCGCTGCCCATGGTGGCGATCGCTTCCAGGGGCACGAAGTTCGCGATGACCAGAGCGAGCGCAGCCGTGATGAGGGTCCCTTCGAAATGCTGGCCGTGGTAGGAGCGCTCGAGCTCGGTGGGCAACTCGCCGACCTTCGCGATGATGTAGGCGAGGCGTCCCGTGCCGAAGAAGGTCGCGTTGATCGCCGAGCTGGTGGCCATCAAGGCCGCGACGGCAATGGCGATGTACCGGCTCTGCCCATCGTGGCTTGGGCGGCGGCGGACAAGGCGGTGTCACTGACCTTGGCTACGTGCGCGAAGCTCAGGTGGCCGACCACGACCATGGCGATCAGCACATAGAGGACGATGACGATCAACACACCGCCGATGTAGGCGATCGGCAAGGAGCGGCGCGGGTCGGCGACCTGGTTGGATGCGTTGGCGATGAGCTCGAATCCCTCGTAGTTCAGGAAGATGAGCATGGCCCCGGCGATCAGGCCGAGGGGCGTCACGAAATGTCGGGACCGAGTCGGGTCCACTCCATGGGCGTGACAGACCGGCCACGACGAAGGCCCCCAGCAGGAGCATCTTGACGCCGTTGAAGAAGTTCTCGGAGCGGATCACGAGGCCGGCGCGGAAGATGTTGACGACAACCAGACCAACAATCACGGCGCTGATAGCCCATGTTGCCAGAAGCCCCTGTCCTGCTCAGGGAAGAAGGCGGCGCCGTAGCTTCCGAAGGCATATGCGTAGACCGCGAGCAGCACCACATAGGAGCGCCCGACTTCTCAAGCCGGCACGGGCACGCCCTGCATGGCCAGAAAGCCAGAGCGGCCGGGGACTTCGCCCCAACCCACCTGATGCGTCGGTAAGCGAGCGAGATCCAGCTCCCGATACACATCGCCGAGCGCTCTGAGCTCCCCCTGCCCGCCTCGCCACATGATCAGAAGCTTCTCCATCACGCGCTGGAGCTTCATGCCCTCGAGCTCCGCATGGAGGGTGTAGACCTGGCCTTGAGGCAGCACGTACTGGCTCTCGGCGAAGAGGAGCTCGTGTGCGTTCTCGGCCGTGACGCCGTCGCGCCCGATCAGCTCGTCCAGGGTGGGCAGGGTGGTAGGTATCTGGGGACACGCTGACCGTACCCCTTGAAGCATTGGAAGAAAGGCGGTCTTCCCGCGGGTGTCGCTCGCGTAATCGAACCCCATCCGCTCCTCGAGTGCGATTGCATAGGGATTGATCTGCCAGCCGGCGGCACCGTGGGCCTTGGGGAGGTCGCCGAAGATGCGTTGGAAGGCCTCGGTCGCCCGCTCCATCTCCGTCTGAGTCCAGGCTTCGTCTTGGTGGGCGACGTAGTCCTGCCACTTGGTGTGGTCGTAGCAGTGCACGCCCACCTCATGGCCGGCCTCCGCCACCGAGCGGACGACGTCGGCGGCGCGTCTGCCGATGTCCGGAGCGGGCAAAAGGGTGCCATAGAGCAAGGTCTTGAGACCGTAGTGGCTGGCGACCGACGTCCGCCGGACCTTGGCGAGGAAGCCGGGACGAAAGATCCGCCGCAAAGCCCGTCCCGTATTGTCGGGACCAAGACTGAAGAAGAAGGTGGCCCTGACCTTGTAGGCGTCGAAGAGCCGCAGCAGGGCCGGAACGCCCTCCAGGGTCCCCCTCAGGGTATCGACGTCGACCTTGAGTGCGATGCGCATCGTCCTAGGGCTCAGTCGTCGATCAGCGCCCGGGCGTCCGCTACCTCGTGGCGGTAAGCGGCGAAGATGTTGCGCAAGGCATCCCGGATACCGATGCGCGGACTCCAGCCCAGATCCTCCTGGGTATTGCCAATCCAGGGCACACGGGTCTGGATGTCCTGATAGCCCTTTCCGTAATAGTCCCCGGCGGAGACGTCCACCAGCTCGACGCGCTTGGCACCGGCCTCGTATTCGGGGAACTCCCGCGCCACGTCCAGCATCAGCTCCGCCAGCTCCCGGACCGAGACGTCGTTGCCGGGATTGCCGATGTTGTAGATCTGGCCGCTCGCCCTGCCGTCGGGGTTCTCGATGATGCGCATGAGCGCGGCGATGCCGTCCGAGATATCCGTGAAGCTGCGCCGCTGACACCCCCCGTCCACCAGCCGGATGGGCTCGCCGCGTGCAATGTGGCCTAGGAACTGGGTGACCACGCGCGAGCTCCCCTCCTTCGGGGTATGCAGGCTGTCCAGGCCGGGGCCGATCCAGTTGAAGGGACGGAACAGGGTGTAGTCGAGCCCGACCTGCTGGCCGTAGGCCGCAATCACCCGGTCCATCAGCTGCTTGGCACAGGAGTAGATCCAGCGCGGCTTGGCGATGGGGCCAAGCACCAACCTGGAGTCGAAGGGGTGGAACTCCGCATCCGTACACATCCCGTAGACCTCGGAGGTCGAGGGAAAGAGCACCCGTTTGCGGTGGCGCACGCACGCGCGGACGATAGGCAGGTTGGCCTCGAAGTCGAGCTCGAAAACGGCGAGCGGATCCTTGACGTAGGTCGCGGGCGTCGCGATCGCCACCAGGGGAAGCACCAGGTCGCACTTCTTGATGTGATACTCGACCCATTCCTTGTTGATCGTTATATCGCCCTCGCAGAATTGGAAACGCTCGTGCCCGAGGAGCTGCGCTACCCGGTCGCTCGCCATGTCCATCCCGAAGACATGCCAATCGGTCTCGTCAACGATCTTCTTTGATAAGTGATGACCGATGAAACCGTTGACGCCGAGGATGAGGATCTTCATGAATTCTCTGCCCTCTGCCGGCCCCTTTGCTTCTCACCCGTAGTGCCTACAGCCGAGACCGTCCCGGATGAGCTCGACAATGGAAGCGAAACATCGTCGCATCCGAAGCACTCGACGAAACCGTTTCGAGTAAGCTCGCACCCACCCGAGGCGACCCGCGTCAAACGCAGACGCTGTCCATCGGAGAGGTCTGCATAACAGGCATTTCCCTCCCAGTAGAGACGCGGATGGTGTCCCAGTGCTGCCTCCCCACCATACCAGCTCCCGAGAATGTCGAGCCGCCGCCCGCCAATGTCGGTGAAGGCCCCCGGATAAGGCGGGGCCACGGCACGGATCAGGTTATGCACCTCCCAGGCGCTAGCGTCCCAGTCGACGCGCCCGTCCTCCGGGCGCCGTCCGCCGAAGTAGCTCCCGGCGGACAGCTCCTGGGGCGTCTCCACGTGTCTGCCCGCGATCATTAGCGGTACCGTCCGCAACAAGAGGCGCTCGGCGGCACAGATCAGCTTCTGGAAGACCGTATGGGCGGTATCGTTGGGCAGGATTGCCACCGCCTCCTGATCCACTAGCGCACCCGCGTCGGGCTTCTCGACCATCCGGTGCAGACTTACCCCCGTCTCACGCTCACCGTGCAGCACCGCCCAGTTCACCGGGACGCGGCCACGGTAGCGCGGCAGCAGGGAGCCGTGCAGGTTGTAGGCGCCCTTGACGGGCACGGAGAGCAGGTCCGGCCCGAGCAGGCGCCGATAGTAGAAGGAGAAGATCCAGTCCGGCGCGCAGGCACGCACGGCGTCGAGGACGTCAGGGTCGTTCGGATCCGCCGGAGCGATGCAGGGGACGCCGGCCCACCCCGCCAAGTCCCGCACGCTCTCGAACCAACGGTTCTCCTCCGGATCGTCCTCGTGGCTGAGCAGCAGGGGCACCTCGAGCCCCAGACCCAACAGCGCCGACAGGGCGCGCACACCCATCGAGTGATAGGCGAAGACCACCGCCCGCTGTGGACGCGCGCTCAAGGCTCGGCTCCGCCATTAGCGGTGGGGCGCAGATGGGCTCGGATGAGGTACTTGGGGCGACCCCTGGACTGCTCGTAGATTCGACCGACGTACTCGCCGAGCAAACCGATCCCGAAGAGGATAACCCCGGCGAGGAAGAAGAGGATGCCGAACAGGGTGAACACGCCCTCGGCCTCGGGCCCGACGACCAGGCGCCGCACCGCGAGGAAGACCACGAAGGCAAAAGCGGCCAGGGCAATTGCGATCCCGATCAGCGAGAACAGCTGCAGCGGAACGAGCGAAAATCCGGTCATCAGGTCGAAGTTGAGATGGATAAGCTTGTAGAGGGGATACTTGGACTCTCCCGCGGCACGCTCGTCGTGCTCCACCAGGATCTCGGTAGGGTTGGCGGCGTACAGGTAAGCCAAGGCCGGGATGAAGGTGTGGGCCTCGTCGGATGCCAGAACGGCCTCTACGATCTCGCGATCATAGGCTCGAAGCATGCACCCCTGATCGGTCATCTGGACACGGGTGATTCGCTCGCGCAGCCGATTCATGACCTTCGAGGCGAAGTCACGCCATCTTGCATCCTTGCGCTTACGGCGAATGCTGCCGACGTAGTCATGCCCGCGGTCCATTTCGGCCAACAGGCGCGGGATCTCTTCCGGAGGGTTCTGGAGATCGGCATCCAGGGTCACGACCCGGCGCCCGACCGCGACCTCGAAGCCTGCCAGGATCGCGGCATGCTGACCCGCGTTGGTGCGTAACAGTAGGATCCGGGTCGTGTCCGGCCGAATCCGATGCTGCTGGCGAAGCAGAGTGGCGGAGCGATCGCGGCTGCCGTCGTCCACCAGCACAACCTCGTAGGAGAGCCCGAGCCTGTCAAGCACCGGATAGAGACGGTCGAACAGCTGAGGCAGCACGGCTTCCTCGTTGTATACGGGGATGACCACAGAGAGCTCGACAGCACTTGTCTTGGGTTCGGCATTCATAGGGTCAGGCTGACAGCAGTGCTTCCAGTGCTGCGCACACTCGCTCCACGTCCTCGCGCGCCATGGCCGGGAACAGGGGTAGCGTCAGGGTCTCGCTCCCGATGCGCTCCGCAGCCGGAAAATCCCCGGGACCGTAGCCGAGGCGGCGGTAGAGGCCGAAGAGATGGATGGCCGGATAGTGGATGCCCGCGAGGATCCCATGCCCTCGAAGCGCTGCCATGAAGGAGGCCCGATCTGTTCCGCACGCGGCGTAATCGAGACAGATACAGAACATGTGCCAGCTGTGCCCAGGGGCGTCCTGCGGGGCCAGAAGTGACGGATGGCGCGGCAGACGTTCCAGATAATGCCGGGCCAGCTCACGGCGCTTGGCGTTGAACCCCTCCAGCTTCGGCAACTGCGTCAAACCGATTGCGGCACCGACGTCGGGAAGGTTCATCTTGCCGCCCCACTCCGGCACCTCGACGTTGCCGTCGGCATCCTTTTCGATGCCATGGAAGCGAATGCGCTCGAGCCGCTTGGCGAGCTGGGGATCGGCGACCGCGACCGCCCCGCCCTCCACCGTGGTGATGTTCTTGTTCGGGTGGAAGCTGAAGCAGACCGGGTTTCCGGAGGCACCCACGAAACGCTCCCTGTACCTGGTGCCGATGGCCTGGGCCGCGTCCTCGATGACCACCAACCCCTTTGCCGCGGCAAGATGGTAGAGCGGCTCCAGATCGACGGGACGGCCGGCGAAATGCACGGGGATCACCGCCCTGGTCCGTGGGGTGATCGCGTCGGCGACGGCATCGGCGGACAGGTTACGCGAGACCAAGTCCACATCAACGAAGCGGGGCCGCGCGCCGACGCGCAGGACGACATTCGCGGTGGCGACAAAGCTCATGGCGGGGACAATCACCTCGTCCCCGGGGCCCACACCCGCTGCCAGCAGGGCCGCCTCCAAGGCGCTGGTGCCGGAGTTGAAGGCCAACACCCGCACCCCACCTCCGATGTATTCGGCGAGAGCCGCCTCGAATGCCCGGACCTTGGGCCCGGACGTGAGCCAGCCGGAGGCGAGGACGTCCCTTACCGCCGCCTGCTCTTCGGGGCCAATGCTCGGGCGAGTAAACGGCAGCACGTCCATCGCAAGCTCAGGCCCGTGCCAGCACGAAGACACCGAGAATGATGATGCCGATCCCCGCCATCTTGGTCAGATTCATCGACTCCCCGAGCCACGCCCACGCCGCCAACGCGTTGACCACATAGCCAATGGACAGCATCGGATAGGCGATGCTCACCTCCACCCGGGACAGCGCAAGGATCCACACCACCACGCTCACGGCATAGCAGCCGAGGCCCAGCCACAACCAGGGCTCTGCCGCCAACCGCAGCGTGGTCGGGACGGCACCGGAGACGCTCAAGGCAATTGGCCCCAAGTCTCTCACGCTGGCCTTGAGGGCGAACTGGGCGGCCGCATTCAGCAGCACCCCGGTGATCACGAGAACGAATGCGAGGGCGCTCATGCCTTGGTCACTGCGCTCTTGATATTTCTCAAATCTCCAAAACCATTTTTCGCTCGCCGCGACCGCGAGGATTCTTGACCTGTTGCGACACCTTCCGCTGGGGGCTCCTAAAGCCGCTTATTGAGTTGTTCTTGAACCGTCACTTACCACCATACCGCCTGGCTCACCGCACGCGCTTGCTTCGCGAGGTCCGGTCGACCAAGGAGTGGCCGAGCTGACCGATCGAGGACGCGACCGCGATCGCACCGTAACCGCCAGCCTGGCTTCCAGCCGGCAGCATCGGCGTTCGCGCTCCGGTCCGGCCGGCAATCGTCGCGCAAGATCCAGGGCAGCCCCGTAGTCGCGCAGTCGGTGCTCGCGGTGTTTGGCCAGAGCCTCGATCGCCGCCGCCTCACCCTGCTCCGCAAGTGCCTCCCAGATCCGGCACGCCGCCGCCCATTCACCACGACCTCGGTGCAAGCGAGCCAAGTCCAGAAATGCCGGCGGCGCGAGAAGTGACCGGTTGGCAGCCAGCAGGGCGAAGGCCCGCGCCTCATCGCCGCGCGCGAGATGATACCTCGCCACCGCACCGATTTCCGCACCGGTCGCGGCGGGGTCTCGCAGACTCCGCGCCAAGGGCGACGCCAAGCCCAGCAGGGACATCAGATCCCGGCGGTTGTGTGCGAGCACGCCGCACAGGCGCTCGCTGTCGCCCTGCCGAAGCCAGGCGAGCCAAGCCTGCGGCGCCTCGGCCCCCGGCAGATCTCCGCTGCGCGCGTAGCCGAGCAAACGGCGCTCTGCCGTGACGAGCCGGCAATCCGGCCACACCCGTCCAAATACGCGGCGCACCAACGCAAGGAGATCAAGGTGTGCCTTCGCGTCCAAGGATGAATCGACGCCGCTCAGGCGAAAGCGCGTCGCCAGAAGCGGCGCGTCAAATGCCTTGCCGTTGTAGCTGACCAGGACTTGCGCCTGCTCGATCTCCCGTTCGACGGCTTCGAGATAGGCTGCCTCTGCGTCAAGGCGGGACAGCAGGTACTGGCGCATGATCAGGGCGCCATCGTCCAGACGCACCGCCCCAAACAGAAAGGCCCAGGTACCAGTACCCCCCGCCAGCCCACTGGTCTCGGTATCGAGGAACAGACACTTCCCCGGTTCGATGTTCGCGCCGTCATGGAGGAACGGCACCTCAACGAGCGCGTCCCGCAGCCTGACCCCGCCATGCCAATGGTCGAGATCGAGCTTCCGCTCGACCCTTATCAGACCCGTGTCAAGCTGCTCACCGCCGATGGCAGTCGCCAAGGCAGACTCGTCGGGCCGATGGTGAGCCTCCCGTCGGCTCGGGCCGGAAGCGAGACGCCGCAGGCGTGCTGCAAGGTCGCTCGGCGGCGCAGGAGGCGCCGTCTCCCCCTTCAGCAGCCGCAGCCGTTCCTCAAGCGTCACGGAGAAGCGCTAGCACGCGAAGTGCCAATCCCTTGGGTGTAGCCTTCACCCGTTCCCGTTCGACAGGGAACAGAGGGACGATCTGGACGCCGGGGAGTGATTCGTCCGCCGCGTGACGCGGCTCGTCGCCAGGCAGAACAGGGCCGACACAGGCGGGACAGCCCGCCGGGCAGGGGCAATCCAGCACCAAACGCTCCGCGTGAGCTATCAGCAGTGCAGCGTCGTCGAACAGGGGCCCGGAGAGGCCGACCCCGCCGGGATAGTTGTCGTAGAGGAAGAGGGTCGGAGCGAACTGGCGGATAGAACCCCCGTCCGACGCCTCGCTATCCGAATCCCGCACCTGCCCGCGTCCGTCTGCTCCGACGACGGCCGACCAGGTCCCCTCCCCGTCTCCCACTGCACGCGCCAGGTCGCGGAGCTCGGCCATCGACCGCAGCGCCGCCACGTAATGCAGGGCGTAGCCGGCGCCAAGGAAGCCCTCGATGGCTTGCTGGCGCTCGGGCAGGGACCGCGCCAGGGCGCGGGGCTCGACCTGCCACCAGACCGCGGTGGTGTGCATCTCCTGGTCCGGAAGGTTGATATTGCCGTAGCCGATGTTGTCGTGGGTGTAGTAGCGAATCTTCTTGTAGCCCGGATAGCGCCGCACGAGATGCACCTCCCCGTGCGCAGCGACGGATTGGGGCGCCTGACGCGCCTCGAAGCGGGCGAGGATCTTGAGGCGGGTGTAGTCGATGGCGTCCGTGTAATAGTCGGCGCGGGTGCACCGCACCAACGCCTTGCGGCCCACCCAGTCGAGACGCTCCACTTGGAAGGGCTGGGACTGGATCATGTAGATGGCCCCTTCGTACAGGGTTCCGGGGGCGCTCGAATAGTCGACCTCGGCCAGGATCTTCTGCGCCCCATTGGTGATGTCGATCACCACGAAGTTCCCGTCAGCCACCGAGCGCAGCGAGACGGCATTGGCCGGATAGCTGTCCCCGATCCAATACCAGCGCTTGCCCTGCCGCTGCAGGATGCCCTCGTCGCTCAGGTAGGCCAGCATCTCGCCCAGGTCCTCGCCACCGAAGCCCTCCCCGTCGTAGAAAGGCAGCTCGAAGGCGGCGCAGCGCACGTGATCGAGCAGAATCAAGAGCTGATCCGGTTGGATGCGCGCGTGCTCCGGCGAGGCCCCGAGGAAGAACTCGGGGTGGCGCACGATGTACTGGTCCAGGGGATCGCTGGTGGCCACCAGCACGCCCAAGGCCGAGCGCTGCCTGCGCCCGGCCCGTCCCAGGCGCTGCCAGGTGGCGGCCACGGTGCCCGGATACCCGTTGAGGACGGCCACGTCCAGCGCACCTATGTCGACCCCGAGCTCGAGGGCGGACGTACTGACCACAGTGTCGACCTGGCCCGCGCGCATCGCCTGCTCTGAGCGTCGCCGCTCGCTCGGAAGGTAGCCTCCCCGATACGCCAGCACCCGCGGCGGCTTCCGGGGATCACGGTCGAAGACGTCTTTCAGATACTTGGTGATGACCTCGACCATGAGACGGGAGCGGGCGAAGACGATGCTCTTCAACCCCAGGCGCGCCGCCGCGCGGGCGATGCGGGTCGTCTGGGAGCGGGCGGAGGCGCGGATGCCGAGGTCCGGGTTGACCACCGGAGGGTTCCACAGGAAGAGCCGTCGCTCACCCTGGGGCGCCCCGCTCTCGGTGAGCGCAACAGCAGGCTCGCCGATCAAACGCTCGGCCAGCTCCGCAGGATTGGCAATGGTGGCGGATGCGAAGATGAAACGGGGCTCGACGCCATAGAACCGGCAGACCCGGCGCAGGCGCCGAAATACGTTGGCAACGTGCGAGCCAAACACGCCCCGATAGCTGTGCAGCTCGTCGACCACGACGAAGGCCAGCGCCTCGAAGAACTGCGCCCACTTGGTGTGATGGGGGAGGATCGCCTGGTGCAGCATATCCGGGTTGGAGACCACGATATCGCCGCGGGTCCGCACCGCCTTGCGAGCATCTCCAGGAGTGTCGCCGTCGAACGTGAAGGCCCGCACGCCGAGCGCCGCCGCCTGGTTGAGCTCGCAGAGCTCCGCGACTTGGTCCTGGGCCAGGGCCTTGGTGGGGAAGAGATATAGGGCCTTCGCCCCGCGGGCGAGCACCGCATCCAGCACCGGCATGTTGTAGCACAGGGTCTTGCCTGAGGCCGTCGGGGTCGCGACAACCAGGTGCCGTCCCTCCTGCACGATGCGCCAGGCCTCCGCCTGGTGCGTGTAAAGACGGCCTATTCCGCGCGCATCAAGAGCCATGCGGAGCGCCGGGTGCATATCCTCGGGCAGCGGCCGGTAGCGCCCTTCCGCTGCCGGCAGCATCAGCTCGCCTGCGATCCGCTCGCGGTAGCGTCGCTTAAGTCCTGCCACGAGCCGGATGACCCGATCTGCCTCGGGCTCAATCCGCCGAACCGCCTGTTGCCCCGCCATTGTCCCGCCCTCTCGTTAGGTAGAGGCCGAGTCTAAGGCGGGGGGTGGCTCATTTCGTGAGCCTCCCTTTTCCGGTTCTGCGGTCGAGCTAGGTACAATTGCGGATCGTTACCGGACCCCAGGGGAGACCAAATGCGGAAATACCACGTCTACGGCATCGGAAACGCGCTGGTTGACATGGAGTACGAGGTCGACGTGGGCGATCTCGAGAAGCTACGCATCGACAAGGGCGTCATGACCCTGGTGGACGAGGCCCATCAGATCGAGATCATGCAGCACCTCGCCGAGCATCATCACCAGAAGGGCTCCGGCGGCTCGGCCGCCAACACCGCGATCGCCCTGAGCCAGCTCGGCGGCAGCGCCTTCTATTCGTGCAAGGTCGCAAACGACACGCTCGGCCACTTTTACCTCGACGACCTGATCGCCAACGGCGTGGCGACCAACCGCCACGGGAACAAGGACCACGGACACACCGGGCGCTGCGTCGTACTGGTTACGCCGGACACGGACCGCACGATGGTGACTCACCTCGGGATCAGCGGCGACTTCTCGGGAAAGGAGCTGGTGCCCGAGGCCATCGGAGAATCCGACTACTACTACATGGAGGGCTACCTGGTCACATCCGGCAGCGCCCGAGCCGCGGCCATCGAGGGCCGCAAGATCGCCGAGGTGGCCGGGGCAAAGACCGCAATCTCACTGTCCGACCCCAACATGGTGACCCATTTCAAATCTGGTCTGTTCGACATGATCGGCGACGGCGTGGACCTGCTGTTCGCAAACGAGTCAGAGGCCAAGGGGATGGCGGACACGGACGAGCTCAACACCGCCGTCGAATTCCTGAAGGGAATCGCCAACCAGTTTGCCATCACCCGCGGCCCCAAGGGCGCCTTGGTCTACGACGGTCGTCAGGTGATCGAGGTCGATCCGGTGAAGGTGGCCGCGGTGGACACCGTAGGAGCCGGCGACATGTTCGCCGGCGCCTTCCTCTATGCCGTGACTCAAGGCTGGGACCACAAACGCGCCGGCGATCTGGCCGCCGCAGGTGCGGCCAAGCTCGTCACCAGCTTGGGACCGCGCATCAAGGCGGCAGAGACTCAGGCCGTCTTGCGGTCCTTTCTCCCTTGAGAAGCCCTGACAGCCTCGGGTTCCAGCCGCTTTGGAGACTGCGGTGAAAAGGCGGTTGGGATTGGGCGCGAGACCACGCGGGACGTGGCCGGGTGGGCGGGGGTAGCGCCCATGGGGAGTCGTCGTCCGCAGGGCTTGGGTAGGGGGATAGCTTCCTGCCTCCAAGCCTCGGAGACGAGCGGCCCTGGAGGACGCGGCCCGTCGGCACAGTATTCCCACTATCGGCAGATCCCGAACCACAGCTGCCGGTCGGGGCGAGCCTCTTGACCGACCGCAATGGACGCCTAGCGGACTGTCGCTGCCAAACCTGTAGCGGCCGGCTCTGCGCCCAAACGGAGCGCGCACGCATCCTTCGCGCGAGCCGGTGGCCCGGAAGCTGACGCGGTCGTGTGCACGGTCACGAAGCCCGGATTGCTGATCCAGCCCCGAATGCGCTATAAATCTCGATGCAGTCACTGAACGGCTCAAGCTCAGGTGGATCCAAGGTTCAAGGACGTTGACAATCGGACGCTGTACCGACCACCGCAATTCTTGAGAAGGCCCAAACCTAGCGCCAGTGAAGCGGTATCCCCCCGGAACCTCGATGGTCGTCGCCTTTGACTGGCATACAGTTGGGGAGTCTGTCTAGAAGAGAGACCGTGAAGAGTTCCAGCATTCTCCGGCATTAAGACATAAAGTGTACAGCAGACCCCTTCAGGCACGTCCAAGTTCAGGGGGCGCCGCCCTATTCGAGTTGTTGCTGAAGGGTTACCGTGAGACTCACTGACATAGGTGAAATTGCCGAAGATCGCGGGTGCAACCCGTCTTCCGCGCCTGTAAGCCATTGATTTCACGTTCTGCTTGTCAGGGGTGGACGCCATACCAGCCAAATTCGCGCCCCGTCTGCCGACTTGCTGTCGATGGTTGGTCTGCCGGGGCGGGTGCGGGCAGAGAAAGCGTACATTTTCGGCACAAGAGCGCGTGTGGGTCCTCAATGGGCGAATCGTAACTCATTGATTGTCAGTAAACGCCGTGGGCGCGCTCCGCGGGTTGCACCCGAAGATCGCCAGCGGACGCGGGGTTCTTGGCAGGCATGGCCCGAGACCTCCAATCTAGAACGACTCTGACCGGTCCGGGCTTCCGATGTAGAGAGTGGCGACGCTCCGTAACTCCCGCAACTCCGCGGGCACCGCAATCTTGCTCCAGCAAGTAGATGCCACACAGGGGATTTGATGCAGCGACCTGATAACCTGCCTGACTTTTCTGACCCGCCCCTCGACGAGGTGGTCTTGGGTGTTCAATTTGCACCAGTGCCCAAGTACAGTTCCGTAGGCTCTCGCGAAGTTTGGGGCCTGTTCAAGGATGCTTTTCCTATAGTTGAGGAGCACCCTTTGCTCTCCCCACAGTTCGAGACCTTTAGCGGTGCGAACCCCCTGCCTGATCTTCCGTTCTTCCTCGGACGGCCACCGGTCGGAAGTCGTCTTTGGTTTTTCTCTCGAGACTTGAACCATCTAATCCAATTCCAACCAGATCGCTTTATCACCAACTGGCGGAAAACAGCTAACCTCCAACCATACCCGCGATTCGAGACGATTGCCGATAGTTTCGAGAAAAACCTCCTCCTGCTCGCCGAGCATTTCAAGGCTGTTTTCAGCTACCAGATCGAAATAAACCAAGCCGCAATTTCCTATGTCAATCTGATTCCGGTCGGTGAATTTGCCGAAGCGGGAAGATGGTTTACTGTCTGCAACAGCGGTTCTGTCGACGTGGAGGCGCTAAGCACCAACTTCGTTCAAGTGGTAAGAGATAGAGACCGGAAACCTTACGCACGTTTCGTAACTGAACTCCAGTCCGTTTTTACGTTGCCAGCGAGAAAGAAGGCATTCAAAATGTCCCTTGCCTTCAAGGGCAAGCCAGCGGCAAGTGACGTACCTTCTGCGATTGCATTCCTTAGAGACGGTCGCGAGCGAATCGTAAAGCACTTTCGCGACATTACCACGGCTGAGGCCCATGAATCTTGGGGGAGGCGAGCATGAGGAGTCGGGCGCAAGCGAGCACAGCATTTCAGAACGATATCAGGGGCTACGAACCAACAGTCGACCCCATTTCTTCAATATCCCCTCCGCAGACTTGGGTCCCGGTTGGAGTCCCCCGGTCTGAGTGGATTATCGATCTCCAAGAACGGTTCGACGAGATTACGTCGCTCGCGAGGGGTTGGGACGGCTATGACGGTCGCCCCGTGACGTTCACTACGGCGCAGTTTGCAGCACACCTAATTGAGCGACTTTTCATTGCTGGCGTACCTTCTCCCTACTTGGTACCAGGAGGCGATGGCACGGTCCAGATTGAATGGCATCGCAACCAGTATGACATTGAGATAGACGTGCTTGGCCCCTACCAAGTTGTGGCGTTTCGAAGAGACCAACGAACCGGAAACGAGGAGGAGCTGGAGCTTCAAATGGACTTCACCGTACTAGCGGAATGGATAGACGGAGTTTCGGCCGAACAGCAGCAAATCGTCCAGTCTATGTAGTTAATTGCCGATGGAGCCGTACGACGAAAATCAGATTAATGCAAGTGATGTCATCATCCGTCGAATCAACCCACAACAGCACATCGTCTGGGACGATAACCGCGGTTGTTCCCGCATCTCGTCGAAGGCGTTCTCGCCCTCATCTGGGTCAAACGACGGCATGTCTGTGGACATTGAGCAATTAATGCTTTCGGACGGCGTCGATCCTCGTCAATACGTTACCACGCCTGTTTTCACTGCTTCTGTGGCCTTTTCAGCAGGAGCGGCTCGCGCTCTGGGGCTTTTGGTCGGGTACGATCCTGTTCCGACGAACCCATATCACGGAGAAGTTTGGGGAGGGAGTCGCCCAAACCGCTTCTCGCAACGGCAGAAAAAGGGATTGGCGGAAGCGTCTCGCTGGTACGTGGAGCTTGATGCCGTGGACATCGTATGACCCGCAATGACGTGACCTTACGAGCGACCGGCCCTCACGACGTGCCGTACGGATTGCGCCGCGACTCGCTTCGCTCGGTTGACTGTAGCGGGGCCCACGCCTGAACTGAGCATCCGCTAGCTGACCCCGAAGTGCCCACGACGGGTTTTTTCCACTCCCGGGCCGAGAGCCGGGCGTCCCCTTTGCGCGTTTACCTGCCGCTGGAGGGACTCGGCTCGGCGGCAGATCCTTGCCGGCAGCCGCCCAAATCCTTAATCCGCAGCGCCTGCAGTAGGTAGTATTCTGCCTTGTTCGCCCGCCCTGGCGTTCCGCACGTCGTTCTCGGTAAGCTTCTTCTTTGCCCGGCTCACGGCCCAGTAGCTCAGAAACATCGTTCCGAGCCTGGTAACTATACCGCTCGTGTAGTGGGAATTCAGTGGGGTGCTGTTGGAAAGGGCAGACGCCTTACTTGGCATTGGTTCCAGCCGATCGAAGGGGTTGCTGATATCAGCCAAACTCAGCCGAACCCCACGTCTCTCTGTTAGGATTTTCCTGGTCGAGAAATCCATTCCGAGGTTGCTAAGAAATGCCCGTCTACGAGTTCTACTGCCCGGACTGTCATACGGTGTTCAACTTCTTCTCCCGCCGCGTCGATACCGCGACCCGGCCAAGCTGCCCACGCTGCGCCCGCCCTGAGCTGGAGCGCCAGGCCTCGCTGTTCGCCATCTCCAAAGGTCGCAAGGAGAGCGAAGACGACGCGGGGCTGCCACCCGGCATGGACGAGGAGAAGATGATGCGGGCCTTCGCTTCCATGGCAGACGAATTCGAAAACGTCGACGACGAGGATCCCAAGCAGGCGGCGCGCATGATGCGGCGCATGTTCGACGCCTCGGCATGAAGCTCGGCGACGGCATGGCCGAAGCCATCAGGCGTATGGAGGCAGGCGAAGACCCGGATGCGATCGAGGCGGAGATGGGGGATCTGCTGGAGCAGGAAGACCCGTTCGCCGGAACGTCGGTCACGGCTCACCTGCCAAACCTCAAGGAGCTCAGGCGCGGACTCTTGCCGCCAAAGCACGACGACACCTGGTATCCGCTGTGAGTGGATCAGCGGCGCCAGGCAGAAAACCCTGCCAGTAAGTTAGGGCCCGGTCGCGCGGTGATGCCCTAAGCGGCTAACTGCGCATAGGGGTCGTTTTCCGACCCTCGTACGCGGCCTAGGCGTTTCGCCTGAGCTTACCGCGAAAGCTGCGCTCAGGGCTCCACTGTCGAGCTGGCGCCGCGTCAACCGGCCGTATCCCCCCCGAAACGATGCCAGAGCCAAAGCGCGGCTACTACGACGATTCCCAACACAATGATGAGGGCATTGGCAAGCTCGACAAAGGCTATCGCAATCAGACTGACCCACAAGAACGCCCCTACCACCGCCAGCCGCCAATTGATGTAGATTCCGGCCAGGAAGGTGCTCATTGCGAGCACGTAAACGAGGATGAGGCCCGTGAGCTCGCTTGTCAGGTTCGCTTGAAGGGTGGGTAGAAAAAGAAGCCGCATCGCCAGAAGGAATGTCCCCCAGTGGAGCACCTGGGTCACGATCAGGCGCAGCCGCTGCCTGCCGTCGGCCGGCAACCGCGGCCACTCGACGAGGATGCAGATCAGCCCAAACACCACAGCTAGAATCTGCCAATACAAGCGGCTCACAGACGGAACGAGGTTGGTATAGGCGACCCCGACGACGGCGAGGACGATCATGACGGCGTACGGCAGCTCGCGCCGGACGAAGCCCGCAAAGAAGCCCGACTCAGATGAATCCGATCGGGCGGAGGGAGTTTCCGGACCAGACATAGGCATTTCTCTTGGCCATTCTCTCTGTTGTAAGGCGATTGCCGGCTGCGGGAGCTCGCTCTTAATGACTCGCTATTGGTGTGAGATCAGGCACGGGCCATCGGATTGTCCTGCCTTTGACGTGGCAAGCGCCATACCAAGAACCGGCGAGCTCGGTTCCTAAGGCGGTTGCCGGAAAATCACGTACCAGATTGCGCCGGATTGTCGTTCGCCTTCAAGGAGCGCTGGCGGGAGCATAGCTGGGCTCTGTGACTGCCGACGTGACGCCGAAGGCGGGCGAAAGGACCAGCGAGGTGGTATGTGATTTGACCGAAGTCGCCTAACCGAATCCAACACCAAGCTATCACGACGTTGGCACGCAGCGCTCGCTCCCTGTCGCCTCGACGTCGATCCGGTGCTTGCGACTCACCCCCTCCACCTTCCCCGTCGAAGATGTCTTTGCATCAACGACGGCACCCCGACTCGCACGTAGCAGCCGAGCTTGCGCACCGATCACTTGCCAGCATGCTCAAATCCCCACGACGAGGGGGAAATGCACCGAGGAGCCCGTGCCGCGACATGACGACGCGGGCGCCGACCCGCTCATCGGCACGCAGAACCAACCCTGCCTTGCTCGCGCCTCGAATCACACTGGGCAGTGAGAGGCAATACGAATGGTTCTTACTTGCGTTTCAGATGCGGATTGCTATCATTTGTCCCAGACGGAGGGGCTTCCCTGGGCACCCGGGAGCCCGGCCATGCTCGCTGACCGCCGCGAGCGGCTGTGAGATCACCGTAAGAGCAGTCATCGCACAGCTGGAGGAAGTGATGAACCAGAGTCCGAAATCCGCTCGACCCGTTCATCTGGTCGCGGAACCACCGCTTGCGCCGGCTTCGCCTCGGCGCATCCGCAGTGGGGATCTGCTTCAGGGCCAGAAGAGGCTCGTGATCGAGCACGGCGATGCGAGCTACACCCTGCTGCTAACGCGGAACGGCAAGCTCATCCTCACAAAATAGCCGGGCGCCCATCCACCGGCCCTCAGCTCCCAGCCAGCGGTCGCGCAACCGAGCGCACGCCAGCCCGGACCCACCACAAGGCAAACGTTGGGAGATCATCCACATGCAGACCGATTCCATAGCAGCCCGATTGATCCCATCCTTGGCGGACCTGGCCCCGGAGATGATTCAAAAGCGCATCGGCGCACTGATGTGTCGCTACGTCAAGGTCCGCTCCCCATTGACTGCGAGTGTGGTGGCGCGCTACCTGGAAGCGCTTTGCCGCCATCCCGGCTTCTTTCCGCCAGAAGAAGAGCGCTGCATCTATCGGCGTCTGGCCCGGGAGTGGCGCTGCCTCGCCGAGCGTTCCCGGACCAGCGACCGTCGCGATCGTCCTACAGCAATCAGCGGACGAACGGCGAGCCAGGACCCCGTATTGTCAGCAAATTCGTCCCGGTCCTCCGCCGCAGCCGAGAAATAGGGCCAATCGCCACGCAAGAAGAGCCCTTGGACGTCCCGATTGGCCCTGACCAGCAAGCCATCGAATCAAAGGCCGTAAGCCTTACGCAGCAAGGTGAGCGGGTGCTCCGGCGTGCTGCCGTCGGCCAGCCCGTGGCCGATGTGCTGGCCGGCCATGGGGCAGTCGCTGCCGTAGTGGTCGGCCTCGCTCTGCTTCACCCGGTTGACGACCGGGCGCAGGATCTTCATCGAAGATTCGTAGAACGCCTTTTTCACCGCGTAAGTGCCATCGTGCCCCGAGCAGCGCTCGATGACCTCGACCTTGGTCTCGGGCACCAGCGCGAGCAGGTCGCGCGTCTTGGGACCGACGTTCTGCACCCGCTGATGGCAGGCGGCATGGTAGGCCACCGTCCCGAGCGGCTGCTTGAAGTCGGTCATGAGCTTGCCGTGCTTGTGACGCAGCATGAGATATTCAAACGGGTCGTAGATACGCTCGGCGACCTTCGCCACGCCGGTATCGTCGGGAAACATGAGCGGCAGCTCCTGCTTGAACATCAGCACGCAGGAGGGCACCGGGGCCACGATGTCCCAGCCCTCATCGACGAGGCGCTCGAGGATCGGGATATTGACGTCTTTGGCCGCCTTGACGGCGTCCATGTCGCCGAGCTCGAGCTTGGGCATGCCGCAGCAGCGCTCCTTCTCCGGGATGGTGACCGGGATGCCGTTGTGCTCGAACACGGCGACCAGGTCCATGCCCACAGCGGGCTCGATCCAGTTGTTGTAGCAGGTGGTGAACAGGGCCACCTTGCCGCTGGTGGGACCCGCCGCCTCGCCCACCGCCTGGCGCCCACGCCGGCTCGCGAGGCGCTTGCGCAGGGTGTTGCTGGTGTACTCGGGCACCCGCGCCTGGGGGTGCACCCCGAGCAGCGAGTCGAGCATCTTGCGGCCCACGCCGGATTTGTTGGTCGCGTTGACGATCTCGCAGACGACGGGAATGCCGGCCAGCGAGCCCACCACATCGGTGCTCGAGAGGATCTTGTCGCGCGCCCGGGTCTTGCCCTGCTTGTACTTGTACGCCTTGGCGCGCAGCATGAGGTGCGGGAAGTCGACGTTCCACTCGTGCGGCGGCACGTAGGGGCACTTGGTCATGAAGCACAGGTCGCAGAGGTAGCAATGATCGACCACTTTCCAGTAGTCGGCCTTCGCCACCCCGTCGACCTCCATGGTGTCGGACTCGTCGACCAGATCGAACAGGGTCGGGAATGACTGGCACAGGCTCACACAGCGCCGGCATCCGTGGCAGATGTCGAACACTCGCTCCAGCTCCTTGAAGAGCGCGCCCTCGTCGTAGAACTTCGGGTTGGTCCAATCGATCGTGTGCCGCGTGGGGGCCTCGAGGCTGCCTTCGCGAGTCATGGCTGCTTCCTTCCGCTGCTGCGGTTGACGGGATGATGGGGACCGGCGGCCGCACCTGGCCGCCGGATGCCCTGGGCCGACAGCGCCGAGACGGCGCTATCGGCCACCATTGCTATACCACTCGCACCTACTTTCTCGGTTCTCCGGGAGCGGATTGCGAGCGCCGGCGGGCGCCATGTAGACCTCCGTGTCGGCGTGACGGCGGCCTCTCTGCTGCCGACACCCCCGCCGCCGGCAACCCGGCCCCTCAGATCACGAACCGAAAGAGCCAAGTGCATTGGGCATCTTAGGCGTCGAGGCCGTCCAACGCCTTCTGGAAGCGGTTCGCATGCGAGCGCTCCGCCTTGGCCAGGGTCTCGAACCAGTCGGCGATCTCCTCGAAGCCCTCGTCACGGGCGGTCTTGGCCATGCCCGGATACATGTCGGTGTACTCGTGGGTCTCACCGGCGATGGCCGCCTTCAGATTGGCGTCGGTGCCGCCGATGGGCAGGCCGGTCGCCGGATCGCCGACCGCCTCGAGGTATTCCAGGTGCCCATGGGCGTGCCCGGTCTCGCCTTCGGCGGTGGAGCGAAACACGGCCGCAACGTCGTTGTAGCCCTCCACGTCCGCCTTGGAGGCGAAGTAGAGGTAGCGGCGGTTGGCCTGGGACTCGCCGGCGAATGCCTCTTTCAGGCTCTCTTCAGTCTTGCTGCCTTTCAGCTCCATTTGGATTCCTCCGAATAAGAAAAGATTGGGTTTGGAAGGCGCAGCACACTCGGTGCCGCATCCGCCCCTAACTCTATCGGCAGTAACCGCGTCTCGCTAATGGGTAATCCTTATTTCGCTCATAGAGGCATCCTATCGTTCTCCCGGGCGGGGCGGACGACATGTCCTGAAAAACCCTTCGAAGACATCCTGCTGAGCTGCCATCCGCGTACGGACGCCCAAGCTCCCCGCGCCAATCGTTACGGTATCGGAGAATATATCGATCTGATATATTTGAGCAGCATCATAGACATCACTCGTCACACCCCCTCTGACTGGCGGATTCCCTGCCCGGGATGAATATCAAGACGCTCTGTCTCGGTGCCCTTTCACTTGGCGAGATGTCCGGCTATGACATCAAGCGCCTCTTCGCCGACGCGTTCAACCACTTTCACTCAGCCAGCTACGGCTCGATCTACCCCGCCTTGGCCCGTCTGGAGGGCGAGGGTCTTGTTACCTGTCGTCGGGGGCCGGCGACGCGGCATCCAGATCGCAAGACCTACCGGATCACGCAGGCGGGCCGGAACACGCTGGGGAAGGAGCTCATGGGGGCGGCACCCACAGAGCAGGTGCGCTCGGAATTCCTGGTACTGATGTTTTTCGCCCACCTGCTGACGACGGAACGACTCGCCGCCGTTCTCCAAGACGTGCAGGCGCGCTACCAGGACAGGCTCGCCTACCTGAAGTCCGTCGCCGTCCTGCCCGGCCACACCCCCGGCACGCGCTTCGCTGTGCAGGCCGGCATCGCGCGGCACCGCGCGATGCTCGAGCTCCTGGACACCTGCGGTCCCGACTTATCCGAGAGCACGCCGCACAGGCCGCCGTCATGACGGATACCGCCCATGCGTAAGGCTTGCGCCGTGCTGCTGCTGGTCGCCGCGGCGGCTCCGGCAGCGGAGACCCCGGTCACCGTACTGCCCCTGTCTCAGATCACCATCCACCCGGAGCACAGCGCACCGGCGACGGTGGAGAGTCTAAACAACGCGGACCTGAGCGCGGAAGTCACGGCCCGGGTTTCCGCAATTCCGGCGCGCGTCGGCGACCGCGTGGAGGCTGGTGACGTCCTGGTCCGGCTGGACTGCCGCGATCACGAGTCTCGCTTGGCGGCACAACAGGCCACCCTGCTCCAGCTTCAGGCCCAGCAAAGGCTTGCCGGAAATCAGCTGGACCGCGCCCGTAACCTCAACCGGGACCGCAACATCAGCGAAGAGGAGGTCGATCGCCGCAACACCGATCTCGCCGCACTCGACGCGCAGCTCAAGGCACAGGCCGAGGGCGTCCGCCAGGCGGAGCTCAACGTGGAGCGATGCACGGTGCGCGCCCCCTTCCCCGCAGTGGTTGCGGCCCGACTGACGGATGTCGGGAGTCTCGCCAATCCGGGCAGCACGCTCATCCGCCTGGTGCAGCTGGACAAGCTGGAGGTCGTCGCCCAGGTACGTCCAGACGAAGCATTCGAAAGTACCGCAGCCGACCAGCTGGAGTTTGTCTATCTCGGCAAGCGTTACCCACTTGCGGTGAGACGCGTGCTTCCGGTGGTCGACCCGGCGACCCGAACCGTAGAGATCCGGTTGGAGTTCATCCGCGAGGCAGCACCGTCCGGCGCGTCGGGGCGACTCGCGTGGCGAAGTCCTGGCGCCTACCTGCCCGCCGACCTGCTGGTGCGCCGCGGGAAAATACTCGGTGTGTTTGTCCTGGTAGACGGCCGCGCCTCATTCCACCCGGTAAGCCAGGCCATGGAGGGACGACCCGCCAGGATCGACCTGCCACCGAACAGTCTCATCATTGCCGAAGGGCGCCAGCGCCTACAGGACGGCGATGCCGTGCGCATCATCGAGCCCGATCCGGGCGGCTGAGGACCGGCGTGCTGACGACGCTCCTGCGCAATCACGTCCTGACCAATCTGGCCTTCGGACTGGTCCTGGTTGTCGGCTTTCTCGCCTACGCCCTCCTCCCCCGCCAGCAAGACCCGACAGTCAACTTCAACTTCATCGTCGTCACCACTGTACTACCCGGCGCCTCGGCCGCGGATGTGGAAAAGAAGGTGACTGACCCTTTGGAGGACGCGCTCCGGCTCGTTCAGAACGTCAAGTTCATGTCCTCCACAAGCCGCGAGGCCGTGTCCACCATTCTCATCCGATTCGAGGACGTGGAGCCGCGGATTTTCGACAAACGACTCAACGACCTGAGGCGGGAGATCCAGAACGCCGAGAAAGACCTCCCTGCGGAGGCGGATGACCCGGTGGTCCTGGAGGTCACCAGCGCGAACGCCTATCCGGCCGCTACAGTTGCAGTCGTGGGTCAGGCGGACGACGAGAACCTGCGGGTGCAGGCGCGTAACGTCGAGAAGGAGCTGGAGCGCTTCGAAGAGATCGACCGCGTGGACGCGGTAGGTCTCGCGGACCCGGAAATCCACGTGAGCTTCGATCCCTCTGCACTCGAGGCCCTGGGGGTCAATCCCACCCAAGTCGCCGATACGGTGGCCGCCTTCTTCCGCGATGTGGCCGCCGGAACCCTCAAGCTCGGGGGACAGAGCTGGCTGGTCCGCCTGGTGGGCAGCGAGCGTGACCCTGGTCAGCTTGCCCGCCGCTCACTGGTTGGCGTCCCTGGCGAGATCACGCTGGGACGAGTGGCGGCGGTGGAGCGGGGGCGGGAGAAGCCGACCATGTTGGCACGGCTCGACGGACGGCCGGCGGTGGTGCTGGCGGTCCTCAAGCAGGAAAACGCCAACACCCTGGAGCTGGTGGATCGGATCAACCGTTTTATCGCCCAGCGCAATCGACTGGCCGACAAGACGGGGGTGGAGGTGGTGCTGGTGGATGACCAGACGATCCCGACGCGCCGGGCCATAACGCTTATGGAGACCAATGCCGGCATCGGCCTCGTGCTGGTACTCGCCGTAGCGTGGGTATTTCTCGGCAGCCGGATTGCCTTGTTCACCGCCCTGGGAATCCCCTTCTCACTGGCGGGGACCTTTCTCACGCTCTTCGCGCTCGGGGAAACCCTTAACGTCACCGTGCTGCTCGGTGTGGTGATCGTGCTCGGCATGCTAGTGGACGATGCCGTGGTGGTCGTCGAGGCGATCTACTATCGCCTCCAGCGCGGCGTGAGCCGTCTGGACGCTGCCCTCGACTCCATGCGGGAAGTAGCGGCGCCGGTGATTGCCTCGGTGCTGACGACGATGGCCGCGTTCGTCCCGCTCATGCTTCTCCCCGGCATCCTCGGCGATTTCATGCGCGTCATCCCGATGGTCGTCAGCATCGCCCTGGCCGTGAGCCTGATCGAGGCGTTCTGGATGCTACCCGCTCATGTGGTCCGAGCGGGTCCAAGCTTCGCGCGGCCGTCGCACCTTCAGCGCTACCGCGTCCGCCTCACCCGCTGGGTGCAGCGGCGCTACCTGCGCGCGCTCCTGACCACGCTGCGCCGCCCGCGCCTATCACTTTCCGTTATCACACTGCTGTTCGCCGCTGCCCTCGCTGCGGTGGGAAGCGGCATGGTCCGCATGGAGTTCTTCGCCGCGGATACCCTGCGGCTCTTCTACGTCAACGTCGAGATGCCTCCCGCCACGCCGCTCGAGCGAACCCTGCAAAAGGTCCTGGAGATCGAGAAGAAGGTACGGCGGCACGCGAAGCCGGGCGAGGTGCGGGCAATCGTCAGCTATGCCGGCAACATGTTCACCGAGATGGAGCCCCGCGTGGGCGACCACTATGGTCAGATCCTGGTGGGCTTGAATCCCAAGCGACCGGGGCTGCGCGAGGTGGAGGGCATGATCGAGGCCATGCGAGCGGATGTCCTGGCCACACCGGGACCAGTCCAGATCTCATTTCTGCGCCTATCCGGCGGCCCGCCGACAGAGCGGCCGATCAGTGTGAAGGTGCGCGGTGACCGCTACGACGAGATCAGAGCCGCGGCAAACGCCCTAAAGGGTATTCTGCAAGGCATTCCCGGCGTGACCGACCTCGAGGACGACGCCGCCCGCGGGCGTCCCGAGCTGGTGCTGCGCCTCGACGAGGATGCGGTCAATCGGGCCGGACTCAATCCCCTCGAGCTCAGCCGATCCCTGCAGCTCCTGGTGGATGGGGAAATCGTCGCCGAGATGCGTGATGCCGGGGAGAAGGTCGAGGTGCGCGTGCGCGCCCGACCCCGGGACCAGGACGACCTGCGCGGCCTTCTCAGCATACGCCTGCCTACCCCAAGCGGCCGGCCGGTTCCCCTCGGCGCCCTCGTACATGAGGTGCGCGAACAGGGCATCGGCAACTTCCGCCACTACAACTTCCGCCGCGCGATAACGGTGGAGGCGTCGCTGGCCAAGGGAGGAACCGACACCCTGACGGCGAACCGTCTGGTTCGGGAGGGGTGGGCGAAGCAACAGGCCAACTTCCCCGATATCGATCTCGACTTCTCCGGAGAGCTCGACGACATCCAGGAGAGCCTCGACTCCATCGGCATCCTCTTCCTCTTTGGCGTCGGACTCATGTATCTGATTTTAGGCACCCAGTTTCGCAGCTACTTCCAGCCGCTCATGATCCTCGCGACCGTACCCATGGCCTTCACGGGAGTGGTGCTCGGCCTGATCGTTACCGGCAATCCGCTTAGCCTCTATACGCTCTACGGGGTGGTCGCCTTGGCCGGTATCGCCGTCAATGCGGCCATCGTGCTCATCTCCGCGGCCAACGACCGTCTGGCGCGCGGGATGAGCCTGCTGCACGCGACCATCTACGCCGCACGCCGACGGGTGATCCCCATCCTGATCACCTCGCTCAGCACGATCGCGGGCCTCTTCTCCCTCGCCACCGGCTTGGGCGGCCGCTCCCTGATTTGGGGACCGGTGGCAACCGCGATCGTGTGGGGACTCGCCTTCTCGACTTTTCTGACCCTTTTCGTCGTTCCGCTCCTCTACCGTACCTTCAAGGGCCGGGGAAATTCGAACGGCCCGGGGCCCGCGACCACATCGGTCGGCTAGCACGCTGTGCACGCCTAAGGCGCGCCCTGCGTGCTGGCTTCCGTCGATGCCGATCGGGCGGCCGGTGCGGGGCGCATTCAGGGACAGTTCAGGTTCAGTTGCTAGCTTATTGGCTCTTTTTCCAACCCGAAAACGTTAGGAGTATCTATGCGACTGGTCACCACGGCGTTTGTGATGACAGCATTCTGCACCCCCGCCCTCGCGTACAACTGGGAGCCCCTCCCCGACAGCGCTCCCATCCCCGCCGACAACCCTCAAAACGATGCCAAGGTCCTGCTGGGGAAGACCCTCTTCTTCGACCCTCGGTTCTCGGAGCACGGTACGCTCTCGTGCAACTCCTGCCATAACGTGATGGCCGGCGGCGACGACAATCGGCCGAGCTCCATCGGCATGCACGACGCGAGGGGCCGGCGCAGCGCGCCGACTGTCTGGAACAGCGCTTTTCAGGGGGTTCAGTTCTGGGACGGCAGGGCACCCTCGCTGGAAGAGCAGGCCAAGGGTCCCGTCGTAAACCCGATCGAAATGGGAATGCCCAACCTGGAAGCAGCTATGACGCGCCTGCGCAAGATCCCCGAATACGCGCCCATGTTCGAAGCGGCATTCCCCGGCGAGAAAGCGCCCGTTACGGCGAACAATGCGGCCAAGGCGGTCGCGGCCTACGAGCGCACCCTTATTACGCCAAACTCGCCGTACGACCGTTATGTCAAGGGCGACAAGACTGCATTGACCGACCAGCAGGTGCGAGGCATGCATACGTTCTCCGAGGCGGGCTGCGTCGCATGCCACTCCGGACCGACCTTCAATGGGCCCCAAGTTTCGGGGCAGGGATTCTTCATGAAGTTCCCCACATTCGAGGGCAGTCAGTATGAAGCCAAGTACCAGTTGACGGCCGACAATGGTCGCTTCGAGGCGACGAAAAAGCCCGCCGACAAACACATGTGGCGGGTGCCGACCTTGCGCAATATCGCCATGACTGCGCCATATTTTCATAACGGTCAAGTAGCGACTCTGGACGAAGCCGTAAGGGTCATGGCGAAGACCCAGCTAAACAAGACCCTGCGCCCGGACCAGGTCACCGACATCGTCGCCTTTCTTAACGGCCTGACTGGCGAGTTCCCGACCCAGGAGATGCCGCGTTTGCCTGCTACCCCTGGCTTCAGCGTGATTCCCCCCGTCGATCCGCACCTGAAGCAAAAGTCTCCGCATTCGTGACCGCGGCGAAGGGGCCGACACCGGCCCCGCGGGGCAGCGTACGCTGCCCCGCCCGCGCCTGAAAGCGGCCGGTCGCCGGTGGAGGGACGAAAACAACGCGCGCGATCCTGAGCCGAAATGCAAGCACGGGCGCGCTAAACCCGGCTATGCTCCGGCCGGTGCTCCTCGAAGACGAGCGTAAGTTCTGCGGAATCCGGTGGATTCTTTTCCGGCAATCCCCTTGGTGATTAGCCCTGAAACACAGCCGGAACACTTTGTACTCCATCCATGGGGCCTAGATCCCGGCACTCCCTACCGGGATGACACCCAGGCACGGATCAACGTCGTCGTTCCGGCAGAGCCTGCCCCGGACTTGATCCGGGGGAATGCCGGAAACCAGGTGCCATGGACGGCGAGCAGCGTCGTGACAAAGCAGGCCTTTTGTCGTAGCTGAGTAATAGGGCTAATCACCATCCCCTTAGGGTTCAGCGCGACTGCGGGCCGGTCAACCGGGCCCCGTTCCATTCCCAAGGCGCCGCGAGTAGAGCCTCTGCCCTGCGATGCGCCGGTCGATGCGCTCGACCAAGGCCTGATAGCGCCGATCCTGAGTACCGCCGTAGTCGCGCTCGAACTGATCTTTCGTGAGGGACTCCGGCAGGTCCTTGACTTGAGGCATGAAATCGTTTTCGCCGAGGCCTTCCAGTGCCGCCCTCTGAACACGCTTAGCACCGGCTTCGCTTCCGGTCGCAAGCTCAGCGAAGCGAACGCCGGCGCGATCCGCCGCGAGGTCCACGAAGCTGAAGCCGCTACCGCCGTCGGTGTCCGTTAACTCCTTGAAAAGTCCCACGGCGTCGGAAAAGACGGACCCCCCCTGGGCTGCCAGGGCAGCCGACGCCGTGAAGTGCTGCGCGAGGTCACGGCGGCCGCGCAATGTGACCCTGTAGAAACGCGGACGCCGCCCGGATATTGGTCCGGAGTCGATCTTGCGAATCGTGCGACCATTCACGTAAGCGGCTGCGACGGCCAAAACGGCGCGGTTCTCGGCAGCCGCGTCGCCGTCGGCGGATCGCGACGCTGCCGTCGCCATGACACGGGTCAGCAGGTCCGCGAGCGGAATCGCGCGGCCCCTGGGGAGCCCATTGGTCATGTCGGTGATCACGGTCTGGTAGGCACCCAGGCGACCCTGCTCGTCCTCCGGCAACAGATGCGTGCCGATTGCGTCCAAGGAGTCGGGGCGCCACTCGTAGACGACCGTGGCCTCACCCGCGCGAAGAGACAGCTGCCGCAAGAGTCCGACGCGCGTCACCCCCTCCATCGCACGACCAGCCAGCAGCTTCACCAGACCGGCCGGCATGGGTAGCCCGCCAATCCGCGCCTCGTCAATCTCCGGCGCTCCCTGGACGACCCGGACGCGCAAGGTTGCATTGAGAAAGGCCTTCGAAGGACTCCAGGGCAAACCGAGCGAGGCCCGTATCTGAGCTATGCCAGGCTCCAAACGCACCAGCGCCCGCCCTGGTCCGAGCCGCCCGAGCAGGTAGTTGGCAAGGAGGTTGATCTCGTGTTCCGATAGGGTCAAAGTTACGAGGTCGCCTACGCGATGCCGGCGAGGGTCGTTGTCACGCAGCCACTCGCGGGCCCAACGCCGCTCGGCGGCATTCGGCGCCGCAGCAGCGGGTACTAGCGGCTTCGATGCATTGACAAGGGCAAAGACGATCGCCACGCAAAGCGCCAGCCCAAACAGGGCAAACGCCCATTTGAAACTGTTTCGCACGAGATCTCGCCGAGCTTGCCTCGTCGTGGGCACCGGGTCCAACTTATGCACAAACTAGTCAAGTCGAGCGTCGGCTACAATAACTGACGCCAGGTGTCAAGACCCATAAATTTAGAGCTCGGGAATATTCTGCAACGCCCTGAAAATGCATAGCAATCGCATGTGGCTATTTTTTGACCATTTTAATCAGGTTAACGACGATAGCCGTCTCGACCTAGAAGACCGGCCCCAGAATCCACAGAGTTATCCACAACATCTGTGGATAGCATAGTGCTTCGCTTCATGTGTCCATCGACCTCGGAAGCGGACGGAAAATGGCGCGGCCGAAAGTCTTTACGACGGACACCAGCCAGCTGCCGGCCGAGCCGCGCCCCGGGATCCCCGCCCTGCCCCGGGCCGCATATCGAAGAACCGGTGATGTCCGCTCCGTGCTACCGAGTCTTAGCAGACCGGACGATCAACTCGATGCGACGATTGATCTGGCGTGCGGGAACGCCATCCACGTCGACCCGCGTCAGCGGATCGCTTTCGCCGCGCCCCTCGCTCGCAACTTCGCTGGCCGGTACGCCTCCCGCGACCAAGAGGGCGGCAACGGCCTTGGCTCGCCGGAGGGACAGCTGCGCGTTGTAGTCTTCCGGGCCGCTGTCGTCGGTGTGTCCGACCACTTTGACCGTTGTGTCTGAACTAAGCGCAAGCTCCCGCGCCAACCGCTCAACAAAGGCGCGCGAGTCCGGCGGGACCAGAGCGCTATCGCTGCCGAAACTCACATTCTCCTTAAGGTTCACTTTGACCGCGCCGTCGTCCGCACGCTGGGGCTGGAGACCAAGCGACCGCAGCCGCTCCGCCAGAGCCGACAGCCCCCGGCTTCCAGCCCCGAGCCCGGGGCTGACGTCCAGCGGACGCCGGGCGGAGGGTGCCTTGTCGATCTCCAGCGATGCCGGCCCAGTTTGCTGCGGAGGCGTGCCTTCCTCAGTCTGTCGCGGAGGCGATTGCATGTCTGCTCCCAGGTCACCTGACTGCACTTCGCTCGGCGCGGGTGCATCCACTTGCTCGGGCTCCGCAGGCATACTGGCCCCAGGTGTCGTCAGCTCGGCTCGGCGCTGCGCACTTGCTGTGGGGAGCTGGGGGGCCGGTCCGCTCGCCGCTGGCCCTTCCGCGATCTCCGGCGTCCCGGCATGCGGTACAAGGTCGCCGGGTTGCGGATTTACGGCTGGAATGCTCCTTGGCACCGATTCCGGCTGCTCAGCATCGGTGGAGGGGGCCGGCTTTGCACTTGGCGCAGCCGACACCGGCGTCCGGGTGGGTGGTGCAGGTTCCGGCGCCGGGGCGATTGTCGCCGGCGAGCCACTCTTGATCGGCTTTTGTGCCACCGCTCCGAGTTCGCTCTTGCCGGGCGCTTCGCCGGAACTCTCGGGCGGTGAACCCAATGAAACAGGTGACCCCTGCGGCGCCCGTGGCGCCGTCTTGAACGATCTCACCAGTCGCTCAGCACCTGTACGTGCGGCCGTGGCCAAACTCTCAATCGAGTGGACCACAGGTTGAAGCCGTTCTCCAGCTGCCTCCAACCACTGGGGTTTGAGTGCAACTAGCCCAAGAAACGATACCGCAATCACGGCCGTCGCCCCTAGCCACACACCGTAACGTCTCGCGGTCTTAACCCCATCCGCCGCTGCCGTCGGGACGGCCTCGACCGGCGGTCCCGGCGGGACATCCTCAGGTCGCGGCGTCTGGCTGTCTCCCGCCGCAGCTCCGGTTTGGGGATGATCAGTGTCAACCCGAGGCTCCGGAATGGGCGCGGCGGTCGATTCCACGAATATCGACGCCGGCGGCTCTTGGTCATCACGCACCGCGACCGGAATAGGCGGCGCTTTCGCGGGACCTGGGGCGGAGACGCAGAGCTCCGCCGGCGTATCGTTGCCCGCCTGAGACCGTTCGTCTGCAGCCTGCCCTTCCGCCTCAGGCAATGCTGCTGCGGCGGCCGGTCGCTCGACGCTATCGGCCGATTCCGCCGTGCCGACGACAGCAGGCGCCGCCAACTGGTCCTGGGAGGCCGAGTCGGTGCCCGCCTTACCGGACGCCGGCATTTCGACCGCCAGGCTCCGGACATCCGATGGCAGATCTGACCGTATCCCGGCCAAACGCGCGATCCCTTCGTCGCCCCCGCTGGCCAGTGTCAGCTCACCCTCCAGCTCCTGAATGACGAGTCGAGCGTCGTCGGCACCGAGACTCGGCTTCTCTTCTACAGCGCCATGCAGGAGCAAACGGCCTGCGAACGAGTTGATCAGCCTCGGGACGCCGCCCGTCGCTTCATGGAGCAGCCACACCGCCTCCCCGCTGAGACTGGGTCGACCGCTCCAGCCGGCACGGCTCAGACGATATTGCAGATACCCCTGTGTCTCCTCTGGGCCTAACGGTTCCATGCGACACGCCGCCAGGATGCGCTGCCGGAGCTGCTCCATACGAGGCTGGCCGACGAGGGCTCGCAACGAGTCCTGACCGACCAGGAACACCTGCAGCAGAGGTCGGGCGCCTTCTTGCAGGTTAGTGATCATCCGCAGCTCTTCAATTGATTCGTACGGCAGATTTTGCGCCTCGTCCACGATGACGAGCGAGTTGTGTCCCGATTGAATCTGCTGCAGGAGCACCGCGCGCAGATTCAACAAAATCGTCGACTTGCTCGAGTTGCGTGATTCGATTCCGAAGGCACTGGCCACAAGGCGCAGCAGATCGTCGGCACCGACCTGCGTGCTCGTGATGTGGGCCCTTTTCACCTTCTCGGCACTGCGGTCGGCGAGAAGGTCCTCTATCAGCATCGTCTTGCCGGTGCCGGGTTGCCCCGTGACCATCACGAACCCTTCCCCTTGGTGCAGGACGTACTGCATGTACGCCTTCGCCTTGGCAAAGTTTCGGTGGCGGAAGCAGAAACGGGGATCCGGATTGAGACGAAACGGGTCCTGGGTCAATCCGTAGAATTCGGCTAGCACAGTAGGGTTTGCTCGGATCTGCTGAGCGTCGTTCGGGTCCGTCGCGTTAGGGGGCTTGGTCCGCCCCGCAACTGTAACCGCGGTCCGGCATCGGCGTCCCATGAGAGTCAGTAGGCACGGCAGACCACGTTACATACGAGAAGGGAAGATCCGGGATCAAATTGGCAACCTCCAGCGCTTCTGTCAACGGGGCCTGACTCATTATGGCTTTCCTGGCCAAGATCTGTAGGACCGTTTGGCTGCCACGCAAGGACGCCAGACCAAGACGGCGCCAAGTCCTCGTCCCGGATCGCCGCGCAGCTCTGGGCCAGGACCGACAGCTCGGGAAAATCCGACCAATCCAGGACCTGCTTGTTCCCGACGGCGGTTGACGGCGCGTTGCGGCGTCACGAACTAGCCAGCGACGGCAGCGGTCAAGACCGTCGGTCGTCTTGGGTACTCGCGTCGGTGCTGGTGCCGCGATCGACTATTACAGGTCCCGGTTGCTTCGGAGATCGTTCGTGACCCCACGCCGTCTGGCAGTCGGAATCAAGTAAGCCAGCGCGACGGCAGACCGCTTTCGCCTTGACGCCATCCCCGCTCACCACCACTCGACGTGCAGTTGATTGCGAAGGCCGTCGTTGCGATAGTGTAGTGCACCAGACCGACGGACGACGTAGCCGCCAAGTCGGCGGAACCGGGCACCCGAAGCCTCATAGGGAATCGTTATGAGTGAATCATCGCAAGATGCGGGCGTTATCCAGGCGCTGCTCGAGAGGCTGAATAGCCAGCGCCTGCCACGCGCGCTCACGCTAAAGAGCAAGGTCGACGCAGGCGAGCCCCTCTCCGATTACGACATCGACTTCCTGAACGAGGTATTTACCGACTCCGAGTACATCAAACCCTTCATCGATCGACATCCGGAATATCAGGATCTAATAGCCCACCTCGCGCGACTCTACAAGGAAATCATGGATAAGGCCATGGAGAACGAAAAGAAGGCCTGAAGACGGGTGATCTATCCCACCGTCCGGGCGTATTTCGGAGCTGGAGCAGCCTACCCCGCCGGACCGATCTACGCCGCAGACTGTACTCGAGTCTACCCCGCCAGCAGGGTCACCACGACGGCCTAGCAGCAATGTCGCCTGAGGGTGCTACGCCAACGGTTGCCATCATTCGCCGGCACCACCCCTTCGAGCAGCATACCGAGAACCGGCCAAGCGGGAGGCATCGGCGCTGCCGCTACCAGCTGCTTCGGAGCCTACCCGTGGATAGCCCACCCCCGTTGATCCACACGTGCGTTCCCGACCTAAGGTGAGCGACCGTAAGGCGGGCCGCTTGCGGTCTTTTTCGCCGGCAAATCGGGTGGCGCGTTGTCTGGGTCCTCCTGCCTCCACTTCGGCTCGGAATTTGAGGCAAAGCCCACAAGTCCCCTTCGGCGATTCATGGTTACGCAACCAAGGTGTCAGGAAATTTTACAGTCTGACGCTATGATCCCTGCCATTCGCGCGATAAGCCACTGATCGGAAAAGATCTGCACCTTGGGGGTGTGTCTTTTGCTTGGCTGGTCGAGGGGATACAGAGTGCAACGTGCGGGCTGTCATTCTCGGAAAGCTCGCGGCGCACATGATGAGCAGCCCCTTGGGCCCGTCTGAAGGCTCGCTTCGGCGACTGCCACAAGAGCGTGTACCCGACCGTAAAAGTTTTCGCTATCGAGTTGGAAAAAGAAGAACGCGGCGGGGCGGTACAACGACGTTCCCGCTGCGCGAGAGCAAGATTTATGGCGCCAAGCATTCAACGTGAAAGGCGGCGATTCGTCCGCGTGCCGTTCGAGGCTCCTGTTCAGGTTGCGCAAATCCCGCAGCCGTCCCCGGATCATGTCTGCCGCCTGTGGTCCACGGATCTCAGCGTAGGCGGTATTCAGCTATCCGCATCTGAGGCATTTCCGCTCGAATCCATTTTGTTGCTCGACCTCAAGACTCTGAGCCCGGGCGACCTGATTCGCGGTGTTGGGCGGGTTGCGTGGGCTCAGCCCGCGACCCACGAAAACCGCTGGCAGGTCGGCGTGCAGTTCGCCGAGCTGAGCAACGATGCCCGTTCGCAGCTGCGCAAGATCGTCACACATCGACAGGTGATGCGGTTACGGTAATGGCTCGGGTGGGTGGCGATGTCTGGTCGACATCCTTATCGGGCAGCAATGTGTAAAGTGATTAGCATCGTACCTCAGCTGAAACGTCCATTAGGCGGGTCGGGTGCGGGTCGGCGGGACCGTCGGCGGCACGGACGGCGCCGTCGAGCCTACATGGAGGTATTCACGGCGTGTTCCGACGGCCCGTACCCGACCCTGGCCAGGCAGCTGAGTTATCGCGCTGATCACCATGTGTAAAGCGTGCTTTACAGGCCAACAGCAGGACCCTCATCCATGTCCACCCAATCATCTGAGCTCACGGTCATTTTCATTTTTGGCGCAGCCTTCGCACGGCTCTAGCGGGTAGGCTACCGGCACGAGCTCTTGCGCCATGCGCGAACGCGCCGCGATATTCGTCGACATCCGGCCCGAGCGACGAACGTGCGACCGACGCCGCACGACGTTCAACAGCTTGGTGTTCGCCAGCGTCGTCAAGGGACGCAGGCGTAGTCCCAGGCGACACACCGATGCCGGTAAGTACTACGTCGATTGGTACGAAGCAAGGCTCCTAGTCGTCACCACAGGCATCTTCCTACTGAGCTGTCTAGACGCCCTATTCACGCTCGTGCTGCTCAGCCTGGGAGCGGTGGAAACCAACGTCCTAATGGCTGTCTTGCTGGAGAGCGGAACGACTATCTTCGTCAACGTTAAACTCGGAATCACGGCCATCGGGTTGGTTTGTCTTGTCGCGCACTCATCGTGGCGCATAATCGCGTTCCTGCGTGTTCGACACGTACTCTACGGCATTCTTGGGAGCTACCTCCTGCTCTTCGGCTATGAGCTATCGATGCTCTCTCATTACACTGCCTGACAATCCATACCCGACGCGGACATCGCGCGGTCTTGGGTCACTTCGACAGCATCACTACGAGCTCTTGCAGGTGCACCGGCTCGATGAGCCGTAGGTCGAAAGCCGCACTCTTAGCACAGTTATTCAGATTCTCCCAGGCCCGAGCCGCTCAGCGCGATCAGCCTGAAGTTGATCCCGGGAAGACGCTCGCGCATTCTCCGCGCGACCTCGCAGCCATCCATACCGCCTGCGCCGGGCCGACAACCGCCATCATTCCCATCTCTTGGAGGACACCATGACCGACACCACGCACCAGCAAGGAGTTGTCCTCGCAATTCTCGAGCGCTTCGAGAAGTTCAGGCTTCCGCGCGCTCTCGACATCAAGGCCAAGGTTGACCGCGGCGAGCGGCTCGACGATACGGATATCGAGCACCTGAACGCTGTGCTGGCGGACGCGGGCGACATCAAGCGCTACATGGACCAGCGGCCGGACTTACAAAGTCTCTACACGCGTGCCGTGAGCCTGTACCAGGAGATCACCAAGAAGGCGCTGGAGAACGAGCAAGACACATAGCTGTTGGGCCGCGCCGTGCGGCGCACCAGGCCCGGGCGGCGCCCGATGTTCCTCGACTACTTTGCCGCGGTGTCCTGATCTTCGCCGCGGCGGTCCTCTTCTACGGGATCAGCGCGATCCATGACATCACAGGTTGCAGCGGTCGCACGACTGCATGCAACGAGGCGCGCTTATCTTCCGCAAAGCCAGCTATGAACAGTACACCGGTCGGTGACTTGAGTGGCGCGAGGCCCAGGAATTGGCCGCAAGCGCCCATGTCAGCGTGGACCCGCGGTCCTTGCTCCTGAACACCTTGCCGATCGCCATGTATCTGTGATCCTCGGTCCAGAGTCCTTCCGTCTTTCGCCCGCGTAGATGGTCGCACTGACGCGAACATGACTGCGCGAGAAGGCCCGCGCTTTGTGTGGCGGAGGATCTCGATTAGGACCAGTCGACATCGCGATGTTCGCCGAAGAAGGCCGCGTCCGCCTGCATCTGCTCACGCAGCTGCTCGCGGGCGCTGGCGGAGATCTTGGCCCGCACCTCCAGATCCTCCCGGAAATGGGCGAAGAGCTCCCTGAGCAGCGCCTCGTCGTGCGCCCGAAACTGATGGGCGGCCTGCTTAGCCTGCCAAGCGCTGAAGCCCATCCGGTGCAGCGACGCTTCGCCAAGTTGCAGCGCGCTCTCGAAGGTCTCCCGCTCGACATCGCGGACACCTTTCTCCAGTAGCTCGAAGGTGTGGACGACATCCCAGGCACGGGTCAGGATCACAAGGTGGGGGAAGTTCTCGCGGACGATGTCCACGATCTGGAGCGACCGCCCGCGATCATCGACGGCAAGCACGAAAAGCTTGGCCTGCTCTGCGCCGGCGGCGCGCAAAAGATCGAGCCGCCCAGCATCCCCGTAGAACACCTTGAAGCCGAACTTCCGGATCATCTCGATGTGCTCAGGGTCGTGGTCAAGGATGGTGGTCTCGATCCCATTGGCGTGCAGCAGTCGCCCGACGATCTGACCGAAGCGCCCGAAGCCGGCAATGATTACCGGGTGGTGTTGGTCGGGAACCGCATCCATCGGGCGGGCCTCCCGGGCGCGCGAGCGCGGCTCGATGAACCAGTCATGCAGCATCAGCAAAAGGGGTGTGGTCATCATCGAGAGGGCCACGACGCCGATCAGGAGTCCGCTGAGCTCCGTTCGCAACGCCCCGAGGTTCGAGGCAAGACTGAACAGCACGAAGGCGAACTCTCCGCCCTGGGATAGCAACACCGCGAAAAAGCTGCGCTGTCTTGGGGGCAGATCGAACATTGCCGCCAGTACCTGCAGCAAGCCGGCCTTGACTGCCACGACCCCGGTGACCAGCGCAGTCACCAGAGCTGGGTGCTCAATAAGCAGCCCGAAGTCAATGGACATGCCCACGGCAATGAAGAACAGTCCGAGCAGCAGTCCCTTGAACGGCTCGATGTCGGACTCGAGTGCATGACGGTATTCCGATTCCGCCAGCAGGACCCCCGCCAGAAAGGTCCCCAGCGCCATAGACAGGCCGACTGCCTGCATGAGGAGCGCGATCCCAATGACCAGGAGCAAGGAGAAGGCGGTGAAAATCTCGCGCAGGCCCGTCTTGGCAATAAAGCGGAAGATCGGGCGCACGAGGAAGCGGCCGCCGACCACAATGGCCGCGATGACCCCAACGGCCTTTGCGGCCCCAAGCCAGCCCGCGCCGGCAGGGGTGTCCGGCCCGGAAACGGCGAGCAGCGGGAGCAGCGCCAGCATCGGAATGACGGCGATGTCCTGAAACAGCAGGATCGAGAAGCCGGCGTTGCCGCCCTGGGTCGCAAGCAAGTTGCGCTCGGTAAGGATCTGAAGCGCGATTGCCGTCGAGGAGAGGGCGAGCCCCATCCCAGCAACGAGGGCGCTGCGCCAGTCCAGGCCCAGCGCCAGTCCCACCGCCATAAGGGCGGCTGATGTGGCCGCGACTTGGGCGCTGCCCAGCCCGAAGATCGGTCGTCGCATAGCCCACAGCCGGTGGGGATCGAGCTCCAGTCCGATGAGGAACAGAAGCAGCACGACGCCGAACTCGGCAAAGTGCAGGATGTCCTCAACCCCACGGATCACGCCTAGTCCCCAGGGACCGATCGCGGCCCCGGCGACCAGATAGCCGAGCATCGAGCCCAGACCCAGCCGCGCAAAGAGCGGCACGGCAACGACGGCAGCCAGCAGGTAAACGAAGGCATTGAGCAGGAGACTGTGGTCGTCCATGCCTCAGGCCTTCCCACCGCTCATGCCGGGCCGGTATCGCTCCAGCAGCTCGCGGTAACGCTGTGCATGGGCGGCGATCGTCGCATCGGTCAGATCGTGGCCACCTTGTAGGACCAGCGCAGGAACGGCCCGCATGCCGCAGAAGCGCGCCATCTGCTCGAAAGGGCGCAACAGCTCGGCGAGGGGGTAGCCGTGCACGCCCCCTTCCCGGTAGCTATCTGGCGGCCCACCGGTACTAACTGCGTGCATGAACTCCTTTCCGTGGAGGGCGGTGCCGCCAGGTCCGTAGGCGAAGCCCCGGGTTAGCACCACGTCCTGCCAGTGCGTGATGATGGCGGGTGCGCTGTACCAGTAGATGGGGTGCTGGAGGACCAGGAGATCGGCCGAGCGCAGGGCGCGCTGCTCTTCCGCAACGTCGATGTAGAAGTCGGGATACATCTCCAAGAGGTCTCGGAACACGACATGCTCAAGGTCCCGGACGGCCTCGACCATTGCGCGGTTGATCTTGGACCGCCGGATCGACAGATGGGCGAACAGCACCAGGATGGTCGGCTTTTTCGACACGCTCGGTTCTCTCGGCTCACGCCCGCCTCATCGACACGGCGTCGGTGCCGCTCCCTCTGAGCACGCTGCCGGCGGATGTGCAGGCGGTGCGGATCTTCATTATCGCAGTGCCGCCTTGAGAAGCGCGAGGATCGGCCGCCTATGCCCGTTCGAAGCCGCGCGGGGTCTTCGTCGGCACCCTCGAGCCAGGTGATTCGCGCTATTCCTCACCTACGACGAAGGGCCTGCTTTGTCACGAGGCTGCTCGCGGTCCGTGGCACCTGGTTTCCGGCATTCCCCCGGATCAAGTCCGGGGCAGGCTCTGCCGGAACGACGACGTTGACCGGTGCCTGGGCGTCATCCCGGCAGGGAGTGCCGGGATCTAGGCCCCACGGATGGAGTGTAAAGTGTTCCGGCCGAGTTTCAGGACCAATCACGTCGGGCCATCAGCCGTCGAAGGACTGAGGCTTACTTGGCGTCATAGCTTGCGCGTTTCTCGGTTCCAAACGACACTTCGTCGGGCCGCCATTCATAAGGCAGGTAACGTGCGCGCCGCCTTCATCCTGAGCTTTCTTGCGAATGTCCTGTTGTCCCTCGCGTCGTTAGCGATCCTGCCGGAGCGTGTCGCGGTGCACTTCGGCCTCGGTGGAGCGCCGGACGGTTGGGCATCAAGCCAGGTGAGCACCCTGATGATGCTCGGCATGCATACGCTTCTGTTCGTCGGCTTGTCCCTGTCACCGAACCGGCTGGCCAAGGTGCCGAGCAAATGGATCAGTCTTCCAAACCGAGACTACTGGCTCGCCCCGGAGCGCCGTGCTCAGACTATGGAGCGGCTTAGTCGGTCGATGTGGCAGTTTGGTACTGCCCTGTTCCTGTTCATGTTCTTCGTAGGACTGCTAACAATCCGCGCCAACCTGTCTGATCCGGTGCGGCTTGATGAGCGATCCCTCCTGATCGCCTTGGGAGTCTTCCTCGCCTACACGGCCTTCTGGACCGTAGCGTTGCTTCGGGCCTTCCGAGTATCGCAGAGTCGTTAGCACGATCCGTGGAGGTCGCTCGCAGACAACATTCGTCCGCTGTCTGGTAGTGTCCTCGCGCGCACTCGTATTCGATTTGAAAAACCAAAGCGGCCCTAGGACTGCGTCGAAGTCATAGAAGAGACTCGCCGGCACCGCGGGAATCTGCTCGAGTCGACTCCTGCCTACACCTCGAGCTGCTCGACTTTCCCGAGATTCTCGTGGCTCACCAATCCTGCCCGACCCCCTAGACCGTCCGCTAGAGCCGATACCGTTTCGATGCTCGCTCCACTATCGGCAGCAGAACCTTCACCTCATCGATAACGTCGTGATCGCGTTGTGAAGATCGCGTGATCAGGGCGTGACAACTGCTTGCTAGCGTTGGCCATGCGCTCGGATGAGCGGACATGCCATAGGCCAACAAAACAGGAGACCATCAGATGAAAGTTTCAATTTCAACGACTGCTCTTCTCGGTGCGATGCTCGCTCTTGCGGCTGTCGCTTTGACGCCCGACGCCTTGGCGAAGCAGGGTCGGGGCGAGCGGATGTACCGAGTGACGGTCACCAATGCCACCCTGGGGCAGCCGGTGGCGCCGTCGGTGATTGCGACGCACACGGGTGCGTTCCGGCTGTTCGCGTTGGGCCCCGCACCGGTGTGGGGCGATGCTGGCTACGATCTCTACTTCGGACTCGCAACGGCCGCGGAAACCGGCTATCCGGTTCCGCTGCACGACGCGGTGGCGTCCTCGCGGGGCGTCTGGGACGCGCAGGTGCTTGCGACGGATCGAGACCCGCCAGTGCTGCTGCCCGGTGAGTCCAACTCTCTGACCATCAGCGCGTCCGGTGGCGCAAAGTACCTCAGCGCCGCAGCCATGCTAGGGGCCACCAATGACGCATTCTATGCCGTGCGCGGCGTGCACCTGCCACAAGGAATCGGCGGCACCGTTCGGGTCTATGCCACCGCCTATGACGCCGGCAGCGAAGCCAATGCCGAGAGCGCTGACACGGTGGGCGCGCTCGGCGCCACGGACGACGATCCCATGACTGGCGACGGCATCAATGAGAACGGCGAGGGATTCATCCACGTCCACGCCGGCATTCACGGGATCGGCGGCCCGGGTGGTCTAGAGCCGGCAACGTATGACTGGCGCAATCCTGTGGTCGAGCTGAGCGTCGTACGCATCCGCTGATTTCACAGGCTAGAGGACGGGCGGGTGACGCCTTGATATCCAGTAGATGGACCACTACGCGCTGGCCCCGCGAGAACCGCGACTGATGCGGGCTCGCGGGGCTCGGGCGATGAGGCCCCAGTCCGGCATCGGCTCGGGATCATCCTCCCGGGTGGGCGGGCGTTTCGCGGACCAGCGCGGCCGCTGGTGGCCGTCGCGGGGTGCGGACACGCGTCAGGGCGCGTCCAAGGGAAACAGCATACAACCGGAGAGGAGAGACGAGCGTGGCGTCCGCTATGTGTTCCAGAGCGTGCACTGGTAGTTCACGCCCGGGGCACCGCGGCCGGCCAGCTCTGGATCGAGCACACGCCCTGGATAGAGTCACTGCTCGCTTGCGTGCGCCGTGCCGCGGACCGGCAGACCTGGTAGCCTTCGCCCGCTACATGGGTTGAGCACGACACACGCGATGTCACATATCGATCAGCTGAGCTACACCCTCGCCATGGTCATGGGCCTGGGCGGCCTGGCCTTCGCGCTGAACTACAAGACCCGGATCTCCACGGTGCCGGTACTCCTGCTCCTCGGGGTGCTGGCGGGTCCGGTGGCGGGGCTGATCGACCGCAGCGAGGCCGGCGACCTGTTCGGCGCGGTCCGCGTTATCGGGCTGGTGGCGATCCTGTTCGCCGAGGGCCACAGTCTCGAGTGGCCCCTGCTGCGCCGGCACCTTAAGGCGGTGACCCTGCTCGACACTCTGGGACTGGCGCTCACCGCCGTGCTGGCAGGGCTGGCCTTCTCCTGGGCGTTCGATGCCCCGCTGCTGGTCGGGATGCTGTTCGGTGCCATCATCTCGGCCACCGATCCGGCGACCCTGGTCCCGTTGTTCCGCAACAGCCGGATCGACCAGGACACCGAGACCCTAATCGTCGCCGAGTCCATCTTCAACGACCCGCTCGGCATCGTGCTCACCTTGGTGGTGGTGGCCCTGGTCCTACCCGGCAGCGACACCGCCCACCGGATCACCCTGATCGCCGCCCATACCGGGCCGCTGGCCGCCGCGGTGCTGTATTTCCTCTATGACGTGGTGCTGTCACTGACGCTCGGGGCCGCCCTGGGTATCGCCACGCGGTGGGTGGCGACCCGGCTCGCGATGCAAGAGTTTGCGGTGCTGCTGGGGCTGTCGGTGGCCCTGGGCGGCTTCGTACTCGGCGACGTACTGGGCGCCTCGGGCTACCTGGTAGCCACCAGTGTCGGCATCGTAATGGGCAATCATCGGTTCCTGTTCAGTGGCGAGAGCCCGGGAGAGGCGCGGCGGGTCGAGGACTTCCTGAACGCCGGCCGGGACTTCCAGAACCTCGCCTCCGCGCTGGCCACGGTGATGATCTTCGTGCTCCTGGGGGCCAGTCTCGACCCTACCGCCCTCGGCAACGGCCTGGTGCCCGCGGTCCTGGTGGCGATCGGCGTGATGCTGGTGGCGAGGCCGCTGGCGGTGCTGCCACTGCTGGCGAGCCTCGGTTGGCCGATACGGCGCTCGCTGTTCGTCGCACTAGAGGGGCCGCGGGGCGTGGTCCCGGCGGCACTGGCGGGGCTGCCCCTGGCCCTTGGCCAGCAGTATCACGACGACCTGCTGCTGCACTGGGGTCCGATGATCCTAACCACCACACTGGTCACCGTCCTGCTGTCCGTGACCCTCGAGACCGTATGGGTGGACACCCTCAAGCACAGGCTGCTGGAGGGGGCCGGCAAGCGCGGAAACGGCATTGAGTCCGCAACTGCACGAAAATAAACGCACAATGTCGATGCTTGACCTCGGCGCAGCATCCATCCAGCGGGCAAACTGATCGCGTCGGAAATTTCCGGTGGGCGAACTGAGAACCGTCAAGACAGGGGCCAGAGCGTCGGCTACGGCTCGCTGACACCAACAAAACAGGGAGTCCGCATGTTCTTCATCGTCGCCAACTTCACCCTCGCCGGCGTGCTGCTGGTGATCGGGGTACTGACGCTGCGCAAGGCCAGCGAGGCGCGCGAATACGTGTTCGCCAGCCTGCCGCTGCTGTTCGGCCTTCACCAGTTCGACCAGGGCATCGTGTGGCTCGGGCTGTACGGCGTGGGCAGCCATGCCACGCTGAAAGCAGCAGCTACGGTGTTCGTGTTCTACGCCCAGGCGGCGCTGCCGCTGCTGGTGCCCCTGGCCATTTGGCTGATCGAGCCGCGTGGCCCTAGGCGTCTGCTAATCGCCGCACTGGTGGTGCTCGGCGGCCTGCTTGCCGCCTACGTAGCCTGGGGCCTCGTGACCGTGCCGACCAAGGTCTATGTGCACGATGGCTCGCTGGTCTACGACAACCCGACGACCAACCAACTCTGGATCGCGGGCCTGTACATCCTGACCACCTGCGGCTCGCTCATCCTCAGCCGCAGCGTGAGCATCCAAATCTTCGGCTGGCTCAACCTCGCGGGACTGACGGTGGTGTTCATCGTCGCGCACTACTCCTTCACCGCGCTGTGGTGCCTGTATGCCGCGCTGGTGAGCGGTGTGCTGTATCTGCATTTCGTCGAACGCCGCATCGGCGTGCTGCGCGCCCTGCGCGAGCGCGAGAAGGCGCTGAGCCGCGAGGCAGAGGTCGAGCTGGCGCAGCTCACCCGCCACTTCCCGCGGCTGCGCCGCCTGTTCCTGCGAACTGCGACCTGATCCGCCGCGCGCCCCGCTCCGGCCGACCGCGCCAGTCATACACCCGGGCGCCGCTTGCACCGTTGTCCAGGAAATCGCACTTATGTCCACCGTTTCGGAAATCATCTTCGACGCCCCGGTGAAGGCCGGCGCGCGGCGCTGCTACGCCATCGTCGGCGACACCATCAACCACTTCGGTGACGCAGTGCGGCGTTCGCCCCTGCGATGGTTTGACGGCTCCTCGGATGCGCTTGCATATGCCCTCCGCGGCTGCGGGAACCTACGGCTCCTTCGCCACTGCGGCCATACGCCCGCGCCTGCCGGGGACTACCCCCTCGTGCTTCGCACTTCCTTGGCGGGCAGCGAGGGAAACAATAATCGCGTCAAGCCTTGCAGCTCGACGGAATAGTGCTGTTCGAGTCAAAGTCGCTCCCCGCCGGCTTCCCGCTTGCCAACATCAACCACTTGATTTCGTAGCCCTCGGTCGGCGGCATCGCTTGATCGCCGCAACTGTTTATCGTGTGGCGGGGGCCGCGTTTGACGCCGTCTCCGGGGGGCTCGCCACGATGTCCTTCCCGGAACCATCCTCAACGTAAAGGTGGACGTCGCGTTGGGGGTAGGGTATGCCGATCCCCTCGGCATCGAAGCGCTTCTTTACCGCTTTCGTGACATCCCAGTAGACGTCCCAGTAGTCCGCGGTCTTGGCCCAGGGGCGGCAGATGAAGTTCACCGAGGAGTCCGCCAGCGAGTTCATGCGGATGGTAGGGGCAGGGTCCTTCAGTGCCTTCGGGTGGGCGGCGACGATCTCCTCCAGGATCGCTTGGGCGCGGTCGATGTCGTCGTCGTAACCGATGCCGAACTCCATGTCTACGCGCCGCGTATCCACGGCGGTGGCGTTGGTGATCACGTCGTGCCAGATCTTGTTGTTGGGCACCACCATGTCCTTGTTGTCGAAGGTCTTGATAGTGGTGGCCACAAGGTTCAAGGCAGTCACCTTGCCGGAGACTCCGCCCGCGTCCACCACGTCGCCCACATCAAAGGGGCGGAAGAAAAGGATCATAAGGCCGCTGGCAAGGTTGCCGAGCGAGTCCTGCAGGGCGAAGGCGATGACAAAGCCGGTAGCACCGACGATGGCCAAGAGGGGGCCAATACTCACCTCCAGGGCGGCGAGTGCCATGATGACGCCGATGGCCATGACGACCCAGCGCACGGTGGTCACCAAGAAGTCTTCCAGCAGCCGTGAGACATTGCCAACGGCACGTAAGGCGCGGTGCATGGCACGGCTCAGGATCTTGGAGAGCAGCCAGGTGGCGAGCAGAATGCCGACGAAGGTGGCGATGTTTTTTGCCCAGCGAAGCCCGCCCTCGTCCGAGACAAGCCAACCCTTGATCGCGACCCAGGCGGAGGTGGTGTCCTTGACGTCGACGCGAATGCCGCTGACGGAGCTGATATACAGGCGGTAGTCCGTGATCTTGGCAAGGGTGTCGGTATCGCCCTTATCGGTCTTTGACTCCAGCTCGTCGAGAACGCTCTTCAGATGATCGATGATCACTGTCCGCTCCTCGCGCAGCTGGTTGAGCTCTTCCAGAAGCTGGACTTTCTCGTCCTTCTTGGCCTCTTTGGCCTGCTCTACGGCGCTAGCCGTTGTCTCGAGCATCTGCTCATTTCGAGCGCTGTCCGCGACCTGCTGCGCGACCTCGCCGACCCTGCGCTGCGCTGTGTCGGTCGCCTGCTTTGCCTCCGCCGTGGCCTTGCGGACCTCGGCGGCAGCCCGACGGACGGACTCTTTGCTGTCTGGCTCGACCTCCTCCGTGGCCTCCTGAACACGCCCCAGAGCCTCGTGGGCCTTCTGCGCCGCCGCTGCAGTCTCGTCCAAACCCTTCCGAGTCTCCGGTGCCAGCTGCTCCTTTACCTCGGCGGTCTTCTCGGCCGCCGCAGCGGCTTCCTCCACGGTGGCGCTGAGCTCTTGCATCTTCTTCTGCGCTTCCTTAGCGGCCGCCTCCGTCTCCTGCACCTTCGCCACCTCACCAGATTCCTTGGCTGCCTTCGCCTTTTCCTTCACGGCCTGAAGCTGCTCCTTGGCCTCTTCCGCCTTGTCCTGGATGTCCTCCGCGGCCTCGATCTCTCGGTTCTGGCGCTTTACTGCGATCTCCGCCCGGGCGATCTCCTCGGCCTTCGCCTTGAGCAGCGCTTGCCAAGCATTCGCCTCCACGAGGAGCTCGTCTTTGGTGAGCGGCTTGAGCAGTAAGGCGAGCTCGTCGACCGGAATGTCGGGGTCGACCGTCGTGACGGCTTGGGGCGTCTTCGCCACCTCACCTGCGACGGCAATGGACACAGAGACAGCACCGGCGAGCAATGCGAACACGCATCCCGCAAGCGTGATCCTGATACGCTGTTGCATCGCTCGTTTCCTCCTCAGGTCAAAGTGAGCGTGACGGCGGACCGCTCAAAAAAATACGGCAACTGCAGACGTGGGTTAGCGACTGTTTCATATTCGCGCGACCGAGTGCGCGACGTCGCCAGGTCCGGCCACGATTACCCCTTTGGTCCCGCCCTGCGCAGCGCGGCAAGCCGTTGGGCCGTCAGGGCAGCCCACTTGTCGAACGCGTTCTTCGCGTACGACCACTCCTGGAACGAATTGAGGTAGCCGCTCGCCCAGGTCTGGGCGGCTCCGGCCGCCCCTGCGTCCATGTCCGCAGCGTACTTGCGCCCGATCTCGGTATCGCGGCACTCGGCAAGAACCTTGTTCGAGGCGCCGTCACGGAACTGCATCTCCATACCGGTCTCGCCAAGATAGGGCGTGGACCCGGCAGGTCGACCCGTGGCCACTCCAGAGCCAGCCTCGGCGATGAAGGCGTAGGGCACGACCGTTCCCGTCACACTCCGAGCAACACTCGTCGGCACCAGATTGGTCAGTGCGATGCGCATCACGAGGACGTCCGGACCCGGTTTGTCGACGACCTGCATCTGCGGCTTGAGCGCCTTCACCAGCGCCTGGTAGAAGTAGTCGGTCAGCGCCTTGAGATCAGTAGGGTCGATGCCTTCGGTCTGGCCGGGCTTGAGCTTGACGATGATGCGCGAGATCAGCACCTTGTCGTACTTTTTGACATCGACATGGGGTCCGCGCCAGCACTGAATGCCTTGCGCCCAGGACACGGGCCGCAATCGAGCATAGTCCGACAGGAACCCGCTCCGGGTGAGACGGGCGGGGTCACTGGCAGTCACTCCGGTGCCGCTGCCCAGGAGCGAGGAGTCGAAGGAATCCGAGGATGCGCAGCCCGCTGCGAGCACGGCTCCCGCCACAGCGAGGCCCAAAATCCATCGTGCGGCCCGGACACTGACGTCGATCATGATGAAGTCTCCAAGAGAAATGATCCTTTCTTACTTACCCTGCCCGACGCGGGCGGCCTTGGGGAGACGCTGATCAGATCAGCGCGTCCCTCAGGGGCAGGACGCCGAGCTTTTCGGACACCGTGCGCAGAGAAATCCAGGATGGGCTTATCCAGCGCTTCATTAAGAGCAGGCGCGAGTCGCCGCCGGCCGCGCATTCTCCCACGCCGCCTGCAGCCCCACCAGCGTTTCATCTCGGCGTAGCACGCGGTGCAAATTACCCTGACAAGGCTCGGCGAGCTCCGCGCGCTAACGCTCGGCCACCGGGGTGTTTCGATCGACCGGGAATGAGCGGCGGCCGCACCGAGGTTCTCGGTATCGACGGCTGCCGCGGCGGCTGGGTTTGGGTCGCTTGCCGCGAGGATCGCTGGGAGTATGGAGTTGTCCCGCGACTCGCCGAGCTGACCGCGCGCATCAAGGGCTCGGCGCTGGCCTTCGTGGAGCTCGCGCGAGACACAGATTCAGAGGATGGACGCATCTGACCCGTCGGGTCCCGCTCGATGCTCGGACGACGCCGAAAAAAGCCGACGATAGGCTATTATCGGTACGCCAACGATGTGGCCCTATACGTAGCTGGAGTTAAGCGGTATGTCGCATTCACAGGAACCCAGGAAGGAAACAAAGAAGCAGCCCAAGAAGTCGGCGAAGGAGAAAAAGCAGGCAAAGCGAGAAAAGAAGCCCGCTTAGCCTCGCTGCCGAATCAAGGAGCTCGACACGACCGTCCGGTTTCAACGGGCGGTGATAGTGTTTGTCTGTGGCTGTGATTTGCCTATGCTGATTAGCGCTATTCCTCAGCCGCAACGGAGAACCTACTTTGCGGCGGGGCCCGCCGCCGTCCGTGGCACCGGGGTCCCGGCAATCCCCCGGATCAAGTCCGGGGCAGGCTCTGCCGGAACGAAGACGTTGATCCGTGCCTGGGGGCGAGGGGTTGGGGTTAGGGGAGAAGGCCGGCCCAATGCGTACCGGTTATTTTTGCGCCGTTCCTAAGCCGTGCCAGCACGCCGCAGCGGCAGGCTACGCAGGCGCTGCCCCGTAGCCGCTGCCAAGGCATTGGTCACCGCCGGGGCGATGACCGGGGTCGCAGGCTCGCCGACTCCGGTAGGACGCTCGGCAGACGGCACGATGTGGACCTCGACCTCCGGCATCCGGTCCATGCGCAGGACCTGGTAGTCATGGAAATTGGACTGCTGAACCTGTCCGTCCATCAGCGTCAGCTCGCTCATGAGAGCCGCCGATAGGCCAAACCCCATACCGCCCTCCATTTGCGCCTTGATCACATCCGGGTTGACAGGAATTCCGCAGTCGACAGCGATCACCACCCGGTCGACGCGGAACGCGCCGCCCTTGCGCACCGTTACCTCGGCTACCTGAGCCACGTAGCTGTGGAAGGACTCGTGGACGGCAACGCCCCGCCCTCGGCCTTTAGGGAGCGGGGCGCCCCAACCTGCTTTGTCGGCGGCGAGCCTTAGCACCCCCTGATGTCGCGGATGGCCAGCCAGCAGCTCCATGCGGAAGGCCACTGGGTCCTTCCCGGCCGCACTCGCGAGCTCGTCGATAAAGCACTCGACGGCAAAGGCCGTGTGACTCGAGCCCACCGAGCGCCACCATTGCACCGGAACCTGCAGCTGCGGCGAGTGGAGATTGACGAGAATGCCCGGGATCGCATAGGGCATATTGGCCGCCCCCTCGACCGAGGTCTTATCCACCCCGCCGACCATTAGCCTGCCCTCGAACGCGGTGCCGGCAATGATGGACTGGCCGACGATGCGGTGCTCCCAAGCCACCGGTCGGCCGGAGGCATCAAGCCCCGCCCGCATCCGATGGAGGTAAAGCGGCCGGTACCACCCGGCGCGCATGTCGTCTTCGCGCGTCCACTGCAGCTTCACCGGCACCTTGCCGCCGGCGGCTTTGAAGATCTCTGCAGCCTCGACCACATAGTCCGAGTGCGGGTTGGCGCGGCGCCCAAAGGACCCGCCCGCATAGAGCATATCGATGCGCACCTGCTCAGGTTTGAGGCCGAGGACTCCGGCCACGGCTGCCTGATCCGCCGTCTGAGACTGCTCCCCATTGATGACCCGCACCCCGTCCGCGTCGGCCGCGACCACGCAGTTGAGCGGCTCCATCGCGGCGTGCGCCAGATAGGGCACCGTAAACTCACCTTCGATGACCTTGGCGGCCCCCGCAAGAGCGGCCGCCGCATCGCCCTCCTTGCGCGCGATGGTCCCCGGCCTGGTCGCCAGCTCGCGATACTGGGCCAGGATCGCGTCGGAGCCGAGCCGAAAGGCACCACTCTCGTCCCAGGCGATCGTCGCTGCCACCGCATCCCGCCCGAGCTTGGCGCTCCAGAAATCGCGCCCGAGGACGGCGATACCGCTAGGGATCTGGACCACCTGCACGACGCCGGCGACCGCCTTGGCCGCGGCAGCTTCGAAGGACTTCACCTTGGCCCCGAAGCGGGGCGGATGGGCGACGACTGCAGTCAGCATGTCGGGCAGTCGCACGTCCTGGGTGTAGCGGGCATTGCCGTTGACCTTGCCGCTGGAGTCCTTCCTTCGGATGTGGGGGTTGCCGATGAGGCGGAACTGCGAGGGATCTTTGAGCTTGACTTCCGCTGGCACCGGCTGCCGCGCGGCCGCCTCGGAGAGCTCACCAAAGGTTGCCTGCTTGCCGCCCCCGTGGCGCAACACCCCGTCGCGGACCTCGATCTGATCCGCCGGCACCCGCCAGGTCTCAGCCGCCGCGGCAATCAGCATCTGGCGCGCCGCAGCACCGGCCTTGCGCATCTGCTCGAACGAGTTGGCGATGGCGGTGCTGCCACCGGTTCCCTGTGCTGGCCCCCACAGCAGATTATTGTAGCGAGTGACATCCGCCGGAGCGCCCTCGGGATTTACCTGATCCCAGCGGGCGTCCAGCTCCTCGGCGACCAGGGTCGGAAGTCCCGTATAGGTGCCCTGCCCCATCTCCAGGTGCTTGACGATGACGGTCACCTTGTCGTCCGTCCCAATGCGGACGAAGGCGTTGGGCTCGAAGGTACCGACATCTCGCTCCTCGCCACCGGCGATTCCGGGCCCGGCCCGATATTCCTTGCCGAGGCCGCGCGGGAGATAGAGTCCAAGGGTCAGACCGGCGCCCGCGGCCACGCCCTTGATCAGGAAATCACGGCGGCTCAGGTTCTCAATCCGATTGCTGCTCATGTGAGTCACCTCATTACGCTAGGGTCGCAGCCGCCTGGTGGATCGCGGCGCGTATGCGCGCGTAGGTCGCGCACCGGCAGACATTCCCGGACATGGCGGCATTGATGTCCGCGTCCGTGGGCTCCGGATTGTTCACAAGCAGAGCGGCCGCGGCCATGAGCTGGCCGGGCTGACAGAAGCCGCACTGAACCACGTCCAGCTGTGTCCATGCCTGCTGCAGGGCCTTCCCGGCGGGGGAATCGAGACCCTCGATGGTGGTCACCCGGGCATTGGCGGCCGCCGAGAGCGGCGTCGTGCAGGACCGCACGGCTGCACCGTTCAGGTGGACGGTACAGGCGCCGCACTGGGCAATCCCGCAACCGTATTTGGTGCCCGTCAGGCCAGCGTGCTCGCGGATGGCCCAGAGCAGGGGCATGTTGGGGTCGAGGTCGAGCTCGTGCGGGGTGCCATTGATGGTCAGTCTGATCATGTGGACTCCGAGCAAGATGAGGCGATTGGGAAGGCGTCGATAAGCCGCGCTTGTACCGAAAGCGAGGGGGAACCGCAACCGTCGGGTTTCTGTGCTTTCGCTGCAAGGCGCCGCACCCGAGTGAGAGGCATTGATGCCGGTGATTACCGTGAAATTTAGCCGGAACCCTTTGCGCTACATCCGCGGGGCCTAGATCCCGGCAGTCCCTGCTGGGATGACGCCGAGGCACGGATCAACGTCGTCGTTTCAGCAGAGCCTGCCCCGGACTCGATCCGGGGGACTGTCGGAAGCCAGGTGCCACGGACGGAAACCAGCGCCGCGGCGAAGCAGGCCCTTCGTCGCAGCTGAGGAATAGCGAGGGTCACCGTCTCCTTTACCCAGCCTACCATCGGTTCTCCGCCGAAAGCCTTCTTTTTCAGTTTCGAAAGATGCCCCGTCGTGCCTTCGCGTTCTTCGTGGTGAAACAGATTCTGACATCCCGTTCGTCAATCGGCGCCTACTCCAGCGGGACGAAGGTAACGACAGGCCGACTCCTCGTGAGCTCGGCACCGCCCCTGCGATTCGGCAGTGCGTAGTGGACGAGCACCCTTTCGAGCGCCGGAAAGCCGACGAAGATGCCGACGGCAGCGGAGTCCAGCTTCTCGGGCTGCGCGCAGACGAACCGGTAGCTCGCGGACATAACGGCGTGCCCGTCCGGGTCGCGACGCTCAAGCCCAGTATCCACCTCAGCCTTGGCGAGCCGGCACCGTGCCCCGGTGTTGAAGCGGATCAGGCCGTCGCCAGTGCGCAAATTTTCGGTGGCAAGCCGCAAAGTATCCCACTCGCCGGACGTCTCTGGAGGGTGCTCGAAGCCGACCAGACTTGCTGCCGAGGCCGCGAGCTCGACGTGGACATCGTCGCCGTCGGCCATAACGGTGATCGTCGCGATCCCCCGAACCGCAACGGCTTGCTCTTCTGCCCCAGATGTGGAGGCTGTCATCATCCCGAAGGTAAATGGCACCAGCGACAAGCACAGGCGGGCAGCAATTTCCAGTCTGCTGGTCAAAGCAGGACCCCTCTGCGTTTGATATTCGGCAAAGGGCACGTACGGCAAGCCACGTGCCTCTGTGGCGCAAGGAGAACTATCGCACCGAGTCTATACCGCTTACGTTTGGGATTTTCGTTTTTCGAGAACCGATAAAGCGATGTGCTCTGTGTTTAGGCAAGCGGCGAGAGAACCTTGTGTCGAAGCGCGCAGGCGATTCTTAGGGGGGAGAGCATGGTGCGCGGCAGGCCGAGCGGCGCGTAGGGTGCACACGTTTCCCCTCTTTCTCGAACGCGCTCAGACTACGAAGGATCCAATTCGGGCTAGGCTATCGGAATGAGTTTGAAGGGTCGGCTGTTTCCTACTCAGCCTCGCCGTTTGCCGGGGGAGCGCTGGATCAACATCACGCTGCGCAGCCTGCACCTGCTAGGGGTCGCCGGAATGGGGGCCGGCGTCCTGGTTGCAGGGACCGAATCCGACGCTTGGCGGTACTATCTCTTCCTCACAATGGCCACCGGGCTCGGAATGACCCTGATCTACGTCTGGACCGACGGCCTCTGGCTGTTCCAGCTTTGCGGCCAGGCGATTCTTGTCAAGGTCCTGCTGCTGGGACTGATCGCCGTGTGGCCGTCCGCCGGCCCGGCGCTCTTCGCGGCCGTGATCCTCATCTCCGGCTTCACCTCCCACGCCCCCGCTCGGATGCGCCACTTCTCCGTCTACCACTGGCGCCCGCTCGAGCGGCGGCGCGAGGGTCGGTCACCGCATGCTGGATGACCGTGAATCCATGAGCATCGACCAAGACTACCTCCGACTGATCGACCGCCTCGCCGCGACCCAAAGGACCCCAGAGATCACGGCGCTATATCTGCCCACCCTGATTGAGGACGGCGAGTACCGTGATGAGTTCGGGTTCGTGTTCCTCGCCGACGGCAGCATCGGACCCTTCTATGTAAGCCTGAAGCCCGTTCTTGCGACCCTGTGGCAACGCTATCCGCAAGCGGAAGGGGTTCGTTTGGGCGCGGTCGTCACCGCCCGCCGCCTCGCCGGCGGTGACTTGGCGGAGCGGGCCTTGGCCCTGGGCGCCTTCAACGCGATGAGCCGGCGACTAATGCGCCGCGCCGGCTATGAGCCACCTGACCGCGGACCCGCGAAAGAGGGAGTGTCAACGATGCCCGGGGTTCCGATAGGAATTGTCGGTTACTTCGCCCCCGTGATCGATCGGCTAGTGGCCAGAGGGAGTGATGTACTGGTGCTGGAGCAGCAGCCGGAGCGGGTACCCGATCGGCCGCACGTGCAGCTCACTACCCGACCGGCCGATCTGGCCGCTTGCAGCAAGGTGCTTTGTACGGCGTCGGTGCTGATCAACGACACGCTTGACGAGCTCTTGGCGGCCTGTCCCCACGCAGGGTCATTTCACTTGATCGGGCCGAGCGGAAGCGGCCTGCCCGACGTTCTGTTCGAGCGCGGCGTCAGCAGCGTGGGAGGTATTGTCTTCGACGACCCGGACCGTCTACTGGCATGCATGGCACGAGGCGACTCCTGGGGAACGGCGGGGCGGAAGTACGAGATTCGGCGTTCTGAATACCCCGGGGTCGAGCGCCTCATCGCCGGCAGCGCCTAGCGATTTAGTGATCGGCCGATGCCCCGGCTCAGGTATACCGTTCGCATTTGGGTTTCTCTAGTTTCATGGGGCCGGATTGCGTCCCCGGGGGATACAACCCGGTCGGGGAGAACGAAAAGAGCAACTGCGACCGGTATAGAATGCTGCTCACCTTCCACCTGCGGTGATGAGCGACCCCCATGATGCGTATTGTGATCGGGCTGTTGCTGCTTGTCGCGGCGCCTTTCGGCCAGGCCGCCGACATTGAGGCGCAGGTGCCGAGCTCCCTCAAGGCGTGGATCCCCTGGGTTCTCGAGGGTAAGGACCAGCGTGCGTGCCCCGCTTCAGCGGGGACCGGGAAGCGGATGTGTGCCTGGCCGGGGCGCCTGGACCTGGACCTGGACGCTACCGGTGGCTTGTTTGCCCAGCGTTGGAAGGTGTACGCAGAAGGCTGGGTTCCCCTCCCCGGCAGCTCCGAGCAATGGCCTCAGGATGTACGCATCGGGACCGAGGGTGCGATGGTCGTTCCGCACGACGGCGCCCCAGCGATAAAGCTCGAGCCCGGCGACTGGGCCATCACCGGCCGCTTCGTCTGGCGCCGGCGGCCCGAGGGCCTCGCCGTTCCGCCCGCCATCGGTCTCGTCTCCTTGCGTCTCGCGGGTGCCGATGTCCCGTTTCCGCATCGGGACCAGGCCGGGCGCCTTTGGCTGGGGGACGCCGGCGACAAGGGCACTCAGCCAGCACGCGACACCTTGAACCTAAGGGTATATCGGCGGGTCGAGGACGAGACGCCGCTTCTAGTCACTACGCGCCTGGACATGGATGTGACGGGCCGGGCGCGGGAGGTGAGCTTAGGCCCCGTGCTCCTGCAGGGCGGCATCCCGTTCAAGCTCACCAGCCCCCTGCCCGCCCGCCTCGACCGGAATAACGTCCTGCGCCTTCAGGTACGGCCGGGCCACTGGGCGGTGGAGATCACCGCTCATCATCCGAGACCTGTCGACAGTCTCGGGCTCGGCGAGCACGGAGCACCTTGGCCCAAGGAGGAGGTCTGGGTCTTCGCCGCGCATCCCGAGCTTCGCCAGGTTGAGGTCACTGGCGCGAGACCGCTCGATCCACGGCAAACGCGGTTGCCGGCCGATTGGGCGCGGCTCCCGGCCTACCTGATGCGCCCGGGCGACCTACTCGAGCTCAACCAGATCGGACGCGGCGACGCGGAGCCGGCCCCGGACCGGCTCGTCTTGAATCGGGATCTCTGGCTCGACTTCGGCGGCCGCGGCTACACGCTGCGAGATCGGATCAGCGGGGAGCTGAGCCGGAGCTGGCGACTCGAGGTCGGTGACGCACTCGCGCTCGGTCAGGTCCTCGTGGACGGCGAGCCGCGCTTCATTACCCGCGTGGGGGACTCCCCGCGCCGGGGTGTCGAGGTCCGACAAGGGCGGCTTCAGCTCGTCGCCGACAGCCGTATCGAGGACGACGTCCGCAGCATCCCCGCATCCGGCTGGGCGCTGGATCTCCAATCGCTGCAGACTCGGCTCCACCTGCCACCCGGCTGGGACCTCCTGGCCGTAACCGGCGTCGACAACATACCCGCCACCTGGCTCAATCGCTGGACCCTGCTCGATCTGTTTCTGGTGCTCATCACCGCGCTTGCGGCGGGCAAGCTCTGGGGTTGGGGCTGGGGTTTGCTGACGCTGACCGCCCTGGCGCTGACCTGGCAGGCGCCGGAAGCACCTCGCCTGATCTGGCTCAACCTGCTCGCGGCAGTGGCGTTGCTCCGCCTGCTGCCCGCGGAGCCCGCTCGGGCCGCGGTGGCTCGCTTGCGCCGACTTCTGGTGCTCTACTACCGAGGCAGCTTGATCGTGCTCGCCCTGATTGCACTGCCGTTCCTAGTGGATCAGGTTCGCAACGCCATCTATCCCCAGCTGGAGCGGCCGCTCGCCCAAGTCCCGGCCCTGCGCGCCAAGGGCACGCCCAGCCCGGCAACGGCCCTTATGCTGGACGCGGACGAGGCATTGCCGAAGCTGAGCTCCAGGATCGCAAGGAAGGCGGAACGGGCGGAGGCGCCCGCCGCGCGCGCGCCCGCGCCGCTCCCGGTGGTCGACCCGGACGCCCGGGTACAGACCGGCCCCGGCGTACCGACATGGCGCTGGACGACGGTGGATCTGAGCTGGAGCGGACCCCTGCCCCGGGACCATGAAATTCGGCTGTGGCTCGTATCGCCGGGCGAGAAGCTCGCCCTTGCTCTCGCGAGTGTCGCACTGATCCTGGCGCTCGGACTCAAGCTCACGGGGCTGCCGCGCCGGCTTCTCAAGCAGACGCCTGGCGCCGCAATGGTTTTGCTCGCGATCGGGTTTACAGGCGTCCCGACGCCATCACCCGCGCAGGCGTTCCCGTCACCCGAGATGCTCGACACATTGAAGTCGCGTCTGCTGGAACCGCCCGATTGTGTCCCCGCTTGTGCCGACATCCCGTACATGGTCCTGGAGACCAGTGAAAGCGAGCTGCACATCCTGCTCACGGTAAACGCCCGTGAGGCCGTCGCGGTACCCGTCCCGGGGAACGGGGAATCCTGGGCTCCGAAGGGCCTGCGCCTGGATGGAGCACCCTTCGACCAGATTCGCCGCTCCGCGAACGGGAGCTACCTGGTCGCCTTGCCCCGCGGGACCTGGCATCTCGAGCTTTCCGGTCCCCTGCCCCCTCGCGCACAGGTGGAGCTGCCGCTACCCCTGCGGCCACATCGGGTAGACACGATGGGCCATGCCTGGCGGGTGGAGGGTATCGACGAGGACGGACGTCCCGGCACCCAGCTCCAACTGGTACGGTCTGAACGCCAGACTGCGCAAAGCGAACCACTCCAGCCGACGCAGCTGCCGCCTCTCCTGCGCATCCAGCGCACCCTGCACCTGGGAGTGGATTGGCGGGTCGAGACACGGGCATCCCGACTGTCCCCTGCGGACGCCCCGATCCTGGTCGCGGTTCCCCTGATCCCCGGCGAGCGCGTGTTGACCGAGGATGAGCGCGTCAAGGACGGGAGCCTTCTGGTCAGTCTGGCACCAGGACAGCGGGAAGCACGCTGGGACGCAAGCCTCGAGCCCGTCGATAGCCTCACCCTCCGGGCACCCCGGGATGATCGCCTGAGCGAGGAATGGCGGGTGGACGTGAGTCCCTTGTGGCACCTGGAGGCGACAGGCATCCCGGTCGTGCACCACCTGGGCCGTCTGGACCGCTGGCTTCCCACCTGGCGGCCTTGGCCCGGGGAGCAGGTGCACCTCGCGGTCTCTCGCCCGGCAGGTGTCCTTGGGCCAACCCTGACGGTCGACCAGAGCACGTATCGCCTCATCCCAGGCAGACGGCTGACGGAGGCGACCTTGGACCTGGTCCTGCGGAGCAGCCAAGGGGGAGAGCAGATCATCCTCCTGCCCGTGGGAGCAGAGCTGCAGCGCGTCAGCGTCGACGGAGTCGAGCGCCCGCTGCGACTGGAGGATAAGGCCCTGACCCTGCCGCTGGTGCCGGGAAGCCAGCGCATCCGCATCCAGTGGCGGCAGCCGGATCCCTTGGACACCTTCTATTGGCCGCCTGCGCCGAACCTGGGTACGCCAAGCGTCAACGCCTCGGTGCAGGTGGCACTGGGCGCAGACCGATGGGTCCTGCTCACCGGGGGTCCGCCGCTCGGTCCCGCTGTGCTCTTCTGGGGCCTGGTCGTCGTCTTGGTGCCGATCGCATTGGCTTTGGGCCGCAATCGCATGACACCACTCGGGACCCGTGACTGGCTGCTGCTCGGTCTCGGACTCACCCAGGCGGGCATATGGGTCGGACTTCTCGTCGTCGGCTGGCTGTTCGCCCTCGGCCTGCGGGGCCGCGCGGCGGATACAGAGCGGCGTTGGCGCTTCAACCTCATGCAGCTCGGACTGTTCCTGCTTAGCTTGATCGCGCTGGCCGCCCTGTTCGCAGCCGTCAAGCAGGGGCTGCTGGGATCTCCGCAGATGCAGATCGCCGGCAATGGATCGTCGGCCGCTCAGCTCAATTGGTATCAGGACCGATCCGGCCCCGAGCTGCCCCGCCCGTGGGTCGTCTCGGTGCCAATTCTCGTCTACCGCGGTCTCATGCTCGCTTGGGCCCTGTGGCTCGCGTTCCGATTGCTGGCATGGCTACGGTGGGGCTGGGAGCAATTCTCAAGGCCGGTCCTGTGGCGGGAGATCAAGCTCAAGCTCCCCATGCGGCGCAAAGCGGCAAGGTCAGAAGACACTGTCTGACGAGTAGTGGGCCAAAAACCCGAGCTCTACACGGACAAGTCAAGCTGGCTCCAGCAGCGGGTCACGGACGGCCTCGGTGACGTCGATGAGCTCTCATCGACCCGCAGCTCAACGACGAGTGCGCCGCCGCCGAGCGCCTGCGCGCCATGCTCCCCACTCAGCAGTACCAGCTCGCGAGCTGGTCCTGCTCAGGTACCTCAAGGGATCGCATGTCATTTCCTATCTCGCGCGTGGAGGCGGGATCGACATCACCGGCATTTCCCGTCAGCGGATGCATGTCGTGACCTTCGCTGCCGCGGACATGGCTCTCGCAGGAAATGCTACCATTCAACCGCGAGCTCCGACGCCGTAACAGTGGCGCGCTCACCAAAGGAGGAAAATAATGATCACGGTCAAGCAGATACTCGATACCAAGGGGTACGAAGTAAGCGCTATCGATGCCAACGCATCCGTGTTGGCAGCCATCAGGCTGCTTGCGGACAAGGGAATTGGCGCACTTCTGGTAACGGACGGCGGAAGGGCTGTCGGCCTGGTCTCCGAGCGGGACTACGCCCGCAAGGTCGCCCTGCAAGGGCGGTCGTCTGAGCGGACGCTCGTCAGGGACATCATGGAGACACGCGTTCCAGCGGCGCGTCTTGACCAGGATATCGAGGAGTGCATGGCGGTCATGACCGAGAAGCGCGTTCGCCATCTCCCCGTCACCGACGCGGAGGGGGTGCTCGGAATCATTTCGATCGGAGACCTGGTCAAGGCCATTATCGCCCACCAGCAGTACACCATCGCGCAGCTTGAGCGCTATATCAGCGGTTGACAACCCTAGAACCTCGGCAGGCGCAACGAGGTTTAGCCGCCCGCACGCCCGGCTGCCCGGGGCTGGCCCTACCTAGCCCTCGCCCGCGGACCTTGGCGCAAGCCAGAGTCACGTCGAAACAACTTGTTACAAGTTTTTTCTTTATTGAAATACAAACTTAACAGTCTTCGTGCATCCTGTTGCGTGTATAAAGAGCGAAACCGCATCCGCGTGTGCGGATGGCCATCAAAAGAAGACACGTCAACAATCAGCTCCAATGTTCTGAAGAGGTAGGCTTCTGGCGAGCGCGCGTGAGGTCGTCACACCTCCGCCGCTCCCGCATACCGCCTGACCACCTCGGCACCCGCCGCCACAACCCTACCCGCACCCACGGCAAACCTAGCAGCTGGTCACTACCTGCTGCTAATAGATAGGGCGCGGGTTGCGAACGGATCTCCTATCGGGAGGCATCATGATTACGACATGGCAAGACCACATCTACCGTAAGCGCGAGGAGCTCGCCAGCATCCTGCACGTGCCGATGGCATCACTGGCTCGCGAGTGCCTCGCATCAATGGACGACCGAGGCCGACTGAACGAGACGCTGATTGCATGCCTTGCAGATATTCCCCACCGCGCTCATCTGTATGTTCTGCGCGTCGGCGGAATCCAAATCTGCGATACCGTCACCGCGGAAGGTCTGCTTTGGGAGGACTATGGGCGCGACCTTTCGGAGAGGCCCTATATGAAGGAGGCGATGCCACCCTGGGGCTTCCTCCTATCAGATGCCTATATCAGCCCGCTCACCCACCACCCATCGCTGACCGCCCTGCATGTGATTCGTTCGGAGGGCAGTACCCTGGGATACCTTGCCGCGGATTTCGATTTGCGAGACTTGCCGGTGGCACCTGGGTTCTACGACGAACCCGCCCATTGGCAGCAAATCAAGGGCGATCCGTCGATTCGAGGCACCGTCTTCCAGCAATGTCGCGTGGAGAGCCCCCTCGACAAAAACATGGACCAGGCGCTGTCCATTCTGGAGGAGCTGTTAACCGAGCGCGGGATGTTTCAAGGGGTGGTTCATTTCTCCAGCAGCCGCGCCATCGCCTGGTTTCTTGACGATCCCTATCGATATCGCATGCTGGACCAGGAGGCGCTGGGAGACCCGGATATCTGCCTCGCCTATCCGCGAGCACCGTACCCAGCGGGCGCGCTGATCCCGCAATCCAGCATTCGGCCGATCATTGAACGGATGCGGGACCTGCGCTGGATAGACGACACCTTCTACCTCCGCTCCGCCTTCATCAATGTTTACAATGGCATGATCGGTCTGACCTTTTCCTGCGACGGATCGCACTATATGCCGTACGAAGAATTCCTACGCAAGGACATGTCGTTCTGGCTCGGAATCGCCGCATAACGAAGACCCGACGCGTCCACCCCGGCGCATCACTCTATTGAGACCCCATGATTCCCGTGCTCCAGGCGCGTGACCTCGTCAAGGTGTTCCCCGGAGTCCGCGCTGTGGATGGGATCAGCTTTACCGTCACCCGCGGGCAGTGTTTCGGGCTGCTCGGACCAAATGGGGCAGGCAAGACCACAACGCTGGAGATGCTGGAGGGGATTTCCGCCCCGAGCGCGGGGAGCATTCGGTACCAGGGCCGTACCCCCGACGCGGCCTTCCGCGAGGAGATCGGTATCCAGTTCCAGAGCACGGCCTTGCAGGATTTCCAGACGGTACGCGAGTCCCTCGACATGTTCGCGAGCCTCTACCGACGCACCGCGAATCTGGACGAGCTGGTGGCGATGTGCAACCTCGCAGAGATCCTCGACCGCGACACCCGCAAGCTCTCCGGGGGGCAGCGTCAGCGCCTGCTCTTGGCCATCGCCCTGGTCAACGATCCGCAGCTGGTGTTTCTGGACGAGCCCACGACCGGGCTCGATCCGCAGGCGCGGCGGAACTTCTGGGGTCTGCTCGAGACCGTGCGGCGGCGCGACAAGACCCTGGTGCTGACGACCCACTACATGGAAGAGGCGCAGCGTCTATGCGACGAGATCGTGATCGTCGACCACGGCCGGATCATCGCCCAAGGCAGTCCTGCGGCGCTGGTGGAGGAGCATTTCCCCGGGGCAGTGGTACGCCTTCCGGCGAGCGCGTGGCCGGCTGACCGGCCGATTCCCGCACACAGCGAGGAGCGCAACGGCTGCATCGAGCTCTTCACCGACGAAGTACCACTGGTGCTCGCCGAGCTAAAGCGCAGCGGCGCCAACCTGAAGGAGCTGAAAGTGGAGACGCCCACCTTGGAGGATGTCTTCCTGAAGCTTACCGGCCACGACCTGCGGACCTGAGCCATGTGGCACCGCATCCTGGCGATCCTGCAGGCCCGCAATCGTGAGTTCTATCGCGACCGCGCCGGTCTCGGCTGGAATATCGCCATGCCCATGCTGATGGTGCTGGGCTTCGCCTTCATCTTCGGTAACGAGTCGGACGTCCTGTTCAAGGTGGGTGTGCTTGCCCAAGACGGCAACTTACCGGCGGCTCACTCGCCGTTCCTCGCTGTGCGACACGTTCGATTCATTCCGCTTGTGGATCTCCAGTCAGCCGTTGCCAAGGTCGAACGTCACCAGCTGGATCTCTTGCTCGACCTGCGCGGAGCCCCTCGCTACTGGATCAACCTTCACTCCGCCAAGGGCTATCTGGCGGAGCAGCTGCTCAAGGGGGCCTACGAAGGCATCGCCCCCCTGCCCGTGCGGCAGACCGTCAGCGGGCGCGCACTCCGCTACGTCGACTGGGTGCTGCCCGGCGTGCTCGCCACCAACGTCATGTTCAGCAGCCTGTGGGGCGTGGGCTGGGTAATCGTGCGCTACCGCAAGAACGGAGTGCTGCGACGGCTGCGAGCCACTCCGCTGAGCGCCTTCGAGTTTCTGACTGCACAGGTCCTCTCGCGCCTTGCGGTGGTGCTCGCCGCATCGGTGCTCGTGTATGCGGGCGCAGACCTGTTCCTCGACTTCGTCATGCGCGGCTCCTACCTCGCACTCTTTCTGGTCTTTATCGCCGGCGCGCTCTGCCTCGTCAGCCTCGGTCTGATCATCGCGGCGCGCCTGCGCTCCGAGGAGCTGGCCGACGGCATCCTCAATCTGATCGCCTGGCCGATGACCCTCCTTTCCGGCGTCTGGTTCTCCATGGAGGGAACGAGCCCTGCCGCACAGATGGCGTCCCGCTTCCTCCCCCTCACCCACATGGTGGAGGCCGCGCGCCGGGTCATGATCGATGGGGCCGGCGTCGTCCAAGTTCTCCCTGAGGTTGCCCTGCTCGCTGCCATGGGCGTCGGTCTGCTCTTGATCGCCGCACGGCTCTTTCGCTGGGAGTGACGGTCTTCGTGACGCCGCCGAGCATCGGACACAGGGTGTCGGGCTAGAGCTGGTGTGCCTTCGAGCCACCGCTAGCCCCCAAACGCGGGTAGCTCAACGACAGCAATCGGCCACCTACCGGACACCCGCAAATCTGGCTCCCTGGCGCGCTACCTCTGGGCGATGCTGCTTGCACGCCTGTTCGAGTCCTTGCCGCTGACGTGCCCGAACTGCGGCGCCGACATGCGCGTCGTCGCCTCCATCACCGAGAGGCCGCCCCAGTCGAGCGGATTCTCACCCACATCGGCGAGCCGGGCCAGCCACCACCGATTGCGCCCGCACGCGGGCCGCCGGCGTGGGACGACGGTCGCGCGGACGCCGTACCCGACTGGGACGCCCTGGCCCAGCCCGAGTGCCTGTCCGAGTACCTGCTCGACTAGCAAGTGCCGTGGTAGCCCCGCCCGCCGCAGCTCTGCAGGCGGCAGGCAAGGCTCAGCACGCCCGCTGCTCGCGACGCCCAGGTCAAGGCCCGTCACAGTCCCATCGATCGACGGGGCTACAGCTTTCTCCCCACCGCACCGCCCAGCCACTACCCAGCACCTGCACAAACGCCCTTGCTTGCATGCGCCTACGATGCTAGCGACTCGCCCAATTCACCCGTCGTGCCCGTCGTGCAGTTGGATTTCCTGTCCTTCGGTGCGCAGCCGACGTGGCACCAACGCGATCATGTACGCCCATACCCTGTCGAGGACAGGACCGGCCACGCGGCAGCCGGTGCGGGCATGCCCGATTACCCTGCGATGACCGGCATGGATGTCGCCACGCGCATCGGTGACAATGCCTGCCGGCGGCTGCGCGCTGACGGCGGCGCGCACGCACTGCCACGACACAGGAGCCAGGCACAGATGATCTTCAAGCAGCTTTTGGAGGCCGACTCGTCGACCTACACCTACCTGATCGGCTGTCGTCAAGGCGGCAAGGCGATACTCATCGATCCAGTTCTCGACACGGTCGAGCGCGACCTGCAGCTACTCGCCGATCTCGGACTCGAACTCAGCGCAACGCTCGAGACACATGTGCACGCCGACCACCTGACCGGCGCGAAACGTCTCAAGCAGCGCACCGGCTGCCAGATCGCCTGCCCGGCCATGCTGGCGCTGCCGTGCGCGGACATCGGCGTCAGCGAAGGGCAGCCATTCGTGGTTGGCTCCATCGAGCTGCACCCGCTGTTCACGCCCGGTCATACCGATCACCACCACGCCTACCTGATGGACAACCCGGTGCAGAAAATGTTGTTCACCGGTGATGCGCTGCTGATCGATGCCTGCGGTCGCACCGACTTTCAGTCGGGGGACGCGGGCGACCTGTACAACAGCATTCACAACAAGTTCTTTTCGCTGCCCGAAGAGACCCTGGTCTACCCGGCACATGACTACGAGGGTCGTCGCGTCTCCAGCATTGCACAGGAAAAGGCACGCAACCCGCGTCTCGGCAAGGGCCGCTCGAAAGACGACTTCGTCACGTTGATGGATGGCCTAGACCTGCCCTACCCACGCAAGATCGATTTCGCCGTTCCCGGCAACGAGGCCTGCGGCGAGTGCCCGGCCGATGTCCCCGCCGCGTTCCGCGGACCGTGCACCGCCAGCGACCAGGGCTGACACTGCGAGCAGAAAAGGAGCCGCGGCATGACGCGTTTGTGGAAATGGTTTCTGCACGGCATCGCCCTGGTCGCGCCAGTGGCGCTGACGATCGCGTTGCTGGTGTGGCTCGGCACCTGGTCGGAAAAAACCTTCGGGGCGCTTATCAAGGCGCTGTTGCCGGTCGACTGGTACTTCAAGGGACTCGGCCTGATCAGCGGCATCTTGCTGACGCTGGCCATCGGTCTGGCCGCCAACCTGTTCCTGGTCCGCTGGGTAGTGCGCCTAGTCGAGTCGGTACTCGAACGCATCCCGCTGGTCACGTCGCTGTTTCAGGCGTTCAAGGACATCGCGCGGCTGTTCTCGCAAAATGTCGATCAGCAGCTGGGTCAGGTGGTCGCGGTCGATGTGGGCGACCTGCGCCTGGTCGGCTTCGTCATGCAACAGGAGGCGCGATTGCCCGGCGCGTTCGATGACGATGAGCCGCGTGTCGCCGTGTACCTCGCCATGAGCTACCAGCTGGGCGGTTTCACCGTGCACGTGCCGCGCAGCCGCATCACACCACTCGACGTCCCGGCCGACCAGGCCATGCGTGCCGTGCTGACCGGTGGCGCGCTGGACGACCCGGGCAGTCGTGGCCGCACGCCGAACGACGATAAGGAAACCCCCTGAAGGATCGGTTCGAATCCAACGCGACAGCGCGCTGCGTGCCCGGCGTCACAACGAGGTGACACCGGGATACCGCACCGATTCAGCAAGACCCGGCCTTCCGTAGCCCTGCCACCGTGCGTGGTGCTTTGCCCGCCGGGACGCGATGCTCACCCGCAACCGTTTGCCGCCGACGAAACCGGCGCGCTGTCTCTCACACGCGGCGTCACTGCGCGTCACGCGAGGCAGATATCTCCGCCTCTACCACATGGCGATCCTGCATTGCGCACACCAGTAACCAACAGCACACCGCCCATGCGGCACCCGCAGGCCAACCCGCCAACACATCGGTCGGGCAATGCACGCCGAGGTAGACGCGGCTGAGTCCGACCAGCGTCGTGACCAGGCTAGCAACCAGCGTTACGCAGACCTTGACGGCATGCCGCTGCACCGCGCACACGAGTATCGATGCCAGGGTCAGATAGACGACAGCCGCGTTCATCGATTAACCGCTCGGAAAGCTGGCCGTGTAGACACGTTGACCGTGCGGCACGAAGTCCGGGCGTGGACAGGCGAAACCATGCTTCAGCGCGAGACTCAGCAACAGCGCACCAACCACGGCCAGCGGGAGAAAAACGACTATGCGCGGACGTCGCACCAGCAACAGCAGTCCGGTAACGGTCGGCACGACCAGGTTCAGTACGGCAGTGCCACCAAGCGCCGTGATATCGCACCCCCCTCTTCGCACCACGCGGGGCCGATCGGATTGGGAACGTCGTCGGCCGATCGCAGGGCCTGCAGCACCCGGGGGTCGAAGCGCAGACTGTCGCCCTCGATGACCATGTCGGCTGTGGCAGCGAACACCCTCGCTCGGGCCACACCCACTACCATTGCTGCGTCCTCGACGGTGTATTCGAGCGTCTCGAAGGCGGCCAAGTCCGATTCCTCCACGCTCAAGCGCTGACACCCCGGGATGTTGGCGCCATCGCCGAGCAGGTACGCCGCCGCGTGCTGCGCTGGTTCGCCCGCAGCGGCCTGCTCAATGTCGATGATGCCCGCGACATGCTCGGCTGGGACAACGGCGGCTTCTCGCTTGACGCTTCTGAACGCATTGCCGGCCAGGATCGGGCGGGACTGGAGCGGCGGCTGCGTTATTGTGCTCGCCCACCCTTCGCCCTGGAACGGCTCGAGCTAGTCAACGCACATCAGGTCCTCTACCGCCTGCCCAAGCCCCGGCGCGATGGGCGCACTGTATTGTCCCTCACCCCGCTGCGGAGAGGGCGTATGGCTCCCCGGCGCGTTACCTCAGGGCGATGCTGCTTGCACGCCTGTTCGAGTCCTTGCCGCTGACGTGCCCGAGCTGCGGCGCCGACATGCGCGTCGTCGCCTTCATCACCGAGGCCGCCCCGCTAGAGCGCATTCTCACCCACATCGGCGAGCCGGCCCAGCCACCACCGATTGCGCCGGCACGCGGGCCGCCGGCGTGGAACGACGGTCGCGCGGACGCCCTACCCGACTGGGACGCCCTGGCACAGCCCGAGCCCGAGTACCTGTTCGACCAGCAAGTGCAGTGGTAGCCCCGCCCGCCGCAGCTCTGCAGGCGGCACGCAAGGACCAGCACGCCCGCTGCTCTCGACGCCCAGATCAATGTCCGCCACAGGCCCATCGATCGCCGGGACGACGGCTTTCTCCCCACCGCACCGCCCAGCCAGTACCCAGCACCTGCACAAACGCCCTTGCTTGCATGCGCCTACGATGCTTGCGTCTCGCCCAATTCACCCCGCCGTGCCCGTCGTGCGGTTGGATTTCCTATCCCCTCAAACGGATTGGAGTGCGCCTGCGTCTGCTGGAGACCAACACCGGCGCACTCCTAATCGCGGCACCACTGTTCCTGGTGAGTTGGGGTACTTTCGATTCGGAGATACCTGCAACGCTGACCCCAAGTGCCGCCTGGTCGATCATCTATCTCGCACTCTTCGGCTCAGCGTTGGGGTTCATCCTCTACTACTACGTCCTCCATCAGGTGCAGGCAAGCCGCGTCGCCCTGATCACGCTCATCACGCCGGTACTGGCGCTCCTGCTGGGACAAGTGGCCAATGGCGAGGTCTTGACCCCGCGGGTTTGGATCGGAAGCGCGGTGATCCTCACCGGACTCGCATGCTTCGAGTGGGGGGATCAGTGGCGACAGCGGCTCCGAGCCACGGAACTGAGGTCGAAAACCACTCTCGAGGGCTGAGGCGAAATGCCGTTCAATCTCGTTCGACTCTATCGCATTTCGAGCGGGCTGCCATTTCCAGTGACGAAAGTCACGCCTCCGCGGAATATCTGGCGGCATGAGCGCCCGAGTTGACGTTGGATAGATTGCAAACCCCCTGGGGGCGCCGCAGACTTAAGCGCTCCATCGGGGAATCCTTGGCGAGCGACGCGCGAATGGATTCGAGCTCAACCTGGTGCTGAATGGCCTGCGGCCCAAGCCGCCGCCGTCAGCCGGTCAATAGACGCCAGTGGTAGCCGAGGCAGCCCGTAACGATCTCTATATTCTTCCACGGCATCAGACAATGGAGTCTGAGGCAATGAGCCAGATAGAAATTCACAAAGCGTCCCAGCTCCTGGCGGCGTCCCTGTCGTTTGCGTTAGTCATCAGCGCGCCAGCCGATGCGCAGCCAGACTTCCGGGCACAGGGCCAAGCGGGCATGCCCAATCTGGGTCAGCAGGATCTGCCCAATCTTGGCCAGCAGATTACGCCGCTCGCGCCACCCGGCTCCCGGTTCCTGCCGCTGAACCCCGATCTGCCCGACAATCCCGCCTGGCTGGCCGGGCAGGCGGTCACCGCGGTGGTGAGTCCGGACAAGAAGACCCTGCTGGTCCTGACGAGCGGATACAACCGCGTCTATGACACTGACACTCAGGCTCCGAATCCCCAGGACTCGAATGAGTACGTGTTCATCTACGACATTGCGACGCCGACGCCGATCAAGAAGCAGGTCGTGCAGATCGCCAATACCTACAACGGGATTGTCTTCGATCCATCCGGCTGGGCCTTTTACTTGGCGGGCGGCTCGGACGACAAGGTCCACATCATTACGCGCAGCGCCAGCGGCACCTGGGGCGAGCAGGACGGAAATTTCCTTGCCTTGGGCCATACCTTGGGGCTTGGTCTGAACATCGATCCGAACGGTGCGACGCAGGTCAACCAGATGGTTGGCGTCAAGCCCTGCGCCGCCGGCGTCGCGATTTCGAGCGATGGGCAGACGCTGGTGGTGGCCAATTATTACAACGACTCGATCACGGTGTTCACCGGCGGCTACGGCAACTGGTCGACCGGGACGGAGCTCGACCTGCGCCCCGGCAAGAGCAACCCCGCGCAGACGGGCATCCCGGGTGGCGAATATCCGTTCTGGGTCGCTGTGAAGGGGACTGGGCCGAGCACGACCGCCTATGTCTCGAGCCTTCGCGACCGTGAGATCGTCGTGGTGGATCTGGGCGGGGCGCCGGTGGTCAGCGACCGGATTCCCGTGAAAGGTCAGCCGAACAAGATGACGCTGAACGCGGCCCAATCGCGCCTCTATGTGGTCGAAGACCAGTCGGATACGATCGACGTCATCGACACCGCCAGCAACCAGATACTCGAAACCATCCCGCTGATTCCGGAGTCACTGCGGCCGCCAGCGCCAGTGGACGAGACGGAGACGGATCCCAACAGCCTGACCCTCTATACGGGGGCAAACCCAAACAGCGCTGCACTCTCGCCGGACGAGACGCAACTCTACGTGACGAATGGCAATCTAAACTTCGTCGCGGTGGTGGACCTGGGCGGAATCGGGGGCGAAGCCGATGGCGTTAGCGAGGTCGTGGGGCTCATTCCGACCGGCTGGTATCCAAACTCGGTGAGCTTCGGCGCCAAAGGCACCTCGCCCGATGGCCAGTCACCGATGGTCTATGTGGTCAATGGCAAGTCGCCGACGGGGCCGAATCCCGGTTGGTGCTACGGCTCCGGCCCGCCGACCCATAGCAGTTGCTGGGAGTCGAATCAGTACAATCCACAGTTGATCAAGGCCGGTCTCCAGAGCTTCCCGCTTCCCGACCTGGAACAGCTCGGGACGCTGACGGCACAGGTCGCGACCAACAACCGCTTCTCCATTACCCTGAGCGAAGAGGCCACCGCGGTCATGGATGCGGTGCGTCAGGGGGTCAGGCATGTGATCTACATCATCAAGGAGAACCGCACCTACGACCAGATTCTGGGCGATCTGGAGGTCGGCAATGGCGATCCTTACCTGACCGAGTTCGGCGAGGTGCTCACGCCCAATCAACATAACCTCGCGCGCACCTTCGTCACCCTCGACAACTTCTACGCCAGCTCCGAAACCAGCTACGACGGTTGGCCCTGGACGACCTCGGCACGCGCTCCGGATGTGATCGAACGCCAATTCCCAGTGGTCTACGCGGGGCGCGGGCTCAGTTTGGAGAGCGAGGGCTTGAATCGCAATGTGAACGTCGCCCTTCCAACTGTCGCCCCAGGCCAGCCCGCCCAGCTCATCACACGCCAGAAAGCCAATCCACTGACGCCCGATGACCCGGATCTGCTCGCAGGCCAGACCGACGTTGCGGCGCCGGACGGACCGGACAACGAAGTGAATACCGGCTATTTGTGGGACGCGGCCTTGCGGGCGGGGCTCAGCGTTCGCAACTACGGCTTTTTCGTTGATGTCACCCGCTATGCCTTCCCCCAGGACTCCGCCAACAGCATTCCGCTGCTGAAAAACCCGGCCGCGACCCACACCACCGTGGCCTACCCCACGAATGTCTCGCTCATCCCGCACACCGATCCGTATTTTCGCGGTTTCGACAACGCCTATCCGGATTTTTACCGCTATAAGGACTGGGAGCGTGAGTTCGATACGAAATACGCCAGAGGCGGTCTGCCGGCCTTGAGCCTGGTTCGCTTCATGCACGATCACACCGGAAACTTCGACACCGCGATCGACCGCGTGAATACGCCGGAGCTGCAGCAAGCCGATAACGATTACGCCGTCGGCCTGCTGGTCGAGAAGATCGCCAACAGCCGCTACGCGAACGACACACTGATCTTCATCATCGAAGACGACGCACAGGATGGCGGCGATCACGTCGATTCGCACCGCACGACGGCGTTCGTGGCGGGTGCCTACGTGAAGCAGGGCGCGGTGATCTCCTCGCAATACAACACCGTCGATTTCCTGCGCACGATCGAAGAGGTGCTCGGCCTCCAGCCGATGAACCTTAACGACGCGCTCGCGATCCCCATGGCCGACATCTTCAATACCTCACCGAGCCCCTGGAGCTTCAAGGCGACGCCCTCGGCCTGTCTCTACAAGACGGATCTGCCGTTGCCTCGCCAGCAGGCCGGCCTGCGCGTACCCAAGTCAACCCATGACGCGAAGTATTGGGCGCGGGTCACGCAGGGAATGGATTTCTCGGTCGAGGATCGCTTCGATTTCGCCCACTACAACCGGATTCTCTGGACCGGGCTGATGGGCGACCGGCCTTATCCCGCAGCGCCGACCGGCATGGATCTGCGGGAGAACCGCGAGGAGCTCCTCGCGCGCTACCTGCGATCTCTGAATCGAGCACGATGCAGGCACCTGGAACCGGCACGAACTGAGCTCCGGAGCCGGCACTGGCCAAAGCGGCGGTCGCGATGAAGCGTCCGCCGAAGGCGAAGACCCCATCCGATCAGCGGCCAACGTCGGCGGAACCTGGCATCGGTCCACGCCGCCCTGCCTCAGAACAGGGTGTAGATGAAGGGCGCCACGGCCGAACCCTGCGCCAAGACAATCAAGACGCCGAGCAGCAGCATGACGATGATGATCGGCGCGAGCCAGAATTTCTTGGGGGGATACCTCACGGACAGACCACGATTTCGTGCTATCCCTCTGCGCCCGCCGCGTCTCCGTGCAAACGCCGGAACCAAGTTGGCAGATCAGACCCTCGCTGCCACACTAGTTGGGAAGCACCGACGGGGTATTCCGAGCCATGAGCGCCACACCAACGTCACTTGCGTTTGAACGCGAAGCGCCACCGCTGCATCAAGACGCGCACGGAGTGATCCGCGTCGGCCAGACCCGAGCAACGCTGGAAAGCGTCATCTCCCTGTTCGAGCAAGGTGCGAGTGCCGAGGAGATTGCGCGGCGTTACGACGTATTGGACCTGCACGACATTTACGCGACCCTGAGCTACTTCCTGGGTCATCGGGGCGAGACGCGAGAGTACCTGGACCGCGCCCATCAAGCCTCGCTCGCCGCACGGCGCGACGCAGAACGTCGATCGCCCGCGGCGCAGATACGCGAGCGTCTGACCCGACAGCGGAACCGCGCCGATGCTCAGTCTGCTGGTTGACGAGGATCTCGATGGGAATATCGTGCGCGGCGTCCAGCGGCGCGTACGCGGCGTAGACGTCGTGCGAGTCCAGGACGTCGATCTTACGGGAGCCGATGATCCGACCGTTCTGGCTTAGGCAGCCGACCACGGCCGCGTGTTGATCACCCATGACGTGGAGACGGTTACGCGATTTGCCTTCGAACGCGTCGATCCTGGTCTGCTAATGCCCGGCGTCATCGAGGTCACTGCGTCGGCGCCGATCGGCAAAGCGGTGGAGGACCTGGCATTGCTACTCGAATGCCTTGTGGACGGCGAATTGAAAGACCGGGTCCTCTACATCCCCTTGTAGAAACGCGTCCGGGGCCAGTTCTCGAATTGGGAAACCGGGTGGGAAGCCGGTGACAGACCACGATTTCGTGCTAAAGCGCGGGCACCGATTCCGTGCAGACAACATCGCGGCATGCCCCGACACGCTCGCATTGTCGCCGCCGGCTACCCCATGCACGCTATTGTGCGCGGCATTGATCGGGCGGCGATCTTCTTCGCCGAGGCCGATTACCGGGCATTCCTCGCGGCGCTGGCAGAGCTCGCAGCAAGCGCGTCGGTTCGCGTTCACGCTTATGCCCTGATGACCAACCATGTCCATCTGCTGTTGACGCCTGCGACCACCCGAGGACCAGCGATGTTCATGAAGGGCCTCGGTCAACGCTATGTCCAGTACGTGAACCGTGCCTACACCCGAACCGGGACGCTCTTCGAAGGGCGCTTCCGTTCGTCCGTAATCGAGGCCGACAGCTACCTGCTCGCCTGCCAGCGCTACATCGAACTCAATCCGGTCCGGGCGCACATGGCGCCAACGCCGGAGGCTTATCCGTGGTCGAGCTATCGCTGCAACGCGCTGGGCACCACCGATCCCGTCATCGCTCCTCACCCCCTCTATTTGGACCTTGCCGAGGGCGACGAGGCGCGACGTTCCCGCTACCGGAACCTGTTCGCCGAGGAGATCCGGGAGGGCGAGCTTGCAGCGCTGCGGGACGCAACCAACGGCGGCTTTGCCCTGGGCAGTGATCGCTTCCAACGGCAGATCGCGGCGATGGTCGGCCGGCGCACTTGGCCCGGCAAATCCGGCCGGCCGAAGAAAGAGGCGCCCGACGGGAATCAGTTAAATCTGCCGATGTAGACAGAAAACCGTGGTCTGTCCCTGAGGTATCCCCAAAATATCTTTTTATATAATAGTCTGTTGCGGCGCGTTTTTGACGAGGCATTGAGAATGCATTGGGTATATGGTCCACTGGGGGCGACGAAACCTTCAGAGGACCCCCCCATGCATGCGCTGACGATTCTACACCGCTGCCTCGGCCCGCTGCTCAGTGGCATACACGCTCGGCGCCTGGCGACGCTGCTGGAGGCGGTGGCGGCGACGGTGTGTGGTCGGAGACTGACGCTTACCGACATCGGTCGGCGCTTCGGCGGCGGCGCGAGCCTGCGCAACAAGATCAAGCGCGCGGATCGGTTACTGGGCAACCGTCACCTACAGGGTCAGGCACGAACGATTTACGCCGCGCTGGCCCGCAAGCTTCTTTGCGGCGTCGCCGCGCCGCTGATCGCGATCGACTGGTCGGACCTCAAGCTCAGTCGTTGCCTCTGCTGCGCGCCTCGCTGCCGGTGGGCGGTCGCAGCCTGACCCTGTACGAGGAGGTTCGCCCGCAAGGCAGGCTCGGCAATCAGCAGGTGCAGCACCGGTTTCTGCAGCGCCTTGCGCAGCAGCTGCTGCCGGCATCGGCCGACCCGGTCATCGTCGCCGATTCCGGCTTCAAGGTGCCATTCTTCCGTGAGGTCGAGCGGCTGGGCTGGCGCTGGGTTGGTCGGGTGCGCGGACGCGATTACCTCAAGCTCAAGCGCTGGAGGAGCTGCCAGCGCCTGTTCGAGGAGGCGACCACGACACCGACCTGCCTGGGGGTGGGGGAGTGGGTGCGCAGCAACCCGCTGCGGGCAACCTTCGTGTTGGTGCGCCTGCCCAAGCAGGGGCGCCAGGCCACGACCGCCGCCGGCAAGCGGGCGCGCTCGAAGAAGAGCAAGCAGGCCGCGCGCAGTGCCCGCGAGCCTTGGCTGCTGGTGGCCTCGACGCGCTTTGCCGACTGGCCGGCGAAGCGGCTGGTGCGGGTATATCGCCAGAGGATGCAGATTGAGCTCCGCTTCAGGGACATGAAGAGCGAGCACTTCGGCGAGGGGCTTGAGCGCAGTGCCTCCAGCGGCGCGGCTCGATTCAGCGTGCTGGTGCTGATCGCCTCCCTGGTCGCGGTCCTGCTCTGGCTGATCGGCACCGCCGCGGAGCGCCTCAGGCTGCACGAGCGGCTGCGTCCGGGCAGCCGTAAACGCCGTGCGTACTCGCGCCTGTTCCTGGCTCGGCTGCTGCTGACGCTGGAACACTGCCAGAGGGCCGCCGCGGACCTCGTCGAGGCGATCGGGCCACTAGACCAATGGGTAGCAAGTGATCACGGTGCCCTGCTCGCCGAGTGACTTCGGCTGCCGGATTTGTGGGGATACCTCAGGGTCTGTCCCCGGTTTCCCTACTGGCGATCCTGCAGGCCCGCAATCGTGAGTTCTATCGCGACCGCGCCGGTCTCGGCTGGAATATCGCCATGCCCATGCTGATGGTGCTGGGCTTCGCCTTCATCTTCGGTAACGAGTCGGACGTCCTGTTCAAGGTGGGTGTGCTTGCCCAAGACGGCAACTTACCGGCGGCTCACTCGCCGTTCCTCGCTGTGCGACACGTTCGATTCATTCCGCTTGTGGATCTCCAGTCAGCCGTTGCCAAGGTCGAACGTCACCAGCTGGATCTCTTGCTCGACCTGCGCGGAGCCCCTCGCTACTGGATCAACCTTCACTCCGCCAAGGGCTATCTGGCGGAGCAGCTGCTCAAGGGGGCCTACGAAGGCATCGCCCCCCTGCCCGTGCGGCAGACCGTCAGCGGGCGGGCACTCCGCTACGTCGACTGGGTGCTGCCCGGCGTGCTCGCCACCAACCTCATGTTCAGCAGCCTGTGGGGCGTGGGCTGGGTAATCGTGCGCTACCGCAAGAACGGAGTGCTGCGACGGCTGCGAGCCACTCCGCTCAGCGCCTTCGAGTTTCTGACTGCACAGGTCCTCTCGCGCCTTGCGGTGGTGCTCGCCGCATCGGTGCTCGTGTATGCGGGCGCAGACCTGTTCCTCGACTTCGTCATGCGCGGCTCCTACCTCGCACTCTTTCTGGTCTTTATCGCCGGCGCGCTCTGCCTCGTCAGCCTCGGTCTGATCATCGCGGCGCGCCTGCGCTCCGAGGAGCTGGCCGACGGCATCCTCAATCTGATCGCCTGGCCGATGACCCTCCTTTCCGGCGTCTGGTTCTCCATGGAGGGAACGAGCCCTGCCGCACAGATGGCGTCCCGCTTCCTCCCGCTCACCCACATGGTGGAGGCCGCGCGCCGGGTCATGATCGACGGGGCCGGCGTCGTCCAAGTTCTCCCCGAGATTGCCCTGCTCGCTGCCATGGGCGTCGGTCTGCTCTTGATCGCCGCACGGCTCTTTCGCTGGGAGTGACGGTCTCCGTGCCGCCGGCGGTCGTCGCGGCTTTCCCGCCGCTGCAAATGGGCAGCTCAGCGCCCTTGAAGCCGACCTCAGAGGCCGAGCAGGCGCTATCGCCAAAATCTGGTCATCCGACCGAGTCGCTCTGGTGGCAGTTTCAAACTGGAGAACCGACAGTCCAAACCTTCGGAATCAAGGTGTGCTCGTAATCGCATATAGCCAGTAACCATCGGCCAAGGAACAATTGCATCGATCTGCACATCAGACGCCAAAAGACGAGAGACAGGGCAGCGGGGTTTGATGCGCAACCACAGCGTCAACCACTGAGCGCAGCTTCCAGTGCCATGTCGACGGCGTGATCGATGTACCAAGCTCCGGATAGTGGAATTCGTTGTCTAACTTCAGCGCCTGAACAAAGCGGTGACGCCTTTGGCTCCAAGGTTTCCCTGCATCGGTAGAGGCATGGCGAACTTGAGAGAACACATTGCTACGGATAGACGCACAGTGCGGTCTAGCTTTGGCGTATCCAACCGAGGATCATACGGGGCGTATAGTCCCTCGAATCGCGAGATCGGAGCGTTCGCAGGCATCGCTGCCGTACTGCCCTGATACAGCTTCGAGCCCTGCCGATCGCACAGCCAATGGAGTGTCGCAACATGACCAATCCCTTGCCGACATCCGACGCCATTAACGACAAGCACCTAACTCTTGTCCAAGGTGTGATCAACCGCCTCGCCGGTAACTCGTTTGCGCTCAAAGGCTGGTCTGTGACCCTGGTTTCCGCCCTCCTGGCCCTAGCCGCGCGGGATGCGGATACGCGGCTGGTCGCGGTGGCTCTGCTGCCTGCGCTTACCTTCTGGGGGCTGGACGGCTATTTCTTGGCACAGGAGCGCTTATTTCGCGGGCTCTACGACAAGCTCATCGATCCGGGACGGCAAATACCGGCCTTCTCGATGCGAACTGAGAAATTCACAGCTGCCCTTTGGTCCAACGCGACCTTCAGTCTGACCCTTGTCCCTTTTCATGGCACCGTCGTGGCCGCGATCCTGGGTGTGCTGGCTTACGTGGGGACGGGCCAGGTGCCGCCCTCAACAGCCGGGCCCTGAGGCGGCGGCGGCCAGACGCTGTCCCCCCCTAGACGCGATGGCCGCACCCAGAGAGGCAACGCGCGCCTGGTGTTCGAACGAGCGGCGGCAAACCGTTCTCGTCTGGCGCTCGCGCTCGTCACGCCTATCGTTCGTGGTGTATCGATCGCGGGCTTACCGCCCTTTCCGTCCGGCCGGCGTTTTGGTCGCCGCCACTTCGGGAAGTGGGCGGCTGCGCGCGCACAACAAGGATCGCCGCAGCGCGCGATGTCGGCTATAGGGCAGCGTGCGGGCGATGTTAGTCAGCGGTACCCGCAGGTGCTCGGCCAGTGTGCGGGAGCGCATGATCAATTCTTCTAGCAGCCGCGCGAACTCGCCGTCCGGGTCATCCGGGTGCTGCACCGCGAGTCCGTGCACCCAATGAACCAGCCGCTCCATGAAGCCGGCTCGAAGATTGCCGCCGAATTGATCAACGAATGCGGGAGAAGGTTGGGTGCGGGCGTCGACGCCCGCGGCCCAGTTAAGGACACATGCGGCGATGCGTTGCCGATCCTCGGCGTGGCGCACGGCCAGTTCCATCAGTGGTGTCAGCACTAGAGGATCCGACTCGATGGCGCGGTTCAAGTCCAGCCCCGCGATGACGGCGTCGAGCCGCTGAGCCAATGGGGGCGACAGGCGCGCAGGACCCACATGCAGCCACAGCATCTGCCACGAATAGGCGCGCTCCGGATCGGCCTCAAGGTCACCTATGAGCCCTGCGAGTCGGTCTGCGGCAGCCGTCGGCCCGAAGCGTGCCGCATGCTCCGGATCCGTGAGCGGTCCAAGGTGTGCGGCACGATCCCCGCCCCAGAGACACCGCAGGTAATCGGTTAAAAGCTCCGGCACGCGAAGCAGGTGGATGTCGCTGGGCGTGGTCGGCGTTCCGGAGAGAAACTTATCGAGCCGCTCTTGGGCCGCAATCAGGTCAAATCTGTCAACGAGGTCACCGTGCCGATGCAGGATCGCTCCTAGGCCGACGACGGCCAGATCGGCAGCCTGGCCATGCTCGCGCTCGCGAGCCGTCTGGCGCGGAAAGTGGGCCGTGGCCGTTCATAGTCCCCGTCGCCACCCCGGTCGCGCGCTGTGTCTGCGCGACTGGGCCTGGGCGCTCCTCGCAGTGCTCGCCTTCAAGCAGTTCTATGCGACGGCGAGCACCGACCAGCTGCAGTGGCTGCTCTGGCCGCTCGCCACGCTGTTGAATGTCCTCAGTCCGCTGTCCTTCGCACCCGCGCCTGCGGGCGAATGGCTGGATGCGGATCACGGGCTTGTCATCGTCAAAGGCTGCGCCGGCGGCAACTTCCTGATCGTCTCTTGGCTGGGTTATCTGTGGCGCCGGCGCGACCGCCGGATCGGTGTGGCGGCTGCGCTGCGCGCCTTTGCCGCGGCCTGGCTGACCACCGTGGCCGCCAACGGTCTACGCATCCTTCTGGTACCATATTGCCAGGACGAGGTGGCCAGGGTTATGGGAGTGGCCTCCGCCGACAGTCACCGGCTAATCGGCGTCCTCGTGTGTTTCAGCGTTCTTTGGGCGCAGTTGAGTTACCGCGCGGGCCCGCGGGCCGCGCCAACCGCTGCGATCACGGTCTACCTCGGCATCACCCTGCTGCTTCCGGCGGTCCACGCGATGGCGACCGGGCGCGGCGCTCTCGATGCGACCCACTTCTTGTGGACAGCCGGCCTCCCACTGCTCACCCTGGTGGTCCAATGGACCCTGTGCTGGCTGTGGGCTCTATGGGCACGGGCCCACCTGCGCCAGAACACCCTTCAATGAGACAGCGGCCGAGCACGAGCAAACTTCGCCCGTGAAGGGAAGCGTGTTAAGGCACTGCTGCGAAGGGGCGGCAACGGCCACAAGGGGACGTGCGACGGCGAAGCCGGAACGGCAGGTGGGAGCCAGTATTCGGTCACTCCGCACCATCGAGCCCGGCGCACCAATCCTTCACGGGCGGCGTCGGACGAGCCGACTGCGTCACGGGCACCAAATGAACCTTACGTTCGCCAACCGGCTTCGGAGCGCCCTGTCGGCACCGGCGTGGCCCCCCTTCAGGCCGCTAGGTCAAGTCGGCAGATGTTGGTCGACAACCCCCAGAAGCCGGCAGGTCAAACGCCCGTCAATGCAGCCGGCGCAGCTTGATGAGAGTTAGGTCGTCGGGCAAATGGATCTGATTGCTAAACTGCAACAGCTGCTGTTCGAGCGCTACGAGGCGAAAACCGGCGGGGTCGTCGTCGCGGGTCTGCGCCCGAGCGAGTCGCTGCAAGCCGTCCGCGCCTAACGTGCCCTCGCGGCCACCGGGGATTTCCGTGGCGCCATCGGTGAAGAGCAACAGCGTATCGTGGGGTTCAAGTTGTACCGTGGTCTCCTCGTATGCGCTGTCCGGTAACATCCCCAGAGGTGGATTGCGGGAGCCCACTGCCTCGCTGCCGCCGGCCGAGCGGAACAACAGCGGCGACGGATGTCCCGCACGAACGCAGGTCAACTGTCCGGTGACGGCGTTGTAGGTCGCGTAAACGGCCGTGCCAAAGTAGCCTTCGCGCTGCACCAAGGCGTGCAGCCGGTTATTGAGCATTTCGATGAATCGCGCTGGAGAACGTAGCTCCGCCCTGTGGTCGTTCCACAGTGACCGCAGTTGGATGGTGTTCAGCGCAGCGGCCACCCCGTGGCCCATCGCATCGGCTATCAAGAGCGCGTACTGGTCGACCTCGAAACACTCGATGCGGTAGAAATCTCCGCCGACGATGTCGCGGGGTTGATAGCAGGTCTCAAACTCCACCCGTTCGTCGCTCGGTAGCTGGCAGCTCACTGCCGCCGCCTGAATTCGTTGGGCGCGCAACTGGTCCTGCATGTGTTCAGTCAGGTCACGGAATACCTCGATGCCGCCGATGACCTCGCCTGCGTGATTGCGAACGGGCGAAACCATGACCTCGACCGGCGTGCGGAGGCGCCTCTTGTGCTGTGCAAATACCAGCAGCGGCGTTGGGCTCGGCTGGCCAGTGACAATGCTGCGGTGCAGCGGGCAATGCTCATGGCCGCACAGTGGGTGCCCGTCCTTGTCCACATGCATCAGGATGTTGTCGTGGCAGCCCCGACCCACAACTTCTTCCGCCGGCCAGCCGGTGATGCGCTCGGCCGCCGTGTTCCAGAACACAATTCGGCGCTGTCGGTCGGTGATGTACGCCCCGTCGGCGAGCAGATTCAACAGCTCTGGGGCATCCAATCCCGCCAGGAGCGGAACAGATGAAGTGGCCGAATGAGTGCTCATGACGCCTCGTGCGGTTGCAGCGAGCGGCGCCTTTCGGCTGCCCTCACCGGTAAGCCGTCACCATAGCACTTGGCTCGTGCGAGGAGAACAGCGATCCGTACACCGACTATTGATGCACCCTCGCCTAAAATCTGGCAGATGCGTGCCTGTGCCAGGGAGACGCCATGCGCCGCTCCGCATTGATCCGACGGGGCTAGGCGATGACGCTCGGCGGCCCGCTGATCGTTGGTGTCGCGTTCGCATCCCGGCGATTGTTGCTCGCCCGCCGCCGGTTCAGACCTGACAGTCAGGACGTTGAGGATGCGGAGGTCGCGCGTCCGGCGACCAGCGGGGTCACCAACATCAGCGGGGCCAGAGCGGGGAGGCTGACTGATCGGAGGCTACGCCCCCGGCAGCAGGGACAATCAGGCGGTCTTCTGGTCAACGCGCTCCTACGCCTGATGCCCAGGCGGGGCTCACGGTTGGCGCTTCCCACTCGCCCCGCCGGCGTCGCTGCTCGCGGTCGCACAGCTCCGTCAGCCGCTCTGCCGCATTACGAAGCTCAGCCAGATCATCTTCACGCATGCTGTAGGTGATCGCGCCGAAGAGCTCCGGCTGGGTTGCCGCGCGCATGTCGTTAAGAAAGTCCGATGCCATCGGATCCATAACTTCCCCCATCCTTTCCTTATTCTAGACGGACAATGATGCGCAAGACCACATTGCGTTTCAGTGACCTGCGTCAACGGAGAGTACCGATGCGGCCTTCCCTGCCCTTTCGAATGATATCGTACTGATCAACATCCTTGACCAGACCCCTACGAGTCCGTCCCGTTTGATCAGCGTCGGCAAATGACCCCTACGTAAAGCTTCACCTCCCGGGCCATTTCGTGCACCGTGCCGGCCTGCGCGGCTGCGCGCGACTCGGCACACATGTTTGATGGCGTAGCGTCGACGGTTAGACTGAGCGCGTACACGAAGCGATTACCGGATCCTGGAATCGAGACGACGTGCCGATCAGTCTGTTCGCCCCAAGTGGTTCCATCCGTCGCGCTGCCACGGCTACCGTTGTCGTGGCGATGCTAGCCGCCGCCTGTACGGCCGAGGAGCCCTCGATACCCGATCTCAAGTGGTACGTCTTTGACGAGCCCTCGGGGGCCTTCTTGGAGGCGGCGCGGCGCTGCTCAGAAGGCTCAGGAGGGGCCTACCAGGTGGATGTGACGCCTTTACCGGCAGATGCCGACCAGCAGCGAGAGCAGCTGGTGCGCCGCCTGGCGGCCAAAGACAGCGACATCGACATCATCGGAATGGACGTGATCTGGACCGCAGAGTTTGCCCAGGCGGGCTGGATACTGCCCTGGCCTACAGATGCTGCACGGCAGGCCACGGAGGGCCGCCTGGACGCGCCGGTCCAGAGCGCGACCTACGACGGACGCCTATGGGCGGCGCCCTTCACCACGAACACCCAGCTCCTCTGGTACCGCACCGATCGCGTCGATCACCCGCCCAAGACCTGGGACGAGATGATTGACATGGCCGAGGATTTGGGCAACAAGGGCACCATTGAGGCACAAGGGGAGCGTTACGAGGGTCTGACGGTATTCTTCACGTCGTTGCTGGCCTCAGCGGGCGGCTCGATCCTCGACCAAAAGGGAACAGCGGCCGCCCTGCCCTCTCGGCCGACGAGCCAAGCCTTGCGCATCATGCACCGGCTCGCAATGTCACCAGCCGCGGACCCCAACCTCGCCAGCTCCCGCGAGGACCAGACCCGACTGGCCTTCGAGGCCGGGGATGCGAGCTTCATGGTGAACTACACCTATGTCTGGCCAAGCGCCCATCAGAATGCCCCGCGGGTGGCAAGCCATATGGGCTGGGCGCGTTGGCCTGCGGTAGACCCCGAGCGTCCCAGCCGAGTCACCATCGGCGGCATCAACCTGGGCGTGGGGGCCTATTCGCACCACCCTGCCCTCGCCTTCCAGGCCGCAGCCTGCATCGCCTCCCGGGCGAGCCAGCGTATCGCCGCGGCACGCGGCGGACTGCCGCCGACCGCCGCCGCCCTTTACGACGACGCGCAAGTGCGCAAGACCTTCCCCTTCGCGGATCTCCTGCGGGAGACCCTTGGGGACGCGGTCCAACGGCCTCAAACGCCCCTGTACAACGACGTCTCGCTGGCGATCAGCCGCACCCTGCATCCGATGACGACTATCGATCCGGCCAAGGACGTCGAGCGGCTACGCCAAGCCGTGGGCCGCGCCCTGCGTTCGGAGGGGCTTCTGTGAGGCGGCGCGATCCCGCCGAGGAGCGGATGGGCTGGCTGCTGTGCGCCCCGGCAGTCCTCGCCATGCTCCTGGTCACCGCCTACCCCATCATTTACGCCGTCTGGCTGTCGCTCTTCCGCTACGACCTGCGCTTCCCGGCCCGACGGGCCTTCGTGGGGCTTCAGAATTACGCGAGCGTTCTCACCTCCGACATCTGGTGGCAGTCGGTGCTCAACACCCTGGTCATCACCGTGGGATCCGTGGCCGTGGAGCTCGTGCTCGGCATGGCCCTCGCGCTCCTCATGCATCGCGCCCTGTTCGCCCGCCGCACGTTGCGCGCCGCCATCCTGGTTCCCTACGGCATCATCACGGTGGTCGGGGCGCTGGCCTGGAAATTCGCCTTCGATCCGGTGACTGGTTTCGTCAATCCGCTCTTAGGGATCGACCAGGCCTGGCTGACCGAACGCTGGTCCGCCTTCCTGGTCATCATCTTGACCGAAGTATGGAAGACCACGCCATTCATGGCCTTGCTGCTCCTCGCCGGGCTCACCCTGGTCCCCCAGGACCTGCTCCGGGCGGCCCGCGTAGACGGCGCCACTGCTTGGCAGCGGTTCTTCCGCATCACCCTGCCCCTGATGAAACCCGCCATTCTGGTAGCACTGCTGTTCCGTACCCTTGACGCCTTCCGGATCTTCGACACGGTGTTCATCCAGACCAGGGGGGCGCAGAACACGGAGACAGTCTCCATCGTTGGCTACCATGCGCTCATCACGCGTCTCAATCTCGGCCTGGGGTCAGCCGTATCCGTATTGATCTTTCTTTGCGTCCTGGCCATTGCTCTCGTCTTCGTGAAGGGCTTCGGCACCAGTCTGGCGCGCGAGGGCGACGGGAGATGACCGATCAGCATCAAGGGAGACTCGAAGTGCTCTTATGGCGAGCAGGCAGTCTGCTGGTGGTCGGTTATGCGCTCTTTCCAGTCGCCTGGATCGCCTCGCTCTCACTCAAGTCCGGGTCGGATCTTAGCGACAAGCGCTTCTTTCCGCGCGAGATCAGCCTGGAACACTACCGCGCTATCTTCCAGGACGCTCAGTTCCCTGCGGCCCTGTGGAACTCGATCGGCATCGCTTCCCTATCGACATTGCTCTCGGTAGTGCTCGCCATGTTTGCGGCCTACGCCATCGTGCGCCTGCGCTTCCGCGGGCGAAAGCTGATTCTCGGGGCGGCGCTCGCGATCGCCATGTTTCCACCCATTGCGGTCATTGGCCCCCTCTTCAACCTGTGGCGCTCCATCGGACTGTTCGACACCTGGCCCGGGCTCATCCTGCCGTACATGACCTTCACGCTGCCCCTTGCCATCTGGACGCTCGCCGCCTTCTTCCGCGAGATCCCCTGGGACCTGGACAAGGCAGCGCGCGTCGACGGAGCGACCCCCTTCCAGGCGTTTCGCTACGTGATCGTGCCCTTGGCGGCTCCGGGAGTATTCACCGCCGCCATTCTGGTCTTCATCTTCGCCTGGAACGACTTTCTGTTCGCCGCCGCGCTCACCTCCACGAACGCGGCCCGCACGGTCCCGGCCGCAATCGCCTTTTTCACCGGCAGCTCTCGCTTCGAGCTGCCGACCGGCTCCATCGCCGCTGCCTCGGTGGTGGTCACGGTGCCGGTGATCGTGATCATACTGTTGTTCCAGCGCCGCATCGTTGCTGGTCTCACCGCCGGGGCGGTAAAGGGCTGAAAAGACCTGCAGGCGGCCGACAGCGTTCTCGACGGGCAACACAGCCGAGGGGCGGCGGCCCTCACCGACCGCCGCCCCGATCGGCACACCGCCGATTAGGCGGCCGGAAACCACGCTTTTCGGACGCCGTGCGCCGAAAAATCCAGAGTGAATTTATTCAGCGCGTCCCTAGAGAAGCAGGACAAGCTCAGTCAGGTCATCTCTTTCGCAAGAACTGCTTGCGAATCTTCAATTCGCGTACCGCGCCGTGTCAGCAAACTGGCAAAGCGCTGACGGTGCCCTTCCAAGTATTCCCGGCGCATTCGCTTCCGGTAGGCCTGCGGACCCGACAAGGCAGGGCCCGCGCAGGCCCATCCCATTTTTGCACTGAACAAGGACTCCTGCATGTCGTCACAAGCGCTACGAATTGTTGTCATTGGTGGATCGGCCGCGGGGCCGAAGGCGGCCGCCAAGGCCCGCCGGTTGGACGAGAACGCCGAAATCACCCTGATCCAAAAAGAGGCGGACCTCTCGATGGCCTCCTGCGGGTATCCCTACTACGTCGGAGGCACGTTCGACGACCGCAAGCTCTTGATTTGCACCCCCGCCGGTATCGTTCGGGACCCCGATTTCTTCGCCAAGGCCAAGCAAATCAAGGCCCTTATCGAATCGGAGGCGCTGCACATCGATCGTACGGAGAGGACGGTCACTTACAAGCACTTGCCAAGTGAAGAGCACTACACGATTCCGTACGACAAGCTTGTGATCGCAACCGGCGCCATTCCTCTCTGTCCCGGCGTTCCCGGTGTGGACCTCGAAGGGATCATGAGCCTTCATACTCTGGATGAGGCGGACGCCCTGCGCGCCGTGCGTGACGCGAAGAAAGCAAGCAAGGCGGTGGTCGTAGGCGGGGGGCTGATCGGTTTCGAGGTCTGTGAAGCCCTTCACCTGGCGGGCATCGAGACGACGGTCATCGAGAAGACACCCAATATCCTACCCTTCCTCGATCAGGAGCTCGCCAAGCTGGTCGAGAACCATATCCGTGGAAACGGTGCCGATATCATCACCGGCAATGGGGTGGCGGCCTTCCTCGGCGAGGACGGTAAACTGGTCGGCGTCAAGCTAGACAACGGCACCGAGCTTCCGTGCCAGCTGGCCGTCGTCGCCGTGGGGGTGCGGCCAAACGTGGCGCTCGCCGAGCTGGCGGGGCTGAAGATCGGGACGCAAGGCGGCATCGAGGTCAATGAATTCATGCAGACGTCCGACACGGACATCTACGCCGCCGGCGACTGCGTCGAGTGCACATCCCTGATCACCGGCCGGAAGGTCCGCGCTCCGTACGGTGACCTGGCCAACCTGCAGGGTAGAGTGGTTGGTCAAAACCTCGTGCAGGAAGGCAGCGCCCGCTTTCCCGGGATCACCCAGACCGGAATCTGCAAGATTTTCGACTTTACGGTCGGGTTTACCGGACTTACGGAGGGACGGGCGCGCGAGGTCGGCTTGGATATCGAGACCGCCACCGTGTCCGGGCTCGACATTCCCGTTTTCATGAAGGGCAAGCTGCTCGTCAGCAAGATGGTTGCCGAGCGCGAGAGCGGGCGCGTCCTCGGCTTTCAATGCATCGGGCCGGGCGACGTCAGCAAGCGCGTGGCGACGGTGGCCATGGCCATCCGTGGCAACCTAACGGTCGAAGACCTGGGAAATGCGGACCTACCCTACGCGCCGCCTTACTCCCTGGCGCTCGACCACGTGATCGTCTCCGCCCACGTCCTCGAAAACAAGCTGCTCGGGCGCATGCGTGGTATCTCGGTCACCGACGTCAAGCAGCGTGTCGACGCTGGCGCGGAGTGCTTTTTCCTCGACACTCGTACCCCTCAAGAGTTCGAAGAGATGCGGCTCGGTATCGGCGAGACTCTGATCCCGCTCGGCGCCCTGCGCGCACGGCTCGGCGAGCTCCCGCAGGACAAAGACCATGAGATCATCCTCTACTGCAAGATCTCACTGCGGGGTTACGAGGCCGCGGCTATCCTACAGGCCAACGGCTGGCGCAACGTGAAGGTCATGGAAGGCGGCATCATGGCCTGGCCCTATCCGCGCGAGAGATAGCCTGACAGCGGTATACCGAGGTCGCTCGGCTTCTTACTTTTGAACCAGAGGGGTCGGGCCGCTCCCGCCCGGGCGTGTCGGCAGCAGGGAAACTGCCGCCTCCGCATGCGCCGTTGCGTGTTGCAGAGGCGCATGGGGATGGAGAGCCTTCAAACGGGGTGATTGGCGCTATATCCTTAGCTACGACGAAGGGTCTGCTCTATTACTGGGCTGCTCGCCATCTGTGGCACCTGGTTTCCGGCATTCCCTGCAAGAACGATGACGTTGATCCGTGCCTAGGTGTCATCCCGGCAGGGAGTGCCGGGATCTAGGCCCCACGGACGGAGTGCAAAGTGTTCCGGCTGAATTTCAGGACTAATCACCTCAAGCCGCATCCGAACGTGAGCGATTCTCGCAGATCATGACCCGGGGAATCGGGTACGTTTTTTTTCGGCAATCGCCTTGCCAATAACTTCGCGGGAGGCGTTAGCGTTAAAGCTCAGCTATGGGCGGCCCGGGTCGCTTTCAGGCATCGCCGAGCCACAGCGCCAGGTCGCATCGCGGGATGATGGAGAGATCAATGAACGACGAAACGTTGAACCTGAGCATTCGTAAGTTCCTGAAGACGGTCGGCGTGACTTCCCAACGGGAGATCGAGCACGCGGTGCAGCGGGCGCTGGCGGACGGGAGTATCGCCGGCAGCGAGACCTTTCCGGCGACGATGACAATGGAGATCCCCGGGCTGCAGCTCAGCGTTACGTTCGACGGCGAGATCAAGTTGGAATAGAGGCAGTCCCATTGCAGATGCTGATGCCGTACGGAAGCGCTGACCAATCTCGCGCTCCCGCTGCGAGTCCTTTGCAATGCCCTGATTTCGTAGCGAACACTCCGCGGGCTCACGAATCACTCCGTGCTTCCCCCGGGGAACCTCTTTTACTTCGGGAGCATCATTCCGCCCCGCGCTCCGAGCGTCAGTCCCTTCCCCGCGCGAAGGACGCCATGACAAACAATGCGTTCTGTTTCATTTATTGTTAAGCATTGAGATAGTGTCGCTAACCTCTCAAACCGTCGGAAAAACTTGATGCTCTGGACGTCTTGGTTGACGTCAGGCAGAACCGATGGGGGCAGCATCGTGTAGTCATCCATGGTCGCCAAGGCGTTGCGGTCGGCGGCCAGGATGAATTGCGTCAGGTCGTTGGCCCCGATGCTCACGAAGTCGCACTGGGCCAGTATCTCGTCGGCTGAAGTCGATTCCCGAGGCGCTGCGGCTCCTTCCCAAGGCCACACGAAAGCGTTCGAGCTCCTGCTCGATCTCTTCGGTCGGAATCGGACGATGCGGACCTGGCACTGGTCATGCCCGAAGACAACCACGGTACGCTGCGCGTAGCCGGGAGAGACGCGTTTGCCCCAGAGCTCGCGGCCCTTCATAAGGGGTTTTGGCAGAAGCAGGGTGCCAACCACGAGCCAGAGCTCAGGCGCTGCCCGCCGCGCGGCATCATGCCTCATGGGAGAGCGACAGACGAGTGCACTTCGGGCGCCCATGCTGCCGATAAGTCTCGGACCCCACCCGTCTTTCCCGAGCAACGGGAAGGACGGGTGAGGTGCGGCCATCAGTCGCGCTGTGCCGGCCCGCGACGGCCTATACAGAACGAGCCGTCGGGCTAGCCGGTCCGTACCTCGATCTTTCGCGGTCGGAGCTCCGCTCGCTTCGGAATACGGACCGTCAAAACGCCATCTCTTAGGCTCGCCTCGATCTTGTCCGGCTCCAGCTCGCCGCTCAGCGTGAAGCTGCGGCGGTAGTGGGTCGCACGGATGTCCGCATAGAGGGCCTCCATGCCGTCGGGCATATCGATTTGAGCGTCACCCTCGACAAGCAAAGTGTCCTTGTCGACCTGCACATTCAGGCGATCTCTGGAGACGCCGGGCATATCCGCCTCGAGCGTGATGCCGTTGGCGTCTTCGAAGATGTTGACTGGCGGCCGCAGCGCAGCTCTTGCCTCTTCGCGGCCAGACAGATCGCCGCTTTCGCTGGTTGCAACCTCGCTTTTCTCGCTCATTGTAAGCTCCTCCTTATCTCACTTGATCTCGATCTGCCGCGGTTTGGTCGCCTCCCGGCGCTGAACCGATACATGGAGAACCCCGTCGACGTAATTCGCCTCCACCTGCTCGGGGTCCACATCCTCTGGCAGCGTGACCACACGTCGGAAGGCTCCATCGAAACGCTCTTCGCGGTAGTACTGCACGTTCTCGCGCTCGGGCACCTTGCGCTCGCCCGAGATGGTGAGCAGGTTTTGCTGAATGGAGAGGTCGAGCCCTTTCGGATCCAGGCCTGCGACGAACAGATAGACATCGACCTTCTCTGGCGTAACGCCGACGTTCAGCGGCGGATAGGTACCTCGGGCCGCGGAGCGGATCCCTGCCGACCACGGCCAGCGGGTAACCGCCTCGTCCATCTCGCGCTGGAGCCGCCACAAATCGTCGAACAGACTGCCCTCGAAGTTGGTTAGGGTTCCGAACATCTGCATACCTCCTCAACGTCATTCCTGTGGGACGATCCCGCCAAAATCATAGAAGCGGTTGGCGCAGTTTCAAGGGGTCGCAGAGTCCCATGGAACAAGCGGAGCTTCCGTATTGTTCTAGACTTGCGCGGAGGACTATGGATAGAGGGCATAGCGGAACCGCTCGCTATGCCCGTCCCTGGCTACCGGCAATCCCCCCCGGGATGACGGCACGAGCCCAGACAGAAGTTCAGCTGAGCGCAATTTCCTTACTCGGAGAAACAGGAGAAGAACATGGCAAGAGCAGACAAGAAGGCCGCAAAGGAGACGCCGGAACAGCCATTCCTGAGCGACATCAAGACCCTGCGCGAGCGTGCCCGCAAGCACATCGAGGACGGGGCGGTAACAGCGGGCTATCGTGCCGACCGCGACCAGGTGGTCAAGCTCCTGAACGAGTCCCTGGCTACCGAGCTGGTGTGCATCCTGCGCTACAAGCGCCACTATTTCATGGCCGCCGGAATCAATGCCGACGCCGTGGCCCAGGAGTTCCTACAGCACGCCAACGAGGAGCAGATGCACGCGGACCAGATCGCCGGGCGCATCGTTCAGCTAAAAGGCGAGCCCAACTTCAACCCGGAGGGTCTCGCCACGCGCAGCCACGCAGAATATGTCGAAGGGGATAGCCTGGTGGACATGATCACGGAGGATCTGGTGGCGGAACGGATCGCGATCGACAGCTACGGGGAGATGATCCGCTACATAGGCGACAACGACATCACCACCCGGCGCATGCTGGAAGGGATACTCGCCATGGAGGAAGAGCACGCCGACGACCTCGCAAGCCTCCTGGAGGACCTCCAACGGGGCTGATTTGCCGATGTGGGGCGCCGGTCGTATCTTCCGTCGGCGCCCAGCGAGACTCGACTCCTCGTCGCTGCAGAACGGCCGCTCAGACGGCGGCTGGTGCGCGCCCCGGCGCTGGCTCAGTCGCGGGTGGTTGAGGCGGCAGGCCGAGATTCTGGTCGGCGCTCGCGCGACGAACGCGGTCGGGGACACAGAGAGACGTGGGAATGGATCATCTTGCCGGTGCTGGTGCTGATTGTGGTGCTCTCCATTGTCAGTGCCAGACCCCAACAGACACATGGGGACAGCGAGAAGCGCGGTTCGCCAGATTGAAACGATACTGGCCATACCCAGCGCGCGAGTGCTCGGTTCCTACACTCGATAACTACGACTTGCTTCGCGACGCCTCGAACGCGGTCTCTGGTTCAGGCGCAGTCTGTGCTCAGCTGCCCTGAAGGATCGCCTCGTAGTTCCCCTGCACCAACTGCTGGCCGTACTTGCGCTCCAGGCGCCGCACCACGAAATGCCCGCGTGCCATCTCCTGGAAGTGATCCATGAAGACGAGATTGATCGCGGCCCCTGTTGCGGCGCCGACTATCGGCACCGCGACGGCTGCTGCCTTCTCGGAAACCGCAATCCCGAATCGCGAGCTGACCAGGCGAATGACGTCCACGATCATGGGCGCTCCCCCTTTGGCCGACAGCCCTTGTTCCGCGATGTGGCGGGCCGCCTGCGTGATGGGGAGGGCCAGTGCCAAACGGATGCCGTAGTAGCCGGTCTCCGCCGCATCGTCCGACTCCGCGTGACCGCCGAGGGCGAACACCTCGAGGCAAGCCAAGCGGGTCTCGGCGGAACGGATGTCCTCCCCCTGTGACCTCGCTATCTCGGCGATCGAGCGCAGCATGAGGGTGGTGGTGACGGGAAGGTCGAGAGCCAAACCGTACAGGCCGAACAGTCCACCGACCGCACCCGTGCCCGCCGCCAGGACCCTATAAACCCCGCTGTGGGGATCCCGTTCCTGTGCGTGGTGCAGGGAGGACGTTGCAACCCCGAAGGCCTTAGCTATTGCCGCATCGGCCGCCGAATGAAGGCGCTTGTAGAGGGCACGCGGCAGCAGCTTGAAGGCGATCTCGATGGGGGTACCGACGACGCTTGTAAGCCGCGCAGCCAGGCTCGGGTGCTCCAAATGCTCGGTTGCCCAGCGCAGGGTCGCGAGATCCTCCTTCGCCATCGCAACCGGCATGTTGGTCACGTGGTAGGTCTTCCATTGTCGAGCTGCGTCGGTCGCGTGGACTGCCGCTCGCGGTTATCGGCGTCGTCGCGCGCTGCTGACCGGTTGCGCTGCAACTCCTCGCGCACCGACTCGGTACGGCCGACTTCCCGACCTACGAAATAGCCCAGTGCCAACAGCCCAACACCCATGAAAAGCCGAACGATCATCGCGGTATACCTTAAAATGGAGCGATGTTGCCGTGGCCAATTGTTACAACTGGACGTCAGATTTTCCAGCCCACGAGCCGGCATTAGCGGTTTCGGGTTTGAGTTGGACAACCGGTGGGTTGCCCGGCCGTTCCCGCTTGCCAACCCGAACAGCAGACTTCTGGAATCCCTTGCATCTGGGTCATACTGAGTACCCTGTTTCGGGCATGGAGACGACCGCCATGGCACAGCTGGACGAGATCTTAACGAGCGACATAGCAAAAGGCGTGATGGTCGGCGTCGGATTGGCGATCATCATTCCCATCGCCGCCACCGCCATGGCGCCGATGCTCCGCCCAATGGCACGCTCAGCGCTCAAAGCCGGCATGACGGCGTTGGAGAAAGGCAGGGAGGTGGTCGCCGAGCTCGAAGAAATGGTCGAGGACGTAATGGCCGAGGTGCAAGACGAGATGCGCACGGCCCGAGAGACTGCCGCTGCCGATGTCGCGGCGGGCGCAGAGGCATCTGGCGAGCCATCGGCCACGATAGACCCCGGTGCGAGCGATACGGAAGCGCATCCTGACGCCTAAGGCGAGTGCCGGGTGTGAATGTGCCGGATTCGGCACGCGACGATGGCTTACGCGGTCCGCCGAAGGTCTTCCATAATTAAAGGTGTGAGGGTCCCGCCGCAGCGGGACATGACCGAGCGGCCCACCGTCAGCGGCAAGGAGCAGGGGGACAGCTCGGCCTATGGTGTCACGACACGCATCGGACCCCATCTTGTAAAGTCGATAAAAGGAGACCGCAGCCATGACAGACGAGTTTGAAGTCCAACCCGCCACACCAGTTGAAGAGACACCAACGACCGTGTCTGGAGCCCTCGGCCGCGGAGCGGCGGCGGGCGCCCAGGCAGCGTCGGACGTATGGCCCGCGCTCGGCAAGCTGATGTCGCGGACAGTCTACGGTACCTGCTACTACGCCGCCTACGGGGCCACCTTCGGCGCACTGACAGTTGCGAGCTTGCTCCCGAAGGGGGGCTCCCTCGAGAAGGGCATTCATGATGGTGCCGAGGCGGCGCGGGAGGCGTTCCAGGAATGGGAGGAGCCCGTGACGCCGACGGCCGCCGAGGAAACCACAACGAGCGCATCGCCCGCCTGACGGTTACGGCGGCAGCGCTATCCCCATATGAGCACGAGCCCGCTCCCGGCGGAGCCCCCCGGGTTGCGGGTTACAACGCTAACCTCCGAAACGGAACTGCACGAAGGCGTTCAACAGGTAGATCCCCACTAGGGTCAGACTGGCCCATCCGATGACATGACGAATTCGATGTGAGCGGTAGATCAGGCCGAGCACCACGACCGCCGCCTCCAGGGCGTAGCGAAGCAACGCGTCGCGCAGGGTGAGCTGCGGGTAGCTGTCCGGCTCGTGGTCGGCGAGCTCGCCCACACGAACCTCCTCATAAACGCGGCCTTGTTACAGTCGTGTGACCGCTGAGAAGACCGCAGTGGTCAGCCGCTGTTGATTCCGTTCGGCGCGGTTGTAATAGTGTCGAGCCCGCGCCGCAACGCCTAGGATGCTGGGGAATCGGCTCTCACGACGCGGCAGATCGACATCTCGGCTGCGCATCGTACCGTTGCGCACCTGGGCTACAATGACCGCTATTCTTTAACCCGTTGTGTCGGCTCCGGCTTCGATGCGATCCATCTTCTATCTTCCCGCCGCCGCACCACGCGCCCAATGACGCAGGTGCTCGTCGTCGACGACGATCCGGACATCCGCGAATGCCGGGGGTCACCGGCGAGCACCCCGGCATCGGCCCAGTCGATGTCCATCGCCGCCCCAGACGGTTCATGGACCATCCATCGCAGCAGGCTTTGGCGGCGTTCGGGTATAACCGTCGCCGCGGATCAGGTGCATCGCGCGTCACGGTGCCTCGCGGCCCAGTCTAGCGGCCCCTGAGCGGAGCCGTCCAACCGATGAGTGCGAGATCCACGACCAGGGACTCCGCGCCCGCGCTCGTGATCGACGGAGAGGTGTTCCGCAAGCGGAACGCCGCAATGGTCGGCCGCTGAGATGATCGGGTCGGTATCCGGGTCCGCTTGTTCCCGCTGATCACGCGTCACAACCGGCACGCGAGGCCGCGTTGGTGCACACTGCCAGCCGCGTCCCATTGTAGACGTGTTTCGATTTTCCCCTATATCAGCGCAGTAGATAGCGGAACGCGTTGACCTAAGCTTGATTGTTATGACCGAGGTGACGCCCTTACCCTGAGACGAAATCCATGCGCAGACTCGTGTTGCTTCGTCACGGCGAAAGCCAATGGAACCGTGAGAACCGGTTCACCGGCTGGACCGATGTCGACCTTTCCGAGGCCGGACGCCAGGAGGCACTGGAGGCCGGTCACGTGCTGCGCGACCAAGGGATCGTGTTCGATGCGGCCTATGTCTCCGTCCTGAAGCGTGCGGTTCGTACTCTCTGGCTGGTGCAGGAGTCCATGGACCAAATGTGGATGCCGGAGATCAAAGACTGGCGGCTCAATGAACGTCACTACGGAGCTTTGCAGGGTTTGAACAAGACCGAGATTGCCGACCAGTACGGCTCCGAGCAGGTGCACATCTGGCGGCGCAGCTATGACGTGCGACCGCCCGCTCTCCAAACATCCGATCCCCGCCACCCGCGTTTTGACCAGCGTTACCGTGACCTGCCTGTCGAACGCCTGCCCGCCACGGAATCCCTCGCCGATACCCTGGTGCGCGTGATGGAGCTGTGGCATGAAGCCATCCTGCCTGAGCTTCGGATCGGCAAGTTCCTGCTCATTTCCGCCCATGGCAACAGCCTGCGCGCTTTGGTCAAGCACCTCGACAATATTGCGGATGCGGACATTGCCGATCTGAATATCCCCACAGGCATCCCTCTCGTCTACGAATTCGACGACGAGCTCCAGGTCCTCGACCACTACTACCTTTCCAGAGAGTCCGGGAAGCGCGCCGCCGCCTGAGCACGGCGTAAGATCCAGCGACCGGGAAAAAGTCGGGTTGTCCAGTAGGTACGGGCAACCGTTTACCCCCTCCTGGTTTGCTGGAAGCTTTCAGTATCAGAAAGTTATGGCAAAGATCTAAGGTAATGTGAAAAAATATGCCACAAGCGTAAAGCGATGGCGCCTAGGCGCCGCAACGCAACCGGCATGCACCTGAGCGATCACGACCTCAGACAGCTCGACGAGACCTATCTTGACACGCTCTCGCCCGAGCAGACACGGGTCTTGTTGGGCAAGGCACTCGCGGAATTGAAGGCGGCGCGCGAGCGTCTCGGGCAGAACCCGACGAACAGCTCGCGACCACCGAGCACGCGAGCACCCTGGGAGCAGTCCGATGCAGAGGAGGACAATGCGCCAGAGACACCTGCATCGTCACCGATGGCCGATGCCGGAGAAACGCCATCGGAGGAGCACAGCAAGGGGATTCGCAGACCAAGGGCGAGATAGTCTCGCCCACGGCCCGGAAGAGAGCTTCGATGCCGAAACCCAGCGCTTCGGCAGCCACATCCTCCAAGTCATCGAAACGGTGTTCGAGGCGGTCTACCAGGCCCGCGGTGCACCACCCGTCGGCGGGCTGCGCGAACGGCTGGCGCCGATGCTCAACGACCTGCTCGCCCACTGCTTGCGACAGGCCGACTTCCGGCACGAGAAGACCCGCGCACTGGCACGCGAGCTGCTCAACGATTCGGACACCTTTTGGGTCGTGCTCGACCACCCCGAGCTGCCGCTCAGTAGAGTCGAGGTGTGGCGCGGTGACTGTAGGCCGAGCCCGGAAGAACGAAACGATCAGGCTCACGCCTGTCTGAACCGCCGGTAGCGACGGATCAACGCGTTGGTCGAGCTGTCGTGCTTCGGCAGCGGCTCCTCAACGCTCTCGACCTCCGGAATGATGCGCTTAGCAAGCACCTTGCCCAGCTCCACCCCCCACTGGTCGAATGAGTCGATGTTCCAGATAACGCCCTGGGTGAACACGGCGTGCTCATAGAGCGCTACCAGCTTGCCCAGGGCGGCAGGGGTCAGGCACTCGAGCAGAAGGGTGTTGGATGGCCGGTTGCCCTCGAAGGTGCGGTGCGGCACCAGCCAGTCGGGGGAGCCCTCGGCCTTCACCTCTTCGGGCGTCTTGCCGAAGGCAAGCGCCTCGCCCTGGGCGAGGACATTCGCCAGCAGCATGTCGTGGTGCTCGCCGAGCGAGTTGAGCGCCTGGCCGAAGGCGATGAAATCGCACGGGATGAGCCGTGTCCCCTGGTGGATGAGCTGGTAGAAGGAGTGCTGCCCGTTGGTCCCCGGCTCGCCCCAATAGATGGGCCCCGTGTCGCAGGCGACCCGCTCGCCGTCTAGCGTCACATGCTTACCGTTGCTCTCCATCGTCAGCTGCTGAAGATAAGCCGGGAAGCGCTTCAGGTACTGCTCGTAGGGCAGAACCGCGACCGTCTGGGCGCCGAAGAAGTCGTTGTACCAGACCGACAGCAGCCCCATGAGCACCGGCAGGTTGCTCTTGAACGGCGCGGTGCGGAAGTGCTCGTCCATTTCGTGGAATCCCGCGAGCATGGCGCGAAAATCCTGCGGACCAATGGCGAGGATGGTGGAGAGCCCGATCGCCGAGTCCATGGAGTAGCGCCCGCCGACCCAGTCCCAGAACCCGAACATGTTGGCGGTATCGATGCCGAACTTGGCCACCTCCGCGGCGTTGGTCGAGACCGCCACGAAGTGCCGCGCCACCGCCTGCTCGTCGCCGCCGAGCCCGGCGAGCAGCCAGGCGCGCGCGCTCTGAGCATTCGTCATGGTCTCCAGCGTCGTGAAGGTCTTCGACGCGACGATGAAGAGGGTCTCCGCCGGATCGAGGTCACGTACGGCCTCGGTGTAATCGGTGCCGTCGATGTTGGAGACGAACCGGAAACGCATCCGTCGGTCGCTGTAATACTTCAGGGCCTCGTAGGCCATCACCGGCCCCAGGTCGGAGCCGCCGATGCCAATGTTGACGACGTTGCGGATGGGGAGACCGGTGTGGCCCAGCCAGGCGCCGCTGCGGACCTGTTCGGCGAAGTCGGTCATCTTGTCCAACACCGCATGGACCTCAGGCACCACGTCCTGGCCGTCGAGGACGATCGACGTCCCCTTCGGCGCGCGCAGCGCCACGTGCAGGACGGCCCGCTGCTCCGACACGTTGATCCGTTCGCCGTGGAACATGGCGTCGATCCGCCCCCGCAGGTCGCACTCGTCTGCCAGCTGCAGCAAGAGCTCGAGGGTCTCGTCGGTGATCCGGTTCTTCGAGTAGTCGAGGTAGATCCCCGCCCCCTCTGCGGCCATGCGCTCACCGCGCGTCGGGTCCTCGGCGAAGAGCTGGCGCAGGTGCAGCCCGCGGACCTTGCGGTGGTGCGCCGCAAGGGCCTTCCATGCCGGACGCGCCGTTATGGAACGGCTTCCCGATGTCGCTTGATCGCCTAGGTGGTCGGCGCTTGCCGCCGCGGTGTCCCATGCACGAAAGCCACCGACGAAGGCGTTGGCGTTCTCAACCTCACGGCAACCCGAGGGGAGCTTCTTCAGCTTCTTGACGTTACCGCCACCGAGCACAACGTCCTCCGGCTCGAGGGCGGCGACCAACTGCGCGACCACGTCCGCGACGTGCTTGCGCCACTTCTTCTTGCCCCGTCGATCGATCGCCTCGACCCCGACGTAATCCTCGTATGTCCCCTTCTTGTACGGGAGATGGGCGAGCTCCATCGGCTCGACGATTCCGTCCACGATGAGGGTGGAACCGAGCCCGGTGCCGAGCCCCAGAAACAGCATCTTTCCGCCCTGGTAGCTTCCGAGCGCCTGCATGGCCGCATCGTTCATCACCTTCACCGGGCAGCCGAAGGCCTTCTCGAACTCGAACCCCGTCCATCCCGACCCCAGGTGACGCGGCTCCGCGACCGGGCGATTGTGAAGTACCGGTCCGGGATAACCGATGCTCACCGCCTCGTAGTCCCAGTCGCCGGCGAGCTCCTTGACTCGCGTGACCATCTGCTCGGCCGTTAGCTTCGGCCCGGAATCGAACCGCCGCCGCTCGCCCTGCCCAGTCGCGAGGATCTTGACGTGAGTACCCCCGACATCCACCGCCAGCACCTTCATGAATCCGCCCTCCCCTGTCGTGGCGCACAACCTTTGCCTACTTCCCGCACTCGGGCGATTGCCCGTATATACGCAATCCGCACGGCTCGTCCGGTTTGTGGCCTTATGGGTCCAAAGACCTCAGCCGCCCACCTGTTGGGTGTCGTTCCACAGTCGGATCACCGGCTCGTGCAATCCATGCTCGTATCCAAGCACGCTGAGGCTCGCTGTTTCCAGTAGGAAGAAGCCTCCGCCGCCGGGCTCCAGACCGAGCCAACGCGCGGCCAGTACCCGCAGAAAGTGCGCGCTGGAGAACAACAGGACATTCCCCTCCGCGGCGCGGACTCGGCCGACGACGCGATCGGCTCGCGCCCCGACATCGGCGGGCGACTCCCCTCCTGGACAGCCGTCCCGGAACAACTTCCAGTCTGGGCGCTCGACATGAATGTCCTTGGTGCGGCGCCCTTCATAGTCGCCGTAGTTCCACTCGAGCAGGTCGGGGTCCGTCTCCGCGACTGCACCAAAACCCGCCAGCCCACAGGTACGCGCCGCACGCACGAGGGGGCTGGTGAACACCTTGGCGAACTCGAAGCCATCGAGGCGCTCGCGAAGCCGCCGAGCATTTCGCTCCCCGCGCTCAGTGAGCGGGATATCAGTCAGCCCGGTGTGTCGGCCAGCAAGGCTCCAGGCCGTCTCACCGTGCCGAGCCAAGAAGACAAGTGGGAGCGCGTTACTCATGCGAACCGTCCCCTCTGGTCCAGAAGCGAAAAAGTCGGGCGAGCATGGATGGTCTCTGCGAAGAAGCTGGACGGAGCCTTCGGTTCGTGGGCATCGGCCACGTCCGTGCTCTCATTGTGACACCATGTACCGCGACTCGGTTCACCGAGCACGGAACCACGCTCGCCTTCCTCCGCGACCTGTTCCAGTCAGGAACCCTGCAAGCATCACCAACCTGAACATGTCAGGCTGACCGTGGGGAATGGAAATAACCGTCGGCGTTGGATCTTCCATCGACCGGCAGCAAACCGTCTCGGAACCGACCGCGCCAAGCTCACCCATTCGCGCGTGGAAGTTCACAGACTGGATGAAGAGGTCCTTGGCGACCTTGCCTCGGCGGTGGTGTCGTAGAAGCAGTTGAAGCGACGCACCACTCGACCGTCGATAAGCCCACTCGCGGCCGCGATGACCGGAAGCTCCATGCTGTCGACGGTGCGCCCATGCCGCACCCAGGGCTCATACGCAACGGGCAGATCAAATCAAGGCTCCGGTTCGGCAACGCGCTCGGACGACGGTGCGTTCCCGGAGTCGGCGAGGCCGATGAGCGTGGTGAAGCGCTGCCAGGGCCAGCCGCCGAACCGGTTGAGCTCGGGGGCGTACATCTCGGAGATGGAGCCGTCGAGGTAGAGGGCGTCCGGGCAGTCGAGCGCATCCCGGAAGAGGGTGCCAAAGTCATGGAAGTTCACCGGCGCATTGGAGATGGCAAACACCACCCGCCCTTCGCGGTCGATGCCAACACCATTTCGGATGTGCTTGCTGTGATACCCGGGGATGAAGCGGGAATTCAGCTCCCCGCCGATGACCAGCATGGGGCCAGACTGTACGGCGTACCTGACCTCGCCTTCCGGTCGGTAGTCATCGCTGCGCACCACCCGGGCACCCGCCGTCGTGATGTAGAAAACGCCGTTGGGCTTGAGAAAGAAGTTCCCTCCCCCCTCCCCGAGGTTAAGGCGGTAGAAGCGCCTACCGTTCTCTATGTAGAGACCGAGCGGCGTGTAGTCCGCGGAGTAGATGCCACCGTTGACGGCGAAGCGCAGCGTCCTCCCTTGGCTCTCCAGCGCCTCCCGCAAGGTATGGATGCTGCCGTAGGGCGTACCGTCCGCGCGCTTCCAGAAGAACTGTAGACGCCGTTCCTCTCCCTTGTCCAGCCGGTAGATGTCGAAGCCTATCTTCTGATGATTAAGCGAAAAAGCCGTCGCGGCGGCAGCGGACTGCACCACCAGCAGTGCGAGCATCAGTAATACGAGGCGGAGGGGCATGATCCTGTGTCTCGATCGCGTCGGTCAATCAGGTCACTTGAATCAGACTAGCGCGTCTCGACCGCCAGCGCACAGGGGACGCGGAAAACTACAACTTGTGCATCCACTGCGGCCCTGCGAGGTGACGTCTCGTCAGCCTTTAAACCGGCGACACCGTTTGGCGCCTTGGCGATTCTATATGGGAGGCCCTTGGTCGTTCGGTTTTCCGGGGCCGGGTTTGCGGGCGCCGGCGGGTCTTGTTTCGGTTGAGTATTCGCCGCTCTTGTTGTGAATTCTGAGAGCCAACCGGACTATCATTCTGCCGACATGCGACGCTTCGCGCCGGGTAATTAGCGTCGCACCTCAGCTGGAACGTCCCGTAGGCGGGTTGGAACCGCCCGTCGGACTCCCCAAGCGCGGGCGATCTGCGACCTCGGAACGTCAGGTAACGCATACCCCGCGGGATAGTCATCTGACAGAGTGGTACAGCGCGGAGGAGTCTCCGGGAAAGGCACAGGCCGAATTGCGAGCCGGCGTGGCTAATGACGCGGTGCCGGTATTATGGCGCCTGGTGCCGGGGGATTCTTGGCTATCTCTTCGAGCAGATCGTCCATGGTTACGGGCTTACTGAATAAGAAACCCTGTCCCAGCCGCACGCCTCTCTCGAGGAGATAGCGCGCCTGCTCGGCGCGCTCCACCCCCTCGGCGATGACCTCGACTTCGAGCTTCTTCGCCATGTCGATGATGCTGTCGACAAGGTGCTCCGTCACAGCGCAGGTTCCGATGGCTTCGACGAATACCTTAGCCAGATTCCGGCGAGGGCAGCGAAGATCGTCAGCGGGAAGCCCGGGATCGACCGCACCGTGTGCAGATAGCCGTCTGCGGGAAAGAGAGCGTCGTCCTCAGCGCCCGCCGCGAGCTCCCGGTAGCGCCCTCCGTATCTCGCGGCGAGCAAGTGCTTTCCGTCGAGTACCACCCCGATGTTGACATCGGCGACCCCGTAGCCGTCCAACACGCGGTAGATCGCCTGAGGATAGACAGGGGCGTTGATCTGGTCCCCGTCCCTGAAGCGGAGTCCCAATGTGAGCGAGATGGCGGCAATCCCCAGTGCGGGCTCATCGAGCGCGTAGACGGTCAGACCCTGGCCCATCAAGGATTCGTCCTCTCTGCTCAGGGCCATCGGCGGATCGACCATCCCCCAGCTCGTACATGCCAGGTGGTGATCCCGAATGATTCCGATCTCGCGAATGGAGGGGTGGAGATAGGCGTTCCGTCTCAGGAGCGCCACCGCATCCTCGCTGCACTCGCCGCCGGTCGCTCGGGCGGCATCCCCCAATACAGACACTACGTTGTTAAGGATCTCGGAGACCCGCCGCGAGACGACGTCGAGTGCCGAATCGATCTCCCGTTGATTCTCTGCCTGGGACTGGTGATACGCGACGGCCGCGAGCGCGGCGAAAGGAAGAATACCGATGACAAGGGCGAGCAGAATGTATCTTCGGTGCACCGAAGACACTCCGACGTCCATCCTTGGCTCAAAAGCAGATGGCATGATCCGTGGCTATGCCGTTCGCATTCTTCTGGGGCCGGATCCACCACGCCGCGCCCGGCACTTTGCGAACGACCTCGCCCCCCAAGTTGCTCGCGTGACTTCGACCTCGTGGCCCTCAGGAGAATGCTGTCTGGCAAACGGAAAGCAGAGCTGCCGGGTAAACGCCGAGCGCCAGCATCAAGAGTCCGTTGAGCGAGACGGCGACACGGGTGCCGGTGCCGGCCGCCAACAGCGCATCGGTCTCAGGCTTGTCGAAGTACATCAGCTTGATGACGCGCAGGTAGTAGAAGGCACCGATGATCGAGAAGACCACCGCAACCACGGCGAGCCACGTCAGGTCGACTCGGATTACGGCCTCGAGCACCAGCAGCTTCGCCATGAAGCCCACCGTCGGCGGTACGCCTGCCATCGAGAACATGAGGAGAGCCATCATGGCGGCGTACCATGGGTCACGGTCGTTCAGGCCCTTGAGGTCGTCGAGCCGCTCGGCGTCAAAGCCCTTGCGGCTCAGGAGCACCAGAACCCCAAAGGCACCGGCGGCCATGAGCGCGTAGACGATGGCATAGAACATCGCGGCGGCATAGCCCTGGGCGGTTCCTGCAAGGATGCCGAGGAAGATGAAGCCTACGTGGGAAATGGTCGAGTACGCCAGCATTCGCTTGATGTTGCTTTGGGCAATGGCGACCACGTTGCCGAGTGCCATCGACAGAACCGACAGGACGATGAGCATGCCCTCCCAATGCGGCTGCAGGGTCCCAAGCCCGTCGACCAGCAGCCGGATGGCGATGGCAAAAGCAGCGATCTTGGGAGCACTGCCCAGGAAGAGCACAACCGGCGTCGGTGCTCCTTCGTAGACATCGGGAACCCACATGTGGAATGGCACGGCGCCGAACTTGAAGCCGATCCCCACCACGAGGAAGGCGAGCCCGAACACGAACACCTTGTTCTGCATGCCTTGCTCCGCGGCGACCCGAGCAACCGCTCCAAACTCCAAGGAGCCCGTCGCGCCATAGATCATGGAGACGCCGTAGAGCAGCATCCCGGAGCCGATCGCGCCGAGGATGAAATACTTCATGGCCGCCTCAGCGCCGCCCTTCGAGTCGCGGTCGAATGCGACCAGAGCATAGAGGCACAGTGCCTGGAGCTCCAGCCCGAGATAGATTGTCAGGAAGCTGTTCGCGGAGACCATGATTAGCATCCCGAGCACCGCAAACAGCCCGAGCACATAGTACTCGCCGCTTAACATGTTCCGGTCCCGGAGGAAGTCTTTGGCGTAGACGAAGGCGAAGATCGCGACGATCAATATCAGGACCTTCAGCACGTCGCTCATGCCGTCACGGACATAGGAGCCGTCGAGCACGACCTGGCGCTCGCCGCCGCCCACCCAGCCGACGACACCGATGGCGATCAAGAGGCCAATCAGCGTCAGCGTATGATTGATTCCCTTGCGGCTCTCCTTGAGGTACAGATCCACCACGAGGACTGTACTTGCCAAGCCCAGGATGAAGATCTCCGGCAGGACGGGTAGCAGATTGGCTGTATCGAATGACATGGGGTGACTAATCCTAACGAGCGTGCCTCACGCGCGTGGCGCACCAGCTTGTGGAGGCCGCCCGGCTTGAGGCAACGCGAGGATGCCGATCAAGGTTCTTGCCTGCGAAGATCCCATCCGGGTCAAAACTGGGTCGAGGCGATGGGTGCCGCCGTCCTGCCCAGCTTGGACACGGCGACGTGCTGCACCAGGTTTTCGATGCTGGGCTCCATGACTTGAACGAGGGGAGCCGGCCAAAGCCCCAGTACGAGAACCGCAGCGGCCAGGGTACCGAGCACCAGCATTTCCCGACCATTGGCGTCCTTAAGACCAGCTACTCCAGCATTGGTGACGGGACCAAACACAACCCGCTTGACCATCCACAGCGTATACGCCGCACCGAGGACGAGGGTCGTAGCGGCAAGAAAGGCAAACCAGAAATCGGCACGGAAGCTCGCCAGTATGACCATGAATTCGCCGACGAAGCCCGAGGTACCTGGCAGCCCCGCATTGGCCATGGCGAAGAAGACCATAAGCGCCCCAAAGATCGGCATGGTGTTGACCACCCCGCCGTAGTCCGAAATCTGACGCGAGTGCAGCCGGTCATAAAGCACGCCCACGCAAAGGAAGAGCGCACCGGAGATAAACCCGTGGGAGATCATCTGGACCATACCGCCGGAGACGCCGAGCACTGCACCCGATGCCGTTCCCGAGCGTTGGAAGATGGTGAAAGCGATGAAAAACCCGAGGGTTACAAAGCCCATGTGGGCGATTGACGAGTAAGCGATGAGCTTTTTCATGTCCTGCTGCACCAGGGCCACGAAGCCGATATAGACGACGGCGATCAGGGACATGGCGATGATCAGCCAGTCGAGCGAGGCGCTCGCATCAGGGGTGATGGGCAGGCTGAACCGCAGGAAGCCGTAGCCGCCAATCTTGAGCATGATCGCAGCCAGGACCACCGAGCCCCCCGTCGGGGCCTCCACGTGGGCGTCCGGGAGCCAGGTGTGCACTGGCCACATGGGCACCTTAACCGCGAAGGCGACAAGGAAGGCGAGGAAGATCAGCACCTGCTCGGTCATCCCCAGCTTGAGGAAATGGTAGTCCAGGATGCTGAAGGAGCCCGACTGAAAGTACATGTAGATCAATGCGACCAACATGAACACCGAGCCGAAGAAGGTGTATAGGAAGAACTTGATCGTGGCGTAGACGCGGTTCGGCCCGCCCCAGACCCCGATGATGAGGAACATCGGAATCAGCATGGCTTCCCAGAACACGTAGAACAGGATGGCGTCCAGAGCTGAGAAGACTCCCACCATCACGCCTTCCATGATCAGGAACGCCGCCATGTATTGGGACGGTTTGTAGGTGATGACCTCCCACCCGGCGATGATCACGAGAATCGTGGTAAAGGTCGTGAGCAGAATGAGCGGCATGGAGATGCCGTCCACCCCGAGGTAGTAATAGATGTTGAAGGAAGGGATCCAGGGCGCGTGCTCGACGAACTGCATTTGGGCCGTGGATGCGTCGAATCCCGACCACAGACCCAGGCTAATGACGAAGGTGAGCAGGGAAAAGCCGAGCGCGAGCCACTTGGACACAGTCGCCGCGCGGTCCCCGCTGGCGAGCACCAGGATACCGCCAACGATTGGCAGCCAGATGGTCAGGGTAAGAATAGGGAAATCAGCGTGCATTCCGGTCCGTCTCCCCGTCGAGTCAGAGCGCCACGAAAACCGTCAACAGGCCGACCAGCCCGACGATCATGGCAATCGCGTAGTGATAGAGATAACCGGTCTGCATATTCCGGATGCGCCCGGCAAACCAGCCTACCGTCTTCGCAGAGCCGTTTACCAGCACACCGTCGATCAAGCCGCGGTCCCCCGCCACCCACAGCAGCTTGCCGATCCCCCGGCTGCCAGCCGCGAAGACCGCTTGGTTGAAGTCGTCAAAGCCATACTTGCGGTCGAGGATGTAATACAGCCAATCGAACCGGATGCGCAGGTGGTCCTCGACGCGCGGATTGCGGGCGAACAGGTACCAATAGACGTACGCCGCAAGACCGAGTCCACCCATGGCGAGCCAGAAGGGGAAACCCGTCAGCCCGTGCAGCACGAAGCCCAGTTCCCCGTGGAAATAGTGCTCCTGAAGGCGCTCGAGCACATTGTGCTGCGGTGCCACGTAAATCGCGTCCTTGAACCAGTCGCCGAACAACAGGGGCTCTGCCGTCATCCATCCGATTACGACCGATGGAATTGCCAGCAGGATGAGAGGCACAGTCACCACCCAGGGGGACTCGTGCAGGTGGTGCCGCGTGTGCTCGTCCATGCGCTCCTTGCCGTGAAAGACGAGGAAGTACATGCGGAAGCTGTAAAACGCAGTGATCAGCACGCCAAGGGTCAGCAGGATCGAGGCGTAGGCGGACCCGAACCTGTGAGAGTGGTCCACCGCGAAGATGATCGCGTCCTTGGAGAAAAAGCCGGAGAACCCGGGGAAGCCGATCAGGGCCAGCGACCCGACCAAGGCAGTGATCCAGGTGACGGGCATGTACTTGCGGATCGCGCCCATGTGCCGGATGTCCTGGTCGTGGTGCATGCCGATGATGACCGAGCCTGCCGCCAGGAACAGCAGTGCCTTGAAGAAGGCATGCGTCATCAGATGAAAGATACCGGCCGCATAGGCGGAAGCGCCGAGGGCCGCAGTCATGTAGCCGAGCTGGGAGAGCGTCGAGTAGGCCACCACGCGCTTGATGTCGTTCTGCACGATCCCGACGAGTCCCATGAAAAAGGCCGTGGTGGCGCCGACGATGAGCACCAGGCTGAGGGCCGTCTCCGAGAGCTCGTAGAGAGGTGACATGCGCGCCACCATGAAGATGCCCGCCGTGACCATGGTGGCGGCGTGGATCAGGGCCGAGATCGGAGTCGGACCCTCCATGGAGTCCGGCAGCCAGACATGCAGCGGCACCTGGGCCGACTTGCCCATGGCCCCGATGAAGAGGAGCACGCAGATAAGGGTCATCAGCGACCAGGAGCTGTCGCCCCAGATGTGGACCTGGGTATCGGCCAGGGCGGGCGCTCGGGCGAACACCTCCGCATAGTCGAGGGATGAGAAGTACATGCCGATGGCTGCGATGCCGAGGATGAAGCCGAAATCCCCGACGCGGTTAACCAGAAAGGCCTTCAGGTTGGCGAAGATGGCCGACTCGCGCGTCGACCAGAAGCCGATCAGCAGATAGGAGACCAGGCCGACCGCCTCCCAGCCGAAGAAAAGCTGGAGGAAGTTGTTGGACATGACCAGCATCAGCATTGAAAAGGTGAAGAGCGAGATGTAGCTGAAGAAACGCTGGTAGCTGTTGCGCCCCGCGAGGCTGTCTCTGGGCCAGTTGTGCTCGTCGTCGGCCATGTAGCCGATGGTGTAGATGTGCACCATCAAGGAGACGAAGCTCACCACGCTCATCATGAGCGCGGTGAGCCTATCCACCAGAAACCCGATCTCGAAGCGCATGCCGTCGGTCACCATCCAGGTGTAAACGGAATGGTTGAAGACCGGACGATCGTCGAAGATGAATCCCTTCAGGACGTACAGGGACAGGACGGTCGAGAGGCCGACCCCGACGATGGTCACCCAGTGCGCCCCGGAGCGCCTGATGCTGCCCCCCAGCAGGCCGGCGATGATCGAGCCCACCAGCGGGGCCAGTACTATAGTCAGATAGACGTTTTCCATGGCGTAGGTGTGCTTTATCAAACGGCCCTATGCGCGTTCCATCTTGCTCGAATACGTGACAATACCCATCACAGTTGGGTTTTCCGCTTTCCGGGCCAGGCCAAGGAGGCCGGGGACATCATGAATAGGCCCCTACAGGCTCGACGCCAGTCTCCCCGCCGCCGATACACCCGACCCCCGCAACCCACCCCGACTCGAACGGCCATCTGAATGCGGCACAGCTCGAGCGACGACGGCCGGAGCTGCAAAGGCCGTGTGGCCTAGAGCGCTCTTTGGACGTTGCGACGGGGCGACAGCTGGCCCTATCGGTCACCAGACCGGAGGCTCAGTCGTGTCGGGCGCCCCACCGAACCGGCAAGTCCCAGCTCAGCCCTTAAGCAAATCCATATCCTCGACGTTGATGGTCTGGCGACTCCGGAACAGCACGACCAGAATCGCGAGCCCAATGGCCGCCTCGGCAGCGGCCACCGTGAGGATGAAAAAGACGAACACCTGACCGGCCGTGTCCCCCAAGAAATGCGAGAAGGCGATGAAGTTCATGTTCACCGCCAACAGCATCAACTCGATGCACATGAGCAGGACGATGACGTTCTTCCGGTTCAGAAAGACGCCCGCCACGCTCAGGCAGAACAGGATACCTCCCAGTACCAAATAGTCCGATAGCGCGATCATTCTGCCTCCGCCTTGCCTTCGGCAGGCATCTGCAGGATTCGGATACGGTCTGGCCCCTTCTTGACGCGAACCTGCCTGGCCGGGTCCTGATACTTGGTCTCTGGACGGCGGCGCAGGGTGAGCCGGATCGCGGCAACGATCGCCACCAGAAGGATCACCGCCGCAATCTCAAAGGGATATACGTAGACCGTATAGAGCACCGCGCCCAGCTCCGCGGTGTTGCTGTAGTCCGCCCCGTGGGCGGCGGGCTTGGCGAAATGCTCGAGCCCGAAGTTGGCCGGACCCACCACAAGGAAGATCTCAACGAGCATGACGGCGGCGATGAGGAGTCCGACCGGCAGATAGCGGATGAACTGAGCCTTGAGCGCGGCTACCTCCACGTCGAGCATCATCACCACGAAGAGGAAGAGAACCATCACGGCCCCCACGTAGACCAGCACCAACACAATGGCGAGAAACTCGGCCTCCAGCAGCATCCACAAACCGGCGCTTGCAACGAAGGCCAGCACCATGTAGAGCACCGCATGCACAGGATTCCGCCGTGTGATCACCATGCTGGCCGCCGCGACGGTTATGGCGGCGAAGACGTAGAACAAAAACTTTTCAAAGCCCATGATTCGTCTCAAGACTCTCGGTGATCAGCACGTCCCGTGGCGGGGCGGCCGGCCGCAAGGTCGCGGATGGATCGGCACATCTTCCAGAAGATGCCTGCGCCCTCTGCGGCAAAGCGTTCTACCCAAGCTCATCGATAGGGTGCGTCGGCCGCCCGGGCGGCCGCGATCTCGGCCTCATATTTGTCGCCGATCGCCAAGAGCTGGTCCTTGGTCATGATGTTCTCGCCCCTGTTCTCGAAGTGATATTCGTAGATGTTCGTCTCCACGATCGAGTCCACGGGGCAGGACTCCTCGCAGAAGCCGCAGTAGATGCACTTGAACAAATCGATATCGTAGCGTGTCGTACGCCGGGAGCCGTCTTCTCTCGGCTCCGCCTCGATCGTGATCGCGAGCGCCGGACAGACGGCCTCACAAAGCTTGCACGCAATGCAGCGCTCCTCGCCATTCGGATAACGGCGCAAGGCGTGCAGGCCGCGGAAGCGCGGTGAGACGGGCGCCTTTTCCTCGGGATACTGCACCGTAAACTTGGGCCGGAACAGATAGCGGCCAGTGAGATTCATGCCCCGGAAGAGCTCTCCCAGGGTCAGACTCTTGAGGTACCCGCGCGCAGCTTGAAACATTGAGCGCCCTCCTCTCAGGCCGACCACCAGGGCGGGATCCGATAGACCACCGCAAGCGCCACCGCGAGGATCCACACGATGGTGATCGGGATGAAGACCTTCCACCCGAGGCGCATGATTTGGTCGTAGCGGTAACGCGGGAAGGTGGCCCGGAACCAGAGGAACAGAAACATGAACACGAAGGTCTTCAGCAACAGCCACTGAAAGCCATCGTCGAGCAGAAACACCCCGTCCACCCACGCCTTGGGCAGCGGGGACAGCCAGCCGCCGAAGAACATGAGTGCCGCCAGGGCAGAGATCAGAATCATGTTGGCGTACTCGGCCAGGAAGAAGACGGCGAATGCCGTGCCGGAGTACTCGACGTGGAATCCGGCGACGATCTCCGACTCGCCTTCCGCCACGTCGAAAGGCGCCCGATTGGTCTCGGCGACACCGGAGATGAAGTAGACGCCGAACAACGGGAGCAGCGGCAGCCAGAACCAGGTGAAGATGCTGCCCGTCTGCGCGCGGACGATCTCGCCCAGGTTGAGGCTGCCCGCAGCCACCAGCACGCCGACCAGGGCGAAACCCATCGCGATCTCGTAGGCCACGATCTGCGCGGCCGACCGCATCGCGCCGAGGAAGGCATACTTGGAGTTGGATGCCCAGCCCGCGATGATCACTCCGTAAACACCAAGTGACGTCAGGGCGAGGACGTAGAGCAGGCCCGCATTCACGTCCGCCAGGACCAGACGGTCGCTGAAGGGAAATACCGCCCAGGCCGCCAGCGCCGAGGCCAAGGCGATGGTGGGCGCGAGCAGGAACAGCGTCTTGTTGGCGTGGGTGGGGAGGACGATCTCCTTCATCAGGAGCTTCACGACATCCGCGAACGGCTGCAGCAGCCCCCGAAAACCGACGCGGTTGGGCCCGATGCGCACCTGCATGTAGCCGATAACCTTGCGCTCGGCGTAGGTGTAGTAGGCGACCATGAGGATCATCGGCACCAGGATGGCGACGATCTTGAACAGGATCTGAATCACCCCAGGCAGGGAAGTCCAAAGCTCGGTCATGCCCACGGTCCCCTCACAGCTTGTGCACCGTCACGGGACCAATCTGGTCACCGAGAACCTCGCTCCCGGCGACCCCAGCCGGAATACGGACGCAGCCGGGAGGAACGGCGCGATCCAGGGCGATCCGTGTTTGCACGGCGGCACCGTTCTGGCGTACCTCGATGCCCTCCCCTTCGGAGAAGCCGAGACGCTCTGCCTCGTCCGGGTTCAGAAAGACGCCAAAGTGCCCGGCGGCGGGCGTGCGCTGCAGGGCCGGCGCCCGCCGCACCAGCGGATCGATGGCATAAATAGGAACACTGCCGATCCGCATGAGCCCGTCAGCGGCAGACTGCGGCTCCACCTTGAGGTCGCCGCGGGGCTTGTTATCCGGTTGGACACCCTCGCTCAAGGCGCGAACCTCCTCGCGCACCTGGGAGGAATCCGCATAGTCGAAGCCGGGGAGATCGAGCAGGTTGCCGAGCACTCGCAATAGCTTCCATCCGGGGCGCGCTTCACCGGGCGGGACCACCACACCGCGGAACCCCTGCCAGGCTCCGCCCGCGTTCACGTAGGTCCCCGAGGTCTCGGCAAATGCCGCAATGGGCAGCATGATGTCGGCCACGGCCTCGAGCGACGGGCTACGGAAGCCCGTACAGGCCACCACAAAGTCTGACGCGCTGAACGCGCGGGCGGCGAGCGCGGGATTCGCGAGGTCGTAGCCCGGCTCCAGGCCCCACAGGAGATACAGGTTGCGCGGCTGCGCCAGCATAGCGGCGGCGGAAAGCCCCGCGGCGTCCGCCGGCTTTGCCCCCGGCAGCACGTGCGGCAGGGCGCCCGCGAGGTAGGCCCCCACGCTGTTGGCCGCGGTCGGGAGATAACCTACCCGTGCCTTAGTGGCGTCCGCAATCACATGCGCCAGCGCCTTGATCAGCGTGTAGTCGGGATGGGCCGAGGCCAGCGCCCCCAAGAGGATGACACCCCGGTAGTTCTTGCCCGCCTCTTTCAGACGCTCCGCCGTCTCGGTGTGATGTTCTTCCGGGGTCGCATCGGCGATCAGGTCCTTGATGGGGCCGGAGCCGCGCTTGCGCAGCGCTTTCGCGATGGCAGCCAAGTCCTTGAGCATGCCGGCCGGCGTGTCCACGAACTGACTGGCCCGGAAGGTCAGGCTAAGCTCGATCGGCGTGATCACCGCCACGTGTGCACCAGCCGTCGCCGCCTTGCGGATACGGTGAGCGAGCAGCGGCTGCTCCTGGCGAATGTCGGAGCCGATCAGCAGGACTCCCTGCTGACTCTCCAGATCAGCGATGGAGACCCCCAGCCACGGCAGCAGTGGGTCAGCAGTGTCTCCGCGAAAATCCTGCTGACGCAGGCGCGTATCGATATTGCCGCTGCCGAGGCCCCGCAGGACCTTCTGCGCCAGATACATCTCCTCAAGGGTCGCACTCGGGGCCATCAGCATGCCGAGCTGATCACCGCCGACGGCCTTGAGCTGCTCCGCGACCATGACGAGCACGTCCTGCCAGGCTATCGGCTGCCATTCGCCGTCCCGCTTCACCAGGGGCCGGAGCAGCCGATCCGGGGCCGTGAGACCTTCGTAGCTGAAGCGGTCGCGGTCGGAGATCCAGGTCTCGTTCACCGCCTCGTTGTCTTTGGGATGCACCCGCATCACCCGGTTGCCGCGGACATGAATATGGATGTTGGAGCCCACGGCATCATGGGGTGCGACACCTTCCGCCTGGGTCAGCTCCCAGGCACGCGCCTTGAAACGGAAGGGCTTGGAGGTCAAGGCGCCCACCGGGCAAAGATCGATGATGTTCCCCGACAGCTCGTGGGCCACCGTGTGCTCCACGTAGGTGCCGATCCGCATGTCTTCGCCGCGTCCGGTGGCGCCGAGCTCCCGTATTCCCGCGATCTCCGCCCCAAAGCGCACGCACCGGGTGCAGTGGATGCAGCGGGTCATGTCAGTGGCGATGAGGGGTCCCAGATTCTCGTCCTTTACCACCCGCTTGCCTTCGCTATAGCGGGAGACGTCGCCGCCGTACCCCATCGCCACGTCCTGAAGCTCGCACTCACCGCCCTGGTCGCAGATCGGACAGTCCAGCGGGTGATTGATGAGCAGAAACTCCATGGTGCCCTTCTGGGCCTCGAGCGCGCGCGGGGAACGCGTCAGTACCTTCATCCCGTTGCCGACCGGGGTCGCACACGCGGGCACCGGCTTAGGGAAGGGACGCCCGCCCTGCTCCGCCTCGACCAGACACATGCGGCAATTGGCAGCGACGGAGAGCTTCTTGTGGTAACAGAAGCGCGGGATGTCGATTCCCTCACGGTCGGCGACCTGGATGATCATCTCCCCCGGTTTCGCCTCGCAGGAGCGGCCGTCGATCTCGATTGTGACCTTGTCCGTCATTTGGGTTTCTCAGTCGCCGGCCCGGTTCTCAAGCGGCCTCGACCATGCTCGTGCCATGCTCGACCAGGTACTCGAACTCGTGGCGATAGTGCTTGATGAAGCTCTGTACCGGCATGGCCGCAGCGTCTCCCAGGGCACAGATGGTGCGCCCACCGATGCGGCCGGCGACGCTGTCGAGCAGATCCAGATCCTCCAGGCGCCCGTGTCCGTGCAGGATGCGGTGCAGCACGCGCGCGAGCCAGCCGGTCCCTTCCCGGCAAGGCGTGCACTGGCCGCATGACTCATGGGCGTAGAAATGGGCAAGGTTGTACAACACCTTGACCATGCAGGTCCCTTCCGCGATGACGATGACCGCACCCGAGCCCAGCATGGAGCCGGCCTTGGCGATGGAGTCGTAGTCCATGTCCGTCTCGAGCATGACCTCGCCAGGTACGACCGGCACCGAGGAGCCTCCGGGGATCACCGCCTTGAGCTTCTTACCGTCCTTCACACCGCCGGCCATCTCCAGGAGGGCCTTGAACGGCGTGCCCAGCGGAATCTCAAAGTTGTCCGGCCGATTGACGTGCCCGGTCACCGAGAAGAGCTTGGGGCCCCCGTTGTTCGGGCGGCCCTGCTCCAGGAACCACTGGCCGCCCTTTTCCAGGATGACCGGGACGGACGCGAGGGACTCCGTGTTGTTGATAGTGGTGGGCTTGCCGTACAGCCCAGCCTGCGCCGGGAACGGCGGCTTATAGCGCGGCTGCCCCTTCTTGCCCTCGATTGACTCCAGGAGTGCCGTCTCCTCGCCGCAGATGTATGCCCCAGCGCCCAGGTGAGTGTAGAGGTCGAAGTCGACGCGGGAGCCCTGGATGTCGCGGCCCAGGAGACCCGCCTCGTAGGCCTCCTTGAGGGCGGCCTCGAAGCGACCCGTGGGCTCGTAGAACTCGCCGCGGATGTAGTTGTAGCCGACGGTCGCCCCGATGCAGTAGCCGGCGACGGCCATACCCTCGATCAACTGATGGGGGTTGTAGCGAAGGATGTCGCGGTCCTTGCAGGTTCCCGGCTCGCCCTCGTCGGAGTTGCAGACGATGTACTTCTGGCCCGGTGCGCTGCGGGGCATGAAGCTCCACTTGAGCCCGGTCGGGAAACCTGCGCCGCCGCGCCCGCGCAAGGACGCAAGCTTGAGCTCGTCGATGATCTTCGCCGGGTCCGTCTTCTCCTTCAGTATCCGCTCCCACTGTACGTAGCCGCCGACGCTCCGGTAGCTTGCCAGCGACCAGGGCTCGTCCAGGTGCATGGTGCGAAAGCAGACGGTGTCTTGGTTCTCGACGCCCATCTTAGTCGAGCTCCTCAATCAGCTTGTCGAGTGCCGCCGCCGAAAGGTTCTCGTGGTAGGCCTTCCCAACCAGGACCGCAGGTGCATGCCGGCAGGCCCCCAGGCACTCGACCTCCTTGAAGGTGAACTTACCGTCGCCGGTAGTCTCCCCGGGCTGCACGCCGTATTTCCGCTGGACGTGCTCGATAAGCTCTTCCGAGCCGCACAGCATGCAGGAAACGCTGTTGCAGACGCACACCTTGTGTCTGCCCATCGGCTCCAGATCGTACATGGCGTAGAAGGTCGCCACCTCGTAGACCGCCACCGGGGGCATGTGGAGATAGGCAGCGACATCGTCCATGAGCTCGGGCGTCAGCCAGCCGCCGTTCCATTCCTGCACGACTGTCAGCGCGGGCATCACCGCGGACTGCTTCCACTCGGCGGGGTACTTGGCGATGTGGCGATCGATCTCGGCGCGGATCTCCGGCGTAAACAGGCTCTCTTTCGCACGCGCCTCGGTCGCGACCATCAAGGGTGCAGTCCTGAAGCTCATCAGCGGTCGATCTCTCCGAAAACGACGTCCATGGTGCCGATGATGGCGACCACGTCGGCCAGCATGTGACCCTTGGCCATCTCGTCCATGGCGGCCAGATGGGGAAATCCCGGGGCGCGGACCTTCAGGCGGTAGGGCTTGTTGCCCCCGTCGGAGATGATGTAGCAGCCGAATTCACCCTTGGGCGCCTCCACCGCGGCGTACACCTCCCCAGGAGGGGGGCAGTATCCTTCGGTGAAGAGCTTAAAGTGATGGATCAGGGCCTCCATGTCGTCCTTCATCTCGGAGCGGGGGGGCGGCATGATCTTGTGGTCGTCGATTGCGACCGGACCGGCATTCTCGCGCAGCCAGTCGATGCACTGCTTGATGATGCGGTTGGACTGGCGCATCTCCTCGACGCGCACCAGGTAGCGGTCGTAGCAGTCGCCGTTGACGCCCACCGGGATGTCGAAATCCACCTTGTCGTAGGCGGCATAGGGCTGCTTCTTGCGAAGGTCCCAGGCGATGCCCGAGCCGCGGATCATGGGTCCGCTGAACCCAAGCTGGAGCGCGCGCTCCGGAGAGACCACTCCAATGCCGACCGTCCGCTGCTTCCAGATGCGGTTGTCGGTGAGCAGCGTTTCATACTCGTCAACGTGGTCCGGAAAACGCTCCGTAAAGTCCTCGATGAAATCCAGGAGAGATCCCTCACGGGCGGCGTTCTTGCGGGCAATCTCCTCCGCCGTGTGCCACTTGGACGAACCTTGGTAGCGCGGCATGCGGTCGGGCAGGTCCCGGTAGACGCCGCCCGGACGATAGTAGGTCGCGTGAAGCCGTGCACCGGAGACTGCCTCATAGCAGTCCATCAGGTCCTCGCGCTCACGGAAGCAGTAAAGAAAGACCGTCATCGCGCCGATGTCGAGCCCGTGCGCCCCGAGCCACATCAGGTGGTTCAGGATGCGCGTGATCTCATCGAACATGGTGCGTATGTACTGGGCACGCTCCGGCGGCTCGACGCCCAGGAGCTTTTCGATCGCCCGCACATAGCCGTGCTCGTTGCACATCATGGACACGTAGTCCAGCCGGTCCATGTAGCCGATGCTCTGGTTGTAAGGCTTGGACTCGGCGAGCTTCTCGGTCCCCCGATGCAGGAGCCCGATGTGCGGATCAGCGCGCTCGATCACCTCGCCGTCCATCTCCAGCACGAGACGCAGCACCCCATGGGCCGCCGGGTGCTGGGGACCGAAATTAAGCGTGTAGTTGCGGATCTCAGGCATCGGTGGCGTCCGTCTGCTTCGTCGCCTCGCGCTCGTAGCGGCTGTCGGCGCGAACGACGCGCGGAACCAAGGTGCGCGGCTCGATGGTCACCGGCTGATAGATCACCCGCCGCTGCTCCGGGTCGTAGCGCATTTCGACATGGCCGGAAAGCGGGAAGTCCTTGCGGAACGGATGGCCGATGAAGCCGTAGTCGGTGAGTATCCGTCGCAGGTCCGAGTGGCCCCGGAACAGAATGCCGAAGAGGTCGAAGGCCTCGCGCTCGAACCAATCCGCAGAGGTCCAGATGGAAGTGACCGAATCGACCACGGGCTGCGCGCCCCCCGCGTACACCCGAAGCCGCAGGCGGCGATTGTGGGCTAACGAGAGCAGGTGATAGGCCACGGCGAAGCGACGGGCGTCGTCCTCCGTCACCCGGAAGTCCCGCTCCACGCCGCGGCCGAACCCCGTGGTCGCGGCCTCGACCGTGGTCCACTCGGACCGGCCATAGACGGAATAATCGACGCCGCACAGGTCCATCAGCTGCGCGAAGCGGAAGTCCCCGTGATCGCGAAGCGTACGGGCGACTTGCAGGAGATGATCACCCGGGACGGTGAGGGTCACTTCCCTCGGCGCGGCAAGTATCTCGCAATCAGAGTCTCCGAAATGCTCGGCGAGCGCCTCGACGAGGGCGTCGAGGCCGATCTCGCCCGTGTCCGATACCTGTTGTGACATCTCGCTTTACTGCTCAGCGGGCAATGGTGTTGGTGCGGCGGATCTTGTTCTGGAGCTGAAGAATGCCGTAGAGCAGGGCCTCCGCAGTGGGGGGACAACCGGGGACATAGATGTCTACCGGGACGATGCGGTCGCAACCGCGCACGACCGAGTAGGAATAGTGATAGTAGCCGCCGCCATTCGCGCACGACCCCATCGAAATAACCCACCGCGGCTCCGCCATTTGGTCATAGACCTTGCGCAGCGCGGGGGCCATCTTGTTGACCAGGGTACCAGCGACAATCATCACATCCGACTGGCGTGGACTGGGGCGAAAGACGATGCCGAAGCGGTCCAAGTCATAGCGGGCCGCGCCCGCGTGCATCATCTCCACGGCACAGCATGCGAGGCCGAAAGTCATAGGCCATAGCGAGCCCGTCCTCGCCCAGTTGATGAGCTTGTCGGCGCTCGTCGTGACAACGCCCTCTTGGAGGATGCCCTCAATACCCATGACTCAACCCCAGGGATACACTCATCTTCCGGTCCGCTCGCTCGACCCTGTGCGGCGATCCTGGCTTCCCTGCTGCACCGAAACCCTCGTCCGCAGACGTACCGGCGTCAACATTAGACACCCCGACACCTCAACGCTTCGCACCGGCGACCGGCGGCACTCACCGCCGCTAGTCACTCCCATTCCAAGGCGCCCCGCTTCCATTCGTAGATGAAGCCGACGACGAGGATACCTAGGAACACGACCATCGCGACGAAGCCCGCCATACCGACCGCGTTGAGGACCACGGCCCATGGAAACAGGAACGCAATCTCCAGGTCGAAAATGATGAATAGGATCGCCACGAGGTAGTAGCGCACGTCGAATTTCATGCGCGCATCTTCGAAGGCGTCGAAGCCGCACTCGTAAGGCGAGTCCTTTTCCGAGTCGGGGCGGTGCGGGGCCAGGACGAATCCCAGAGCGAGGAGGCCGCCGCCCACCAGCATCCCGATGATCAGGAAAATCAGGACGGGCAGATAGTTTTCGAGCACCGATTCCTCCTCGCAGCGAGTCGGCGCGGGCCAGGCGCCGGGGTCGGGAGTCTAGTGTAGCCGCGCTTTAGCTGTCAACTTCTGGAAGTGTCAAAATTGACTTATCCGTCAGGGCGTTATCTAGACTTTTGCTAGCCAAAAAAAACGGTATGCCGCGCACGGCGGATACCGTTCCAGTTTGGTGCCGACGGCCGGACTCGAACCGGCACGGCTTGCGCCACTACCCCCTCAAGATAGCGTGTCTACCAATTTCACCACGTCGGCTTTGATCCCAGTCTAACTCAATCCGCCTGTGGAGCCTGCTCCGGCGACGCTCCACTCGGGGTCCCTTGTCGGATCCCGGTCATGGAGGAGCCGGGTTCCGCCTGCGGTCTCGGCGGCTCCTGCGGCTGGCTGCCGGTATCCTCCGCCTTCGCCGGCGACGGGACAGACGCTGCGGGCGACGGCGGGGCCGGAACGTCTGGTACATCCGTCGTCGGCTCGCCAGGCGGCAGGACGGGTATCCCGGGGATCTCCTGCGCTGGGGCCGGTGCAACAGGCACCGGGGCCTGAACGCCTTCCATGAGGCCCTTTGGCTCGATAGTCTGGCTTGCGAAATAGGCCATCACCATGCTCGTTATGAAAAATAACGCCGCCAGAGCCGCGGTGGCCCGGGACAGAAAGGACGATGACCCACGAGCACCAAACACCGTCGCCGATGCGCCGCTCCCGAATGCCGCTCCCGCGTCCGCTCCGCGGCCGTGCTGCATCAGCACGAGACCCACAAGACCGATCGCTAAGAAGAGGTGGAATACCGTCAGTATGGTTTGCATTGCGCGTCAGGAGAGGGTGACATCTGCCGCCTTACAGATTGCCAGGAAGTCAGGTGCCTTGAGGGAGGCGCCACCGATGAGACCGCCGTCGATATCGGGCTTGGCCACCAACTCCCCCGCGTTGTCGGGCTTCATACTGCCCCCGTAGAGAATCCGCAGGTCCTGGGCGACCGTAGCATCCTCTAATGCTACCCGCGAGCGGATGAACGCGTGGACATCTTGCGCCTGCTCGGGTGTCGCGGTAACGCCGGTACCGATCGCCCACACCGGCTCATACGCGATGACTCCCGCAGCCAGAGCCGCTGCGCCTTCGAGCTGTATCACAGCGTCCAGCTGACGCGCCACGACCGCTTCGGTCACGCCCTTCTCGCGCTCTTCCAGGGTCTCGCCTACGCACAAGATGGGGGCCAAACCGGCCGCCCGAGCGACGGCGAACTTCTTGGCGACGATCTGGTCGTCCTCGCCGTACAAAGACCGGCGCTCGGAGTGGCCCACAATCACGTAATGGCACCCGAAGTCCTTGAGCATCGATGCTCCGACCTCGCCGGTGAACGCGCCCGATGTCTCCGTGGAGAGGTTCTGCGCACCCCATCGGATCGAAGTCCCCTGCAGCGCCGTCTGCGCCATGGGCACGAACACGAACGGAGGACACACGGCGACCTCCGCGCGGCCGATGTCTCCGGCGCCGGACTTGATGCCGGCGAGCAGCTCCTGAACACCCGCCAGGGAGCCGTTCATCTTCCAGTTGCCTGCGACCAGGGGAATGCGCATGGGGAACTCCTTCAAAAACGAGCCCGTTACGATAGCCGTTCGCCCCTTCAAAATCAATCCCCCACAACGACCCCGGACTGAATCGGCCTGCGGGAATCTCGCTTCAGCGGGGACCATCGTCGAGACTGAATCCAAGTCGTGGTTTGATTTACACTCTCACGATGGCAAAGAACAAGACGAAGCACACCGGCTCCACCATCGCACTCAACAAGAAGGCGAGCCACGACTATCACATCGAGCAGCGTTATGAAGCAGGGATGGCGCTGGAAGGCTGGGAGGTGAAGAGCCTACGAGCGGGTCGATTGCAGCTCAAAGAGAGCTACGTAAAGATTCTCCACGGCGAGGCATTCCTTCTCGGCGCGCACATATCCCCGCTCCCGACCGCATCCACCCACGTAAGCCCGGACCCCATTCGGACGCGCAGGCTTCTGTTGCAGCGCGCGGAGATCAATCGGCTAATCGGTCTCACCGAGCGGGCGGGTTACACCCTCGTACCGACGGCCATGTATTGGAAGCGCGGCCGGGCGAAGCTGGAGATCGGACTGGCCAAAGGCAAGAAGCTGCACGATAAACGCGCGACCGAAAGAGATCGCGACTGGCAGCGAGAGAAGGAGCGGCTCTTTAAACAGCGTTGACAATGCGCGCGTGAAGTCCGACGTCCGGCCGGCGGATGGAATACCGCCCCGCGTCTGACCGTGACGTCCAGCACACGGTCTGCTGAGCCCCAATCGAGCCGCTTCAGACCGTGTGCCGTCGAAATGCCGCCGAGGATTACTCGAGGACTTGCAGCGAGTTGGCCTTGAATGCCTCGCGATCCTGCTTCGACCCCGGATCGTATCCCTGCTCCTGCATCTTCTGCTTCATCCAGCCGGGTATGACGCCGCGAACGTAAACGTTCGCAGGATCATCGGGGTCTACGTACTTGGTGTACTGACGCCCTCCCGTCCTCTTCGTCGCCGTTGCAGCGCCGCGGCGCCTTCTGCCGGACATAAGAGAGACGACCTCCGTAATCTCGTACCCATGCTCCTGAATCATATCCTTTATCTGCTGGGCCAGATCGGACTTCGCCTGCTGCTGCCGCTGCTCAAGGGCTTTTTCCAAATCCGACCGGTTCTGATCCAACTTTTCCAATTGCTTCTGGATCTCGTCAACACTGAGGTTCTCGTATTCCACTATCCGCCTCCGATCTGGCTCGTTTTGCGTAACGGCGTGACAGGCAATCACCTATGACATGCCAACCGGGTAATAATTTAAGGCATTAATCCGCAAAGTCAACAATAGAATTCCAAAAAAGGCTTTGCCTCTTACATTCGAGCCACCTTTAAGGTGATTAGCGCCGTGCCTCAGCTGGAATGTCCGTTATGCGGGTCGGGTGCGGGTCGGCGGGACCGTCGGCGCCACGGACGGCGCCGTCGAGACTACATGGACGTATTCACGGCGTGTCCCGACGGCCCGTACTCGACCCTGGCCAGACAGCTGAGTTATCGAGCTAATCACCTCTTTAAAGTCCGTCGAGTACTGTAACGCCCAGGGAGCAGTACTTCGCTTACGGGTATGAGAACAGGCGGGGCTCCTCCGTGCTGTTGCCGTTGCCCAAAGGGCATTCCTCTTTGTGGGGCAGCTCGACTCGCATTCGGTTTGCTGAGGTGGCCCTCACCTTGGGGAAAAGCACGTGATTAGCCCTATCCTTAGGCTCATACCACACAAAAAGGGAGTCAGGCGGATCGGGAAGCCATACGCGGCTTGGAGGCCGCCCACGATGAGGAATAGCCCTAGTCGCCTCTCGCAAAGCCTGCTGCCGCCGGCCCCGTCAGGACGCACTACACCGTCGATCCGAAGATACTGCGGCTCACTCGTTCTCCCGGGAGATAGAAACCTCGGCACAGGGCTCGTCATGCCCGTCCAGGCTCACTCGTACAACGATCGGCTGGCAGCAGACCGCGCAATCCTCTACGTACTCCTGTGAGCCGCCTGAACAGTCGACAACCAAGTCCAGCGTGCGGCCGCACCAGGGGCAAGGCAAGCGGTAAGTCTCTATGAGGTTCATCGTTCGGAATCGCAGAACACCAACACGCAGAATACGACTCTGCGACGTCGGGTTGGGAGTTTGCCGGAGGGAGGTTGGCTCCAACGGAAGCGGCGTGCGGCCTGTGTGGACGTATTCACGGCGCGCCCCAACACCCCGCACCCGACTCGGACGTTGCGGCAGAGCTTCGGCACTCTCTTCCCGTTGAGATCGCCTATTGCCGCAGTCTGTTGGTGCCCGGGGCGGGACTCGAACCCGCATGACCGAAGTCGAGGGATTTTAAGTCCCTTGCGTCTACCGATTTCGCCACCCGGGCCACGGGAAGGTGGGACACGGACCGCCTTTGGGGAGTTTGGATTTTGGGTCTCCCGATACTGCAGCGTGCGTCGAAGACCCTAATCCGGATACACCGCAACAAAAACAGGGCGCTTTTGCAATGACGGCCGAAGGAGATGGAGGCTGAGCCCGGAATCGAACCGAGGTACACGGCTTTGCAGGCCGCTGCATAACCACTCTGCCACTCAGCCCAAGGCGTGGAAGTATATGGACACGGCGAAAGTTTGTCACGCAACGAGCTTTCGCCCGCTGCGGTGGGATTGACTCAAGCACGAGGTGCCACATCCTGTCACCGGTATCATCCATTCGGTTCAGACTGGGGGGCCGTGCGTCCGAGGATCTCCCGCTCCATGAGCTTAGCGGTGTGGATACCAAGACTCTTCAGCTTGTGGTTCAACGCGGCCACCTCCACCAGGGTGCCCACATTGCGGCCGGGTCGCACTGGGATCGTCACGTGCGGAATCTCGACGTCCAGGATGCTCAATGCCGTCTCCGTGAGTCCGGTGCGGTCATATTCCGCCGACTCATCCCAGTCCACCAAGGTGATCGCAAGAGTGATCCGCTTGTCCGGCCGCACCGCCGCAACGCCGAATAGCAACCGGATATCGATGATTCCGATCCCCCGTGCCTCCATGTGATAAGGAAGGAGCTGAGTAGCTCGGCCCAGGAGCACCGAGTCGCTGAGGCACTTGATGGTCACCATGTCATCCGCGACCAGATGAAATCCGCGCCGAATCAGCTCCAATGCGCACTCACTCTTGCCCACCGCGCTGTGGCCAAGCAGGAGCACCCCGATGTCGTGGATGTCCATCAGCACCCCGTGCATGGAAGTTTCAGGGGCAAACTCCGCATCCAGATGCTCCCACAGGCGCTTGTAGAGCTTCGTAGTGCCGTATGGACAGGTCAGGACGGGAATACCGACCTCTTCGGCGCGCTCGGTCACCAGCCGCGGAGGCCGACGACCGTTGGTCACGATCGCGCATGGCACGTCCGCATCGACGATGCGCCCTACGTTCTCGCGCAGCTCCCCGTCGCTTTCGTGGAGCTCGATGTAGGTCACCTCTCCTTTGCCAAGCACCTGAATTCGCTCGGAACGAAAGGCATCGAAGTATCCTGTCAGCTCGAGCGAGGGTCGATTGAGCTCCGGCGACAGGATCGCACGGGATAGACCTCGACTGCCTGCTGCGACGCCAAGGCCAAGCAAAGGGTCATCCAACAGGTTTTCGACAATGGTTGACACGTGAGACCTCACACGGCAAGCGCTGGCCGGCGCGATTGCGCCGTCGCGCGGACAGAGATCATACAGGTCGCCGCCGTCGGCGAATTGGCACAGAAGTATACCCCCTCTCGCGAGGTGATTAGCATCGCGGCTCAGCTGGCCCGCACCCGACACTGGCCTGGCAGCTGAGGCTTGGCGCCAATCACATCTCGCGAAGGCGGCTAGGCGTGCCTGCCAGACGGGTAGACGCCATCCGACGTCAACCTGGCGGATGGCCACGAATCCTCTTACCGCCGTCGGCCAGGTGCAGGCGCCACCCTGCCGCCCCAGCCGATCTCAGTTGCGCCAGAACTGAGGAGTGAAGAGGATCAGAACGGAGAACACCTCCAAGCGGCCGAGCAGCATGGTGAAGGTGCACACCCAGGTCTCGAAGTCGTTCAGGCTCGCGTAATTCTGTGCCGGCCCAACCTGGCCAAGACCGGGTCCTGCGTTGTTGATGCAGGCCACGACCGCACTCAGGGCGGAGATGAAGTCGAGGCCGCCGAATATCAGCAGGAACGTGAGGACCACAACGCTCATCGCATAGAGAAAACTGAACCCGAGCACCGCAAAGACGACATTGTTTGGGATCGGTGCCCCTGCAATGGTCAAGGGCGAAACCAAGGTGGGGTGGATCAGCCGGGAGAGCTCGCGAGAGCTTTGATGGGCGAGGACCAGAGTGCGGATCATCTTGATGCCTCCGCCCGTAGACCCCGAGCTGACCGTAATGCACGAGAGAAAGAGCATCCAGAAGGGCACAAAAATCGGCCAAGCACCGAAGTCTGCGGATGCAAAACCACAGTCTGTCGCTATCGACACCAGATTGAAGCTGGCGTACCGCAGAGACGCCCAGACGTCGGGATAGACGTTGTGACGCCACAGGTAGATCCCGCACCCCACACTGCTTATGGCGATGAGTGCTAGCACCGTCGTCGCCTCAGCATCGCGCCAATAGGGCTTTGGGCTGCGCTCCTTTAGGACGGTGAAATGGGTGGCGAAGTTGAGTGCCGCCAGGATCATGAACAAGATCAGGACTGCTTCGATGGCAGGCGAATCGAACGCACCGACGCTGGCGTCGTGCGTCGAGAAACCGCCCAGGCTGAGCGCCGCGAAGGCGTGGCAAATGGCATCAAACCAGCTCATGCCAACCAGCCGCAGAGACAGGATACAAGCCAGTGTTGCACCAATGTACACGGCCCACAAAGCAGTGGCCGTATCGGCAATACGGGCGGTCAGCTTCGTGTCCTTGATCGGACCGGGCACCTCGGCCTTCAGCAGCTGCATACCACCGACGCCTAGCATGGGCAAAATAGCCACGGCCAGCACGATGATCCCCATCCCGCCCAACCAGTTGAGCTCACACCGCCAGAGGTTGATTGCCGGCGCCGTGGAATCCAGCCCGGTCATGACGGTTGCGCCGGTGGTGGTCAGACCGGACATGGTCTCGAACATGGCATCAGTGAAGGTCATCCCCTGATGCAGAATGAGCGGCTCGGTGGCAATGCCGGCAACCAACGTCCAGGCCATCGCTACCAGGATGAAGCCGTCGCGAGCCTTCAGATCCGCGCGGTGACGAAAGGTAAGCAGGTAGAGCATGGCGCCCGCCCCGAGGCAACCGAGCATCCCGTCTAGAAAATTCAACAGGGTTCCGTCCGCATAGACCAAAGCGCAGACGATGGGCATGAGATACATCAGGCTGAACACCATCAGCATCCGTCCGAGCACATGGGCGACCGAGAGGACCGAGCCCATCAGAAGAAGGCAAGTCCGACTTGGAAGAACTGCTCGACCTTGCGAACCAGATCCTTGCTGACCACAAATACGATCACGTGGTCCTCTGGCTCGATTAGGGTGTCGTGGTGAGCAATGACGACCTGGCGCCGACCGTTCACCACTCGCACGATGGCACCGATGGTGACTCCCCGAGGCAGCTCGAGCGCCTCGATACGCCGGCCAACTGCCCGAGAGGTCGAGGGGTCCCCATGGACGATCAGCTCCAGCGCCTCAGCTGCACCGCGTCTCAGACTATGGACGGCCACCACGTCTCCCCGGCGAACATGGGCCAGAAGAGACCCAATTGAAATCTGGGCGGGAGAAATGGCGATATCGATTCGGTCCGCCTGCACCAAGTCGACGTAGATGCGCCGATTGATCAGGGCCAGAACCCGACGCGCACCCAACGACTTGGCAAGAAGTGCCCCCAGGATGTTGTTCTCCTCCTCGTCGGTCAGCGCGATGAAGAAGTCCATGTCTTCGATCCGCTCTGCCGCCAAGAGCGTCTCGTCCGTGAGCTCGCCTTGCAGCACCAGCGCCCGATTCAGTCTCGACCCGAGAAAGTTGGCCTGTTGCGTGTCCGCCTCGATGACCCTCACGTGGTAGTCGTTCTGCGTTGCGTTGGCCAGCCGGTAGCCGATGTTCCCGCCGCCCGCGATCATGAGCCGGCGACTGGGACGGTCCACACGACGGAGCTCCCCCATCACCTGCCGGATCCGCGCTGTCGCGGCGAGACAGAACACCTCGTCACCGATTTCGATCACGGTATCGCCTTCCGGAACGATCGGCCGGTCGCGACGGTAGATGGCCGCGATCCGCGCGTCGACCTTCGGCAAATGGCGGCGAAGATGCGCAACCGGATGGCCGACGATGGGTCCTCCGGCCACCGCCCGAACGGCGATCAGACTCACCAAGCCATCGGCAAACTCCAGGACCTGTAGCGCCTCGGGAAACTCGATCAGCTTGACGACATGGTCGGTAACGATCTGCTCTGGACAAATGCTGTGGTCAACAGCAAAGCTCTTCTCGTTCAGAAGCTCGGGGTACTGCCCATAGTCGGGCGCGCGCAGACGAGCGATCTTGGTCGGAATGCCGAACAACGTCTCCGCGGTACGGCAGGCACAGAGGTTGGTTTGATCGCTGGGGGTGACGGCAATCAGCAGATCGCAGTCGGCAGCACCTGCTTGCCGCAAGACCGAGGGCAGCGCGCCGTTGCCCAAGACGGTCCGGAGGTCTAGCCGGTCCTGGAGCTGGCGCAGACGGACTGGATCCGGGTCAACGATGGTGATGTCGTTGGCCTCGGAGACGAGGCTCTCGGCAACGGAGGAGCCAACCTGGCCCGCACCTAGGATGATGATTTTCACTGCGGAGGACGACGGGACAACGCGCTCAACACGGCCGCGATTCTACGCCGCGCGCGCCGTCGCCGACAGCTGACACCTGCAACCTTGCCACCGTTCGTCGCGGCCGGCGCCGTCTCGCACCGGACCTAACCCTCACGCGTACGGCCTTCCGCGCTGTCCGGCCGCGGCGTCGCCCTCCCGCGTCCGGCGCGATGGCGACGCGTCCACACCATGGATAGAGTCGGACGCGAAGGTGGCAAGATGGGGCTTGCGGCTCCCTGGCTCGCGCCCGTTTGAACGGTCTCGACCGGCGAGGCGCCGCGCCCTATTTGGCCAGGTAGCGTCGAAATGCCACGGTGCTCTGCGCGCTGAAGCCCCTCTTCTCCCGCAGGATGAAGAAGGCGGCGATGCCTCTTGCCGTCGCCAGCGCCGGCCCCTTGTCTTCTCCCATTATCATGAGCGCGGTCGCCAGGGCGTCAGCCTGCATGGCATTGTCGCTCACCACGGTGACGGAGGCGAGACGATGGATAACCGGGGTGCCCGTCTTCGGATCGATCTCATGGGAGTAATGTTGCCCGCCCTGCTCGAAGAAGTTCCGGTAGTCGCCGGACGTGGAGAGCCCTTCGCCGGTGACCTGAATGATCTTGTAGACTGCTCGCCGGCCTGGGCTGGGTTGTTCGATTGCGATCGCCCAAGGCCTACCTTTGGCATTGCGGCCCTTGACGCGAATCGCGCCTGCAACGGCGACCATGTAGTCGCGAAGACCCTGTGCATTGAGGTATTCCGCAACCCGGTCGGCGCCGTAGCCCTCGCCTAGTGCCGAAAGGTCGATGTACATGTCGCCGCGCTGTTTTCGAACCGCCGGCGGCGAGCGGCGAAGCTGCAGCTTCTCATAACCGACCCGCGTGAGCGCTTTTTCGATCGCCTGTCGCGACGGGACCTGATCCGCCTTGACCTCCGGGCCGAACCCCCACAGGTTTACGAGGGGACCCACGGAGATGTCGAAGGCCCCGCCGCTGAGTGCACTCACACGCTGGCCCTCTCTGAGCACAGACAGAAGCGCATGGGAGACGGGAATCCAGTCTGTGCTTGGGTTGCGGTTGAGGCGAGAGAGCTCGGACGACTTCTGATAGGTGGAGATCAGGCCGACGACCTCCGCGAGCACCTGCTCGACCCCCTTCTGCAGCCCCCGGGGTGAGGGCCCATCTGGCGGACGAGCCACCTTCACGGAGTAATAGGTTCCCATCGTAGGGCCGCTGAAATCGAGGACCTCCGCGGAGCGCTCGCCGCAACCGGCGAGGGCCGCACAGAGGATTGACATCAGGGAGACGACCGTCACGGCCCGAACCTGAGTGCGCACGGACCACGACGTCGCTGGGATTGCGAAGCCCCCCCTCTTGACGGACCCGCACATCCGCTCATGCCCGGCATCTGTCGGACCAACTCGTTTCAAGCTCTCCACCCCTAGAGCACCGCAGTGGACAGACGGATTAACCCCAACGGACCTGGGCCAAGGCATCGTAATCCGGCTCGAAGCCCGCGGACAGGATGCTTTCCCTGAGCGGTGAGGTCAGCGCCGACTCGCCGTCCACCGTTTGTATCAGTAGCCGGCGCTTACCGGCGCGCGGGAGTGCGTGCAGTCGCGACAGGGCCAGCGCCAGCTCGCCGCCTTCCTCGGTTAGGGAGGTCGGAAAGGTCGCAAGCTGCCTGCCCCCGGCGCTAAGGTAGAGGATCGGCTTACCCGCGACCAGGACCACCCACGAGCCCGAGTTGCGCTTGGGGGGAGTCCCGCCCCCCACCGCGGGCCAGGGAAGCAGGGCGCCGTAAGGGTTGGCGGGATCAATCGCTGCGAGCAGACTCACTTCACCGTCACTGTAGCCGGCCACGGGCATCTCCTCGATGCGGGAACCGCGCAGCCTGTCAACGACCCCCGGCATGGCAAACTGCGCCCCGAGCAGACCCTCGACGAAATAGCCTCGGCGCACGCGGCCGCCCTCCTCCATCTGCTTGAGCACGCGGTAGAGGGGGCCGAACCCACCCCGCACGCCCTCGGCCTGGACTGCCGCTCGGCTCACCACCCCGTAACGCTCCAGGAGCATTTGAGCTCGTGCGAGGAGGCGCTCGGTGTCTGATACCTCTGCAAGCAGATCCGTGACCAGGGACCAACGTCCCCCGGCAAGGGCGGACCCGCGGCCGTGCTGACGGGTCCGGCCCGCGAGGTTGCGGAGAGGGGCGAAGGTGTCGTTCGTGATAAGGCCGGCCCAGACCAAATCCCACAGAGCGGCCTCGAATTCCTGACGCCCTGCCTGCAGGCCGCTGCGCTCCAGCGCCTGGGACAGCTCCACGAGGAAACAGGCACCGCGCTCGCGCAGGTGTTCGAGGAGCAGACGATGGACATCGGACGGCGGCTCATCGTCGGGTTCACGGTCGTGAAGCGCTCCGACACGCTCGCGCCGGTAGAGGGCCACCCGTCCGTCCCTCGGCCCAAGGGCTCCGCGGCCGACCCACACGACCTCGCCCGTCGCGGCCAACATGTCGAGATCCTCACCCCGGTATTCGGACACCCGAGCCGGAAGAAGCACCCGGTCGAGAACGGACCAGGGGATCACGAGCCCCTCCAGTTGCACGAGGGACTCCATGAGACGATGCGCTCCCTTGGATTCGTCGCCGACACCGTGCCAACGCGGCAGAAAGCGCCCGAGGGTCGCGGAGTCGACCGGCGCCACCGCCTGCCGCAGCCGCGCGAGCGTCGAACGCCGCAAGCGGCGCAGGACCTCGGCGTCGCACCATTCGGGCTCGATGCCCGCGGGGCGGATCTCCCCGCGAACCAAGACGCCCCGGGTCTCCAGCAGCCGGAGCACGGGCTCCACCTGGGCGGGAGAAAGACCGAAGCGCCGCGCCGGCTCGGCCGTCGCGAACGGGCCGTGAGCGCGCGCGTAACGCCGGAGCAGGTGCTCGAGGGGGGCATGGGAGGGCTGGATGTAGCTGTCTGGCAGACCGCGGGGCGGGACGATACCGAGGGCGTCCCGATAGAGTCCGGCGTCCTCGGCCGCGATCCAGCGTGGTTCGCCAGCGACCTGAATCTGCACGGCCCGGCGCTGGTCGCCCAGGGTCTGCAGCCATGCCGATAGGTCCTCGGTGCAGCGCGCTGCGAGCTCGTCCATAGAGAGGTCACCGAGCCGCCGCAGCAGGTCGTGAAGATCGTCGGCGTCGCGCGTCCGGCGGCCAGAGTCCAGGTGTTGCAGCTCCCGCTCCAACGCCTCCAGGGCCTCGGGGTCGATGAGCTCCCGCAGCTCCGCCTGGCCCAACAGGTCGCCCAGCAGGGCGCGGTCCAGGGTCAGGGCCTGTGCCCGCCGCTCGGCAATCGGGGAGTCCTGCTCGTAGATGTAGGCGGCGACATACGCGAAGACGAGGGAGCGCGCGAAGGGCGATGCGCGCGCGGTCTCCGCCTCGTGGACACGGATGGCCCGGCTGCGAACGCCGCGCAGAATGTCCTTGAGTCCCGGCAGGTCGAAGACGTCGCTGAGCGCTTGGCGGTAGGTCTCCAGCACAATAGGAAAAGAGGGGTAGCGGCGGACTGCCGCGAGCAGATTCTGGGCCTTCAGCCGTTGCGCCCACAAGGGCTGGCGCCCGCGCGCGCTGCGCCGCGGCATCAGAAGCGAGCGCGCCGCGTTCTCGCGAAAGAGTCCAGCGAAGAGGGCCGTGTCTGCGAGCTGCTCGGTGACGCGGTCTTCCAGCCCCTCCGGCTCCGGCACGAGGTCTTCCAGGGTCGGCAGCTCCTCTCCGTCCGCGAAGCGCAGCACGATCCCGTCGTCGGTGTACATGACCTGGATCTCGAAGCCCTCGCGGCGCCCGAGGTGCCGCTGCAGGGCCATGGCCCAGGGGGCATGGATGCGGGCGCCGAAGGGGGTGAGGAGGCAGACCCGCCAATCGCCCAGCTCATCGCGAAAACGCTCGACGACGATGGTCCGGTCGCTCGGGACCTGCCCGGTTGCGTCCTGCTGCTCCTGGATGTAGGCGGCAAGGTTGGCAGCGGCAAGTGCATCCAGGGGCGCGTTCGCGCCGACCCAATCCGCCGCCTCGGCAGATGGGAGCCCGGCCACCAGCCGGCAAAAGGCGCCGATGGCACGGCCGAGCTCCACCGGCCGGCCCGGTCCCTCCCCGCGCCAGAAGGGGAGCCGTCCGGGCTCACCCGGGGCCGGCGCGACCACCACGCGGTCGCGGGTGATGGACTCCACCCGCCATGTGCTCGCACCCAAAAGGATGTTGTCGCCCGCCTTGGTCTCGAACACCATCTCCTCGTCCAGCTCGCCCACGCGGGGACCCTCCGGCCCGAGGTAGACCCCATAGCTCCCCCGATCCGGGATCGTGCCCGCATTGAGCCGCACCAGCATTGGCGCGCCTCGGCGGGCGCTCAGGGTATCCGCGGCGTGGTCCCAACTGAGCAATGGCCGCAGGTCCGCAAAGTCGCTCGACGGGTAACGCCCCGAGAGCATGTCGACGACCGCCTCGAGCGCGGCGCGCGAGAGCTCCCGGTAGGGACCGGCGCGTCGGATCAGCCGGCAGATCTCCCCCACCGACCGCGTCCCCTCGACACACAGGGCGGCCACCTGCTGGGCGAGGACATCCAGGGCGTTGTTGGGCATGCGGAAGGGTTCCAGATCCCCTGCGAGCATGCGGGATGCGACGACCGCGCACTCCAGGAGGTCGCCGCGAAACTTGGGAAAGATGCGTCCACTGCTCACCTCCCCTACCCCGTGCCCGGCACGTCCCACCCGCTGCAGACCGCGCGCCACCGAACCAGGGGACTCGACCAGCAACACCTGGTCCACCGCCCCCATGTCGACGCCGAGCTCCAGGGAGCTGGTGGCAACGATGGCACGCAGCGCTCCGCGCTTCAGGCCCTCCTCGATCTCGGCACGCTGCTCGTGGGAGACGCTACCATGATGGGCGCGTACCAAGTCTTCTCCGGCCAACTCGTTGAGGCGCTGGCAAAGACGCTCGCACAGCCCACGGCTATTAACGAAGATGATGGTGGAGCGGCGACCCCGGATCTCCGCGAGCAGCGCCGGATAGATGGCAGACCACATTCCCCGCTCCTGGGGCGGACGGGCAACCGAGCGGCTGTACAGCTCGCCGAGGATGGAGCCGCCCTTGGGTTCCTCCGCTTGCAGCTCGGGCGGGTGCTCCATGTCGGGCACCGGGACCATCACCCGCAGGTCCAGCCGCGGCTCCGCCGAGGCGTCCACAATCTCTACCCTTCGATCGCCGCCGAGAAAGCGCGCCGCCTCTTCGAGCGGTCGTACAGTCGCAGAGAGTCCGATACGCTGCGGATCCTTTCGACAGCGCGCTGCGAGGCGCTCCAGGCTGAGCGTCAGATGGGCCCCGCGTTTGGTCGGAGCAAGCGCGTGGACCTCGTCCACGATCAGTGTGTTGACGCCCGCGAGGTGCTCCGCCGCCTTGGAGGCGAGGATCAGGAACAGGGACTCGGGGGTGGTGACCAAGATCTCCGCCGGCTCCTTGAGCTGACGCTGGCGCTCTTGCTGGGCGGTGTCCCCTGTTCGGACCGCAATCCGCGGCATCTCGATGGCCTCGCCGAGTCGCTCGGCGGCGCGGCGGATACCCGCCAGCGGGGCCCGCAGGTTGCGCTCGATGTCGTAGACCAGGGCCTTGAGCGGCGAGACGTAAACGACCCGGGCGCCTGGCGTCGGATCGCGGTCCGGTCGGGACAGACGATCTATCCCCCAGAGGAACGCGGCAAGCGTCTTTCCACTGCCGGTGGGCGCTGTGATGAGAACGTGGCCGCCGGCAGCGATGGCCGGCCAACCTCTGGCTTGGGCCTCCGTGGGGACATAGAAATTGTCCTCGAACCAGTGGCGAGTCGCGCGGCTGAAGCCTTCCGTGAGAATGTTGGACATCACGTGCAGCCCGCCAACGGCAGCCCTGATGCGCCCGACCGGGTCACAACCGACTGGCGAAGCACCGACGGGTACTGCGCCTGCCTATGGAAGGGCCTGTCTGCCCCTGGCCGCCCACCAGATCGTGCAAGAAATCTGCATGGCACTCCCGCGGCTCCATCGGATGATCGGGGATCAGGACGGGTGTTGCACCCACTCCAGCGCTGCCCCCATCCTCATGCACGGGATCGGCGCGTGACAGGCGCGCGTCACGATCAGGCACGCGGCGAGCGCCCCGTAGCAGCAGGGAATGATGGGGAGGCCGGGGCCATTCAGGAGGCGCCGAAGGGGGTCGGCGGGGCCATAATCTCAGGCAGAGGGAGAAGCCAGGGACGACCTCCTCGGAAAGGCGCGGGCACTGGCCATCCGGAACAAAAAAGGCGGGTGACCCCGCCTTCCTTGCGCAATCAAACCGGGATCAGTTCTTCACCCACTCGGCGAAATTGTCTGCGTTCTTCTCTTCCCCGTCCGTATACCCAGCCTCGTAAGCGTCCGTCAACCGCTGCTCCTCACGCTTGGGATTCTGCAGGAAGCCGCACTGCCAGCCTTGGATGTACTCGTCGTCGACACCCATCTGCTCCATCTTGGTCACGGCGTCGTAGTAGAACTGATTCATATCCGGTCTCCGAGCATATTCGATTTACAGGCCAAAGCCGCGGGATTTTACATGGGTCGCGTGGCATCAAACAACCGACCCCGCGCATCGCTCTCCCTCAAGCGACTATGTCGAATTTCAGCCGCGGCTCGTTACCGGAGGGTTGGATACGGAGTGTCCCGACGCCCCATATCCGACCTTGCCGTAACGGCTGAGCGCAAATCCTGATCACACTCCCTCGGGAGGCGCAACCAACTTCCGCAGCCGCAAGCCGCGCTGTGCGCGGAAAGGGGGCATAAGAATAGTCCGTTTTTCTAATGTCCGCCAGCCTATCTTTCCGGATGGTGATCAGCATCGTACCTCAGCTCTAACCCCCGTTAGGCGGGTCGGCGGGACCGTCGAGCTACACGGACGTCTTCACGGCGTGTTCCGACGGCCCGCACCCGACGCTGGCCCACCTGAGTTAACGTGCTAATCACCTTCCGGGTACCTGCGCATCCTATTCGTGGCCTTGTGAAACCGGAACCCAAGACGCATGTTGTCCAGGGAAATTGCACACTCTACGTACGCGCGGACGGGACCTGCGGCGATTGCCGCAAGAGAACGTACCGGTTACGCGGTGCCTTCGCTAGCCTTTTTCGGCGTATCGGCAGCAACGTAGCCGGGCTGGCGACTGTCGGCGCGACGCCGAGAGCAGGCGAAGAGCTCAGCGAGGCGGCTAGCGGCCAATCACCTCGCACGATGTTTCCGCAACGCCCCGATAAACCAGCTTTAAGTCGTTAGCAAGCATGCGCCCCGCACACCTCTTACGCGTCCTCGACAGGGAGTTTCTCAGCACCTCCGAAGGCCACCATACACCAGTCATGCTTTGGGGCCCCCCAGGGGTCGGCAAGTCTCAAATGGTCGCTCAGGTCGCATCCAAGCACCAGGCGCCGGTCATCGACATCCGTCTCTCGCAGATGGAGCCGAGCGACCTGCGCGGGATACCCTTTCGGGTGGAGGACCGCGTCGAGTGGGCAGTGCCGGCGATGCTCCCTAGCGCAGAACGCCACGGCCCGCGCGGCATCCTCTTCCTGGACGAGATCAACTCGGCGCCCCCAGCCGTCTCGGCCGCCGCGTACCAGCTCATTCTGGATCGCCGTCTCGGCGACTATCGAGTACCACGCCACTGGGCAATCTTCGCCGCGGGCAATCGGCAAGGCGACCGCGGCGTTACCTATACGATGCCGGCGCCACTTGCGAACCGGTTCTCTCACTTCGAGGTGGAGACCCACCTCGACGACTGGGTCGCATGGGCCTACACGAGCGGAATCGATGAACGCATCATCGCCTTCCTGCGCTTTCGGCCCGAGCTGCTGTTCGACTTCGACCCGGCCCATAACCCCATGGCCTTCCCCTCCCCCCGCTCATGGGAGTTTGCCCACCGCGGGCTGCGCAAGTTCGAAGACCACCCCCAACTCCTGCAGGGCACCCTGCAGGCCTGTGTAGGGCCAGCGGCTGGGATCGAGCTCCATGCCTTCGTCAACAGCCTCGATCAGATGCCGGACCTCGACGCCATTGTCGCTGGCGACGAGGTGTCGGTCCCGCGCGAGATCGATCTCCAGTATGCGGTCGCGGCTGCCCTGGTGGGTAAGGCCATTCGGGCCCGCGACGGCGACAACGCGCAGCAGGTGCTGGGTAACATCCTGGCCTACGCCCGTCGCTTCCCCCAGCGCGAGATGGGGGTGATGCTGGTATCCGATCTCCATCGCGCCATCGGTAACGAGCTGTTCGAGGTACCGGCCTTTGCCGACTGGGCGAAGGCCATTTCCGACGTAATGCTGTACGAATAGCCCATACACCATGCCTGCCGACATTCAGGCCATCGACACCAAGCTCGCGGCCGCCCGCACGCGCCTGATCCTGGAAAAGCCCTTCCTCGGCGCCCTGGTACTCCGCTTACCGATGCATCCTGCCAAACCGGGCTGGTGCCCGACAACGGCCACGGATGCACGTGCCTTCTATTACAACCCCGAATATATCGATGCCCTGAGCCTGGACCAGACGCAGTTCATGCTTGCTCACGAGGCACTGCACTGCGCCCTGTCGCACTTCGCGCGGCGCCAGCACCGGGTGAAGCACCGCTGGGACCTCGCATGCGACTACGCCATCAACCCGCTGCTGATCGACGACGGCCTGACACCCCCGCCCAACGCCTTGGTCATGCCCATCTACAAGGGGATGACGGCAGAGGAGATCTATCCGCTCATCGATGAGAACGACGAATCGGAAACCCTGGACAAGCACGCCTACGACAACGACGAGTCGAGCCGCGGGAGCAGCACTGGGCTTCGAGAAGACGACCTGGACAAGCGTCAACCACCGGATCAGCCCGATCAGGGGGATCAGGGCAGCGGCGCCGATGCGCGGGACCAGACCGACCCAAGCCTCGGGACGTCGCAGCCCCCCCCACCGCTGGCACCCGACGAGCAGGAGACCCTGAACGTCCAGTGGCAGCAGCGCATGGCAGGCGCCGCCCAGCAAGCGATGCAGCACGGCAGGCTCGGCGGTGAGCTCGCCCGCATGATCGACCATCTGCTACAGCCCCAGCTGCCCTGGCGGACGCTGCTTGCCAGATACATGAGCGCAGCCGCTCGCGATGATTACAGCTACATGCGTCCCTCACGGCGTGAGGGTGACTTCATCCTGCCGACATTGCGCAGCCATCAGTTGGACCTGGTCGTGGCCGTGGATACCTCTGGTTCAATCAAGGATGGGGAGATGGAGGAGTTCATCGCGGAGGTCAACGCGCTCAAAGGCCAGGTGCGCGCACGCGTCACTCTGCTGCCCTGCGACGCCAAGCTGTGTGAGGGGGCACCGTGGGTCTTCAACCCGTGGGAAGAATTCAGGCGCCCCGAGGGGATCAAGGGCGGGGGCGGTACCAGCTTTCTGCCTGTATTTTCCTGGATTGCGAGCGAGGGCATACGTCCCGACCTGCTGATCTACTTCACGGACGCGCAAGGCGACTTTCCTGACAACGAGCCGAGCTATCCCGTCATCTGGCTGGTCAAGGGGAAATCGAAGACCCCTTGGGGTCAGCGCATCCAGCTCAACTGAGTCCAGGGGGTCCTCGCGACGCGGAGGCGCGAGCGAGCCCAGTCCGCAGAAGCGGACGTGTGGGTGTGATCGGCTGGAACGACTCCAGCCAGACTTGGCGGGCGTATGGACATCCCTCTAACATTTCCGGGAACCGATGGAACTCGCCTCGCAGGACGCGCTCAGAGGACAAGATGAAAAGCCCGTTCCCACCGCGGTGGCCTCTCCGAGCCCTACTCTCGCTTGCCGTCGCTAGCAGCATCTTCGCGTCCAGCCACCAAGCACTCGGCCAACAGTTTCGGCTCCCAGACCTGGCAAGCTCCGCGGACGTCGTGATGTCCTCCGCCACCGAGCGGCGCCTAGGCAAGGCGTTCATGCGCAGCGTACGTGCGGAGCTGCCGGTCATCGACGATCCATTGCTCACGGATTACCTCGACCGTTTGGGTCATCGATTGGCGGCCGCGAATGGAACCGGGACGAGCAAATACACCTTCTTCTTGATCGACCAGCCGGTTGTCAACGCCTTTGCCGGACCCGACGGCTACGTTGGGGTTTACACGGGGTTGGTGCTGGCGACCGAGAGCGAGAGCGAGCTGGCAGCCGTAATCGCCCACGAGATGGCTCACGTCAATCAGCGTCACATCATGCGGGCGTTCGAAGACACGGAACGCCTGAGCCTTCCGGCGACTGCCCTGCTCGTGGCCGCCGCGATATTGGGCGCCCAGGTGAGCTCCCAGGCAGGTGCCGCGGCCATCGCCAGTGTCCAGGCGCTTGCCGCTCAGCACCAGATCAACTTCACGCGTGAGAATGAAAAGGAGGCGGACCGCATCGGCATGGCCACCCTGGCGGCCGCCGATTTCGATCCCTATGCCATGCCTGCCTTCTTCGAGCGCCTGTCCAAAGCCAGCCGCGTCTATGAGAACAACGCGCCGGAGTTCCTCTTGACCCATCCGGTGAACACCAGCCGTATCGCGGACGCATTGGGTCGGGCAGCAGACTACGGTCATCGCCAACGCCCAGACGACCTGAGCTATCACCTGCTGCGCGCCAGATTGCGTGAGCGCTCCTATACCGACCCGAAGAAGGCAGTCGCCTATTTTCGCTCCACCCTCGACAGTCGACGCTTCCGTAACGAGATGGCCGAGCGTTACGGCTACGCCGTGGCCTTGGAAAGGGCCGGGAATATCGGCGCTGCCGGTGAGGTGGCCGCCAAGCTGCTCGCTCAGAAGCCCGAGCAGGTGGAATTCATCATCCTCAACGCGGAGCTGGAAGCTAAGAGCGGCAAGCGCGCGCAGGCGCTCAAGCAGCTGCAGGCCGCCGTCGATGTGCGACCGATCAGCATGCCGTTGCGGGTCGCCTACGCCCGAACGCTCATGGCGGGCGGTCAAGCCGACAAGGCATTGCGCACCCTCGAGGAAATCACCCGCATGCACCCGGCCAATCCCTACGTTTACCAGCTCATGTCCGACGCAGGGCGCATGGCAGGGCGGAAAGGCGCTACCCACCTTTATCGAGCCGAGTACCTGTACGCCCAGGGCGACCTCGACCCTGCAATACGCCAACTGGAGTTCGCATTGACACAGCCCGGTATCAACTTCCAGGATCAGTCGCGCATACAGGCAAGGCTCGCAACCTTTAAGGACGAAGAGAAGGACTTGAAGAAGTCCAAGTGAGCCCGGAGCTAACGATCAAGGCCAAGTCCTGACACGATTTGAGCAGCCGTTGCAGACGCCGGTTTTCACGCCGCGCCGACTGCGCTAAGCTTCAACATTGTGTCGCGCCGCTTGCGCGGGTTGTACGGGCTGCAGCCAGGCATGAGTCTGCATGCAGCGCCTGCCGGACCGACGGCGACCACAGAAAGAAGATTCGTGCACCAGGAGGAACCCCGCCGGCTTGCTCCGCAAGGTCGGCATACCGCGGCCGAGCGCCGCGACGGCGCCGCCCCCCGGCGTGGTCGGTGGGTTGTCCCGTCAGGTGCCGCTCTGCCTGCGTGTCGGGCCGTGCGTCTCGCGCCGGCTGCTTCCTCCAATTTGGCGCAGGACGACTGGATGCCTCCTTTCGGCGGTGTAGCGACCCGCCGAAGTCGTCGACAACAGGACTGTTGTCGCATTTTGACCCGTTAACCTCCAACCGTTGCTCGACAGGAGAATCTTCATGATCGACGCAAAACGCAGAGTTCTGCTAAAGGGATCCCTCGCCGCCGGCGCAGTGGGCATGGCCATCGGCACTGGCCTCCTGACTCCACGCACAGTCCTGGCGGCATGGCCCGAGGCGGCTTTCAAGGCAAAGGGCATAGACGATGCGCTCAAGGACCTGCTTGGCACAAGCAGTCACGAAACCAGCGACAAGATAAAGATAAAGGCGCCGGATATCGCAGAGAACGGGGCGGTAGTCCCGGTGACCGTCGAGGCGGACATGGACGGCGTCGAATCCGTCTCGATCATTGCTGCTGGGAATCAGACGCCGTTGATCGCCTCATTCGACATGGGGCCCGGAGCGATCGGTTTCGTCTCGACCCGCATCAAGATGGCGAAGACCGCCGACGTCGTCGCTGTCGTCAAGGTCGGCGACAAACTGTACAGCGCAGCGAAGGAAGTTAAGGTGACCATCGGCGGCTGCGGCGGCTGATTCTGACCAACCGAAAATCGTTCCGAGGAAATAAGACATGGCAAGCACGATCAAAGTTCGCGCCAAGATCAAAGAAGACGTGACCGAGGTGAAGGCGCTGATTAGCCACCCGATGGATACTGGCCTCGTGAAGGACAAGAAGACAGGGGAGGTCATTCCGGCTCACTTCATTCAGGAAGTGGTCTGCAAGTGGAAGGACAAGCCGGTAATGACGGCCTATTGGAGCGGCGGCGTCTCCAAGAATCCGTATATCGCCTTCAAGTTCAAGGGAGCCGCCAAGGGCGACTCCATCGAGATCTCCTGGGTTGACAACAAGGGCGAAAACGACTCCACGACGGCGACAATCGGCTGACGCCCGCCCCTTCGGCCCCGCGTCCGCGGGGCCTCCGTCTCCCACACACGAGCTGCGGGGCGATTAGCCTTTTCGACAGGTTCCGCTCACCCGCGAGCACGTGTTCGCGATTCGGAACCCTGTACTACCGCTGGCCCGTCATCACAGCGGGCCATGGTAAAGCCTTGGTAGGCCTTCCGGGCGCGTACGGAAGCGTTTGTAGGGCCAAATGTATTGCTCGGGGCAGACGCGCACGCATTGCTCGACACCTCGATTCAGTGCCGTTGCGGCCTCCACGTCGTCCCCGGAGGCAATCCCTTTGGGTCCATCGACGCAGTGAATCCGGTAGCCGCGACCGGCAGAGAGTCTCTCCGCGAACATGAATACGACCCGCGCATTGGTCGCTCGCGCGAGTCGGCTCACTAAAAGCATTGTATAGGCCGGAACCCCGAAAAACGGCGCAAAGACGGCCCCCGTCTTTCCTTTCGGCTCCTGATCCGGAAGAATGCCGACGTATTCGCCGCGCCTGAGCGCCTGCACGAGCTTACGGATTCCCTGCCCCGTCGTCGGCGCCAGCGTCGCGCCGCGGCGCGCACGTGCGCTTTGTATCATTGGGTCGAGGAAGCGTTGCGGCTTATAGAACGTGGTGGTCGGCCCGAGCGACGACAGGTAGAGCCCGGCGAGCTCCCAAGCACCGAGATGAGGAGACAGAACAATTACGCCGCGCCCGTCACGCCGCTCTACCAGCTCACGGCCGACGATTCCACGGATCAGTCCCACCACCTCTTCCACGGGTCGCAGCCACAAATAGGCGATCTCGAAATAGGTCTTCCCGTACTCTGCCAGGGTCCTTTCACGAAATCGCAGCGCGTCGTCCTCGCTGAGCTCCGGCAGACAGAGACGGATGTTGATGAGCGCATTGCGGCGTTGCTTGTTCGGAATCTTCAGCATGAAGTACCCGAGAAGCCGCCCCAGACGATGGTTCGCCGGCAGAGATAGGCGGGAGACCGAGGCCAGGAGCACGCGGATCAGGCGCTCCTTCGAAGTCCCATTCATCTCCCGCTGAAGTGCTTGAGTATCCGCTGCCACCCCTGCCCCGATACCATATTCACCCCTCCCGAGTGAGGCCTCCCTCCGTACCACGCGATCTTTTCGGACTCTGTAGACCAGGTTAGTATCCCGTCTAGCTCCCGACCCTGGAGGATACCGCCATGAGCGAGCTGCATCCGACGAGTCTGACACCTGGCCAGGCATGGCAGATGCTGGAGGACGACCCTCAGGCGCTCCTCGTGGATATCCGATCCACGATGGAGTATCTGTTCGTTGGCCACCCATCCGGTGCGGTCCACGTCCCCTGGATCGACGAGCCCGAGTGGACCGTCAATCCTCACTTCGAGACCGAGATCCGCAAGCTGCTCCTGGGCGGTGCTGTGTGCTCCCCCGAGACGCACTGCACGCCGATCGTCCTGATCTGCCGCAGCGGAAAACGCTCGGTCGAGGCCGGAAGGGCCCTCATGAAGGGCGGGCTGCGGAACGTCTTCCATGTCGACGAAGGCTTCGAAGGCGAGCTCGACGAGCATCACCATCGCAGTACAGCGGGAGGCTGGCGCTTCCGCGGATTACCATGGGAACAGTGCTGAGGCAGGCTGGCGCGCCCCGCCGACACGCTTGCGGCGTACGGCAGCCGCGCTAGTCTCGTTCTTCCATCCACGCCATCTGTATGGCTTCCAGGGCCGTCTCGCCGGAGCGCGCTGGGTTGTCGTCGAATTGAGTTAGTCCTATCACCCACATACGCAGATCCACGAAGCTGACATAGCGGGGGTCCACGTCGGGGTGCGCCTCGTCCAACGCAATCGCGACTTCGAGGGCATCGGTCCACTTGAGTCCCATGACCCTAAAAAGAGCAGTTCACCACGAAGAGCACGAAGAAACACGAAGTAGAACAACGGCGAAATAGGAAATGGGGGTAGATCCGACTTCACCCTCCACCGGATGGCGCAATTGGAAGTAGCTATTTGAAGCTCTTCGTGTTTTTCGTGTCCTTCGTGGTTCGACTTCCGAATCTAGGATGACCTGTAAGCTTCCGTCGGTATGCGGTGGCGACGCGTGCTGGCACTCGTTCCAATGGAAAAAGTGCCGCTCTTAACCTCCGGTGACGAGGTTTGCAGTGCCGGGAAGCCCCGACGATGTCGGTAACAGACGCCGTATCCTCAGCCGCTTAGAACCTCATACTCGGGACGGCATCGGTCGACCGCGCTCCCGAAGAGTCCGCGCCGATGAGCGATCGGGTAGCGTCGTCGGCGCCCGAGCAGCCAGCCCCCCTCGGGACGGCTCAGACGCCCGCCGACACGGAATCGCGGCGTACGGTATCGACCGGAACCTCGCGCGTTGCCCCCTCCAAGCGCGCGGCGACCTCCTGCACGCCTCGGCGTTCCATGAGGTCCTGTAGGCTGATGCCGTTCAGATAGTTGTAGATTCGCTCGCTGAGGTCATACCAAAGGTCGTGCGTCAGGCATGGACCGTTGTTCTGGCAGTTCTGCGCACCTCCGCAGCGGGTAGTGTCGACGTTCTCGTCCACCGCTGCGATAACCTCCGCGACAAAGATCTCCCCGGCGCTACGCGCCAGATTGTATCCGCCACCCGGACCGCGGACGCTGGAGACCAACGAGCGTCGGCGCAACCGGGAGAAGAGTTGCTCCAAGTAGGAAAGAGAGATGCCCTGCCGCTGTGCGATGTCCGCCAAAGCAATCGGCCCCTGGCCATAGTGGATCGCAAGATCGAGCATCGCAGTAACGGCGTAGCGGCCTTTCGTGGTGAGTCTCACAAGGAAGGGCTCCTGCATCGGCGAACTGCCTTGATACTACAATACCCGACAACTGCGATCAATTTTGCGGCCGGCTGAGCGAGACGAGTGGCCAATGGGGTCTAAACGGCAGATGCGCCGACCCCGCCAGGCGCCCTCCCGCTCAGCGTGCTCCGGCTGTTCGCAGCCATGGCACCCCGCATCAATCCCCTAGCTTTTTCGCACCGCTTCGTCTGGTCCATCGGCCTCGCCCGCGGAGACGATCTCGCAGGACTCGAGGTCCGGAAGGTGGTCAAAGTGCTTGGTAATCCCCTTCTGCTCCAAGGCCTTGGACATGGCCTCCAAGCGCCGATCCATAACATGGATGTGGTCGAGCATGCAGTTGATGGCATGGGCCACCGGGTCCGGGGCATCGCGGGTCGCGCCGTAGGCATCGAAACCGATGCGCTTCGCTGTGACCGCCCGCTGTGCCTGCTTCACATCGCTTTGGGACTCCACGACTCGACCGGGAACGCCAACCACGGTGCCACCTGCCGAGACTGGCTTGACAACAACCGCGTTGGAACCGATGCGCACGCCATCCCCGATCTCAATTGGGCCAAGCACCTTTGCACCAGCGCCAACGACCACGTCGCGCCCCAGGGTCGGGTGCCGTTTGCCCTTCTCCCAGCTCGTGCCGCCCAAAGTGACACCATGGTACAGGGTGCAGTCGTCACCGATTACCGCCGTCTCGCCGATCACCACACCCATCCCGTGATCGATGAAGAACCGGCGGCCAATCTGCGCCCCCGGGTGGATCTCTATGCCGGTGAAGAGGCGTGCCACATGGGAGAGGAAGCGAGCCAGCCACTTGAGGCCGCCGTTCCACAACGCATGAGACAGCCGGTGCATCATCACGGCGTGCAAGCCGGGATAGGTCGTGAGCACCTCGAAGGCGTTGCGTGCAGCAGGATCGCGCTCGAACACGCACGCGATGTCTTCTCGCAATCGTTGGAACATGAAAACCTTCCTGCCGCTTTGACAGTACACCGCTGCGAGAAAACGCAGAACAAAAGGGTCCGGAATTGCTCAGCGCTCCACGCCTTCCGTGGTCTCGCCGACACGCGGAACCGGGTTTGAACCGCGCGATCTTCGGAAGCGTTCGGGTGTCTTTCTGCCCTGAGCGGCGCTTAGCATGCCACGCAAGATGTTGAGCTCCACCCGATCGGGGCGGGCCCGGTTAAAGAGCCGACGCAGGCGCCGCAGCAACTTGTCCGACTGCTGCGGATCACTGTACCCGATGTCCACGAGCGTTCGCGCCAGGTGGGCGTAGAAACCCTCCATCGCCTCGGCCGTCGCCAGGTCCGGTCTTTCCTCTGCTGGGAGCTCGCCCTCCAGGCGAGCGGCGCTGCGGTAGAGCTCGTAGCACAAGACCTGGACCGCTGCTGCCAAGTTCAGCGAGCTGAACGCCGGATTGGTCGGTATTCGGACCAGGTAGTGGCACGACGCGAGCTCCTCGTTGGTGAGACCCGAGCTCTCCCGGCCGAAGACCAGGGCCGTCTCACCCTGCGCCGCCTCGCGCAAGAGCCGATCGGCGCATTCCCTCGGCTCCAGGAGCGGCCAATCGACGGTCCTCTGCCGCGCACTGGATCCGACCACGAACCGGCAGCCTCGAAGGGCATCGAACAGCGTGTCGTGAATTTGGGCGTTGGCCAACAGATCGTCTGCGCCGGAGGCGCGCGCCAGTGCATCGGCGTTCGGAAAGTACCGCGGACGCACCAGGTGCAATCTGGTTAGGCCCATCGTCTTCATGGCCCGAGCCGCGGCACCGACGTTCCCCGGGTGAGTGGTCTCCACCAACACGCATCGGATTCGCTCCAGCGGCGGCGAGGTCAGAATACTCATCGCCAACCAGGATCTTCAGAATTTCGTTTCATTGTCAAGCTTTGATGAACCGTAAGCATGGAGTATCTTTCCGCGCCATGCATCCCATGCTCAACATCGCCATCCGGGCCGCCCGCAACGCCGGCCGCATCCTCCTGCGCTACTTCGAGCACACGGATCAGGTGGCCGTCGCCTCCAAGAGCCGCAATGACTTCGTCAGCGAGGTCGACCGTAGCGCCGAATCTGCCATTATCCAAGAGCTGCGAGGCAAATTCCCTGGCCATGCAATCCTGGCGGAAGAGAGCGGTGCGCACAGGGGCGGCGACTACGAGTGGGTGATCGACCCTCTGGACGGCACCACCAACTATCTGCACGGGTTTCCCCAATTCTCCGTCTCGATCGCCCTGAAGTACCGCGGACGTCTCGAGCAGGCGGTGGTTTATGACCCCCTGCGCGAGGAGATGTTCACCGCGAGTCGTGGCCAGGGCGCTCAGCTAAACGACCGCCGCCTGCGAGTCGCCAACCGCACGGGGTTGGAAGGCGCGTTGATCGGAACCGGCTTTCCCTTCCGCGACCACAGGCACCTGGATGCATACCTCGGCATGCTCAAGGCCATGATGCAAGACACCGCGGGCATCCGCCGTCCAGGCTCCGCCGCCCTCGACTTCGCTTACGTAGCGGCGGGGCGTCTCGACGGATTCTGGGAGCTTGGGCTTGCCCAGTGGGACTTTGCGGCCGGCGCCCTCTTGGTGACCGAGGCCGGAGGGGCAGTGAGCGATATCGCCGGCGGCGATAGCTACCTCGACACCGGCAACGTCGTTGCTGGCAACGTCAAGACACAGCACGCCATACTCGCCCGCATCCGTCCGTTCCTCAGCGACGCGCTCAGGGCCTGACTGAATAGCGGCCCCGTCCCATCCCCTACGGCATGCTGTCGAGCCGCGCACCCTCCTTTTTCACCGGCATCAAGTCCGCCCTGCTGATCCCAAGCATCACGGCTGCGCTGCTGGCGACGTAGATGGACGAGTATGTGCCGACCGCAATGCCGACGAGCAGAGCCAGCGCAAAGCCGTGAATGACTTGGCCGCCGAAGATGAACAGGGCCAGCACAACAATCAAGGTCGTGCCGGAGGTGATGATCGTACGGGACATCGTCTCGTTGATTGACAGGTTGACGACGTCCAGCACCGTACCCTTTCGAATCTTGCGGAAATTCTCGCGGATGCGGTCGAAGATCACGACCGTATCGTTCAACGAATAGCCGATCACGGCAAGCACCGCGGCCAAGACGGTCAGGTCAAACTCGATCTGAAATAGGGAGAATATCGCCACTGTAACGATCGTATCGTGGATAGTGGCGATGATGGCTCCGACGGAAAACCTCCATTCGAACCGCAGCCAGACGTAGATAAGGATACCGATCAGGGAGTAGAGTACGGCGAGACCGCCGCTCTCGGTGAGCTCTTCCCCCACCTGCGGTCCCACGAACTCTGCGCGGCGCAGCTCCACCTGTCCCTTCGCGTCCGCGCTCAGCGCCCGAAACACCCGGTCGCTAACCGCGGCCGTGGTTTCCGACGCCTTCTTCGGGGCTAGCCGAATCAGCACATCCCGCGAGCTGCCGAAGTGCTGCACGGTGGCCTCGTTGAAGCCCGCCTTAGCAAGCGCGGCGCGCACATCGCCCAGCTGCACGGGGTCCTTGTACCCGGCCTCGATGACCGTTCCTCCGGTGAAGTCCAGTCCAAAGTTGAGACCCTGGATGATGAAAGACCCAATCCCAATGAGGTTCACCACCGTAGACAGCACGATGGCTGGCCACTGGTACCGCATGAAATCGATGTGAGTCAGTTTGAAGAATTCCATAGGGACGCTCCGCTCAGACGGGCAGACGTTGCAGACGCTTGCCGCCATACATCAGATTGACGATTGCGCGGCTTCCCATAATGGCGGTGAACATGGAGGTCAGGATGCCGATGAAGAGGGTGACGGCGAAGCCCTTGACCGGACCGGTACCGAAACTGAACAAAGTCACGGCGGCGATCAACGTCGTCAGGTTTGCGTCGACGATGGTGGATAACGCCTTGTCGTAGCCGGCCTGAATGCTCGCCTGGGGTGAGTTGCCGTTGCGGATCTCCTCGCGGATGCGCTCGTAGATCAACACGTTGGCGTCCACCGACATCCCCACGGTCAGCACAATGCCGGCAATGCCGGGAAGGGTCAGAGTCGCCTGCAGCATTGAAAGGACGGCGACCACCAGCATCAAGTTGACCAACAATACGATATCGGCCACTACGCCGAACATCCTGTAATAGAAGGCCATGAAGACCACGACAACGGCGAAGCCGATGGCGACGGACTCGAAACCCTGGTTGATGTTATCCTGGCCCAGACTCGGGCCGATGGTGCGCTCCTCCACGATCTCGATCGGAGCGGCCAGTGCCCCGGCACGCAGGAGCAGCGCAAGGTCATGGGCCTCACCGGAGCTGTCCAACCCTGTGGTCTGAAAGCGCCGCCCAAAGGGCTCCAGGATATTGGCGACGCTGATGACCTCCTCGGTCCGAACCTTGTGCTTCACCGGCTTGCCATTGACCATGCGGGTCTCGGTTCGGTTCTCGATGAAGACCACCGCCATCGGCTTGCCGACGTTCTCCGTGGTCACGTTGCGCATGCGCCGCGCCCCTTGGGCATCGAGACTGACAAATACGGCAGGCTGCCCGGAGCGCTGGTCGAAACCGGCCGAGGCGTCGGTGATCTCGTTGCCGGTGACTATCACCCTGCGCTTCAGTAGGACCGGTCGGCCGTTTCGATCCCTGTAGAGTTTGTCGCTCGGCGGCACGCGGCCGTTTACCGCATCCTCGACACTATGCTCCGTGTCCACGAGACGGTACTCCAGGGTGGCCGTTGCACCGAGGATCTCTTTGAGGCGCCCCGGGTCGGAGGCTCCCGGCAGCTCGACGACGATGCGCCTATCCCCCTGCTGCTGAATGATGGGCTCCGCCACACCGAGGGCGTTGACGCGGTTGCGAAGGGTCGTGATGTTCTGCTGTAAGGCGAACTTCTTGACCGAGACCTCGTCGGCCGGGGTCATGGTCGCATAGACGTAGAAGCTCCGGCCGTCCTCGCCTGTACCGAGCTTCAGGTTCGGAATCTCATCGCGCAACAGTGCGTCGGCTCGGTCCCGAGTCTCCGCGTCACCGAACCGCACCGTAATCCGCTGGTTATCTTTGGTGACACTGAGGTAGCGAATCTTCTCCTTACGCAGAAGGCTCCGGATGTCGTCGCTGTAACGCTCCAACGCCTGGTCGATCGCCGCATCCATATCGACATCGATAACGACGTGTACCCCACCACGCAGATCCAGCCCCAAAACCATGGGGCGTAGGCCGAAGAAACGCACCCATCCCGGCAAATCGGGCGACAACGTGAGCGCGGTGTTGTAGCGATCGCCAAGCGCCGCGGCAATGGCGGCCTGTCCTTGGAGCTGGTTCCCGGACGTCTTGAAGCGCACCAAGAGCCTGTCATCCTTGAGCGTCTGCACGGCCTTGAACGGGGTACCGGCATTTTCGAGGACGGCCTTCAGCTCGCCGATGGTAGAGGTTGTGACCTTGCTGCCGCGTGCAGCGCTGACTTCGATGGACGGATCCTGTGAAAAGATATTGGGCAAGGCGTACACGAGGCCTGCCAGAACGACGGCGAGGATCAGCAGGTTCTTCCACAACGGGTATCGGTTCATCGGGATTCCATCTCACGTGGGGCGGTGCGCGGAGGGCCGCATCCCAGAATGCCGGCACGCCCCTACCGCGCCGCCTCAAAAGGTATGCGGCGCATCATGCGACCCGTGCGGCTCTGCCCTCTAGGAACGGACGGGCCATCCAGCCCAGTCAAAGCTCCTTGATCGACCCCTTGGGCAGCACGGATTCGACCGCGGTGCGGCGAATCTTGACATTGACGTGCTCGGCAACCTCGATCTGAGCAAAGTTCTCGCCGAGCTCCGTGACGCGACCTACCAGCCCGCCGGCAGTGGTGATCTCATCACCTTTCGCCAGCGCCTCCACCATCTTTTTGTGCTCCTTCTGGCGCTTCACCTGCGGACGGATCATCAGGAAATAGAGGAGGACGACCAGCCCGATCGGGAAAAGCAGCCCCAAAAGGGGATCGCTCTGGGCGGCGGCGGGGCCCTCAGCCAGGGCATCGGAGATGAAAAAGCTCATTTCGCGGGTCCTCGAGAATTCGGCGACAACGGCTGGACAGAATCAGCCGCGCATTATGGCACAGCCTGAGCAAAGATAAAGGCGGCGACAAACGCCGATCAGCCGCGGCGCCGTGCGTAGAAATCGGTGACGAATGTGTCCAACCGCCCATTCGCTATGGCGTCACGCAAGGAGCGCATGAGCATTTGGTAATAGTGCAGGTTGTGGTGGGTGTTGAGACGCGCGCCGAGAATCTCGTCGCAGCGATCCAGGTGGCGCAGATAGGCGCGGCTGTAGTTCCGGCAGGTGTAGCAATCGCAGTACGGGTCCAGCGGACTCTGGTCTGTTCGGTAACGGGCGTTGCGGATCTTCACCACTCCTTGGTTGGTGAACAGGTATCCGTTGCGCGCATTCCGGGTCGGGAGCACGCAGTCGAACATGTCGATGCCGCGGCGAACCGCCTCGACGATGTCCTCGGGGGTGCCCACCCCCATCAGATAACGCGGCCGGTCGCTCGGCAACCGCATAGCGAGGTAGTCGAGGACGCGCAGCCGCTCCGCCTCCGGCTCGCCCACCGATAGCCCACCCACCGCATAGCCGTCGAATCCGATCGCCCGAAGCCCGGCGAGAGACGCCTCGCGCAGCTCCTCGTACATGCCTCCTTGCACGATGCCGAACAGGGCAGCCGTGTTGTCCCGGTGCGCGTCCCGGCTCCTCGCGGCCCAGCGCAGGGAGAGCTCCATCGACGCACGAACCCGCTCCTCGTCGGCTGGATAGGGCGTGCAGTCGTCGAAGATCATGACGATATCGGCCCCGAGAGCACGCTGGACTTCCATGGAGACCTCGGGACTCAGAAACACGGGACTACCGTCCACCGGCGATCGGAAACGCACCCCCTCCTCCCTGATCTTACGCAGCTTACCGAGGCTAAATACCTGGAACCCCCCGGAGTCCGTAAGAATCGGCCGCCCCCAATTCATGAATCGGTGCAGACCGCCGTGACGATCGATCACGTCCATGCCGGGCCGCATCATCAGATGGAAGGTGTTGCCGAGAAGGATCTGGGCACCGCTCTCCGCCAGCTCTTCCGGTGTCATGGCCTTGACCGTGCCGTAGGTACCCACGGGCATGAAAGCGGGTGTCTCCACTTCGCCCCGTTCGAAGGTCAGGCGGCCGCGCCGTGCCGCTCCGGCGGTCGCCAGCACCTCAAAGCGCACGGTCGGCCCCGTTGAGCCAGTTAGAAAGCGCCGTCAGATCGATCACTTGCACATCGGGCGGCTCAAGATCGGAGGGCCAGTTGCGTCCGTTGCGGTTGACCCAAACGGCGGTCATGCCGACGTCACGCGCGGCCGCGACGTCGAGAAGCGGATCGTCGCCCACGTGTATCGCCTGCTCCGCACTGACCCCCGCCCAGTCGAGAGCCATTCGGAAGATCGCGGGATCGGGCTTGGCAGCACCGGCGATTACGGCATTCAGAGATCCATGGAACAGCCCGCGCAGGGGAGTGCGTGCAGGGTCGGAGTTGCCGTTCGTGATCGAGATCAACCGATGCCGCACGCCCAGATCTCGTAACACGTCTACGACTTCTGAATAGGGCTGGACCTGATTACGGTGGTACAAGAAGATGCTCATAGCCTCTTCGGCGAGCTCCGGGGCGTATCCGTGCCCTGCCAACAGACGGCGCAGCGACTCCCGCCGCACACGGGTAATGTCGTGAGCGATATCAGGGCGCTCGCGCATCAGCCCGAGGCGTTGTCGGCGCAAGCTCACAGGCTCATGGGCATCGGTCACTCCCGGGGCAACCTGCTGCAGCCATCGGTAGAGCGCGTCTTCCGCCTGAAGAAGAACCGGCGCGCTCGGCCAAACAGTGTCGTCGAGGTCGATTGTCACCAGCGGGAAGCGCTTGCGGCGAGTCATTGTTGCGACGGACAGCTAAGGCGGTTGTCGGAAATGAATGTACGGGATTGGCAGATTTGACAGAAATCGCTTGAGCCCCAATCTTGGCGAAAGAGCAGGTGAGAGATACAGACATTACACATTGCTCGCTCGGTCTGTGACCTGCGTGCCCGGTTGCGGAAAACCGAAAAAGCAAGTGCGAAAGGTATAGATGGGGCAAGCCGCCCGCCGATCCCAGCCCGGAGGAAATTCCCGTGTTCATGCTCCGCAACAAGACCCAGATGCCGGCGCCCGAGAGGGCTTTGAAAGGCCGCGCCGAGGCGATGTCCGTATCCAATCGACATTTCGTCACCGGAAACCCTATCCTGTCCCCGTTCCCACAGGGAACGGAGACTGCGATGTTCGGGCTCGGGTGTTTCTGGGGTGCGGAACGACGCTTCTGGCAGCTTCCGGGTGTCTACACGACCGCCGTGGGCTATGCAGGCGGCTACACACCAAACCCCACCTACGACGAAGTGTGCTCCGGGCTGACCGGCCACAACGAGGTGGTGCTTGTCGTCTTCGACCCCGAGCGGGTCTCCTACGAGGAGCTGCTACGGGAGTTTTGGGAAGCCCACGACCCTACGCAGGGAATGCGCCAGGGAAACGATGTGGGCACTCAGTATCGGTCGGGTATCTATGCCTACGGCGAGCGCCAGGAGGCGGCAGCGCAAGCCAGTCGCGCGCGTTACCAAGAAGCTCTTCGCAAAGCCGGACGCGATACCATCACGACCGAGATTCGCGACGCGCCGGAGCTCTACTATGCAGAGGACTACCATCAACAATATCTCGCGAAGAACCCGGGAGGGTATTGCGGACTAGGCGGCTGTGGCGTGTCCTACCCGAAAGCGACGCTCGCCGCGGGCTAGGTGTGAGCGGTGGCGAACACGCGAACCCAGCTAACAAAAAATTAACCAGAAGGGGGTTGACAACAGATTCGGTATTTAAGAAACTGTTGATGTACTGAATCACCCCCCGTGATTCAGTACACTCCTCCATCCTCCTTTGGTGGTAATTTGAGCGCGACGCCCCCCGTCGCGCTTTTTTTTTGCCGTTCCTCGCCAACAAGACACCGCGTCGCCCTCGCCGGCCGCGCGCGTCCCTTCTCGTGCCGAGCGGGACCTGGCGTCACTTCCGGCGAGTAATGAACATTGCGTCGCCGTAGCTGAAAAATCGGTAGCGGTTCTCGACTGCGTGGCGGTAGGCGGTCATCACCTGCTCGTAGCCCGCGAAGGCAGCAACCAGCATCAGCAGGGTAGACTCGGGGAGATGGAAGTTGGTGATCAGGGCGTCGACCACCCGGAACCGATAGCCGGGCCGGATAAACAGCCGCGTGTCGCCGCAAAAGGGCTCCAGCCGTCCTCCCGCTGCGGCAGTCTCCAGGCTGCGCACGCTCGTGGTCCCCACCGCCACGATTCGCCCACCCCCGGCATGCGTCTCCGCGATCTGGCGACAGGTCGCCTGATCGACCTCGACCCATTCCGCGTGCATGACGTGCTCCTCCAGCTGCTCCACGCGCACAGGCTGGAATGTGCCTGCACCCACATGCAGGGTCACGTGGGCGAGGCGGATTCCTCGCTCTTCGAGATGCGCGAGCATCCCCTGGTCGAAGTGGAGCCCAGCCGTCGGCGCCGCCACCGCCCCGTCGCGGCTTGCATAGACGGTCTGGTAGCGTTCCAAGTCCCCGTCGTCGTCCGGCCGCTCTATGTAAGGCGGCAACGGCACGTGACCATGACGGGCCATGAGGTCACCGAACCCGGAGTCAGCCAAGTGCAGCCGGAAAAGGTCGCCATCACGACCGATGATCTCGATGACCTCGCCTCGACCGAGCAGGACGTGCGCCCCGACCTTCGGCGCCTTGCTCGCACGCACGTGCGCCAAGGCCAGGTTTGCGCCAAGGAGCCGCTCGATCAGGATCTCCACCCGTCCGCCCGACTCCTTGCGGGCGAAGAGCCGCGCCCGCATCACACGAGTGTCGTTGAAGACCAGCAGGTCGCCGCGGCGAAGGAGCACGGGGAGCTCGGCGAACGCCAGGTCCCGCAACTCTCCCGTGGGACCGTCGAGTGTGAGGAGCCGACTTGCCCCGCGCGTCCGCAGGGGGCGCTGGGCGATAAGCTCGATGGGGAGGTCGAAACGAAAGTCGGACAGCCGCATGGTGCGGCATCATACCCGGGCAAGCTCGAACCCGTGACCGCAGACCCGCTCCCAGGGAGCGGGTCTGCGGACAAGGAACCGTGCGGCCGCCTCCGTCGAGATTTGCGATCAGTAGCTAATGACTACCGTGTCCTCGGCGGTCATGAGCGGAAATGTCACCTTCGGACCGCCCGTCTCGACCCCCTCGAGGAGGTCGGACTCGGCAATCCCGGCTTTTTTCATGCACATGGGACAAATGATGACCCGAGCCCCGCCCTTGATCAGGTCGGTGAGCACAGCCTGGGGGGTCTTCCCGGTCCCGCTAAAGGCGTCCAGCGTACGGCTCTTCGCGGCCAGATACACCCCGCGCACGTTTAGGAATATGACGACCTTGTAGCCGCTCTTCATAGCCTGGGCGGCTTGGCCGGTCGCCATACCAGTGGCCCACGTGTCATCGGTCGTGACGTTGTAGAAGATGGTCTTCTTCTCTCCGGCGCTCGCGCCGAGCGTGAGGCCAGACAGGCAGAGCAGGACAAAGAACGGGAGGTATCGAAACGCGAACTTCATTATGCCTTCCTTCAGCGTTGTTGGTGGTCGGGCGCCGCGATTCTATGCGAGCCCGCGCGCACCTGTCACGCGACGAAGGCTGAGCATGGGTCGGGGACGGCACGGGCAAAACCGGGAGCCCAATGCTCTCGTCACCTCAAGCGCTCTTGCGCCGCCAGAGGTATCGCGCATCGGTTTTCTCGGCCCGCCGGATTGTCCGCAGGTGCCAATTTGGTATAGTGACAAGCCCGCGCCACGGTGGCGAAATTGGTAGACGCAGTGGACTCAAAATCCACCGGTAGCGATACCGTGTCGGTTCGACTCCGACCCGTGGCACCATACAAGCCCGCGATAAGGGCAAGGCCACCTAGCGTTTCGCTATACGGCCGCAACCTGCCACACTTTAGTAGACGCCCCCTGCTCACGCGCCAGCCCGTCGCACGAGAGCGGGGCGCACCCGGGCTTGGCGCCTGGGAGACAGAAGAGACGCGTCCCGCCCAGGGAGCGGAGCTTTACTCCACCCCCAACGCCTTGAACACCGCGTCCACCGGGTCGGCGTAGAACGACGTCTGGAACTTGGCGAACAGCTCGCCCGGAATGCTCGGGATGTCGCCCACGCTGGCCATTGGCAGCAGGATGCGCTTGGCGCCGGAGTCGAAGGCGACCTGCAGGCATTCGGCGACGTTCTCCACTGGGATTACGCTGCCGCCGAGGCTCATGTCGCCGAGGACCACCATCTGGCCCTGGACCGGCTTCTGGAGGATGCCTGAGCACAGCGCGACGAAGCTCGGGAGGGTCATCGCCTTGGTGGCGCCAGTGTTGTGCAGCTCGACGGTGTGCAGGTGGTAGTCGTGGTCCCCCGCCTTGGCGAGCCCGCTCACGCGGCTGATGTTGGCCTTGAAGTAGTCGAAGGCGACCTTCACCGCCTCCTTGGCGGCGCTGCTTGAACCAAGGCCGGAGACGTTGAACTTGCCGTTCCCGGCCGTCGTCTGGGTCTCCAGGCGATAGAGCCCCAAGTGTCCGCTGCCGCCGGTGGCGACGGTGTGCAGGACACCGGGGTTCAGCGGCCCGTCCGGAATCAGCTTGTCGCCGCCCTGCTCGGGCACGCTGACGAACTTCTCGTCCCGCGTCTCCTGATCGATGTAGGAGAAGTGGACGTCGAAGAACTCCATCCCGCCGATCTTTTTCAGCTGCTCCTTCACCCGCCGGCGGGCCTCCAGGGCGTACTCCAGGCAACGGCGCACCGCCTCCTTGTCGTAATCGCCCTGGGGGTAAAGCAGCTTGAGCAAGCCAGAGACGGTCCGGCGCACCGCGATGGTGTCGCGCTGGTTGAGATCCCTGCCGAGCTTGAAGTAGCGGTCGACGGCGTCGGAGAAGCTCCGCTTGCGCATCTCGCGCATGAGCTCGGCGAGGTAATCGGTGATCAGCCCGTACTGGTTGGTGAAGAGCTCGGGCCGCATCTTCGGCACCTCCCAGCCTGGGATGTAGGCGTGGAAGCGGTCGAAGAAAGCGGAGTCGATCATCGCCTCCGGGAACGGCGCGAGCAGGTGGCTCGTCTTCACCAGCGTGTCCACCGGCTGGTTGATGTTGCCGACGAAGACCATGCTCGCCGATGCCTGGATGGCGTCGCGCCCGCGGGCGAAGGACCCGGAGGCCATGAAGTCCTTCATGATCTGCACGCCGTCCTTGTCGGTGAAATGGATGCCGGCGACCTCGTCGAAGGCCACCACGTCCCACAAGCCAACCAGTCCGACCGTGCGCCGGGCCATGTTGTAGAAGAGGTTGGCGACCGTGGTCTGGCCGCCGGAGATCAGGATGCTGTTGGGGCTGATCTCCTTGTAGATGTGGCTCTTGCCGGTCCCGCGCGGTCCCAGCTCACAGCAGTTGTAGTTGTTCTCGACGAACGGGACCATGCGCACCAGCAGATGCCACTTCACCCGCTCGTCGAGGTTCGCCGGCTCCATGCCGGTCGAGCGGCAGAGCACGTCGATCCACTGCGCCTCGGAGAAGGCCTTGCGCCCCTCGAAGAGCCCCTCCAGATCCATGTTCGGCAGCTGGATGGGCTTCAAGTCGCCGATGGTGAAGGGCGAGCCCTTCTGCCCTTCCTCGAAGTAGTAGTGGACGGTGACGATGCACCAGATCCCGCCCACCAGGAGCTTCTCGAACTGCTTGACGTAGCTCCCGGAGATCTCGGCGTCCTTGACCCCCAGGTTCGAGAGCAGGGCCTCGTACATGTCGCGGCGCTCGTTGAGCCGCACCGTCACCTTGTCGATGACCTTGTAGCTGCCCCGCTCCTTGATCTTGGACTTGACCTTCTCCGCCTCGTCCGGACGCACGTAGTTCTCGGCGAGGATGGTCTTCACCGTCTCCATGCCGTCGCGGATGATCTCCTCGTCGTCCGAGGCGCAGTACATGCCGAGCAGATACTCCAGCACGTAGACCGGCACGTTCGCCCCTTCCTTGATCAGCTTGGTGAGGTCCTTGCGGACCACCTTGCCGGCGAAGTGTTGATTTAGGAGCTCGTCTAGCATTTTTTTAGTGGTGAGTGGTGAGTGGTGAGTGGTGAGTGGTGAGTGATGAGTTAGGGTTGCAGTTTGGTTCTGAGGGTGTTCAGCATTCTTGAGATTTCATCCAGTAAGGACAGGATCTCCTTGATTTGAGCCTGGGTGACGTAGCCCAATCGTTGCGCGATCAGGGTCTGCGTTTCCACCTCCGCCCTGGAACCTTGGGCGATCGACAGGAAATGGAGGAATTCCGCTGTTGATTTTCTGGCTTGTCCCTCCGCGATATTCGACGGGATCGACACGGCTGCGCGCCGGATCTGACTGCTCAGCCCGTACATCTCTTCCTTTGGAAATACTCTGGTCATTCGGTAAACCCGCTCCACCAGATCCATGGACTTCTGCCATACAATCAGATCGCGATAGCTCTGCACGTGCACCGTGACACTCATCACTCATCACTCATCACTCTTCACTCATCACTCATCACTCATCACTCTTCACTCTTCACTCATCACTCATCACTCATCACTCATCACTCATCACGCACCACTTCTTCAAAAGTCATTGATGAAGGCGAGATCAATGGTGACGTCAAAGCGCGCCTCCTCCACCCCGGTCTCGGCGTCGCGCAGGATCAGCTGGAAGACCTTCTTGCTGTCGAAGCGCCGCCCCTCCAGGGTCAGGGTGACGGTCTTCTTCCACTCGTTCATGTCCTTCGAGGTGCTGTCGAAGGTGACCGTCTCGACGTTGGTCACCGGGTCGTCGCCGTCGTAGATCGCGACCTTGAGGGTGAGCGGCTTGACGCGCTCGCCGACTGGCTCGGTCTGGATGAGCTGGAAGCGATGGCGGTTGGTGGTGACCTTGAAGTTGTTGCCGAGCACGCTGACCCCGACGATACGGGTCTTGGTCTTGGCCTTCTCCTCATCCCGCACGTGGCGCACCCGGATGACCGGCACCACGATCTCCTGCGGCATGGCACCGCCGTGCACGAAGCGCGAGCCGCCCACGAAGTGGAAGCGGTTGGCGCCCTTCGGTATCCAGAGCTCCATGTCGCCGACGGCGTTCGCAGTCACCGCGGTGGAGCCATGGTAGGCCTTGTCGTGCTCCGGGAGCTTGCGGCCCAGGAGGTAGCGCTTCTTGGCGACCAACGTCCCCGGCGGCTTGGTGGCCAGGCTGCTTTTGTCGGTCTCGTTTGGCGCCTGCTCCTGGAACAGAAAACCGTGGTCGGCGGTGATCAGCACCTGGTTGCCGTTCAGGCTGTTGATGATCTTGCCGACGAGGTCTGCCAGCTCGTCGATCGCCTTGCGCACCGCGGCGAAGGTGTGGTCCTCGGTGGCCGCGCTGTCGCCCGTGGCATCGATCTGATTGTGGTAGACGTAGACCAAGCGGTAGGGCTTGATGAAGGCGCGGCCCTCGTCCTTCTTCATGGCCATGAAGGCATCCGCCTTGACCGCAACCCCATGCACGCTCTCCAGCACCTTGCTCCGCTGCTCCAGCGAGGCGCACGGCAGCCCGTCGACGCGCACGGCGCCGCTCTCGTCATACCCGAGCGTCTGGTGCGGTAGCAGCGCCGCCATGCCGAGCGCCGTGTAGGACGGCAGCACCCCGAGCTGGGCGGACAGCTCCGCGTCGAAGCGGTACTTGCCGTTCAGCTGCTCGGTCAGCTCCTGCGCTGCCTCATAGCGGAAGGCGTCGCTCACGATGACGAAGACGCGGCGGTCCGCACCTTTGGCCAGCACGGGCGCGACCTCCCGCTCGTAGAACGCCTGCTGATTGGGCACCCCTTCGATGCGCCACAGCCCGAGCAGGCCCGCCTCCAGGTGCTTGTTCCACTGCAGCGCCAGCTCCGCGAGATAGCCGTTGCCGTAAACGCCCTCGACCTTCTTGCGCAGGGACTTGAGGACGTCCCAGTCGCGCGCCTCGGCGAAGTCCGCGCACTCGCAGAAGCGCCGGTAGAGCTGGTCCAGGCGGTAGAGGTCGTGTGCGTAAGCACCGAACAGCGCCTTGGCGCCCGGCCGGGCCAGGCTGCCTGCGCGCTCGTTCCCCACGGCGAAGAGATCCGCGGCAGCCTGCAGGGCCTCGTAGACGGCATGGAGCGCCCGGCGCGGTGCATGACCGGTGTCGGGCAGCGCCGGATTCACCCAGTAGCCGTCCTGCCGGTGCGAGGCGACATCCCGGATCGCCTGCGGATTGATCGCCGATGCCGTCTCAAGCACGCGGTCACGCAGACGCCTGGCGATCAGCTTCTCGACCAGCAGGAAGGTCCTGACCTCCGCCAGGTCCTCGATGTCCAGGTCACCGAGGTGCTGCTGGAGCTTCACCGCGTCGGCCACACGCGCGGAGAGCGCCTCGTAGGAGGGTCCGCGGGTGCTGCTGTCGCGCCACTGGGCAAGACACACGACCGCGTTGGCGGCGCCCTGGCGCGCAAGGGCGAGGTGCTTGAGCCCTGCCGGCAGACCCGCGCGACAGCCGTGGTCGAAGTCGGCGAGCAGGAGCCTAATCAGCAGGTTCTTGAGGGTCGGGGCCTCGTCCTGGTAACCGAAGTGGCGCGCCACCAGCTCCCAGAAGGCCGGCAGCACGCCGAATTTCTCCATCTCGGCCCAGGCTGGCGGCAGGGCGTCGAGGTCGCCGCCGGGGATGGCGTCGAAGAGCGAGATCAGGACGTTGAAGAGCTCCGGCTGGTCGGCCTTGGCCAGCGCGGCGATGATCTTGCGGTCGATGTCGAGCGCCGTGTCGTTCGGGGTGACCAGCTTCTTCAGCCGCTCCAGGCGCTCGCGGCTCGCGAAGAACTTGGCCCGCTCGCTCAGGTGCTGACGCAGCGCTTGCTGCGTGAGGCCAAGGTCCGCGAGCAGCATCGAGGCGCGATCCGCGCTGAAGCTCGCGCCGTACAGGCGAATGTCCAGCAGCCAATCCTGCTCCGGCGGGGGAGCCTCAAAGGGCGCGTACAGCAGGTAGCGGCCGGTCGGGTCCTCCTGCTCGAGGCGCACCTTGAGCGCCAGGGCGGGGTGCTCATCCAGGCGCAGCAGGGTGACGCCCCCGAGGTCCAGCGAGCCGAGGGTCTCTTCGAGCTCGCGCTCAGGGTCGTGCCAGAAGACGAGGCGGCGACCTTCCTGCTGGAAACACTCCGCGAGCGCGTTCTGGATGCGTTTGGTTTCCACGATGCGCCCTACCGCAGGCAGGTGACGGTGTCGGTATCAAGGCCGTTCAGATGCTCGTCGGCGATCATTCCTGCCCTTGCCTCTGAGATGCCTTTTCGATGCGGTCCCAATCCCAGACTTCCAGCTTGGTTCCCGCGGCTTTGGCGAGATGCATGTCGTTAGTCCAAAACTGGTCGCATTGAGACTTGAGTGCTGCCGCCAGATGCAAGGCATCCGGCGTCTTGATGCGATGGTCGATGCGCAGGCGGGTTGCGTGGTCAAACAGCGCGCGATCGAACGGGACCAGCTCGCAACCTCCGAAATAGTTGTCGTAGATGGTCAGCAGGTCGTCACGTTGATCGCGGACCGCCTGGAGCCTCGCTTCCATCCGCACCAGCTCGCTGCTGACGACTCGCTTGCCGAAGAGAAGCGCCTTCAGTTGGCTTTGCTGCTCAGGCTTTCCCTCGACCAGATCGATGACGATGCATGTGTCCAGAAACAGCCGGATCATCATCGATCCCAGCTCGTCCGCTCGGCCTCCACCTGGGCGGCGATGTCTTGGCGAGCCCGTCCCGGTATGTTCTTCGGAAGCGCGTTCAGAAAGGCGTCCAGGTTGCCCTCTCGGCTTGAGGCTAGGGGTTCTGCATCGCGCTCAGTGTCGTAAAGCACGATAACGCGCGCAGGACCGGCAGGGGCCTCCTCCGGAAGCGTCAGGTGGATGGCGTGGTCTGTCGTAATCTCGGCATTTAGCTCGATGGCTCTCATGGCGCTGTGAAGCTCCTTGTAGTGGGGAACTCAGAGACCGGTCCCGGTTGAGCCCCTGTGCAGCCCAGAGGTTTCGATGATGCTCCCGGTCGGTTGGTTTCGATCGTAAAGGGCGACGATCTCGCTGCTAACGGCAGCCAAGCCTGCGGCGACAGCCTGCTGGGAAATGTGAATGAGGCTCTTACGGAGGCCCCGCAATATGCCGTTCGCGATCGGCCGCAAACCCAGGCAGGCGCGAATGTCCTCCAGCTCAAGCTCGGGGAAGTCCTCGATGATCTGCTCGGGGTCATCCCGGCGGAGAGTTGATCCAGCACGTCGTACACCGTGATCCGCAGGCCTCTGATGCAAGGCTTCCCGCCCCGCTTGCCCGGCTCGACCGTGATGCGTTCCCGATAGTTCATGGCGATCTCCAGTCACCCGTGGAGGAGATCATTAGATACCGAAGCCCTGCAGGTGCTCATCATCCTCGGCGAGCACGGGCAGTCGTCCGCGGGCGCTGCCCGGGGTCCTGGGACGACGCTTCGCTGCCGGCAGCCCGAGCAATCGGGCGGCTGGGCGCTCACCTTCGACGATGACCACCTCGTCGCCTTCCCGGAGCCCGTGCACGATCTCTGGTAGCTTGGCCTGGACCTCTTCGAGACTGATTCTGATGGGTGTCGACATGGTCACTATCCTCGCTTGCGCTTGAAATGAGTGGCGAGTGGTCAGTGATGAGTGGTGAGTGGAAAATCCCGAGTCCTGTCCCTCACTCTCCACTCATCACTCTCCACTTCTTCTTCCAGTCACCGTCTTCACCTCGGCGAGCAGGTCGCCGAACTTGCCGTAGTTGACCTTGACGCCGTCGTCGAGGTCGAGCTGGATGCGCTGGTCGGCGTAGTGGCGGAGCTGCTCGTCGAAGCGGCGCAGCTCGTCGAGCTGCTTGGTCAGCTTGTCGCGCTCCTTCTGCAGCCGCTTGGCCTGGGCGCTGGTGCTGGCGGCCTGGATGTCGTCGGCGAGCGGTCGATGCGGGCGGCCATCTTGCTTTGCAGCGGCACCACGTACTCCATGCGCATGCGGGCCAGGGTGCCCTCGTTGTAGCGGTGCAGGTACACCAGGCACTGGAAGGCCTTCTGCTTGCCGCTGGTGAAGCACCAGTAGATCGGGCCGGTTCTTGTAGGTCTGCAGGTGGTCCTTGAAGAACTGTCGCCAGATAGCGGCGGAGGGTTTCGCGGGGGGACTCGTCTTTCTTGGGGGAGAGGTTGTTGGCTAGGAAGCTCAGATTCTGTTCAAGAAGTGATGAGTGATGAGTGGTGAGTGGTGAGTGATGAGTGGAAGACGGCGAGTCCTTTCCCTCACTCTCCACTCTCCACTCTCCACTCTCCACTTCTTCTCCCCTCCAGGCCACCGAGATGAACTCGACGACCCGGTGGGTCGGCGTCGTCGTCGAACCAGTCGGTGTCGGTGATCGGGATGATGCCGTCGGCGTCAGGGGGGAAGTGCTTAGTGGCGAGTGATGAGTGATGAGTGGAAAGAGGCGAGTCCTCTCCTTCACTCTCCACTCTCCACTCACCACTCTTCACTTCTTCCCATATTTCCCAGAACCGCTCGTTCCCCGAGTGAGCATAGATCAACCCCGGCCGATCGAGCCGATACCGGCCCATCGCGCAGCCAATGGCGTAGGAGACCAGCTCCTGCATGGTGTCTTCGCGAAAGCGGGTCTCAAGCTCCTCTCCGAAACCACTCTCCACTGACCACTCACCACTCGCCACTTTCTTCCCATAGCGGTAGGCGGGGTTCACCGTGAGGGTGATCTGCTCGATGGGGACCTCGGGCGTCAGCTCGTCCTGCAGGCCGTAGGCGTCGATGAAGAGGCGGTTGTTCTCCTCTTCGAGGCGCTTCATCTCGGCGATGGTTTCGCGGTTCTGGGTGATCCAGGCAGTGTAGCTGGATTCGAGGGTGGGGGTGGGGTCGGAGGATGCCGTCAGGAGGGGGAGGGATTGGAAGTCCCAGGAGCGTTCGTAGGCGTCCCAGTCGATCTGCGCGCAATGAGACTAGCAACTGTGACGATATCCGAGCTCATCGATCTCGATCCGAGAGCACCGCTGACCGGAAGCGACAGTCTCCGTATCGCCAAGCTGCAGATGTCGAGCGTAGGATTCAGTGCACAGTAAGCAGATTCGCACGATTCGAGTTCAGAAGCAAGCAGTAGCGCCAATAACGCTATCCTGGCTCTGTGCCAAAGACGCTCGAGCCCCGCTACAGTCGAATATGTAATCCGCTTGGCTAGTACGCGCAGCGAACGCAAGCCGCTGACGTCATGTCAGACCAAGTAACGACGGTCTGAAAGTAGTAGTCTACATTGTCGACTGTCGGGTAGCTGATCCATAGAGCTTTGCGTCAACGCAGCAATCTTCGCGCCATCATCCTCCCAGTTGATTACGAAGTCGTTATTGCCGTACCACTTCCGAAACGCTCCGCCTTTGTTGTAGGAAACCACTTACGGCCGGTGCTCAGCAGTCGGCGTCGCGTCGGCACAGTCGAAAGCAGTCGCTGTCCAAGACACTTCGTGCCAATGCCGCAGGAAACGGTCATTGTCGCCGGTCGTCATGCCCTGTCTTGGAGTCGAACGATCTCGCCAAGCGGCGATGCCTTCGCGAAAGCATCTCGCGATCCGTTGCTCACCCAATACGCGAGCGGGCTGCCCGGAATCTTCTGAAATCGTCGTCTTGCGACCTCGAAGAACCAACCGCAGTCTCGGCGTTCATATGCTTCCAGTGTCTTCGGTCCTTGCGTTCGTCCGCCCTGGAAGTCTGAGAGTCGGATGAACGAGCCACGTGCAGTCTCGCAATGTCGCGTATTGCAACGTACGAAAGTGCAGACGTGCACGACTTCTGAGTCGCCTCGAACGCGCTGGTACTCAAGCTGAACCAGCGACGTGATGAGTGTTGCCGTCGAGAATCAGCGTCCGCGAGATGCTCGAACGACTGACAGAGAACATCCAGCACGCATCGTGATCATGCGCCAATGCGACCATCGTGCTTGGCGAAGCATCAATCCGCTCGAATGAACACGCGAAAAGAGTCGCTCTTGTAGCCCGCGAAAGTCGTCGCTTGAGCGAACTTCTTGAGATCGGCGTTCATGACTTGCTGCCCATATACGGCGGATTCGCCACCACCGCGTCGTACTGCGCCGCCAGCAACTCGGCCTGCTGCACCAGCGGCCCCAAGCGCTTGAGCGCCTCCGACACAAACAGGTCCTGGCTGGTCGCCTCGCTCAGCTGCTTCAGCGCCGGTAGCTTCGCCGCCAACCCCTCCGGCACCTGAATCAACGACCCAAACGTCGTGGCGTGCTCGAACAGCCGCTTCAGCTCCGTGAGATCACCCGGCTTCAGCCCGTAGTCGGCCAGCCTCACACCCTGCGCCAGCCGCTCCGCATCGAAGCCCGCGCTGTCCACCAGCGCCATCACATTGAGCTTCACGCCCCGCTCGAAGAGCCGCCGGTCATCCGCCCGCGCCTTCATCATCAGCGCAAAGCCCGCGAGCTGCGCCGCCCGCCCGTCGATGTCGAGCCCGAAGAGGTTCTTCTCCAGGATCAGCCGCGGGATGTCGCGCAGCCGGTAGCCGCGCTCCAGGTAGATCGCCTTGAACAGGTCGTAGGCCTCCACCAGGATGTGCCCGGACCCGCAGGCCGGGTCCATGAGGGTCAGCTCCTCGGGGTTGAGGGGCTGAGTGGTGGTGATGAGTGGTGAGTTCTCCCTCCGCATCATTGTCGGATTGCGGGGCGTTCTTCTCTTCTCCCCCACTCACCACTCGCCACTCGCCACTCACCACTTTCCTCGCCGCATCCAACTGCGCCTGCACTTCGGGGTCTGTTCGGGCTCGATGTAGAACTCCATCTGCCCCTTGAGCGGGGAGTCCGGATAGGTCGCGAGCCACTGCGCCCCCAGCGAGTTCTGGACCATGTACTTGACGATCCAGTTGGGGGTGAAGAGCTGGGTGGCGGCGGGGATGTCCTCGGACTTCACCACCTTGCCGATGACCTGGTCCTTCTTCTCGGAGATGTAGAACTGGTAGAGCCAGCCGATGATCTCGATCTCCTGCCAGTCCTCCTCGGGGATGGCGGTGACCAGCTCGCGGATCAGGGAGTCGGTCTGGAGCAGGTTGTCCGGCAGCAGCAGCTCGGTCTCGTCGTCCACCGGCTCGAACAGGAAGGGCATCGCCTGGTGCAGCGCCCGGCACTGGGCGAGCAGCAGGTCGCGGTACAGCTCCTCGTCGCGGGTGCCGTCCATCTTGAGCGCGATGACCCGCTCGCGGTCGAGCCCAGGCAGCTGGACGTGCTGAGCCTGCTCCAGGATCTCGGGGAGAACGTTGCCGGCTGGGTGGCTCAGCACCCGGAAGCTGTGCTCCAAGTAGCCGTGCAGCTCCATGAAGCGGATGGCGGCGAAGCGGTTGAACCAGGTGTAGGCCGCGGCCTCCATGACCTGCTGGAAGCCCTGCTGCGCGATCCGCGCCGCGAGCTTCGCACGCTGAGCACCCACCGACTTCGGGTACGGCTGCCCCTCGATGAAGACCAGCTCCCCCTCCTCCCGATTGGGCGAGATGTCTTTGGCGGTGATGCCGAACTTCGCCGCACGGCGGGTGACGGCGGCAATGAAGTCGCGCCGGGCCTTGGGGGCGTAGGTCTTGAGCTTGCTGGTCTGCATGATGAAGAAGTGGATAGTGATAAGTGCATAGTGAATAGAGAAGACTGGCTATCCACTCATCACTATCCACTATCCACTTCGACCGGCTTAGCACCGGCCAGCTTGGCGAGGCGCTTGTCGAAGGTATACAAGGGCAGCTCCCGAGCATGACAGCCGGCCAGGATCAGGCAGTCTGAGAAGTCGGCGCCGGATTCACGGAACGGGCGCAGCGCGGCATTGCACCGCTGCTCCTCCTCCAGGGTAAAGGCCGCGTTGGCGAGGAGGTGGTCCAACGCCTGTACGACGTCGGGTTTGGGTAGACCGTAGGCGCTTTCCAGTACCCAGACCATTTCGACCAGGACGACCAAGGGCACGAAGACCTCGCCCGCCTCGCTGGCGAGCGCCCTCGCAGCAATCACTTGTGCTGGCTGACTGGGCTCATCGACAAGGATGCGCACCAGCACATTTGTATCGACCGCGATCACTTGCCCGCCCGGCTCCGAATCGCCTCTTCCATCTCTTCATCCGTCACCGAGACCTTCGCCTTACAGATGCCGAAGGCTGCTTCGATCCGGCGCTCACGGCGCACCAGGCGCACCTCTCCATCCTCGACAACAAATCCGACCTGGTCCCCGGGATGAAGGCCGAGGTGTTTGCGCAGCTCAACCGGGATGGTGACCTGCCCCTTGGTTGTAAGGGTAGACGTCTGCATGCTGCACCTGCGATTCGAGGTAATACCTTTGCGAATTGTAATACTTGGCCAGTCGGTTCGCACGCTTGGCTTGTGGGAGTGGATCGTGGCAAGTGGATCGTGGATAGAAAGGCGGGCTATCCAGTAATCACTATTCACTTCCCAAAAAACGTCACACCCGGCAGACCCTCGAAGTGATCGTCGGCGGTAATCAGCTCGACCTTGTGCTTGCGGGCACTGGCGTAGATGACTGCATCGGCAAAGGCGAGCTTGTGCGAAAGCGTCAGATCCGCGGCCATGAGCGCAATTTCGGTGGTCAAGGGAACCATCAGACTACCGTCGGCGAGGGCGATGGTGTCGTGCGCCGTGGTTTCGTCGGATTCGCGTTTGACCCACTTGTACAACTCGTATTGCACCGTGGTTGGAACGAGCAAATCCGAAGGATCCTTCATGTACGGCGCAAAGCGATCCGCCAGCGCGCTCCCCGTCAGCCACTCGATCCAGCCGCAAGTGTCGACCAGGATCATTGATACCGTTCCAGGCGGTCCGTCCGATCCCGATAGTCGCTGGTGTCGGCGCCTTTCAGGATCCCGCGCATCTCTTCCAGAGATCGGATGGGAGCCAGCACGATGGTGTCGCCTTTGGGGATGATGGCGAACTTCTGACCAGCCTTCAGGTTCATCTCCTCGCGGATGGCCTTCGGGATGGAGAGCTGGAACTTGCTGGAGAGGGTAACGGAGGGCATGGCATCAACCTTTCGAAATGCTGATCGATCGAGAGCTCGTAAAATATAACAGTTTCAGTGCATTTCCACGCGCTCGTAGTCGACCCGAGTCTCGGGTTCGTTCTCACGCAACGGCGCCACGGCGCAAGGAATGCGTGCTTGAAGTTCCACCTAGCGTCGTTGCGGCGTTGCGTGAGTCATTTCCTTGCGGTCATCAGCGAATCTCGACCCGCTCGCCCGCTTCGATGGCGTTTTCAAGTGCCTGGCGGAGCTTGGTCAGGTAGGCGTCGATGTCTTCCTTCGTCTCCAGCAGGTTCTTGGGCACCAGCGCGGCTGCCTTCACGATACGCCGCGGCTTGACGTACGGCTTCGGCGGGTCGTCGTCACCCACCCCGGGTGTGACCGTCGATTTCGCTGCGGCCTCTATCTTCTGGAAGGCCTCATCCGCCGCGTCCACCGCGCCGACGCGTGCCTGGTCGATGTGGGCGATGCTGGACTGGGCTTCAACCTGGCGCTTGAGGGTCTGCAGCGGCTGGAGGCATTGGTTGCGCAGGTCGTTGGATGCCTTCGCCGCATCCAATTCGAGCTGCACCTTGGCGAGCTGCTGCTCGATGTCCCGTAACGCCTGCTCGCGGTGCTGGGTGACCAGGGTGTTGTTGATGCCCTCGACCGTCTGGATCAAGGATTCTGCCTCCTTGATCATGCCGTAAGGGGCGGGTGCTCGGAGGATCTCCTGCATGCGCTGCAGCGCCGGGGCAGCCGTCGGGTCCTTGTCCAGCCAGGTGCGGTTGAGCTGGAACCGTGCGTGGGCCTTGCGCAGCTTCTCCCAGGCCGGGCGCTGGTTCTCGTAGAAGTGCTCCAGGTCGTGGACGTCGTCGGAGCGATCGCGCAGGTCGGCCTTGCGCTCCAGGAACTTGTCGATGAGGCCAAAGCTCTCCGTCTCCGCAAAGAGCTTGGCGATGACCCCGAGGGCGTCTGCGATCTCTTGACCGCCGGGGTAGTCGCCGGTTTCGGCCAGCGTCTTGTATCGGGTGAGGTTGGTCCGCCAGGTGCCAAGGGTCTCGCGCAGGAAGCCGTCGAGGGCGTCCTCGCCGTCGGGGGCGAGCTTGCCGAAGACATCCTTGGCCAGGGTGCGCGCGTTCTGCAGCTGGCCCTTGTCCACGGTCTTGCGCCGGATAACGGTGATGCGCCGCCACCTGCTCGGCGTGATGACGGCGTCGTAGATCTTGTCGGTCGCGAGGGTCGCGCCGTCCATGACCAGGCTGATATCCCCCTTCTTGACCAGGCGGACGACCAGCAGGATCGCCTCCCACTCGGGCCAGCCGTAAGGGCGGCGCCCGAACTTGGACTGCACCAGATCCTCCAGGACGACCTGCTTGCTGGTGGAGGCCATGAGGTCGACGTAGGTCTGCACCTCGGCGAGGGACTGCAGGTTGCCTTGGCCGGCCTCCAGCGAGAGGCCGAGGTCGTCCACGTCGGTGGCGCTCAGCACCGCCTTGATCTCGGCCTGAGGATTGGCGGAGAGGTGGGTGAGGTAGCCGAGCTTGTTGAAGCTGTTGCGGATGAGGTAGTTCAGGGCCTCCGTAAGGGCCGTGGTCGCCGAGCCGCTCTTCTGCGGCAAGGGCTGGCCGACCGCGTAGTAGCCCGCCTCCTTGACGAGCTGCTCCAGCTGCAGGACCAGCCGCTGGCGGCGCTCGCGGTTCTCGTCCTGGCGCTCGCGCAGGATCTTGAGCGTGGTGTTGGATGCCGTGCCGTCGTTCCTGCGCCCGACGTACTTGTCGGTCTGCAGGTAGGTGCGCAGCTCCCGCCCCAGGGTCTTGTTGTCGTCGAACCGGACTATTAGCTGGCCGCCCTCGCTGCCGCTTTGCAGGATGCACTTGGCGTCGTTGTAGGCGGCATAGTCGTCGGCCAACGGCGTTACCACCGACACCACCAGGTCGCCGTCGGTGCGGGTCCCGTGTGGGTGCAGATCGCACAGGCGGGTGAGGCCGAAGTCCTTGTTGTTGTCCGGGAAGCGGTGCTTGCGCAGGCCCTTGAGCACGTCCTCGAAAATCAGCTCGCCGAGGAGCTTGGCCTCCTCCGCGGAGCTGAGGTCGACGTTCTTGATCTCCTTGCTGATGTCGCGCTCTTCGTTGGTGAGGAAGAAGAAGTCCTCGCCGCTGCGGCCAACCAGGGTCTCCTTCTCCAGGCGCTGGAGACTCGCCTCGATCTGGTGGCGAAGCGCCAGGCGGTCGGCGTCGATGCGGTCGACGAAGAGGGTCACCAGGTTGTCCACGTTGCCGCGGATCTCGTCGACGTAGCGGATGAGGAACAGGGTCTTCAGGACCAGGACGTCGATGGGCTCCAGCTTGTCGTTCTTGGCGGCGTTGTCGATGGTCGACTTGACGATGCCTTCGAGGAAGCTCTCGATGGAAGGGTAGAAGCGGTGGAGCGGGACCAGGACACCGATCGCCGCGCCCGCGAGCTGGACGGCGGCGGACTGGAAGGCATCGAGCATGGAGCGCTCGCCGCGCGCGAGATGCAGGCCGGTGACGCCGTGGCGGCGGATAGCCTCGAACACCTTCTGCACCAGCTGGAACTGGTAGGGTGCGAAGGGGTAGACGCTGACGAAGTCCAGCTCGTCGGCATAGGGCTTGAAAGTCATGCCGACGTTGCTGAAGCTGAGCTGGTTCTTGAGGATGTCGGCCTTGGCGCGGTAGACGTCGGCGAGCGCCGAGCGGGCGGCGTCGGCCTTGCTCAGCAGGCGCTTCTGGATGACCTCGTCCACGTTGGCGCTGGAAAGCGACAGACGGGTCCTGAAGCGACCCTGGATCTTGGAGAAGTCGTTGGCCTTGGAGGCGCGCACTTCGCCAAGCACGGCGTCGATGTCCTCCTGCGAGGTCACCACCACCCAGGCACGGCCGCCGCAGGCGGTGCCGAGGTTCTCGGTAATGGTCTGCAGGTTGAGCATCAGGTGGGTGTCCTGGCCGATGAACTGGCCGACTTCGTCCACCAAAAAGATGATCCGATGGCTGGGGCCGCGGCTGTCGAGATACTCCCTGACCCACTTGGCGAAGTTCTCCACGGTGAGGAGCGACTTGAAGTCCTCCTCCGCCTTTTCGAGCCAGCTCCTGGCGCCCTCGACGCTCTTGCCGAGGGCCTCCGAGAGCGCCTGCACCAGCTCGTCGGCGTAGAAGTTGTAGCCGTCGCGCTCCTGCTCCCAGTCCACCTCAGCGACGGCGCGAAACGCCCGCTTGAACCTCTCCAGGCTGCCTTGCGCGTCCAGGCGCCGCTCCAGGTCGGCGATGTGCGGGTGATCGCCGCTGTAGCCGAGCTTCTGGTTGAAGACCTTGAGGAAGACACGAAGGATGGCGTCGCGTCCGCTCGCGCTGTCGGCCTTGCTGTCGATGTTGAAGAGGATGACGTCGACGTCGCTGTTGACGGCGCGCTTGATGTCGCCGGCGAGCATGGCGTCCTGGATCTTGCCGTCGAAGAACTCGATGGCATGCCTGGTCTCGCCGTTGCGGGTGACCGCGCGGTTCTCCAGGAGGTAGGAGAGGATCTTCAGGAAGTGCGACTTGCCGGAGCCGAAGAAGCCGGAGATCCACACCCCGACCTTGCCGACGATGTCCGGGTTGCCGGGGTTGTCGATGGCGTCGAGATAGGAGCCGAAGAAGCGGCGGAAGTGGATGTCCAGCTCCTTGGTGACCACGTACTCGTCAAGCTCCTGCCAGACGGATTCGCTGTCGTCCTGATCGGCCTTGATGACGCCGTTGATGGGGCGGTCGATCGCCTTCGTGAAGAGATCCCTGACCAGCATGGGCGTGCTCCTAGTCCACGAGCCGGAAGGCCCGGTAGTAGGGTTTGTCGGGAAGGATGCCGAACAGCCGCAGGGACTGCCCGTCGTAGACCCCGGGGTAGAACAGCACCAGCGGCGTGCTGCACATGCGGTGGTGGAGGTTGTTCAGCAGGTTGTGGGTGCGCAGGAGCGGATAGGCGCTGCCTACGCCGGAGACGAGCACCAGGTCCTGCTCCGCGGGCTTCACGGTATCCGCGAAGACGGCGGCGAGCTTGCCCGCATCGAGCGGCGCCGCCAGGGCCTTGAGGAGGGCCTCGTCGCCCTTCTTCTTCTGAAGGTCGAGCGCCTTCTCATAGAAGCCGCGGTCCTTCAGGTGCCCGATGATGAGGTCGAACAGGTTGACGTGGACGAACCGCAGCTCGGGCCGTCGCTTGGGGATCTGGGCCAGCAGGAAGGCGACGTGCTCGCGCACCTCCAGCTCCCGCTCCGGCGGATAGTCGAAGGCGTAGAACGGGATCTCCGCGCCCAGGCCCTTGCCGTGGAGGAAGTCGTCGGAGGTGATGCGGTCAAGGATCTTGTTCAGCCGATCGTTGAAGTCGGTCTTCATGGTGCGATCTGCATGCAGCGCAACACGTAATCCTCGCCGGCCTCCTTGAGGTAGGCGACCACCTCCGGTGGTACCTGCACGGGCTTGAGCTTTCGATGCCGCGAGTCGGAGAGGTAGCCCGCTTCGGTCAGCATGCCGAACACCCGCGTCCTGAGCTTCTCTTCGGTGGTCGCGAACCAGTGGGGCATACCGGGTTCGCGACTGCGGCAGTTCTCGATGTACTGGTCCCAGTGCTGAGGTTTCAGGACCTCCTCGAACCGTCGGTAGAGATCGCGAACCATCAGGTCGAGGAAGTCGCCAACCAGTGGGGAGTACTTGATGGTGGCGGCGAAGACGGCATGGGTGACCACCGGCTTACTGCCGTCGCGCACCAGGCGCCACAGGCCCTCACCCATGGTCTGAAGCCGGGCGCGGATCAAGATGGCCTTGGTGGACGCCGTTGTCGGTGAGCGCTTGCGCAGGACGTTGTCGACCTCGATCGCGCGCTTCCACCCGGCCGCATCGATATCTCGCAGCAGGAGGTTTGCCACGATCCGGCTCTCGGGGACCATCAGGCCCCCTTTGGTGAAGTTGGCCTTGTAGCGCCCGGCGTCGTTCAACGGCGTGTCCTCCGCGCGGGAGAGGCAATCCGCTCGGGACGCTGAGGAAATGCGTGGGGTCGGTCCATGCCCCTGATTATCTGCCGGAGACGGGATGCACCGAGAACACGGCGCGGAACTACGCAAAGCAGCGGGTGGGCAAACATGCCGCTGCGGTCAGCAGGGCCAGACCACTCGTCGAGGTGTCGAAATCGACTCCGCTGCGTCTCGCGCCTCTTCTCTACCACCCGAGCCGCCGTACCTCCTCTAGTCGTCCGAGCGTTTCTTGTTGTGAGTCTCGTTTCTTAACAGCGACGACTTCTCATCGCAAGCTCCGATCGTCGGAAACATGACACAATGATGCAGCACCCTCTGCTTGCCAGGGCCGCTCAGACTGCTTTACGCAACCCTCCGTCACGCGCAGACATCGGCTAGGCGTGCACGGCTCAGCGGACGTCAGCTCTAATATCATTGACGAGGCTGCAGTCGCTTCAGGGTGGTGCGGCCACCCCTCTGGCCTAGTCGGCCGCTCCCAAGATTCTCTGTGTACGCTTCACCCCTGTTGTTCACGTTTGCTACAGTGTCCCTACCATCAGCACCGCTGTCCGCCAGAGGCGCAACACTCGATACGGGTGGGTGGTTAGCCCTTACGAGAATTCAATCCTGAGCCCCCTCCCGACCGGGACTTGCACCCGGCAAGAAGCGCTAAGCTTCGCCCGGTAGCGATCCCGTGTCGGTTCGACTCCGACCCGTGGCACCAACTTGACTCCGCGGCGGGACGTTGAGCCGATTTCTGCCGAGTCATGTGCCAGCTCTTCCGGCAATCGCCAATGTGTCAGCGCGCTCGTGCCTCGCAAGCTGTGCGGGCACCGTATCAGGGAAGCTCGTGGCCAATACGTTTGAGCATTTCTGCCTCGACCTGGACGATCACCGACTCGATCGTCTGCAATATCGCTTCGATCTCCAGCTTCTCCCTTTCCAATGGGGCCAAGCTTCTCGCAAGCCGCGTGCGACTCGCTGTCCAACCAGCGGATAGATCAGTTGCCAGACTCGCGTCTTTTCCGTTGCTCACACTCGAGGGTCCCTGCTTCTCGAGCGCAGCGGCATAGGTCTCAAGCAGCGCCCTCTCCTGCTCATTAAGCGCATATTTGCGCAGGTTGTAGGCTTTTCTCCGCAATCGCAGCTCCTGAAGGGCGACCTTCCCCTCCGTTTCCGAGTCAAAGCTTACCTCGATCTTTCCGTCAACGATGGCCACCAAGTCCTTCACGGCTCTCCGCGAAGGAGCCGCCGCCACGGTGTCCTCTAGCGGTAGTCCTGACGAATCGGAAACGAGCGCGGCCAAATCGGCCTCTTTGCCCTCCAGCAGGTCGAGCACCCGGATCTCCGCCTTCTGAAATCGCCTCCATCCGTCGAGATCGGGGTGCTTGTGGCCGACAACCTTCAGCAGAGCGTGCTCCTTGGTTGTGACGAGACAGCCGACGACACGGCGCAGTAGCGCGTCGATATGGTGGGGGGCGCTCAGTAGCCTCTCGACGACCACCCGTCGCGAGAACACGTGCTCATGTCTGAGGCTCGTTGCGGACGATTCTGAAACGGCGGCCGGGGTCCGGTAGCGCGTATTCCACTTTCCGTCCGCCTCTGTGATCTTGCAGATACAGACAGAGATGAGCTCCTGCTTATGGCGCGCATAGAGATCAACGGGTAGCAGCGACCTGATCGCAAGCACTGCACTGCGGATACGGGTGTCACGCTCCTCGTGCGGCACATACTCTCGAAGCATCTCGAATGGTTCCTCAAAACTTGCCATAGCGCTGACGCGAAAGCGTTGACATGGCGATCGTTGCGCCCTCCGACCCCTACGCAACAAACGAGTGGGGGAGGCTCGCCGCAGTCCGAATACCCGTGGTCGGGCTCTGCTTCCGCCCCACCGCGGCCACACTGTAAATGCCTCCGACGGAACGACACCCAGTTCCAAAGACTCGCATACTACTGGCCATGGCTCGCCCAAACCTTGACGGGATTCACGCGGGGTCGGCTCACTGAGCTGAGCGCCCTCGCACCGGTTCCCTCCCCGAACCGACTGCTCGTGTGACCGTCGAACGGGCTTGTATGCCGTTCGCATTTCGGTTCTCGTTCTTGTGCAGCCGGGTTACGCCCGCCGGGGGACGCCGTGAATTCGTCCTGAAGGCTTGACGACAGCCTCCCTGCTGCCGACACTCCCGGCGGGCGCAACCTGGCCCCTCGGTCAAGAAACGAAAAAGCCGTGTGCGTTGTGTATATCTCTCGCAGGGCGTCGACGGCGCACGCCTGCAAGCGGCTTCGGAGCTTCTCGCGAGCCGATTCGAGCTAGGGCTGAGCTGCGGGGCATGGGGTCAAGGTCGAGTGCGGGCCGTCGGGAGACGCGGTGAACACGTCCATCCAGGCTCCACGGCACCCTGCCTTAGGATTCACCTGGGCTGCGGCACCGATCGGCTCTCCTGATTGCGTTGTACGGCGAGGCGCTACACACTCGTGTTCGAAGCAGACTTGCCGTAGGCTCATGGGGCGGAAGAAAGTCGACAAAGGAGACTTCATTGGTGACGGACCCACGAGGCGTGTCATTCGACGACGAGCAACTAATCCTAGTCGATAGCGAGAACTCGGTCTTGGGGTATGAGAGCAAGGCAAACGCGCACGCCGGAAAGGGGTTGCTGCACCGCGCGTTCTCGATATTTCTTTTCTCGGATACCGGTCGAGTCCTGCTCCAAAGGCGCAGCAGCGCGAAGCCCTTGTGGCCGCTGTACTGGTCGAACAGCTGCTGCAGCCATCCGCGCCGGGGTGAAAGTGACTTGGAAGCCGCGCATCGGCGCCTGCGCGAGGAGCTCGCCGTTCAGTCCAAGCTTAAGCTCCTTTATCGCTTCCAGTACCACGCAGAGTTTGCGGGAGTGGGGTCGGAGCGAGAGCTTTGCTCGGTGTACGCCGGACGGGTCGACGCGGAATCGGCGATCGAGGTCAACCTCGCCGAGATAGCCGACTGGCGCTGGGTTGCCTGCGAGGAGGTCGACCGCATGGTATCCCAGGAGGCGGACCGGCTAACCCCCTGGTTTCGTCTGGAGTGGACGCGGCTGCGTCGAGAGTTCCAGGACGAGCTGGCCGCGCTCTCCCTCAATCGCCAGGCATTGGGCGAGTGCGCTTCCGGATAACGCCCACCGAATCGGTCTCGACCCGCAGCCCACCCCAAGCCCCGGCGCAATCGCAGCCCCGAAATCGCAATCTCGCGCTCCCGCGCACGGGAGGTTTGCCCCATCGCAACGTACGCGTCGCAAAGCCGACATATGAACGTCACAAGTCGGCTATATCCTTCCTGCGTCAAGTATCTGCCAGGCATCTGTGTGCCGTATTACATCTTCGTTGGACGCCCGACTACGAGGTCATCGCTAACCCGTCCCACGAGGACCTAGAAGCCGTGCCAAAGGTGAGATCCATCTTCGTCTCCGATATCCATTTGGGCACGCGCGCCTGCCAGGCGCACAGCCTGCTTGAATTCCTGCGCGATTACGACGCCGAGCACCTGTTCCTGCTCGGCGACATCATCGACTTCTGGGCCATGCGCCGGGGCGTCTACTGGTCGACGACGCAGAACACGGTGGTGCAAAAGATCCTGAAGCGCGCCCGTCACGGCGTACAGGTAGTGTTCGTCCCGGGAAATCATGACGACGTCCTGCGGGAGCATGTCGGCGTCTCTTTCGGCCATATCCAGCTGCGCTCCGACCACGTGCACGTCGCTGCGGACGGGAAACGCTACCTCTTGATCCACGGCGACGAGCTCGACCAGATCACCCGGTATCACCGCTGGCTAGCCGTCCTCGGGGATCGCGCCTATGAGCTGGTGGTACGCTTGAACGCCCTCCTCTCCTGGCTGCGGCGCCGGCTGGGCGTCACGGGCTACTGGTCGCTCTCGGGATACGCCAAACGCAAGGTGAAGCGCGCCGCCGGCTTCATCTTCGACTTCGAGGAGGCGGTTGCCCGCTATGTCAAGGAGCGCGGAGTCGATGGTGTCATCTGCGGACACATCCATTCCGCCTCCGTCAAGGAGATCGACGGCATCCGGTACATCAACTGCGGCGACTGGGTCGACAGCTGCACGGCCATCGCCGAGCACCGAGACGGGCGCATCGAGCTGATCGAGTGGGGCGCTCGGGCCACGGAATCGGAGCCGCGCGCAGATGCCGCCCCCGTCTCGCTGGCCGCACCCAAGGCCACCGCCGCGGTCCTGGAGGAGCGACGCGCACCATTACGGCCGGAGCGGATACGGGCCGCTGGCGCCGATCAATAGACACGCAGCAAGGCAACGGTAATGTTGTCGAGTCCGCCGCGCGCACAAGCAAGGTCGATCAGGATGCTCGCCAGCTTATCCAGATCTTCTCCGTCATTGATCAGCACGCGGGCGAGCACGTCGTCGGCAACCATCCCCGTCAGACCATCCGTACACAGGAGAAAGAGGTCGTTCGGCTCGAGCTCGACGACACCGGAATCGACCGTTACCTGAGGGGATGTGCCCAATCCACGTGTGAGGATATTCTCCTTAACACCGTACCGCTGGGCATCTGCAAGCGTCGGGAAGAAGCCTTGATCGACGACCTCTTGGATGAACGAATGATCCTTGGTGAGCTGCTCGAGCCGGTTGTCCCGCAGTCGGTACAGCCGCGAGTCGCCGACGTGGGCAAAGACCATCCATCCTAACCCGACGAACCCCACGACCACGGTGGTTCCCATACCCGCGTAGAGTGGCGTGCGCTGGGCCGTCCCCCACACCGCCTTGTTCGCCGCAGCGACCGCATCTTCTGCCAGCGCCCGCCCCTGCTCTTCGTTGGCCACGGTTGACGCCTGGCTGCGGAAGTGCTCGGTGACGACCTCCGCCGCCGTCCGGCTCGCCACATCCCCGGCGCTAGCACCGCCGATCCCGTCGGCGACGATCAGGAGTCCGAGGTCGGGCAAGACCGCAACGCTGTCCTCATTGTGCTCGCGTACCAGACCCTTGTCGGTCCGCCAGGCGTAAGCCAGTCTCTGCTGCATACGAGCGTGCTTGGTTCGAGGAGCGGGCGTTGCTTGTTAGAGGTTGCTCGTGCGAGCTCCGGCCCCTCAGGACTTCTTGCCGTCCAGGATTGCCGCGAGTCGCTTTGGCGGCACGTAGCCCGGGAGCATGTCTCCGTTCTCAAGGATGATCGCGGGCGTACCCGAGACGCCCAAGCTCTCGCCCACCTTCATGTGCTCCATGACAGGATTGTCGCAGTTCTTTCGCGGAAGATCCTTCCCCTGCTTCGCCTCCGTCAAGGCAGCCTGGCGATCCGCAGAGCACCAAACGGAGACCGCCTTGTAGAACGAGTCGCTGCCAACCCCGGCACGCGGGAAGAAGACGTAGCGCACCCGGATTCCCTCCGCCTCGTAGTTTGCAATCTGCGAGTGCAGCTTGCGGCAGTATCCGCAGTCGATGTCCGTGAACACCGTAACCGTGTGTTTGTAATCCTTCGGGGCGAAGATGATCATCTTGTCCTCGCCGATCCCGTCCACTGCCCGCTTGCGGGCCTCGGCCTGGCGCGGCTCGGTGAGGTCTTTGCGTTTGACAAGGTCGACCACGCGCCCTTGCACCATGTAGCGGCCGTCGCCACTGACGTAGACGACCTGCGGGCCCATCATCACCTCGTAAAGGCCGCCGATCGGCGTTTCCCGGATGCTGTCGACCTTGGAATCCGGGAGGATCTGCGCCAACCTCGCCTTGATCTTCGCGTCGGCGTCTTTGTCCGCAAGCACCGGAGCCGCGGCCAGCGTCAGCGCTAGGCCTGCGACAAGAATCCGTGCCGTTTTCAACATGTCAAATCGCCCTCAATCTCGGAAGTTGCTGAACTGAAGGGGCCGCCCCCAATCGCCGGCGCGAAGCTGCGCGATGGCCTGTTGGAGATCATCCCTCTGTTTGCCGCTGACCCTGACCTGATCAGCCTGAATCTGGGCCTGGACCTTGAGCTTGGACGCCTTTAGGGCCTTGACCATACGCTTTGCCGTATCGGTATCGATGCCTTGCTTGATGGCGATCTCCTGTCGTGCGGCATTGAGCGTCGACACCGCCTCCTTCACGTCCATGCTGGCGACATCGACTTTCCGTTTGACCAGTTTATTCCGCAGGATATCCATCATCTGCTGGAGCTGAAATTCCTGCTCCGCGTGCATCACGATCAGTGCGCCCGAGAGCTCGAAGCGCGCTTCAACCCCCTTGAAGTCGAAGCGAGCTCCGATCTCGCGGTTGGCCTGGTCGACCGCGTTGCGGACCTCCTGCAGATCCACTTCGGATACCACATCAAAGGACGGCATCGTCTTTTTCCCCAGCGACCCTTTGTCCCGGACCGGCAAGACGCGCAGCAAGCTCGACTTCGTATGCCGACACAAGGCGGCTACATTAGTCGATGCCGTCCCGCAGTTCCAGCGCCCGATACACCGGCGGGGCGGCTCTGCACCCTCAGGCGCGCGGATGGTGGCGGGCATGGAGCTGCTTGAGGCGCTCGCGCGCCACATGGGTGTATATCTGCGTGGTGGAAAGATCGCTATGCCCCAAGAGCATCTGTACGACGCGGAGATCCGCTCCATGGTTGAGCAGGTGCGTGGCGAAGGCGTGGCGCAGCGTATGGGGAGACAGGGTCTTCATTATCCCCGCTTCCAAGGCATAGCGCTTGATCAGCAGCCAGAACGCCTGACGGGTCATACGGTCGCTGCGACGGGTAGGAAACAGATAGTCGCTCAGTCGCGCATCTAACAGGTCCTGGCGCGGGCCGCGCAAGTAGTCTCCGAGCCAGCCCACGGCCTCCTCTCCGAGCGGGACCAGGCGCTCCTTGCTCCCCTTGCCGAGCACCCGCACCACGCCCTGAGTGAGGCTCACCTGTTGGGGGGTGAGTCCAACCAGTTCCGAGACCCGAAGCCCCGTTGCGTAGAGTACCTCGAGCATCGTCCGGTCGCGGTGACCGCGCGGGTCACCGGTATCCGGAGCCGCGAGCAGGGACTCGACCTCCGCTTCGGTAATGGTCTTCGGCAGTGGCCTGCCGAGCTTGGGGGCCTCCACCCGCGCGCTCGGGTCCTCGCTGATCGTCCCCTGGCGGAGCAGGTATCGATAGAACTGGCGCAGGCAGGACAAGAGTCGGGCCGAGGAACGCGGCTTGCGGCCTCGGCGGGACAAGAGCGCCAGGTAGTCCAGGAGATCCAGGCGCTCGGCGTGCTCGATTCTGCGACCACGCTCGTTCGCCGAGCCAGGCGGAGAAGGCACGTAGATCCGACTGGTAGGCGGCCAGGGTGTTGGCGCTCAAGCCCCGCTCCATCCACAAGGCATCCGCGAAGCGCTCGATAACTGCGGCGTCGGCACTCATGCAACGCGCAGCGCACCCTCGTGCCGCATGGAGTCGAGGTCCATCCCGGCAAGCGGTCCAGGCGCCCGGGACATCCGCACCAGGCCAGTCGATGTGTCGATCGATGCCGAGTGCCTCCGCATCACCGGTCACCCCTGTGCGGTGCGCAGCCGCCCCATGATGTCGGAGCGCGCCTGGGAAAGGATGGAATCGCGATCAAGGCCATCCAGGATATCGCGGATGACCTGCTTGGGACCTCTCTCCCCCCAGGACTTGCCGTGGGCAAGGTAGGCCTCTGCGGCTTGCCCAACCACATAGGTCGCGTAGTAGGCAACTGCCCCCTGGGCACTCCCGGTGAGGAGCACCGAGAGCCCGCCAGTACCGAGCTTGAGTGCGGAGGAGATGAAGTTGACCGCCCACACGGTGCCCATGAAGAGCGTCATCTGGGTCGCAATGGTCTTCACGAGCCCTCCCGCCTCGGACTTGGACAGGGGCAGGCCGTAGAGCTTGGAGAGGTGCACCACCATGCTCACGTCGAAGGCGGCTGCGGCGAGCAGGTCCACGACGGGAACAGGGTTAAGGGCGACCGCGATCCCTTTACTGACGCAATAGGTTCGGATCAGCTTGGAGCCCAGCTTGCGCTTTGCCTGCAGGATGCGCTTTCCTACCTGCTCGCTGAGGTTGCTGGCGAAGAGCGATGCATTGAGTGCCGCGAGGGTCTTGCCCTCGGCCTCCAGAAGCGCCCACAGGCGCTCCTTGAGGGCATCTATATCGGGCCTGGGCTGGCGCAGCGTCTCCGTCTCGTTGCCCTCCTCGTCCACCATGATTACGAGGCGCTCCGCCGGCATGGCGCTTACGCAGACAACGTTTCCTGGATCGACATAGCCCGCGGTGTGACGCACGATGGACGCCTTGATCAGCTCGCGCTCGTCACGCGTATAGCGGTCCATCTTGTTGAACACCAAAATGACCGGACGCTGAAGCCGAACCAAAATGTGCAGCGCGCGAATTTCCGTCTCGGTGACGTCGCCGTCCACGATGAAGAGAACCAGGTCCGAGCGCGACGCCACCTCATGGGCGAGGCGTTCACGGCCTTCCCCCTGGACCTCGTTGAGGCCGGGGGTATCGATCAGGAAGACCCCGCCCGTCTCGTACTCGCTCCACTGCCCGATCTGAGCGGTCTTGGTCTCACCGTGCAGCGGGCTGGTGCTGAACTGCTTCTGGCCGAGGAGGGCGTTCAGGGTTGCAGACTTGCCAACGCTCACCCTCCCAAATGCGGCGATATGGATATGGCCCCGCTCCAGCTTGTCGAGCATGGCCTCCACCTGCTTGTAGTCCTCGGCGAGGGACTCCCGTACCTCCGGCGGGATGCGCGGATCATTGACGAGGTCCCGCAGACTTTCCCGGGCAAGGTCCAGATGACCCTCGCCGCCGGCTGCCCTAGTTTTCCGTCTGCCTTGCCTCTTCTCGAACTGCGTCCTTAATTTCGAGGGCAAGTCTTGCAAAACGCCTTGCGCGCGCTTCGAGATTTTCACTCAGGTTCTCCTCAAAGGCTTGTGCCGCCTGTGCTGGTCGCAGGGCGCCCCGAGACTCCAAGGACGCAGCTACCGCCTTGCCGAGGGCCTCAAAGATCATGCCATATGCTGCCGCGTGCGCGAGACCGCCCACCAATGTGCCCACGCCGGGAAACGCCTTCAGGGCGTTGCCGATCACTGCGAGCATGATGGTCGTGCTGCGGGCGACCCGCTTCTGCACCAGCTCGAGCAGAAGGTCCGTGTCGATGCGGCGCACGGGCACCTCGTAGAGCTTGGCGAGCTCGCGCACGAAGCTCACGCCGAGGTAGCCCTGGATCACCAGATCCGAGCCGGGCGTAATGGCCGCCATGGCGCCGACCATCGCCCTGCGTGAGTACTTGGTCGTAAGCGCCCGAGCGTGCTCGCGGCGGTGGAGCTGCTCTGCCTCATCAAGCCTGCGTGCCACGAGCACGAAGACACTGCTGTCGCGTAGACGTTCCAGCACCTGGGGGTCCTCGTCCAGGTAGCGCTGCAAGGCGCGGCCCAGCTCGTCGACCCGCGGCGGCATCGCCCGCACGATAATCTTCTCGGTACCGTCGGGGAGTACCCGCAAGGCCTCGCGCTGTCCTCCGGCCTGTACCGCCACCAGCTCCACGCGAGCCGTCCCGCCGACCCGGCCGCGCAGCCGGGCGAGCAGCATGTCCAGCTCCTCGGTCCGATAACGGTCGGTCTTGTTGAGGGCAACGACACAGGGTTTTCCAAGCTCCAGCAGGGACTGCAGATCCTCGTGCTGGGAACGGCTCAGGTCGCCGTCGCAAACGTAGACCACGACGTGGGAGCGCAGCGCCTCGGCCCGAGACATCTCGTCCAGCCCGGCCCCAACCTCGTTGGTGCCGGGCATGTCCGTCAATATCAGCTCGTCGCCCATCGGGCTCTGCCAGTGATATTCCGAGATCTCGCGCGTGGTCCCACCGCGGGCACAGACCTCGAGCGTAGCGTCGGGAAGCAACGCCTTGATCAGGGATGACTTTCCGCTGCTGATCTCGCCGAAGAAGCTGACGTGGATCTTGGCGCCGGCCTTTCGCTCATCGTGCAGGACAAGCTCGCGTCGGACCGCCTGTATGTCGATTCCCTGCTCGTGCGCCTTGTCGACGCGCTGAGCCAGCTCGTCGCGAGTCAGGGGTGCTGATGGCCCGGGGCGGCTGTCGGCCGCTCCCTGCCGGTCTCGCCTCCTCAGCAAATGCCACAGGACGAATAGGCCGGCGCCACCGACAGCGAGGAAGCCGCACGCGTATAGATAGAAGAACCAGGGAGGGACGTGCTGCAGCCGCTCCCATACGCGAAATGCGCTCTCCGTCAGGATGAGCACGCCCCATAGGAGGAGCACGAGCAGCAGGGTCACCACAACAGCAAGCCCTGTGCGCATGATTTGGGTGGGGTGGAAGCTTCGGCTCACTGAATGTTTGGTAATCCGTGAAAAACGGTGCGGGCTCATCCGCCCTTCCATGAAGGGAGGCTCCGGACGCTGGTGCCCGGAGGTCTTCCCTGGCCTGACTCAGTGTGCCCCCGCTCCGCTATCACGCGCGGGGACCCTGCTGGACATTGCGGGTAAGCGGATGAACTTGCAAGCATTATAGCCGCCATGCGCAGGCGGGGCAGCGGCGCATGGAGAAGGCGTCCGATCCGGGGTGGTCGGGGCAGCGCGCAGCGCGGGATCAGTGCGTGGCCGAGCCAACCCCGATAGCACAGCGCATGCCCTGTGTATAATCCGGTCGAGCAAGGCATGGCTCAACACCTCCCACCCACGGCACCCAGGCTCCCTGCGACCGACGACCCATGAGCGCACCCGACGACAGGTTTTGGGAGACGACGCCCTTGTCTGAGATGACTAAGGCGCAGTGGGAGTCGCTGTGCGACGGCTGCGCCAAGTGCTGCCTAGAGAAGCTGGAGGACGAGGATACGCGGCGCATCGTCTATACGAATGTCGCCTGCCGGCTGCTCGATCACAGCACCTGTTGCTGCACCGACTATCCCAACCGATCCCGGGTCGTTCCCAGCTGCGTAACCCTGACCCCGGCCGTGCTCGCGGATCCTTACTGGCTCCCTGCCACCTGCGCTTACCGACTCGTGGCCGAAGGGCGGCCCCTTCCCGACTGGCATCCTTTATTGACAGGCGATCCATCGTCCGTGGTCGAGGCCGGGCATGCGGTCGGCAGCTGGGTGATCAGTGAAGACGCCGCCGGGCCGCTGGTCCATCACCTGATCGACTGGGTGGACTGAGGCGATTTCTGTCAAATCCAATACCACCTTGCTGGTCTTTTCGCCCGCCTTCGGCGTCACGCCGGCAGTCACATAGCCCGGCTATGCTCCTGCCGTCGCTCCTTGAAGGCGAACCAAAATCCTGCGCAATTTGATATGTGATCTTCCGGCAATCGCCTAATCGTGCGCGATCGGCGTGTCAGTAAACAGATAGTCCCTGAGCTCGTGATTGAAGGTGGGGTCCTTGCGGCGAATCCACTCCAGCACCATCGCGGCGTGCTCCTTCTCCTCGTTGCGGTTGTGGGCCAGGATGGCCTTGAGCTCAGAGTCACGGCACGCATCGACTCGCTGGTTGTACCAGTCCACTGCCTCTAGCTCCTCCATCAGCGAAATAATCGCCCGATGCATGTCGCGAGTGTCGTCGGAAAGCTCTTCAATCGGCTCGTGATAACCCTCGTTGGCCATATACGTGTCTCCTCAGCGCTTGCGCGGATAACAAGAAGGGACGCGGGAGCAGGAGTTCCCACGCCCGCATTGTCCGGGGCCATGCGCGGAAACTCAATGACCACATGCCAGGCCGACAAGCTCACCCGCAATCGCCCGTCGGGTCCCGCCTGGCGCAGCCCTACGAGCCGCCTGGGCATTCACAACCTGCTAACGGGCATCGCGCTTGGGATATTTCAGGCGCACGTTTTTCGCTGCGGAGAGGTTGGCCAGAGTCATCGTCGTGGTCGTCAAGTCCACGTCCTGGAGGTTCGTGCGCGTGAGGTTCGCTTTGCGCAGGATAGAGCCGGTCAGATCCGCCTCGCTCAGGTCCGCATCGGTCAGGTTCGCATTCGAGAGGTCGACGCGGAGTAGAGAAACGCCGCTCAGGTGGGCGCCCACCAGACTCGTCCTGATCATGACCGCACGATTCATCGTGGCAGGGATGCAGTCCTCGCCGCCGAATCGCGCGCGATCGAGGATCGCGCCCGAGAGGTTGGCCCCGTTGAGCCGCACGTTGCACAGGTAAGCCTCGGTGAGGTCCGCACCGCGCAGATCCACCTCCAACATAAGTGCGGAGCCAACGACGGTCTTACGCAGCCGCGTGTTCACCATGCGCGCGGCGTGGAGATCCGTACGTGCCAGCGAGGAGCCGGAGAGGTCCGCCTCGCGGAGGTCCACGTAAGGCATGTCGCATGATGTGATGCGGGCATCCCGCAGGGAGCACTGACACAATACCGCTGCGTTGCTCTGGACCCCGTCCCCGAAGGTCGCCCCGTTGAGGTCTGCCCCGGCGAAGTCCGCGCCGCGGAGCATAGCCGCTCTGAAGTTGGCACCCTCCACGTCGGTTGCCCTCAGGTCCGCCCCGCAGAGGTTTGCGCCCTGCAGGTTGATTCCGCGCAGATCCATCCCGTGTAGGTCTGCGCCCTCCAACTCCACGTAGCTCAGGTCGGCGCCCATAAGGGAATCCGCCTCGACTGGCAGCAAGACCTCGCCACTGTCTCTGTGCTTAATCTCGATCATGTTTCCCCTCCTTCCTCCTCATGTTTCCCAATCTTAGTCGGAACCGATCAGGTAGGGCACGGGGAGGCACCCCGAGGCAGCAGCGCCTGCTCTCTCACCGGCCGGCCAAGACTTCCCCCAACGTCCGACCCTCGGGTCGTTTGGGCGCCCAGTTGCCCTATGGTCTAATTGGCCTAATAGACCTGTCCATCCGGCAACCGAACCCGAGCAGGTGAGCAATGGTCCTGGACGTCAACGGCCAACCCCTGACAGCCGCCTTGATTGCTGCGGCGGGCCCTTCCTATGATTGTGACCCCTGAAGAATTCCGTGCCCACGCCATGGAAAAGGGCGTGGCGCGTGCCGACCTTGCGGCAAACCCTTTCCTCCAGTTTCAGCGCTGGTTCGAAGAGGCCATCGCCACCGGCATTCCAGAGCCGAACGGCATGAGCCTGGCCACGGTTGACGAGAATGGGCAGCCCTGGCTGCGCACGGTGCTTCTCAAGCTCTACGACGAGCAGGGCTTTGTCTTCTTCACGAACTATGGCAGCAGCAAGGCGCACCAGATCGACGCAAACCCGCGCGCCGCGCTCCTCTTCCCGTGGGTCGCACTTGCGCGTCAGGTCGCGATAACGGGCAAAGCAGTGCGGATCTCCAAGACCGAATCGTTGAAGTACTTCGCCACCCGGCCCCGCGGGAGTCAGATCGGCGCCTGGGCTTCCCCCCAGAGCCAGGTCATCACCTCCCGCTCGCTGCTCGAGGCCAAGGTGGATGAGGTCCGGCGCAAGTTCGCTCACGGCGAGATCCCGCTGCCCTCCTTCTGGGGTGGCTATCGGGTCGTACCCGAAACCATCGAGTTCTGGCAGGGCCGTGAGAACCGGCTCCACGACCGGTTTCTTTATAGTCGCGCAACTGCGAAAGGCTGGCGTGTCGAGCGCTTGGCTCCCTGACGGATAGCCGCGCGAGCCCAGTTGCGACCGGCTGCCCCCGGGATCGGACGCGCGTTCGGCGCAAACTCCTTATTTCCTGCACGAGGCGCTTCCATAATCCGGCCTGAGAGGCCGGTTCTTATGACTCTGTCCATCCGAACCAAGCTCTTCCTGACCCTACTCCTCGCCGGCTCCCTAGTGGTGGCAGGGATGCTCCTGTTCATGCGCTGGTCGTTTCACCACGGGCTGGAGGAATTCGCAGAGACCCGCCAGGAGGAGCGTATCGATCAGATTGTCGAGCGCCTCGCGACCTTGTATCGCGGCGACGGCGGTTGGGAGCGGCTGCGGACTGACAAGCGCTTGTGGGTCGCCGCGCTAGCCGGGCGGGGTAGCCAGCCGAGAGGAGACGAAGGGTTCCCCGACAGGATGCCGTTCCGCCGCGGCTGGATGCGCCATGCGATGGGCGAACCGGGTGTCTGGCCGCCGGGGCGCGTGCTCCAGGCACACCCGCCCGGCGCGCCGCCACGGCCCGTGGAGCTGAGGCTCATGCTGCTGGACGCACAAGGCGCCATCCTTTACGGCCGACGGGAGCTGCTCGCACGCGCCGCCAAGCGCTATCCGATCGACGTGGACGGCCAACGCGTCGGCTCCCTTGCGCTCCTCCCAGGACCTCCGATCTCCGAACGGGGGGAGATTCGTTTTCTCGAGCGCCAGACCAGCGCATTCGCGGTCATTGCAGTTGCTATGGTCGCCCTCTCCGCCGCCCTCGCGTTCCCCCTCGCCCAGCGACTGGTGCGTCCGGTGCAGGATTTCCAAGGCACCGCGCGGCGACTTGCCGCCGGAGACTACACCGCCCGGGTGGCCGTCACGGGGGGCGACGAGCTGGGGCGTCTGGGCCGCGATCTGAACGGGCTTGCCGAGACCCTGGAGCGCAACGAGCACGCGCGCCGCCGGTGGGTGGCGGACATCTCCCACGAGCTGCGAACGCCGCTCGCCGTCCTGCGCGCCGAGCTGGAGGCCCTTCAGGACGGCGTGCGTCCACTGGACCGCGCCGCGGTGGACTCCCTGCATGGGGATACCCTGCGCCTGGGCCGCCTGGTGGACGACCTGTACGAGCTGTCGATGAGCGACCTAGGCGCGCTCACGTACCGCAAGAGCGAGACCGATCTGGCCGAGGTGTTGACGGGCGACGTCGATGCATTCCAGACCAAGTTCGCGGCCGCAGGCATGACCCTGATTCTCGACAACCGTCTCCCCGAGCCCCTGGTCCTGCAGGCAGACGAGCATCGCCTGTCCCAGCTCTTCCGCAATCTGCTCCGGAACAGCGTGCAGTACACAGACGCCGGTGGGGAGCTGAAGGTGATCCTGAGCCGTGATGGAGATGACCTGGTCATCGACTTCCAGGACACGGCCCCAGCGGTACCCCGCGACGCCCTACCCCATCTCTTCGACCGTCTCTACCGAGTCGAGGGCTCGCGCAGCCGCAACACCGGCGGCGCGGGCCTCGGGCTCGCCATCGCCAGAAACATCACCGAGGCCCATGGCGGGCGCATCGAGGCGCACCCCAGTCCCGCAGGCGGGCTGTGGCTTCGGATCCGGCTCCCCTTGACCCCATGAAAGACACCATCCTCATCGTTGAAGACGAGCTGAAGCTCGCGCACCTGCTCGCCGACTATCTGAAGGTTGCGGGATACGCGACCCATCACATCGCCGACGGTCCCCCGGTCGTAGACTGGGTGCGCGCGAATGCCCCTGCCCTGATTTTGCTCGACCTCATGCTACCGGGGCGGGACGGGCTGGACATCTGCCGCGAGATTCGCGGATTCAGTGCGGTCCCCATCATAATGACGACGGCCCGGGTCGAAGAGATCGACCGCCTGCTCGGACTCGAGCTCGGCGCAGACGACTACGTGTGCAAGCCGTACAGTCCGCGGGAGGTGGTGGCCAGGGTCAAGGCGGTGCTGCGCCGTGCGGCGGCAGCGCCGGAGCACCAGAGCGGACTGCTCGACCTGGACGAGGCGAGTCTTCGGGTGCGGGCTAACGGGAGGGAGGTCGAGCTCACGGCCGTGGAGTTCGCCTTGCTGAAGACCCTGTACACGGCGCCGGGCCGAATCTTCTCCCGCGACCGGCTCATGGATCGGATCTACCAGGACCACCGCATCGTCTCCGACCGCACCATCGACAGTCACGTCAAGAAGCTCCGCCGCAAGCTCGCCGCGCTGGTGCCCGAGGGTGAGCTCGTCCATTCCGTCTATGGAGTCGGCTACCGCTACGAGGAGCGCGAGGCCGGGTCCTGAGCGCGATCCCCGGACCGATCCCACCACCCGCGCAAGCGTTCAAGACTTCCACAATCTTTGCGCTGTACCTACACGGGAGGTGCACCATCCCTCGCTATCTTGAAAGCCAGAGGAAGACGCAGGGGACCCCCTGGAGACCAGAGGTTCCCACCGCAAGGAGCGGAGCCGCATATCGGTCGATCTAATCGTTCAAGACGTCGAGAGGAAACCATGAACAGACTCAACATCGCAAAACGCACCCTTGTTGCTTCCGCCATCGGCATCGCCGCCGTCGCCGCCACGGTCGCCTTGGCTCAGCCGCCGGGGTACGGCCCGGGCCCGGGTTATGCCCCGCAGGCGCAAACCGCGGGCAGCAGCGTCGACTGGGCGCAAGCGCGCCTGGACCGGATGGCATGGCGTCTCAACCTGACCGAGGAGCAGAAGGCGAAGCTGAAGCCCATCTTCGAGGAACGCCAGGCCCTGCGCACCGCCCAGCGCCAGGCGATGCGGAAACAGCTCGCCGAGGTTCTGACTCCCGCGCAGCTCGCCCAGTGGGACCAGATGCGCGGCCAGCGGGGCTCGCGCCGCTTCGGGCGTGGACCGTGCGGCGGACAAGGCTTCGGCCCCGGTCGTGGGTATGGCCCGGGCATGGGATACGGCCCTGGACCAGGATTCGGGCCGACCAACTGAGGCCGCGGCAATGATCGCGCCGGCGGCCCCGCTGCCCACGCGAAGCCGCCCGCCCCCGATCCCTGCGTCCCTCATCCAGGAGGCCGTCGCAAAGTCCCCTCGCCCCCGGGAGAGGGTGAGGGGGCGTTTCTAGCCTCATGATATCTCTCGAATATCCAATGCTCGTTGTCGGCTCACCGAGACCGGGAGGATCGTTCCGGAATTTCGCGACGGCCTCTGCTCCGAGACGGAATTGATGGCCGGGTTGCGGCCGGGGCTCCCACAAGGATCAGCGAGCTAGGCCGTCACCTCGGCCCTATCCTCCGGCGCCAGCTCTCGGCGCCGCTTGCGCCGTTCAAGCTGCGCGAGCAGGACGCCTCCGAGAATCAACCCCAAAGCGAACAGGTGCTTCGGCTGCGGACTCTCCCCCAAGAAGAGCACGCCGATGAGCACGGCCCAGAGGGGGATCAGATAGTTGAGCTGGGAGACGAACGCCGGCCCTGCGGACTTGACCAGCCGGAAGTAGAGCACCGCTGCCAACGCCGTCGAGAACGCACCGAGCACGACAACCGCAGCGAGGGAGGCCGCGGACGGCGCCTGCGCCGGCTGCGGACCGCTCGCCCCAAGGGCGAAAGGCGTGATCATCGCGGCCGCCAGAACGATGGTCACCGCGGCGCTCGACAAGGCATCGCTCGTTGGCCGCAACCGGGCCAAGATCGCGGATACCGCGTAACAAACTGCACCTCCGAGTACCGCGAGCATGGGGACCAGATCCCCTCTGCCGTCGATGAGCTTCATCAGTGCCTCGGGACCCATCAGAACCGCCACACCGGCAAAACCGAGCGCGAAGCCACCGATACGAAACGCGGTCAGGCGCTCGCCAGGCACCAGGTAGTGCGCCAAGCTAAGCGTCGCCAGCGGCATGACCGCCATCAGAATGCCGGCGAGTCCGCTATCGATCCAGCGCTGCCCCCAGGCGATCAGCGAGAATGGGAGCGCGTTGCCGAAGACTGCGATCAGCACGAGGTAGAGCCAAAGGCGTCTGCCTCGTGGCAGCCCGCGCGCCAATGCAAGGGCGAGGGGGACCAGGAGCAGCGTTGCGACGGCCAACCTGCCAGCGACGACGAGCTGCGACGGAATCGTGCCAACCGCGATCTTGGTGAACAGGAACGCAGACCCCCAGAGGACCGTGAGGGTCAACAGCAGGCCCCAATCCGACGGCCCGTACCGTGACCTCATACGACCACCGATACAAGCGCCGCAAGGACCGCGAGCCACTGACCCGCGTTGAGAACAACGCTCAGCGCGTGCAGCCGCTTGAAGCGCTGGCCCGCTTGCCCGTCCCCGGTGAGCTTGGCGTCCCGAGCCCGGTTTATCATCGGCATCAACCACTGGCGTGCGAACACGAAGCCCCCCAGGGCAATCGCGGAAAACAGGGCGGCCCAGCCGTGACCATCGCTGATGCCCGGAAGAAGCAGCAGGAGCGCCACCAGCGTCGTCGTCCCCATGGTCAGGTAGTACCAGGGAAACACCTCACGAATGAACGCCCCGGCGGTCTGCGGCGGAAGCTTGCTGAAGACCAGCGGCGCCATCACAAGGGAGAAGAAGGTCATGCCGCCGAAGCAAACAGCCAGCGCCACAACGGCAAGGATCTTTAAGCTCAGAAGTTGGTGCATGAGAACGTCGTTAGGCGCTTGCCAGAAAAGGATATACCGAATCGCGCAGGCTTTGACAGAAATCGCCTTGGTCTCCGCGCATTCCTGCTACCGCCGTGCATGGATGTTCGCTCGGCGAAAAGCAACCCCGAATTTGTAACTCGACCGTGCGCTGGGCCGTAAGGCTTGCCGGAAAGAAATGGGTGATCGGTGTCGTGCCTCAGCTTGAACGTCCGCTGGCGAGTCGGGTGCGGGGCGGCGGGACCGTCGGCGCCGCGGACGGCACCGTCGAGACTACATGGACGTATTCACGGCGTGTCCCGACGGCCCGCACCCGACTCTGGCCCAGCAGCTAAGCTATCGCGCTAATCACCAAGATAAAGTATCGGACGCCGCAGGACTTTCGCTCGACCTCGGGATTTGGTGAGTACACTGGCGCGCAGATAGAACCGCCGTTAGCCGCTGAGCCCTTTGCGCGGGCGCCCGTTTCCGCCGGCAGCACACCATGATCCGACGAGGTTATCCATGATCAACACGCTGCGGGTACAACGTATGACCGGTCCCAGCCTCGAGGCCTACGTCCCGGCGCTGGCGCGGTTGAGAATCGAGGTCTTCCGCGAGTTCCCCTATCTCTACGACGGCGACCTCGGCTACGAGGCTCGTTACCTGCAGACCTATATCGAAGCCCCGGGGAGCGTCATCGTGCTGGTGTTCGACAGTGAGGCCGTGGTCGGCGCCTCGACCGCGCTGCCGCTGGCCGAGGCCGATCCGGCCTTCCGACGCCCCTTCCACGACCAAGGCTACGATCCCGTCGAGGTCTTCTACCTCGGCGAGTCGGTGCTGCTACCGGCCTATCGCGGCCGCGGACTGGGCGTGCACTTCTTCGAGGAACGCGAGGCGCATGCGCGTAATCTGGGCGGTTACGCCTGGGCGGCATTCTGCGCCGTCGATCGCCCCACCGACCACCCGCGTCGGCCGCCCGGCTATCGCCCGCTCGACGCCTTCTGGAGCAAACGCGGCTACCTACGGCACCCCGAGCTCACCGCCATCTATCGTTGGAAAGACCTGGATGACCAGGGCGAGAGCGAGAAGACCATGACCTTCTGGCTCAAACGCCTGGCGGAGGAGGCATGAGCCGCCCCCTGCACATCGCCGTCGCCCAGTATGAAATTGGCTACCACGCGAACCTTGATGCCTACGAGGCAAAGCTGACGCGCTGGGTAGCAGACGCGACCGCGCAAGGGGCGCAGCTGTTGGTCTTCCCGGAGTACGGGGCCATGGAGCTCGCCTCTCTGTTCAAGCAAGAGATCCAACGCGACCTGGAGGCGCAGCTCGCCGCGCTCCAGCCGCTGCTGCCCGACTACCTGGCCTTGCACCGGCGCCTGGCCGCACGCCATGAGGTCTACCTCTGCGCTGCAAGCTTTCCCGTTCGGGCCGCTACGGGCGAGTACCTCAACCGCGCCCACCTGTTCTCGCCGCGCGGGGCCGTGGGTCATCAGGACAAGCAGACCATGACCCGATTCGAGCGTGAGCGCTGGGGAATCTCGCCCGGATGCGGCCTCAAGGTCTTTGACACGGCCCTGGGCCTGCTCGCGGTCAATCTCTGCTACGACGCCGAGCTGCCGCTGCTCGCCCGCGCCCAGGTTGAGGCCGGCGCCGAGCTGCTCCTGGTCCCCTCCTGCACCGACAGCCTCGCCGGCTACCATCGCGTGCGCATCGCCTGCCAGGCCCGGGCGCTAGAGGGTCAATACTACGTGGTGCAGGCCCCCACGGTGGGCGACGCGGCCTGGTCCGAGGCTATCGACACCAACGTGGGCGCGGCCGGCGTGTTCGCGCCCCCCGACCTGGGCTTCCCGGAGGACGGCGTCATCGCCCTGGGCCAGATCAACCGACCGCAGTGGGTGCATGCCGAGCTCGATCTTGAGCGCGTCGCCGGGGTGCGAACCCGGGGCCGAGTCCTCGGCTACCAAGACTGGCCACAACAGGCACGGGCGGTCGGCCTACCCGTGGAGCGCACGCCCCTCGACTGAGGCCCTCGCCGCGAAATGGGAAAACGGCCCCGGGGCGGCAGTCATGTCGATCAACACACGCGGACCCAGCACCCGGAAGTCGGCCCTCCCTCGCCCTTCCCGCACGGCCTCACCCGGAACTCCACACGGCCGGAGCGGTCTTCTTCTGCCGACGGGAGCAAATCAGCGATTCAACGGCTCCTATAAGCAAAAAGAGACACACATGACCCCCCAGGAACATCAGCTGCTCAGTGGCTTTCTCAACAATCTGACGACGGCACGTGCACAAAGCATCGACCCCGAGGCCGACCGGCTAATACGGGATGCCTTTTCCCGTCAGCCTCAGGCCGCCTACCTGGTTGTACAGCAGGCACTGATGCAGCAGATGTCCGTGCAGGAGGCACAGCACCGCATCGCTGAGCTCGAGCAACAGCTGCGTGATGCCAGGGGGGGCGCTTCCGGTACTAGCAGCTTCCTCGGCGGCGCCGCGCAGGCACCCGGTGCAGGCTCTCCTCCGCCTACCGCCCCATCGGGGTGGGGCAACCCCGCGACCGCACCCGGCGCCCCGCGCTCATCGGGGTTCGGCAACTTTCTGCGCTCGGCGGCCACGACCGCCGCCGGCGTGGCAGGCGGCGCGATGCTATTCCAGGGCATCGAGAATCTCTTCGGCGGTCACCGTGGTGTGCTCGGTGGCGGTGGCTTCCTGGGTGGCGGGACGCCGGAGATCGTCGAGAACAACACCGTCACCAACGAATATGACGACCCCGGGCTGCAGAATATGGCTGAAGACGGCCAGGTCACCGATGACGGCTTTGGGAACGATGCGGACTTCGGCGGCGACGGCGGTCTTTTCGACAACGGGGACGATTCGACGGATTGGGTCTAGGAGGTCGGATACTTGCTCCTTGGCCGCGGGACCCTCCAGCGGTCCCTATGTCCCGCTGCGACGACGCTCCCGACGCCGCAGCGGGAATCTCGCGCCTAAATCGGGCGCATCAACCCCCTACACGGGATGAACCGTCCTCCCGCAGCGCGCAATCTATCCCGTTGCGCGGCCTTACAACGGGTACGCCACCGGTACCTCGTCCACGCTGTGCCGCCCCCTCGGAATTCGGGTTCGGTGCGGGAGCCTCCCCGAACACGAGGCCGCGCAACATCAGTGTAAGAATGAGCACGATGAAGAAGGAGACCAGGACGTCGCTCAAGAAATGCCCGCCCGAAGCGATGCGCACCAGTCCGACCAGGATGCCCCCGACCACCGCCAAGGACACCCACCGCCTTCGTCTATGGGCGACGACGAGAGCCACTGCGATCAGGTAAAAGGTCGCGCCGGCATGCCCGGAGCAGAATGAGTGGCCGTGCTGATCGGACAGAATCCACGCGGGGCTGAAGGCATGCGTCCCGCCAAACTCTACCAGGTCCACGGGGCGGGCGCGCCCCCAATGCTCCTTGAGAGCCCAGTTAATCATCAGCCCAGGCCCAAGCGCCAGCACCAGCAGCAGAAAGGCGAGCTCCTTGCCCGCCAGCCGGATCGGGAGCGTTCGCTTCGCCAGACGCGCGTAACCCCAGAGGGCGATCAAGGCGAGCGTGACGCCCGCAATCAGCAGCTCGCTCGCATGGTAGATAAACCGCTCGTACCAGGCGCCGTTGATCTCGAAGCCGACGCCCGGCGTGTAGAACAGTCCCGAGACGGCCAGATCGATCTGCGGGAACAGCACGAAGAGGAGGGACGTGCCGACAAACGCGATCCAGACACTACGCGGCACACGTAACAGCATCCTCTTCATGGGGCGATCCGCGCTCACAGCGTAGTTGTCCGTCGGCGTTCAGCGACGCGCTGGGCCAGCAGCCCAGAGAACCGGTGCCGGACCGTTCCGGGACGGGAGCATACGGCGTCGCCGTGATCGCCTGCTCGCCCTGCAAGGCGGCACAGCGATGCCCGTGCATCTGTCGGCTCTCCCCGCTCACAGATAGCGCACGTAAAGGTAGAGGCTCGATATGGCGATGCTCAGCAGCATCAGGGGAAAGCCGGCGAGGGTGAACCGCACGAAGCTGATCCGGTGACCCGCGCGCTCGGCGAGTCCGGCCACGATCAGATTCGCACTGGCACCAACCAGCGTTCCGTTGCCGCCGAGACAGGCGCCCAGGGCCAGAGCCCACCATAGGGGCAAGAGCTGGTCAGCCCCGCCAAAGGTCGGCGCCATGGACTTTATCAATGGAATCATGGTGGCGACGAAGGGAATATTGTCCACCACGGCGGAGAAGACTGCCGAGGCCCAAAGCACCGCCATCGCGGTGATCTGCAGATCCCCGCCGGTCAGCCGGATGATCTCGTGGCCGAGCCAATCGAGCACACCGGCGGTCTCGATGCCGTGCACGACGACAAACAGGCCGACGAAGAAGAAGATGGTCACCCACTCCACCTCACTGAAGGCATGATGGACGTTCTTGGTCTGATCCTCGGCCTCATGCTTCAGATTGGTGATGAGCAGGAGCCCCGCCGCGCCGAACAGCGCAATGGTCGCCGGCTCCAGGTGCAGTGGATGGGCGAGGACAAACCCAGCCACGACCAGGGCCAAGACCGTCAACGACTGCTTCAACAAGAGGACATCGGTAATTGCCTGGTCCTCTTTGAACTGCATGATGCGGTGGCGAGCCTCCGCCGTTGCGCTCAGCTGGTGACCCCAGACCAGGTAGATGATCCCCAAGGTGACCGCCAAGATGAATGGGATAATCGGGGTCAGATTCCATAGAAAGTCCACGAAGGTGAGCTTGGTCGCGGAGCCGATCATGATGTTCGGGGGATCGCCGATAAGGGTCGCGGTACCGCCGATGTTCGACGCCAACACCTCGGTTACCAGGTACGGGTAAGGGTTTATCTTCAGCTCTTCGGTGATGAGCAGTGTCACCGGAACGATAAGTAGCACCGTGGTCACGTTGTCGAGCAGTGCCGAAAAGACCGCGGTGACAACGGCGAGCATCACCAATATTCCCCACGGATGGGCGTCCACCTTCTTCGCCGACCAGATGGCCACGTATTGGAAGATGCCACAGCGGCGCGTAATGGCCACGATCACCATCATGCCCGTCAGCAGTCCGAGGGTGTTGAAGTCGATGCCGCGGATGGCGTCGTCCTGATTGAGGACGCCGAGACTGATCATCAGGGAGGCGCCCAGCAGGGCGACGATCGCCCGGTTGACCTTCTCGCTGATGATGACCGCATAGGTCACGACAAACAGCAGGCTGGAGACCCAGAAGGGGCTCAAGCCGAACAACAGGGGGCTGACCGACTCCTCTGCCCCGTGCATGTCAGCTCCGCTCCCCGCCGGTCTGCGCGGCGTCCTCGAGGAAGCGCATCGCGAGGTTGTTGAGGATATCCCACTCGGTCACCACGCCGAGCAGTTCTCCCTCATCCCCGGTCACCACCAGGAACGGCGGGTTGCAGGCGCTGCGCGAGAGTAGATAGAGGAGCTCGGGCACCGACGTCGTGGGCTTGCAGACCACCGTCTCGTCCATGGGATGCAGGAAGTCGGCGACCGGCCTTCCGCGCAGCCCCTGCAGCCTTTCGCGCAGCTCCCCGATGTCGTCTGGCAGATAGCTGAGATCGAGCAGACCTGCGTCGTTCAGCTGGGCAGCCACCGGAAGCATCGCGCGGACCAGTCCGCGCAGACCCAGGAGACCGAGGAACTTGCCGTTCGCGTCAACCACGGCCAAGTTGTGCACCTGGTGCTGACGCATCAACACCAAGGCATCCTCCAGTCGGATATCCGGTGGGCAAGTCACCGGGGTGCGCGTCATCATGCTTTCGGCGGTCATAGGGAGTGACGTCTCCAAACAACAAGCTGGGCGGTTGGGAACGGGCTCTGAGGCAGGACGCTCGGCTCCGGAGAAGATCCGGGCGTCGGGAATCGCGCGCCGTGGCTCGTGGCCGCCGGCTCTTCGCGAGACTCATGCCCGGAGAGGTGGCGCCTGCCGGCGGACGCGAAGGATACTGCCCATCGTCTGCCCGAAGAAGCGCGAAGCATACACCAATCCACAATCCCGAGGGCTCTGCCGCAATGGAAGAACCAAACAGACCTCAGGGCGGACTGCGCCGAATCCCCCGCGGCGTCTGGATGCTCGGGCTCGTCAGCCTCTTCATGGACACGTCCTCGGAGCTCGTCCACAGCCTGTTGCCCGTGTTTCTCGTCACCGTCCTGGGAGCGAGCACCCTGACGGTTGGGATCATCGAGGGCGTTGCCGAGGCCATGGCGGCCGTCACCAAGGTCTTCTCGGGTGTGGTGAGCGATTGGCTGGGGCGGAGAAAGCCGTTGGTGCTTTTCGGCTACGGACTGGCCGCCTTGACCAAACCCCTCTTTCCCCTCGCAACCGGCCCTGGGATGGTGCTCGCCGCACGTCTGATCGACCGCATCGGCAAGGGCATCCGGGGCGCGCCGCGTGACGCCCTTGTCAGCGACCTCACACCGGCGAGCCTGCGCGGCGCCGCCTACGGTCTGCGCCAGTCCTTGGATACCGTCGGCGCCTTTGCCGGCCCGCTGCTGGCCGTCGGACTGATGGCAGCGACAGCGGACGACTTCCGCGCCGCCTTCTGGGTTGCGGTGATACCCGCCGTCATCTGCGTCGGGCTGATCGTCTTCGGACTACGAGAGCCTGACCATCCACGACCGGATCACTCGCGCCGATTTCCAGTCCGCCGCACACAGCTCGTGCGCCTGCCGCGCGGCTACTGGCTCTTGATCGCCTTCGCATCGACCTTGACGCTTGCCCGCTTCTCCGAGGCCTTTCTGCTGCTGCGGGCCGAAGGCAACGGCCTCCCTGTCACCTGGGTGCCAATGATCCTGATCGTCATGAACCTGGCATATGCCGTGACCGCCTATCCGTTCGGAAGCCTTTCGGATCGGGTTCCGCGGACGAGGCTTCTCGGCCTCGGCATCGGCTTTCTCGTCGCCGCGGATCTCGTCCTGGCTCTGGCAGCGCATCCGTTCGCCGTTGCCGTCGGGGCCGCCTTCTGGGGTCTCCACATGGGGGCCTCGCAGGGACTGCTGGCAGCCATGGTCGCCGATACCGCCCCCGCTGATCTCCGCGGTACCGCTTTCGGGGTATTCAACCTGCTGACCGGCCTCGCTTTGCTCGCCGCAAGCGTTACCGCCGGCTGGCTCTGGTCGGCCCTCGGTCCGGCGATCACCTTCTACGCAGGGGCGAGCTTCGCTCTGCTGGCCCTCATCGGGCTGCGCCTCTATGAGCGGACGCAGCCCGCTTAGCGCGAGCGCGCCGAATGGTCAGCCGCGCTGATCGAGAGGCACGTACTTGCCCTCGGCATTTCCCACGTAGATCTGCCGCGGGCGGGCGATCTTGTTGGCCAGAGTCTGATTCTGCTCCCACCAATGCGCGATCCACCCGGGCAACCGGCCGATGGCGAATATGACCGTGAACATGTTGGTCGGAATGCCGATCGCGCGCAGGATGATGCCGCTGTAGAAGTCGACGTTCGGATATAGCTTGCGCTCGATGAAGTAGGGATCCTCCAGCGCAATCGCCTCCAGCCGGCGGGCGATATCGAGCAAGGGGTCGTCCTTGCCCATGTTGGCGAGCAAACGCTCCGCCACCTTTGCAAGCATCTTCGCCCGCGGATCGAAGTTCTTGTACACGCGGTGCCCGAAGCCCATGAGGCGGACCTTGCTCTCCTTGTTCTTCGCCAGACGCACATACTCCTCCGGCGTGATGTGCCCACGGTGGATCTGCTCGAGCATGGTGAGGACCTCCACGTTGGCACCGCCGTGGAGCGGTCCCCAAAGGGCGCAGACGCCCGCCGCGCAGGACGCGAACAGGTTTGCCTGACTCGAACCCACCATGCGCACCGTCGAGGTGGAGCAATTCTGCTCATGGTCGGAATGAAGGATCAGCACCAAGTTGAGCGCGTCCCGCACCGATTCCTCGCACAGGTACTGGGAGTATGGCTGCGAGAACATCATGTGCAGGAAGTTCGGCACGTAACGCAGCTTGGGATCCGGATAGATATAGGGCAGCCCCCTGGAGTGCCTGTAGGCATAGGCCGCAATCGTGCGGATCTTGCTGATGAGACGCGCCGCCGCCATACGGAAGCGCTCCGCGTCCTCCAGCTCGAAGAGCTCCGGATGGAAGCATGAGAGCGCGTTGATCATGGCCGAAAGGATGGCCATGGGCGGCGCCGAGCGCGGAAAGCCCTCGAAGTGGTGCTTCATGCCCTCGTCCAGGTTGGCCTGGGCCGTAAGGTCAGCCGAAAAGCGCCGCGATTGCTGCTCGGTCGGCAGCTGCCCGAAGATGAGGAGCCAGGCGATCTCGACGAAGGTCGGCCCGTCGGCCAGCTGCTCGATGGGGATCCCGCGGTAGCGCAGAATGCCCCGCTCGCCGTCGATGAAGGTTATGGCGCTCTCGCAGCTCCCGGTGTTCGCGTACCCGGGGTCCAGGGTGATGTGGCCGGTGCGCGCGCGCAGATCGCGGATATCGACGGCCCGCTCGGCCTCGGTACCTATCACGACTGGAAACTCGTACTGGACGCCGCTCAGGGTCAGGATCGCTGTTTCGGGCATGGGAGAGCTCGCGCAGGAGAAACGCCGCAAGCATATCCGGTATCCATCGCTGGCGGAATCTGCGGCGCCGGAGGGCCGAAACTCCCGGAGACCCGGGCCCCGATGGCCTATGTCCTCACCAACGCCGCAACGGCCGAGAAGGGAGAAACACATGGGCCGGTCGAACACACGGGCTCCGGTTGGGCAATCGCCTCCCCTATGGGAACGACTCGAGTCCGTCATCCCAGGCCGCGGGAGGATTGCCGGGCGGGTTGCTAGCCGAGCGGCACCGCGCTGCCGGTAACAACGTCGTACCTGTCGGCTGCAGCTTTTCGGTTCTCGCCCCTGGGGTTGGGTTGCGAGCGACGGGGCTGTCGGCGGCAGGGAGGCTGCCGTCAAGCTACATGGAGGTATTCACGGCATCCCCCGGCGGCCGTTACCGAACCCTGGCGAACCGACTACCGAGAAGGGGATCGTGTAGTTGCCGGGATTTCGGCGCGGATGTATTAGAGCAGCTCATTTCGCGACGGGAGCCTCCTCATCATCTCTTTTGCCGGATGATGCTTCCACGCGGAGTGTGTCTTCTGAAGCTCTCGCGCCATTCTCAGCGTCTTGACCAGGTCCCAGGGCATCGGAAGGCGCGGAGTGAAAGCAAGCTCCCATCGGATGCCGGTAGGGTCCAGAAAGAAGACCGCGTAGTATCCAGGTGCATAGATGGGATATTCGGCGGGAGCATCCGTGACCGTCACACCCTCCTTCAGCAAGAAGTCCCGGTGAAATCGATCGACTTCCTTCCTCCGCCGAGCCCAGATGGCGATGTGGTGGATTCCGGTGGCCTGCTCGCGGTGATCCAACGCGGCGCCGGTTCGTGCCGGCTGTATCCCGATGTAGCTGTGAGGTAAGGGGAACCTGGCCATGTAGTAGGTCGAGCGGTATCCGACGTCGAGCGTCCAGAAGCTCTTGTACCCCAGCCACCCGAACATGCGATCGTAGAACTTGATCGAGCCCTCATAGTTGAGGACCGAGACCTCCACGTGATGGACGCCGCGAAACCTCACGCGTCTTCCTCTCCACAAGCCGTCGCACCTGCGCAAAGGGCTGCACTGTCCCAAGTAATCGCCGTATCTGCCGGAGAAATCTCCTCGATCAGCATTGCGTTCTTCCCCATAGTCTTCACCTGATACATGAGGTGGTCAGCAACGCGAAGCGCCTCGTCGGGGGACGCGGGCGGTACGCGAAAGACCGCTACGCCAACGCTGTGCGTAATCGGCCATCGGCGGGTATTTGCCAGCTCGGAAAGCCTTCTCTGAACCTTCGCGAACACCCGCTCTGCACCGGCACGGGACGTCTGCGGCAGGAGTAGGACAAATTCATCACCGCCGAGCCGAGCCACCAGGTCGGAGCTGCGGACCGTATGCTGGAGGGTCTCGACAACCGCCTTCAGGACGCGATCTCCCCCCGCATGGCCGATTTCGTCGTTCACACGCTTGAAGTTGTCGAGATCGATAAGCCCGACGACCGTGGTGTGGCCGTGGCGCCGCGCGAGCTCAAGCACTGTGTGCGCCGTCTCTGCGAAGGCCCTCCCGTTTCCCGCCGACGTCAGGGGGTCGAGCCGGGCCAGCCGGTGCTCAAGTCGTAGGTGATCACGCAACGCCGACACCAGATAAGCGATGACGACAAAGAAGCTGAACCCGATGCTCGCGTTCCAGACATGGAAAAGCGTATGGCTGTAACGATGGCCGGAGGACCAGTCGGTGGCGAACCATGTCCCTGCGGACAACGCCGCCATCGTCAGACCGGACCGCCGGCCTACATACCAGGTCGCCGCGGCAAGCGGAGCAACATACAGGATACGTAACGAGAGCTCGTAACCGGTTGCGTAGTCGACGGCTCCGAGCAACCCGACGGACAAGATGCAGATGCCCAGGAGCGCCGTTGGCGGTAGTCGCCGCAAGAGCGCGTCGACGGTACTCAGCATCCTAGCTGTGTTGACTGAATGGGAATCCAGTTTGCTGACCACCCGAGGCTCGACTAGAAAGCCGAAAGGAACCTGGTCCCCCAAGAACATGGCGGACCGCAAGGTGCTGATCAGTCATCCCTGTCCTTTCCCTCATCCGGCCCCTCATCGGCGTCGGGGAAGCGTCGGCGGTCGGGAGTCTTGTCCTCGTCCATCAGGATGCGATGGGCATCCCCTTCCAAGTCGTCGAATTGCCCGCTGCGCGCGGCCCAGAAGAGCACGCCGACCGCCACCAAGCCAATGAGGAGCATGCCGGGTATGAGCGCGTAGATGACGTCCATCGAAACTGCGAAAACACTAGTTGGCTCGCATGCGGAACAGGGTCCGCAGGCGAGCCGAGTTGCCGATCACGGCGAGTGAGCTCAGGGGCATCGAGACCGCTGCCACCAGCGGCGTCACCAACGCTGCCATGGCCAAGGGCACCATGACGACATTGTAAGCGATCGAAATACCGATATTCTGACGTATGGTCCGGAGTGTGCGCCGGGACAGGCCGGCGGCCTGGTGGACCTTCGCAAGCTCGCTGCTCATCAGAACGATGTCCGCACTGGCGATTGAGACGTCCGTGCCGCTGCCCATGGCGATGCCCACATCTGCCCGCACCAGGGCAGGGGCATCGTTCACGCCGTCGCCGACCATGGCGACGCGTCCGCCATGCCGCTGCAGCTGGGTGACCACCTGATCCTTGTCCTGGGGCAGCACCTCTGAGATGACCTCCATGCCGCCGAGCTCCTCGGCGATCCGCTCTGCGGTGCCGCGGCGATCGCCGGTCAGCAAGGTGACCTTGATCCCCGCGTCCTTGAGCCGGGTCACTGCGTCTAACGCATCGGGGCGCAGCCGGTCGTCCGTCCGCAATGCCAGCATCTCCGCGCCATCTAGCGCGACATGGACGACGCTGCCTCCTCGGTCGGCGGCCTCGCCCCATTCTCCGCGCCCTGTATCTCCGTCGACACCTTGCAGGCGTAACCATTCCAGGGTTCCGGCGACAACCAGCTCGCCGTCCACGCGTCCTTTAATGCCGAGCCCGGCTCGCACCTGCACCTCTCCAACCTTCTTCGACGCGTAGGAGATGCCCGCGCGCCGACACAGATCCAGCACGGCTGCCGCTGCCGGGTGCTCCGAGAACCGCTCGAGGGCTGCTAGAGTCGCCAGGTCCTCCCGCAACGCGGGGCTCAGGACGTCGGTATCGCCCGGGCCCCAGGAGCCGTTTCCATGGACAATGGCGGTCACTGTCGGCCTCCCTTCCGTGAGCGTGCCGGTCTTGTCGAACACGAAGTGGTCGATCGACGACAGGGTCTCGAGCACCGCTCCGTTCTTCACTAGGATCCCTTCGCGCGCGCCAAGGCCAGAGGCGACGGCGATCGCCATTGGCGTTGCCAAGCCGAAGGCGCAGGGACAGGTGATGATGAGCACTGCGGTGGCGGCGAGCAGCGCCGTCTCAAGGTCTGTCCGCACCCACCACAGGAACGTCACGGCCGCAAGGACAAGGGTCGCCGCAACGAACCAGGGCACAACCCGGTCGGCGATACGCTGGATGGGCGCCTTGCTCTCCTGCGCGTCCTCCACCAACTTGATGATCCGCCCGAGGGCGGTGTCCTTGAGTAGCCCCTCCACGCGGATGGTTAGGACGCCGGCGCCGTTCAGGGTCCCCGCCGAGACCTTGTCCCCGACGCGCCGGAGCACCGGTGCCGACTCGCCGGTCAGCATGGATTCGTCCACGCTGCTTTCGCCGTCGGCGATCTCGCCGTCCACTGGAATCTTTTCTCCTGGGCGAACCAGAACGAGCTCACCCAAGCTCACAGCGCGAATGGGGACGACAACCTCTTCGTCCTGTCGCAGCACAGTGGCAACCCGGGGCTGAAGGTCCAGGAGGCGTTGGGTCGAAGCGACCGCCTGCTGCTTGGAGATGGATTCCAGGTACCGGCCGACGAGAATGACGAACAGGAAGTTGACGACCGTGTCCCAGTAGACCTCGCCCGCGGTCGAGCCGCCGGCAGTAACGTAGAGGGAGTAGAAATAGGTGATGGACGCGCCGATCGCGATCGGCAGATCCATTCCGAGGCTCCCTGCCCGCAGCCCCGACCATGCACCTTTGTAGAAGGGATAACCGGAGAAAAGGAGTGTGGGAGTTGCGATCGCGAATCCGATCCACTGAAACAATCCGCGAAACTCGCCCCGATCCGCACCCGCGTACAAGGCGATGGATATCCACAGGAGGTTCATCATCGCGAAGCCCGCAAAGGCCATGCGATAGAGGAGCATCCGGTTGTGTCGCTTCAGCGCACCTTCGGCCGCCTCCGGATCGAAGGGCACCCCCACGTAACCGATATCCGTGAGTCGTCGCAGGGCACGGGACAGCTTGAGGCGCTGATTGTCCCAGCGCAGCTTCAGCCGGCGCCCCGTGAGGTTGACCCGAGCCTCTTCGACGCCTGGAAGCGCCTGCAGGCTGTTCTCGATCAGCCACACACAGGCGGCGCAGTGAATACCTTCTACTAGAAGGTTGATCTCGCGTGTATCGCCGAGGGCGTCGACGAACTCCTCCTGCACCTCATCGAGATCGTAAAGCGCAAGCTCCTTCGGAGGCTCCGGCGGAGGTCCGAGGATCTCCCCTTCCGGGGTCCGCTGATAAAAGCCCTGCAGCCCGGCCGCATAGATTGCCTGGCACACGGACTTGCAGCCGGTACAGCAGAAGACCTCTTCCCGACCCGAAACCTTGGCGCGAATCTCGGCGGAAAGGGAAACGGGCAGACCGCAGTGGTAACAGCGGCGATCCGCGGACGACGCGGTCGCGGTCAGGCCGTGATCGCTGAGGACCTGAGGGCCGCTCACAAATCAGGGGCGCTCGACACTGATGCGCTTACCCTCGTTGAATTCGTCTGCTCCCTTCGTCACCGAGAACAGCGTGTCCCAGGCCCCGATGAGGGGGAATTGGACTTCCGCCACATAGCGGCCCTTTCCCTCTTCCGTCATGGCGGCCTTGAAGTCCCGGGATGCGTCCGAAGGGCGGTAGGCGTAGAAGGTCACTCGATCTGGCTCGACGGGCTGCCCGGCCTTATCGACCAGGAAGAAGCGCACGACCGTCTTCTCGCCGGCCCTGATGTCCTTTGGAATGTCGTCCCGCAGAACCCAGCCCGGCCTGTGCTTCATGTTGGAGAGCATCGTGTGCTCGTAGTGCTGCCCCCGTTCGTAGTAGTCGTCCACCACCAGCCCCGGATTGCTCGCAATCGCAAAGTAGACCATGGTGAGGTTCACGCCCAGGACCACTACAACAAGGGCGACCCAGCTGATCACCCAGGGACTCCGCCAAGCGGATGCCGACTTCTGCTCTGTGACTGAACGCCCCATTCGATATTGCCTGCGTAAAGAGACAGGCGGGCAAGATCTCTGCCCGCGTGTCGTTGAAGCGATTAGTGAGACGGACCGATGAAGATGCTCTTGCGCTTCGTCTGCACTGTCTGCCCGGAAGGTCGAACACCTTCCACATGGAAGGTGATCCCGACACGACCGTCCTCGAGGTCGCTGCGCGGCATCTTGACGAACACGATAGCGGCGGTCACCTCACCGTGACGTGCCAGGATCTTATCCTCCGCGCCCAGGAGCACCAAGTCTTTCGGTCCGGACGCGCTGATCCGCAACGACAGGTCCTCAGGCATCTTGTTCAAGATCTTGAGGGTATACTTGTTCTGAATCGAGCCGTCGCTCATGGTCACGAACAAGGGTGCACGCTCGTGCAGGACGTTGAGATCGATCGCACCCAGGGAGGCCAGTCCATAGACGATGCCAGACAGGGCGGCGATGAGGATTGTCGAGTACACCCACACGCGCGGCCGAAAAAGCAGCGCCTTCGTCGAGCCCCCTTCGAGCTCGTCCAGCGATGCGTAGCGTATCAGTCCCTTGGGCCGGGAGACCTTCGCCATCACCGCGTTGCACGCATCAATGCAGAGCGCGCAGGTTATGCAGCCTTCCTGCTGTCCATTGCGGATATCGATCCCTGTCGGGCACACCGCCACGCACTGCTTACAGTCGATGCAGTCGCCAGTGGTACGGCTCTCCTCCGTCTCCCCCTTCTTTAACCGGCCCCGGGGCTCGCCGCGATGCACATCATAGGTGGGGAGCACGGTGGTCCGGTCCGCCATCACGCCCTGAATACGGGCATAGGGACACAGCCAGAAGCACGCCTGCTCTCTCAGGAATCCGGCCAAGACGTATGTACCTGCGGTGAACAGGGCAACCGTCGCGTAGGCGGCCGCGTTCGCATCGCCGACGAAAAACGCGCGCCACAGGCCCGTCGCATCCGTGAACCAGGCCACAAAGCTGATCCCGGTGAGGAAACCGATCATCACCCACATAAGATGCTTGACGCTCTTGACGGCGAGCTTCTTTGCGCTTAGCGGGGCCTTGTCGAGCTTACGCCGCTGCGGCGGCTGGCCCTCCAGTTTCTCCTCAATCCAGGTGAAGACGTCTGTCCACACGGTCTGAAAGCAGAAGAACCCGCACCACACGCGACCGGCGATGGCCGTCGTCACGGCAAGCAAGATCGCAAAGAAGAGAAGCAACAGGGACAGCATCCAAAAATCTTGCGGAAGGACCGTCACCCCGAAGATGTGATATTGGCGGTTAGGGATATCGAACAGGACCGCTTGCCGACCGTCCCAGCGCAGATACGGACCGAGGAAGAACATCAGCCAAACCGAGGCGGCCAGCCATTTGATCATGCGCCACTTTCCGGGGAGGCGTTTGGCGTGGATCGTTTCATTGCCGGTGTTGACGTGCCAGTGCTGGGCCTCCGCGTAGAGGTCGTCCACTGCGCCTGTCTTTGCTTCGACTTGACTGTTGCTCACTATCGATCTCCAAGGCGCCGCCCCGCATTCCAACGGGCGTCGGCCTGCAACCCCAACCCGGAACCCCGCAGACTCCCTTGCATAGGGACAAAACAACTAAGGATAGTTGAAAAAGCCGGGCGCAGCATTGCGTTTTCGCAAATATAACCAGATGATTTCCCTAAAAATCCAGGTGCAAAAAAAGGGGGATACTAGATCCCCCTATATCTCTGGCATAGACGTTCTCGTTATTGTTGAAGCCTATGCTCCTCCGCGTCGCGATTCATCAGCTTGACTACCTTGAAGGCCAGGAAGACCAAGATGACGATCGCAATCGCCACACTGAGTATCGCCCCCCAAAATACGGCATCGAATTGCATATTATCCCTCCTTATCTCCTCTGGTGAGACCGCGGACGGCCATCACCCTACCCCCGCCGCCGATCCGGACCTATGCGGACGATGCTTCTGCCCGCCTAGTGGCTGAGCTTATTGACGTAAACGACCAGCTTCTTGATCTCCTCAGGGTTGAGCTTACCTGTTGGTCCGCCCCAAGCCGGCATTACCGCGTTGCGAGTCTCGGCGACGCCCGGCTGGTTCACACCGTAGGTAATGGTGTGTTTCGCGCTCTCGTATCCGCCAGGCTCGAAGCGCCAGATCCGGTCGGTCAAGTTGGCAGCTCCGACCGTGACCTTGTCGCCATTGGGGAGCTCAGCGATGATGCCGTTGGCCTTCTGACCATGGCAGGCTACGCAGCCCTTGGTCTTGAACAGGTTCCAACCTTCCTCGCTACCGGGCTTGCCGTCGCCTAGCTGGACGACGAACTTGGCCAGGGTGTCGATCTCCGCCGGTGACAGAATCCCCTGGTGCGCCGGCATCGCCCCCTTACGCCCATTCGTGATCGATTCTTGGATCTTTTGAACGCTCCCGCCATAGAGCCAGTTGTCGTCGGCCAGCACCGGGAAACCAGGGTTGCCCTGCCCGCCGCTACCGTGGCAGGCCGCGCAGTTGTCGCCGAAGAGCACCTTTGCCGATGCGAGCGTATATTGCGTGAGCCCCGGGTCCGCCAGGATTTCCTGCACGCTCATCTTCTTGATCTCGTCCTCGTACTTGGCGCGGACTGCCTGGACCTGCTCGACGCCTTGCTCGTATTCCTGCATCTGCGTCCATCCCAATATCCCTTTGGTGTAGCCGTGGGCCAAGGGCCACATGGGGTACAGGATACCGTAGGCGATCCACCAGAGGATCGACGCCCAGAAGGCGATCATCCACCAGCGCGGGGCCGGATTGCGCAGCTCCCGCAGATTGCCGTCCCAGAAGTGCCCGGTGTTGTTCTCACCGGGGAAGGGGTTATTTTCTGCCATGATTCTCTCCGCTGTTTTCGTCGTCCTCGTCGAACGGGAGGTAGCGCCGCGATTCCAGCTTATCCCGATTCTTAGGACGCAAGACGTAGACGTAGACCCCTACCATCAGGAGAAAGATGACGACCGTTAGGATCGTTCCGATCCAATCGTTGGTCGTCATCGCCTCCCAGTCGGTATGGAAGTACTCCTTCAAGCTACTCACGATAAGTCACGTCGTCCTTCAGAGTAGCCATGGTGCCAAGCACCTGGAGATAGCTCACCAGGGCATCCATCTCCGTCTTGCCTTCGACCAGCTTGGGCGCGGCTTCGATGTCGGCGTCCGCATAGGGCACACCAATCGCCTTCATCCCCGCCATGTGGGTCTGGATCGTGGACGCGTCCACCATGGTCTTGTCCAGCCAGGGATAGTTCGGCATAACAGACTCCGGTACCACCGAACGCGGGGCGCGCAAGTGGGCGCGATGCCATTCATCGGAGTATTTACCGCCGACCCGTGCGAGGTCCGGGCCGGTACGCTTCGAGCCCCACTGGAACGGATGATCGAACATGGACTCGGAGGCCAGGGAGTAGTGTCCATAGCGCTCCTTCTCGTCGCGGAATGGACGGACCATCTGAGAGTGGCATAGGTAGCAGCCTTCCCGCTGATATACGTCGCGGCCCGCCAGCTCCAGTGCTGTATAGGGGCGGATACCGTCGCCCGCCTTCCAGTTCCACTTCAGGTTACCCTTGGCGTCGACATCGACGATGGGCTTGGAGCCCGGGTTGTCCTTGTTCCAAACAATCTCCGGGAATTTGTTGTACTCCATCGTGCTCTTCAGATAGAAGAGCGGCACGATCTCGACGATACCGCCGACGGAAAGGGCGAGAGCAAGGATAACCAGCAGTGCCCAGATATTCCGCTCCATGCGGTCCTGGAGATTCTTGGGTGCAGTCGTCTCTGCCATTTCTCGTTACCTCCAGGATCAGGCGGCCGCCGCAACGGCTCGCGCCTGTTGCAGACTGCCTTGCGACACGGACTTGCGAACCGTCATCACGATATTGAACAACATGATGATGGCACCCACGAGGAAGATTGCACCGCCTACGGCGCGCATCGCGTAGTAGGGGTGCATGGCATCCACCGACTCGACGAAGGTGTAAGCGAGCGTGCCGTACTCGTCATAAGCCCGCCACATCAGACCCTGCATGATGCCGGAGACCCACATCGCCACGATGTAGATGACGGTGCCGATGGTCGCTGTCCAAAAGTGGGTGTTGACCAGCTTTTCCGACCAAATCTCCGTATGCCAAAGCCGCGTCATAAGATGGTAGATGGCACCGATGGAGATGCCGGCGACCCACCCCAGCGCGCCCGAATGGACGTGCCCGATGGTCCAATCCGTATAGTGGGACAGGGCATTTACCGTCTTCAGCGACATTACCGGTCCCTCGAAGGTGGACATGGCGTAGAAGGCGAGCGCGATGATCAGGAACCGCAGCACGTAGTCCGTGCGCAGCTTGTCCCATGCGCCGGAGAGGGTCATCATCCCGTTGACCGCACCACCCCACGACGGAATGATCATGGCGAGGGATACGGCGGCACCCAGGGAACCCGTCCAGTCGGGCAACGCGGTGTATTGCAGGTGGTGGGCGCCGAGCCACACATAGCCGAACATCAGCGCCCAGAAGTGAATAACGGATAGGCGGTACGAATAGACTGGACGGTTCGCCTGCTTGGGCACGAAGTAGTACATGATGCCGAGGAATCCCGCGGTGAGGTAGAAGCCGACCGCATTATGGCCCCACCACCACTGAATCATTGCATCCTGCACCCCGGAGAATATGGAATAGGACTTGAACAGGCCGACCGGGATCGCCAGACTGTTGACCACGTGCAGATAGGTAATCATCACCATCATGCCGAGGAAGAACCAGTTCGACACGTAGATGTGCGAGGTCTTCCGAATCGCGATGGTCATGATGAAGTTGAACGTGAAGACGAGCCACACGACCGCGATCAGGATGTCGATCGGCCATTCAAGCTCTGCGTACTCCTTTGACTGGGTAATCCCGAGGGGAAGCGTAATCACTGCCAGCACGATGATCGCGTTCCAGCCCCAGAAGGTGAACCACGCCAGCTTATCGCTCCACAGGCGCACGCCGCACGTACGTTGTACCGTGTAGAAGGCGGTGCCCATGAGGACACAGCCGCCGAAGGCAAAGATCACGGCGTTGGTGTGCAGCGGACGCAGACGCCCAAAGGTGATGTATGGGATATCGAAGTTCAGCACCGGCCACGCCAGCTCCGATGCGATGTAGACTCCCACGAGAGCGCCTACCACGAGATAGATGACGGACATGACGGTGAACCAGCGTACAACGTCGAAGTTGTACTTCTGTTCAAGTCCAGCTTCCATAGAACCTCCCCGAAAAGGCTGGAAAAACGATACGTGTGGGCGGGCTCTCCGGCCCATTTCTTGGGGCGCCGAATCCCCTCGGCGGAGCGTCGCAATAACACTGGATTGCGGCAGCAAAGTCAAGGTTGACAGCGTGGTTTCAGCAATTCCCGCTGGCCTCGGAGGTGTGCGGTGGCAACAGAGACGGGCGGCTGTCGAAGATCACCAGGCACGCAAACACCTCGCGGCGAAGAAGCGCGCTTGCGCGGTCGGCCTGTTCTCACCCTCAAACGACACCTCGAGCACGATCGGTCACGGCCGACGCCTAGGAGGTATCGTGCCCTAAGGCGATCTGGGGCGGGTGGATAATGGATTGATAGAGCGCCTCCCAGCTGGGGATCAGACACAGATCAAAGCGGTTGCGTAGCTTGCGCCACAGCCGGGTCTTGCTCTTGGCGGCCGCGACGGCGGCCTGGAACAGGCGGCAGCAGCGCTGTTGGATCTGATCGATCAGAAACGCCAGCATCATCAGGTGCATGAGCACGGTGCTGAGGTGCTGGTTGCCGTGACCGAAGTTGTGCTCGAAGTGATAGCCTTGGTTTTTGAGGGTGTTGAAGGTTTCGTTTTCGATTTTCCAGGCGTGCGCGGGCTCCTCGCATCAGGGCCATGAGGTTGTGTTCGTCGATGGGGATATCCGTCACCCAGGAGAAGTGTTGCGCCGTGCCGTCGGGGGCCTGCTCCCAGTACTCGAGGAAATTGACCTCCAGGTCGAAGTTGGCGTCGTTCAGCGGCACGCCGTTGAGGTAGCGAAAGCGGTGGCGAACGCCGCTCGCGTCGGTGAACGTCACCTCGGCGGTGCGCTCACTGTGCGCCACCCAGTCGAACAAGAAGGTGTGGTCGCTCGGCTTGGCGCCGAGGATGAAGCGCAGATCCAACCCCTGCAGATGGCGGATGTGCGGACCATTGGAGGCCAGCGCGTCTTCGATGACGATCAGCTTGAGATGGGGGTGCTCGCGGTGCAGCGCGCTCAGCAGGCGTTTGGCGGCGTTGCGCTCGCAGTCGTTCTTGCGCGCCCCATCGGGCTTGAGGATAGGCTCGGGGGCGAGGGGAAAGACCTCCTTGCAGTCGGGATGCACCAACACCGCACCGAGCATCTGGTGATAGTAGGTGGTGGTGCCGTTGCGATGGTGCTTCTCAGCGCACTGGGGGCAATGCACGCTGTGCGAGGAGAAATACCCCGTGCCATCGAGGGAAAGCAGGTAGTGGCCATCGAGGTAGGCAAACCCCTCCAGCCCCTTGCCGCGCTGCTCCTGGACGCCATGCGCGGCGATGCCACGCTGTTCACCCGGCGCGATGGCGTGGAGGCCCAGTGGCGCATCATCACCCTCATCGAAGACGCCTGGGCGGCGCGCACCAGTGATGCCCTGCCCGCCTATGCCGCCGGCGCCGAGGGCCCGGCGCAGGCCGATGCGCTGCTCGCCGCAACGGCCACCGCTGGCGCTCCATCGCCGACAATGTCGGGGTGTGCCATGTCTGAGCCACTCATACTGGCCGGCGACATCGGGGGCACCAAGAGCAATCTGGCCTTCTTTCGCGGCTTGCCCGGGGCACCCGAGGCGGTGGCGGAACACACCTACCAGAACCGGACATTCGGCAGTCTGACCGATGTTGCACTCCGCTTCTTCGCCGACACGGGGCTTTCTGCGGCCACTGCCTGCTTCGGCGTGGCCGGTGCGGTCGTGGGGGGGGCGGGGTGAGGCCAGGTTGCCGAACCTGGGTTGGGGCTTGTCGGAGCACGTGCTCGCCGGCGAGCGGGGGCTGAAGGCCGTCCGCCTCATCAACGACCTGGCGGCCAATGCCTTGGGACTCGCCACCTTGGCCCCGGAGCACTTCTTCACACTGCATTCCGGCCGGCGGCACCCAGGCGCTGATCGCCGCCGGCACCGGTTTGGGCATGGCCAAGCTGCTTCCCGATGGGACAGGTTTAGAGGTTGCGGCATCGGAAGGCGGGCACGCCGACTTTGCGCCGCGCAACGAGGAGGAGGTCGCCCTGTGGCGATTCCTCGCCGCGCGTCACGGTCGGGTCAGTGTGGAACGGGTGGTCTCCGGCCACGGTCTCGTAAACATCTATGCCTTCCTCAGAGACCGTGGCACGGCGGAGCCGGACTGGCTCATTGCGCGACTGGATGCCGCCGCCGACCCGGCCGCCGTCATCGCCCAAGCCGCCCTCTCCGACGAGGCGGCCATCTGCGTCAAGGCGCTGGACCTATTCCTCTCGGCGTACGGCGCGGTAGCGGGCAATCTCGCTCTGACCGCCCTTGCCACCGGCGGCCTGTACATCGGCGGCGGCATCGCCCCAAAGCTCATCAAGGCCTTTCCCCAAAGCGGCTTTATGACCGCCTTCACGGACAAGGGCCGCTTGACGGGGATGCTCCGCGACGTGCCGGTGCGCGTCGCTCTGGAGCCAAAGACGGCGCTGCGCGGCGCCGCCAGATGCGCCTTGTCAGCACAACTAGGATCAACCGGCGCAGCAGGACAACTGCTTCAGGTCCTTGGTGAAGGTCTGGGCGCAGAGTCTCAGCCCTTCGATCATGGTGAGATACGGGAACAGTTGGTCTCTGCCTCTACTCCCTGCGCTGCCGCCTGTCGCTCGGTCAAATCGACCATGGCGACCACCGATGACGTTCCGTCGTCGATAACGTGGGACCTGTGCCAGGTCTGAAGCCGTCGTCAAGGCCGGCGATATGAGCGCCACCAAGCGCGATGCGCGCAGGAGGCCAGTTGTTGATCGCCGTAAGGACCCGGTCGGCGCGGTCGCTCTCGCGACCATGGCATCTACCCGTACAGCAATTTCAGTACGGAGCTTTTTTACGAGGCTGCAGTCATTCACTGATGTTCAGGCCCGTGGGTTTGCTCGCCACCCCGATTGCTCCTACCGCAGTGCGTCGTTATCCCGGTCGCCTTCAAAGGTCCGCAGGGTTCGGTGGATGTTCCATCGCTTTCGCGCTGGCCCTCAATCCGACTCCCATAGCCCTTCTCAAGGTTCCGGCAACCCGCTGGGCAGCCGTGGCTTCTACTTCCGCGCATATCTCAGTTCGTTACCTCCCCGAGCAGCGGATATGCTAACCGTCCGTTTCGGGCAACTGACGGTAGAGGGACTTTCACCCTCCAAGATTCGCAGCCTTGTCGGCTGCTCCCCAAACGTCATGACGTTACACCGGCTTCATCAACCACGATCTGAAATGAGACCGGTATGCTACGGCTCTTGATTGCCCCACTCCAATGGCGGATACGCTCACGCAACCGTTTGGATCGTCTATCCTCGTTGCATGGAACAGGTCGCTCCGATCACGCGTCACCTCTTCGCGGACACGGGCCAGATGGTCCTCATCTGGCTTCACGTTCTCGTTGTGCCCTTCACCGTGCTCTGGATGACGACGCAGTGGGCTGCGGCAAAGGGGACCCCACAACACGTGCGTCGGGGACACTCTCTCGTTGTGGTGTTCGTTCCTCTGACGGTACTCAGCGGATTCGCACTGCTCCTCCACAACCTGATCCGACCCGAGCAGCTCGGAGGTCCACCCGCCGGGCCGATCATCCCCACTTTTTTCATCGGAAAGACCTTCCTTACCGCATTCGGCCTGGGAATAACTGCCTGTCTCGCCAATGGCATTCTGCCGCTCCGCCGCCTCCGCCGGCTCTGGCCGTTGCATCTGTTGAACGCCGCTGTCCTCGTCTTCTCGGTGTTGTTCTATCAGACGCTGCTCCTCGAGCTGTTCACAGGATATCCCGACTCCTATTCCTGGGAGCTCAGTCTCGAGCTTGCGCTGCTAGGAAGTCTGATTCCAGTCGTCGGCGGAGCCAACCTGATCGTGCTCGTTCGCGTCAGTCGGGGAACTCGGCTGAACTGGGGATCGCATCACAGGATGAACATGGTTTTCCTGACCGCGGCTGTTGTCGCAACGCTCTCGCTGTTCCTGGCCCATGACCGCTACTGGATTTTCGAAGGCGGTCTGCCACTCACCTCAAGGATTCTCATCGAGCTCGTCCCGGCGTCGCTGTTCCTCGCTGGCCATTTCCCGTTCATCTACGGGTACTTGGCCGGGGCGCTTCGGTCGGAGCTCGCCGACCCGATCCGAGCTCGGGGACGGACGTAGAGCACGTTCTCGGCGGTTATTCACACCGGGCGCGCGGACGCCGTCGTGAGTCCACCACGGGAGAGGGAGGTGGGGCGCTGAACGCGCGCGGCCCGGCCGGCGGCCGACCGAGCCGCTGCCCGTCCGCGGGGATCCCGCCGGCGGGCACAATGCACTGTAGATTCGGGTCCTCTCTCGGCTGTTGCGCCACCTATTGTTGTAGAAGCTCAGCGCCCCCTACGAGGCGGGGAAGCTGCAGTTTTTGCTCACCAGACGTCATGCACCCGCTCCGGCAGCCGGCTCGCGGCAAAGTCCGCAAAGGCCCGCGACAAGGTCCATTCCTTCGGAATGTCATACTTTCGCTCCTAGCCGCAGAGGCGACGTAATTGTCGATCGGCGTGCAGGCGATCGAGCAGCGCCCGGGTGGTCGGCATGTTGTAGACCTGTTTCGCCACAAAGGCCCGTGCGATCCGCGGGCGGGCGTCCCGGCCAACCGTCACTCATGCGCAGAAACTCTTCAATGCGCACCAGTTCCAGCACCGCGACCACCTGGCACTGCTGGTGGGTGAACTCACCGAGCGCTTCTTTCAGGCAGCGGAAGAGTGATCCTTGGAATTGTCAACCAGAACCGCGCCAGACTCTCGCGTAACCGACTCATCCCTGGTCCTTTTTCGTTCGGCGGATAGCGCCCATTCTAGCCCGCGAAGGGTCCGGGTTCTCCCGGCTCTTGGTCTGTAACGCAAAAATTCTGCTCGGCTGCCGCGTTTTGCAAGTGCCTCTCACTACCGCAATGACAAGACCCCGAATTAGGTGCCAGAGCAAACGCGGCGCGACGGCCAGCGCAGCGTTGCCGTGAGAATAGTCCCGCCATCAGAAGTGGTTGGTCCCCACCGCTTGCATGTTATACGCTCGTGACTCGGCTTTTCAGTTTTCCTGGGCCTGGTTGCGGGCGTCGTGGGACGCCGTGAACAGGTCATTGTAGACTTGGCGACGGCCTTCCTGCTGCCGACACGCCCACCGCTCCCAATCCGGCCCCCCGGGTCGCGAAGCCGACAGGCGCCATGTGCGGTGGGTTTAGAAGACTCGCTGGAGCCCGGTCTGGGCCTGCCGCTAAGGTGCCGCCTGTCCCACGCCTGCCCGCTCGAGCGGCCAAAGGCGGATCTAAAACAGGCCTAGTGAGTCCTGGCGGCTCTGCTCCGCGCCGGCGTCCCAGTTCTCAACCCTTCCACTTGTTGGCCTTTGGCCGGGCCGGCCTTCCTGTTCCCAGCTCTCTATCTGCTCTTTAGTGTACTGGTACCCGATCTCCACGATCTCCTCTAGCGCCTGAAGATCCAAAAACGAATACCCGCCCACGGGAGGACACAAATAATAGTCGGCCTGGCCTTTGAGCTCCCCAAGGCGGCTATCGCCTCCGACGAACGTGGAACCCATCAGCACGTCGAAGATGGTAATCGTCTTGATTGGCTTCCTGAAGGGAATCAGCGTGTTGAAAATCACCTTCCAGGGAGAGGGCAGCTCGTCCCCCTCGATTTTCAACGCTAACTCGGAGCCTACGTTAACCGCTATCACGTCCCCGTTGCACATCCGCCGCATGACGTCAGTGGGCAGATTGTTGAGCAACCCCCCATCGACGAGGACGTTGCCCTTATCGATGATGGGCGCGGCGATCCCTGGTAAGGAGGCACTGGCTGTCACGGCCTTGCGTAGAAGGCCACGGGTGTGGACCATGACCTCGGCGTTGGTCAGACTGCTCGAAACGCAAAAATAGCCGGTCCAGAGGTCCTCAATCTGGCGGTCGCCGTACACCATCCGCGAGGCCTTCTCGCCCTTTATGCCGCGGACCAAGGAAGTGATTGGAACCGTGAAATCATTGTGCGGCTTGATCTCCAGCCAGGCTTTCCTGTTCCAATACAGCATCTCCTGGTAGCGCCACCCTAAGGCATACTGGGCACCAATAACGGCTCCCATGCTGGTCCCGCCGACCATGTCGATGGGAATACCTGCCTCATCGAGAGCCCGGATCACACCGATATGGGCAAACCCGCGCGCGCCTCCGCCACCGAGTACAAGCGCTACCGCGTTTCCGGTCACCAGCCGCGCCAAGCGCTGGAAATCGGCCGTTTGGTCGAGTCGGACGTGGCAGTGGCGCGAGGCTCGAGTCAGATCCAGCCACTGGCATGTTCCGGTGGGTTGTTCACTGCCCCCGTCATGGAGCAACACCAGCCACTGCTCGGGGACTGCTCCCCGCTCATTGTCCTTCCCTAGTCCTGCCGCGGTTTCCCCGAGTTCGATGGCTCCCCCTGCATCGGCAACTGTCAGCACCAAGTCGGCAAACTGGAGGCAGCGATCTGTCCAGAACGAAGGTGAAGCGTCAGCCTCCAGTACAAGGAACTTGTGGTTGCGTTCCTGCTCGTCCAGCCAGGCTCCAAGCCGCATGGTGTAGGGATCGGAACGCATGAGCCTTTTCGAAGCACGTTCTATTCCCGCCAGATTGCCTAGGGCGGCAGAGTTAAGGTGCAAGGTCGTCCCGTTGCCCGAAAGTGTCCGGGCTAACCGCTGGGCAAAGCCGCTCAGACGCAAATTCGATTGGGCGGGGACGATGGCGATGTTCAACGAGAGAACGTCCTTCTTCCCCGCCTGGGCGCACCGCAAGCGATTGATTAGACGTCGCGCCACCGCCATCATCACCTCGGGGTAGGTGCTGACCAGCCGTTCGAACTGCTTTCGATCGATCTTGGCTACGGTGCTGTGGCGAATGGCGCTGACGCTGGCTGATCTCGGCTCTCCGGTAAAGAAGCCCATCTCGCCGACAATCTCGCCCTGGCCCATCTCGTTCAGAACCCTGATTCCTCCGGAAGCGTTCTGGACGCATGCCCGCAAACGACCTGTCACTACAATGTAGACGCAGTCGCTGGGATCTCCTTCTCGAAAAAGGTACTCGCCGTTGTCCACACCCACCCACTCGAGCTCCTGCTCGATAGTCTCCCGGGTCTTTTCGTCAAGCAGCTTGAACAGGGCGGGAAGTAGGTCGTGGAGCTGACTGCGTCGCAGCCTGGTCCCGCTTAGGGTGGTCAGCTTACGTATCGAGTCCGGCGCCTGGCGCTCAAGCTCATCCACGACGCTAGCGGGCAGCTTAAGAAGGACCGTGGCTTCCGTCGCCCGGGCACTCGCCGTGCGTCGGACACCGCATAGCAAGCCGATTTCCCCGATGATTGCGCCAGGTCCCAACACTGATAACTCGGTTTGCACGTCCTGCCCGAGGCGGGCCAGGATTTGCAGCCTACCCTCCCGCAGAAGGTAAATCGCGTCCGAGGGATCGCCTTCTTGAAAGAGTACCTGGGTATCGTCGAGCTTAACCCATTCGGCCTCGTCTGAGACGGCCGTCAACATGTCCGCGTCTAGGTCCGCAAAGGGACTAAAGGACTTCAGGAACTGTTTTCGTGAGACATCCTCCGCGGCGAGCTCTTGGTTTTTCATCGCATCACCACCGGTCTTCGTTGAGGGCGTTCCCGAGGCGGATTCCCGAGCGCGTATCGGCAGTATAGTTGACGCCTGTTGCGACTCCGTTCGATAGAGTGGCAGACCGAGACCGTTCTCTGGGGGGCACAAGGGCAGAGACGCGCACTGCCGTGGCCTCAGAGGAAGGTGATTGGTGCCGAAGCTCCGGTACGGGTTTCCGTGTTCCGTCGTAACCGAAAGCGTGGCGACACCAACAACCAACGCGCACGATGCTGATACTACGGTTCGCAAGCAAGCATCGCGTTTGCGCCGCGCCGCCTAGAGAAGTGGGATGGACTCCCCCTCGTTCCGCGGCATCAGATGTGCCAAATTGGAGATTGCGATCAACCAATTGCCGAGAGAAAGGGGAGCCAGGATGGAGGTTAAGCGAATCGGCCTCGATTTGGCAAAGAACGTGTTTGGGCTCTATGGTGTGGACGCGCGCGAGAAAAGGGTGCTGCGCAAGACGGTGTGCCGGGGCAAGCTGTTGGTGATCTTCGCCGAGTTGACGCCGTGCGTGGCCGGCATGGAGGCCTACGGCAGTGCCCACTACTGGGCTCTGGTGCTGGCCCCGGAGGGCAGGGCAATTGAGACTGGACCGGAGCGCCGCATTTCTGACTATGCTGTTGCTTCAGTGGAGGCACCGCCATCCGCGGAACACACGAGCGTGTTGAACGCGGCGGAAGGCGGGGGGCCGCCCGAACGCCGACCTGGGACGGGTTGTCATGCCGAAGGACGTTGAGACAATCATCGTTGGGGCTGGACCGGCCGGCACAAGCTGCGCATGGCAGTTGAGGCAGGCTGGGCGCGAGGTGCTGATCCTGGACAAAGAACAGTTCCCGCGCACCAAGCTGTGTGCCGGGTGGATCACTGATGGCGTGTTCGAGCACCTGCAATTCAAGCCGCAGCACTATCCACTCTCCATCATCAAGCTCAAGTTCAAGTTTCACTATCGGTCCTGGCCTTTCTCCATCCAACTCCCCTTCGCATACAGCTATTCGATTCGCCGTTACGAATTTGACAATTGGCTGCTAGAGCGCAGCGGGGCGGACTTCGAGCGGCACCAGGTCAAGGAAATCGAGACATCATCCGACGGAAGCTATGTGCTTGACGGCCGGTATCGCTGCCGCCATTTGGTGGGTGCGGGTGGAACGACATGTCCGGTGCGCTCTCAGATATTCGAGCCCTACCCCGGCAAAGACGACCTAATCGTGACGCTGGAGAAGGAGCTCGAATACCCGCAGCGGGACGACTTTTGTCACGTCTTTCTGTTCAAGAACGGTCTGCGCGGATACAGCTGGTACGTTCCCAAGGGCAACGGCTGGGTCAACATTGGGTTGGGGGGCGTGCGAGGCTATTTTCGCCGCGAGGGGTGCAACATCCGTCAACATTTCAAGAGATTCGTGCAGGACTTGGTGCGGGCTGACCTCCTGGATGCGAAAACCGCGGAGGAGTTGCACGAGACGGGGCATCCCTATCACTTCTATCCGCTGCAGCGCGTTCAGGATTTAAAGCGAGACCGGTGCTACCTGATCGGCGACTCGGCTGGATTCGCCAGCCGTGATCTGGGCGAGGGCATCGCGCCGGCTATCGAAAGCGGTCTCATGGCCGCGCGTGAAATTCTGGGCACGGGTAACTACGACCACGAACACATCGCCCGCACCAGCATTGCTTTCGGGCCTGCGCAGAGGTTCCTGATAAATCGCATCCACGTCTGAAAGGGTGCGGGAGGCGGAGCGGTGTCCCCGCGCGAGCCGGCACAAGTTCGGGTGGCGGGCACTGCATGGCGTGACCGAGACTGTTGGCAGTGGACAGGGGCGCTGCATTTCTGGCTGTGTTAGAGCATCATCGTACTCGCTCGCTGACCGGGGACAGCGTACCCGGGCGTCCGAAGGATAGCCTTCGCTCCCGGTTTCGCGTGCTTGGCGCGGCACGTGGCAACGCCCAGGTAAAGGAGGATTGATGGCGGCGCCGCTGATCAAGGGTTTCGGCTGGCTGGTCGAACAGTATCTCGACGGGCGTCTGCCCATGCCCGGCCCTGTGCTGCAGGGGCTGCTAACCCTCGGCGTGGAGGGCTATTCCCGCCTGTCGAAGACGTATCCTGAGCTGCCACCCGAATGGAGCGGGGCGGACGGGCCAATTGCCGAGCAGTGCACGGAGCTGATGCGAACTCATTACGATCAGCCTCTGGTCCTCTTCGAGAGCTTCCTGGGCCCGACCATGAAGTACACCATGGCCCTTTGGGAGCGAGGTGCGAGGAACTTGGAGGAGGCACAGACGCACATGATGGATGACCTGTGCGATAAAGCAGGGATCCAGGACGGCGACACGGTGCTGGATATCGCTTGCGGCTTCGGCAGTCTTTCGACGCACATTCTCACGCGATACAAATCCTGCAAGGTTGTCGCGCTGAATCTCAGCAAGACGCAGGTGGATTATATCACCGCCAAGCAGAGCGACCCCGGCCACCCCATGCAGACGGACCGCTTCCAGATGATCAAGGAGGATTTCGCGAACTTCGACTACGACCGCCAGTTTGACCGCATTATGGTGATCGGGCTATTCGAGCACATCCGCAACCTCAAACTGGCGCTGGAGAAGATCTCGACTTTGCTGAACCCGGGTGGCACGGTGCTGATCCACTTTATCACCTACAATCATCTCATCCGGGCCATGGCCGATCCGACGTCAGACTTGTTCTTCGACAAGTATATCTTCCCCGGCGGCCGCTTCTGGTACTTTCACGAGCTGCCGCGCTACCAGGATCATCTCAAGCTGGAGAAGTCCTGGTTCATGAATGGGAATAACTACAAGCACACGCTGGAGTGCTGGCGGGATAACTTCTGGAAGAATATCGAGAAGATCCGCGACCATCCCGGCATGGATGATAAGTTCGTCCGTACATGGGACCTGTATCTTCGCTTCTGTGTGGCCATCTTCGGAGCCATGGGAGGGCGGAACGTGGGCAACGGCCAGTATCTGCTGCGACACCCGCACCCTGCCGACTGATCCTCGCCGGGGCGCGCGGCCGGTGTCGGTGGGACGAACACGACGTCCATAATGGGTGCGGACTTCACCCCGAAGACATACTGGGTCCAGACCAGAACAGAAGATGCAGAGCGCTCGCGGGAAGCACGGCATACTATGAACACGTCGTTATGACTTGGCTTAGGTGAGCTTCACGACAAACCCGCCGGCACCGTTCGGATCACGGCCGACAGCCATGCGCTCGACACATTCTCTGGCCGAAGCTGGCCAGGTTCCTCTCTGACTATCCCGGCATCAAGGTCGAGGTCATCATCGATTACGGCCTGACCGACATCGTGGCGGAGCGCTATGACGCCGGGGTGTGAACGGGCGAGCTGGTGGCGAAGGACATGATCGCCGTCCGTATCGGGCCGGACATGCGGATGGCCTTCGTCGGCGCCCCGTCCTATTTAGCGAAGCATTGCCCACCAGTGAAGCCACAGAACCTGACCGCTCACAACTGCATCAACCTGCGCCTGCCGACACACGGGGGCCTGTACGCGTGGGAGTTCGAACAAGACGTCCGCGAACTGAACGTTCACGTCGATGGGCAACTCGTCTTCAATGGCACGGTCCCGATGCTGAAAGCAGCGCTTGCCGGCTTCGGCCTGGCGTACGTTCCAGAGGACCTGGCGCGGCCCCATCTCGCCGCGGGCCGTCTCCAGCGGGTGCTTGAGGACTGATGCCCGCCGTTTCCGGGATACCATCTCTGTTACCCAAGCCGCCGCCACCCTTCTGCGGCATTCACCCTGCTGGTCGATGCGCTGCGCTATCGGGGTCCGTATGGGAGAGACCCCGCGACAATCGAGACGTAGCCCAGGGCGCCTCAATTACGTGCCAAGGATGCCGAACGGTGCGTCCGTGAGAGGCCGCTTCCGGGTCCATCTCCGCCGCCGGACATCCCGACGCAGATGCGGCTTGGGGCCCCTGTTCGCCCGGGTCCCAAGCCGAAAGCTGGGCGTCCGGTATCAGCGTCTATGTGTAGCTCCAAACTATGTGAAGTTTCGATGCCGACCCCAGATCTCGCCTGCGCTGGGGCTGGCCGGATCTTCACATAGTTAGAGGTCCTCGAGGAACTGCCGCAGTTCGTCGGGTGGCCGGTAACGGGGAACAACCGTGGGCGGGTCCTCCAGACGAGCGAGCGCCTGTTCCTTCATCGCCAGATTCGCCTCAACGTAGCGATGCGTCGTGGCCGGCGTTTCGTGACCGAGGTAGAGTGCAATATCGTTGAAGTGCACGCCGGACTGCAGCATATGCATCGCCGTCGAATGCGCAACCCCTGGTACTCCCGCAATGCCTCTGTCGTACTGGGATGCAGCGGCACGTAGCGGGACTTGTCGAACTTCGTCTGGCGCACCGTCAGCAGGCTCGCGTGCAGATCGACATCCGCCTGCCGCAGGTGCACCGCCTCGGAGACGCGCAGGCCCGTTGCTGCCAGCACGCCGAAGAGGGCCTCGTAGGTAGCCCCGCGCAGATCCGGTTCAAGGCGCCGGGCGGCGGCCAGCAGATCGCCGATCTCCTGCTCGGTGAAGATATGCGGGGCCGCTCGCCAGCCGATGCGGCCGAAGACTGTGCTATCGGGTACCTCGGTGTCTGGATCGAACTGCTGCAGCCAGCGGGCAAAGGGACGCAGCCGCTTCAGCCGCCGCGCCCAGGTCGTGGGATCATCGTTGTCGGTCTTGGCCTGCCGCGCCCAAGCGGCCATTACTTCAGCCTTGAGCGGAGTGGACAGATCCAGACCGTCGGCATAGCGGGCGAAGCTCTTGAGAACAGAACCTGTGCTGTGCAGGTGGTATCCGAGCCGGCGGCGCTCGGCCAGATAGTCCTCGACGCGCGTCTGCATCGTGACCGCGGCGTTCATGCCTCACATCCCGGCCACGGCAGGGCCACTGCCGAGAGGTTACGGCTGTCGAGCTTGGCGTAGATCAGCGTGGTGTCCAGGGAGCGATGGCGCAGCACATCGGCCACCTCTTTCAGCGAGCTACCGCTGGCCAACAGGCGGCTGGCCATGGTGTGGCGCAGCAGGTGGGCACCGGTATAGGGCAATCCGGCGCGGGCGTAAGCCTGGCGGATCGTCTTGCCGACGCAGTCGGGGCCGATTGGTCGACCACGAGGCGTGCCGTGGCGGACAAAGACCGCCCGGCTGTGTGTCGGCGGGCGCTCGAGACGGAGGTAATCGGCAATCGCGCGACCGGTCGCCGCCGGTAGCGGGAGGCAGTCTTCGCGACGGCTCTTGGTCCGGCGCAAAGTAATGGTTCCCGCATGCCAATCAATGTCATCGAGCGAGAGTCCGGCGACTTCCCCGCGGCGCAGGCCCAGATCCAGCGCGCAGCGCACCATGGCATCAGAGCGACGTGCCGAGGTCCCCTCCCCGCCGAGCGCCGCCTCCAGACGCTCAACCTCTGCGCTGCTCAGTGTTTTGGGCAGGGAAGCCAGCTTCCACTTGATGGGATAGGCGAGCACGCCGATCAGCCCATGTACCTGATCGCCGCAGGCGGTGCGGAAGCGCAAGTAGCCGCGCAAGGCCGAGATCATGCAGGCGGCGTTACCCGGCCTACTGTAGCGTTCGCTTTGGCACGCCACGAATCGGCGCAGGCCCTCGGGCGTGAGCGCCGAGATCACGACGGGTTGATCGCCGAACTGCTCTCGCAATAGGCGACCGACAGTCCGCAGGTGCATGCTGCGCGTCTTCGGCGCCAACCCGAGCACATGGTCCATATGGGTGTCGAAGCGGCGTAGCTCCTCGTCGACCGGGGTCGTTTCCGGTGCCGCTTCGGGAATCACCGCCTCGGCGCGCAGGACGTGGAGCAGATGCCCGAGTGCTGCACGCAGCTCAACGCGATTCCGGCACACCGGCCGGGCGCAATCACACTGCGGCAGATGCTCGTCGAGAAATCGACTCACCAACTCCTCGTCGATGTACTCGATGTTCAGCTGGCAAATACGTAACTGTCGAGCCATAAACATAACCGGTGAACAATTTGATAGAATGTATCTTCAGGACGCTGCGCAAAAATTGGGACTCGATATGGAAAAGTTGCAACGCAGATTACAATTCTGCAGCCGTACAGACCAAAATAGATAACTCCTATAAAGAAGCAACAGAGACATTGAACCTGACCGGTACCCCAACTGTATTTATGGTATTTAATGGTATTCCGTATCAGGCACCGCGCGATTATGAAAGACCGGTTGGAATTCTCCGTTTAGTAGATCTTGATAAAAACCGCTATACCGATTGTCCGCCAATGGTTATCGATCCTGCGAAAAAATATACTGCTACAATTTCAACCACCAAAGGTACTATTACTGCAGAACTATACCCGGACAAAGCACCACTTACAGTGAACAGCTTTGTTTTTCTGTCCAGAGAAGGATACTTTGATAATGCAGCATTCCATCGTGTCATTCCCGGTTTTGTTGCCCAGGCCGGCGACCCGAGTGGTTCAGGCTTTGGCGGACCCGGTTATCAATTTGCAAATGAAATTTCCGATCTGACTTTTGATAGTGAAGGCGTTTTAGGCATGGCAAATGCCGGTGATGGTACAAATGGAAGCCAATGGTTTATAACCTATGCAGCTCAGCCCAATCTGGACGGAAAATATACAGTTTTTGGGAAGGTTACTGAGGGAATGGATATCGTAAACAACCTTACCGCAAGGGATCCTCAACAAGGTGTACTGGCTGATCCGGATCTTAATTCTTGGTATATCGATAAGCGAAAACTAATTGTCAAATAATCCTGGAATACAAGGGCGTGCAAAAGTCTACTCAATCACCCAGGCCGTATTATGCGGCCTGGGTCTTATAACAGGTTTTCCCTCCGCACTTATTCTATTTGTTTTTGCATTATTCAGTGTAAACAACCCTGCTCAGGATATGATGCAGGGTAATCTATTGATGGTTTACGCTTTCACACTTGCTTTTATATCTCTTGCCTTTATTCCCGGCTTTATCACTGCCATCTACCGGTTAATTAATAAACCTGTCCCAAAAATCCCTGACTCCTGGAAGAAACCGCTGTTAATATCAGGTCTTGTGATCTGGCTGGCATCTTTGATCCTATCGCTACTGATTAACCAATGGGAATTATTCGATATCCTGAACGTCTTTTTGGTTCTGCCGCTGGTTATCATTCCGATTATTCTTATGATCCTGTTAGGTTCACATAAGTTGTCGATAGGAAATTCAACCAGGACATGGGGAGCAATTGCATTTAATTTCTCCATAACCATGCCTGTTGACTGACCGCCGAAATTATTCTTTTTATTCTCTTAGTCGTTTTGATGTTCGTCTGGCTTAACAGACAACCATTATTACTTAACCAAATTATTATCCTTAAGTAATGTGTTTTCACAGGAAAACATTGATCCTCAGGCTGCTGAAGAAATCTTTACCAGCCTGTTTGCACATCCAGTCGTGCTCAATATCAGCATTCTGGTACTATCGTTATTGGTCCCATTGATCGAAGAGTTCTTAAAACCAATGGCACTTTGGTTTTTGGCAGGGAAAAAATTTACACCCGCACAAGGTTTTGTTGGTGGTTTGATCGCCGGCGGCTGTTTTGCAGCCATTGAAACGATGGGATCCATCGGTGCACCAGTTAATAACAGCTGGTACATGATTCTTTTCGGCCGAATTGGAACCGGACTTTTGCACATTACGCTCTCGGGGCTGGTCGGTTGGGGGATAGCAAGTGCATTCTATAACAGGAATTGGGGGCGGGCAATTTTTAATTATTTCGGGGCAGTGTTGATCCACGGAACCTGGAACCTGTTTGCTTTATTATCCGGGATACTTCCAATTCTCCCGGCACAGGAAGGCTTCTCACCTCTGCTGCTGGTGCTCAGTCAAATTGGTCCTTATTTACTGGTGGTGATTGCGGTAGTAAATGTTTTTATTCTGGTCCGCGCAAACCACAAGCTGCGGTTTGAGACCAGGCAATCTGTAACCGTAGAGACTTAAAAGTAGTATCAGATCTGTCCTTCAAGAGATTTGATAATCTGTGGAATTGAATTAAGAGCCATCTGTTTCCAGGGTTCATTATCCGGAGATTCCGGCTGCATAAAAACATCGTTGACTGCAGAAATGATCTGAAGCAAACGATATAACAGCAGCCTGCGCGCATCCAGTTTATGCCCATAACCTTCCCAAAAAGCAATCCGCCACTCTTCAAACATCCAGGTAAACGGCGGATCAGTCAGTAATGCAACATCGTAGGATGCGTCCCACCACAGGCTGTCAGCTAATGCAGATGTTCGGGTTACTTCCCAACTATTCAGATGTTTCCTTAAATAGACATTCCATGGAAAGGCGCTTCCATGTACCATTACTGCCTGGTGATCACGCAAATACGGTAGATTCTGTTGCCACAGATCAATGATTCTCTGGTGGGTTAGATTCGTAATGATCTTTTTTTCAGCCAGCCTTAAACCACTCCCCTGGACAATTTCGTTATCAAACAGAATGTCATTTGGGGCAAGATCAATGACTTTTCGGGGATCATCTTCCCAGACGCCGGATTTTTTGGCGCGGATCTTGTGCATTTTCCGATAAAATGTCCCCAGGGCGTAGTAGGCTGCCGATACGGAGTCAACTGAATGGTTTTTAATAATACGGTCCAAACGCTCTCCAGAGCCCTCTGCCACAACGATAAATGTTTCATCGATCAGACGTCTGCTTTTATCAACAACTATTATTTCCGCTGTCGGTAAACCGGCATATTTAAGAATTTCGGTCACACGGTATTCGTGAACAGAGCCATCATTTAATTCAGGATTTACATGAAATTTATAAAGTACTGCAGGAGAATCTTCAAATTGCACCTTGAAAGTGTGCCGCAGCCAAATACCCAGGTCAGTAATATTCTGAACCTTTTTTTCAGGAAAATGGATTTTTACAAGTTTCAAAACTTCCGCATCAGTGACCATTTAATGACCGTCCATGTCTATTATTGTACATTAATCCCTGCCTGATTGGCATATCATTATTGCAAATTCTTACCGAAATTTTATGCGAATTTCAGCCCGGACAAATTATTTTAAAATCTTGCTATTGAAAAGAGTCACTCCGGGCAATCTAAAATCACATTTGCATCTGAATCCTGATCGGCTTCCAACCCGTACCCGAAAGGAAATAATGGCGCATTACAACCAGCGTTATCCGGATTCTGAAAATCAAACGGCAACTGGCTCATACTGCGCGGCCAGGAAAAAGGTAATTTCCCCTGGAATGGCTGGTCGCCAAATATAACATCGGAAACGCCGTCCCCTTCACTACCGGGTAACCAGGCGGCAACCAGTGCGTCAATGACAGGCAATTGTGAAGTCACAATTACCGGACGTCCTGAAATAATAATCACAACCAGCTTCTCAACCTGATCCCTCAAGCGGTTGATAACTTCAATATCCGTTCCCGTCAAAGCAAGATTATTTGAATCTCCCAACCCCTCGGCATAAGGTTTTTCACCAACTACTGCAATTCCGATTGGCGCTTTGATTGGCAAACCTTGTTCATCTTTTCGGTTTTCAAAAATGCCGTTTGGATTGAAAATCACCTCGCTGCCCGTACTGACAATATTTCGAATCCCCATCATGATGGTGGTACCCTCAGTGATGGGTCCGGAACTACCCTGCCAATCAATTGTCCACCCGCCAGATTGAATACCGATATCTACAGCTGCCTGACCGGCCACCAGAATGAGCTCGGTATCCTTGGATAACGGAAGTGTTTGCCGTTCATTTTTTAACAACACTAAAGATTTCGCAACTGCCTCTCGCGCTAAAGCACGGTGTGCATTTGAACCGATTACTTCCAGGTTGCCGTCCTGGACAAACGGATGTTCGAATAACCCTAATTCATACTTTACTGTCAGAATTTGGGTAACCGCATCATCAATCCGGTCGACGGAAACATCCCCATTTTCAACTGCGGATTTTAAGGTGTCTATGAATAATTGATAGTTATAAGGCACCATAACCATATCCAGACCGGCGTTGATTGAAGCAACCACTGCCTGATAATAATCCGGACTTACCATATCAATCGATCCCCAATCGGAAACTACAAAGCCGTTAAAACCGAGCTCCTCTTTTAATATCTCTGTCACCAGATAATGCTGGGCACTCATGCGTTCTCCGCCCCAACTTGAAAACGAGACCATAATACATAGAACCCCGGCATCAATGGCTGCCTGATAAGGCGGAAGATGGATTGACCGCAGCGTCGCTTCATCCACATCGGTAACGCCCTGATCAATTTTGAAATTATTTGTAGTCGCACTACCCCAGACCGTGCCGCCATCTCCAACGAAGTGTTTCGCGGTTGCCAGGATAGTGTCACTATTTCCTAAACTATCCCCCTGAAGACCTCGGATATACGCCGCGGCCAGTTCAGATACCAGCGCTGTTTGTTCACCATAACCTTCGTAAGTACGTCCCCAGCGGATATCCTGCGGAACGGCTACAACAGGCCCAAAATTCCAGAATACACCTGTAGCTGCTACTTCTTCAGCAGTCGCGCGACCTATTCTATACACCAGATCTGCATCACGCGCAGCGCCCAGCCCAATATTGTGTGGAAAAATCACGGCACCTTTTAAATTATTATGACCATGTACCGCATCAACCCCATACAACAAGGGTATTTGTAAACGGGTTTTTATAGCAGCATTCTGGAATTCATTTACCATTGCCAGCCAGTTTTCCGGTGTATTGATATAAGGTGAACCGCCGCCGCCGCTTAATATTGATCCGATTCCGTACTTAAATACATCATCCGGACCGATAGAATTTTTCTCTACCTGTGTCATCTGACCAATTTTCTCTTGTAACGTCATCTTAGCAAGCAATTTGTTCGCAGCTGCCTGTGAGGCTGCCAGAGGATCAATATTCTCAGGTGTTTGCGTTTCATTACCAGTAATTTGCTTGAGATTGGTTTTCGACAATGATGTTTCTGTAGCTACAGGTGCTACCACGCTGCTGGTTGTACATGCACTCATAAAAAACATAACAAATAAAACAGTTATCAGTGAATTAATGGGGAATGTTTTCATAGTTCCAATTCGTGTGTTTAATAATGCCTGTAACTCATGCCAAAAATGCACAATTGCAAACCGGAATTCAAGAATATTGACAGAAATAAATACTTTTGATCTTAAGGGAAGATTTTCTTCAACCTGCCAATTAATTATCCTTAAATTTTATCCATCGCGGTTACCACAAATCCATCACTTGCCTCAAAATACCAAATTCGCCCAGATGATAAGCGTTATGATCTGCAATTAAAAGAATTTCACGAAGATAACTATACCCCGGGTGAAGGGGTAGTTCTGATTCTAAATCGATATCCTCATTGTTTATCAGGTCTTCAACGGTTTTTAAATCCCTGAATATACCGTCACAGGTTGCCTGCCAGGTTGTTATGTTACAGACTGCAGCTTTTAGCGGCCAGTAATCCTGCGGCCACTGCCGCTCATGGTAATCCGGATCCAGAATGAAATCGATGATATCCTGTTGAGTAAGCCTGATATGTTCCAAAAGATGCCAGAAAGTATAATCCACATTTGGTGCACAACTGTTGTAATGTTCAGCAGGGAAATTATCAAGCGCTTTCCAGCCCATGTGCGCCTGTCCGCCACGCAAAAGCGCCAGCACTTCTTTTCGAAGAATTTTATCAGTTTCCATTTTTCACCTCTTTCACGGAAAAACTATTTCAGTTCCATTTTACCTTTCTATAGTACCTCAATTTTTGACTACTATTCCAATTTTCGTAAAAATACCCAGCAAAAATGATAAAATCAGGGTACGATCAAACCATTCCAACGGAGTTAATATATGAATAACCGCAGCGGCTGTTTATTGGGTTTGTTGAAATTATTTATGCTCGATAAGCTTTTTGATTGGCTCCAAGCCCGTTTCGGGTTTGGGCGTGGTTGTTCCGGATGCGGCTGCGGGGTAATTCTTCTGATAATTTTTCTGATACTGGCTGGATCGATTATTTTAGGAACAGACTGGTTCAGGTTGTTCTAGGATTTTTGCTTTTTTCTGAACAGCGTCAGGATTAATTTTTTGCAGGAAGTTTTTTTGATATTTTTATTTTATGCAAA
>CAWGNT010000008.1:0-48966 GCA_963824085.1 uncultured Gammaproteobacteria bacterium
GGGAGCGACCGTCCGGCAGACTCGGAGGGGTGGAAGGGCAGCCAGCGGCAGCAGCCGGTTGCTGTCCTTCGCCTGCCCGTATTCGACGGGCAGCTTACGCGGCATTCCAGCCGCTCGACTCCCATGGCGTGGCCGGCCTGCGTGGATCACGGCAGCTTTTACGCCGCAGATACGCGGATTCTGGTCGCCGGACTCAGCCGTACATTTTCAGAATTATTTGATGCTCCGCGTCTAACTAGCTGATTGTATTATTACGCGAGGATCACGGAGAAACTTGATCCAACCCTCAAGGAACGCGCAAATCGCGTTCTTTCAAAAGGTTAGCCGGACACCCATCAGATTACCTCCTCAGGAATCCCAGATTTCCAATCAGATTCCGTGTTCATGCTCATTTCTGTCAAATCACGTACCGCCTTGGCAAGCACCTTGTGAGGTCAGCTGATTGGGAGCCTGTAGACCTGCTCGACCCCCTTGTACGCGACCAAGAGGTGGCTTCCCTTGCTGGTCCTTTCGCCCGCCTTCCGTGTCGCGCCGGCAATCACATAGGCAAGCGATGCTCCCGCCAGCGCTCCTTGCAGGCGAATGCAAATCCGGCGCAATCTGGTACATGATTTTCCGGCAATCGCCTTAAGAATTCAGTCGCCGGGCGTGCCTGCCGCAATCTACAATTCGCAGCACATAGTGAAATCTGGCGCCCTATGACGAAGACAGCCATCCAGGTGATCGATCGGGCGGCAGCACTCCTCGATGCGCTCGCCCGCGAGGGCGGCATGGCGAGTCTCAAGGTGCTGTCCGCCGATGCCGGTCTGCACCCTTCCACTGCCTCGCGCATCCTTACGTCGCTGATGGCTCATGGTTACGTCGAGCGACAAGGGAGCGGCAAGTACAAGCTTGGCGTGCGCTTGCTGCAGCTCGCGGCCAAGGTCGAGACCCAGCTTGACGTGCGCCGAGAGGCGCCGCCCATCATGGAGTGGCTGCGGGATCAGGTGGGCGAGACCGTGAACCTGAGCCTGCGCGACCGCGACGAGGTGGTGTACGTGGAGCGCGTTGCGTCGAGCCGCATGATGCGGGTCGAGCAGGTGGTTGGGAGCCGCGCGCCCCTGCACGTCACTGCGGTGGGTAAGCTCTTCCTGGGGATCGGAGGCGACGCCGAGGTGCGAGGCTATGCGCTGCGTACCGGGTTGCCCCAGTACACGCGAAACAGCGTCAAGGATGCAGAGACATTGGTGAAGGAAGTCCGCAAGGCGCGGGAGCTGGGCTTTGCATATGACGATGAGGAGGCGGAGCTGGGCGTCGGCTGTATCGGCGCGCTGGTCCGCAACGCGCAGGGGGAGGCCGTCGCCGGCTTGTCCGTCTCCGCCCCGCGGCATCGACGCCGGGACGAGTGGGCCGCGCTGGTCGTGGATGCCGCTAGTCGCATCTCGGGCCGGCTGGGTTTCGTTGAGGCGGAAGCCCCGGCCACGGTTTCCGATTCAGTTTAGGTCGGTCGGCGTGGGGCGCCGCCTGTCGTGACGCTCGACCCGCACGTGCGGCCGTTGCTGCAGCCGGTGCGGCTGCGGGTCGTGTGTCGGCACCTCGGTCAGCTCGCACTGGTCTTGGCGGTGCTGGTAGCGGTGCCCGCGGCAGTCGCAGGGGCGAGCGGCGATTGGCAGCTGGTCCTGCGTTCGCTGTTGGGAGCGGTGCTGCCGGCCTTACTGGTCGGAGCGTGTGCGCGCATCCCGGCGATAGAGAGCCCGCTGCGTGCCAACGAGGCCCTGGTTGTCGTGGCCCTCGCGTTCGTGCTGGCCGCGGCCCTCATGACCTATCCGCTGACGACGGCGGGGTTGTCGCCGCTGGACGCCTGGTTCGAGGCTGTCTCCGGGGTTACGACCACGGGGCTGACGATGATCTCGGACCCGGCCTTGTCATCGCCTGCTTTTCTCTTTGCTCGCAGTTGGACGCAGTGGTTTGGCGGCCTCGGGATCGTCGTGCTGTCGCTCGCCCTCGCGTACGGCCGGGCGGCCGACACGCGTCGTCTGGCCAACGCCGCGGGAGAGGAGGAGGACCTCGCGCAGGGCACCCGCATCCATGCGCGCCGAGTGTTGGCGGTCTACGCGCTGCTGACCGCGGTCGGCCTCGGACTCGTTTGGATGGCGGGGATGCCGCTTTTCCCGGCCCTGATTCACACCCTGAGCGCCATCTCCACCGGCGGCTTTTCCGGCCTCGCCGATAGCCTCGCTGGCGTCGGGCGCCCGGCCCAGTTTGCGCTCCTCGCGGTGGCCTTTCTGGGTGCCTTGCCCCTTCCGCTCTTCTACCGTGCTTACGCCCATGGCAGCAGCCAGCTCTGGCACGACCCGGAGCTGCGGGCGCTCGCAGCAGCGGTGGTGCTGGTTGCGCTGCTGCTGTGGTGCCTCGGCAGCCTCGGGCCGGCGGATGCGCTGCTTCAGGCCCTCACCGCTCAGACGGGCACGGGGTTCTCGACGGTGGACATGGCAGCGCTCGACGCCCAGTCCAAGTGGGTGCTAATCCTCTCTATGGTCACGGGCGCAGGGATTGGCTCGACCGCCGGCGGTGTGAAGCTGCTGCGGGTGGTCATCCTGATACGGATAATCCAGCTCGCCATCCTGCGTGCGCAGCTGCCCCGACATGCCGTGGTGCATCCGTCGGTGGGCGGGCGCTCCCTGGAGGCGCACCAGATCGAAAACGCGATGCTTGTCCTGCTGCTGTTTCCGCTGGTGATTGCCGCTTCCTGGACACCCTTTCTGGCCGCGGGCTATGCGCCGCTGGATGCGCTCTTCGAGGTCGTCTCGGCGATCGGCACCGTAGGGCTCTCGACCGGTATCACGGGACCCGCCCTCGAGCCGGGTCTCAAGCTCGTCTTGACCCTCGATATGCTGCTCGGGAGGGTGGAGGTCCTCGCCGTCTTGGTCCTGGTGTATCCTGGCACTTGGTATAGGCGATGACGGTGCAGCGCCGTCTTGGTCACCAAGCGGGCCGACGGATCGCCTGCGTTCGACCGAACACGAAAATATACCCAACTCGGGCGATTTTTTTTGCTGTTCGGCCCAAGGGTCGGGTTACGCGCGGCGGCGGTGTCGGCCGCAGGGAGGCGGCCGTCAAGCCTTCAGGGATGAATTGACGGCGTCCCGCGGCGGGCGCAACCCGACCCCGAAAAACGAAGAAATCAAATGCAGGCGGTATAAAGATATGCGTTTCGTCTTCGTTGGGGGCGGCAGCCTGGCGATTCTCACCGGACGGATGCTCGCAGAGCGCGGGCATGATGTCGTCATCATCGAGCGTGATCCGGGGATCATCGAAGAGCTGCGGGAGGAGATGGACGTGGGTTTCCTTCACGGTGACGGCACGCGACCGGCGATCCTCAGGGAGGCGGACCCGGCGGCCACCGACCTGCTCTTCTGCCTCACCCGCGACGATCAGGCCAACATCATTGCGAGCCTGGTTGCACATGCGTTGGGTTACCGTCGGGTGGTGACCAAGATCGAAGATGCGGAGCTTGAGCACATCTGCGCGGAGCTGGGCCTGGCCGAGGCCCTCATCCCCATGCACACGGTGGGACGCTATCTGGCGGACATGGCGGAGGGGCAGAACATCATCGAGATCTCCGACATACTCCGCGGAGAGGCACGCATCTTCTCCTTCCGTGTCACCCAGGCGGAGGCCTGCCTGATCGGGGACCTCGATTTGCCCGACACGGCCCGTGCCATCTGCCTTTACCGTAACGGCGCAGACTTTCTCTTCGCCGAGCCGGACACCCTCCTGAAGCCGAACGACGAGGTGGTGATCCTGACACGGGCCAAGAACCTGAAGGCGTTGCGGGAGCGGTTCGGCTGAAGGGCCTGCCATTCCCGCTGGTTGGGGTCGTCGGGCGCGCGGACCTCACCGCTTCCGTTTCAGCAGCTTGTTGATGTCTGCCAGCAGCTCGCGGTACGTGCGATGGAGCTTTTTGGGCGTCATCGCCGGGGTCGGCTGCTCCTTCTTGAGCGCCTCCAAGCGGAGGCGAACGGCCTCGATCTGCCCTTTGATGGCGGGGTCCGCCTCCTCCGCGCTTTCCAAGAGGTCGATGGCGGAGTCGAGCTCCTGGTGGGCCGCGCGGATCTCACTCAGCAGCTCCTCGTCATGGTCATAGGAGCGGTCGAGGTGACTCTCGGCCCGGCTGAGGGCGACCCGGGCGGGATCATAGAGATTCGGCAGGTCCTCATAGAGATCGAGGACGAGGAGGATTGCCCCGACGACCAGGGCCACCACCAGAAAGCCGCCGGCGCTGCGCAGCCCGCGTCCCTTTGTATTACTTGGCGATTCTTGCTGATTCGTCTCACCGGCCATCGCGTATCTCCTTTCGTCGGTCAGTCGCACCCGATCTTGTCCGGCACAAGCCGTCACCCTTGATGGGAATATCCCATCGTCATTGTTGCACTTCCGGCGCCAATACGTCAGCGTCCGCACGCAAGCCTTGGTCGAGAGGACTCGGTTTCGGCCAGCGGCACGGGTGGTGCCTTGACACCGAAGGGCTCGGAGGAGGGCACTGGGTGCTCGACAGCTGCGTGGGCGGCGCCTTGGCCCTTGTGAGGTGCTCGGTTTCTGGGCTCCATCGGAGCCTTACGCTAAAGTGTCCGTTTTCCTGGCGCATCCCTTCGGGCCGGCCTGCTCGTGCGGGAGAACCGTCGAAGAGCGGTGGAGTCGCCCTCAGTTTCCTGAGCACCACTGGTCAGCGACTACGATGACGAACCCCAAGCCCATTACAAACGTTAAGGCACGCAAGCCACGCCAACGGCGTCCATCCCCGACTCCAGAGTACGTGTACCACTGGGACAGGGTCTTTGGCGCATTGGCGGTTCTTGTGCTGGTCATGGGGCTGACCGGCTACGGACTCTACGCATGGCTGACACCGTCCGCGCGCATCGATGGAGACGGCGCTGAGAAGGCCGCCCCCAACCGGCAGGTCACTGCAGAGGACCTGCGACCCCTCGCGCGCAAGGACAGCGAGCCAAAGCGGGCGCCGGAGCGCTTGCCCCCCCTGCAGGCGGTGCCACGGGAAAGCGCGGCGTCGGTAGCCAAGAAGCATGAGACTCCATTCGAGGTCGCTGCGACTGGTCTTCCCGGTGAGACGCCGTCCGAGGTCGCTCCCGCCGGTCCCCCGGATGAGCCGCTCGGGAAAGCCGCTGCGCCCGAGCCGTCGTCGACACCGACGCCGGCGGGAGAGCCATCTCCGGAGCCGGTGGAGCCAGTCGCACGCGCAAGTGAAGGACCGCCCTCGTCTGCCGAGGACCAGGCCGGACAGGGGGCGCCCGCGGTCTCGCCGGAGCCGGCTCGCGCCACCGTGTCGCCGCCGCGAGCCGAGGAGGCGGCGTCAGAGCTTCCGGCAGGTAAATCGGGTATGCCCCCTACGGCCCAAAAGAAGGAGACGGAGAAGGGCATCTTCCGTCTGCGAGGAATCAACATATCCTCGCCGGCGGTCAAGCGGTTCGAGCTCGCGAGAGCCGTCTGGAACAACGAGCCGCGAGGTGGACTCGAGACCATTCGCTGGAACGCGGATGGGGCCGCGGGTGTTTGCGCGTTCAGTGAGATCAAGGGTAGGGCGGGGGGTACACTGTACTACCGGTGGCTGCGCAACGGCAGGCAGGTCGCCAAAGTGCGCGTCGGCATCGGGTCCGACGGGTGGCGCAGCTATTCAAGCAAGGTGATCAACAAGGCGATGACAGGGACATGGGCCGTCGAGCTGCTCGATGCCCAAGGGCGGGTGCTTGCTCGCGCCGAGTTTACCTTTTGACCGGGTACTGCTAATCCATAGCATTACCGATCATTTCGGGACGATTCAATCGCAGAGGCGCAGAGATAAGATGTGTTGGGGGATGTCGCACTGGAGCTTGTATTTCTTATGAAAATCGTTGACTGCTTGGAGCCGCTGCAATGGCGATCTCTCGGCGTCTTCGCGGTTCGATGCTTCCGTCTCGTGCGACTTGTGGGTAACGCCGTGACTGCTCGCCTCCTCTTGACCGGCAGTTTCGCGGCCGGCGCGGCGTAGGCTCTTCATATGTGCTCGCTTATCCGTACCTCGTCCATCAGAAACTGCTGCACAAGCCGCTTTTCGAGTCTCCGGTAATCTCCTTCGCTGGAGCTCGTCATCACGAGAATGGCACCTCCATCCTCATCGTCTTCCCACTTAATGTCGCTGTCGAATGAGTTCTTCATAAAGACGGTGCTCTTCGAATAGCGGGACATGAACACGTTCTTGGCGATTTTCCGCAGGAACCCGTCGTCTTCCAGCTGTTTCTTGCTCTTGTACATGCTGCCGGCGTCGATCGGATAGCTCCTGGAGCCGGTCACGGAGGACACATAGTCCGTCCCCATCTCGTCAAATACGGCGGAGCCTGTCTTGGATGACAGGTTATAGATGTCATCGAAGTAGTGTTTTTCCGTTTCCAGTATCAGTCCTGTATCGGCGATCTCCACACGCAGATAGACATCGAACGGCAACATCTTCAAGATGGGACAGATGAAGCCATACAGCTCGATGGCATCCCGTACCTTCGGGGCCTTTTTAAGGCGAAACTTCGCTTCAGCCATGATGGTGCTTGCTCCGCGGATTTGATTTAAAACATGTTGCCTGAATAATTGGCACGGTGCTCGCCGCCGTCGCCAAGTCCCGCAGGGCGACGAGCAGCCGCCCCAATGCTGGCGGGTGGCGGCTCCACCCCCAGCTGCGATCCCCGGCTCTAGCACCGACCGACGCGAGCCCGACGGCCCCAATGCTCATAGCGGCCCTATTTTGCACCGCGAGCGGGACCGAGCGAGAAAAAAAACCGATCGTCGGCAAACAGCGAGCCCCCTGCCTTTGCTGCCTGCCGGTTCAGGGCCCCGTCCCATCGCCTTGGGTGGGTGCGGGTTAGCAGGACCCTCGGCGTCGGGGAAGACGCCGTGGAGCCAACAAGGACGTACTTACGGCTTGTCCCGATAGCCCCTATCCGACTTCGAAGGTCGTCGCTGAGCATTGGTGCTATTCGCCTCGCAGCACGCGGGTCTAGGCCTCCCGATTGCCCGCGCCCGCAAGTATCTCGGCAGGCTGCTCTTCTAAGATTCCTTTCTCGCCCTGCAGCTTGCCTACGATCACAGCGCCGCAGGAGTCGCTGAAGACGTTCACCGCTGTGCGCATCATGTCCAGGATCCGATCCACGGCAAGTATCAGGCCGATACCTTCCACCGGGAGACCGATCGCTGCAAGGATGATGGCGATGGCCACCAGGCTGGCCGCCGGGATTCCCGCGACGCCGATCGATGTCAGCAAGGCGGTCAGGACGACGGTGAACTGGGCGCCGAAGCCAAGCTCGACGCCGTACGCTTGTGCGATGAACATGGCCGCCACGCATTCGTAGAGGGCGGTGCCGTCCATGTTCACTGTGGCGCCCAGCGGGAGCACGAAGCTGGTGGTGCGATTGGACACGCCCGCGTTCTTTTCCACGCACTCCATGGTAACCGGCAGCGTGGCGGAGGAGGAGGCAGTCGAGAAGGCAGTCAGGAGGGCCGCCCCCATGGCGCGATAGTGACGTACCGGATGGACGCGTCCGACAAGGTACAAGAGCAGAGGAAGCGTCACGAAGAAATGCACGGCGAGTGCCAGCACGACGCTAAGAAAAAACATCGCCAGTGGCTCGAAGGCGGCGAAACCGGTTCCAGCCACTACCTTGGCGACGAGGGCAAAGACGCCTAGGGGGGCGAAGCGCATGACGAGGTCCGTGATCTTCATCATGATCTCGAACACGCCCTGCCAGAAGTTGTACTGGGTCTCCGCATAGTCCTCGGTGATCCGGGTCAGAAAGAACCCGTAGAGGAGGCTGAAAAAGATCAGCCCAAGCATCTGACCAGCGCTGGCGGCCGCAACCACATTGGTAGGAATCATGCGCAGGAAGACCGCCACTACGTCTCCGGTCCCCTTGCCTGCCACCCTGTCCTGTATCGCGGCGGCATCCGCACTAAAGCCGATCAGGTCCTTGGCCGGCTGTCCGTCGACGATACCCGGGGTGAGCGTGTTGACCACCATGAGACCGACCAGGATCGCGAGTAAGCTGGTGGTCATGTAATAGAGGAGCGTCTTGCCCCCGAGCCGACCCAGATTGTGAGACCCCCCGACGCCGGCGATGCCGACGATGATGGACGAGACGATCAGGGGCACGATCAGCATCTTGAGGGCATTGAGGAACAGTTTGCCCACAAAGTCGAAGATGGAGTAGAAGGTGACACCGAATAGACTGGTGTCCGTGCCGGTCAGCGAGCCGATAACCACCGCTAGGCCAAGGGCAGCGAGAATCTGCCAGTGGAGCTTGAGCCTGAGGAGCGCCATGGATCGATGCCTCCGCACCGGATGGATTAGCGTGCGTGGAGGCACGCACGCAGAGCGGTCCCTTGGGATGATAGCATCATGGACTTGCCCGGCCGCGCACTAAGAGGCGTGAGCGATGGAAAATGAGTGGGCAGATTGAGGCGCGGGTGTCGTAGTTTTCGGGATCGACCGTTGCGTGGTCCCCCTGAGCGCAAAGGTTATGCACTTTCGAGTTTTCTACTTCTTTTCCCGGTCCGGCGAGGCGATCTCTTCGGTGAGCGCCGTTGAAATGACTGCAAAGACGATACGGGACCAGCTCCTGCGGCGCTTACACTCGGAGGACGACTATCTCGGAATCCTAGACGCCGAGGACAACACCCTGCAGATTCTTCGTGAAGCCGACGAAGACCGCTATTGGGTCGAGCTGCCCATAGAGGCTGCTCGTGCGTCCTACGGCCGTTACATGAGTCTGGCGGAGCTGGAAGGTCTGGTGCTGGGTCTGCCCCAGGTCTTCGACCGTAGCCACATCCCGGATATGGAGTACAGGCCTTGGTAAAGGTGACCTCGAGTGCCGGTTGACGACGGAAGACCGCGCGCAGGAGAGGGGCAAGGGGTTTCGGACCTCACGATCGCCCATGTCGTCTACGGGCTGCAGGCCGCCTCGTTCTTACTCGGGTTCACGTCGATCCTGGGCGTCATTCTGAGCTACGTTCGTCTGGACCGGGTGACCGGTACCTGGCTGGAATCGCACTTCACCTGGCAGATTCGTACCTTTTGGTATTCCCTCCTGTGGGGCCTTTTGGGGGTCGCGACCCTGATCCTAATCGTCGGTTACGCCCTACTGCTGGGTGTAACCATATGGGCCATCTACCGCATCGCGAAGGGTTGGTTGAACCTTGCTGACGGCAGGCCCATGTACGCAGAAGGCACGTAGCTGACTTTCACGGCGCGACGCAGCGGGAGGAGAGGCGCCGCGCGCTCGTGTCGCATCTCAGGCGCGTGCAGCCTGGTACCGCGTCGCATCCAGCGTTGCCGCGAACGCGCCGTCCACAAGCTCGTGCATCAGACGCATGCTGGCAGACGGCTTTGCGTCCACCATGCGGGCACGGATCGCCAACGCCATGGCGAGCGCCTGCAGCACGTCCCCGTCGGTGACGTCGCTACGATCGGCCAGGGTACGCGTCAAGGCGTCCAGTACCGAGGTTAGCATTCCGGCAACCGCCTCTTCGGAGCCAGTCTGAGGATGCAGGGGAAAACGAATGTCGAAAGCCTCGCCCGTTGAGGTTACGGCCGTATAGGGAAGTGCGTTCAAGGGATACCTCCGGACTGCTAGCTCCCGGCACGACATGGGGTCTAGCCAACCACGGGGCAACCCGCGGACGCCGGCTAAGTCGGATCGGAAAAGCGATGTCTAACGTGCACGTCGGTGCGAACCTAGCGCGACCAAAAGGCTGAGCAGGCTGTCCGTTTCCATCCCATATTCAGATGGTTGCAGATCTGGTGTCGAACAGGAGGGTTGACGCGAGGGCGTATATGCGTATATTAGAACATTCGGATTCAATGATAACGATCTTTTTACCACACCATGTTGATGCGTACTGTGCTGATGGCACCGGTCGCGCTGGCGGTCGTTACGATGCGACCAGAGCCAGTTGTGACCCTCGACCATCCCCCCCCGAAGGCGACCGTGCAGGCGGCGCCCCCCGGCAAGTCCCCGCAGCCCGAAGCTCCCGAGCCCGCGGTAGTCGAGGCCCCTGCCGCGAAGCCGACCGCCCCCCCGCCGTCCAAGGTCGCGAAGGCGCCCGGCGACGAACATTCCGCGGCGTTCAAGCGATCCTTGCGATGCTTGGCACTCAACATCTATCACGAGGCCCGGTCTGAATCAGACGAGGGCCAGCTGGCCGTGGCGGCGGTTACTCTGAATCGAGTGGCATCCGAATCATTTCCCGATTCGGTGTGCAGCGTGGTCGAGCAGGGTGGCCAAAAGCGTCACCACTGCCAGTTCTCTTGGTGGTGCGACGGTAGAAAGGATACCCCTACCGAAACGAAGGCTTGGCAGAAGGCCATCCGTATCAGCCGGCTCAGCCTGGACGGCATTTCGCGCGACCCGACCCATGGCGCGCTCTACTACCACACGACGGCCGTCAAGCCGAAGTGGTCGCGGACCTTCAAGCGTACTGCCCACATTGGACGGCACGTCTTCTACAAGCCTGCCAAGTCCGCGCCGGTGCAGTTGGCGGGATTGGATTAGCTTTTCCTCTCTAGGCGATTCCCGTAAGAGGACCAGCAAGCTGGTATAGGATTCGCGCGAAAACGCCTCAGTGCAAAGCATCCCTCCGCTGGCGGCCACCGGCGGCCGCGGGGGGTTGCCGTTCTGCTCGGGCGGCGGAAGTGCACTGGGAGTAGGTCGGGTTGGCTCTGAATCTTAACGGGGCTGATTAGCGGTCGGCGCCTGGCGGCAGCGCGCGACTCATTCCTCACACGAGTAGCCGTGAGCGATTAGCCCCTCCTCCAGGTCGTCCGAGACCATGGGATGGGAGAGCAGATACTCGACGGCTCGATCAGTGTAATCCTCCGTCGCGTCCTCTAACGCGGCGTCCCACTCCTCGATGCTGTAGTCACCGCGCCCCAGCCACATGAGTGCCACGAGCTCGGCGCGTTGGCTTAGATCCAGGTCCTCGACCGTTGCCCGTATCTCCTGAAGGCTCATGTCGTCCGCGTGGTCCGCGAGCACCTGCAGTGCCCAGTCCTCGCTGGGACTCGTGGGCGTATCCGGGATCACGACCTCTTCTTTCGCCTGAAACTCCCGGGCCTTAGCGATGATGTAACATAAGGTCTCGAGACGGGTATCGAGCATGGGTTGGTCCTCCTCGCCCTGTCAGCCGCGGCTTCAAAGTGTACTACGCCCTGATTCACGATACCCGCACGCGGCGTTGGGACCAAAGGCGCGCCGCGCTTCTCCTGTAAACTTCACAAACGGGTTGTCTCGACCCAAGTCCGGTGCGATAGCAGTTTCGCGCGGATCGTCGGACTGCAACCGTGCGGTAGGACCCGGCCAGGGGTGTGCGCGGAGGAGCGTCGGATGATGAATCTCTCACGGATCCGCTGCTTGTTTGCATGCAGCTTTCTGGCGGCCGTACTTGCTGCCTGCGCGTCGGCGCCCGAGACGGGGCGCTCGCAGCTCCTGCTCATCGGCACCGACCAGGAGGCCCAGATGGGCCTTCAAACCTTCGATGGGGTAAAGCAGCAGACGCCGGTTGTGCGAGACGGTCAGGACGCAGCGCTTGTGCGAAAGGTTGGCGCTCGCATTGCCGCGGTCGTCCCGCTGCCGCATGCCCAGTGGGAGTTTGTCCTGTTCGACGAGAGTGAGGCCAACGCCTTTGCGCTTCCGGGGGGCAAGGTTGGCGTATACAGCGGGATTCTGCCTATCACGCGCAACGAGGCAGGGCTCGCGACTGTGCTCGCCCACGAGATTGCACACGTTGTCGCGCGTCACGGCGCGGAGCGGATCTCGCAATCCCTTCTGGTTCAGGTCGGTGGGCTTGCCCTCTCCACCGCCTTGGGCTCTTCCGCCGGTATCTCGGGAGACCTCGCCATGCAAGCGTACAACGTCGGAACGCAAGTGGGGATTACCCTGCCGTATTCCCGCACCCAGGAGCTGGAAGCCGACCATCTGGGGCTCTTGTACATGGCCCGCGCGGGTTACGATCCTCGCGAGGCAGTAGCCTTTTGGCGCCGATTCCAAGCCTATGAGCAAGAAAAGGGCGGTGGCGTACCGGAGTTTCTGAGCACCCACCCTGTGGACGGCCGGCGCATCGCGGCGCTCGAAGCCCTAATGCCCAGCGCGATAGCCGAGTACGAGGGAGCAACGAGCGGCGCGTGGCGCATCATCCCAAGGTCATGACCGCGGCGGCGCGCCGGCCTGCTGCGGCGAATCTCGCATGAGACTCGTTGGCGCTGCGGTTATTGTCGCCGTCGCGCTTTCCGGAGCGTGGCTTCTCTGGTCCGAGACGGCGGGGAGGTCCGGCCCGAGGGAAGCGCCATTTCCTCTTGCGGAGCTCCTCAGCGGCAACGACAGTGGTTTTGCGGACGTCGAAGGAGCCTGGGACTTGCGGCTCCCCGACGACTACGGCGCCCATCCCAGCTTCCGATCCGAGCTTTGGAATTTCAATGGCGAGCTCGCGGACCAGGGCGGTGTCCGTTTCGGTTTCGGACTCACCATCGTCCGACTCGCCTTCGCACCCGGTCGCCCGCAGCGGGCCTCTGCCTGGGCGGCGAACCAGGTGTACCTCGCGCTCCTGACCATCTCCGATGGGGCCAGCGGCGAGTTTCACGTGGCCGATCGCCAGGCTCGGGCCGCCCTGGGACTCAGCGGTGCCACGCAAGACCCGGTGCGGGTGTGGGCCGAGGACTGGTCGATGGAGGTCGACCCGACCTCACGCGCTCTTCGGCTGCAGGCGGAAGACGGCGACTTGAGCATTCGTCTAGTGCTGAAGCCCGAGAAGCGCGCCCTGGGTGACTCGGATGCTGATCCGTTGCGGTTGGGCGGCCGTGCCTTCCACTTCTACCTCGTCCCCCGGCTTACGGCAGCTGGGTCGCTGCTCCTGGGAGGAACGACCCGCACCGTTAAAGGAACGGCACGGTTCGACCGCGCGTGGGGCGCGGTCCCAGTTGGCCAAGGGCCGATCGCCCTGAATCGTTTTGGGCTTGCGCTCGGCGACGGCCGCGACCTGATCTGTCTCGAGCTGCGGCGGCGGGACGGGTCCGGCACGCCGGTGCCGAGCTGCCTTCTGGTCGGGGCGGACGGCTCCGTGCGTCGCATCGGGCGCCGTGAAATTCGGCTCGAGCCCCTTCACGATTGGCGGAGTCCCCTGGATGGCGTTGCCTATCCAGTTGTTTGGCGGCTTGCCGTTGCGGCCGAGGGTCTGGACCTCGAGATTCGACCGCTGATCGAAGATCAGGAGGTCAACCGCTTCGTGCGTCTTTGGCGCGGAGCCGTCACCGTCTCCGGCACGGCGAAAGGAAAGGATGTGACGGGCCACGGCAGTATGGAGCTTTCGGGGTATGCCAATGACGCCCCGCCAAGTTGAGTCGCCCGGGGAACCGGGCGGCGGTGTGCTCGGTCCCTTATAGCGTTTCCATTTGAGTTTTTCGTGTCTTGGGGACGGGCCGTCCTAAGGCTCAACTCGGGAGAACAGCTGATGCCGCGGTGCGTGTGGAGGTCAATTGGGCCGATTCTGGCACTGGTGTCGACGCTCTTGCTCACCGCCTGCGGAAAAGGCGAGGAGCCGGCGGACGTCACCAAGTCCCCGCTCGGGAGGGTCCCGGCAGAACCGCAGCGTCCCGGCAATCCCGAGGCGGGGCGCGACGCGCTCCTGAACCGAGCAGTCGTCACCTGCGGCCTGCCTTATACGGCCTACGAGGTGGGGGCCGGCAAGCCCGACCCCAGCCTCCTGTTGCCCGGCCGCACAGGACGGAACGCGGAGCTGCCCTATATGCTGACCGCTTATACGAGCCCTAGCGGTATGGAGCTGGTTACCTCGAACTGTCTGGCCTGCCACGCGGCCCGCTTCAATGGTGAGCCGATTATTGGGTTGGGCAACGAATTCCTGGACTTCACGGGCGATCCCATTGCCGCCGCAGAGGCATCCGGCACCTACGTGAAGGGCAAGGCTGCGACCGCAGAGTGGCGCAAGTGGGCGGACCGGATCGATGCCATCGCGCCTTACATGACCACGGATACGGTAGGCGTCAACCCGGCCAACAACCTGACCCTCGCGCTGCTTGCACACCGTGATCCGAAGACACTCGCCTGGTCGGACAAGCCTCTCCTGCAGCCGCCCCCGGAGAAGCCCTTGCCGGTGAGCGTTCCGCCGTGGTGGAACATGAGAAAGAAGCACGCCATGTTCTACAACGCCGAGGGGCGCGGAGATCACGCCCGCTTCATGATGCTCGCCTCCACTACCTGTACGGACACGGTCGCGGAGGCCGCCGCGATCGACGCCTGGTTTCCGGATGTGCGGGCGTACATCGAGTCCCTGGCGCCCCCGCAGTATCCTTTCCCGGTCGATCAGACCCTCGCCGAGCGAGGGCGCAAGGTGTTCGTCTCGACCTGCGAGCGCTGCCATGGCTCTTACGGGGCGGATGCGGCATACCCCAATCGGGTCATCGGCTTGCCGAAGGTCGGCACGGACCCGGCACTGGCGAACGCGGCCTACAAGGACTCGGACCGATTCATTCGCTGGTACAACCGGTCCTTCTACGGCGAGATCTCTCGCGCGGCCCCCGCGCTCGGGTACATCGCGCCGCCCCTCGACGGGGTCTGGGCGACCGCACCCTACCTCCACAACGGCTCTGTCCCCACGGTCGGACTCTTGCTCGATAGCAGCAAGCGGCCGAAATACTGGCGGTTTGCGCGGGAGAGGCCGGGCTTTGATCAGCAAGACCTCGGATGGAGCTATGCCGGGGTCCCCTACGGCAAGGCAGGGGCCATGAGCTGGGATGAGCGCAACCGCATTTACGACACGACACTCCCGGGATACTCCAACCAGGGCCATACCTTCGGCGATGAGCTTTCGGAGGCCGATCGAAAGGCGGTGTTGGAGTACCTGAAGACGCTCTGAGCGGGAGCCTCCGGGGCGGGCTCAGGTGGCCGTGAAGTAGATCAGGCTTGCCGTTCCCGTCTTGATGCCCCGCCCGAGACTGATTACTCCGCTGCCGCGCAGGACGATCTGCTCCTGATGGATGAACTTCTCCTCGTCGTCGTCGATGCGGACAAAGGTGCCGTTGGTGCTCTCGTCGTAGAGGACGTAGTTCGTTTGCACGAATGTGACCTTGGCGTGGGTGCGGGAGACGTATTCGGTCCGAATGCGGATATCGGCCGCGGACCCCCGTCCCAGCGTTATGGGGGGTGCGGCGGCGTCGAGCTGCAGCTGGTTGCTGCGCCAGCGCAAGCGCAGGCTGTGCTCGCGCGGCGAATCGGGCTGCTTAAGGGTGGGAATTGCGAGCTGGGTGCAGTCTTCCTCGGCGCAGCAGCTTTCAAACAGCTGGATAGAAGCCGCGCCGCATGCGGTAGCGTCCGGCTCGACGGCCCGAAACTTCGTTCTCAGGAAGGGGGGCAGGGCATGAATGAATCGGTGGGTCGCGAACAGCCGCGTAGCGGGTAGCTGGTGCGCGATCTCCAGTGTCGCCGCCGGCCCGAGTCTTGATCCCGGGTCTGCGGGGACGGCATCGAGCAGCGCCCGAAATCGGACCTGCCGCTCGTCGGCAAGGGCCTGACCCCACCGCTGTTGGAAGAGACAGGCAGAAGCGAATGCCGAGTCCGCTGACGTGAAGCTGAGCATCACGTCGTCCGCCTCCTGGACGGCGATTCGCCCCTCTGGGGTAGCGGACAAGAAGGCGTGGAGGAGCTCGCTCGTCTCGACGGCGTCCCGCGGACCGCTCGATGCGTCCGGGTCGGCCAGTACCGACGAGGGGACGCACGCGACCAGAGCAAGCGTTGCCGATTGTCGTGGGGTGTCGATGGTCGAAGCCTCCCCGGATATGCGCCAACTCGCACGCGAGGAAAATGTGTCTCGTCTCGTCCCGGGTGGGGGACTACGCGGAGGGATTGCCCCAAAGCGATCGGTCGGGGCCCCCTGCCTCGCGGGAGGCGCTGATTCGATCAGCGTCTCCTTGGGCACCACCCCTCAACTATAGCCCGGCAGCGGCGGAGGGGAGCGTGCTCGGGTTAGATCTGATACTCCGCAATACGCCGCTTGAGCGTGGAGAGGGGTATCCCCAGCTCACGGGCCGCCGCTGCCTTGTTGTTTCCGTTGCGCTCGATTGCGTCCTTGATCATCTGTCGCTCGAGGGTCTTGAGCTGTGCTGGGGCGGAGGCAGCCGAGGCTGGCTGGTGGAGGCCCGGGGTCACCTCCGGCGCGACGATCCTGGAAGGACCCGCGTCGAGCAGGCGCAGATGCTCGGGCTCGATCTCCTGGCCTTGGCAGAGGACGGTAGCCCGCTCGAGCACGTTGCGCAGCTCGCGGACGTTCCCGGGCCAGTCGTAGTCGTACATTGCAGACAGGGCGCGCCGCGAGAGACGGCACTGCAGCCCGAGCTCGCTCAAGAAATTGCGCATCAGCAAGGGAATGTCGTCTTTGATCTCGCGCAGCGGCGGGACGCGCACGGTTATCACGGACAGGCGAAAGAAGAGGTCCGCGCGGAAGCTTCCCTGCTGGACCATTGCCTCCAGGTCACGGTGGGTAGCGGCGACGACGCGAACGTTGACCTTCACCGGCTGGTCGGACCCCACCGGCAGGACCTCGCGGCTTTCCAGCGCCCGTAGGAGTCTTGGTTGAAGCTCGAGGGGCAGCTCGCCGATCTCGTCGATGAACAGCGTCCCGCCGTCGGCCCGTCGGAAGGCGCCTTCTCGGGCACCCAGCGCCCCTGTAAAGGCCCCCTTGACGTGCCCGAAGAGGTCATTGCGCACCATTTCCGGATCGGTAACCGAGGCATCGAATACGACCAGGGGACCGCGACGGCCGGACAGGTCGTGCAGGGTCCGGGCCACAACCTCCTTGCCCGAGCCGGATTCGCCGGTGATCAGGATCGTGGTCGGACTCGGCGCCACGGCCCTGAGCAGCCCGTAGAGCTCGCGCATTGGCTCCGTAGCGCCGACCAGGTGACCGAGGCGCTTCTCGTGGCTGATCTCGTAAGGGTGCTCCTCGGTGCACTGGGTGATGCGAATGTCCGTCTGCCCGAGGGAGCAGCGGACGTCGGGCTGCAGAAATGCCTCGACCACCCGGACATCGTTGCAGAAGGTTCCGTTGGTGGAGTCGAGATCCTGGACCACGAGCCCTTGTGCGGTGATCCGGATCTCCGCGTGGTGGCGCGATACCGTGCGGTCGGTCAGGACGACATCATTGTCGGCAGCCGTCCCGATCTTGATGCTTGGGAGCGAGATCTTGGCCCGCATGCCTGCCTCGGGACCGGACGTCACTTCGAGCTCGATGCATTCGAGCTTGATGCGGCGGCTGGCGTGGGATGACGCTCGTATGACTTGCGTCGCCGCCGGGTCGAGGGTGGTCATTCGTCGTTCTCCGATCCTCTGGCAGGGTTGACCGCCTTTATCTTAGAAATCCGCCCGGAAAAAAGACAGGCCCCACATGCGGACCCGGCCGCCCCGCCATTTATACCGTTCCGATTTGGGTTTGTCGTTTTGGGGGCAGGCTGCTCCGGTCCAGAAGCGAAGAATCCAGGTGTTATGGACGGCGAGACGCCTCGCGACGAAGCAGGGACTTTCGTTGTAGCTGAGGAATAGCGCTAATGACCTCCCCAATGGCCCAGCGCCTAGGCGATTGGCAGAAATTGCCTAGGCCGAGCCCTTCCCGTCCGGTTCCACGCGATCGGCCTGTTCAACTCCGCGTAACGGGTTGTCGAAGTTGAAGCCGAACAGCCGCGGATTCTCGCCGATGACCGCTGCGGAGAAGATATAGAAGACGTAGTCGTAGGTCTCCTTCGGGATGCTATGTTCCTGCAGCAGCTTCCAGAAGTTTCGGTCCCGGGGGTTGTCGGGCATCTCGCGAATGCGGTTGATGATGTTGGCTGGGCCCCAGTTGTAGGAGGCCATCACCAGGAGACCGGACGCCTCAGCGTCTGTCTTGTAGAGATCGCGCAAGAAGTTGGCCGCGGCCTCGGTGGCGGCCTCGAAATCGAAGCGCTGATCGTCCGGGTCGTAATCCGGAATGTCTTTTAGCGGGCCAACCTGAAGGCCGTAGCGGACTGCCGTGCTTGCAATAAACTGCCACGCCCCTTTGGCTACGCCCCAACGGGTCATGGGTCCGACCGCTCGTGTGTTGAAGCCGCTCTCCTGAAGCCCTAGGTAGAAGAATTGGGGCGGCAGATCATGTGACTGCAAGGCCTTGGCGATCGTCTCGACGTAGCCGTTCTCCTCTGCCGTGCGAATCCCGCGTGCCAGGCGGCCGGTGGCCTGCCACTTCTTGATGTAGACCTTGACCTCCTCCTTGAACTCGTCGGGCATGTTGAGCTCGCATTCCCCGAAGACGCGTGCGATCGTCAGAATCGTCCGATCCTCTGGGCTGAGGGATGCTTCCGGCGACTCGGCCTCGTCGACATACTTCTGATAGCGCGCCAACATGTGCTTGAGTCTGGTGCGGTTGGCCTGCAGCTCGCTCTCAAGCCTGAGCTCCTTGGTGCTGTGCACGCGATCCTCCAAGCGTGCAAGCTCGACCTCCAACGTCTTGATGTCGTAAAAGAGGTCGACCGCCAGTGCATTCGCTTTCTCGACCTTCTGGTTCTGCCAGATCAGTACCCCAATGGCGAACGCCAGGAGCACTCCGAGGACGGTGAAGGCCGCCGTATAGCGTCTGCGGTGCCGCTTCTCGCGGAGGAAGAACGCCTGGCGCACCATCTGGGTATGCTCACCCGCCTCTGCGCCGCCCTTGTCGCCGAAGTAATGCGAGGCGATCTCATCGAACGCTATTGCCCGCGGCACCGACGGGCTTGCCGAAGGACTCGCGGGCGTCGCAGCCGGCTGATCACCCACGGCAGTGCCGGGGCGCCCCGGCGGGGGGGCTGCCGGCGCGGACGGCTGGGTCCACTGCTGCGCAGGGGTCGCGGGGGCCGGCGACGGCCTGACGACGGTCCTGTCGTCTGGGACCTCGCGCGCCCTGTCGTCTTGGGCCGGTTGCAGCTTGTCGGCCGTGAGGATGACAACAGGCCCGTTCTCGCCGAGCTGGACAGCACCGTGCCCGACCAAGGGCTCTCTCGTTATCCGCCTCCCTTCGAGCAGTGTGCCGTTCGCGCTGCTCAAGTCCTGAATCCACCAGCTCCCGGCTTCGCGGTAGATTTCCGCATGGTGGCGGCTGACGCTGTCAACCGGCAGACACACATCGCAGTCGCTGTGACGTCCGAGGCGGAAGGCGCTAGTGAAGTGCCGCGAGCAGGGGGCCCCGTCGGCACCTTGCCATTGGACCAGGACACCAGTTGGCCCGTCGCTCGTGCCGGGTCGTGGCGCTGCCCTGAGAACTGTGCGGTCGACCTCCACCATGATATCCAGCGCTTCAGCCCATCAGGAGGTGGTCGGATCGTTCACGAAGACTGGGGATGGGCAGACCGCGCTGGTGAGACTCTGGAGCCTGTCGATACAACGGGCGCCTCGGCGGCGGGACCTAGCGGCAGAGAGGTGACCGGTATGTCTATGACCTCGGCTCCGGCCGGTAGATCCAGAACTGGCCGCTGACGGTCACTGTGATGCTGGTGTCACCTTCCTGGGTCTGACCGCTTTCGAAGTACAGCTGTATGCGGTGGACGGCGCTGCCTTCAGGCGCGTTCTGCTCGAGAACCGTAATCGCACCATTGCCGTCGTTCGACAGAACAATGGCGGTATGGTGAGGCCGCTCCTGGCTCTCTTCTTGCCACCCGTCCGGCCTGTCAGTCCTCTTCTCGAACGCGTAATCTCGGAACTGGATGATATCCCCGCGGGCTGCGTCCCCGACCGTAACCGGCGTACCCCACCGGTAGTCCGCGTCGGCGGTGACGGGTCCATAGTCGGCCGCACTCCGTGCGCCTGCCGCGCGTAACGCACGGTCCGCGAGGTCGAAGCATTCCCCGTTGCCGACGCGCTGGCCAAGCCGGCTGCTGGCGTAGCTCACTACCTGGTCACCCAGGGACCGATCCCCCGCCTTTGCAGAGGTCCCGCCCTTGTTGTCCAGCCCAACGGGACCCGGAACGGCTGTACGGCCCCGAGCGAGGGTGCCGTCGTCGATGACGACGGGCTCGGTCGTCAGCTCGTTGATGGGGCCGGGTGGTCGTTGTGAAGCCACGGACTCTCGCCAATCTTCGGTGTCATCCAAGGAGGGCCGGACCGGGTCTGCGGGTGACGATCGGTCACCAGGCCTGTCTGAGAGAGGATAGCTGTTGGGTTGCCGCCGGGCAATGGAGCCTCTTGTCGGCGAACGACCGAAGCGCGTCCCGGACTCATCGTTCGGCCAAGGATGCCGGCCCTTCCGGCCCGGCGCTTGAGATCGCAGTGGCGCGATGGGATCATGTCAAAGGGCAGCGATCCAGTCGGTTTTGTGGCTACTATCGGCGAATCAAGCGAGTCGCCATGCGCGCAGTGGGCTGTGTAGCGCAGGCACCCGGGTCCGGCCTCGATTAGGGGCCGCGGTGGCGCCCCGTTCGCGTATGCAGTCCGGTACATTCTTTACTTTCTCCGTCAATCGCCCAACGAGGCCGCCCCGGCCACGATCTTTGGTTGTATGCGCGGGACGGAAGCTGTTGGGTTTCACGACCGGACCCTCAGGACATCAAGAGCCGTGGCTAGCCGTCCAGCGATCGTCTGCATTGCGATTCTGATCCCTCCACTCTCCAGCTGTGTCGGTCAACCGACCAAGCTGCCGGGTACGTCCGGTCAACAGTCGGGCACATGGGCCCCTACAAGGTCCGCGAGCCGCACGTACGACGGCACGATATCGGCAGTCACTTCGCACACGAGCGAGCCCTCCCGAATCGCCAGCTCTGTCCCGCCCGAGAGGCCTGCCGCCAAGCAGACCGGACAGGCGACGGCTGCTCGCACGGGTTCGCAGGGCCGGCCGACGGCTGGCGGCAGGGTGTCGATGACTGGTCCTGGGCAGACCCCTGAAGCGACCCATCCGGCCGGACCCTCCACGGGCGAAGTCGGGCACGCTGCGCGGCCGGAACCTCACATCACCAGCGCCTCCAGCGTCACCAGTGCCGGGCCGGATGAGTCCGCCAAGGCGGCCGCAGGGAAAATGGTTCCGGGCAACGACACGCCAGATTTTTCCCGTGCGCCTCCCGCGGCCGCGCCTCAGGTGGCGATGATCGCCAAGGGCGAGCCGTTTAAAGGGACCGAGCCGGATATCGGCAAGCTGATCTTCGACGACGCCCATCTGCCCATGACCTTTCCCAACGGTTGGGTGCTCGATCGGCGACGCGACCGCCTGGACGGCGTGACCCGGTGTCTGCTGTTGTCTCCCAAGCAGCCAATCTTCGACGGCTACGAGCAGTCGAGAGTCCAGCTGCAGGTGACCACCCGCGCCCTGCTGGTCATGGCGGGCTCGAACATCGATGCCAGCTATCCCAATCAGGGCGTGCGGGTGGATAACCGAGCGCTGGTGCCGTTTCAACACAAGCTTGTGGACAAGCGTTCGGCCTTTGCCAGCGGTCCGGTCCAGTCGTCCATGGCTGCCGGCAGGAACCTCACGGTCGCCCTCGGATTCTGGCCGACCTGGCCTGTGACCAAGACCCAGCAGACGACATTCAATTTGACGGGATTCGGTTCGGCCTATGCGGCTTTGCAGGCCTGTTCAAAGCAATGAGCGCGTGCCTGTGCAACCATTGGCGCGTGCCCGCATAACGGACATTCCAGCTGGGGCACGACGCTAATCACCTCGCCCTAAGGACTGATCGATGAGCCTGAGACTCAAGTTCAATCTGGCATTGGGGATCGCAACCCTAATGGCGATTTTGCTGGCGAGCTTTTTCGCCCGGCAGTTTTTGGAATACAACGCCAGGGACGAGATATTGGAGAGCGCGCGGATGCTGATGCAGAGTGCCATCGCCGTGCGCGGCTACACGGTCGAGGAGATCCGACCGCTGCTGGCCATGCAGCAGAAACGCCAGTTCCTGCCGCAGACCGTACCTGCGTATGCTGCTCACCGGTACGTGAAGCAGCTTCAGAAGACCTATCCGGACTACGGTTACCGCGAGGCGACCCTCAACCCCACCAATCCGGCGGACCGCGCCGCGGAATGGGAAGGGGACATCGTCAACTGGTTCCGCAACCACGACAGCAGCAAGGAGCTGATCGGGACCCGAAACACGCCCACCGGTCCGTCTCTCTACATGAGCCGGCCGATCGAGATCACGGATCCCGCCTGCCTCACGTGCCATAGCACGCCTTCGGCGGCACCTCAGACCCTCATCGACTCCTACGGAACGGCGAACGGCTTCGGGTGGAAGCTGAACGAGGTGGTCGGCGCACAGATCGTCTCCGTTCCCATGAGCGTACCGCTGGCGCGCGCCAACCAGACCTTCCTGGTCTTCGTCGGTGTGGTCGCCGGCGTTTTTCTACTGATCGCGATCTTGGTGAACATCATGCTGCATTACATCGTCATCAAGCCGATCAAGGTGATGTCGGACAAGGCGAACGAGATTAGCCTGGGTGCACTGAATGTTCCGGAGCTTCAGGTAAAGGGCAAGGACGAGATCGCCGTGCTCGGCCAATCCTTTAACCGCATGCATCGCAGCCTGGCTAATGCCGTCAGGATGCTGGACGAAACCGAGGTCTGACGCTTGGGCTCGCCTGCTTCGGAGGACAGAGGAAGGAGGGCGGTGCGTACCGTCCGGCGCTGAGCTGTGGCGAATGTCTGCTTCGAATCGCTGTCCGAGACATCGTTCATGGCGTGGAGTGATCAGCGCCGACCGACGCGTTGTGGCCGAGCTCGAGCACTGATCACGCGACCGGATCCGTTCTTATCGCTGCAATATGTCAGAGACGTGGAAGGGTTCCCGCGCCGATATCCCCAAGGCGCTTGGGAAATACGAGATCCGAGGCGTACTTGGGCGCGGCGGCATGGGTGTCGTCTACAGGGCGTACGACCGTGACATCGACCGACCGGTCGCGATAAAGGTCGTCCACGCCCATTTGGTCGCGGGCGGCACCAATGAGGATCTGCTGCAGCGCTTCCGGCAGGAGGCACGGGCCGCCGCCCGATGCGTACACCCCAATATCGTCACCGTGTTTGATTATGGAGTCAGCCAGCTTGGGCCCTTCATGGTCATGGAGCTTGTGGAGGGACTTGACCTCAAGGCTTTGCTCAGGGCGGAGCGCGCCTGGCCTCTAAGGCAACGCGCGGACATCGTGCTTCAGGTGTTGGCAGCCTTGGAGTATGCCCATAAGCAGGGGGTGGTTCACCGCGACATCAAGCCTGCCAATATCCTGTTGCTTGACAATGGGTCGGTGAAGGTCACGGATTTCGGTGTCGCGAAAATTGACACGTCGGACCTCACGTTCCTCGGGGAGATGATCGGAACTCCGACCTATATGTCGCCAGAGGCTCGCAATGGTGAGGTCGTCGACTGCCGCGCCGACCTCTACACGGTGGGCGTCGTATTGCTGGAGCTTCTCTCCGGACAGCGCCCCGATCCGGAGCACCTGGCGCCCACGGATATCGCCGCGTCACTCGATGAGGCGGGTCTGCCCGACACGGAGCGCCGAGGCTTCGAGCGACTTATCCGTAAGGCGTTGGAGCCGTCGCCGGCACGGCGTCACCAAACAGCCGCCCAGCTCGTCGCGGAGCTTAAATCCGTTCTGGCTCCCGACACCGTCTATCTGCCCGCTACCCAAGAGCTTGCCGCGACCGTCATCGAGACCAGACGGCACGTCACTGCGCGGCTGGGAGGGCGCGAGGAGGCCGAGCACACAAGTAACGGTGATATCTCCCACTTCACGCCGTCACCGGAGATCACCGCGTTGCTCAACGAGTCGCTCGCGCGGCACCTCGGCCCGGTCTCGTCACGGGTGGTCCGGGCGGCCGTTGCGCGCTCAAGCGGTCTCAACGACCTGATTGAGCGGTTGGCCGCGCAGATCCCGAGCGCCGGGGAGCGCGCCGAGTTTATTCGTGGCGTGGACAGCAAGGGGGTGCGCCGCCTGGGTACATTGACAGGTACGCCCGGCGGCGGGACGCATGGGCGCGGGAGTGTCAGTCCCGAGATCGGCGCCGCCGGTCCGTCGCGTGCGACGCCCGGCTCGAGCACGGCCCTGGCAACCCAATTCTCCCAGACCGAGCTGGCACAGATCACCGAGCAGCTGGTGGTTCACGTCGGTCCACTAGCCCCCCACCTGGTCAAGCGCGCGGCGAAGAGGGCGACCAACGCCCGCCAGCTGTACGAGTTGCTGGCCGAGCAGATCACGGACGAGAGGGAGCGCGAGACCTTCCTGTCCCATTGTCGATGGTGAGACCTCAACGCTGCCACAGGATCCAGGGCGCTTCGAGGGGAACCGTCGCCGCGTCGTGGGCGGCCACGATGCGGGCGGTAAAGTCGTCCGCCGAACGTTCTGTCTGGATCTTCCCACGGTAGAGGAAACCCTGAACGGCGCCATCGAGGGGGCAAACCTGCTCCATGGCGAAGCGCACCGGCTCCCCGTCCTTCCCTGCAGGTTCGGCGTAGAGCTCGACTCGCACCGCTTCCGGCGGGACATCGTCCAGGTATACCTGGGCCGAAACCTCCAGCTCCGTCCCCGCGCGTTCGGCCGACAGGTTGGCAAAACGCAGGCGAGACCAGCCGTTGGCCAGGGCGCAGTACCGGGCCTCGATGTCGGCCCCGAGCTTGCCATCCTGCGCGCTGCGGCGCCTCACGGCTTCGGCAGCCGGCAAGTAGTAGGACTCGGTGTACTCGCGGAGCATCCGGTTGGCGGAAAACTGAGGGGTGAGGCGGGCCATGCTCTCGCGCATCAGGGCCACCCAGCGAGGCGCGACTCCGTTTGCGTCCCGCTCGTAGAACGCAGGGATGACCTCGCGCTCCAGGAGGTCGAAGAGGAAAGCGGCTTCTACCTCGTCCCATGCCGGGTCCTCGTCATGCTCGCGCCCGTCGCCAATCGCCCAGCCCACGTCCGGAGAGTAGGCCTCCGCCCACCAGCCATCGAGCTCCGAGAGGTTGAGTCCCCCATTGACCAGCACCTTCATACCGCTGGTGCCGCTCGCCTCCCAGGGCCGGCGCGGCGTGTTTATCCACAGGTCGACACCCTGAACCAGGTCGGCCGCCAAGGCCAGGTCGTAATCCTCAAGGAAGACCACCCTGCCTCGCACGGCGGGTTGGCCCGCAAACTGCGCCCAACGCTGGATGAGGCGCCGCCCCGTCTGGTCCTGGGGGTGCGCCTTGCCGGCAATCACAAGCTGTACAGGCCGCTCGGGATTGGTGAGGAGGCGCGTGAGTCGCGGCGCGTCACGCAGGAGCAGGTCGGGTCGCTTGTAGGCCGCGAAACGGCGCGCGAAACCCAGCGTCAGGATGTTCGGGTCAAGATCCTCTGCAGCCTGGGCACCGGAGCGGCCGCCGGCGGCCAGCTGGCGCGCCTGACGCAGGCGGACCGCCTCCGTGAGGGACCGCCGGCACTCGGTACGGAAGCGCCAGAGACGATCGTCCTTCATCGCGCGCAGCGCTCCCTCCAAAGGCTCGGTCTCGCCCAGCCAGCGGCCCTTGCCGCCCGCCGCGGTCCATAGGTCGTCGGCGGCCGCGGAGTCCCAGGAAGGCACGTGCACCCCGTTGGTGACGTGGCCGACGGGTATCTCGGCGAGCGGCCAACGAGGAAAAAGAGGCTGGAAGATGCCTCGGGAAACGGCGCCATGGAGGCGACTCACACCGTTGACCGCGCCGCTGCCGTGCACGGCCAGGTAGGCCATGTTGAAGGGTTCGTCGCGGTCTTCACCGGTCGCGCGTCCGAGGGCCAGGAGCTCCGGCAGGGTGAGGCCAAGCCCTTGCGCGTAGTGGCCGAAATACTTGTCCATGAGCTCCGGGGAGAAGCGGTCGAATCCGGCGGCTACGGGGGTATGCGTGGTGAAGAGGTTTCCCGCGCGGGTACACCGCAAGGCTTCCGAGAAGCTCCGCCCGCTGCTGTCCATGAAGGTCCGGGCACGCTCCAGGACCGCAAAGGCGGCGTGTCCCTCGTTCAGGTGGCACACCTCCGGTGCGAGCCCTAAGGCATCCAGCAACCGCCAGCCTCCAATCCCCAACACGATCTCCTGCTGCAGTCGAAGCTCCGGGCCGCCACCGTAAAGCTCGCTGGTGATACCGCGGTCCCCAGGGGCGTTAAGCAGGTCATTGCTGTCCAGAAGGTACAGTGAAACGCGCCCGATCCGGGCCTCCCACCCACGCAGATGCAGGGTCCTGCCCGGCAGCTCGAGGCTGATCCTTAGCCAAGCGCCGGCCCGGTCCCGCAGCGGCAACACGGGGAGCATGGACGGGTTGTTGAAAGGGTAGAGCTCCAATTGCTCGCCGTCGGCGTCCAGGGCCTGGCGGAAGTAGCCCTGCTGGTAGAGCAGCCCGATCCCGACCACGGGCACTCCGAGGTCACTCGCGGTCTTCAACAGATCGCCGGCGAGCACACCAAGTCCCCCGGAGTAGATGGGCAGGGCCTCGCTCAGGCCATACTCCATGCTGAAGTAGGCTACTGACCCAAGCGACTCGGCCTCGTGGGTACGCGCGAACCAGGCTTCGCGCTTCAGATGCTGCTGCTGGTCGGCCACCTCTTCGGCGAGCTGGCTGCAGAACCTGGCGTCCGAGGCCAGTTCCTCGAGCCGCGCGTCCGTGACGCTCTCTAGAATGAGCCAGGGGTCGCCCGTGGCTTCCCAAAGCTCCGCGTCCACGACCTGCCAGAGGCTGTCGGCACAGTGGTTCCAGCTCCAGCGAAGGTCGAGCGCGAGATCTACGAGGCCGCTGAGCGCCTCCGGTACCGCCCGCGGAAGGTAACGTGTCGGTTGCATCTTGGTCTCCTTTCAGCTCGCCGAATGGGCGGAGCATATACCGGCTAACGTGAGAAGCCGGGTTTCCGCAGAACTCTGCCGTCGGGCCGCGGGGCCGGCCGAGCGGTGTGCGCGCACCGACGCTTGGTGCTTCCAAAGCGGTGAATGCCTCGTAGCCAGCTGCAGCTAGCAAGCGCCAGGCCATTGGCCGCAACACGGATTCGGTGCGCAAGGGCGCGAGCGCTGAGCCCGTTTTTGCGGGTCAAGGTTGGTTGATAACAGCCATGTTCTGTCCACGCGAACCAACTAGCAGACCGCCACCGACGTTCCGTAAACAACGCCGCACGTGTCGGTGGTGATCAGGGCAAATAATCAGCTGCCGGGCCAAGGTCGGGTGCTGGTGTCCCGCGACGCCCGTAACCCAACCCCGGAAAACCGACAACCGAGAAAAGGATCGTGTCGTTGCCGGGTTCTCGGCGCGGTTGTACTGGCGCGCGGCGCCGTATGGGCAGCCCCGAGCGAGATGTCGGCCCGAGGCCGTCGGGTAACTCTCTCGGACAGAGCCCTGTGGCACGAAGGATGCCTCGGTTTCCGGCGTCTGCTATTGTTCGGCCGGCGAGCAATCCCTGCCGTCGGGTCGGCGTCTACCGGTGCGGATCTCGCGGCCGAGCCGCATTGGCAACGAGTTTTTTTAGCGGCGGGTCTGAAGAATCATTTCGAGCCGCGCGGCCGCTGCGGCGAAGACAGCCGGGGGTTCGCGATAAGCCGCCCGCGTGTCGCTTCGACCGCGAGCCCTGCGAACACCATGGGGTCATCGCGTCGCCGCGCCGCATGCTTTCCCCGGATGGAGGTTTGATGCTTACTCCCGTCGTACGAACCCTTTTGCTGGTCAACGGCTTGGTGTTCCTTGGCGAGCTGGTCTACCCCACGCCTCTGATCAGCTGGTTTGCCTTGTGGCCGGGCGGGCTGCTCGTAACGACGGGGTGGTCTGAGGGCGTGCCCCATTTCTGGCCGTGGCAGATCGTTACGTACGCCTTTCTGCATGGCGGGCTGTTGCATCTGGCCCTCAACATGTACGCCCTCTGGCTGTTCGGTACCCGCCTGGAGTATGTGTGGGGAGGGCGCACGTTCACGGTCTACTACTTCAGCTGTGTGATCGGGGCGGCTCTGACTCAGCTGGTCGTGTCCGAGATTGCGCTGCTACAGGGTGGGGCGGCCTATCCCGTCCTCGGCGCTTCGGGCGGTGTCTTCGGGCTCCTCCTGGCCTTCGGTCTGCTCTTTCCGGAGACCGAGCTCATCCTCTTGTTCCCTCCCATCCCGATCAAGGCGAAATGGTTCGTGATCGGCTATGGCGCGGTGGAGCTGTTTGCGGGAGTCACCGGGACCATGGAAGGTGTGGCCCACTTTGCCCACCTCGGCGGGATGGCCACGGGGTACCTGCTGCTTCGTTACTGGCGTCGTGGACCACCAGGTCGGTAACGGCCGCGCCGGGCGCGGTCCCTGGTCATCGCAGCGTATGGGACGTCGGACGCGGACCAATGCCTCGGAGCTGTTGCGTTCCGAGTTTACGAGAGTCGTCTCCTTACGGGTGCGAGTCCCCTTCAGGTCACCAGCGGGTGCTGATGGACGTCCTTCGCACGGTGCTCTCCTGGCCCGCCGCTACGGCTGATGTTGCGTGCGCTGTTGACTAGCGATACGTGGGTGAACGCCTGTGGAAAGTTGCCCACCAGGCGCCGGTGCTCGGGGTCGTACTCCTCGGAGATGAGGCCGACGTCGTTGCACAGGCCTATGAGCCGTTCGAAGAGCTCGCGAGCTTCATCGCGGCGCCCGAGCATTGCCAGATTGTCGACGAGCCAGAAGGAGCAGGGGAGGAAGACGCCTTCCCCGGGCGGAAGACCGTCCACGGATTCGTCCCCGGCATAGCGGCGGACAAGGCCGTCGACGACGAGCTCTCGTTGGATGGCGTCGACGGTGCTGGAGATCCGCCGATCGCTAGGTGGGAGAAAGCCGACCAGGGGCAGCATCAGTGCGCTGGCATCGAGCGCCTTGCTGTCGTAATGCTGGACAAAGCTCCCGCGGGCTTCATCGAATCCACGCCGGCACACCTCCTCATGGATCTGGTCGCGTACAGTCCGCCACCTGTCCACAGGCCCCTCGAGATGGAAACGCTGTGCCGACTTGACGGCGCGGTCGAAGCCCACCCAGGCCATCACCTTGGAGTGAGTGAAGTGACGCTGAGGTCCGCGGACCTCCCAGATGCCGTCATCCGGTTCCTTCCAGCCGGATTCGAGAAAGTCGAGCAGGACCCGTTGGAGCCTCCAGGCGTGCTCGCTCAGGTCGAGGTCGCTCCGGCGGGTGAGATAGAGGGCGTCCATGACCTCACCGTACACATCCAGCTGGCGTTGGGTGCTGGCGGCATTGCCCACCCGCACGGGCGATGCCCCTTCGTATCCGGGCAGCCAAGGCAGCTCGGTCTCGCTGAGTCGTCGCTCGCCGGCGATCCCATACAAAATCTGGAGGTCTTGCGGCCGTCCGGCGGCTGCACGCAGCAACCACTCCCTCCAGGCTTCGGCTTCTTCCACATAACCGGTGATCAATAAGGCATAGAGGGTGAATGTGGCGTCCCGCAGCCAGCAGAAGCGGTAGTCCCAGTTGCGCACCCCTCCCAGCTGCTCCGGGAGGGATGTGGTCGGCGCGGCCACCATGCCGCCCGTGGGTGAGTAGGTGAGGGCTTTCAGCGTGATGAGCGAACGCTTGACGACCTCCGGGTAGAGGCCGTCGTAGGCGCAGCGGTCGCTCCACTGCCGCCACCACTCGGTGGTCGTGTCGCACGCGGCGTCAGGATCGATGGGCAGCGGGGGCGCCTCGTGTGAGGGGAAGTGGGACAGCACGAACGGGAGGCGCTGTCCTTCCGACACGGCGAAGTCGCTCAGGATAGTGGAGTCCTCCTCCCGCAGCGGTGCCCGCGTGCGAAGCGCGACTGAATCGGGTCCGGCGGTCGCTATCAGCAGGCCATGGCGTACCAGCGGTACGATGGAGCCATAGTCGAAGCGGACGCGGAGCTCGGTCGCCATCTCGACCCTTCCGCTGAGACCATCCACCACACGCACCACGTCGGACCGTCCTTCCCAGTGCGGCATGTAGTCGGTGATTCGCACCTTTCCGGAGGCCGTCTCGCACGTCGTCTCGAGCACCAGCGAGCCTTCCCTATAGGCTCGCGTCACGCGCTTCGTCGTTTCCTTCGGCGCCAGGAGCCAGCGCCCGTGCCCGGGGTCTCCGAGGAGCGCGGCAAAGCAGGCGGCGGAGTCGAAGCGGGGGAGACACAGCCAGTCGATGGATCCGTCACGGCCGACGAGAGCAGCGGTGCGCGTGTTGCCGATGAGTGCGTAGTCTTCGATGGGTGACGGCATGGTCCAAATTCTGACCTTTCTTGTTGGGACCTATGGTAGATGCGCCGGATGCTTCACAACAGTCCCGACCAAATTCGGGCGCGGACGATGCGACAGCCGGTGAATTGGGTCGGCAATATTCGGAGTTTGCGCTGCCCAGATCGTGTCTCGGCAGCGAGAGCAAGAAGAGCGCCAAACCGATGGCTGCTCCGCCGCGATCATGGGCCGACAAGACAGAGTCGAGAGCGCGCCAGGACCGGCGCGCGGTGCGAGGTTGATTGCAACCGGGCGCTGTCTCGGCGTTGGTTGTTATCAGCCGGGCGGGCTCGGGGACCAAGCCCAACCGAAGGATATACCGAGCTCACTCGACTTGCTCGCTTCTGGACCAGAGGGGACGGGCTGCTCCCACCGGTGGTGTCGGCAGCAGGGAGGCTGCCGTCAAGCCCACATGGACGTATTCACGGCGTCCCCCGCGGGAGCGGCTGTTCCCAAAACGAAAAACGCAAATCGAAACGCTATGGCACCAAGGCCATTGTCGGGGTTCGCAGCTCTACGGCAAGGCGCTCTGGTGTTGAGGGCCGCTCATACGCATCGTCAACGCGAAGAGCACCGGCATGGCGACCAGCACGAGCGGCAGCTGGACCACCAGGCCCGAGATGATGGCGATCGCCAGGGGCTGCTGAAGGGCCGCCCCCTGCCCGAGGCTCAGAGCCAGCGGCAGAAGGGCGAGGATCGCCGCGAGGGTGGTCATGGTGATCGGGCGCATGCGGTTCACCCCGGCCTCTACCAGGGCATCCTCGGGCGCGATCCCTTTCTTCAGCAGGTCCTGATATTCGGAGAAGTAGAAGATCGCCACCTCGGTCACGATACCGACAATCATGGTCATCCCCATCATGGCCGTGATATTGAGCTCGGTGCGAGTCGCCCACAGTCCGATGAAGACCGCAGATCCGGCGAGCAGCGGCATGGCAAGGATAGAGAGGGCGACCCTGAATCGCTCGTAGAGGAAGAGCAGCAGCAGGAAGACGAGACAGACCGCCGCGATCATCACGGCGATCAGCCCCTGGAAGGCGATCTGCTGCTGCTTGTAGAGTCCGCCGAGCTCGTAGTACATGTCCTGCGGGATCACCCCCTGTTGGTTGAGGATCTGGCGCACGTCGGCCAAGGTGGAGCCCAGGTCCCGCCCGCTGATTCGGCCGGACACGGGAACCATTCGCTTGAGGTTGTCGCGGGTGATCTGCGGCTGACCGGTGACCCTCTCGACCTGGGCGATGCGGCTTAAGGGGAAGTGGTGGCCGTCCGGCGCTCGCAGCGAGACTTGCGCCAGGTCCCGCTCGGTCTGTCGCAGGGCTTGGGGCACCCACACGCGGATGCCGATCAGTCGGACGCCTTTCTGCACGTGCGTGGTGACCACACCGGAGAAGTAGTCGTCGACCTGCTGAGTCACCTGGTCCGGATCTATGCCCTCAAGAGCTGCCTTGTCCCGGTCGACCTCGATCTTGAGCGCGTCCCCGGCCAAGACAATGCCGTCGCGCACGTCCACCACGCCCCGGACCTTGCGGATGGCGGCGGCGACCTTTGGCGCCGTCTTCAGCAGCTCGCCGCTGTTGTCCCCATAGAGCTTGATCTCGATCGGCTGCGGGACCGCGGTCAGGTCGCCGATCAGGTCCTCCATGAGTTGAGCCATATCGATCTTGAGGCCCGGTACCCGGTTCTCGATCTGAGCCCGCAGGCTGTCCATGACATCCCACACTGGAGGGCGCGGGGGCGGCTTGAGCTGAACGAAGAAGTCCCCCTGGTTGGCCTCGGTGATGCCGCCGCCGAGCTGAGCGCCGGTGCGGCGCGAGTACGCGCTGACCGCCGGGGTAGCCTGAAGAAGCCGCTCGACCTGGTGCAGCAGCCGATCGGTCTCCGTCAGTGAGGTGCCGGCGGGGGCGTTGTAGTCCAGCACGAAGCCGCCCTCGTCCATGCTGGGCATGAAGCCGGAGCCGACCTGGTGATAGGCGAGGTAACCCATCCCCAGGAGAGGGACGATTCCGGCAAGCAGCCACCAGGGCCGGGCGAACAGTCCCGCCATGAGCCGCCGGTAGCCGTCCAGCAGGATCGCTCCGGCGGAGCTTCGCACTTCTCGCTCCGCCGTTTTGCGGGGAACCAGGTGATCGGCGATCAAGGGGATCGCGAGCCAGGCGACTAGGTAGGAGATGACCAGGGAGCTGGCCATGGTGAGGGAGAGGGCCTTGAAGAAGGCTCCCGTGACCCCGCTGAGAAAGGCGAGCGGGAGAAAGATGATGACGGTGGAGGCGGAGGACCCGCTTAAAGGACGAAACATCTCCCGCGCCGCGAGCTTGATCCGCTGGTGGTGGGTGCCGGTTCCGTCCCGGACGCGGCTCGCGATGTTCTCGATGACGACGATGGCATCGTCGATGATGAGGCCGACAGCCGCCGCCATGCCCCCGAGGGTCATGATGTTGAGACTCATGTCGAGCACGTAGAGGAGCAGCATAGTCGCCGCCAGCACGGCAGGGACCACCAGGATCGCGATCAGGGTGATCCGGAGGTCGCGCAGGAAGACCAGGAGCACGAGGGCGGCGAGCCCGACCCCGATGAGGATGGCGTCGCGTACGCTCCCCGCCGCCTCGGTGATCAGCTGGCTCTGGTCGTACCAATTGCGGATCATCAGGTCCGCGGGCAGCTTGGTGCGATAGCCGGCGAGCTTCTTCCGCACCTCCCGCACGATCTGGACGGTGTTGCCGCCCGGCTGCTGATACACCTGGACCGAGACCGCCGGCTGGCCGTCGGAGGTCACGGTCAGCCAACGGGGGGCGGCGTCCTCATGTATGGTGGCGATGTCCTCGAGCTGGACGACCCCGTTGGTGCCGCTGGTGATGACGCTATGGCCGATCTGGTCGAGGTTCCGAAAGCGCGTGTCGGAGAGGAGGAGAAAGAGCTTGTAGTGATCCTCCAGGCGGCCGACGGCCTTGAGGACGTTGGCCGCGGAGAGCGTGCTCACCACGTCGTGTAGGGTCAGGCCGTAGGCACGCAGCTGCGCCGGATCCACGTCGACCCGGTACTCCGCCACGTCTCCTCCCAGCACGCCGATGTGTGCCACCCCGTCGATCGACGACAGGAGCGGAACCAGCTGGTACTGGGCTATGTCGTGCAGCCGCACCTGGTTTTCCTTCTTGGAGATGAGGCTGTAGGCGGCCACCGGATAGACCGTGGGGTCCATGCGCCGCGCGGTGTAGGAGGTGCCTGACGGCAGGGACGGCGTGACCTGGCCGACCGCCGAATCCACCTGCTGCAGGGCGAGCGCCATGTCTGTGCCCCAGGCGAAGTTTACCGAGAGGTCCGCAGTGCCGCGGCTGGTGGTGGAGCGGATCTCCTGCACGCCGGGGACAGAGCGTACCGCCTGCTCCACCGGACGCGTGACCGCGATCACCATCTGCTCGCCCGGGCGGTCGCCAGCCTCCAGCTCGATGGCGATGCGAGGAAAGTTGACGTGGGGGAAGAGCGCGACCGGAAGCCGCAGGGCGCTTGCCGCCCCGGCCACGGCGAGTGCGGCCAGCAGAAACAGGATGGAGCGGCGGTGGCTGGCGGCCCAGCCGGCGATGGTCACTGAGCGGCCTCGCGCACGGCCATGCCGTCGCTCAGCTCGTAGTTGCCGACCGTGACGACTGAGTCTCCCTCGGAGATTTCCCCGTGCACGGCCACGATGCCGTCTTCCTCAAGGCCCGTGCTGACGTCCGCCCGGCGGGCCTTGCCCTCCCGCACCACGAAGAGATAGTCGCCCGACTTATCCCGCAGCACGGCGCTGCGCGGCACTGCGAGCACCTGCTCTTTGCGCAGCGTGATGACGCCGCGCATGGTCTCGTCGATGACCAGGTCAGCACTGGAGGACTGCGGGATCTGCACTAATGCATCAACCAGACGCGTCTTGGGGTTGACCATGGCGTGCACGTCTCCCAGCTGGGCTTCGACCCGCACGTCAGCACGAAACACCGAGGTCAAGACGACCGGTAGGCCGGGCCGCATGCGCACTGCATCGTCCTGCTCGACGCCGAGCAGCACCACAAGCGCGTCACGGCGTGCCAGCAGAAGTGCTGTCGTATCCGCCTGGACGCGCTGGCCCTGGGCGACCGAGAGCTGAGTGACGATCCCGGCGAATGGCGCTCGGATGACCTCCTGTTTGAGCTCGGTGCCAAGCTTGCTCTGGGCCTGGAGGCGGGCCTCGGCATCCTCCAGCGCCTTCTGCGCGCTCGCGACCTGATCATGGGTCGCCAGTTGTTTTGCCAGCAGCTCCTTGAGCCGCTGCAGGTCGCTGCGGGCGTAGTCCACCGCGGCCTTCGCCTGCTGGTAGACGAGCCGGGCGCTCGGGGCCGTATCGAGCTCCAAGAGCTCCTGCCCGGCGCTGACAAGCTGTCCCATCCGCACCCATAGGTGGTCCACCAGGCCCGCGCGGGGCAGGGCGATGCTGGCCACCTGATCGGGATCCGGCTGCACCCGGCCGAAGGCCGTGACCGTCTGGTGCAGGGTGTGCGGCTCGACCTTTGCGACCTGGACCTGGACGCTTGGAGCCTCCTCAGCCGCGGCGGCACAGATACCGCCGGCAAGCACCAGGGCCCCAACCATGCGAAGACCCCAGGCCCTTGCGGCCATGGCCTGGTCGCCGGCCAGACTGGGGACATTCAGCCGACGGCGATCAGCCGCCGCATTTGTTCTTCGATCACGTTTCCACATTTGGTGCGATGGTTCAGCGGATCTTTACGGTCCAATAAATTTCTGCGGCGTGCCCAGCCAGCGCCTAAGGTGCGTAGGAGCCCGCTTGCGGGCGACCGTGCGCGCACGCTGGCCCAGCGTCGCCCGCAAGCGGGCTCCTAGTGGTCATGAGGGTCGGATCGATTCCACGGAGCCGGCCGGCGGAGCGTTGCGCAACCACCAGTACAACTGAAAGGCACACACCTTCGCCCGCTCATTCCACGCTAGCTCCTGTTGGCCACCTTCTGCCCTCTGTCTTCCGTCCTCTGTCCTCTGGAACTGGCCACCCGAGCAAGGTGTCGAGGGTGATTGTTGCCCGCCACAGGGACTCCTCCAGATCGACCAGCTCGATCTTCTTGCTCACCAGGGTGTTGCGCATGTTGAGATAGGTCAGGGCCTCGATGCTGCGGGTCTCGTAGGCCCGTGCCGCGCTCTTGACCATCCGCTCCAGTTCGGGCAGGTGCGCCTGGATACGACGGACCTGACGCTCGATAAGCACCTGCTCTTGGCGGATACGGTCGGCGTCGACCGCGGTCTGGTCCAGCCTTGCCTGATACTCCTGGCGCAGCTGGTCACGCGTCGCACGCTGGACGGCGATCTGGCCCCGGTTTCCGTCGAAGAGCGGAAGGTTAAGCGTGATTCCCCAGCCCGCGGTGTTGACCGCCGAGGTGTCCCTGGCGCGGTTGATTCCCACGCTCAGCGACGGAAACTGGCCGAGTACCGCTCGGTGCACCTTGGCTTCCTGGCTGCGGTAGCCCGCCTGGAGGGCGAGAAGGTCGGGTCGGCGCCGCTGCAGAGTCCCGAGGGCAGCCTCGTAGCTTGCCCAGCTGATGCGGGCGGGCGCTCGCGGCAGGCGGCGCAGCGGCAATTGGAGTGAGGGCGTCAGTCCCAACAGGGCGTTGAGAGCATGGTGGGTCTGGTTGAGGTCGCGCTCGGTCTGGCTCAGCTTGGTATCCGCATCCAGGACGGCCGTGAGATCCGTTCCTACCACGTCAAGGGTCAGGTTCCCTTGCTTGAGGGCGGCGGACGATTGGGCGTAGCGCTTGGTATAGAGCCGTTGGACCTCCTGCAGGAGCTTCAGCCGCAGAGCCTGACTCAGGGCCTTGACGTAGAGGAGCCGCGCCTTCTGGACCGTCTGCCACTCCTGCCACAGGACGTCGAGATCGACCTGTTGTGCGCCTGAACGGGCCGCCGCTATCCGCGTATCGCGCAAGATCAGCTCGCGGATACCGTAGCTCAGCCCCAGGTTGAAGGCATTCGACAAGCCCGCGCCGCTGCCTATCGGGTAGTCGACCCCTCCGGACAGCTGGGGATCCGGCAGCAGGCTGGCGGCGAAGAGCTGTGCCCGTGCGACCCCGCGCTGGCGCCGCTTCGCCTTGAGGTCTGCGTTATTGACGGCAGCCAGGATGGCGACCTCCGTCATGTCGAGTCCGTGCGAGGTATCGAAGGTGTATGCCCGCAGCTTGGGTAGGCCCAACGCTTGGGTGTCGACCGTTAGCGGCATCCCGGGCGCGAGGTCAGGCCGGGCGGGGAGGGGGAGCGGGCTGTAAGTGGCGCAACCCGACAGGACGGCCAACGGGGGCAATATCAGGCTGAGGCGGCGCCGCGACGCGCAAGGAGGGCGCATCAGCTGCCGATCCTTGGTGAGCAGCCGCCCGCAGTCCCGTTAGCCGCCAGCGACCGGGGATCAGCCTCCGGCTCTCCGGTGTGTGTTCGCGTCGTCATATCTCCTCAACCTTTCTGCCCCAGTCGCGCACCTTGGTCGCCATGGAATAGCGCCATTTTAGAGAGCAACTGCGAAGCGGGACCTTGTCGTTTGGCAAGGAACCGGAATGCTTCCGGCATAGACCGTTCCCCTAAGCTGTCTGCAGCGTCAAGTGCGACGCCATCGAAGAGGCGCGACACAACCGGAGACAGACCATGAAAGCTATAGAGAAGACTCTCGTCCGTATCACCCTGAGCGGCAGCGGCGTCACCGCCTTGGCGGACACCGCACAGGGCCAGTCCGTAGCAGGTGTCGCCGTCAAGGCCGTTCCCCTCGATCAGCTGCCCGAAGAGGTACAAGGTGGCTCCGTTCAGGTCAAGAATGACGATGAGCGGACCATGACCGCCCGGGCCAACGTGACCCCCGAGGCCGATGAGCGTCGCTCCAGGCACTGACAAGTCAAGCAGGAGGAACCGTGTTAATCGACGCCAACCACATCATGCTGAGACTCAACGACGGCAATGTCTTGAAGGACGTCAGCCTGAATCTGTCTCGCGGGGAGATTTACGGTCTCCTGGGACCGAACGGGGCCGGAAAGAGTACCACGATCGCCGTTCTGCTCGGTCTTTATGCCCCAAGCGGCGGCGATCTGCGGCTGTTTGACGGGACCTCGGCCGATCCGAAAGCACTGCGCAAGCGCATCGGTGTGATGCCGGAGCGGGCTGGTTTCTACGGGTGGATGAGCCCGACGCAATACCTAATTTGGTACGCGAGCTTTTACGGCGGCCTGCAGCAGCCCGTTGCCGAGCTGTTGCAGCTGGTGGGACTAGGTGACAGCGACGACAAGCCCATCGGCCGCTTCTCGCATGGTATGCGCCAGCGTCTCGCCCTGGCGCGGGCGCTGGTTCACGGCCCGGAGCTGCTGATCCTGGACGAGCCGACCAACGGCCTAGACCCGCGCGGACGGCGCGAGATCCATGACCTCCTGCTGCAGCTGACCCGGGAGCGCCGGGCCGGCGTCCTGCTGTGCACCCACCTGCTCGATGACGTGGAACGTCTGTGCAGCCGCGTCGGTATCATCGACGGCGGGCGGACCGTCGCCGAAGGTACGCTCGGCGAGCTGCGCGGCAAGGTTCAGGGCGCGGTGCGATATCGGCTCCGTGTTGCTGGGACGCCCGGCCAATGCGGCGCTCCCGCAGGGAGTAGAGCTGCTTCATCGCGAAGGCGACTGGTGGCACGTCGAGGTCGCAGTGGATGCGTTGCCTCGCCTGCCCGAGCTGTGGCAACAGCTCATCGCTCACGGCTGGGGCGTCACCGAGATTCACGCCGAGAGCGGCGGGCTGGAAGCGCTGTACCTGCGGCTGACCGCCGCGAAGGGCGGCGACAGCTGGGAGGAAGCAGCATGAGTGCAGCGACACAGATTGCCCGCAAGGAGCGTGCGGCCCTCGTGCAGGACCAACGAGGACTCGGCTGGCTGCTCGCCTACAGCGTGGTGCTCTCCGCGTTCGCCCTGGTGCTGATCAGCAACCAGGAGCTGAGCCTGCTCGACAACGCCCAGGTGGTGTACATGCTGGCCGGGACGGTCACGGCCGCAGGGGCGGTGATCGCGGCGATTCTGGGGGCGGACGCCTTCGCCGGCGAGCGCGAGCGCGGGACCCTGGTGCCCCTGCTTACGGCCCCAATCTCGACCTCGGAGCTTCTGATGGGAAAGGCGCTCGGACTCATCAGCGCCTGGGGCCTGATGTATCTGCTCGCCCTGCCTTACCTGTGGGCGGTCGGCACAGGCGGGCAGAATCTCGCCCAGGCGATCCTGTACCTCGCCCTGTTCGGCACCCCCGTGGTGCTCGGCTTCGGCTATCTCGCGCTCGCCCTCTCCGCCCGCAGCGGCAGCGTCTTGACCGCCCTCCTGACCAGCCTGACCGTCCTCCTGTTCTGCACCAGCCCTTTGCTGATCGGACCGGGGCTGCGCAACAGCGCGATCGGAAAGGCGCTGGATGCGGTCAACCCATTCTCGGGTGCGCTCAACACCTTCGACGCCGTGATCATCGACAGCGACCCCTTCTCGTACCAGCTGCCGCGGCTCGCGCTGGTGCTCGGCTGGCTTGCCGCTACCTTCCTGGCCGCACGTCTGGCGGCCCATAGGCCGGCCTTTCGTTAAGCGATACTGATCATGAAAACTTTACGACCCTTTGCGCTCGCCGTCCCCCTCGCGCTCTGCCTGGGGGCTGCGCACGCCGCGGACATCAGCGTGGAGCTGCGGCCTGGCAGCGAGAACCCGCCAACCCCCACGATGGGCGACTCGATGCATTTTCGCAGCGTGATACACAACAACGGCTCAAAGCCTATCCGAGGCTTGGTGGCCTGGATCAGCCTGGTGGAGGTGACTCCTGGGAAGGAGCAGCCGATGGACCTGGAGGACTGGAGCGCCCATAAGGCGATCGCGGGGGCTGCCCTCGCGCCGGGCGGATCGCTCTATACCGACTGGCCGATGCGCCTCATCCAAGGCGGCGATTACCGCGTGGTAATCAGCGCCACGGACCGCACCGGGCAAGACGTCTATACGAGCCAGACCGTGCAGTTCCACGTTGCTCGCAAGCCGGTCGTCGAATCCACACGGGTCCTCCCGGTGGCCTTGGGCGTGCCCTTGCTCATCACCGGATTGATGGGCTACAACGGCTTTCGGCAGCACAGGCGTCAAGCGGGCAGGAGGGAGGGGCCGTGACAGGCCGGCGAAAGCAGGTGGCACCGCCGCGTTTCTCACAGCTGCCGGCGGCCGCAACGAATCACGAGGGTTAGCGCCGCGGCCGTGCACATCTTGCTCATCGAAGACGATCGCGCCGCGGCCGCCTACCTGGCAAAGGGGCTCACGGAGAGCGGCCATCTCGTGGATCAGGCCGCAGACGGCGACGACGGCTTGCATCTCGCACTGTGTGGCCAGTATGACGTCTTGATCGTGGACCGCATGCTGCCGCGGCGCGACGGGTTAACCGTCGTACGGATGCTGCGCGCGGACGGAAACGCGACGCCCGTGCTGCTCCTCAGCGCCCTTGGTGAGGTGGACGACCGGATTGAGGGGCTGCGCGCGGGGGGCGACGACTACATGGTGAAGCCCTATGCCTTCACCGAGCTCCTCGCCCGGCTCGACGCCCTCGTCCGGCGGCGCGGCCCGCCTCCGGAGATGCCCCAACGGCTCCGAGTGGCCGACCTCGATCTTGACATCCTGTCACATCGGGTGACCCGTGCTGGCAAGCACATTCGGCTACAGCCTCGGGAGCAGCGGCTGCTGGAGTACCTGATGCGCCACGCCGGTCAGGTGGTGACCCGCACCATGCTGCTCGAGCAGGTGTGGGACCTCCATTTCGATCCCCAGACCAATGTGATCGATACCCAGATCAGCCGCCTGCGCAGCAAGATCGACAAGGACTTCGACCGGCCTCTGCTGCACACGGTGCGGGGCGCGGGCTATAAGCTCGATGAGTCTCCCTAGACTGCTGCGTACCTCGGCGGTGCGGCTCGCGATGCGTTACGCGCTGCTTTACGCGGTGCTGATCGCACTCGGGTTGGGCGTTCTGTACTGGAGCACCGCCCGTTTCGTCGACGCGCAGCTGGGCGCGGGGTTGCGCAACTCACTCGACGAGCTCGCACAGCGCCGGGCCGCGCTGGATCATGCGGCCTTCATAGACCTCATCCGCTCCCGGCTGCACGCCGACTCCCACAAAGAGCTGCACCTTTTGCTCGTTGACCCCGATGGTCGCCGGGTTGCCGGGGACCTCACCGGCTGGCCGTCCGGCCTGCCCAGCGACGAACAGGTACACAACATCCTCATCGAGGACAATCTGATTGCTGGTCGCGCAGAGGATCAGGATAGCTACTGGCCCGCTGTTGGGGTGCGCTTCTCGGACGGCAGTCGGCTGATGGTGGCGCATGGGTTAGACCAAGCCGAGGCGCTGCTGGATTTCACTCAGGGAACGATGGGCGTCATCCTGGGAGTTTCCGTCTCGCTGGCGCTTGGCCTCGGTCTGCTGCAGGGGCGTACGCTGCTCCTTCGCATTGATACCCTCATCGACACCGCACGCGCAATCGGCGCTGGGCGCCTACAGCGGCGCGTCCCGGTCAGCGGCCGCAACGACGAGTTCGATGAGCTGGCGGACCAGCTGAACGGAATGCTCGGCCGCATCGAGGAGCTAATGGCGGGGCTGCGCCAGGTGACCGACAACATCGCCCACGACCTGCGCAGCCCCCTCTCCCGAGTGCGCAATCTCTTGGACGTGACCCTGCTGGAGACGCGCGATGCGTCCGAGTACCGCGCCGCCATCGAGCGCGCCAGCGCGGACCTGGACGAAGTCATCCGCACCTTCAACGCCTTGCTGGAGATCGCGCAGACCGAGGCCGGCAGCTTTCGCGGCGAATGGACCGCGGTGGACCTCGGAGCCGTCGTCGCAGAGCTGGGCGAGCTCTATCGGGACGCCGCCGAGGAGCAAGGAAAGATGCTTGAGCTGGACGTGAGTCCGGACCTTAAGGTGACCGGCAACCGCGACTTGCTCGCGCAGGTGCTGAGCAATCTGCTCGACAATGCGGTCAAGTTCACGCCCTCCGGCCAAACCATCCGCCTGAGGGCCGTTGGCCAAGCGAATCAGGTGCATCTGCAGATCAGCGATCGCGGACCCGGCATCCCCGCCGCGGAGCGCCAGCGCGTCCTGCAGCGCTTCGTGCGCCTCGACGCGGCGCGCAGCACGCCCGGCAGCGGCCTGGGTTTGAGTCTGGTGGCCGCTGCGGCGCGCCTGCACGGGGCCACCCTGAGCTTGGGGGATGCCGCTCCCGGTCTTGTGGTCAGGCTCGATTTTCCCCGGGGAGTCGACGCATGAGCGTATCGGTCCCGCCGGCACTGCACTCATTTCGGCGCGTCCTCAGTGGTCGGGATTGTTCGTGTTCCTGGTGGCCGCCTTCGAGGCAATCGTACTGGCAGGCAAAATCATTCCCGCCGCGGTCTCCGGCCTCGCCGCCTGGCGCGAGGACAAAGGTGCCGACGCCGCCAACCCGCCGGCTGACCTCGGGCGGTGTCTCAAACGGCCCGTGCAATTGCCGCTAACCCCGTGTGACAAAGGTATTTTTAACGAAGGGTCAAGGAAGGTATCAATCAATGTCCTTGCGCTCTCCCCTCGAACGCGGCAGCGCTCCGGCACGTACGTCTCCGCCAACGCTGAACCCTGACGGCCATATTGCACCTGATTTTCCGGCATCTTGGACTGGCCCCGCGTCGAGCCCAGACCTGTCCATCCGGTAACCTAGCGGCAACTCTGCCGCAATCCCGCGTCAGCGAAACTGTGGCAGCTGCAAAGTGGCGGGTCCGCAGCACCAATGAGCTCGCGTCCTTTGGCGGCTCACTCGACAACTAGCGGAGAGGCGTGTTAGCGGATGTGCGGGATCGCGGGTGTGATCGTTCGGCGGGGCCGACCCGACGCTTTGCAGCTCTTCAGGGCAGCCGAGCTCTTGAAGCATCGCGGTCCAGATGAGCGCGGGGTACATATCGTCGATTCAGTCGGGTTGGCCCACACGCGACTGTCCATCATCGACCTCCAGGGCGGGCACCAGCCGATCGTTGATCCCCGAAGCAGCAATGTGCTGGTTGCTAACGGAGAGATCTACAACTTCGTCGAGCTGCGCGAGGAGCTCGAGGCAAGCGGATGTCGTTTCGCAACCGGCTCCGATTCGGAAACCATTCTGCACGTCTTCGATCGGTACGGCGTCGGGGGGCTTAGCCGGCTGCACGGCATGTTCGCCTTCGCCTTGTATTCCGCGCGCGACCGCTCCTTGATACTGGCGCGGGACCGCCTCGGCATCAAACCCCTCTACTACACCCAACTTCCCGACCGCATCGCCTTCGCGTCGGAGCTGAAGGGCCTACTGCCGCTGCTGCCCCGAGTCCCCGACCTTTCCGTCCCTGCCCTGGCGAGCTTCCTGGACTTCGGCTTCAACAGCATGGAGGAATCCATTTTCAAGGGCGTCCACCGGTTGGAGCCGGGCACTGCGCTCGTCATCAATGGTGAGCTGGACACCGTGACCGTAACCTATTGGTCACCTCAGGAGATCTCTCCCCGCGATCTAACCATGGACGAAGCACTCGAGGAGTTTGATTCCCTGTTCGACCAGGTTCTGCGCCAACATATGCGCTCCGACGTTCCCTACGGCCTTTTTCTATCGGGAGGGCTGGACTCGGGGAGTCTCCTCGCACGGCTGTCCGCCTACCACGACCGGCCGATTCAGACCTTCTCCGTGGGTTACGAAGGCCTGGAGGACTCCGACGAGTTGGTCCAGGCGCGTAGGGTCGCCACGCTCTTTCGGAGCGAGCACACGGAGCTGCGGCTAGATCCTTGGCGCGCCCTGTGGGCACTGCCTTTGAGCGTCTGGTCGGCGGACGACCTCATGTACGACGCCGCATCTTTGCCGACCGTGCTGTTGGCCCAACGCGCCGCTCGTGAGCTGAAGGTTGTCTTTACCGGTGAAGGGGGAGACGAGAGCTTCGGCGGCTATGGGCGTTATCGCCGCAGCCGGCTTCAACAGCTTCTGAAAGGTATGCCCGATTGGCTGGGCGGGGGCTACCGTTTTGCAGGCCGCTGGCCAAGCCCGATGCGCGACAAGGGGTTTGGCACCACCCTGACGATGGCCGGGAGAGCAGGCAGCGAGCCATTTAGACAGGCATGGCGATCAGCGCCTGGCGCTTGGTCATACCTGCGCAAGGCGCAGCTCACCGATATTCGGACCGAGCTGGAGGACAATCTGCTCGTGAAGGTCGACCGTACGCTGATGGCATTCGGATTGGAGGGCCGAGTCCCCTTTCTCGATCATCGCATCGTCGAGCTCGGGTTGGCCTTGCCGGACCGGCTCAAGGTTCGAGGCCGCATCGGCAAGGTGCTTCTTCGGCGCTGGGCGAGTCGTTGGTTGCCCAGGGAGCAGCTAGAAGGCAGGAAACGCGGATTTGGCGTCCCGCTGGGAGGCTTGCTTCGTGGGAAGCTGCTGAAACAGCTGGGCGACAAGCTGCAAGGCAGCCGCATCATCAAGGAGTGGTTTACCCCGCGGGTCGTATCGGATCTGGTCGGGCTGCAAACCAAGACCGGGAGAGCAACGCGCCACCTCCTACAGCTGGCTCAGTTCGCAACCTGGCACGGCATGCTCCTTGACGGAGCGGCGAACCGCCCCAGCGCCGAGGAAAATCCACTCGACTGGATCCACTGATTCGTCGGGAGCAACGGCCGTATAAAGCAAACGCGGCAGGCTTTGTCAGCCGTTCTGCCAGCGAGCTCTCTGCTCACTTCTCTCGCCAAGCCGTGAATCTTTGGGGTACCGAATGGTTCACTGCCCGCAAGCCACGCGGCCCAGCACAACGTCGTACCCCCTTGACGGGACCGCACCAGAAGCTCCACACGATTCCCCGCGCACGTTGTATTGCGGTTGTTTTCGTAGCGGTCGGCGCGCATGCGACTACACTTGCGAGAATGCCGGCTTCGCACCAGTCGCTGACCTTCCGTGTTCCGGAATCTGCCTGCAAGGAGAGTCATATGGCGTCCCAGCTGAGCTTACCCCATTGCCGGATCGCGGCCCTGGCCGTGCTGAGCCTCGTTGTCGCCTGCGCCTTTGGGCAACCCGGTCCGGCGATCGCGGACAGCGGCCATACAACATCCGGAGAGGCGCTTTGGAACGAGACTCAGAGCAAGCTCTTCAACGGCCAGATCCACACCATCTATATCAAGATGAACCAGGCGAGCTGGAATCAGCTGCACGACGACGAGAAGAACAACCATTGCGAAAAGTCGGACGACGTGAAGTGGGTCCACGCCCGCTATTTTGTCTTCGACGACATTCCCATGAAGGACGTGGCGATGAAGGTGCGCGGCAACACCTCGCGCTGTATTCCGCGCCTGCAGTTCAGGGTGTCGTTCGAACGTACCCACGGCGTCTACTCCCGGCAAGGCAACGAGCCGTGGCACGAGGTGCAATACGATGACGCCGCCAAGGCCGCTATAAAGGACCGTACCCTCTACGGTCTCGATGAGCTGAACCTGCGTCGGAGCTTCAACGACTCCAGCTCCAAGAACGACTCAGGCAACGGCATGTTGGCGCGAGAGCCGGTCGCGACCTGGGCCGCCGCCGAGGCCGAGAAGGTGGCATCGACCACGGTCCGCGGGCCCCCGGTCTACCGCACCGCCTACGCGCTGGTGGAGTTCCAGCTGTGCTCGAGCGACGCCGACAACAAGTGCGCAAACCGCTTCCGACGTGCCTACGTCGTCGCCGAGTCCCTCGACAAGGCATTCTTCCGCATGCGCTACGACGACCGCAACCCAACGGTCTTTGCCATGTCCCACGGGTGCGCATTGAAGGGTGATGACGGCTTCAGCCTGCGTTGTGTGCAGCCCGAGTACATCGAGGGCAAGAAGCTTCACGATGGGGATGATGAGCAGGAGGCGAGGGCCCTGAGCTATCTCACCGGGCCGAAGGGGCTCAAGACGCGCCTGGACGCTGCCGGCACGGCTGCGGAGGTGGGAGAGGTCCTGGATCTCGACAACGTCATGAACTACGCCTCGGTCGCGACGACCGTCGGCCACTGGGACAGCGCTTACGGCAACTTCAATAACGACCTGCTCTACTTTCACGCGCCGAGCGGAAAGTGGAAGCTGATCATCTGGGACATGGACAACACGATGGACTACGACGGGCCCGGCGGGCCGGGGCACTTGTACAGCTACGCGGACGTCGCCAAGGAGCCGCGCATCCTGTTCGACAAGCTCTTTGACCTTCCGGAGCTGAATGCCCGTCTGAAGCAACGCCTAGGGGCCTATCTGTCCACCATCTACGATGATCAGGGGAAAGGCCCGATCAGGGACGAGATCATCCGGGTGCGCGACCAGTACATCGCCAAGATGAACGGGGAGCTCGTCAGCGGCGAGCGCCAGAATCTCGATCGCGCCCGGGAGATGCTCGACTACACGAAGACGCGCTACCGTGTGCTCCAGGAGCAGATCTCACAGCAGTGACACTGAGGATGATGCCAGTTGAAGACCGTCGTCATGCCGGGTACTGGACATCATTGGTCCGCGGCAGGATGGGTGGGGATGCTCGCCCTTCTGGCTTGCGTCTGGCCCGTCGGTGCCGGTCGCGCATCCGATAGCAATAACGGCGGATTGCGCGAGGCACGGGAACGACTGGACGTCCTGGAGCAATACAGCCTCCCGATGCGCGAGGTTTCGGGTCTCGCACTGGCCCAAGGGGGCGCAGACGGCATCGACATCTATGCGGTGGGAGATGCCGACTATGAGGTTGGTCGTTTCCGTACTCGCGAATCACCACACGTAGTGAGCATCGATGTCCGCGACGTGGCCGGCGCGATGTCGGCCGGGACTCAAGCCGTCTCCCAGTGGGAGGCCGTTGCGACGGACGCGTCCCCCATGATCTGCGCCTTGGCCGAGGACTCCGCTCGGGTGACCTGCCTCGGAGGCGATCTGGCGCGCGTGGTCGCGGAATTCGAGCTGGACGTGACGAACATCCCGAGTCTGGAAAGCTCTTGGTCGAACGAGCCGAACTCCCGCGGTGAGGGGATGGTTCTGTTGCGAAGGGGTCATGTGCTCTTGCTCAAGGAAAAGAAGCCGGCCCTGATCATCGAGTTTGGTCCCCTGGGCGAGACGCCCATGGGGTGGAGCGCGGATAGTCTTCTTGGCGACGGCCAGGAATTCATGACCCCAGCATCTCATGTCCTGGTGGCGCTGAAGGTGTGGGAGCTCGCGGACAGCCTTGCCGCAATCGCCGACGACGGTAGCGAGCTTGCCGTGGGTCCGGACCGGCGCCTCTACATGCTCTCTCAGAAGAGTGCCCTATTGATCCGCCTGGAAAGCACCCTCCGGCCTGATGAGGACAAGGTTCACGCGAGCGCGCTCTGGCAGCTGCCGCACGACTTCGAGCATGCGGAGGGTCTCGCCATCGACGGTGGGATGCATCCTTGGGTCGCGGTCGATAACCACGAGACGGATCGGCCCAATCTCTTTCGCCTCACACCGATCGAGCCGCGCTGACCGGTACCAGTCGGTCCAACCCAGTCCGGGATGCGGGGGGTCGTACGCATCCGCAAGATGCGGACGCAAGCGGCGGCGTTGAGCTGCTTTGTCTTGCGCTGCGGCAAGGGGCGACGGAAAAACTGCATCTTCCCTGACCGCATTGGCTGTTCCCACTGTGTGATTTGGCGTACAGTTGTCTTGATCATACACCGGGCCGCAAAGCAATCGGCGAGCCGGTGCGATCGGCAAGGATGCTTTAGGGAGCCTGCATCGTCACGAACGGGTCGGGGTCATTCTGGATCCAGCTGCTTGCGTGTCGTTTCCTGATGGGCCGATGACCTTCTCCGATGCGGGGCGGAGGCGATTTCTGTCAAGTCGCGTACCACCTTGCGGGTCCTTTCGCCCGCCTTCGGCGTCGCACCGGCAGTCACATAGCTCGGCTATGCTCCTGCCAGCGCTGCTTGAAGGCGAACGAAGATCCCGTGCAATCTGGCACATGATGTTCCGGCAATCGCCTTATCGAGAAGTGAGATGGGAGAATCATCATGTTGGAGATATGCAACAGTAGGGCCGCCGCAGGCGGCCTGGTCCGAGGCTCGACAATCGGTGCGTGGGTGGTCATGGTCTCGACCCTGGCCTCGCTGCTTATGGTTTCCACCCCGGCCGAGGCGATCCCGGCGTTCGCGCGTCAGATGGGCGTCGAGTGCTCAGCGTGTCACACCGCCTACCCGGAGCTCAACGCCTTCGGGCGCGAGTTCAAGCTGACGGGCTACACCCTGAGCGCAGGCAATGTCCCCTGGTACAAGAAGTTCGCCTTCATGACCGAGCCGTCCTTCACCCATACCTCGGCGGACATCTCGGATCCGCCGGAGGACTTCGGCGCGAACAACAACCTCGCCTTCACGCAGTCGAGCCTGTTCTTCGGCGGACAGATCGCGGGCAAGGTCGGCGGGTTCGTGCAGGCGACCTACGATGGGGTCGGCAAGGTGTTCTCCTGGGACAATACGGACTTCCGCTTCGCCGACACCGCGACGGTCAAGGGCAAGCCGCTCGTCTACGGGATCGATCTCAACAACAACCCCACGGTGCAGGATCTCTGGAACACGACGCCGGCGTGGAGCTATCCGTTCTCGTCCTCCGGCATTGCGTCGACGCCCGCGGCCTCCACGCTCATTCAGGGGCTTGGCGGTCAGGTCGCCGGTCTCGGTGCCTATACTTTGTGGAACGGCCTGGTGTACCTGGAGCTCGACGGTTACCGATCTCTCGGAGACGATGCGTTGCGGGCACTCGGTGTGTCCCCTTCGGAGGTGGGCGCCAAGATCGACGGCACGGCACCCTATTGGCGGGTCGCGCTGCAGCACGAATGGGGTCCGCACTACCTGGCGGGCGGCACCTTCGGAATGGTCGCAGACACCTTCCCCGGGAATGATCGCTCGGCTGGAAACGATCGCTTCACGGACATCGGGCTGGATCTGCAGTACCAATACACCGGGGCACGTGACGACATCGCCCTGCGGCTGTCCTGGATCCACGAGGACCAGGACCTGAACGCGAGCCAACAGCTCGGGGCCGCGAGCAACGGGTCCAACGACCTGAGCACCTTCAACGGTAACGTCAACTATCTTTATGACAAGACCTGGGGGTTCACCGCCGGCTATTCGAACCTGCGCGGCGACGCGGATCCCGCCTACTACGGGACCGACAACGGCTCCCCAGACAGCAGCTGGGTGACCCTCCAGCTCGACTGGCTGCCTTACAACAAGCACGGCGGGCCGTCCCTGTGGCCCTGGTTCAACCCGAAGTTTTCGGCGCAGTACATTGCGTACAACCGCTTCGACGGGACGACCAGCGGGGCATCCGACAACGACACCTTTTATCTGCAGGCCTGGCTGGTGTTTTGACAAGGCTACCCGGGGTCGCGGGTACTGCGTATCGGGCCGCGCCGTGAGCGTGTCCGCGTAACGTCCACGGCGCCGCCCTTGGCGCCGTGGGTACCGCCGTTCCGCACCCGACCCGAACCAGAAGCCAAAGCTGACGCTCGAGACTGATCGCCTAATCTCCTACCGGTGGGTACGCCCAAAGGCGGCATCCGTGCTCATTATTGCGGTGTAAAAAACCACGTCCTGTGGACGTGGTCAGAGTGCGGAGGCTTTGCCGGTCGCACGACTCAGCGGTACTCCAGCGTTTGAGCTGTCCCCACAGTCTCGAACGAGGAGTTGACCAATGAGTCGTTTTCGCAAGCTATCACACGCGATCTGCGGCGCCCGTCGGTTATCCA
>CAWGNT010000009.1:0-294591 GCA_963824085.1 uncultured Gammaproteobacteria bacterium
GCGGCCGGATTCCTCGAGTACCCAACCCCTCGGGGCGCCAGGCTCCTGAAATGAATTGACCTCCCACAGGTGAAGATAATCTTCCCGGCTCATGGCGGCGAGCCCGTTGCGCTGCAGCACGGCCGCAGCTGCCGCGTAGTCCTCGGCCTTCATCGCGCGGATGTGGGGCATGCTCGCTCCAACCTAAGTGGCGCATGCTAGCGGCTCTGGCGTCGACGACACCCCGCAAACGTTAGTCGCCGCCGCCTGACTGTTCCCCTCACTCCGCCCTCTTCCGGAGCGCGAAGGGGCCGAAATGAAAACGGTTCGAGTGGTTCGCGAAGCGTTACTTGGAGGCTTGCACGGACTTATCCTGGTGGACCAGTCGGCGAATATGTTCCCAGGTGCCGGTCCTCAACGAGTCTCCGCCGGGAACCAATACGACTACAAGGTCTTTCGGCCTGGCCATTTCGACAGCAAGCGTGACCGCTGACAACGGGTCTGGTATGACCGCAATGGCGTCGGGCGGAACCTGCTGTTCCAGCAGCTCATCCCTCAGGACGTCGTAGCTTTCAACCTCGGCGTGGTACTGTTCGCGGACGCGGTACTTCTTGCAGATGAAAAAGTCGAATCTCCTCGCCACCTCGCGCGCCATCTGCCGAACATGATCAGCCGGAAGGCGCAGAGATGCCGAAAACACCAGTATGCGGCGGCCGGGCACAGTAAGCTGGTCCAAATGATGGGTGAGCGCTCTGATCCCATGCAGGTTGTGGGCTGCGTCCATGATCAGGCGGTAGGGGAGCCCGGGGAGCTCATTGAAGCGTCCTGGGGTGGTATCAAAGGACATGCGAAATTCTTGCATGCCGGTCGCAATTACAGACAGAGGCAACCCCAGGGCGTAGGCGGCGGCTACCGCGGCCGTCGAGTTATAGACATTGTGCCGAGAACGCCCTCGGTCAGTCGCTGGTATGGCATCCACGTCCACGACGCGGTATCGCGCGACGCCGTCAAAAAGTGCAATTGTTTGCTTCTGCTCCCGCTCATGGATGAATACAGCTTTGCTCCCGGCATCCAGGTGCCCCGTGATCGAGGGAGATTGCGGGTCACCGGAAAAAAACACCACGTCTGTTCCAGTGAAATGGGCCGCCATCGCGACGCACAGCGGGTCATCGGCGTTCAGAATCGCCGTTCCGACGGTATGCTCGATGACCTGGCGCTTCACTGCCGCCATCGCCTCCACGGAGTTGATGCCGTCGTGCCCAATGTGGTCCTCCGCTACGTTCGTGCAGATACCGACATCGCACGAGTCGAACGGACGTCCATGCTTGATGAGCCCGCCGCGGGCGCTCTCCAAAACAGCCGCCTCGACCCGGCGGTCCGCATAAACGGCGAGGCTGCCCCATATCCCGGCGAAGTCCCCCGTCTCAAGCCTTTCGGAATCCACGTATACGCCATCGGAGCAAGCAAGGCCGGTGATTTTTCCGGCGGTGCGAAGCAGGTGAGCCACCATGCGGCTGGTCGTAGTCTTGCCATTGGTCCCCGTGACGGCGACGACGGGTATGCGTGCTATCTGCTGCGTCGGGAAAAACGTCTTCAGGAGCTGCTGGGCAACGTCGCGTCCCGGACCCACACGGGGGCGAGCGTGCATCAGCAGATCGGGATCCGGTTTCACATCAATTACCGCGCAATGTGGGTACTCCGGCGCGGAAGCCGGGTTTGCAATGACCATGTCGACTCCCGCCAGACCGAGCTCACAGCAATGGGCAGCCCGCAATGCAAGCTGATGGTACGCTTCAGGCATTTGCTCAGTGACATCCTCGCTCCAGCCGCCGGTGTACGGCCCGCCCCTCAACCGTAGCGCCACATTTCGACCCTTGGCCGGGACGGACTCCCAAGTGAGGTTGGGAAGACCCAGGCGACATATCAGGCTGTCAGCGTCGCAGCCGATCATGGCCCGCCAAGCTCTCCATTCCCGGAACGACGTCGCCGATGCAGCGCGCGTTTCGATCAGAGCTCGTAGAGTGGACTCGCCATCCCCTACGACCTGCGGCGGGACGCGTCGGACAACCGATACGACAGTGTCGTCGATGATAAGAAATCTGTATGTGCTTCCCGGTACAAAGGCCTCCACCCATGCGCCCCGCTCATTTTGCAGCTCGCATGCAAATGCGATTGCGACCTGGTCAGGATCTGTGAGCGGACCGTAAGCCAGGTTGTTGGCCTCGAGATGCTGAAACATCACAGCAGCAGATCTCTTCAGGACGACCGGGAACCCAATTCGCTGGGCGGCGCGCTGCAAGCGGCTTGCACGGGTCTTGTTCGGAAACTCAAGATCCTGTTTCGGCACGAGAATATCTGACTGGATCAAGCGGCGCATTAGAGGATCTCGTTGATAGATCCCGGACAGCGCGGCGGGATCGCTGCCTGCCGGCATTGCCCCGAGGAATCGATGCTGCCTGACCCCAAGACCCACCTGGACCAATCCATTCGGGATCCTGTGATCCGCTCGCCCAACCGCGGATGAAGGCTGATCAAGGTTCAACACTGGGAGCTTGAGCTTTCGCGCAGCCTGCATAATGAGTCTCGCATTTGGATCGAGCGCCCGCACGGCAGCAAAATCAAAGTAAGACCGCAGCTCGCTGGTCAGCTCGAAACCACTAGGCCAATTTGCTCCGGCGACGGCATTTAGGATGTCGGCCGCGAGCTCTCCAGCGTACGCTGCCGTCTCTAAGTCCTCCTCTTCAACCAGCACCACAACTTCTTCGTCGTTCGAGCCTCCCGCAGCGATAGCCGAACCGCTGATCTCAGCGTCCACGGCCTGTTGCAGCGCGAGCGCCGTTCTCGCGAACAGTTGCCCAAGGTCCTTGACCTCATCGCCACTCTCGGTCGGAGAGTCTAAAGTCAGGCCCCTAAAGCCAGCAGTCCTCATCGCGTCCGCCGCCCTTCGCCCCAGGGCTCGGGGGCCCACCGCGGTTGCCCGATCAATCCGCAGGACGAAGGCCATGGCTGGGGTCGTGATGTGGGGCGTAGGTCCCAATACGGGGCGAGTTGCAATAAGCCTATACATGTCGGTGCACTATCTGCGAATCACTCACGCCGCAGCCGCGATTAGTAACGCGGCAAGCCGCGGCCCAACGGCCTGAAGCGAGTACTTATCCTCAACGATCAGACGGCCAGCTCGCCCGAGTCGGACCCGGTGTGCATCGTCGTCGGCGAGGCGCCGCAACGCCTCGTACCACTGCTGCGCATCCTTCGCCAGATATCCGACCTGAGGCGTCACGATCTCGGCGTTGACGCCGACGGGGGAAGCCACGAGCGGCTTGCCGCAGGCCATATACTGAATGAGCTTGTAGCCGCACTTGCCGCGCTGCCACGGCTCATCCTGCAGCGGCATGATGCCGACCTGGATGCTCGCCAAGAGGGAGGCTTCGGTCTCCTCGGACCAGGAGTGCTCTTCCGTTGGCACATTGATCTGCGGCAGCTGCCCAGCCCCAATTGTCACCAGCCGCAATGGGAAGTCCCGCGCCAGCCGTTCCAGTGGCTCCCGCACCAACGAGAGGAGAACGGCTGTGGACGGCGATCCGATCCATCCGACGCGAAATTCGTCGGGTTCCTGCGCCTGAGAGAGCCGGTAGCGACCGACATCGACGACCGTTGGAACCAGGTGCACGTCCCGCGCCCCCATCCGCTTCGCGTACGCTGCAAGATAACCGTTGCCGGCCGTGATTAAATGCGCGCCGGACAACAGAGGTACCAGCTTTCGGCCCAGAGCTCGCCGCACTAACGGCGACCGGTGAAGATCGTACGTGTGAAAGGTTGCGTCATCGTAGTCGACAGCATAGGGTATGCGGGCACGGCGCAACCACGACTCGAATGGCGCGGGCAGAAACGGGAACAGCTCTTTCTCGACCCAGACCATATCGTGAGCTCGCAGGCCTAAGAGCACGCGCGCCCGCCGCACATACGCCGCAATGACATCCCGAAAAGGACGCTTGCCCTGGCGGTACAGCTCCCGCAAGTACGCGTCGTCGAAAAACGGGCTCACCGTCGCGCGAAAGCCCGCCGCCTCTAGGGCAGGTGCAAACTGGAGCATGCGAACACGACTGCTGGCGCCCAACGGACCGTAGCGGGTCAGCATGAGCAATCGCCGTACCCTGGTCACGATAGAGTGCTCACCGCGATGGGAGGTTCGGGCCGTAGGAGCTCAGAGCGGTCAACGCCACCCAGAGGTGCATCACGACAAGCCCGTTTAGTCTTCGTCATCGGCTGGACTCGCGAGCGCCGGGAGATCCAATCGGCCAAGGCGGCCCCACAGCCCATGCCATACACCCAAACTCATCATGCGCAAATACTCAAGCCTAGGCGCCACAGCAAGCGGGTAATAAAGAAAACGCCGCAGAAGCTGGCGCGCAACGGCGAGCCTCCATGCAGTCGGCGCATACCTCCGGCCAATCAGCCACACGGCATTGCGAAAGAAATAGTAACTGCGTAAGGGGCTGTGGTGAGTGATCGTCCTGTTTGCGAAGGTTCTTGGCTGCGCACCCAAGCTATGGCGGAGCACAGCGTCGCAGACGCCAAACGACTTGTAACCCATGGAGCGCGCCCGCAACCACCATTCGATATCCACCAAATCAATGAAGAGCTCCTCGCGCATGCCGCCGATCGCCGCGAGGGAGGCCACCGGGATTAGGCTGCCGGATGCAATCGCCGTGTCTGTTTCGACGACAGCCTCCCCCGCACCGCAGCCAAATCGCCGCGCTCGCAACCGACCCAGGCGAGAAAAGGGCTTGACGTTCTTCTGGCGCGCATCGACGTACGCGGGCGCGACTGCCGCCAACCGTGTGCCTCGCTGCTGCAGCTCGAGAGTCGCCCGCAGGAGGCGGGTGACCATGTCCTGCTCGGGTTGGCTGTCCTGATCAAGCAACATGACATGCGTGGCACCCTGCTCTCGGGCCCATTGAATCCCGATGTTCTGGGCCGTTGCGATCCCGAGGTTGCCGGTCAGGCGGAGAAAGAAGCATCCTAAACTGCGTACCTCCTTCAGATCGTCCGCCAGGTCTTGAGGTGACCCGTTGTCAACAACGATCGCGCCTTTGACATGTGGCAGTAGCGCCAGAAGCGTGGCTGCCAACCGCCGAGCGTCCGGAAAGTAGGTGACGACGACGGCTACGACCTTCGTCGCCCATTGATCGTCAACGCTCTTACTGCTGGGAGGCATCGCAAATCTAAGGTGACGATGGGTGGTCACGCCACTGAGGCTCGGGCGTCAGGGCAGGCGCCGGCTGTTCAGACATGGCGTCGATACGACCGCTTAGGCTCCACGGCGCCTCCGTCAGCGTCGAGGTTCCGCCATCCGGCACCGGTGCTGTCGCAGGCACCCATAGCAGGGGTTCGACGCTTATCACCCGACGACGCCTCCGTACGACGCATAGGCATTCTGAGCTATCGGCCAATCGAGTAGGATATCCAGCTCCCATCTTCGTTGCCACGCATGCGTGAGATCGACCAAGCACTTCCCGCCTGCCGTTCGTGCAACATAACCTTTGACGCCAACCGCATATGCCCTTCTCGGAGCTAAGCCGCCGATTCGGTAAGCTCGTGCGCTTCCGTCGACACAGTCTGCGCCTTCGTCCCATCGCTGACCCGCCCTCACAGAACGGAGTTTGTGAGCGGTTCGAACCGCGTACGCGCTTCCTCTTGGAATCTCCGCACGTCAAGCCGCCCTCGGGGTGGGCACGAATTCAGTGCGTTGCGCGAGTTCCGGAGGGACCGCTCGACCTTGTCTTGCGCACCGACGATGGAAAGGGAACCTGGGAGCAGGCGGCCTATCACATTCCCGTCTCAGAGGCCGAGCGGGGTCACATCGTCCGGCTTCCAGATGACGTAAGACAGCTGCGGCTGGAAACGATGGCCGCGCCAGACAGCTTTCGCCCGAGCAAGATCGTCATCGATGAAATAGGAAGGTTGCAGGTTGCCTGGCACGTCCTGCGCCGGCGCATCCAGCGCCCGTCGGATATCGTCCATCTCGCGATCCGCGCGTGGGACCTATGGCGCCGACGAGGCATCGTGGGCGTCAAACAGCGGTTCTTCTCCGAGGTGCGAGGACCAAGCGACTACGCTCGATGGATCGCCTTGTACGACACGATCGGGCCTTCGGATTTAGAAGCCATCATCGCGCGGATCGCGAACCTCGGGGCGAAACCAGTTGTTTCCATCGCGCTCGTTGGCGGCGACTGGACCGATGCTCTGCTCCGCCGAACCTTGGAAAGCATCGACCGCCAGGCTTACCCATTTTGGGAGCTCTGTGTTGCCGCGAAGGGCATCACCGACTCAGATGTCAGGAAAGTACTGACGAGATCTCCTTCGCGCGGGTCTCGGGTCGCGCTGGTTCGAAACCGGGCGAATGGAAGCCGATGGCAACAAGTCAACGCGGCCGTGGAGATCGCAACCGGCGAATTCACGGCCGTGGTGACGATCGGCGACCAGTTGCCGCCGCACGCGCTGTTCATGGTCGCGAAAGAGGTCGGGGCTCATCCCAACGCAGACATTGTCTACAGCGATGACGACAAGATAGACGAGACCGGACGCCGGTACGAGCCGAATTTCAAGCCGGACTGGAATCCGGACCTGATGTTGTCTCACAACCTGATCGGCCAGCTCGCGCTTTATCGGACATCGCTCCTCAAGACCATTGACGGCATGCGAGCAGGACTTGAAGGTAGCGAAGACTACGACTTGGCGCTCCGGGCCGTCGCCAACATGAACTCTGGGAAGATCCGTCACATACCGCACGTCCTTTGCCACCGTTGGTCGCCGGATGTCGGCAGGGACCATACGGCAAAGGCGCAACGCTCCGCACGGCAAGCGGTGAGAGACTTTCTCGAAGCTCAAGGCATCCATGCCGAGATCGCCCCCGAACCGGGGGGCCATCGCATCATCTTCCCTCTGCCCGGCCCGGCCCCGTTGGTCAGCCTCATCATCCCAACGAAAGACGCGGTCAACCTCCTGCGCGTCTGCGTTTCATCAGTATTGGAGAAGACGACATATCCGAGCTACGAGATACTTGTCGTGGACAACCAGAGCGAGAAGCGAGAGACCCGCGCCTATCTAGATGAAATCGCTCGCGATCCCCGCATCCGGGTCCTACCTTATGACCGGCCGTACAACTTCGCCGCGCTCAACAATTTCGCGGCGCGTCTGGCACACGGCCCGCTGCTCTGTTTCTTGAACAACGACATGGAGGTGATCTCTGCGGATTGGCTGGAGGAAATGGTGCGGCATGCGGTGAGGCCCGAGATCGGACCGGTGGGGGCCATGCTTTACTATCCCGACGACACGATCCAGCACGCTGGCATCGTGATCGGGCTGAACGGAACGGCCGATCATGCGCACAAGCTGCGACCGCGCAATGATCCCGGCTATTGCTCCCGCGCCAGGCTTACGCAAAACGTCTCGGCCGTGACGGCGGCGTGCATGGTCGTCCGTCGCGAGCTGTTCGAGTCTGTCAATGGGTTCGATGCCGAGCACTTCGGAATCGCCTACAACGACGTCGACCTGTGTCTCCGGCTCTGGGAGCAAGGCTACCGGACGCTGTGGACACCGTTCGCCGAGCTCTATCACTACGAGTCGGCCACATTGGGTGCTCCAGGTAATCCACAGAGGCGCCGGCGGTTCGAGGAGGAAAGCCAGAGACTTCTCACTCGCTGGAACAAGTACGTCAAACATGACCCCTTCTACAACCCCAACCTGTCGAAACTGGTGACGAGCTTCGAGCTCGCGTTTCCTCCTGCGGAGCGCTATCCCTGGTTCAGCCGCGATAGCTTAACGGCCCACCAAAGACCTTGTTGACAACCTCTGCCCGCAGGGGAATACGAAGCACGAGGCCGATGGCGCCAGGAGCCATAGGCCCGGGCCGTTTAGAATGTCCGGTCAGCCAAGACCGGCGGGAACCAGTTCGCCGCGGCCGTTCACCTATGGGGTCTTTCCCCTGGTGCCCAAGCTCCTGCTTGGGCACCTCTTCTTCTCCCCGAAGCTCGGCTTCCTCTCTGCCCTGCGCCCAGGCGAGATGGCGCGGGATTTCGGCGGCGCTGCACAGCGCCGGCAGGTGCCGAAGAGCTGACGTCCTCGCACTCAGCTGGCCTTGGGAAGCAGAGCTTCGGGAGAAGACGTACCGAAGCAGAGCTTCGGTACGAGGTTAAATGTATTCGATACCAGATGAGTCGAGGACCGTCTCGTTGGGCTCCCCGGCGCCGAAAGTGGCCGTGCCTTGCAACCAGCCGGTCACCAGGCTGTTGCCAGCGGCGTCAACGGCGTCAACGGCGATTCCGGAGGCATCCGCATAAGTACCGGCGGCGGGAACGCTACTGCCCGCTCGCTTGGCCCACAGCAGAGAGCCGTCCGGCGTGTACTTGGCGATGAACATGTCGTACATCCCAAGTCGCGTCGATCACCGTCTCGTTGGGTTCGCCGGCACCGAAGGCCACACTACCCGTGAAAAAGCCGGTCACCAGGCTGTCGCCTGCAGCGTCCACCGCGATTCCCCTTGCCTCGACTTCGCCGTCGCCCGTGCCCCCGGCCTGCTTGGCCCATAACACTCGCCGCCCGCTTCGGCCTCCCCATCGCCCCCGTGCCCCAGTCCCCAATTGCCCGCGAGCGGCACATCCCCAACGATGCCTAACCGAAAGTAATGATCAGTGTATTCCACCGGAACGAAGAACTCGTTATCCCGGTAACTACCGACTGCGTCTATTCCATCGTTGTCCCAGTCACCGACCACCGCCTGACCGCTCGGTATCCCAGGACAGAGAGGGACATCAGCTACGGTGTCGTTGTTGGCGTCGGTGTTCTGCACGAAGAAACAGGACGACGTGGACTCCGCGGGCCGGTACACCCCAACACTGTCATACCCCTTACCGGTCCAATCCCCGGCAATCGGCGTATCCCCCGGGAGGCCAAAGGCGAGCACGAGGTCGGCTGGACCCGGGGTGTTGGCGTTGCGCAGCGAGAAGACCCCGTTGCGGTAAACACCGATGGTGTCGATTCCATCCCCATCCCAGTCGCCTACGACCGGCAGGTCACCCGGGAGGCCGAACGGGACCGCCACATCGGCGAAGCCGCTGGTGTTGGAGTTGCGCAGATAGAAAATGCCGTCGCGGTAGACGCCGACGGTGTCGATGCCGTCGCCATCCCAGTCACCGGTGATCGGCAGATCGCCCGGAATGCCGTAGATGATGGCCACATCGGCAAAGCCCGACTCGTTGGTCTTCTTCAGGTAGAAGGTGGCATCTGAGGGGCGATAGACGCCCGAGGAGACGCGCAGGAAGAAGACGGAGCCGTGCCGGAATCGGCTGCAGCAGGCGTAGCCGTGGACAACAGCAGGAACGGCAAGAGCCAGACAGGCGGGGACAAAAGAGGCAACCCGAGAAGCCCGCGACCCGCACCCGGAGGAGATGTCCATCGCACGACCTCCATCTCCAGAACCCTGTCAAACGACCCGCAAACCTGGGTGACGCCTGGGGATTCAACCAAAGTATAGCCCCCGACCGTCACCCCTGTGGGCCGGGAGCGGAAGGGGGCAGGCTGGAGTACTAACGTGCCTCAGCACCCAGGCGTGGGAGTCACCCTGCTTCTTTGAGTGCTGTCTGCCGTCGTCTCAGTGGCCGCCACGGCCGGTTGCGGGTGTGGGGGCGCTTCGAAGTGGAAATGTGGTCAGAGTCAGGAGGCGGCCCAGCGGACATCCGGGGGCTCGACTCACCGAGAGGGCCAATGACCGGAAAATCTTCTTCTCTCGGGCTCCCTCGGTTACGTGAAGCGACCGTCCAATCGGATCAAAAAGACACCTGTGGGGGCGCAGGTTTGCTCTTGCAGTCGCTTCATCGGGGCGACGGCTGGCCCTCGGGGTGCTCGGCGGGAGCACACGCGCTGGCTCTGCAACACATTGGGGCCACCCTGGCCGACCAGGCCTCCCCCCCTGCGTCGAGCACCTCCTCAACCGAGAAGGGCTCGTGGCACCCACTGCCGGCACAGACGGCCGCCCGCCGGGTGGGAGCGGCTATGGCGCGAACTTAGCCGCAAAGATGTCGACGCCACCCACTGCTGTGAGCGCTGTCTCATTCGGTTCCCCAGCGCCAAAGATAGCCCAGCCCCGGAACCAGCCCGTGACCAAGCCATTGCCGTCCGCGTCCACGGCAATTCGGCTGGCCCCGTCCCCCACTTCAGCCGTTGCTGGGGTGCTGCCCGCCTGCTTGGCCCACAGCAGCGAGCCGTCTGCGGCGTACTTAGCCACGAAGATATCCGAGTCGCCCCATGTTAGGAGCAGCGTCTCGTTCGGCTCTCCGGCACCAAAGGTCACACTGCCGGAGAAACCGCCCGTCACCAGCCCATTGCCGTCCGCGTCCACGGCGACCCCGACACCCACACCATGGCCACTCGCCTGCTTGGCCCACAGCAGGGAGCCGTCCGGAGCGTACTTAGCCACAAAGACGTCGTCGTTAGCCACAAAAGCGTCCTCGCTGCCGACCGCTGTGAGCCTCGTCTCATTCGGCTCTCCGGCTCCGAAGGTCGCGCTGTCTGTGAACCAGCCGGTCACTAAACTGTTGCCAGTGGGGTCTAGCGCGATTCCGAGTCCCCCGTCGTATGCAGCGCCACCCGCCTGCTTGGCCCACAGCAGAGCGCCGTCGGAAGAGAACTTAGCCACAAAGATATCCCGTGTCGGCACCATCGGGCACCGTGAGCGTCGTCTCCTCGGGCTCGCCCGCGCCGAACGTAACGTTGCCGAAAAAGCCGCCCGTCACCACGCATTCGCCGGCAGCATCCACTGCAATTCCTTCCCCCGTCTCGCCGAGAGGCCACCGGCCTGCTTGACCCACAGCAGAGAGCCGTCCGGGGCGTACTGCGCCAGGAAGATATCACCGCCATCAACTGCCGTGAGCACCGTCTGCTTCGGCTCTCCGGCGGCGAAGGTAATGCTATCGAGGAAGCCGCCTGTCATCAGGATATTGCCGTGCGCATCCACGGCGACCCCGGAACCCTTTTGATAAGAAGGGCCGCCCGCCCGCTTGGCCCACAGCAGAGACCCGTCCGGGGTGTACTTGGCTAGGAAGGCGTCACCGCCACCAACTTTTGTAAGCACTGTCGCGTTAGGCTCGCCAGCGCCAAAGGTCGCTGTGCCGGAGAAGAAAACGCCCGTAACCAGGCTGTTGCCGGCAGCATCCACGGCAACTCCATTACTAACGTCAAGATCCGCGCCGCCTGCGTGCTTGGCCCACAGCAACTCCCCGCCCGCTGTGGTTTCTCCTCCGCCCCCCTGCACTAGCCCCCAATTACCCGCGAGGGGCACATCGCCGACGACGCCTAACCAGAAGGATTGCACCATGTCTTCGACCGGCACGAAGAACTCATTCCCCCGATAGACACCGACGGCGTCCACTCCGTTGTTGTCCCAGTCGCCCACCACCGGCCGATCGCCGGGTATCCCAAACGGGAGTGCCGCGTCGGCGTAGCCGCCCGTATTGGTATCCTTCAAGTAGAAGCGTCGAGTCAGAAGGCCGGTACACGCCGACACTGTCAAACGCCTTGCCAGTCCAGTCGCCAGTGATCGGTATGTCCCCCGGAAGGCCAAAGGCGAACACGAGGTCGGGTGGACCTGGGGTGTTGGCGTTGCGCAGGAAGAAGACCCCGTTGCGGTAGACCCCGATGGTATCGATGCCGTCGCCATCCCAGTCGCCGACGACCGGCAGGTCACCCGGGCGCCCGAAGGGCACGACCCGATCGGCAAAGCCGCTGGTGTTGGAGTTATGCAGATAGAACACGCCGTTGCGGTAAACGCCGATGGTGTCGATGCGGTCGCCGTCCCAATCGCCAGTGAGCGGTCGATCGCCAGGGATACCGTAGGTGATCGCTACATCGGCAAAGCCGGAGCCGTTGTCTTTCTTCAGGTAGAAGGTGGCATTTGATGGGCGATAGAGGCCGGAGGAGAAGTGCAAGAAATAGGGCGGAATCACGCTCGCGCCGGCGGTGGGAGAAGTGGCAAAGGACTGCGGCAGACATGGCAGCAAGCCGCAAGCAAACATAAGAGCAACGCGAAAAGCCCGCGACCCGCTCCTTGAAGAGGTGTCCATGGCACGACCTCCTTCCACAAATACCATGGGACAGCGCGCACACCCGGCTCACGCTGGGGGATTCACATAAAGTATAGCCTCCGCCCGTCACGGGCTCGGCCTGGCTTGAGGGGGCAGGGTGGAGCAGGGGCTCGTCTTACGCCCCCATCGACCGCCGTGCGAACAACGGGAGCGTGAAGGCATGGGAGGAGGCCCTAGGCGATTCCCTATGCCCTCGCGGCCAGCAAGCGGACGCGGGGGCTGGTGGGTCACGGAGCATCAGCGCTCAGGCAGGAAAGTCACCCTGGTTCCTGGCCGTAAGCGGCCGTCGCGGGCGTTGGCGAACGCTGACGATGCCCGAGGCGCGGTAGCGGACCCAGCATGGGACATCCGGGTGGCCGGCGTCACCCAGGACGCGCAGGGCTCCTAGCTTCTTGCTCTAGTGCGGGCCCTCGGTCAGGCGAAGCGGCCGTCCAGGAGGGTCAAAAAGACGGCTGCTGGGCACAGAGTAAGCGTTGCCGTCACGAACATCGAAGTGGTGACGGCCCTCCGCGGTGCTTGGCGGGACCATGAGCAGCGCTTGTCGTTCAATTGTGCCCGCTTAGCGACCCAAGCTTTGGCCTGCATCACGCCCACGTTCGCCCGACAAGGCATCGCTGAGCCTGCGGCCTTAGTGCGCAGACGGTCCATCCTCCGTTAGGTGAGCGTTGCGGTACTTGGCCAAGAACATGTCGGTCCCGGCGGCCAGCACCGTTTCGTTGGGCTCCCCGGGGCCGAAAATCGCAGTGTCAGTGAAATAGCCGGTAACCAGGATGTCGCCCGCGGCGTCCAGAGCAATTCCGTGGCCCCCGCTTCCTGCCGAGCTCGCGACCTCCTGCTTAGCCCACAGCAGCGTACCGTCTGGTGCATACTTCGCGACGAAGATATGTCCCCCGAGCAGCACCGTCTCGTTGGGCTCCCCGCGACCGAAGGTGGCGCTCCCGGCAAAGCGTCCCGTGAGCAAGCTGTTGCCGGCCTGATCCACGGTAACTCCGTAACCGTAGTCACCGCAGTCATCATCTGCACCGCCCGCCTGCCGCGCCCAAAGCAGGGAGCCATCTGCGGCGTATTTGGCCAGGAAGATATCGAAGATCCCAACCCCTGTGAACGTGGCCTCTTCCGGTGTGCCTTCGCCGAAGGTGGCATTGCCGCCGAAGGACCCGGTCACCAGGATGTTACCCGCCGCGTCCAGCGCGATGCCTGCGCTTATCACATAGTCCGTGCTACCAGCCTGCTTGGCCCAGAGCAGAGAACCATTCGGAGCGTATTTCGCCAAGAAGAGGTCCCCTCCAAGGAGTACTGTCTCATTGGGCTCCCCCGCCCCGAAGGTGGCTGTGACCAAGAACCTACCGTTCACCAGGATGTTGCCCGCGCTGTCCACGGCGATTCCCGAGCCATAGTCCCACCCCACACCAGCGACCTGCTTGGCCCACAGCAGGGAGCCATCTGGGGCATACTTCGCCACGAAGAAATCTCCCCCTAGCAGCACCGTCTCGTTGGGTTCCCCAGCGCCGAAGGTATTACTGCCTGCGCTCAATCGGCCAGTTACAAGGATGTTGCCCTCAGCGTCCACAGCGATTGCGCCTCCCTGAGCGTAGCCATAGCTCGTGCCCCCTGACTGCTTGGCCCACAGCAGGGAGCCGCCCGGATCGTACTTGGCCACAAAGACAGCGCTGTTGTAATCATCCGTCGAGAGCATCGTCTCATTGGGCTCCCCGACACCGAAGGTCGCACTACCTGCGAAATCGCCAGTCACCAGGCTATTGCCGGCGGCGTCCACAGCGATTCCGCTCGCGTCGTCATCGCCTTCACCGCCCGCCTGTTTGACCCAAAGAAGGGAGCCATCTGGGGCGTATTTGGCCACGAACAGGTCATCATGAATATGGCCATCCGCCGTGAGCATCGTTTCGTTGGGCTCACCGAAACCGAAGGTGGCACTGCCATTGAAAATGCCAGTCACTAGGCTATCTCCCGCGGCATCCACTGCAATTGCCGACCCGGAGGTTAGACCTGCGCCACCGGCCTGCCTGGCCCACAGCAGCTCCCCGCCCGATGCGGCCTCGCCACCGCCCCCCGGTGCCAGCCACCAATTGCCCGCGAGGGGCACATCTCCAACGACCCCTAACCAGAACTGCCGCACCTGGTCGGTGATCGGCACGAAGAACGCATTCCCCCGATAGACGCCGACGGCGTCCATTCCGTCGTTATCCCAGTCACCGACCACGGGTTGATCGCCCGGTATCCCAAACGGGACAACCGTATCGGCGTAGCCGCTGGCATTGGTGTTCTTCAGGTAGAAGGTCGACGTCAGAAGGCCGGTACAGGCCGACACTGTCGTATCCCTTGCCGGTCCAATCCCCCGCGAGCGGCATATCGCCCGGAGCGCCATAGGCCAACACGAGGTCCGCTGGCCCCGGGGTGTTGGCGTTGCGCAGGAAAAAAACTCCGTTACGGTAGACCCCGATCGTGTCGATGCCGTCACCATCCCAGTCGCCTACGACCGGCAGGTCACCCGGGCGGCCGAACGGCACCACCCCATCGGCAAAGCCGCTGGTGTTGGAGTTGCGCAGATAGAACACACCGGCGCGGTAAACGCCGACGGTGTCGATGCCGTCGCCGTTCCAGTCGCCGGTGATCGGCCGATCACCCGGAGTCCCGTAGGCAATCGCCGCATCCGCAACGCCCGAATCGTTGATGCTTTTCAAGTAGAAGGTGGCATTTGACGGGCGATACACACCCGAGGAGACGCGCAAAAAGAAAGATGGGACCGCGCTGGAACGTACTGTCCCAGGAATGGCAACGGTCAGCAGCAGGAACGGCAAGAGCCAAAAGGTGACGACAAAAGACGCAATCCGAGAAACCCACGTCCCGCAAACCGAGGAGAGGTCCATCGCTCGTCCTCCATCTCCACATCCCCAACACACAGCCCGCAAACCCCGATAGCGCTGCGGGATTCAACCTGAGTATAGCCCCCGCCCCACACCGCCGTCGGCCGTAACTCAAGGGATGGGGCGCGGTTCCAGCGCATCCAAACGCCCAAGGACGTTTCCGAGGAGCCTGCGCGAACACCGCTCGACATCCGGCCAATCAGTGCGGTGGGGGGCGCGTGCCACTCATAGCCACGAAGGCGCCCCCATCGGCTGCCTGATGCGTTTGGTTGTCCGAGCACGTGACTCACGTCAGTCAGGTTGTCAATGACTGCCTATGCGAATGGAGACCCGGAGCGGTCCGGGCCAGGCAGTTCAGATTGGACCGCCCCATCGGCCCACTCGCGGCCTTCCAGGCTCCTGCCGCTATGCTTTTTTGCGCCGCATCAGATAGTTGTCTGAATTGGCATTGATACTGCCGCCCCTCAGTAGTCGTGTACGACGCGGCTTACATCAACGACACATCTCGAGGAAAGCAGCTATGACTAAGACCTTAACCCTTCGCAACCGCTCTCAGGGCGCCCATCCTGTGTCCCAGGGATTTCCCATCCTGCTAGCGGCTTTCGCCGCAAGCGCGGCCTTACCCTGCCTCACTCCCTCTACGGCTCACGCCGCTGCGGCCGGACCGACGGCCGTCTACACCATCACCCCGTGCCGGATACTCGATACGAGGCAAGGTTCCGGCATCTACGCCGGCAAACTCTTACCCGGCGACCAGCTGGATCTAAGGGTCTCCGGGACCAACATCGTCCTGCAGGGAGGAAGCACCAGCAACTGTCCCGATATCCCCTCGAATGCCTGGGGAGTATTCGTCAACGTGATTGCGGTCGAGACGGAAGGCCAGTTCAACAACGATCTCGGGATCAAACCTTGGGGATCGTCTCGCGGAGCGACTGCGATCAACTACGATCCGGGAACGTTCGCGATCAACAATGGCCTGCTGGTGGGGACTTGCTATGGACAGTCGGTATCCGGCTCTCCTCCTCCCGGCGGGACATGCGACCAGGACCTCACGTTGACTAACGGCACCGGTGGATCGGCAAACGTGGTGATCGATGTGACGGGCTATACAGCGGGACCCTGACCGGCTCCGACAAGCAGACCGGGGAGCATCCCCGGTCTGTTTCCTCAGGGCCGCGCGGGAGGGTAGGCGCCAGCATCGAACGTCTACTGAGCACCTCCTTATGAGACCGACGTCGGTCGCCGTCAAACAAGGCCGCTCAGGCCGCTGGCACCGCATTGTCGATCGAAGGCTCGCACCGCCCCAAACAGCCTGCCAAGGCGCCTTTGGCTTCATTCAACCTCGCGCCACGTAAGCATGCTGGCAGTTGTGCTGTACACTAGCCGCTCAGCGCTCCCCACGTCTCTAGTCCCTTGGCTGGGCCAGGGTGCGGGGAATGGTTATGGTGCCGGCGGTTTGCGTTCACTGGGGCGGCGTTGCCGCCATAGCGGTTAACGTCATTGCGCCGCTGCACGTAGGGCATGCCCTGAGGGGAGGGTGCTTGCCGTCCATGGGTCCTGGGTTGCGATAGTCCCCCGAATCAAGTCCGGGGCAGGCTCTGCCGGAACCGCGGTCCCATGCCTGCCTGAGCGGTCATGCCGCCCGGACAGGCTGGGATTCAGCCCCCAGGGACGACATAGCGGGTGTTGCCACCTCGCCTCACCACTAATCACCCGCCTCGTTGGTCTGATGTGTGGCGACATAGCTTATTCCTGATCCGAGGAACGTCGACATGGAGCACTCCCTTCGAGCCAACATTGAAGCCTATCGGTTGTCCTATGGACACGCCGCGAATCAAACTCAGAGTCGCGCGCAGGCTGCTGCAAACCTCCTCTTCGAGCTCTGGGCGGACCGCTTCCGGCGAAGCCGACGCTTCCCAAGCGACCCGGAACTGCTAACACGAGCCGATCTGTGCCTTCACGAGGACACAGCGAAAATCCGCCAGTATCCCCGGGAGATCGTGCGCTGCAGGACTTGCGGCGTCGCCTTTGCGACCGAACGGCATTCGCTAGAACAAGCGACGGAAGTGCACGATGCATCTTATTTTCAAGCGAATCGCGACTTCATCTTCCCGGACGGCTCGCCTGACGTCTTCTCCTACGTCATGCCGCGAGTGCTCTTTTTCTGGGCGCTTCGCCTCCAGAACCACCGCCCGCCTACCCGCCGCTCGCTCGACGTGGGCTGCGGAAACGGAATTTTGCTCAAGTACATGGAGTTTTTGGGCTACGAAGCACACGGGGTAGAGATCTCCGAGTGGGCGGCGGAATATGCACGTCGGGAGGTCGGCGCGACGCACGTCACTACGGGTACCTTGTGGGACGCTGCGTACCCTGACAACCATTTTGGCCTAGTCACCGTGGTGCACGTCTTGGAGCATCTCGATGACCCGGTGCGTCTTCTCGAGGAAGCGTTGCGGGTGCTGGAACCCGGAGGAATGCTCTACGTCGAAGTGCCGGCCAGTGAACGCGACGTGTCTGACTATCTCGTCGGTGATCACTTCTGGTTTTGGACGGTCGACTCTCTGCGTCACCTGCTGGGGTGCATGGGGCTTCGGAGCGTGCGCATCGGCGAGGGCACTTTTAACTGTCGATTGCATAACGTCCCCTTTATTTTCGCTTCCGGCGAAAAGCCACTAGACAATCGGTAATGTCAGGGACCCCCTGTCGTACATTGCCGTTGGGGGTGGCGCTTAGGGGATACTGGAGCGTGGCGAGCATGCCCGAATCACACGAAGGTGACGGATCGCATCGGAAGCCTTCGCCCCCGAGACATTGCCGGGACAGTACGTACTCCGGAAGAACACCTTACAGACTCATCCAATACAAAGGTTGTCTTTAACGCTGAAGCAGCTAAACTACCTTGCTGCAGCGTACGTACATGCGTTGCGGTGGAACCGGCAATCAACCAGGGACTCGAGCACACGGAGCGGAATATCGTTTCCCGAAGACCGTGAAAGGGTCCGGTTGATACGTCATAGAAATCCAACAGAGGACTAGTCGATGCATAATAAGGCAGGCAGCGTTTTGATCACGTTTGCGACCCTATCCGGTGCCCTTCTTTTCGGGGGTCTACCAGCTCAGCAGGCTGCGGCTGCGGTACCCTATGCTGTGTACACCATGCCGCCATGTCGCATTCTCGACACACGCCAGGGGTCCGGCATCTACAACGGTATGCTCACGCCAGGTGAGGAGTTGAGCTTAAGGGTATGGGGAAGCAACATTATTCTACAGGGCGGCAATCCGAGTAATTGTCCGGCGATTCCGCCGGATGCCACTGGTGTGTTCGTGAATGTGATCGCTGTCCAGACTACTGGCTCGTTCAACAATGATTTGGGAATTAAGCCATACGGCGGCAGCGGAGGGGCGACCGCAATCAATTACAATCCAGGGACGTTCGCGATCAACAACGGGCTAATGGTAGGAACTTGTCATGGCGGGCAAGTGAACGGTGATATCCCTCCCTCGACGGTTTGCGATCAGGACCTCACCCTCAACAACGGAATGGGCGGGTCGGCTTATGTGGTAATCGACGTCACCGGTTATTTGAAATAACCGCACTCGGCCAAATGGGGCGTGCTCGCTCACGTCGAGCGTAACGCCCCTACGCTACAGATCTCAGCAAACGTGATCATCGGCTATTCGCCAAACGGTTGCGTCGCACAATGTGGGCGCCTTGTCAGTTTGGGGCGAAGCCTTTCCTCTCCCATATCTCGCCCTGCGCAACAACCCGTTCAGCGCATTCCTTTTTTATTGCGAGGCGAGTGTCGGGAAGCACGCATCATAACAACGCGGTACCTTCTTAACCCGACTCTTACCCTTAAGGCGGTCACGGGCTGCTTCATATTGCCAGTGAGCCTACTCGCCTGAAGGCAGGTCGAGCGTGATCGCTGCGAGATGACGCGAATCCCGCTTCCTGAGCCCAATTCGCAGCGGAACGGGCTCGACAAGCTCGGGTCAGCTCGGCATTGCCAGGAAGCTCCAAGCGCCTCACCCGGTCGCCACGCCCCGGTTCCCCCGTTCCCGTCACAGGTTGAAAGGACGGCGCCCCGCGGGCATTATAGCCAGCCGCTGACCGCCACATTTGCATGCCCAGGTCGGCTGGGCCGAGCCGGCCACCCCAGAGCGCAGTACCAATTGCGACCGGTACCATGCGCAACACTCCACAGAGCGAAATGAGCAGCCCCCTCGTCTCCGTCATCATCGTCAACTACAACGGCCGACACCATCTCGAGCGCTGTCTGCCGTCTGTTCTCCAAGCACCTGAGCTTCCTGTCGAGGTGATCGTCGTCGACAATGCTTCGGCTGACGGCAGCCAACAATGGCTGCAACAGCGCCACCCCGAGGTTCGAGTCCTTGCGCTGCCTCGAAACGAGGGCTTCGGCAAGGCGAACGCAGCAGGCGCTGCAATTGCTCAGGGTGAAAAGATCGCATTTCTGAATAGCGACACCGAGGTGACACCCGGCTGGCTTATCCCGCTCAATCGCACCCTGGATACGGAGCCAGCCGTTCAGGCGACCTGCTCCCTACTCTATCTGATGAAACAGCGGGAGATCGTGAATGCCGTTGGTGGGGGCATGTCACGCCTCGGATACAGCTATGATCGGTATTTCGGCTTCTCCGCCGACCATCCGCGGGTCAGCGCGCTTCGCGCTGCCGGGAGCAGCCTGCGCACCCTCTTTCCGACGGCTGCCGCCATGCTGATGCGCAGAGCCGACTTCGATCGGCTGGGAGGATTCGATCCAGCGTATTTTATGTATCACGAGGATGTCGACCTCGGCTGGCGTATCTGGCTTGCCGGCGGTGAGGTCCACGTGTGTCCGGATTCCGTCGTCTATCACTATTTCGGGGGTACAACGAAGGCGCTTCAACCAAACCGCTTCCGAGACTGGATGGGAATGCGGCATAACGTTCGTTCCCTCCTCAAGTGCTATCAGCCAAGGCGCGTCGCACGCGTACTGTTCGATCACTTCCGCCTATGGCTCAGACGCCGGGCATTCGCCGAAATGACATATGTGCTGGGGTGGAATCTTCTTCACGCACCGGGCACTTTCCGACAGCGCTGGCGCATCCAGCGTAGCAGAAAGCGAGACGATCGTGAGCTCTTTGAAGCCGGCTTGGTGCTATATGCGGAATATCCGCCCAGCGCACCGCAAGTGCCAGCTTCTCCAAAGGACTCCTCTCTATCGGCCGGGCTGATATCACCCGTGTTGAGGGTCCCGGATGAGACCGCCGTTGAACGGCTCGGAGCGGGTTGGTACGGCGTAGAATATCTTCCGAACCCGGGACAGCCGGATGATAGGGGCTCTCAGTCGCAAAGCGCACTCGCGTGCCGCTGGACTAATGGGCTAGCCAGCGCGCGTCTACGGGTCGGACCGGCCGCGAAGGGAACCCTGCGTGTTCGCTACTGCCCGCCTGCGCCAACCAGTGAAACGGAGCCGGCTTGGATGCGCTTGGCAAGTGATGGGCGCGAGGTAGAGCTTACATTCCCACCAGGCTCACCGCGGGAATGGCAAACGGCAGAGTTGCCCGCGACTGCAGACGACAACGGGTTGGTAACCCTCGAGGTTGCCTCATCGACATGGATTCCGCACCGGACAGCACCCAATGAAGAGGGGCGTTTGTTGGGTTGTGCGGTACACGACATCAGGTTCCGTTGGGAGGAACCTCCAGAGGCCAAGCTCGAAGCGACGGCTGCAAACCTTTCGGTCATCATCCCAACATACAATCGCAAGCACATCCTAGGCAGGACGCTGTCGGCGCTGCAAGCTCAGACGCTCACGGGGTTTGAGGTGATAGTCGTCGACGACGGATCGACTGACGGAACGCCCGAGGCGATCGAGACATGGCGAACTAATCAGCCTGAAACACTTGCCTTCGAGCTAAAGGTTCTTCGGCAGCCGAATCTGAAGCAGGGGCAGGCCCGCAATCTTGGACTTAAGACGGCACGGGGGGAAATCGTCCTGTTTCTCGGCGACGACATTATCCCCGATCCCGGCTTCGTTGAGGCGCATCTCACTGGTCACGCGGTGCACAACGAGGCGGGAGACGTTGCAATCGTCGGGCTGACCGATTGGGACGTGACGACCGTCAATGTCACCCCGTTCCTTCAGCACGTGAATTACTACGGCGCTCAATTCGGTTACGCCCACCTCACACCGCAGGCCGAAGCGCCATTCACCTGTTTCTACACGTCCAACGTTTCGCTCAGGCGCTCCGCCCTCGGCACTGATCCGTTCGATCCCCGTTTTGGCGTATACGGCTGGGAAGATACGGAGCTCGGCTATCGACTGTCCAGGGCAGGTCTCCGGATAATTTACAGCCCCGAAGCGCGTGCGGTGCACAGCCATCCAATGACGCTGCAGTCGTTTCTCATGCGGCAAACACAGGTCGGCGCGGCGCTCGACACCTTCTTGAAGCTACAACCCGATATTCTGGACATGCCCTCCATGGCCAGCTGCCGCCGCTACAGAAGACTAGGAATACTGGCCCCGGTAATCACGGCTCTTACGCCCGTGTTGTCCTATCTGGACCGCATCTCAACGAAGACGTGGCCTCTTAGATTTTATTCGCTCATTCTGTCCCTGGCGTTTGAAAAGGGTGTCCGCCAGGCGGAGCGCACACGCTAGGCGGACAGCCCGGCGCGGAACACGGACCGAGGCGGATAAATTCTCGACCCCATGGTGAACGGACGTCGACACCCCTTTTCACGATGTTCACTGGGTGTCTGGTGGCAGCGATAGACACAGCCAGCGCATCGATGGGTCCTGGTCGTCAGACGCGTTGGCCTTCGTTCCGCTTGCGTTTTCCTGAGGAACAGCCGGTGCTGGAGGCGCCCGACCGTGGTCGCAACGCATCCTAACCGGTGTTCGCTGCGACACCAGCCATGTTTCCGAACACCGTCGCGCGACATGGTTCGCATGCGTCTCGCCGCGCCGTCCAGCCCCGCCCCCTGCTAATGGAAGGGACAGATCCATGAACAACGATTCCCATGACTCCCCGTCGGACTCGGCAGCCGGTCACAAGGGTCTACTATTGGTCGGAATGCATCGAAGTGGGACATCGGCGTTGGCGCGAGTGGTCAATTTGTTGGGTGTGCCGATTGGCAGAAAACTCGTGCCGTCGGGAGAAGACAACCCGCGCGGCTTCTGGGAGCTCGAAGAGATCGTGGAAGTGCACAATGACCTACTTGAGCAGCTAGGCTCTGCATGGGACGACCCCCTGCCCCTCCCGGACGACTGGGAGAACGGCGAGCACGCCATGGCTGCGCGAGAGCGCATCGGGGAGATCCTCAACGAGAATTTTGCGCTCGGCGATGCTATGCCGTTCGCGATAAAGGATCCCCGGTTATCCCGACTTCTCCCCCTGTGGAAGCAGGTTCTTGCAGAGCTCGGGGTTGATCCCTACGTCATACTTATTCACCGCCACCCGATGGAGGTGGCGCAATCCCTCGCTAAACGAAACGAAATGAGAATCGGAAGGGGGCTGCTGCTATGGCTTCGGTACGTGTTGGACGCGGAACGGGAGACAAGGGGGATCCCCCGGGCCTTTCTCAGCTACGCATCGCTTTTGGGTGACTGGCGCGGGGAAATGCAAAGGATTGGTAGCCAGCTTGGCGTCTCTTGGCCCATCGCTTTCGCCGATGCGGCGGTCGATATCGACGCCTTCCTTGCCGCTGGACTAAGGCACCACACACAACCAGACGAGATCATGGACAACACCGGTCACGGCCCTTTGCTCGACGGGGTCTATGCCGCGATACAGCAGAGTCATCCGGGCAACGAAGATGATCTCCAGGTTGTCTGCGATGAAACAAACCGAGAGCTTGCTAAGGCCGGTGCCTACTATGCCGACACCATCTCCGACGAGGCGGCTAGAACGCGGAAACTCAGGATGCTAGTTGACACCTATTCCGAGCAGTACTCCTCCCTCGAAGACCACTACCACTCCGTCGAGAAAAACTTTCATTCGCTCGAGGACGCGTATCGTGCGCTCGAGAAGCATCATCTCGCGATACAGGAACAGAACAAGCATCTTACGGAGGAGATCTGGAAGCAACGGGACGCACAGCTAAAGCTTGAAGCCCTGCTGGCCGAAACCCAAGCCGAGCTCACGAAAACCAAGAGCGAGCTGTGGAAGACAAAAGCGGAGCTGACCACCGTGCAAACCCAGCTCGAGGCGATCTATCAATCCACATCTTGGCAGATCACCAAGCCACTTCGTTCCGGAGCGAGTCTTCTCAAGAACCTAAAAAGTAAGTGACGTTCACAATATCCTTGCACGCCTCACCCCGACCCTCTCTCCCAACAAGAGAGCGAGGGAGAGACAGAGCGCTCATCGTGCGGCACTGACAGTAAGCGCGGAAGCTGATTAGCGCTATTCCTCAGCTACGACGTTGAGGCTACTTTGTCGCGGCGCTACTCGCCGTCCTTGGCATCTGGTTTCCGGCATTCCGTGCCGGAACGACGACGTTGATTCGTGCCTGGGCGTCATCCCGGCAGGGAGTGCCCGGATCTAGGCCCCACGGATGGAGTGCAAAATGTTCCGGCTGCGGAAAAGGAAGCTCCTGCACGCTGTTAGCCGTTCCTTTCGTGATTTCCTTCCTTTGCTTCGCGCGAATTGATCTCACGTGCTTTCCGGAGCTGCTCCTCCACAAGCAATACGCGCTGCGTCAACCGAAGCATTTCCCGTCGCGTCCGGGATTGTTCAAGGTCTACCATGAGAATCTTCAACACTAATGCAGCGACGGCAACAATGAGGCCGAGCACGGGGGGATAGGAAACCCCGAGCCATCCCCCTACCGCATCAACCCAACGCGGGAAGAAGCCGACGACGACCGCCAGCACCCCCACGACCAACCACCAAAGGGAAAACCGCGCATGCATGTGGTCCCGTCGAATGAGATAGAAGATCACCCCGGCAATCGCTACGCCAAGCGCTCCGGTAAAGAATTGGAATGTACGCATTAGGCTGGCCCAATCCTCAGCACCCGTTACTCGGTGGCCGAGCTCGGGTACGTATCGATACCTTTGTTAGACACAGCACCGTAGAATAGATCATGTAATACGCGACGCGACTCCACGAACGGAAGACACGCGACCTTCCTGACGCCCGTGGGGCGATTGAGACCGGGACCTCCTCAACAACCAGGCCGGACTCTCTAAGTAATAGCAATACTCCAACATCCTGATAATCGAGGAGGGTCGCATCCTTTGCCGACAGCAAACGAAGCGCGTGACAATCGTAGCAACGAAAACCAGACGTCAAGTCCTCGATGTCCAGAAAGCCGATTATCTTGAACAGTGACCAGGCCAGCTTTCTCAATCGACTACCGCGCGCCACGCACGAACCAATCGTGACGTTCGGACGATCTGGCCCCCCAAAAGGCGCCAGCAGTCTAGGTATATCGGCGGGTTCGTGCTGGCCGTCCGCGTCAAGTGTAACCGCACATCCATAACCAGTGGCGATCGCGTAGCGGATGCCGGTCTGCGTCGCAATCCACGCGCCGAGATTGATCGGCGCGTGAAACACAAGCGCGCCTGCACGACGCGCTTCATCAGCCGTGTTGTCTTCGCTCGCGTCGTCTACAACCAGCACATCAAGCCCAAGTGCGCGCAGCTTGCGGACAATTGTCCCAACCGTCCCGCCTTCGTTGCGTGCAGGAAGTATGGTCAAACAGCGACCGATGGGCGTTGTCACACGTTGCTTCGAGTCAGTCAATTTCTACCCTCATTGCAAGGTCATTAGCGCTATTCCTCAGCAGCGACGAAGGGCCTGCTTTGTCACGGGGCTGCGCGCCGTCCTTGGCATCTGGTTTCCGGCATTCCGTGCCGGAACGACGACGTTAATTCGTGCCTGGGCGTCATCCCGGCAGGGAGTGACGGGATCAAGGCCCCACGGATGGAGTGCGAAGTGTTCCGGCTGAGTTTCAGGACTAATCACCTATTGCAATGGGTTACGCCTCTTCGCGCTGGAGAGGGGCGGAGGATTCTATTGAGCACCCTTACGCAAAAAAAACGCGAAGCCAGCACCCCCGGTTAGCCGAAGCGGCACATCGCTGCGAGGCGCCAGAATAGCGGCACTATCGGGCGGCGGTGAGCACTTCCTGATACAACCGATCGATCTGGTCCGCCACCTCCGTGATCTGAAATCGCTTACGAAAATTGTCGAGCGCCGCCCGCCGCGCTTCCTCCCGAACCGAAGTGGAATCGCGCAGACGGGCGAGGAGATCTGCCAATTGCGCCACGTTCTGCGGCTCGACGGTCCAGCCCGCACCGCTGTCGCCGATCACCCAAGACATGCCGCTGCCAGGCACCGTAGTTGCGATTACGGGCGTTCCGCGTGCCATCGCCTCGACCAGTACAAGACCGAATGCCTCATGCCGACTTGTCGAGGGGAGACAGAGGACGTCTGCGGTGGCCAGCAGACGGCTCTTCGCCTCCTCCGACACGCCGCCAACCAGCCTGACGTTCTGGCCCACGCCACACTGCTCCACTAGCGCAGCTATTCGCCGTTGCTCCTCGCCCTCTCCCGCAACAATCGCTTCGACTCCTGGTACGACCTGGACGGCGCGGATCAAGTAATCCAGTCCCTTGTATCGGCTGAGCCTGCCGACGAACAGGACCTTCAGGGCTCCGCCGTCACTGTAGCCCGGCTCACCGCCGGAAGACGCGCCCGCAACCTCTTGCGGCAGTTTCAAGCCAAGAGGCACAACTCGGCATTTGTCTCGCCACGGTCTAAGGGGCGTGCTGGCTGCCAGATAGGGTGCCGACGTAACGATGATACTGGCCGCACGCCGCAACAGCGCCCTTTCAAAGTGGCGATAGACTCGATAGGCCTGTGCAAGTGGGGAAAAACCGGATCCATCAGCGACATCGGCATGCCAATGGACCACCCAGGGGATTTCCGCCAATGCCCGCGATCGGAGAAGCCAGAAAGCGGAGGTATTGGGAACATGCACATGAACCACGTCCGGCTTGAAGGCATGAGCAAAGGACTCAAGCTCACGACCGAACGTCGGCGCCAGCGGCGCATACAGGAGTCTCCCCCAAATTCGCACCCTCCGGAGCTGCGCGGCGGCGCCATCGGAAAGCGACAGGATCTCTGTACGCGGAGCAACGAGGCTCTCGTGCTGGTGGACAATAGCCCCCTGCCCGATGCCGATCTGCGCACACGCGTCCATCAAGTCGATCAGGAAATTCTCGATCCCCCCGCTGAAGGGCCGGAAGTATTTGCCAATGTGGAGTGCCCTTGTCACGCTCGCGTCGTATTGTGCCTATGGCGATCTCTGTCAAGAGAGCTCCGCCGTTTGAAGCGCCGTCCCGCAAACGGTGTAGATTGTATCCTCCAGGCAGCGCAAGGGGGCGCGTGACCCACTGACCCTATTGCATGCTTCACGTCAGGTGATCAGCGTCGTGCCTCAGCGCGAATGTTCGTTGGGCGGGTCGGGTACGGGTCGGCGGGACCGTCGGCGCCAGGGACGGCGGCGTCGAGCCTATAGGGACGTATTCACGGCGTGTCCGGACGGTCCGTACCCGACCCTGGCTCCGCAGTTAAGTTATCGTGCTAATCACGTCACGTCATGATCACCGAGATTTCCGGCGGGATGAAACTCGTAGGTTGTAACCCGTGCCCGGCTACACCCAGCAATACCTGCTCGCTCTAGCCATCGTTGCCTCGCCTACCGGAGTCTGGTCAGGCCAATCGCACCCTCCCGACCAACCGCCGGCGCCTGTCGCAACCGCTGACCTCTCCGCCAGCCCCCCGCCATCACCTACCGCAGGCCATCCTTCGCGCAAGGAGGGATACGCGGGGCTTCGGCTTACCCAAAGCCCAAGGGGTGTTGTCGTCGCCAGGGTCCTCCCCGGACCGCTCGCAGGTGCCAGCGACACATCAACGACCATCGGCCCGGGCGACATGATCGTTTCGATGAACGGGAAAACACTCAGACATTGCCGGCTACATTGCTCTGGTACGCTCCTTGGCGCCAGGAGACAAGCTACAGATTGCATATCGCCGCAAGTCCGGCGGCGAGGTCCGCACCATTGACGTCGTGCTCGACGACAGAGCGAGGTGGTCCGGCACCGTCGGCGACGGACTCGCCCCTGGCCGCATTATTCCAAGCCTCGAACCCGGGGATGCCGAGGCCCTTTTGCTGGCCAATTCGGATACGCTCGGCCTACGCCGCGGACTCGACACCTTGCTCGAGGCACTGAGCGCAAAACAGGACTCCTTGCTCGCACCGGACACACCGGCCGCCGTTATCCAAGCTTTGCGGCGGCCGCTCTCTTTGGACCGGGTGGAGGCCGGGTTCGCCGCGAGAGTCCGCCCCCTCGCAGAGCCTCGCCCGCTCGTCCCCACCCTGCTCGCTATTCACCGCCTCATGCTGGACGCACTCGACCTGCCGGACGTGCGAAGCGCGGCCCGGCCTCTCTCGGGAGCTCCAGGCGGCGCGGCATGAGTACGGACCGCTCGCGGCGGAGCTGCTCACGAGTCTGCGCGACCACCTCGCCTTTCCGGAGACCAATCTCCCGTCGTACCTGCGCCTAGCTCGGGCAGGCCCTGACATCGCAGCCTCCGCGGTGGCACTGCTGCCGGAAGTGGCGCGCCGCTCGGCGGAGCTGGAGCGTGTCGCGCGCGAGGCGTGGGATGCACCGCGGCCGATCCCGGCGGAGCTGGCCACGCGGCTCCGAGGACTAGTCGAGGGACCCGTTCTTGCGGCAACGCTTGTCGACGGCGAGCTATGGGTAGTAGGCGGGGACGGTCCTAATCGCTACGACATGGACCAGCTCGCTGCGGTCTTCGACATTGGCGGCGCGGACTTATACAGCTTCTCGCGGCCATTCAAGGGTACCTACCGGATCATCATCGATGCCGCCGGCGACGACACCTATCTGGCGACGGGCGATCTGGCGGGCCCGGCCACAGGCGTGTTCTCCGTGGACGTTATCGACGACCGGTCCGGCGATGATCAGCTATTCCTCGGCCGTGCAGTCATCCATCGCGGCCGCGCTGTTCGGCGTAGGGGTTCTGATCGACGAGGCTGGTGACGACCAATACCTCAACGAGACGCGGAGCGCCGGCTGGTCACAAGGCGCCGCGCTCTACGGCGCTGGCGTGCTGCTCGACCGCAAGGGCAACGACCTTTACCGCGCCCAGGTGTTCGCGCAGGGCATTGGAGGTCCCGGCGGGCTCGGCCTGCTGATTGATGCATCCGGCGATGATACATACGTCGCCAACGGCCCGGAATTCCCGAGCGTCTACGGCACCCCGGAGGTATTCGCCGGATTCAGTCAAGGCTTCGGCGTTGGCGTGCGGGGCTACGCCGCCGGCGGCTTGGGCGCCCTCTACGATCTTTCCGGTGATGATCGCTATATCGTGGGCGAGTTTGGGCAGGGGACCGGGTACTACCAGGGCGCCGGAATCCTGCACGACGCGACCGGCAACGACATCTACATTGGGTCACGCTACGCTCAGGGCAGCGCCGCCCACCAGGCGGCGGGTATCCTCGTCGACGAGGCTGGCAACGACGCGTACACCTGCCCCGGCCCCGCCGGTCAAGGCGCCGCCTGGGACCAAAGCGTTGCGACGCTCGTCGATCAGGGCGGAGATGACGTCTACCAGGGCAGCACGCTAGCGCAGGGCGCGGCCGCCCAGGAGGCCGTCGGACTCCTGCTCGACCTAGGCTGGGCAAGACCATTACGCATGCACCGAAAGCTGCCTCGGAGAGAGCGGCGACAACGCCTACCACTACCAAGAAGATCGCGTCTTCAACTTCAGCGCACTGGTCGACCGCGGACGCGGTGTCGACGCCTATCCGGCGCCCCGGAAAAACGACAAGCGGATGCGCACGGGCTCCGTGGATGAGGCACAACCCGCACAGGCGCACTGCTGCGGTCTGTTCCTTGACGAATAACCAGTTGGCCAGCGCCCCGTTCCAGCCGCTCGATCACTGCGTCCGCGACTGCGGTGCGGCCCGCCTTCTCCAATACCCGTCTGGCAATCGCGTTGTTAGGGTCCTCGACAAGCGCTTTACGGGCCTTGGCGCGCGCCGCCTCAGAATCGCCTTCACGCAGCTCGATCGCCGCCAGCCCTGCATCCGCCATCCCGTTCGGATACAGGCCCGCCGCCAGATCCAGGTTCTTTCGCGCCTCGTCGAGCCTGTTGGTCTGCAGGAGCCACAGCCCCTTCACCTCGTGCAAACGACTGCGCTCGACCGGGCTAAGAACATCCTCCGGAAGCCAGGATTCCAGCAAGGCCGCCTTCCTCGGCTGACCGGTGTAGTACAGTGCCAGAATCCCATTCAGCAAGGTCTGGGGAGCCACCTCTAACCCATCCTTCGTCCGCCCGAGGTTAAGCGCTGCGGCAAGCGCGGGAAGGGCTTCTTTGAACATCCCCCGGCGCATGAGCTCCTTCGCGTAACTGGTCCAGGCACGCTCACTCTTTGGACTCAGCTGAGTGTCGGCTTTCAGCAGCTCCAGCGGGTGGCGCCATTCCTCGTTACGTAACACCGTAAGAGTCCCGAGTAACAGTACCACGGCGGTCAACGCAGCCGCACGGACGGGCACAGAAACAGCCCAGCGGCTGGCGAGACGCATCGCGCCCGCGCTGGTCGCCGTGGCAAGACCAAGCAATGGGAGATACATCCGGTGCTCAAATGCCAGATCACGAATCGGGAAAACGCTCGACTCCACCGCGTGGGCGAGATAGAAAAACAGGATACCGAACGCCACGAAGGGCATTCTTCCCCACAATAGGAAAGCGAGTCCAATAACAAGCGCGTGTCCCGCAAGCGCGAGCAGCACGAGCGGATTCCCAAATCCTGACTGCAGCGGAATATCGTACTCCATACGAAGGCCGAACGGCGCGAAAAACAGGCGAACATAATGCCAAAGGACCTCGGCTTGCGTCGCGAAATAATCCGCCCGCGTGATGTCCGTTGTCTCCCGGGTAACGCGATCCAACGCGCCGATGTTATTAATCGCCAACAGAACCACGACTGCACCAAGAACTGCGGAAGCAAAGACGAGCGCGATCTGCTTCTGCGTTAGTGCACGAAAGAAGATCAGCTCAACGAGCACAACCGCCAATGGGAGCGTCACTGCGTTCTGCTTTGTAAAGAACGCAAGAGCAGCCAATACGACCGCACCCGCGTAAAGCGCGGCGGAGCCCTTGAGCCGCCCCCAGGTATAACAGCTCAGGCTCCCAATATAGAGCAGGGCGGCAAGTGAGGCGTACCGCTGCACGACATAGGTTACCGCCTGCGTCTGTAGTGGATGCACCACGAAGATCAACGCAACCACAAGCGGTAACCAACGGAGTTTGTTGTCTGGATCCACGCGGCCGGCGGTGGGGCTTCGCAGCAAACCTGTAAGCAAGGTCCAAACTGCGAAGCCCGCAAGAAAGTGAATAAGAATATTCGTGAAATGATAGCCCGCAGGCGCCGGACCGTGGAGCTGGTAGTCTATCGCGAGCGTCAGGAAACCGAATGCCCGCTCAGGCGTGTAATTCAGTATGGCATGAAGGTTGGAGAGATGCCGAATGGCGAGATTCTCGGCAATGGTTGCGTAATCATCCAGATAAAATGGCGCGTTCAGAGTTATCGCATAAGTAACGCAGACCGCGAGCCCAATAAGTGCAACTTGAAGCCATCCGCGCTGCAACCAGCTTATAGATACATTCATATTCCTTGACATTTCAATAGAAAATTGGCCCCGTACTTCAGTTGGATGCTCCTCATCCCATCCCTGGACTCGGAATCCTCGCATTTGTTCCTTGCCGAAACGACGGGCTCAACCCCATCAGGGTCGTCATTTCGGCAAAGCATCCCCGGAGTCGACCCCGGGGCAGCCTCCGCCGGAACGGCCACGTTGATCCGTGCCTAAACGTCATCCCGGCAGGGAGTGCCGGGATCTAGGCCCCACGGATGGAGTGCAAAATGTCCCCGCTGAGTTTCGGGACTAATCACCACGCGATATGGTAGCCACCTACCCGACCCTACTCATAACTTCCCTGTACACCTCAACCGTCTTGCTTGCACAAGCAGTCCAGGTGAGCTCCGCCGCACGCGCGATGCCGCAACGCGCCGCGCGCTCTCGCCAGTCCTCATCATCCAGCGACTGTTGAACCGCATCTGCCAACTCGCCGATGTCGTTGGGCTCCACCAAAAGGGCACAATCGCCCGCAACCTCCGGGATCGACGTGCTGTTTGCTGCGACCACCGGTACCCCGGAAGCCATCGCCTCTAGGACGGGCAAGCCGAAGCCCTCGTAGAACGAGGGATATATAAATACACGAGCACCGGCGTATATCAGCGGCAAATCTTCCTCTGGGATGTAACCGAAATAGAGCAGCCAGTGCTCTCGCCGAGCTCGTTCGATCGCGGCGTGAATTCCACCGCTCATCCAGCCGCGATCTCCACAGAGGACAAGCGGGACCCGTGCACGAACGCTGACCGGGAGCCGTTCGTATGCGCGCAAAAGGTTAGAGATATTCTTTCTGGGCTCAACGGTGGACACGCATAAGGCGTAACTTCCCGGCGCCAATCCATACCGCGCGAGACGACCCTCTAGGCGTTCCGCAGACCTCGGAAAGTAATTATCCGACACACCGCAGGGTACGACCGAAATGCGATCCCGCGAAACAGACAGATGCTCCGATATCTCTGCAGCGACAAAATGTGAGTCTGCGATCAAATGGTCGGCGCGCCTCAACGCCTTCGGGATCTCACGTCGCATCAGGGACACGCGCGCGGGCGGATGAAATTCAGGATAGCGATAGACCGAAAGGTCATGAAACGTACTGACTGACGGCCCGCTATACGGAGGTAGGAAGTAGTTTGGCGAATGATAAAGAAAACCCCGATGATTCCGCAGCGCGACTCCATGCCACGAGCGGATATACTTGACTGTAAACCCACATGGCAGCCCGCGACGACGCCAGAGCCTGACGGGTAGCGACCGCGTGCGGTTTCGATGATCGCAATACCCTCGGGTCCTTGACCCACTGGCCGAATCGGAAAAACCGTATTGCGCCCATCCCTGGAGTTGCTGGCAGTCGCCTTGCCAGCTCCCACGTATAGCGTCCAATGCCGGTAAGTACGGGCGCGATAGGATCTACCGCAAGGATTACTTTCACTGAGATTTATCGCGTCCGCTCCGCGGCGAGGTTGCCCCCAACCCGCTGACATCCTCTGTCGCTCAACTTTCCGGGCGTCAGATCGGGACTCTGCGCCACAATCGGCGCACTGCGATCATCTCCGCCCAACGAACGCTGGCGGAGGTCCGGGAAAGCTCTCGATGGAACTAGCGGGACGATCAACCAGCCGCTAAGTACATCCACTTCAGGGTCTCAACCAGCGGAACCGCGGGCAGAGGGCCAATCACACGCGTGAGTTTCGCGTGCGACCCCACTAGCCGTTTCACCTCGTTGGCGCGGACGAAGGCCGGATTGACCTTGGCCAAAATCTCGTATCCGGCGATGTCAGCCATCATCCGCAGGATATCCGAAAGGGAGCAGCCGACCCCCGAGCACACGTTGAAAACCTCACCCGCCGGTACGCATTCGAGCAAGCGCCGGTAGGTGGTTGCGACTACTCGAACATCGGAGAAGTCTCGCACCACGTCCAGGTTACCGAGCTCGATCTCAGGGGCTTGCACCCGAAAGTGGTCGACGATCTTCGGCAGAAGAAAGTCCTTCGTCTGGCCAACGCCAGTGTAGTTGAAAGGACGGGTGATGACGATCGGCAGCCGGTCCATCCACAGGCGCGCAACGTACTCCATCGCAAGCTTACTGACCGCGTAGTCGTTAGCAGGGGCCGGCGGCACTGATTCGTCGATCACATCAACTGCCGCGTTGCCGTAGACGTTAGCGCTGCTCGCTAGTAGCACCGCTCGCGGGGGTGTATCCAGGAGTGCCAATGCCTCCAGGAGGTTTCGGGTGCCTACGATATTGACGCGGTAGATTGCCGCAGCATCCCCGTGCCCGACGAACGAGATGGCGGCCAGATGGACGACCACATGCGGGCGCACTTCGGCGACGACATCCCGCACGCGGTCGCGATCCGAAATGTCGAGGGCATGGACCGTACCCGCTGTTCTCTTCTCGTTGTGAACAGTACCGTAGACTTCGTAGCCAGACGCTTCCAGCTCGCAGCGGAGATAACGGCCCGTGAATCCGTCGATCCCGGTGATCAAGGCGCGAGTCATGGCAACGCTCAGAAAGATACCCCGTGTGCGTTCCGGATCAGATCGGCTTCTACCATCATTCGGCACAGCTCCTCCAGCTTGGTCTTCGGCTCCCAACCGAGCTCGCGCTTTGCCTTTTCCGGGTCTCCGATCAGCAACTCCACTTCGGCTGGGCGGTAAAAGCGCGGGTTCACACGGACGATGGTCTGGCCCGTGGCGATGTCGATGCCGCGCTCCTGCTCTCCCTCGCCCTCGAAGGCAATCTCGATTTCTGCTGCCCGGCACGCCAGGGTCACGAATTCCCGTACGGTCCGGTTGCGGCCAGTTGCAAGTACATAGCTGTCCGGCTCGTCCGCCTGCAGCATGCGCCACATGCCTTCCACGTAATCCTTGGCATAGCCCCAGTCCCGCTTCGCGTCCAGATTACCCAGCTCCAACACCTCCTGCTTTCCCAGCTTGATCTTCGCTATGCCATCGGTGATCTTACGGGTAACGAACTCAAGTCCACGTAAGGGGGACTCGTGGTTGAGTGTTACGTCCCTCCTTTGAATAGGCTCAGCGGTCTGAGAAATCCCAGGGTCCGTCAGGACCTCGGTTGGAACATTCCCCGGTAGACGTCGAGACAGAAAGGCAAGAAGGGAGGCCGCTCGCCCTTTGGTATCGTGGTACGTGGAATCGATATCGCGACACCAGAGGAGACCGGCCTATGTCCCGTATGCTGCCAGGAATCGAGAGCTTGGAGCAACACCGGGTGCTGCTTGAGAGCAATCCCGATGCCTACAAGCCCGAGCGCTGTCCGCGCTGTGGAAAGACGGGCTTGCACCATCATGGCCACTATGAACGCAACGCGCCGCGGGGCGAAGGACTGGCCTTGGCACTGGGTCTGTTGATGATCCTGCGGTTTTTTTGCCCGGGGTGCCGGGGTACGTGCTCGCGCCTGCCAGCGTGTTTGTCGCCACGGCGCCAGTATTGGTGGAAGTGCCAGCAAGCGGTGTTGCAGGGGTTGAGCGCCGGGGAGTCGGTGCGCAAGGCGGCACGGCAGATGATGCCAAGCCGGCGCACTATCGGGCGGTGGCGTCAGTGGATCGAGGGGGAATTCGATTTGCATAGCCTGCATCTGCGCAGCCGGTTTGCGGAGCTGGGCCGAGCGGTGGATTGGAAGGCGTTTTGGTCGCTTTGCTTCCCGACCATGAGCTTGAGCGAGGCCATGGGTTGGCTCGATCGCATGGGGGTGCGTGTCCCGTGATGTCCTGAATCGCGGCGCTCGCGGGACAGGTGCCGGCGGTGCACTGCAGCGTCCCACAGCACTTGCCCCTGCCCCGGAGGCGGCGTCCGGGTTCTCCTGTGTCTGCCTTTCAGACACCAGGAGATCGCGATGAACGACATCCATCCCGTGGCCCTGTTCCGCTACTCGGTACTGGGTCCACTCGTCAGCCGTGGTGAGCTGCAGCGCGGCGAGCTCAAGGCGACGCTTCGGGAGCTGGCTGAACGCCACTACGACATCCCCGGCTCAGGCAACAACCGTCTGAGCGAGAAAACGATCGAGGCTTGGTACTACGCCTGGCTGCGCGGCGGGATCGAGGCGCTGGAGCCCAAGGCGCGCTCGGACCGGGGACAATCGAAGATCGCCCCCGAGATTCAGGAGGCGATCCTGGCGACCAAGCGTGAGAATCCGCGCCGTTCCATCGACCGCATCTGCCGCCTGCTCGAGCGCCGTGGCAAGGTGGCTGGCGGGGAGCTCAAACGCTCGGCCGTGCACCGCCTGTTGCAGGCCCACGGGCTCTCCCGCCCGAGCGGGGCGCCGAGCGAGCCCGAGGAGCGGCGCGCCTATGTGGCCGAGCACGCGGGCGATATCTGGTACGGCGATGTGATGCATGGTCCCCGCGTGCCAATCGACGGCGCCCTGCGTAAGGCCTATTTGGTCTCCCTGATGGACGACGCCTCCAGGCTGATCGCCCATGCGGCCTTCCGTGCCGGGGAGACAGCGCTCGATATCGAGGCGGTGCTCAAGCAGGCAGTGCTCAAGCGCGGCCTGCCGGTGAAGCTGGTGATCGACAACGGTCCGGCCTACCGGGCCAAGACGCTGCAGGGGATCTGCGCCCGACTGGGCATCCACTTGGTCTACTGCCGTCCCTATCGGCCGGAAGGCAAGGGGAAGCTTGAGCGTTGGCACCGCACCTTTCGCGATCAGTTCTTGAGCGAGATCGATGCCACGCGTATCGGCGACTTGAGCGACCTCAACGCCCGTCTGTGGAGCTGGATCGAGACCGTCTATCACCGCACGGCCCACAGCGCTCTGGCAGGCCAGAGCCCGCTGGCGCGTTATCAGCAAGATCTGGCGCGCATCCGCACCTTGGGCGAACGGGCCGCCCGGCTCGATGCGCTGTTCTATCACCGCCTCACGCGCAAGGTGCGCAAGGACGGCACCGTTTCTTATCAGGGTAGCCGTTTCGAGGTCCCCTATGAGCTCTCCGGTCGCTGCGTGCGCTTGGTGGTCAACCCCCATAGCGGCCAAGCCCTCGGTGTGGAAGACGACAACGGCCAATCCCTGGGGGCGGCCACGCCACTGGATGCCCTGGCCAATGTCCAGCGCCGGCGCCGCCAGCCCCAACCGCCCGCGACGCCATCACCCAGCGGCACCGACAACGAGGTGGAGCTGGCCTACCGCGAATACTACGACTGCACAGGGGAGGACAGCTGATGGTGCTGCAACACTTCGGCCTGACCCAGTATCCCCTGGGCAAGGCACACACCGAGCTGTGGGACGACGGGGTCCTCGCGCGGCTTACCGAGCGCTTCTCCTGGCTGCTGGAAACCCCCGGTGTGGGGCTGTTGACGGGTGAGGCCGGCGTCGGCAAAACGGCCGCGCTCCGCCAGCTGACGCAGACACTCAACCCCCACCGCTATCAGGTGATCTATCTGGCCGAGACCGACTTCGGGCGCCTGGATCTGTACCGCTCGTTGGCCCTGGCGCTGGGCCTGGAGCCCGTCTACCGCCGCGCCGCCCTGTGGCGTCAGATCAAGGCCCGGATCCAGGAGCTGGCCGACGGCAAAGGCGTCACGCCGCTGTGGATCATCGACGAGGCACACAACCTGCCCGCGGAGTTCTTCCGCGATCTGCCTGCCTTCCTCAACTTCGCCTTCGACTCCCGCGACCTGATGGCCGTGTGGCTGCTCGGGCATCCCGCTCTGGAGCAAACCCTGGATCGTGCCCCCTATGCGGCGCTGGCCAGCCGTATCCAGGTACGCCTGCGACTGAAGCCGATCATCGAGCGCGAGCGCTTCCATCGCCTCATCGCCCATGCCTTCAAGCAGGCCGGCGCCCAGCACACCCTGCTGTCCGACTCCGGCATCGAGCTGTTGCGTCAGGCCTCCCGGGGTCTGCCACGCTACGCCGGGCGCATCCTCAAGACCAGCTTACAGCTGGCCGTGCCAAAGGGATTGAATCACCTGCCCGACGAGTTGATCCAACAAGCCATCGAGGAGCTGCGATGAAGATCTTTCCCGTTTCGCTGCCAGAGGACCTCCCTCCCGCGCTCGCGTTGGCGCTCTTTGAGACACTCGACAATCTGACCAACGCTGTTTGGAATCTGTACGAGAGCGATCTGATCGAGCTCATGATGGCTGAACACAACCAAGTCCCGCCCGCTCAACAGGTGCTCGATTTCAACGACGACCTTCCCTTCTAGCTCGCTGCCGTCCCGCGCTGGCCGAGGGGGCTATTTCCCCTCGCTCAGCTCGGGACTTCTCTTTGCGTCTCACCTCAAATAGGTCGGGACGTTCTCCCTAAAACAACGTGGGACGTAACAGAATCCGAGCGATGCTCAACGCATGACACACCAACTACGCCAAGGGGTCGTCGCCCGCAAGCCGGAGGGGAAACTCGCTGAGGAGGCCGAATGTGACGAGGTCTATGTGGTTGCTGGGCACAAGGGACACCCCGCGGCAGCCGGGTGGCCGCGGGTGATTGCGCACCCGCGGCTCCCACAGATCCGGACGTGCCCAATTCGGGCATCCGGCTCCTCGGCCTAGCAGACGCTACGTGGCATAGATGCTGTGGACCACACGCACCGGCGGGAGGGGGTAGCGCGTGACTAGACGGGCGAAGGCCGCCCAGGACAGACGCGCCGCGTGGGAGCGACGGTTGAGCCATTTGCGCCACTGCCGCCGGACCTCATGGCGGAAGCGCGCCAAGGCGCGCCCGTTGCCGGTGATCCCGTAGTAGGCGTCGTGACCGCGCAGTTTACGGCTCAAAGTCTGCTGCTGGACCGCCACCGGCAGGTGACGATGCTGGCGGCACCAGTCCCCTAGCTGCCGCACAGCGCGGCTGAAGCGGGTCCTGGCCGTCTTGCGTTGCACAACCCAACGCCCCTTCCTGGAGCGCCCCCAGTAGTGGGTGAAGCCGAGCAGGTCGAAGCTACGCCCGCGTTGTGAGCCGCTCGCTTCGCCTGTCCGTGACGGACGGCGAAAGTCCACCAGTCGCGTCTTCTCGGGGTGGAGTGTCAACCCGAAGCGCGCGAAGCGTTTGGGCAGCACGTCCAGTACCCGCCGAGCATCGTCTTCCCGCTCGAAGGCCAGCAGCGCATCATCGGCGAAGCGCACCATCATGGCCCGCCCGCGCAGACGCGGCTTGACCTCGTGCTCGAACCATTGGTCGAGCACTCCGTGCAGGTAGATATTCGACACCAGCGGACTGATCACTCCACCCTGCGGGCTGCCCCGCTCAGGATAGCTGATCACCCCCTCTTCCATGACCCCAGCCTGCATCCACTTGCCCAGCGCGCGACGGATCACACCGTCACGCACCCGTTGGTCGAGAAAGGCGTTGAGATGGCTTTTGTCCATGCTGTCGAAGAACGATCGGATGTCGAGATCGATCACCCAGCCCCCGCCAATGGCCATCAACCCCTGCCACAGCACTTCGAGCGCCTGGTGGGCACTGCGGCCCGGCCGAAAGCCGTAAGAGCAGTCCAGAAAGTCCTGCTCATAGACCGGCTCCAGCACCATGAGCACCGCCCGCTGGAGAATTTTGTCCTCCAGCGTCGGGATACCAATGGGGCGGGTCTTGTTCTTCGTCCCGTCCTTGGGAATGTGGACACGCCTGACCGGCGGTGCACGGTACAAACCGCTCTTGAACCGCTCGAGCAGATCGCTCAGGTTCTCCTGCAGCCGCTCCTCGTACGCCGCGGCGGTGACGCCGTCCACGCCGACCGCGCCATCCTTGCGCGTGCGCCGATACGCCTCTTCCATCCACGCCAAGTCGATGTGGTGCGCCAGCGTCAGCAGTACCCTCTGCGGTGCCCTTCTCGCCAATTCCGCGATCTTCTGTTGTTTCGTTGAGATGAGCTCGCGTTCCAAGGCACGCGTCATCTTGCCCTCCAGAAGGTGTCTAGACCGATCGGCCGCTTCCCTCCCGCGGGTCCTCTGGGGCGAGTTCCCCGCGCTCAGCGGTACTATCAGCCGACTCCGATTGCTCACCCACCGTCGCGCCGCGCTTCGTTGCCTTCGCTTGGCGGTACCTTGCCTCGGGTCCTCTTTGCTTCCGCCGGCCGGACCCGGCTCCGACGGACCGGGGCAGCTTCTCCCGCGGCGCCCGCACCGCGTCTCGGTCAAGGAATGAGTGAGCCCTCCCAGGTTCCTGGGCGACCCTTGCGACCATGCCCTGCTCTTCGACCCCGGCGGAGTGTTCGCATCAGGCCCTTTCGATGCGCCCACTGTAGCCTTCCGCCTTTTACACAACGTCGGCTCCGCAACGGTTCTTTCGAGGCTCTATCACACGGCCTAGCCGCCTCCTGTGTACGCTTCGCAGGCGGGGTCACCCCCGCACCACGCAACACTCGGTTCCGGTGGATGGCCAATCCTTTCCGGGTCAGGACTTTCACCTGCCGGGTCGCACTAAGAGGTTTCTGCTTGCTTACGTCATGTCTGCATGCTTCCCCCTCTTCCAGGCTTTGCCTGGCGCAAGTAAAAAAAAGCCCGCACGACGGGCTCGCCGCGCGCTGTGACTCCTTCGTGGTCGAGACCGACGTGCACTATCCGACCGACTGCAATCTGCTTTTCGATGCGGTGCGCAAGGTCATCGAGGGCTGTGCCGAGCTGTGTGAGGCCGAGGGCCTGAGCGAGTGGCGCCAAAGCGCCTACAACATCCGCCAGCTCAAGCGGGCCTATCGGCGCGTGCAGCAGCTCAAGCGCTCCACCGCCAAAGACCCCGACAAGCGGACCGCGCGCCAAGGGGAGATTGAGCAAGCCCATCGCGACTACCTGGCGCTCGCCGAGCGCTTCCTGGAACGTGCCCGCGACACCCGCGCGTGGCTCTGCGGCATCCACCGCCTGCCCGCGGCCCTGCTGGGCGAGCTCGATGGCTACCTCGCCCACGCCGAGCGCCAGAGCGATCAGATCCGCCGGCGCGTCTTGGAGGGCGAGCACATCCCGCATGCCGAGAAGGTCTTCTCCATCTTCGAGCCCCACACCGAGTGGATCAGCAAAGGCAAGGCCGGGGTGCCCGTCGAGCTCGGGCTGCGCGTGGCCGTGGTCGAAGACCAGCACGGCTTTATCCTGCACCATCAGGTGATGGAGCGCGTCACCGACGATCAGATCGCCGTCCCCCTGGTCGAAGAGACCTGTGCGCGCTTCCCCGAGACCCAGAGCGCCAGCATGGACAAAGGCTTTCACAGCCCCGCCAATCAGCGGGGACTGGCCGCGGTCGTTCCCTTGCCGGTGGTGCCCAAGAAGGGCAAGTGCTCCGCGGCGCAGGCCGCGCGCGAGGGGGAGCCCGAGTTCATCCGCCTGCGCCGGCGCCACAGCGGCGTGGAGTCCGCCATCAACGCCCTGGAGGTGCACGGGTTGGACCTCTGTCGGGATCATGGGATCGCGGGCTTCAAGCGCTACGTGGCGCTCGCCGTGGTGGCGCGCAACATCCAGCGCCTGGGCGCCATCCTGCAGGCGCGCGAGCGCGAGCAGGAGCGACGGCGCCGGAAACGGGCAGCCTGACCCCACTGATGGGACACGCCGATGCCGCTCCAAGGGAGTGGTCTGTCCGCGCCACGGCGAAGATGCGATCCATTCTCATTAACGGCGCTCGCCTTGGCCATTTCTTCCGCCCTTGGCGTCATTGAATGAACAATCCGTCCCGCCAGCAATTAGCGGGCGCTGGTGTTCGCGAATAAAACCGCGTTTCCGTTCGGGCACTAAGTAGGAACGGGGATCGCGATTCTAGTATAATTAGTGAGCCCAACTCGCTGATTAAACAAGAAAAGGATCCCCGTTCCATGTTCATCCTACGCGATCTGCTCCCGCCGCTGCAAACCGCTTTCTCGCCCACGCCACTGGGACGCGAGCGCGCGCAATGGTTCCTCTCTACCTTGCTGGCGGTCATCGTACCGTTCACCTCGTCGATGACCTCGAATCTGCTGCGCACCCTCACGACCTTGTTCGGGCTGTCGCTCAGTCAACGACGGTTCTATACCTTCATGGCCTCGCCGACCCTGCCCTGGGAGCGGTTGTGGCGGGTGCTCTGGGATTTGATTCCGGCGCCCCTCAGCGATGGGCGTTTGGTGCTGGCGCTCGATGATTTCATCAATCCCAAGGTGGGGCGCAAGATCTTCGGGTGCGAAGCGATTTTTGATCATGCCGCCAAGTCGAACCAGTCGCGCTATCCCTGGGCGCAGAATGTGGTCGCGCTGGGGTTGCTCAAACAGATCAAGGGCCGTTGGGCCTGCCTGCCCTTGGCGTTTCGGTTTTACCTGCCGAAGAAGGCGATTGAGGCGAAAACGCTGAACGTCAAGAAGGGCGCCAGGGTGGAGCCGTTTCAGACCAAACTGGCGCAGGCGGGCGCCATGATCATCGCCATTGCCTCCCACTTTGCCGGCGTACCGGTGCTGGTCGTGAGCGACAGTTGGTTTGGCAACAACGGCTTGTTCCAGCCGGTGCGCGAGGCGCTTGGCTTGCAGTTTCATCTGCTCTCGCGACTGCGGGTCACCTCCATGCTCTATGACCTGCCCCCGCAGCGCACACCCAAGCAACGCGGCGCCAAGCGCAAATACGGACAGAAGCTGGGTTCGGTGGCAACACTGGCGGCCCAATTTCGCGATCGAGCCCAGCGCCATCGCGTTTATCTCTACGGAAAATCGCGCGAGGTCCTGGCTTATCAGCAGGTCTTTATGCTCAAGACCTTGAAGTGCCCGGTGCGCGTCGTCTGGGTCTATCGAAAGACCCAATGGGTGGCCTTGTTCACAACCGATCTGCGCCTCTCGCTCGCACAGATCGTCTCCCTGTATGGCGCGCGCTGGAAAATCGAATCCGGATTTAAGGAGCTCAAACAGGAGATCGGCAGTCAAAAGAGCCAGACTCGCAACGCCTATGCCGTCACCAACCACCTGCAGCTTTGTATGATGGCGGTGAGCCTCACTTGGATCTACGCCGCGCGCTTGCGCCCGAATCCGCAACGCCGGCACAAAGTGAAGGGGCGCACCAGCTTCGCCTTTTCCGACGTCCGCCGCATCATCGCCGAGGCGGCGCTGAGTGAGGATTTTGACCACGTCTGCCCCAAACCGACCAGTCCCCCCCAGAAATCTTTAGTCGACGCACTGTTGCGCATGGTGGCGTGATGGATCTATGCGCAATTTCGGGGAAACGTCACGCACCATGATCTCCCGCACGACTTTCTGTTCGGCCAAGGCGCTGGTCACCCGTTCCTTGCGCTTGGGTCCGATGCCCTCCAGCTCCAGCAGACGGTCGGGCTCCCGCTCGATGACGTCGAAGACCTCCTCACCGAAGGCACGGACCAGCTTGCGGGCGAAGTGCGGGCCAATGCCCTTGACCATCCCCGAGCCCAGGTACTTCTCGATGCCTTCGAGCGTGGTGGGCGGGACGACCCGCAGGTCCCGGCTCTTGAACTGAAGCCCGTGCTGGCGGTCGTTGTCTAGCCTCGATTTCCACGGTCATGGGTTGAGGTAACATCGTTTTCTGCCGCGTCGCCGGAGCTTCGGCGGGCTGGTGGCGCAACTTGTTGATGTGATTATGATATTTCTTGTGATTCGTGCACTGTAATGAACCAAGGAGTGTTTTGAATCTACCTCGTGAACGCGATTCTGTTACCAGGACACAGTACTGATAGCGGTGCTCTTTGTGGCGCCTTCCGATCGTTATTTAGGATCGAGATGCAGGAATAGCTGCAAGGTATTGAAGTTTCTGCGTGATGAGGTATGGTTAAGATGTGGTTACCAGTCATGGTAAAGAGCTAACAGATTGTTCGCGTGAGGCGCGCTTTTTCCGCGAGCCGACCAACCCCCTGCATCGCCAGTACGAAGCCCTTCGGGCCTATTTCGTCGAAGGCCTTCCGTCGGCCGAAGCAGCGCGCCGCTTCGGCTACACCCCCGGGGCGTTCCGGGTGCTGTGTCACCAGTTGCGCCATACCGAAAACCTCCAAGAGCGGTTTTTCCGCGACGTTCGCCATGGCCCGCAGGCGGCACCGGCACGTGATCCAGTGCGGGATTTGGTCGTGGCTCTGCGCAAGAACAATCTCTCTGTCTACGATATCCAGGCGGAGCTTGCCACGCAGGGAAATACCATCAGCATCAACGCCCTGTCGGTGCTGTTGCGCGAGGAGGGCTTTGCCCGCCTGCCGCGGCGCCGCGATGAGGAGCGCCCGGCGCGCATCAAACCCGAGCGGGCCGAGGTGGCCGATGTGCGCCAGCTCGATCTGGCACCACGCTCTTTTCGCACGCCGGTGGCAGGGCTGTTTCTGTTCGTGCCCCTGATGCGCCACCTGGACTTGACGCGTGTCGCCGAACAGGCGCAGCTGCCTGGCTCCAAGATGGTTCCCGCCCAGCAGGCCTTGCGCAGTCTGCTCGCCCTGAAGCTCATCGGCAAGGAACGCAAGAGCCATGTCATGAACCTGGTCTTCGATGAAGGGCTGGCCCTGTTTGCCGGACTCAATGTGATGCCCAAACGCTCCTATCTTGCCGCCTACAGCTCCAGCATCGGGGAGCAAGGCGTGCGACGCTTCATGGAGGTCTGGTTCCAGCATGCCCAATGCTTGGGCCTATCGCGCAGCGGCTCGCTGGATCTCGATTTCCATTCGGTGCCGGCCAACTCCGAGAAGGAGCCGCTGCAAAAGCACTACATCTCGCGCCGCAGCCGCAGCCAGAAAGGTGTCTTGGTGTTCCTGGCCCGCGATGCCGAGCAACGGGTGATGTGTTATTCCAATGCCCATGTGCCCAAGTCCGAACAAGCCGATGAGATCTTGCGCTTTGTCGAGTTCTGGAAACAGCAGACCGGGCAGCCTCCCCGGGAGCTGGTGTTTGATTCGCAGCTCACCACCTATGCGAATCTGCGCCGACTCGAGGAACAGGATATCCGCTTTCTCACGCTGCGTCGGCGCACCCGCAAGCTGTTGGCCGAACTCTACGCGCGCCCTGCTTCCGCCTGGCGGCGGATCACGCTGCGCAGCCTGACTCGCCGCTATCGAGCCCCGCGCGTGTTCGATGAGCGCATCGCCCTCAGAGGCTATGGCGACAAACCCATTCGTCAGCTCTCCATTCTGGACCTTGGCCACGAAGAGCCCACCATCCTGCTCACCAACGACCTGAACGCCACCCCATCGAATTTGATCACACGCTATGCTCAACGCATGCTCATCGAGAACGGCATCGCCGAGGCCATCCATTTCTTCCATATCGATGCCCTCTCATCCATGGTCGGTCTCAAGGTCGACTTCGACCTTCAGCTCACCCTGATGGCGAGCTCCTTGTACCGCCTCTTTGCCCAGCATCTGCCCGAGAACTACCGCCGAGCCACGGCGAAAGTGCTGTTCGACAACCTGCTCGATGTCAGCGGGAGGGTTGACATCGAGGAGCGAAGCATCGTCGTGACCCTCGACAAGCGCGCCCACAATCCCTACCTGGTCGACTGTGGGCTTGCTGACCAACCCACGCCGATGCCGTGGCTGCAAGACAAAGAACTGATAATCACCTTCGCATAACCCGATCATTTTCCACCCGAAATGTTAGCTCAACTTTTTACGTGGAAATCGAGGCTAGGTGCATCATGCGCAAGGTATCGCGTATCCGGTAGCGGTAGTGCCAGGCCTTGGCGCCGCTTGGGTAGACACGGACCAGAAACCCCCGGTTGGCGATATCGCAGACGTCGTATCGGTAATCGCTGGGCTTCAGTGCCGCAACGGATTGGTCAGTGAGTTCGGTCCTCATTGCTTATAGCTCCAGCCTATGGTCAGCTATGACTGTGATAGAGGATAACTCAGAATGGTACAGCTTGTCGGGGAGTGGCGGCCGGTTGTCGCGGGCATTGTTCGTTCACGGTTTCCTGAAGTTCGCCTACACTGGTACAGCCCTAGAAACCGTGACGGTAGCTCGGAGGTTAGGGTGGGGCGAAGGTCTGCAGACGACCCCTATGTAAAGTTGCCATCTATGTAAAGCATGGCACGGCTGTCCTCGCAAGCCTTTGTGTTTGCTGGTCTTGCCGGGAACGGGCGGCGAGCGAACTTTACATAGTTGTGCGGTTTACTGAAGAGGCGTCAGTCACTTCAGGAGACCGCGATGAGTTCTGCACGCCGACTTCCCGACCGACCGATCCGCCAGCTGCGCCGTAGCCCGCTGGCACCTTACGTGGACGGCTTCGCGCGCTACCTCGAGGAGCGCGAGTACGCATCGCAAACCACTGCGACCTATCTCGGATGCCTGGCCCACTTCGGGCGCTGGATGGAGCGACGCCAACTCCCGGTCGAGGCCCTCGATGAAGACCAGATCGCGGCGTTTCTCGACGGCCATCTACCGCAGTGCGATTGTGTCGCACCGGTCGTTCGCACGCGCGAGGACCTCAGCGCCGCCCTCGGGCATCTCTTGGTCGTTCTGCGCGCCGAGGCAGCGACCCCAGAGCGGATCGTGCCGACCACGCCGGTGGATGAGGAGCTGCGTCGCTACGACGAGCGCATGAATCATGTGCAGGGACTCGCCCCCAAGACGCGCACCCTCTACCTGCGCACGGTCCGTCGTCTGCTCGTCGAACACTTCGGCGATCGGGCAATCAACTTTGACGCCATCACGCCCGAGCGTGTGCGTCGATTCGTCGCTGCCCAGAGCGAGCTCTACAGTACTCCTGGGAGCGCCGCCACGCTGATCTCGGCGTTGCGCGGGTACTTTCGTTTCCGTGCCACCTGTGGCGATCGGGTGCATGCGCTGCTCGGGGTGCTGCCCTATCCGGCCAACTGGCAGTTGGCCTCGCTGCCGAAGGGCCTGAACGATGCTGAAGTCCAGCAACTGGTGGATTCGCTTGGTTGGGAGGGCCCGTCGGCGCGGCGCGCCGATGCCATGGTGCGCTGTGCTCTGGATCTGGGCTTGCGCAGCGGGGAGATCGCCACGCTTGGCCTCGATGATATCGACTGGCAGGCCGGCACGATCACCTTGCGCCGGACCAAGAGTCGTCGCGCAGACACCTTGCCATTGCCGCCGACCACGGGACGAGCCATTGTCGATTATCTCCTGCACGAACGCCCGCCGAGCGCCAGTCGGGCGGTTTTCGTTCGCCGCATCGCGCCTTGCGACCGTCCGCTCCGCGCCGACTGCGTGCGCAAGAGCATTCGCCAAGCCTACGCCCGCGCCGGTTTGCCCTACACCCGCGCGCACCTGCTGCGCCACACCATGGCCAGTCGCCTGCTGGCAAGTGGCAGCTCGCTCAAGGAGGTGGCCGATGTCCTGCGCCATCGTTCGCTCAATACCACGCTGATCTACGCCAAGCTCGACAGCCGGAATCTGACCGCGGTCGCTTTGCCCTGGCCAGGAGGTGCGGCATGAAGAGCGCGAGCGCCATGCAAACGTACGTCGCGGATTTCCTGGCCGAACGTCGTCGGCTCGGGTTCGCCTTGCGTTCGATGGGGTCTGCCCTGGGGAACTTTGCCCGCTACATCGACGATCTGGAAACATCTGGGCCGCTCACCGTCGAGGTCATGAGCGCGTGGGCGCGCGACCCGAACAATGGCAGCGATAATCCGCTGACGTGGGCGCGGCGACTGAAGATCCTGCGCTCCTTTGCGCGATGGATGCAGCAGTTCGAGCCGGATACCGAGGTGCCAGACGACAGCGTCTTCGGTAGCGTCGATCGGCGGCTGACGCCCCACATCTACACCGAGCAAGAGATCACCGACCTCCTGCTCGCCGCAGGCCGTCTGCAGCCGCCATTGCGCGGCGCCACCTACGAGACGCTGTTCGGCTTGCTGGCAGCAACCGGGCTGCGTGTCTCCGAGGCTCTGCATCTCCTTGAGGCGGATGTCGACTTGCGCTCCGCTCTGCTGACGGTCCGCCAGACCAAATTCGCCAAGTCCCGCCAGGTGCCGCTGCATGCGAGCACGGTGGAGGCGCTCACCGCCTACCGTCGCCAGCGCGATCGGCAGATCGCCCGTAGCGAGGCGATGCCGTTTTTTGTCGCCACCCGCGGTCGGTGCCAGGGAGGCGCACTGAGCCTGCGCCATGTCGATCGGGTGTTCCGCTATCTCTGCGACCGATCGGGGTGGGTTAACCGCGGCGCCCATCACGCACCGCGCATTCACGACCTGAGACACACCTTCGTCGTGCGCCGCATGCTGCTTTGGCAGGCGCAGGGGATCGATGTCGACCAGCAGATGTTGGCCCTGTCCACCTACGTCGGCCATGCGATGGTGACCAACACCTATTGGTACATCACGGCGGTGCCCGCGCTCATGGCGCCGGCCGCCGAGCGGTTCGAGCCGCTGCTGCCAAGCGCAGAGGCTAGCTATGTCTGACGCCAACACGCCACTCGCGCCTTCGTTTGCGGCGCTGGTCCAGCAGTTTTTCACCGACTATCTGCTCGCCCAGCGTGCCATGAGCCCCAACACGGTTGGGTCCTATCGGGATGCGATGCTGCTGTTTCTGGACTTCGCGCACGAACGCCTGGGCAAGATGCCGACTGAACTGCGCCTGGCGGATCTCGAGCCAGACTTGATCCTCGCATTCCTCCAGGATCTGGAACGGCGGCGCAACAACTCGGTGCGAAGCCGCAATCTGCGCCTGACCGCTCTGCGGGCGTTCCTGAAGTTCGCCGGGCGGCACGATGTCGCCTCGCTGTTGAGCGTTGAACGGGCGCTCGCCGTGCCGATGAAGCGTTTCGAGCGTCCCATGTTGGGGTTTCTATCGCGCGAGGAGATGCTCGCGGTCATTGGCCAGCCGGGCGCGAGCTGGACGTCACAGCGCGATCACCTGTTGCTGACGATGCTCTACAACACGGGGGCGCGCGTCTCGGAAATCGTCGCCGTAAGGGTCGCCGATGTCGTACTGGATGCGTCTGCCTGTGTGCATCTGCACGGCAAAGGCCGAAAGCAACGCGCGATACCCTTATGGAAATCCACGGTCCAGGAAGTCCGCGGTTGGCTGCGATGCAATCCGGCGCTCGTGGCGGATGCGCCGTTGCTACCCAACCGCGACGGCCGCGCAATGACCCGCCAAAACGTCAACCAACGATTCGATATCGCCGTGACCCGTGCCGCCCAAACGCATCCCTCCCTCGCGAGACGGCATGTCTCGCCGCATACCGTCCGTCACTCAACGGCCATGCATATGCTGCAATCCGGCGTGGCCTTCAGCGTCATTGCGCTTTGGCTGGGCCACGAGAGCGCAACAACGACACATCGATACGTGGAAGCAGATCTGACGATGAAGGAACAGGCGCTTGCGCGACTCGAGGAACCGCACCCAACGAGCCCCCGCTATCGCCCGCCGGACACGCTGCGCGCATTTCTTGAAGCCCTGTGACTATGTAAAGCAGCCACTGGCTCCGACGCCCGGCACCGAAGGAGCCAGCAGGCAAACTTTACATAGTTGGCAACTTTACATAGGGGTCGTGTCCAGACGTTGCCAGCTGCCTAGATCGGGCTTGAGCGTCGGGAATTCTTGCGGCACAAATGGCGTGGTACTGTAGACGTGCCCCTTGGGTAGGAAGGGTGCGAGACGGCGATCTTTCGAGGCGGCGTCATCCCTGGCGCCTGTTTGGAGCTCTGGGAGTCGCAGTCCGGCGGTATGTTCCAAGGTGCTGGAAAGCTTGTGCTTGCGTGGACAGCTCAGGACACCTCTCGACTTCTCGCGCATCGGAGTGACGCGACAACCGCCCGACCTTTCTCGATACCCCTGCCTCCCTGCCGGGAGTCTTGTTTGTGACGGGGAAACGGAATCGACAAGCACGCCAACAACGGCCGGATTGGCAGGAGCAATAAGCCCATCCAATCAGCTCGTTAGCGAGTTATAAAGACGATTCGTTCATGTCGTGGTGACACGTATACCCAACGTGCATGGCTCTTTCCCTCTGCGGTCTGAGGGGCTCGGCTGCGGGCGACAGGGGTGCCGGCAGCATGGGGGCCGCCGTCACGACTGCAGGGACGTATGCCCGGCGACGGCTGGCGCCCGCGCCCCCGCCGTTGGAAAGCCGAAACAGCAAATGCGACCGGTATACCTATTGCGTGACGACAACCGCTCAGTCGGTCACGGGCGCGAACAGCAGCTCCAAATCCTCGGCACTCAAGGACCCGGCGGCCGCCCCGCCGCCCGCGAGCATGGCGTCCGCAAGGGCCTGCTTGCGCGCCTGCAGCTCGGCCACCTTCTGCTCCACCGTCCCCTCGGTAAGGAGCTTGTAGACGAACACGGGCTTGTCCTGGCCGATGCGGTGTGCGCGGTCCGTGGCCTGACGCTCCGCCGCCGGATTCCACCAGGGGTCGTAGTGAATCACCGTATCTGCAGCCGTCAGGTTGAGTCCGCTGCCACCCGCCTTGAGACTGATCAGGAACAGGGGCACCTCCCCGGCCTGAAAGAGGTCCACCGGCATTGAACGGTTGCGGGTGCGGCCCGTGAGCTTGACGAAGCCTTCGTCCTCATGCAGACCCAGGCGCTTCAGCTCCGCCTCGATGAGCTCGAGCATGCTTGTGAATTGGGAGAACAGCAGGATACGCCTCCCCTCCTCCAGCAGCTCGGGCAGCAGGGTCATGAGGAGATCCAGCTTGGCCGAGCGCTTGACCTTGCGGGCGCTCTCCAGGCTGACCAGCCGAGGGTCGCAGCAGACCTGACGGAGCTTCAGGAGGGCGTCCAGAATGATGATGCCGCTACGCGCCAGACCCTTGCTCTCCACCTCCGCACGCACCCGCTCGTGAAGTGCAAGGCGCAGGGTCTCGTACAGGTCCCTTTGATCTCCTTCCAGCGGGACCTGGCGCAGGATCTCCGTCTTGGGCGGAAGCTCCGCTGCGACCTCCTCCTTCGTGCGGCGCAGCAGGAAGGGGGCCACCCGTCGGCGCAGCTGCTCCTGGCGCGCGTCGTCACCGAAGCGCTCGATGGGGGTTCGGAACAGCCGCCTGAAGCGGCGCTCGTCTCCCAGCATTCCGGGAATCAGAAAATCGAGGAGCGACCAGAGCTCCCCGAGGTGGTTCTCGAGCGGCGTGCCGGTGAGACACAGACGATGGCGGGCGCTCAGTGCGCGCACGGCTTCCGCGGCCTTGCTGCGGGGATTCTTCACTGCCTGCGCCTCGTCCAGGATGAGCACATGGAGGTCGACGGCAGACAGCGCCTCTAGGTCGCGCGGCAATAACGGGTAAGTGGTCAAGACCAGGTCGTGGTCGGCGATAGTGCCGAAATGCCGGCGACGATCCGGGCCGTGCAGCACGAGCACCCGGAGCGCAGGGGCGAAACGCTCCGCCTCGCGCCGCCAGTTGAACATCAGGCTGGTCGGCGCGACCACGAGACTCGGCCGGTCGGCGCGCCCGCTCTCCTTTTCCAGCAGCAAGTGGGCGAGGGCCTGCACCGTCTTGCCAAGACCCATGTCGTCCGCGAGGACGCCGCCCAGCTCGTATTCGCGCAGAAACTGCAGCCAGGCCAGACCCTGCCCTTGATAGGGCCTGAGCTCGACGGCGAGGCCGCTCGGGGGCGGAACAGGATGCACTCCATCGAAAGCTCTAAGGCGACGGCCCCACGCGCGAGCCGCCTCGCCTCCCGACCAGGCCAGCTCCGGGGCCGCCGCTTCCACCTCGGCCAGCTGGGCGGCCTGTGTGCGCGCCAAGCGCAGGCTCCCGTTGCGCCCGAGCGCCTGCGGATCGTACAGCTCAATCAGGGTTGTGAGGATAGGGCGCAGGCGCCGAAGCGGCATCAGACAGATGCGGCCGTCCGCCAAGCGCACGGGGAGTGTGGTCTCCTCATCCATCCGGGTCAGCGCCTGGGGCGAGAGATCGGCGCTGAATCGCTGAATGAGATCCACCAGGACGGGCAACAGATCCGTACGCTCGCCATCGACGTCCACGCCCAATCCCAGCTCCAGCCAATGGCCGCCGTCGCGCTCCACGACTTCCATGCGCCATTCGTCCAGCTGGGCGACGCGGAAACGGAAATCCGCATCGATCTCGATGCGCCACCCCTCGGCTTCCAGCCTTTGCACCTGAGTCTCCATGAATCGGAGCCACGCGGCATCCTCGCCGGGCATCTCGAACCGCAGTCCAGCGCCGTCCTTCTGTGTTGCGGTGCGCCTGAGACCGAGCGCCTCGAGGGCCTCGATCGCCGCCAGCTCGGCCCCCGCGTCGCGCTCGCGCTCCACCAGAACGCCGTTCTCGACGCCGCGTGCGACCGGAGTCCGATCGCTCGGATCGACCAGGGTGCCGGCATAGTCGAAAGAGAGGCTCGCGCTGTCGAGCCAATTGGGCTCGGGACTCCAATATCTGTAGTGAACCTCCTCGGCCTGGTTCTGGCTGCTCAAGCGCAGACGGGGGACCGGCTGCTCGGCAGCCACTCGCCGACGTTCTGGGACTGGCGGCATGGGCAGACGGAGTCCGCGCAGCCGCGCCCGCGCGGTCTCCTCCAGCGCCTCGGCGGTGTCCGGCCCGATGCGGGGTGCTGCCGCGAGCAGTGCGGCCGCCTGCGCCTCGAGGCCCGTATCCAGCGGTCCGCAGTCACCGGACTCCGGGTCCAGATACCAAGGGGGCGCCACCGGGAGCAGCTCCAGGCGGGGGCGGTCCACTTCGAGCACAACGTGCAGCCGGGCATCGTCCGCCAGCTGCCACGCAAGCCTTCCCGCCAACGGCCCGCTCCAGCGCAGGGCGGGGCCGTCCGTGTCCCGCCAATAACCGCAGCCCGTGCGCACGATGAGATGCAAGATGTCCGCACCGAAAACGTCATCGAGCACCGCGCCCCTGGACGTCGATGTGGCGTCGTGGCTCGAGTGCACGAGCGCCAGGATGCGTCGGTCTTCCGGTGTAATGAAGCGCGCCTGAGAGCGGCCGAGGACGTCGAAATCTTGCGGCTTGCCCCATCCGCCGCTCGCGAGCCGCCGAGCCTTTACTGCCCGAACCAGGGTGCGCTGAAGGCCGAAGCGCTCTTCGCGACTGACCAGGTAGAGAACCCGGTAAGGCTCCTCGCGGCTGCAAGCCTCAGCCAGGCGTTCCGCACGGGCGAGCCAGCTCCGCACTTCCAGCGGCAGCTCCTTTGCCAGCGGTTCCGCGATAGCCCCCTGCCGCGGCTCCAGCGCAAGCAGGATGGCCACCACGTGCTTACAGTTGTATCCCACGGGGCAGGAGCACTGCCCCACGACAAACGGTGCACCGTCCTTTTCTTTTCCGAGGCGCACGACGCACTGATAGACGCGCGCCCCGGACCCGCGTACCCGCCCGACCGCGAAGTTCTGGCCCGCATTGAAATCGGCGCTCAAAACTCTCCCGTCCTCAAAATAGCGCCGCCCTCGCTCCAGGAACTCGGGAGGAAAGTCATCGCTCAGCTCGGCGTGGTTGAAGGAGAGGGGCATGGATGTGAAGGGCTAGGCTACGAAAAAGTCTTCCAAGGTACCGCAGACGGGACGATGCGTCGCATCGTCAGAGACGCAACGACCGTGCACACCGGCCGCGCCAAACGTTGCACGCAGCGCACTAGGGTCGGAGCGATTCGAAGTCGGCGAGTCCTGTTGCTCAGGACACTGGTCTCATGAGGGTGCGCATCTTTTCGGCCGTCGGCCGCTCCACCACTCCGCGCTCGGTGACTATCACGTCGACCAGGTCAGCGGGGGTGACATCGAAGACCGGGTTGCGGGCAGCTGCCCCCTCAGGGCCCAGGCGGCGACCGCCGCAGGCCAGGACCTCGTCGGCGGCGCGCTCCTCGATGGGGATCTCGGCCCCCGAAGCGACGCGCAGATCGATCGTCGAGGTGGGTGCCGCCACCATGAAGCGCACGCCATGATGGCGTGCAAGTACCGCCAAACCGTAGGTCCCGATCTTGTTGGCCACGTCGCCGTTGGCCGCGATGCGGTCGGAGCCGACGATCACCCATCCGACGCCGCCGCCCGCCATTAGGCTCGCCGCCGCCGCGTCCGCCTGTACCGTCACCGGGATGCCGGACTGCTGCAGCTCCCAGGCCGTGAGGCGAGAGCCCTGCATCCAGGGCCGCGTCTCATCCGCATAGACGCGCCCGATCCGGCCCGCCGCGAAGGCGCTGCGGATGACGCCGAGGGCCGTCCCGTAGCCGCCGGTCGCCAGCGCTCCCGCGTTGCAGTGGGTAATGACGTCGGTAGGTCCGGCAATCAGCTCGGCACCGAGATCGCCCATGCGCACGTTCGCCTCCCGATCTTGCCGGTGGATCGCCCGCGCCTCCGCGAGCAAGGCGGGAACGGGATCGCCCTCGCCCAGCCGGTCCATCAGGCCGCGCATGCGCTCCAGTGCCCAGAATAGGTTCACTGCTGTCGGACGGGAGGCCGCGAGCAAGGCAAGCTCCGGTCCCATCGCCGTGTGCCAGTCCAAACCCAGACGCCGGTGGCATTCTCGTGCGGCGAGCACGACGCCATAGGCGGCGGTGATACCGATCGCCGGCGCCCCCCGCACGACCATGGAGCGGATGGCCTCGGCCGCCTCCGCCGCGCTTGTACAGGCGAGGAACTCCGCCCGAGCCGGCAGGTGGCGCTGGTCGATCAGGTACAGGCAGTCCTGATGCCAGACCACGGCGTTGTCGGGGCTGACGTTCAAGGGATGCTGGGTTTCCATCGCGGCTTCCTTATGGCAGATTCGCGGCTATTGTGGCAAACAGCGGCCACCTGACAAGGGAGAATCGATCCCCATGCACGCGGATCTCCTCATCCACGCCCAGTGGATCATCCCCGTCGATGAGCAAGAGCACGTCCTCGAGGAGCACAGCCTCGCGGTCGGCGGGGGGCGCATCCAGGGCATCCTCCCGACCGCGGAGGCACGCACCGCGTTCCAGGCGGAGCGGGAGCTCGACCTTCCCGGCCACGCCCTCATCCCCGGACTCATCAACGCCCACACCCACTCACCGATGACCCTGCTGCGGGGTCTGGCCGACGACCTGCCCCTGATGATCTGGCTAAACCAGCACATCTGGCCGGCGGAGAAACGCTGGGTCGATCCCGAGTTCGTGCTCGCCGGCACACGGCTGGCCGCCCTCGAGATGCTGCGCAGCGGGACCATCTGCTTCAACGATATGTACTTCTATCCGGAGGTCACCGCCCGGGCGGCAGCGGAAGCGGGCATGCGCGCCGTTGTCGGCATGATCGTCGTGGACTTTCCGACCGGCTACGCGGAATCGGCGGACGAATACCTGCACAAGGGGCTGGCCGTGCATGAGCGCTACCGCGACCATGCCCTCATCCGCACCGCCTTTGCGCCCCACTCCCCCTATGCCGTGGCCGACACCCCGTTGGAACGGGTACGCACGCTTGCCGACGAGCTCGAGGTGCCGGTGCACATTCATCTCCATGAGACCCACGACGAGATCGTCCAGTCCCTGCGGGAGCACGGGGAGCGCCCCATCTCCCGCCTGGAGCGCCTCGGACTGCTCGGCCCGAGCCTGGTCGCGGTGCACATGACCCAGCTCGAGGAAGTGGAGATCGAGGCGGTGGCGCGCGCAGGGGCGCACGTGGTGCACTGCCCCCAGTCGAACCTCAAGCTCGCGAGCGGTTTCTGCCCAGTCGCACGGCTCCTGGAGGCGGGGGTCGAGGTCGCCCTCGGCACGGACGGCGCAGCGAGCAACAACGACCTCGACCTCCTCGGCGAGATGCAGACCGCGGCCTTGCTCGCCAAAGGCGTTGCCGAATCGGCATCCGCCCTCCCCGCCTATCAGGCACTGAGAATGGCCACCCTTCACGGCGCAAAGGCATTTGGGATTGAGGGCGAGACGGGCTCGCTAGAACCCGGCAAGTCGGCGGACATGGTGGCGGTGGACCTCGGCGCTCCCGAAACCCAGCCGGTCTACCGCCCCGTTTCCCACCTCGTCTACGCGGCCGACCGGAGCCAGGTGAGGCACGTCTGGGTGGCCGGGCGCCAGCTCATCCGCGACGGCCAGCCCACAACCCTGGAGCCGGCGACGATTCTGGAAGACGCCAGACAGTGGGCGGCACGGATTGCCGCCACGGACTGAGGGTGAGCGTCGGGGATTACCATAGCGCTCGGTCTGATGGGCAAGCTCCGCTTTGCCCATCCCACGGGCTGGCGAGGGACGCGGCGCCAAAACCGGGGCTCATACGCCTTCGCCATCGCGTCCTGTGGGGTGCACTGTGTGCACCGCCCAGCGCCCGACGCTCGATCGGCATTGAATTCGAATTCGGTGCGCACAGCGCACCCTAAAAACCGTCCGCCGTCTGCTGTCCGCCGTCATCCAATACGACGCCTCGCTCCAGCTCGCCGTGGCGGCGCAGCTCGCGCTTGAGGATCTTGCCGGTGGCGTTCTTCGGCAGGGCTTCGCGCAGCAGGATGCGTCGGGGGATCTCGTGGCGGCCCAGGTTCTCCCTGCACCAGTCCTTCAGCTCACCGGTGTCGGGGGCCGGGCCGGGCTTGGGGACGACGAAGGCGACAGGGATCTCGCCATGGAGCGGATGCGGCTCGCCAACTACTGCCGCCTCCGCGACCGAAGGGTGGCGATAGAGGACCTCTTCAATCATCCGGGGGTAAACATTCATTCCGTTGGTGATGATGAGATCCTTGATCCGATCCACCAGAAAGAAGTAGCCATCGCCGTCCCGGTACCCCAGATCCCCAGTGCGGAACCAGTCACCGAAGAAGGTGGCCCGCGTCTCCTCCGGGAGCCGCCAGTACCCCTTCATGACGTTCGGGCCGCGGACACACACCTCGCCATGCTCACCGTCGGGGAGCGACCTCCCGTCGGGTGCTGCGATCCGCATCTCCACGCGCGGGATGGGGAGGCCCACGGAGCCAGGCTTGCGGGCACCGACCAGCGGGTTGACGGCGGTCACCGGGGAGCACTCGGTCGGGCCGTCGCCCTCCAGAACCGGCACGGCGAAGCGCTCCTCGAACGCGGCCATCACTGCCTGCGGCATGGCGGCCCCGCCGGAGACACAAAAGCGGATCGAGCGCCACCGGGCGACGGCGTCGTCGTCGAGGCGCAGCAGCAGGCTGTACATGCTGGGGACGCCGAGGAAGATGGTCGCCTCATGGGCACCGATGGCCGCGGTCACCAGCCGCGGCTCGAACCGCTCGACCGGAACCAAGGCCAGCCCGTGGAGCAGCGGCGTCAGCAAGCCGACGGTGGCGGCAAAGGCGTGGAACATGGGCAGCACCACCAGGATGCGGTCCCGACCAGGGACCAGGCCCAGTGCCTCGGCGATGCTGGCCACATTGGCCGCGAGATTGCGGTGGCTCAGCATGGCGCCCTTGGGACGCCCGGTGGTACCGGAGGTGTAAAGGATCGCGGCGAGGTGCTCGGCGGGATCGATCGACAGCAAAGGGACCGTGCCGCTCGACTCCGCGAGATCCTCCAACGCCGGTTCAGCCCCCGCCGCTGTGCCCCCAATGCGAACTGCGAGCCTTAGGCTCGGCAGCTCCGCCCTCACCCTCGCCGTTGCCTCTGCCAGGCCGAAATGGAAAAGGATGCCTGTTGCCCCCGCATCCGCCAGGATGAAGATGATCTCCTGCGGGTTGAGCATCAGATTGATGGGGACGACCGTAGCCCCCGCCTTCAGGATGCCCAGGTAGGCGAGCACGAACTCGGGACAGTTCGGGCAATACAGCCCGACGCGGTCGCCGCGGCCGATGCCGTTCTCGGCAAGACCGGCCGCGACACCGTCCGACGCCCGGTCCAAGGCGGCGAAGGTCCAGCTCCGGCTGCGCGCAAAGACAGCGGTCTCGCCGCGGCGTGCCCTTGCCACCCGGCGAAAGGCGGCGGGGATGTCCTGAAGCCCTTCCCCGGACACCGTTCGATGCGCCTTTCGCGCCTAGATCACCTTGGAGAAGCCCACCGGCCCTTGCTTGGCCGCCAGATAGGCGTCGAACGTCATGCAGATGTTGCGAATAAGGAGTCTTCCCTTCGGGAGCACCCGGAGGCCCTTCGCGTCCACCTCGATGAGGCCGTCGGCCTGCATCGGCTCCAAAGCCCGCAGGGCATCACGAAAGTAGTCCCCGAAGTCGATTTCCCAGGCATGCTCGACGGTGGCGAAATCTAGAACGAAGTGGCAGATCAGCCGCGTGATGACGTCACGGCGGATCTCGTCGTCCCGGCTGAGCTCGATACCGCGGAAGATCGCCAAGCGGCCCGCGTCCAAGTCCGCGTAATACTCGTCCAGGCTGCGCCGGTTTTGCGCATAGGTGTTGGCGACCTTTCCAATGGAGGTGACGCCGAGGCCGACGAGGTCGCAGTCTGCATGGGTGGAATAGCCCTGGAAGTTGCGGTACAGGCTCCCTTCCTGCTGGGCCACCGCGAGCTCGTCGTCCGGTCGGGCGAAGTGGTCCATCCCGATGTAGACGTAACCGGCGGCCGTCAGACGATCGATGGTGGCCTGCAGGATGTCGAGCTTCACCTGGGGCTGGGGCAGCTCTTCGGCGTTGATGCGGCGCTGCGGCATGAAGCGCGTCGGCAGATGCGCGTAGTTGAAAACCGAGAGGCGATCCGGAGCGAATGCGATGATGCGATCGACGGTACGCGAGAAGCTCTCCACCGTCTGGAACGGCAGGCCGTAGATAAGGTCGACGCTGATGGAGCGAAATCCCTCGCCGCGCGCGGCCTCCAAGACCGCGAGAGTCTCCGCCTCGCTCTGGATGCGGTTCACCGCGCGCTGTACCCGCGCGTCGAAGTCCTGCACGCCGAGGCTCATGCGGTTGAAGCCCAACTTCCGCAGGAGCGCAACCGTTTCCGCATCGGCCTCCCGCGGGTCGATCTCGATGGAGTATTCACCCACGTCGTCGTCCGCGAGAGCGAACCAGTGCCGGGTGGTCTCCATGAGCTCGGTCATCTGCTCCCGGCTGATGAAGGTCGGGGTGCCGCCGCCCCAGTGCAGTTGCTCGACGCGCCGCCCGCGGTCGAACAGACCGCTCTGCATCTCAAGCTCCCGGTAGACGCGCTCCAGATAGGGCTTGGCAAGGCTTCGATCCTTGGTCGCCACCTTGTTGCAGGCGCAGTAGAAGCAGACCGTGTCGCAGAACGGAAGGTGAAAATAGAGCGAGAGCGGGCGCCCGCTTGCGTTGCTGCGGGCGCAGGCATCACGGTATGCCGCCTCACCGAAGCCCTCGTGAAACTCGACGGCGGTCGGATAGGAGGTGTAGCGCGGCCCGCTCTGGTCGTAACGGCGAATGAGCGCGAGATCGAAGTCGATGCTCTGGTCCATGGGCTGCCTAGTCGTCGTTCCGTTCCACCTCGATACCCCTGCGGTGCGTCTCGGTGATCTGCTTGAGCAAGGTGTGGAACGGGATCTGGTCGGAATACTTGCCCGCGAGGTCCATGAACGGCAGGTCCTCACGCCCGAAGCTGTAGGTGCCATCCTCCATGGAGCGATAGAGATCCTTTATCCCCTCTTCCAGGGGATCGAGAAAGGCCGGGAATCTTGTCAGGTCCTCGAGCTCAAGCTCGAGGCACTCGCGCAGCTCACCCACCTCGAACACGGCTTGTCGGACCCACTCGACATACTCTTCGACGTTCTTTGCCCGCCGTAGGCTCATGATCGCTCGACTACCTGTTCAAAGAGTGGATGAAACTCTACCAACTGCTCACGCCTCATGAGGAACACCCCTTCACCGCCCCGCTCGAACTCCAGCCACAGGAAGGGAACATCGGGAAAGCGCTGCTCAAGCTCCTCTGCGGCATTGCCCACCTCCACCACGAGGATGCCGCCCTCGTTGAGGTGCGCGGGGGCGTCGCGCAGGATGCGCAGCACGAGATCGAGCCCGCTCTCCCCGCCCGCCAGACCGAGCCGCGGCTCTTTGTGATACTCCTCAGGGAGTGAGGCCAACTCCGCCGTGCTCAGGTAAGGAGGATTGGACACGATAGCGTCGTAGCTGTGGTCCGATAATCCGGAGAAGAGGTCCGATTCCACTACGCGCACGCGCTCCTCCACTCCGTGGCGCGCCACGTTTTGGGCGGCAACTGCCAGGGCACCCTGGGAGATGTCGGCCAGATCGACCTCGGCGTCGGGGAGATACACTGCAGCGGCAATGCCGATGCATCCGCAGCCGGTGCACAGGTCGAGAATCCGATGAATACGCTCGGCGTCGATCCAGGGATCGAAGCCGGCCTCGACAAGCTCCGCAAGGGGGGACCTGGGGACCAGTACCTCGTCGTTGACAAAGAACTCCAGGCCGGCGAACCAAGCCCGATTCGTCAGGTACGAGGCGGGCCTACGCTCACTGATGCGCCGCTCGATCAGAGCGGCGACCGCCCCGCGCTCCGGCTCGGTTAGGCGGCAGTCGCGATAGATCGCCGGCAAGTCCGCAGGCAAATGCAGGGCGAACAACACCAGCTGTGCCGCTTCGTCGAGGGCGTTGTCGGTCCCGTGACCGAAGAACAGCCCGGCTGCATTGAAGCGGCTTGCACCCCACCGGATAAAGTCGTGAATCGTGTAGAGTCCGTCAGGTGAGCCCGCCATGACCTCTTCGACGTCTGAAGAAAAACAATATGCACCAATGCCGGGCAAGGATAGCATCTTCCGCGCGAATCATAGGCACAGGCAGATGACCGAATAGAACGCGCCCGGATGAGGATACGCGCCTCGGGCAACCGCAAGTCAGCCAGGATTTGCAGTCATCACTTCGCGCCCAAGGCGGTCTTCCACGCGACAGACCTCCCGCGACCTTGCGCCACAGGAGGGGTTATCGGCAAGGTGTAAGCGCATCCATGCGCGCGGACTCGCCCGCGATGGGGATGGATTAGGCGGCGCGTCTCTTACGCGGGCCCTGAAACGTGTCGACCTTCACCTCGGGGTGCTCGCGCCGACCCCGCTCCACCAGATCGGCGAGCGTAATGCCGCTGAGGAAACTGAAGATTTCGTCGCTCAGCTGATCCCACAGTGTATGGGTGAGGCAGCGCTGGCCATCGCGGCAGTTCTCACGGCCACCGCAACGCGTGAACTCGACCCACTCGTCCACGGCACAAATGATGTCGGCGATCGAGATCTGATCGGAGCCTCGACCGAGGTAGTAACCGCCCCCTGGGCCGCGCACCCCGCGAACCAGCTGCTTGGAGCGTAGCGCAGCGAATAGCTGCTCGAGATAGGACAGGGAGATCCCCTGGTTGACCGAGATGTCTGCCAATGTCACGGGACCCCGGCCGGAGTTTAGCGCAAGGTCCAACATGGCCGTCACCGCATATCTGCCTTTGGTCGAAAGTCTCATGGTCGGTTTTCCTTTGGGTGGAGTGAATTACCCAGGTACTACTGGGAAAAAGCATAGCTATTCTTTAGAAAATTAGTCAAGAATCTTCGTCGAAACCCGCACGCGGGCCATCACCGGGTAACCTCAAGCGTTGGTCAGCGAAATTCGGGACAGGTTCCCCTGCCGCGGGTAAGCCAAATTTGGCGCGGCGATCCTCAAAGACTGAAACGCCTGGCTTCAGATCGAGCGGCCAGAAAGGGTCGTTCGCCTCTCGACTGAGAGACAGCGCACGTCACCCGTGAGCGCTTGACCTCAGAGATAAGCCGAGAGCAGGTCTTTCGGCTCGGCACCGACTGGTTGTTCGGAAGACCGATAGAAGCGATGGCCCTGCCGCACGCAGTACGCAAGCCATTTCGAGATGAAGAGATTGACCTTCCACTTGGCCAGGAGGGCAGGCGACTGATAGTGGCTGTGGATCGGCAGCGCCGTCTCGAGCAGGTCTACCACCTCGACCTGCCCCGCATCGTGATAAACCCGCAACAGCGCATCAGGATCGGCCTCGGGCACGCGGTGCACCTTGCCGTCGTGGTACGGGAAGAAGTAGGTGAGACGTAGCAGAGTCGTGTAACGCGTCTGCTCGAGGATCTCCAGATGGAGGTCCAGCCCGCCCGGGCGAGCCGATCGCATCTCCCCCTGTATGATCCGGAGATCCGGGATCATGCGCAGCAGCGCGCGATAGTTCTCTTCGCACAGACTCATCAAGGCGCCCACGGTCGGGCGCCCCGAGAGAACCAGCGGGGTTCTCCAAGGGGCCTGGCATACCTCCATCACAGGGAGCACCCTATCGGGCGCATCGAGAGGGGTCCACTGCCGGCCCCGGATACGGGCGGCTAGCATCCCACAAGGAGGCAGTCATGGCTGGTTAGGCCGTTCCCTGGTGCTGGGACTCGACCTGACGGCGCACCTCGTCCATGTCCAGTTCCTGCGCCTTCTGCAAGAGCTGACGAAAGGACCCCTCAGGTAGAGCACCGGGCTGGGCAAAGATGATGATCTGGTCGCGAAAGATCATCAGAGTTGGGATCGAACGGATTTGAAAATGGGCCGCGATTTCCTGCTCGTTTTCCGTGTTGACCTTGGCAAACACGATGTCTTCGTGGTCTGCCGCGACCTTCTCGTACACGGGCGCGAAGGAACGACACGGACCGCACCAAGGCGCCCAAAAATCGACAATTACAAAGGAGTTGTCTTTGATCGTTTGCTCGAAGTCGTCTTTGTTGAGCTCTACAACAGCCATGGGGGTCCACCTAATCACAAAATTTAGCGCCGAATACTAACAGAATCGCACCGGCACCGCAGTTTTCCGCCTGGTTGGTATGGATAATTTCCGGCCTGCAGGGGGACGACAACAACCCGAGCTCAAGCTCAGCCGAAACGCTCTGCAACCATCCCTGGGGCCGGCATGGGCTTGATCCAGCGGGTTCCAGCGGAACCATCCCTCGCGTCAAGCTGACGCGTCAGACCTACCCGCAAACAAAAAGCCGGGCGATCGCCCGGCTTTCTGCACCCGTAGCGACGAAGCTCAGACCGCTTCCAGACCCCGAAAGATCTGATCACGAATCTCCTCGACACCGCCGATCCCATTGATCTTGACATACTGGGGCGTGCCCTCGCCGCCCTGCGTCGCCCACCCAGAGTAGTAGTCGATCAGCGGCTCGGTCTGGTCGTGGTATACCTTCAGGCGTGCTCGGACCGTCTCTTCCTTGTCGTCATCGCGCTGGATCAGCGCCTCGCCGGTCACGTCGTCCTTGCCGGCTTCCTTGGGCGGGTTGAACACCACGTGATAGGTGCGTCCAGAGGACAAGTGGACGCGGCGTCCGGACATGCGCTTAATGATCTCCTCGTCCGGCACGTCGATCTCAACGACGGCGTCGACGAAGATCCCGGCGGCCTTCATGGCATCGGCCTGGGCGAGGGTGCGGGGGAACCCGTCGAACAGAAATCCGTTCTTGCAGTCGTCCTCCTTAACCCGTTCCTTGACCATTCCCATGATGATGTCGTCGGACACCAGTCCGCCTTCGTCCATGATCTTCTTGGCGGCCTTGCCCAGGTCGGTACCGGCCTTTACGTGGGCGCGAAGCATATCGCCCGTGGAGATCTGGGGAATGCCGAGCTTCTCCTTGATGAAACCCGCCTGAGTGCCTTTACCGGCACCGGGACCGCCAAGCAGGATGATGCGCATCTGGTGTTGTCCTCAGTTTGATTCGAAAAGCGTACGAGTGTGCCACAGCGCGGTCGACGAGACTATTCCACAGAATGCATGCGGCAATACAGGAGGCTTATGAACCTCGGCGTCCTGAAACGGTTCGGGCCTCATTTCCCCGCCAGCATCATGTTCAGCATCAGCCTGTTGAGCCGGCCCACGAAGGCGGCCGGGTCGTCCAGCTGGCCGCCCTCGGCAAGCTGAGCCTGGTCAAACAAGAGCAGCCCCAGGTCGGCAAAGCGGGTCTCATCGCCCTCGGCCTCCAGGCGCTTGAGCAGGGGATGGTCCAGGTTCACCTCTAGGATCGGCTGGGTCAAAGGGGCTGCCTGACCGACGGACTTGAGCACCCGGGCCAGGTTGGCGCTCATATCGTATTCCCCCACCACCAGGCAGGCGGGAGAGTCGACCAGCCGGGTCGTAACACGCACCTCCTTCACGCGCTCGCCCAAAGCCGCCTGCAGCCGCTTCAGCAGGTCACCATGTTCCTGGGCCGCCTTCTCCTTGTGCTCTTTCTCCTCCGCGTCCGCCAGATTGCCCAGATCAAGCTCTCCTTTGGTGATGGACTGCAGGTGTTTGCCCTTGTACTCGCTCAGACTCGTCACGAGCCACTCATCTACCCGGTCCGAGAGCAGTAGAACCTCGATGCCCTTCTTGCGGAAGACCTCCAGATGCGGGCTGCTGCGTGCAGCCGTCGGTGAGTCGGCGGTCAGGTAGTAAATCTTCTCCTGACCCTCCTTCATGCGCTCGATGTAGGCATCGAGGGACTCGGTCTGAGCTTCGCCCCCGCTCGCCGTCGTCGAGAAGCGCAAGAGACCCGCAATCCGCTCGCGGTTCGCAAAATCCTCTGCCGGCCCTTCCTTCAAAACCCGGCCGAACTCTGTCCAGAACGCCTGATACTTGTCCGCCTCGTCCTTGGCCATGGTCTCCACCAGGCCGAGCACACGCTTGGTGTTGGCCTGACGGATGGTGTCGATCTTGCGGTTGTGCTGAAGCATCTCCCGCGACACGTTGAGGGGAAGGTCATCCGAGTCCACTACCCCTTTTACGAAACGCAAGTAGTGCGGCAAGAGCCTGTCTGCCTCGTCCATGATGAAGACCCGGCGCACGTAAAGTTTCACGCCGTGCTTCTGATCGCGGTCCCACAGGTCCCAGGGGGCGCGCTTGGGGACATAGAGGAGCGCCGTGTACTCGTTCGTCCCCTCTACCCGGTTGTGCGCCCACGTCAGAGGCTCGTCGAAGTCGTGGGAGATGTGCTTGTAGAACTCCTGATACTCTTCGTCCTCGATGTCCGACTTGTTGCGCATCCAAAGCGCCGTGCCCCGGTTGACCTGCTCGTACTCCGAGGATTTGTCCTGGTCCTCCTCCTCTCCCGACGGCTCTTTACGCATCTCGACGGGGAGCGCGATGTGATCGGAGAACTTGCCGATGACCCCCCGCAACCGCCAAGGCTCGAGGAACTCCTTCTCATCCTCCTTGAGGTGCAGAATGACCTCCGTCCCACGCTCGGGTCGGTCTACCGTCTCCAGCGTGTAGCCACCCTTCCCTTCCGAGTCCCAACGAACCCCATGCTCCGGCCCAAGTCCGGCGCGACGCGAGATCAAGGTCACTTGGTCGGCCACGATGAACGCCGAATAGAAGCCCACACCGAACTGGCCAATCAGTTGGCTGTCCTTCGCCTCATCCCCGGCGAGGCGCTCCAGAAACCGGCGCGTACCTGAGCTGGCGATACTTCCAATGGTCTCCATGACCTCCTGTCGGCTCATTCCGATGCCGTTGTCCGAAACACTCACCGTGCCCGCATCTCGGTCGACCTCGATGCGAATCCGAAGGTTGGGGTCGTCCTCGTAGAGCCCCTCGTCCGTCAGGGCCTCGAAACGCAGCTTCTCCGCCGCGTCAGAGGCGTTCGAAATGAGCTCCCGAAGGAAGATCTCCTTGTTCGAGTACAGAGAGCGGATGACGAGGTCGAGAACCTGGCTAACCTCGGCCTTGAATTCCAGAGTTTCCTTGTGCGCTTCTACCGTCATGGATGTTACCGGCCTGCTCTATCAGTGGTTCATGATGGACGCCACCGGACATGGGGCTACAATGCGTCATGCCACGCCAGTCGCGCGTGTGGTTCAATGTAGTCGTTTTCCACGGTTATCAAGGGTTATTCGAGATGGGACCGAAAGTCGTCGCCACCCGGCCGTTCGAGGGTCAGCGCCCTGGGACATCCGGCCTCCGCAAAAAGGTCAAGGTCTTCCAGCAGCCGCACTACCTTGCGAACTTCGTGCAATCCATCTTCGACACACAGAAGGACCTCAAGGGTGGTGTGCTGGTCATCGGCGGCGACGGACGCTTCTACAATCGGGAGGCCATACAGGTCATCCTCCGTATGGCAGCCGCCAACGGCGTTCGCAAGGTCCTCGTCGGCCGCGGCGGCATCCTCTCGACCCCAGCGGCATCCTGCATCATCCGCAAGTACAAGACCCAAGGCGGCATCATCCTTTCGGCGAGCCACAACCCCGGAGGGCCCGACGAGGACTTCGGCATCAAGTTCAACGTCGCTGCCGGCGGCCCAGCGCCCGAGACCGTGACCAGCGCGATCTTCGACCGCACGACCAAGATCGATCGTTACCTCATGCTGGACACACCGGACGTGGATCTGGATCGCATCGGCCAGCTCCGGGTCGATGCCATGACCGTGGAGGTTGTCGACCCGGTGGCGGACTACGCGGAGCTGATGGAGTCCCTGTTCGACTTCAACGCCATTCACCAGCTCTTCAACTCGGGGCTCTTTCGCATGCGTTTCGATGCCATGCATGCGGTGACGGGGCCCTACGCCATCGAGATCCTGGAAAACCGGCTCGGTGCCGAACCCGGCACCGTCATGAATGGGGAGCCCAAGGAAGACTTCGGCGGCGGCCATCCCGACCCCAACCTGGCGCATGCCAAGGAGCTGGTGGCCATGACCCAAGGCACGGACGGGCTCGACTTCGGAGCCGCCTCAGACGGTGACGGCGACCGCAACATGATCCTCGGCAAGAACTTCTTCGTCACCCCCAGCGACAGCCTCGCGGTGCTCGCCGCCAACGCGCATCACGCCCCGGGCTACAAGGACGGGATCGTGGGTGTTGCCCGTTCCATGCCGACCAGCCAGGCGGCGGACCGCGTGGCCGATGGGCTCGGCATCGAATGCTACGAGACCCCGACGGGCTGGAAGTTCTTCGGCAACCTGCTCGATGCCGGCCGCATCACCCTGTGCGGGGAGGAGAGCTTCGGCACCGGCTCCGATCACGTGCGCGAGAAGGACGGCCTGTGGGCCGTGCTCTTCTGGCTCAACCTGCTCGCCGTACGCCAGCAGCCCGTTGCCGACATCGTCCGCGAGCATTGGCGTCGTTTCGGCCGCAATTACTACACCCGACATGACTACGAAGGGGTGGACGCGGCCGCGGCAGAGCAGCTGATGGATCACCTGCGCATCCTGCTGCACGACCTGCCGGGCAAAACGCTTGGGGGCTACCGCGTGGAGTACGCAGACGACTTCGCCTACACCGACCCCATCGACGGCAGCCGCGCGCAGAGGCAGGGCATAAGGATCGGGCTCGCGGGCGGCGCACGGGTCGTCTTTCGCTTGTCGGGCACGGGTACCGAAGGTGCGACCCTTCGTGTCTACCTGGAATCGTTCGAGCCGGATGCGCAGAAGGTCAATCAAGAAACCCAGGAAGTCATGCGTCCGCTGATCCTGATCGCCCGAGAGCTCGCCCAGATCGAGGCGCGCACGGGGCGGGAAAAGCCCGACGTCATTACATGAGCTGGCACACCCGGTTGTATTGTCGGGTTTTTCCGCGCACTAACGGGATACATTGGGGGTTGCAGGAAGGACAAGCGCAGCGGTCCCGCCAACCACCGCTGAACCGTTGCTTACGGGACCCAAATTGGAGTCAGGGCGGCGCGCGGCGACCCTGCCAAGTGCCGCCGTTCGTGGCGGAGCGTCCGTAGGCCCAAGTGCTCTCAACTCCTCCGATGCCGCGAGCGGCAGCGTTGTCCCCGCGGGGCGCGCCCGTAAGGCGGCAGGCGTGACGGTGCGCCCGATCACCGCAGTCGCGCGATGGATGTCCGGGTCATCCAGAAAATCGGAGGCTAGGTGCCAGGATGAGCGGCGTCAAGGCAGAGGCTGGCGGTCCCATAGCGCCGAAATACACCGTCGCGCCGCTCCACACGAGCCGGGCGGGTTTCGCCCGCCGGGACGACCAACAAGGTTTCGTGGAGTCATCGCTGCCCCTTTCCCCTCGATTTCGCTTGGTCGCACTCGATTTCCTATCCCTCCTGCGCTACGCTCCCCATCGGCGCGCTACCTGTCAGTAGGCACCGGCCGGACGGAACCGACGACGTCCGCGCCAGCGGGTTGGACGCTGCACTCTCGTTATACACAGCTCACGTCACTTTTTCGGTCCGCTGCCTAAGGGGCCGGGTTGCGCCCGCCGGGGGTGTCGGCAGCAAGGAGGTGGCCGTCAAGGCTGCAGGGATGGGTTCACGCCGCCCTCCGGCGGGTGCAGCCCGGACCCGAAAAACGAAAAAGCCAAGTGCGAAAGGTACTTACCAGGGAATTCCCTCGCACCCTGGGCGCTGCCGCAGGACTAGACGTGTTGCCATTGCTGCCGGAGGCGAGTCACTGGAGGTCGCGGCGCGCTGCATGGTGCGCCCGATGAGCGCGCCTTCGCACCGCGCCGGCTGGCTGTTCGCCCACGACTGGGATCGCCAAGCGCTGGACCGTCTGGACGCCGCGGCGGGCATGGCGTGCTTTGACCTCGCCGGCTTCGACCTCTGTAGGTTCCCGAGCAACGCAGCGCTGGTCGGCTTCGACCTCGGGCGATTTGCCGCGAGCCAGGCCGCGCGCGGCCGGCGCCGCCAATGGCGCGCGGTGCTGTCGCACCATGAGCAGTTTGGCGCGCTGGCCGCCGCGCTGGTGGCCGAGAAGCTAGGGCTGCCCGGTGCGCCGCCAGAAAGCATCCTCGCCGCGCAGCACAAGCTGCACGCGCGCCGCGTGCTGCAGCGGGTGGCACCCGAGGCCAACCTCGGCTTCGCCGCACTGGGCATACGCTGTGGCGAACGCATTCCGGACGGCCTGTTCTACCCCGCTTATGCAAAACCGGTGAAAGCCGCCTTTTCGGTGCTTGCGCGGCGCGTGGCCAGCCGCGACGAGCTGCAGCTGCACACGCGCTTCGGCCGGCGCGAGCTGTGGGTGATCCGCCGCTTGGTCGAACCGTTCGACCGTGTGTGCCGCACCCGCCTGCCGGAGGCCGGCAGTGCGCACCGCATGCTGCTCGAAGAAGCCGTGCCGCCGCAGATCCCCCAGTACAACCTTGACGGCTGGGTACGGGACGGACAGGTGCACGGGCTCGGTGTGGTCGACGCCGTTATGGTACCGGGCACGCAGGCCTTCATGCGGTGGGAGCTCCCGAGCCGGCTGAACGACGCCGTGCAGCAGCGCGCGCTCGACGTGGCGCGGCGTTTCCTCGCCGCCATCGGCTACCGGCACGGTTTCTTTAACCTCGAGTTCTTCTATGACCTGAACGACGACCGCCTGAGTGTGATCGAGTGCAACCCGCGCCTGGCCTCACAGTTCGGCGATCTCTACCGCCGCGTGCTAGGGGTCGACGCGCACGCCATGGCTGTCGCCTTGGCGCTGGGCGGCGACCCGCTTCAGGTCTCGCGCACCGAACCGACAGCCGGCGTGGCAGCGAGCCTCGTCTATCGCGCATTCACTGCCGACGCGGTGCCACCTCTGCCTGATGCAGGCCGGCGCGCCGCCTTCGCGCGGCGCCACCCTGACGGGCTGTTGTTCACCTTTCCGAAGCGGGGTCATGCGCTGGCGCGGGACTTCAAGTGGACCGGCAGCCACCGTTACGCCATCGTGCACCTCGGCGGGAGCGACCGCGACCATCTACGCGAGCGTGCCGAGCATGCAAGCGCCTTGCTCGGCTGGCCCGCGCCCTACCTCGACCACGCGATTGGAGACGCCCCCGGGGAACTTCTTGGGCCATGGCGGGCTCCATGGTCACGTCCGATCGGAGCGACCTGACGATGCCGCGCCCACCCAAGACGGAAACGATTGGCACCGCTGCCGGCCTTCGGGCGGCGGCGGACCAAGCCACGCGCCAGCGATCGCTGGCGAAGTACCGCAAGCGCGCCGCCGGTTACGACCGCACCTGCGGACCCACATGGACGATCCGCGAACGCACGATCGCCGCGCTCGACCTCGAGGCGGGACAGCGCGTGCTGGACGTCGCCTGCGGCACGGGTCTCAGTCTCGCGCTGCTGCGCGATCGGGTGGGTGAGGGCGGGCACGTCTACGGCTTTGACCACAGTGCCGAAATGCTCGCGCAGGCCCGCGCCCGTGTCGCCGCTGCCCGCTGGGGCAACGTCACACTCTTTGCCTCGGCCGCGCAGGACCTCACACTGCCGCAGCCTGCCGATGCGCTGCTGTTCCACTACACGCACGACATCCTGCGCTCCGCGGGTGCGCTGGCGCACGTCCTTGCATGCGCACGGCCTGGCGCGCGGGTGGCGATCGCCGGCATCAAGTTTTTCCCGCGCTGGCTGGCACCGCTGAATGCCTGGGTGTACCTGAAGAACTACGGCTACAACGGCGCGCCCGGGGGGCTGCGCTCGCCCTGGGATCGCATCGCGCCGCGACTGGCGGACTGGCAGCTCACACCGACCCAATGGGGCATGGGCTACATCGCAAGCGGGCGGCTCGTGGCGGAGCACGCTGAGCAGGCCGACCGGACGGCTGCCGCCGCGGGACCGCAGCGATGAACGTCCTGGCCACTTACTTCGACGCAGCCGCTTCAGGGTTGCCGATCGCAAGGGCGCGCCGCGCATTGCTCGCCGTGCTGGCGCTGGTCGTGCTCAACACCGCGCTCAGTTTCCGCAACTGGTGGCCCACGCCCGGCATTCTGCCCGACTACCGGCTCGCGCCAGAATTCGTCGCGCTGTGGCTCGTGCTGCTGGTCGCGGTCGCCGGGCGCGGCAGGCTGTCGCGGCGCATGCTGGCCGTCATCAGCGTCGCGTATCTCGTGCTCGTTCTCGGCCGCTATGCCGACGTCACCGCACCCGCGTTGTTCGGGCGGCCCGTCAACCTGTACTGGGACGGTCCACAGATCCCGCGCTTCCTCTGGGTGTCGGCGCGCGAGTACCCCTGGTGGGTGACCGCCGGGGCGATTGTTGCCCTGGTTGCGCTGCTCGTGTCGCTTTACGCCGCCTTGCGGTGGGCGGTAGGCGCTGCCGCGCGGGATGCCGCTCCCTACGCCCTGCGCGCGCCCTGGACCTGGGCCCTGACCCTGCTGGCGGTGATCACCGTCGCCGCCTATGAAACCGGCACCGCACCGAGCCTGACCTGGTACCTCGTTGCTGAGCCCGTGACCCCGACGTACTGGCGACAGGCCGAGCTGCTTGCCATCGCGTTTACGCCCGGAAGACTGGCTGCGGCATTGCCGCGCTCGCCGGCGCTGGAGGCGGCGATGGCCGAGCCGCCCCCGGTCGCCCTCGGCGGGCTGCACGGGCGCGACTTCGAGCTGCTGTTCCTCGAGTCCTACGGCGCGATCACATTCGACAATCCGCGGGTCGCATCCAAGCTCGCACCGGCGCGCAGTCGGTTCGCAGCAGACATCGCCGCCAGCGGTCGTGTGGTCGCCTCCGCCTTCGTGCGCTCGCCGACCTTCGCGGGCGGATCGGAGCTCGCTCACCTGAGCCTCCTGTCGGGCATCGATCTCAGCGACCCCCTGCGCCACGACCTTCTGCTCACCACCGACAGGCCGACGCTGACCAGCCTGTTCCGACGCGCCGGCTACCAGTGTGTCGGCCTGTATCCGGCGCTCAGCTGGGATTGGCCCGAGCGCGCTTACTACGGCTTCGATCTCTTCGTCGACGGGCGTGACCTCGACTACCGTGGACCGCCGCTCGGCTACTGGAAGATCCCCGACCAGTTCAGCCTCGCGCGGTTCGACCAGCTGTACCCGCTGCGGCCCGACTCGCCGCCGCGCTTTCTGTTCTTTCCGACGATCACCAGTCACCTGCCGTTCGGCCCGGTGCCTCCCTACCAGAGCGACTGGAAGCGGCTGCTGACGCCCGACCCCTTCGGGGCGGAAGAATCCAAGCGGCTGCTGAACGCCTATGTCGACTGGCTCGACATGCTGCCGAACTACATCGGCATGTTCGAATACACCTACCGCTGGCTCGGCGGCTATCTGCGGCGACCGCAGCCGCGCGAGTCGGTGATGCTGTTGGTCGGCGACCACCAGCCCGCCGCCAGCGTCAGCGGCGAAGGCGCCAGCTGGGACGTGCCGGTGCATGTGATCACGCGCGACCCGGAGCTGCTCGCGCGCTTTGTTGCACTCGGATTTCGGCCCGGCCTGACGCCGCAGCGCCCGTCTCTGGGCGGCATGCACGACCTCACGGGGATCATACTGAAGGCATTCGAAGCGCCCTTGCCGCTTCGCGCGCAACCACAGGTGCCGATGGCGGTGGCGGGGCAGCGCTGATTGCGCGCGCCAAGCCGTTCACTGCGCGCTCAGACCGCGCTGCGCCGCCGCAGCCAGCCGAGCAGAGTCCGGTGCAGCTCCTCCAGCCCTAGCGGCTTGCTCAGATAGTCGTCCATTCCCGCGTCCACACAACGCTGCCGATCGCCTGGCATGGCCAGCGCCGTGAGCGCGATGATTGGGACGCGGCGCAGCTCAGGCTCGGCGCGCAGCCGGCGGGTTGCCTCGAGGCCGTCCATCTCCGGCATCTGGACATCCATGAGAATGAGGTCTGGTCGCTGAGCCCGTGCCTTAACCAAGGCATCGGCGCCGTTGCAGGCAATTACGACGTCTAATCCCTTGCGCGACAGATAGTCCGAGAACATTTGCCGGCTGTCCTCATCGTTTTCCGCGAGAAGGATGCGCGCCCGCCCCGAGACCAAGGGCCGAAGCTCGCTGTCCTGCGCTGTCTCCTCGCTTTCCCGAGGACGTACGTCCGCCGTCTGCGCCGGGTCCCACGGCAAGACGACCTCGAAGCGGCTTCCGCGGCCGACCGCGCTGTGCACCCTGATGCTGCCGCCATGCGATTCGACCATCCCGTGGACCAGAGCAAGGCCGAGCCCACTCCCTTGGTGCTCGCGCGTGAGACCGCTCTCGAACTGGAGGAACGGTTTGAACAAATGCTCTTGTTGCTCGGGGGCGATACCTATCCCGGTGTCCCAGACAGTGATCTTGACCTCGCGGCGCTCCCTATCACCTACGACCTCCAGTCCGATGGCCCCACCCTCGGGCGTGAACTTCACCGCGTTGTTCAGCAGGTTCACCAGGATCTGCTTAAGGCGGCGACTATCGCCTTGGATCAGCCGTACGCTCGGATCGATCTGCGCCGAGACGCGCAGGTTCTTCTGCTCCGCGGACTGACGCACGAGACGAAGCCCAGCGTCCCACAGCTGGTGAACCGGGATTTGATCCATAACCAGCCCCATCTTGCCGGCGGCGATCTTGGCCACGTCCAGGATGTCGTTGATCAGCGCGAGAAGATGCGTCCCGCTTGCATAGATCGTCCGCGCCGCCTTCTTCTGGGCATCCGTCAAGCCCCCGAGGACACCTTCCCCGAGCGTCTCCGCAAGACCCAGAATCGAGGTCAACGGCGTACGCAGCTCGTGGCTCATGGCCGCGAGGAACTCGTCCTTGGCCTGGGCGATCCGCTCCAGCTCGGCATTCGCCAGATCCAGCTGAGCCGTCCTCTCCCTCACTCGCTCAGCCAACAGCGCCCGCTCCTTGGACAGTGCGTCGTGTGCTGCGACGAGCGCGGCCTCGGACTGCTTGCGCTCGGACACATCCGAGAAGTTGACCACTGCCCCCACTAGAGCCCCGTCCATCAGGACCGGGTGAGAGTAATACTCGACCGGAAAGGAGGTGCCGTCGGCGCGCCAGAACGCCTCGTCGTCGACGTGCGCCGGCGTGCCGTTCATATAAGTTCTGGATGCCGCGCAGCGCTCCCGCGGAAACGGCGATCCGTCGGGGTGCGAGTGGTGCATGAGGGAGTGCATCTCCTCGCCGATGAGCGCTTCGGTCGACGCATAGCCGAGCATCCTGGCGGCAGCGGGATTGCAGAAGGAGCAACGGCCCTCGGTGTCCACTCCGTAGATCCCCTCGCCCGCGGACTCCAGGAGGAGCCTCGTCTTGGCCTCGCTGCGGCGCAGGCCGTCCCGCGACTCGCGCAGGTTGGTCTGCATGGCCTCGAGCGCGGAGAGCATCTGCGCCGCCTCGTCCGAGCCGGTCGGCCGTATGGGGCTTGTCAGGTCGCCCGCACGGATGCGCCTGGCGACGGCGGTGGCGGTCGCAATGGGTCGAGCGACGGTGCGGTCCATGAGCCAGAGCATGAGCAGCACCGCGCCCGTCATCAGTGCGACGACGAGAAGCGCGATGCGCCGCTCGAGGGCTCGGGCCTCGCCGCCGATATCCCGGAGCTTGCTCCCTTTGAGCCCCTGAACGATGTCCACGACCTGATCGAGCAGGTCGGTGGGCTGACGGTCTATCCCGCGGACCGTCCGGTCGACCACCTGCTGGAAGTTGGGACTGGCGGGGTCGTAGAGCTCCAAGGCCGTGCGGTACTCCGAGCCGAGCCGCACGTGCGCGTCCAGGAACCGCTGGGCGAGCGCCTGCGCCTCGGGGCTGTCGGCCAGCATGGGCAGGAGCCGCTGCATTGCATCTCGGGTGTTCCGTTCCTCCGCCTCGAATTGGCCCAGGTACTTGGCGTAGAGGGCGTCGTCCTGTCCCCGCAGGAGCACATCCTTCCACTCCTGTACCTGCTTCTTGAAGTGGACCTGTGCCGAGAGCACCAGGGAGACAATGCGCGAGGTGGTCTCGAGCACCTCCTTTTCGCGTTCCGCCACATGCCGGTAGAGATGCAGCCCGTAGAGACCGGCACTCAGGTTGACGACGAGGATGAAGGTCAACCCCACCGCGAACTTGGCTCGGATGCTCGTCCTCACGACCAGGCCCACCAGAGCAAGGCGCCGACTAGGCTCCTACCCAACGCCGTCGACGTAGCGGTCGCGCGCGGCCTTGGCGCGCCGGAAGATTTCGAGCAGATGATCGCCGTCACCGCGGCGAATGGTATCGGCGAGGTCGGCCATCTCAGCACTGAAGCCGGCAAGCACGGAGCCAAGGGCCTCACGGTTGGCAATACAGATGTCCCGCCACATGACGGCATTGCTCGAGGCGATGCGGGTGAAGTCGCGGAAGCCGCCTGCCGCGTAGCGGAATATCTCGTCGTTCTCGCGCAGACGAGCAAGCGCATCCACGAGTCCGAAGGCCAACATGTGAGGAAGGTGGCTGGTCGCCGCGAGAACCTCGTCGTGATGACGCACCTCCATGCAGGTCACCTCGGCGCCGCAGGCACACCACATCTGCGTAACTCGCCGCGTTGCGTCGGGGTCCGTCTCGGGCAACGGGGTGAGAATGACGCGCCGGCCGCGATAGAGCTCGGGAAAGGACGCCTCCACTCCGCTGCGCTCGGTCCCGGCGATGGGATGTCCCGGCACGAGCCGGGGAGGGAAGTCTCCGAAGGCGGCGACAGCGTCCGCAACCACACTCCCCTTCACGCTGCCTCCGTCGGTGACGACGGCGTCCGAGCCGAGCCGTCCCTTAATCGCGGTGAAAACCTCGCGCATGGCACCCAGCGGAACGGAGATGAAGACCATATCGGCGCCCATCACCGCCTCGGCGGGATCGTGACTATAACGATCGACAACGCCCAGGCGCTTCGCGGTTTCCAGGTTGGCGGCGGAGCGCCCGCAGCCTACGACCTCGCCGACCAAGTCCTGTGCCCGCAAGGCGCGGGCGAGCGAGCCGCCGATGAGCCCCACACCGATGACCGTCAGGCGGTCAATCATGCCGCAAGCACCCGCTCCAAGGCCGCCAGGAAACGGCCGTTCTCCGCCTCGAGCCCGATGGTCACCCGCAGGTGATGCGGTAAGCCGTAGTTCCCCACAGGCCGGGCGATGCAGCCTTCGCGCAGCAGCGCATCATGGATGGGCGTTGCCGGCCGGCCGAGATCCAGGGAGACGAAGTTGCCGACCGATGGGATGTAACCAAGACCCAGGCGCTCAAAGCCCGTCGTCAGCTGTGTCATGCCCTCCCGATTGAGCTCCACGGATGCTCGCACGTGCTCCTTGTCGGCGAGCGCCGCCGTCGCCGCGGCCTGGGCCAGGCTGTTGACGTTGAACGGTTGCCTGACGCGGTTGAGCAGCTCGGCGATGCGCGGATCGCTGACGCCGTACCCCACCCGCAGCGCGGCCAACCCATGCACCTTGGAAAAGGTCCGCGTGACAACGAGATTCGAAAAGTCGGGCAACCAGCGCATCGCGTCCGGATAGTCGGGCTCGGCGACATACTCTGTGTAAGCCTCGTCGACCACGGCAATGCAAGTGTCCGGCAAGGAGGCGAGAAAGGCATGCAGCCGTTCTGCCGCCAGCCAGGTACCCGTGGGGTTGTTCGGGTTCGCGATCCAGACGACGCGGGTGTTCTCAGTCACCAGCTCCCGCATGCCCGCCAGGTCATGCCCGTGGTCAAGCGCCGGCGCCACGCGGGCCGTCGCCCCCACTGCCTGGGTGGCGATCGGATAGACCGCGAAGGCATGCTGGGAGAAGACCGATTCGACCCCCGGCTGGAGGAAGGTCCGCGCCACGAGATCCAGGATGTCATTTGATCCGTTACCGAGGGTGACGGCCGAGGCATCGACCCCGTGGTGTGTCGCCAACGCTACGCGCAAGGCGAATGCGCTGCCATCCGGATAGCGGCCGAGCTCGCCCAGCTCCGCGTCGATGGCCTCGCGCGCCATGCGGCCTGGCCCCAAGGGATTCTCGTTCGAAGCCAGCTTGATCGAGTCACGGATCCCCAGCTCCCGCTCAAGCTCGGCAATCGGCTTGCCCGGGACGTACGGCTGAAGCCCCGGCAGCCCGGCGGCGGCGAGCTTCAGAAACGGATTGTCGGCAGACGGCATGGCTAAAGCACGGCCTCAGGATAGGAGCCCAATATTTTGAAGAGATTCGATTCCTTCTGGAGGATCTCAAGTGCGGTCGTGACCCTTGGATCGTCGCGATGGCCGAGGATGTCGACGAAGAAGACATAGTCCCACACACCGCGCCGCGAGGGTCGCGACTCGATGCGGGTCATGCTGATCCCGTGCGTAGCCAAAGGCGTGAGCAGGCGGTGGAGCCCGCCGGCCTCGTTACGGCACGACAGCAACAGGCTCGTCTTGTCGCTCCCGCTGGGGGGCGAGTCCTCCGCCCCGATCACCAGGAAGCGCGTGGTATTGGCCGGCTCGTCCTCGATACGGGCGGCGAGCACCTGGAGGCCGTAGATCTCGGCCGCAGCCTCGCCCGCCACAGCGGCAGCACCCGTCTGCTCCGCGGCCATCTGCGCCGCCTCTGCATTGCTGCCGACCGCGACACGCTCCGCGTGCGGCAGGTGGCGATCGAGCCAGCCGCGACACTGCGCGAGCGACTGCTGATGGGAGAAGACCGACGCGATGCGCGCGAGCTCGGACTCCTTGCTCATCAGGTGGTGATGGATGCGCAGGGTCACCTCGCCAGCGATGCGCAGCGGGGAGCTGATGAAGAGGTCGAGCGTGTGGCTGATCACTCCCTCGGTGGAGTTCTCCACCGGAACGACCCCGTACTGGCACGAGCCCGCCTCGACCTCCCGAAAGATGTCGGAGATGGCGCCGAACGGCACCGTCTGGACCGCATGACCGAAATGCTTTAGGGCGGCCGCCTGGGTGAAGGTGCCCGTTGGACCCAGGAACGAGACCTGGAGCGGCTGCTCGAGGGCCAGACAGGCGGACATGATCTCGCGGAAGAGCCTAGCGACATCCTCGTCGCCGAGTGGACCTGGGTTCTGCTCCTTGATCTGCCTGAGGATCGCGGCCTCGCGCTCCGGCCGGTAGAACTGCGGGCTTCCCGCGGTCGACTTGATCTCCGCCACCTCGCGTGCGCACGCCGCGCGCTCGCTGATCAGGCGCAGGATCTCCCGGTCGATGGCGTCGATGCGCTCGCGCACACAGGCGAGTGGATCCTCTGGGGTCATGCGCGCGCCGCCCCGTCAATCAGCACAGCCAAGGCAGCGCACGGACAGGACGCCCCTGATGGCGCGGAGCCTGGCGACCGTCTCCTCGGGCGGCGGCCGGTCGATGTCGATGAGGGTCACGGCGACCTCCCCGCGGGAACGGTTGAGCATGTCCTGGATGTTCAAGTCGACCTGGGCCAGGTCCGTCGAGATCTGCCCCACCATGTTGGGCACGTTGCTGTTGACGATTGCCATGCGGTAGCCGCCATTGCGCGGGAGATGGATCTCGGGGAAGTTCACCGCGTTGTGCACATTGCCGTCTTCCAGCCAGCCCCGCAGCTGCTCGGCGACCATGACCGCGCAGTTCTCTTCCGCCTCGCGCGTCGAGGCACCGATGTGGGGCAGCGTCACAACACGTGGATGGCCCTTCAGCAGGTTGCTCGGGAAGTCGCAGACGTAGGCATAGAGCTGCCCCGAATCGAGGGCATCCACGGCCGCTTGGTCGTCGACGATGCCGCTGCGGGCGAAATTGAGGATCACCCCGCCGCGCTTCATGTGACGGAGACGCTCGGCATTGATCATGTGCCGTGTCTCGTCTGTCAGGGGCACATGGAAGCTGATGAAATCGGAGCGCGAGACCAGGTCGTCGACGCTGAGCGCGGGCTGCACCTGCGACTCCAGCTGCCAGGCGCGCTGCACCGTGATCGTCGGGTCGTAGCCGATCACCTTCATGCCGAGGGCGCGGGCGGCATTGGCCACCTGCACGCCGATCGCCCCGAGACCGATCACTCCCAGGGTACGACCCGGGAGCTCGAAGCCCACATACCGCTTCTTGCCGCTCTCCACCGCCTGGTGGATGGCCCCGTCGTCGCCCTCCACATCGACTGCAAACCGCCAGGCCTGCGCGATGTTGCGGGCGGCAATCAGCATGCCGGCCAGGACCAGCTCCTTGACCGCGTTGGCGTTGGCCCCCGGCGCGTTGAAGACGGGGACGCCGCGCTCGCTCATCCGGATCACCGGGATGTTGTTTACCCCGGCGCCGGCGCGGCCGATAGCCTTGACGGTTTCCGGGATCTCCATCTCGTGCATGTTCGCGGATCGCACCAGGATGGCATCCGGGTGGGTGATCTCGGAGGCCACTTCGTACAGATCGCGTGGAAGGCGGTCCAGGCCGGCCACGGCGATATTATTGATTGTCAGTATCTTAAACATTTCTTTTGGGAACGATTAGTAAGGAATGCGGCGTCACTTTCTCGCCTTCGACGAGACGCTGCAGAAGCTAGAACCTAGCCGCAACATATCCGTCCACAAAGGCCGCGCATCGATCGCGTGGGGCGGGGCTCCTCCAACGACAGCCTCACACCAATAGACTGGTTCGCAAGCAGGGAGGCTTCGCCCCAGGCCGACAAAACCTTAGGTGATTAGTCCTGAAACTCAGCGGGAACACTTTGCACTCCATCCGTGGGGCCTGGATCCCGGCACTCCCTGCCGGGATGACGCCCAGGCACGAATCAGCGTCGCCGTTCCGGCAGGGAATGCCGGAAACCAGGTGCCAAGGACGGCGAACAGCCCCGTGACAAAGCAGGCCCTTCGTCGCAGCTGAGGAATAGCCCTAATCACAAAACCTTATGTCACTCGACGGAACAAGGGTACTCGCTCATAGGTCGCGTTTACATTCCGGATCGGCTTCACGCACCGCAGGACCCGTTTTCATTCACAACGCACTGGGCGCCGGGACGGCAGGACACCCATCTCCGGCGATTGCCGGAGGCATATCGCTCCCTGGGCGGCCGGCTTGCGAGCGTCCACTGCCGCGTGTCATCCGTGCTTGCGCTCGAACTCCTGCATGAAGCCAATCAGGGCATTCACGCCCTCCTCGGGCATGGCATTGTAGATGCTCGCCCGCATCCCCCCCACGGAGCGATGGCCCTTCAAGGTCAGCAAGCCCTCCTGCTTTGCCTCTGAGAGGAAGACCGCATCGAGCTCCGGGTTTGCGAGCGTGAACGGGACGTTCATCCAGGAGCGGCACACGGGGTCCACCGGGTTGGCGTAGAAGGCCGAGGTATCGATGGCGGCGTACAGAGCCTCCGCCTTGCGCTCGTTGATGACTGCCATGGCCTCAAGGCCCCCAAGCTCCTTCAGCCACTTGAAGACCAGCCCCGCCAGGTACCAGGCGTAGGTGGGCGGCGTGTTGTACATGGAGCCGCTCTCCGCGTGGATGCGGTAGTCGAACATGGTCGGCGTCCCGGCCAGCGGCTGACCGAGAAGGTCACTCCTGACGATGACGATGGTGAGACCTGCTGGCCCCACGTTCTTCTGAGCGCCCGCATAGATGACGCCGAAGCGGGAGACATCGATGGGACGAGACAGAATGGTGGACGACATGTCCGCCGCCAGGGGCACGCCGCCCGTCTCGGGGACATACGGAAACTCCACCCCCTCGATGGTCTCGTTCGGCGTGTAATGGACGAAGGAGGCATCGCCGCTCAGTCCAAGCTGGTCCTGGTTCGGAACGGTGGTGAACTTGGCCTCTTCTGAGGAGGCCGCAACCCTGACCTCGCAGTACCGCTTGGCCTCCGCAATGGCCTTCTTCGACCAGGAGCCCGTCTTGACATAATCGGCGCGGGCGCCCCCGCGCAGCAGGTTCATGGGCACCATGGCGAATTGACTGGACGCCCCGCCCTGGAGGAAGAGGACCCTATACTCATCCGGGATCGCCAAGAGCTCGCGCAGATCGGCCTCTGCCTGCTCGGCGATGGACATGAACTCCTTTCCGCGATGGCTCATCTCGGCCACACACATCCCGCTGCCGTGCCAGTCCAGCATCTCGTCCTGAGCCTGACGAAGCACCTCCGCCGGGAGCATGGCCGGCCCGGCGCTGAAGTTAAAAGCTCGACCCATATTCAAGGCTCCTCAAGTTTTCTGGAATGCCTCCCGCCGCCAACTCAGACCAGTCGGTCGCAACTCAATCCACCACGAAGCTGCCTACTGGGCGATCATGAGACCGGCACCTTCCGTAGACCTGGCAGGTGTTGCTGCCAGGTCCGCCAGCCAGTCAGATCGGATTCTTCGTGTCCTTCGTGAGCTTCGTGGTGAAGATTGTCAATTGGTTTCGCCCGCATCCTCAGACGGCTCATCACCGTCGTCCAGGGCGAGGATGCGCTCGACGGAGGCAAGACGCTCACCCTCGCCGAGACTGATGAGCTTGACGCCTTGGGTGTCGCGTCCCAGCACGGGAACGCCCGCAACGGCCGTACGAATCAGCGTCCCATTGTCGGTGATCAGCATCATCTCGTCCTCTGGACGCACCAGGACCGCCCCCACCTGCGGCCCATTGCGGTCCGAGGTCCGGATCGAGATCAGCCCTTTGGTGCCGCGCCCCTTGGCCGGAAAGTCCTCGACACGGGTGCGCTTGCCGTATCCATTTTCGGTGACCGTCAACACAGTCCCCGGCTCTGCCAAGACCATCGAGATCACCCGCTGGCCCTCGTCCAGGGCGATGCCCCGCACCCCGTGTGCGGCGCGGCCCATCGCACGGACGTGGCTCTCCTTGAACCGCACGGCCTTCCCCGCCGAGGAGAAGAGCATGATGTCCTGATTGCCGTCGGTCACCGCTACCCCGATCAGGTACTCGTCCTCATGGAGGTCGATGGCGATGATGCCGCGCGACAGGGGCCGAGAAAAATCGCTGAGCGGTGTCTTCTTCACGGTGCCTGCGCTGGTGGCCATGAAGACGTAAGACCCCTCCTCGTACTCGCGGACCGGGAGCAAGGCGCTGATGCGCTCACGCTGCCCCAGGGGCAGGAGGTTCACCATGGGCCGACCGCGCGACGCACGTCCCGCCTGCGGCATCTCGTACACCTTGAGCCAGTAAACCTTGCCGTGACTCGAGAAGCACAAGACGGTGTCGTGGGAGTTGGCGACGAAGAGCTTGTCGATGAAGTCCTCATCGCGAGTCGCAGTCGCCGACTTGCCCTTGCCGCCGCGACGCTGGGCCTGATACTGACTGATCGGCTGCGCCTTGGCGTACCCGGCGTGGGACAAGGTGACAACCACATCCTCCGGGGCGATGAGGTCTTCCAGCGTGAGGTCGAGATGATCGGTGAGGATCTCCGTGCGCCGATCGTCTCCGTATTGATCACGGATCTCCTCGAGCTCGCGACGGATCACCTCCATGAGGCGGTCGGGGCTCGACAAGATATCGAGGAGCTCGCCGATCTTCTTCAGGATGTCCTCGTACTCGCTGATGATCCTCTCCTGCTCCAGCCCGGTGAGCTGGTGCAGTCGGAGATCCAGAATTGCCTGCGCCTGGGTCTCGCTCAAGCGATAGCCGTCATCGCCGAGGCCGAACCCCTGGGCGAGATCGTCTGGCCGCGTCTCTTCCGCACCGGAGCGCTCGAGCATGCCGGCGACGGCGCCGGGGCGCCAGGCGCGCTCCATGAGTGCCGCCCTTGCCTCTGCTCTGCTGCTCGACGCCTTGATCAGCGCGATGACCTCGTCGATGTTGGCGAGCGCCACGGCAAGGCCTTCCAGGATATGGGCACGGTCTCTGGCCTTACGCAGCTCGTAGATCGTCCGCCGGGTCACCACGTCGCGGCGGTGCCGCAGGAAATACTCCAGGAGCTGCTTGAGGTTCAGCAGGCGCGGCTGCCCGTCGACCAGGGTCACCATGTTGATGCCGAACACCGTCTGCATCTGGGTGTGCTGGTAGAGGTTGTTCAGCACCACCTCGGGGAAGTGGTCGCGCTTAAGCTCGATGACCACCCGCATACCGTCCTTGTCGGACTCGTCGCGCAGCTCCGCGATGCCCTCCAGCTTCTTCTCCTTCACCAGCTCCGCCATGCGCTCGAGCATGCGGGCCTTGTTCACCTGATAGGGCAGCTCGGTGACAATGATTGCCTCGCGCCCGCCGTGGTTTTCGGTCTCGACGTGCGTGCGCGCCCGCATGTAGATGCGTCCGCGACCAGTCCGGTACGCCTCGCGAACGCCCCGAATCCCGTTGATGATCGCCGCCGTTGGGAAATCTGGCCCCGGAACCTGCTCCATCAGCTCGTCGACGGTGACGAGCGGCTTCTCGATGATCGTGAGGCAGGCGGCTATTACCTCCCGCAGATTATGGGGCGGGATGTTGGTCGCCATCCCGACGGCGATACCAGCGGAGCCGTTGACCAAGAGGTTCGGGAAGCGCGCCGGCAGGACGGCCGGCTCCTGCTCGGAGTTGTCGTAGTTGGGGACGAAATCGACGGTCTCCTTGTCGATATCGTCGAGCAGGGTGTGGGCGATGCGCGCCATGCGCACCTCGGTGTACCGCATCGCGGCCGGGGCGTCCCCGTCCACCGAGCCGAAGTTGCCCTGCCCGTCGACCAGCATGTAGCGCATGGAGAAGGGCTGGGCCATGCGCACGATGGTGTCGTAGACCGCGGTGTCGCCGTGCGGGTGGTACTTACCGATGACGTCACCGACGACGCGGGCCGACTTCTTGTACGGCTTGTTCCAGTCGTTGCCGAGCTCCCTCATCGCGAATAGCACGCGGCGGTGGACCGGCTTCAGCCCATCGCGCACGTCCGGTAGCGCGCGGCCGACGATGACGCTCATGGCGTAGTCCAGATAGGACTTCCGCATCTCGTCTTCGAGGTTGATGGGCAGGACTTCTTTTGCGAACTCGGGCATGGAAGGGGACTGAGCTAAAAAGCCGCCTCAGCAGCGGCTTGGTTGTAGTTGTTCAAAAAGAAGAAATAATACCACGCCGGCCCCCTTTCTGGCATCTGGAGCTGCGGCAGAAACAGCCGTCACGCACCCTTGTTCAACGGGCTCGGTGCGAGGCGGGGCAAGCCGAAGAACGCCCTCTGGGGAACCCCCTCAGCGGTGGCGGAAGAACTTGTGCCCTTCGAAGCTCAAGACCGCACCGTCCGGAAGGATCTCGTCGACGCCAATCCCCTCCCTGGTGCGCTCCCCCTCGCGCGTCTTGAGCGAGTTGATGCCGACAAAACGCTTGGCAGGATCCTTGTCATAGACGTGCACGGTCATGAAAAACGCGGGGAGGCGCCCCTCGACGTCCGGGGGCAGCCGAAGGTCCTCCGGTTTCATCTGGGCCTTGTGCTGCGCCGGCGCCTTTGCCTTCGCCGATTGCACCCCCGCCTGCTCCAGCCGTATCTGCTCCTTGAATGCCTCGACATCCGCCCGGATGTCGGCCGGAACTGGCGGCAGCGTCGGACGCGGCGGAATCAAAGGCGCGGCCCGGGCAGGTTTCGGCGGTTCAGTCGCGACCTGCGTGGGCTCCTTCGCCGCGGTGGTCGTAGTCCCCGACTGGGAAGCAGCGGGTTGTTGCACCGAGGTACTGCCGACGGCAGGCGACTCGACTGGCGCCTGTGGGACAGTGGCGGGCTGGGGCGCCTGCGACGTCGCAGCAGGCTTTGCAGACGCGCCTTCCCGCGCCGCTTGCGCCACCGGGCCTTTGGCCGGAGGCGCCTCACCGACCGGTACCAGGGGCTGCCCACGCAGCGCGGCGTAGAGTGCGATCACCACCGCCAGGGATGCCAGCGTCACGGCTGCAAGGCCCCAAGGGGTGGCCCGGACGGCTTGCGGCTCGTTCGGTACGAGGTTGGCGTCCAGGGTCGGAACCTGACCGAGCTCCCTTTCCTGCTGGGATTTCTTGAGCGCTTCCAGGATGTAGGACATGTTCGGGTCAGGACGCCTTCGATAGCCGCGGGATGCCGGGCATCGCCACAATATTGTTTAGATGCATCAGGGTCTTGGGTCCGGCGACACCGTCGGGGACGAGTCCGTGCGCGCTCTGAAACTGCCGTACGGCAGCGGCGAGCGTCTCATCGAAGACGCCTGAACCGGAATCTGGCAGCGGCCTATCCGGGAGCTGAGAGAGGAGCTTGCGCAACCAACGGACGGCCTCACCGGACGAGCCGGGACCGATCACGCTCGTCCCGACTGGAGGGGGCTGCCAGATCACCAGATACTGTCCCGTCCAATGGTCCGCTATACGCGCGGTGGGTTGCCGCTCGCTGCCGTCCCCGAGGTCGAACGTCACGGAATCCGCGTCCATGCCGCTGACCGCCGCAAAGCCCTCGTTACCGTCGTCATCATGCAGACGGATCACCGCAGGCCGATCAAACTCCGCCAGGCTCGACCAGGTCCCTCGGTCTCTCGCGCAGCGCAGACCGAAGGTGGAGAGGCGCGCGCAGGGATCCCCGGGGCCAAGCTCCTTGAGCTCGATCCCCCAGCGGCGAAGTACGCGCTCAAGCGCCGTGGACTGGTCCCCCATGAGCCGCTTCAGATCGAGGGGCGGCGACTCGCTCTCGGGCTTGTCCAGGCGTGCCAGGGCAGCCCGCGGTGCCGTGTCATCGGCTGCCCGGGCCGGTTCCGGCGGGACCTGAGCAGAATGTCCCTGGTCCTGCGAGGACGCCGGCTTGCCCCCGGGCTGCGCCGCGACCGGGGTTGGGGAAGAGGGTGTTTCGGCAGAGGACTCCGACCTGCCGGGCTGAGGCAGCCAGCGCGCCAACAAGGCAGGCGCGGACCCCGGCCACTGCACCGGGAGGCGGTCCCGGAAATGCCATCCGGCGGCAATGGCAAGCACCAGGGAAGCGGCCATTCCGGCCGCAATCGGCCAGCCGCGCGCGCGTACCGCCGGCGCCGGCGGGCGAACCTCGCGCGCGGCCCGCGCCACGATCTTCTTGGTGACCAGGGGGCTTCGGGTGACGCAAGCACCGAGGAGCGCACGGTCGCACAGGATGTTGATAAGGCGCGGGACGCCGCCTGAGAAGCGGTGAACCCGCCGCAGCGCCGCCCGGGTAAACAGGCCCCGCTCCACGCCGGCGACAGCCAGGCGGTGGCGAATATACTCCGTCGTCTCCTGCGCGCTGAAGGGTCTCAGGTGGTAACGCGCCGTGATGCGCTGGTTGAGCTGCCGCAGGCCTTCGCGCCGCAGCAGCGTATGCAGCTCGGGCTGGCCCACCAGAAAAATCTGGAGCAGCTTGTGCTTGGTGGTCTCCAGATTGGTGAGTAATCGGATCTGCTCCAGGACCCTGGGGCGCAAATTCTGCGCCTCATCGATCATGAGCAGGGGCCGCCGGCCGTTGGCGTGGGCCTCGAGCAGATAGACGTTGAGCCGATCGACGAGCCGCTTGACCGTGCGGTCGCCCTCGGGGACGGGAATCCGCAGCTCGTCGCACACCGCACGCAGCAGCTCGGTGACCGTCATGGCAGGATTAAGGATGAGCGCCACGTCGACGCCCTCCGGGAGCTGCTCCAGAAAGGCCCGGCACACGGTGGTCTTCCCTGTACCGACCTCGCCGGTCAGGAGGACAAACCCCCCGCTCTCTCCCGCACCGTAGAGTAGATGTGCCAACGCCTCCCGATGCTGCTCGCTGAGAAACAGATACTGGGGGTCCGGCGTGATGGAGAAGCTCGGCTCTTTGAGCCCGAAGTATTTGGAATACACGGTATGTGGCTGCGGCGACCTCCCTTTCGGGAGGTCCGGCGCGACAATCTGACGGCGGAGCGGAGGCAGCCAAAGGTGCCGTTAGCCCCTGCCACGTAAGTGGAAAAGGCTATGCGCCGTCGGCCTCCGCCGTCAAGCCGATTGCGCGTAGTGCGTCCCGGGCGAGGCGCCGCAGAGGGCCTCGCCTGCGACTGAAGCTTCCGCTGAGCCGGCAGCCTCAGGCGAGGTCGCCGGCGAGCGAGTCCCTGACGGGTCCGGTGAGGCTCACCTGCTGGGCGTACTCCGGGTGGTCCGTACCAACCTCGACCGCCGCTCCGCCCTTGACCGCTGCGACCATCTCCGGACTGAGCTCGAAGCGCAGGAAGTGCACCGACGAGGTCTTGGTCTCATCCTCGCGCTCCAGGTCCTCGTCGGCGATGGCCCCCACCTTGTCGAAGCCCGCAACGCGCACCCAGACCCTGTCTTCGATGCCGATGAGGCGGGAGAGGGCCTCACGGCGCTCGTCGGCATCCTCATACTCGACCATGAATGTCGCCTTCCAGTTACTCCCGTCCGGGATCAGAGGATTGTAAGCATCGAGCTCCTCCTGGATGCCCGCCGCCTCGAAAATGCGCTCGGCCCGCAGCATCTCCTGTACCTGATACTGCATCGTCAGGCGATCTTCGAAGTAGAGGGTGATATGGGGTCCCAGCGCGACCTGGCGTGTCTTCTTGTGCGCCATCACTCGATTCCGAAACTCGCTGCGCAGCTCGGCATATTTTTCCAGGCTGTAAAGATCGTCTCTCGTCAGATGCTGCATGTGCGTCTCCTAACGGTCAGTGGGTATCGGACTGGCTCGTCCTACCGCATCCTAGCCTTCATAGTAGGGGCGGCACACGGAAGGCTCCAATGCTCCTTTCAGATCGGGCCGATCGTCTGCGCCTATCGGCCCCCGGATGGCAACCAAGCGCTTGGGGCACGCCGGCGCCAAAGAGACCGGGGGAAGGGTCAAGCGCCGCCTGGCGTGGGAGTGGTGAACTCAATCTGTTCACGGGCAAGCTCGGAGCGCAGCGCCTCGAATGCGCGGTCGATCCCCTCGCGCCCACGAATGCCGAGCAAGATGTGCGGGTCTTTCCCGAGGTGGGGCAGGCTGAACAGCTTGTGCTCGGGAAAGCGATCGCCGAAGCGCTGCATCAGGGGAATGAGCCGGCTCTCGGCAACTCCCCGCACCTGCACCGCCAACTCCATCTGGGGCGGCGCGATGGTTGGGAAGCTCGTGTCGAGCACCCACTGCCCCATCGGCCAGGCCATCTCGGGGAACCCGGGCAAGAAGAAATGCTGCCCGACGCTGAATCCGGGAATCTGGTTGTAGGGATTCGGGATCAACGAGCAACCCTGCGGCAGCTCGGCCATCAGGATACGGCTGGGGTAAGCGGCGTCGGCACCGAAGCGCCCTTCGATGAGCGCCACGGCCTCTGGATGCAACGCGAGCGGCACGCCGCTCGCCGCCGCCGCGCAAGCGCGCGTGTGATCATCCGGGGTGGCCCCGATCCCGCCGCACACGAACGCGGGGGCCGGACGAGACATGGAAAACCGCAGATGGTCCGTCAGGACCGGTGGATCATCGGGCAGCACCCAATGCCACGCGAGAAAGTGCCCGCGCTCGCCGAGCAGGGCCTTGAAATGGGCGAGGTGGCGATCGATGCGCCGGCCGTTCAGCACCTCGTCTCCGACGACGATCAGTCCGAACGCAACCGGCTCTTTACCACGAGACATGGAGCGGTCCAGATCCTCACAATGGCTTCACGAAGTTATCGAGCCTGGCCCGAATGGCACTAACTTAAGCGCAACTGGCTGATAAAATAGGGAAAGGCCTGCGGGGGTGGTACGGTGAAGTTACTCGAACCAACCCATCGACCGTGGAGCCGACCATGAAGCATCCTAGCCAGAGTCCCAGCGCACAGCAACAACGACGCCTCCTTGCACAAGCGGGCAACGCCGAAGCCTATGGGTTCTTCAATCTGTTGACTGGCCCGGAACTATTGGAGGATGTGGAAGAGCTCCTGCCCGAGCACCGCGAGCGGCTGTTTCCTCCGACCGAAACGCTTTCGATCTTCCTGGCACAGGTTCTCTCGGCGGACGGCAGCTGCCGACAAGCCGTGAACGACACGGCGGTCAAGCGGCTGGTAGCGGAAATGGAGGAGTGCAGCTCCAACACCGCCGCCTACTGCAAAGCCCGCGCGCGTCTGCCACAGACGATGGTCTCGACACTGGCACTGCGCACGGCAGAGATCCTTGCCGAGGGCGTTGCCGACTGGTGGCTTTGGCGGGGTCGACGCGTTCGCTTGGCCGACGGAGCGACGGTGACGCTGGCCGACACCGAAGAGAACCAGCTCGCGTACCCCCAGCCGGCCAGTCAGCGCAAAGGGCTGGGTTTTCCGATGCTGCGGGTGGTAGCGCTGATGTGTTTGGCAAGCGGGGCGTTGCTCGATGCAGCAACTGGCCCCTGCGAGGGCAAGGGTAGCGACGAGCAGACGCTGTTGCGCGGTATGCTCGATCGGCTCGCGCACGGCGACATTCTGCTCGGTGACTCCTTCTTCCCGACCTATTTCTTGCTTTGCGAGCTGCAGCGCCGCGGTGTCGACGGCCTGTTCGAGCAGTACGGGGCGCGCAAGCGCAGCACCGACTTTCGCACTGGCGAGCGCCTCGGGGTACGTGATCACCTCATCGTTTGGAGCAAGCCCAAGAGGCCGGACTGGATGAGTCAAGAGGAGTACGACCAAGTCCCCGAGACACTCACGGTCCGCGAATTCCATGCCGGCGGCAAGATCATGGTTACCACCTTCCTGTGCCCGAAGGACACGCCCAAGGGAATGCTCAAGGCGCTCTATCGCAACCGCTGGAACGTGGAGCTGGATCTGCGCAACATCAAGACCACCCTCGGCATGGAGCACTTGCGGTGCAAGACCCCGGAGATGGCGCTCAAGGAGCTGTGGGTCTATCTGCTGGCCTACAACCTGATCCGTCTGCTGATGGCCCAAGCTGCCCTCCTTGCCGACCAGATCCCGCCTCAGCTCAGCTTCAACCATACGGTGCAGGTCTGGGTTTCCTGGCAACAGCGCGGTGGCGGGACCTATGATGGGGTATGCATCCGCCGGTTGCTCTTTCTGATCGCCAGACCACGGGTAGGACTGCGCTCCGGGCGCATCGAGCCGCGCGTGTTAAAGCGCCGCCCGAAAAAATATCCGTTGTTGACCAAACCCAGAGCGCAAGCACGCGAGGAAGTGCGCCTGAACGGTCACCCTGCAAAGCAACGCTGAGTCGCGTCAAATTCCATGGCTAACCTACTGATTTCACATCGCGGAAGCGCTTAAGTTAGTGCCATTCGAGCCTGGCCCCATTTTTCGCTCCTCTCGCCGCGTGCGCCGCACTGAATCCCCCAGCGCATCGATATGCTGCACCACCAGATCCGACCGCCGTTCGAGTAGATTGATGGTGAAGAGATAGGTTCCGCCCGGGACCCGAGATCGTCGATAGTCTGGCATACCGGCAGCTTAACCGGTTCCGTTGTAGGGCGGATGCCCCCGGGCGATCCACCAACCCCGGTCCATCGAGACGGCGGAACCTCCCGCAAATGCCGGAATGCCGATCCGGTGCCGTGCCTTCCGCCAATTGGCGGAACCGCTATCGCGTCCCGCCCTACGCGGGCTCCGAATCGATGCACGTAACAAGACCTGACCGTTCCGTTTGACCCCGTTCCGTTCTTTCGCTCAGAGGGCGTTACCCCTCCTCCTCGCTAACCGTTGCGGCGTACCGGTCCTCATCACTCGCGACGCGGCCATTTGAGCCCCTCTTGTGACATTGGTGCCCATACTCGGGTACTGCTTTGCGCGATTCCCCAAGAGCCCTTGATCGTCGCTCGCCTGGTTGCTTGCCTGCCGTTGTGATACTCGATGCCGTCTGAGACCCCGGGGGGACGGTTGGTGCTCGTCGCTTGCGCACCGCCCGCATGGCCTGCGCCCGACCTGAAGGGATCGGCTCTCACCCAAAATACTTGCTTCTCGGGGCTATGTGTCGGATTCAGGGCAACACCCTTCACCTCGTATCACTCACTTATCTGACCTTCAGGCCACGCCTTCTGGTCATTACGCTTCCGAGCGGCTGACTAAGCCTTACTCGGGAGAGCTTCCCGCTTTCGCGGCTCTCTCACAGCGGGCAACCATTGCCAGGTCGCCCAGGTCTTTCGTCGTGCACTGCGAGACCCCTGCGAATCGAGGCCGCGGGCGCAATGCGATAGCAGTCCCGCCATCTCGTTGGGCGGCGCGGTGGCGGATCGCCCTGTGGGGGGGGATCTGCCCTAGGAGGGAACCAGGGCAGATTCGGAACGACGTTGCCTTGCTGCTTTCCTTGTGGCTCTGGCACGATAGGACGCCCCACCACGCGGAGTGCGAGGCCATGAAGTTCACTGTAACAATCGCTAGAGATGAAGATGGTGTCTGGGTAGCGGAGTGCCCCGCGATTCCTGGGTGCGTAAGCCAGGGGGCCTCAAAGGACGAAGCAATCGCCAATGTCGCCGAGGCCATCAAGCTCTGTTTGGAGGTACGCTCGGAGCAGGGGTTGCCCCTGACCATCGAGACCCGTCAGATAGAGGTAGCCGCCTGATGCCTGTTCTGCCCGTGCTCAGCGGGCGCCAGGTGGTGCGGGTCTTCGAGAAGCTCGGCTGGACGGTGGCGCGACAGCGCGGCAGCCACATCATCCTCGTGAAGAAAGACCAGATCACCACGCTTTCCGTGCCAGATCACAAGGAGGTTGCGAGAGGAACGTTGCGCAGCCTGATTCGCGCGGCTGGGTTAACGCCAGATGCGTTTATCGCGGAGGCGGAGTCTCCGTAACCTGCGCATGAGGCGCGGTGTTAGCACGCGTAGCCAATTGCGGCGACACGGGGTAGCGCGACAGCCTCAGAGCAACCTCTTGATTAGGTCTTGCTCCGTGCAGGGGTTTCGTGTGTTCCGCGCGGTCTGTTCCCAGACTGAGGATCACGCTGTTCATACCGGGACTGGTGCTGGAACGCAAGCCCCCCCTCCTCAGGCCAGCGCCCGCCACAGCGGCGCCCCGGCCGCCGCGGCCCAGTCGTCCCCACCGGCGAGCAGCACCGCCAGCTCCTGGGGGGCCAGGACCTGCCCGGGTTGCCCCGTCGGCCAGTGCCGAAAACGCCCTTGGGACAGGCGCTTCTGACACAGCCAGAAGGCTTGGCCGTCATAGGCCAACAGCTTGAACGCGGTACCGGGGCGGGGGCGAGAATTCGTGCAGCCTCACCGGAAGGACACGCTCTAACATCACCAACGCCTGTTGCTGCGCCTGATGGTGCTCGTAGTCCTCGACCACAGCCCGTGCGCGGCCGTTTTGGGTAATGACCAGCGTAGATGGCTCGTCGCGGATCTTGTCCAGCAGCCGACTAGCATCCGCCTTGAGCTCGCTGAGGCTGATTATCGATTTTGTCATCGTGAGAACCATATTCGGACTGAATTTCGGTCGTGCAGAGGTTGACCCTCAGGCGTTGGCCTGCCAACCGCCGCTTCAGCACAACAATGGCGGGGCGTCGAGAGCGCCGAGATCGCGGGACGCGGCCGCACCTTCAGCAGGGTTTGAAAACGCCCGATGTGAACAAATCTACCTCTCTCAGCGCGAGAATTTCTGGAGCCGCAGTAGCTATGAACGAATGGATCAAAGGACGCGTGGTCGGTAAACGACAGTGGAACCCGCGCCTCTTCAGCCTGCGGATCGACGCCCCGGTCGAAGACTTCAAGGCCGGTCAATTCACAAAGGTTGCGCTGGAAATCGGCGAGCAGCGCATCGGCCGACCCTATTCCCTCGTCAATGCGCCGGACGAGAGGCCCCTGGAGATCTATTTCAACGAGGTCCCGGAAGGCCCGCTCACGCCGCGCCTGTGCGACCTCAGCCCAGGTGACGGGCTGTGGCTCACGGCCAAGGCCGGGGGCATCTTCACGCTCGAGAACGTCCCCCAGCGGCCGCACCTGTGGCTGCTGGCCACGGGAACGGCGTTGGGTGTCTACCTCTCGATCCTCAAGACCGCCGAGCCCTGGGAACGGTTCGAGCGCGTCGTCCTCGTCCACGGCGTACGCACGTCCGACGAGCTGTCATACGCCGAGACTATCGAGAGACTGCGGGAGCTGCATGCGGACCGCTTCACCTTCCTGCCTGCGCTGAGCCGCGAGCGTCGGACCGATCTCCTCCATGGGCGCGTCACGGCACTGATGGAGACCGGCGCCCTGGAGGAAAGCGCCCGGCTGCCCATCCGTGCAGAAGACAGCCACCTGATGTTGTGCGGCAACTCCGCGATGATCAAGGACGTCCGCCTGTTGCTGGAGGCACGGGGCCTGCGCCGTCACCGTCGTCAAGAGCCAGGACACTACACCACCGAGCAGTACCACTAGCGAAGGACCTCGACCTTGCTGCGCCGACTCGCGGTGCGGACATTATTCGAGCAACAGGTTGCCTATCATTCGTACCTTGACCTCCCAGCTGCCTAACGGCTAGTACACATGCGCGGAAGTGCCGATACCAACGCGGGATACATTGGCTGCAGCTTTTCGGCTCTATTGTAAGGGGTTGGGTTGCGGCCGGCGGGGGTGTCGGCAGCAGGGATGCTGCCATCAAGCCTACAAGGACGTATTCACGGCGTCCCGCGTCGGTCGCAACCCAACCCCGGAGAAGATGGCAAGGGTCTAGTCGCCGAGACTTCGGCGCAGCTGTACCAGGAGGTCTTGGGGAGCAGGCGGCACCGCGCGGGAATCGCCGCGGGCGATCTATCCCCATCGGAAGCGATCATCTAGACTTGATGTTTTGTTCGGAGGATCTCTAGGTGCGAAGCTCTAACTCCAAGAGGTTGGCCGCCGGGTTGTTTGCTCTGTCCATTCCCGTCTTGCTCGGCGGATGTGGAGGCGGCGGCGCCAAGGTCGAATCGTCCACCACCACGACCACCATGGGCCAGGAGCTCATGGACCTCGATCGGGCGTACCAGCAAGGGATCATCTCGAAGAGTGAGTACGAGAGCGGGAAGGAGGACATCATGCGCCGCTACAAACGTTAACGGGGGTATGGAGCCGACCATGGGTCATCTAAAACTGCAACCGGCGATCTATCTGCTGCTGGCGGCATGGGCTGTTGCGGCCGGAGCGGAGACAGTCTACAAGTCGATCGACGCCCAGGGCCATGTCACTTACTCATCTACGCCGCCCGAGAAGACTGGGACGGTGGAGAAGGTGGAAGAAGTCCCTATTGTCCCCGGCCCCACGGAGGAGGAGCGCCGTAAGGCGGAGCAGCGAGCGCAAGAGACGGAGACGGCGGCCGGCCGGCTCGGTGCGCAGCAGCAGCAACGCCAGACCGCGACGTCGCAGGTCGTGGCCGAGGCGGAGAAGAACCTCGAGCAGGCGCGCACGAACCTGGAGCAGGCGAAGGTCAAGAACCTGGACGACTGGCAGTACCTGGCCTCGGGCGGCAGGGTCCTGAAGCAGAGCTACTTCGACCGGGTTGCCACGGCAGAGCAGCAGGTGCGGGAGGCGGAACGCGCCCTGCAGGACGCCCGCAGCAGCCAGCGTTAGGTCGCTATCTTAGGCCGGCGCTCCGTGCGGGCCGATCACTCAGGTCGGCCCGCGCCGGATTGCAGCATCGCTCTCGCTCACCAGGATCACTGGCGAGCCCTCCCCTCGCGCCGCCAGCGCAACCCCGGCATCAGCACGTAAGCCCATAGCCCATAGGTCAAAGCGCCGACTCCGATGACCCGCTGCATCCCGGCGGCAGCATGGTAGCCGCGGTCCGAAATGAGCAGGCTTACCGCATATCCTGCGGCCACTAGGACAAAGAACAGGTGAATGCGGGTATCGAACGCACCCCGGCTGCTCCGGCCCGCGACTGTCACCCCTGCCCATGCGGCAAGGATGCCGCCAGTCAGTCCGGCAGCCACATCCACCGGCCAGTGCACGCCCACCGCGGTGCGGCTCAGGCCCACCGCGACTGCGGTTAGGATCAAGGCGGCACGCGCCCAGCCTGCCCGCAAGAAGTAAACCCACACGGCGCAGACCACAGCGACCGTCACACTATGGCCGGAGGGAAAGCTCGTCTTGCGGAGCACCGGTCCCAAGAGATTGAAGGCGTCCGCAGCCAGCACGGCCGGAGGACGCAAGGCACCCACCAGCGGCTTCAGCGAGTGTGTAAACAGGGTGGCAAACAAGGCGGCGATCAGGAGCGCCCAGAAGACCTGCGGATAGCGCCGCGCAAAGAAGAGCGTGACGGCAAAGGCAACCCGCTCATCCCCGAGCACCGTGAGCGACTCCCACATCCACCCAGGCATCTGCGCGGCCAACCCGTTCAGGCGGGCAAAGCCGGCGTGATAACCGCAAAAGACGAACAGGGTCGCACCCACCAGCGCGCACACGAGCGCCCACCGGCCCAGCCAGAGACCACCGCCGCTTGAGTAGGGGATCCCGCGGACCTCCGACGCCGCGAGGTCGCGCCGGAGGTCCCGACCCAGAAAGACCAAAAGCCCCTCAGCCATTGTCCGGGGCTGCTGTAACCTTCACCAAGGCAACGGCGCCGCGCCGAAACAGGACCGCGCGGTGGAGGTGCGGATACTCCTGCGCAAATCTGTCCAGCTTGTCGATACGGAGAAAGACCAGATCCCCAGAGGCGGGGGGGCGCTCCGGCGTGATCGCCCGTCTGTAGACGCTAAAGCTCGGCATATTGGTGCGGTACACGACGGTCGGCAGGTCCAACCTGCGCGCGAGCAGCGCGGCCTCCTTCACGGGCTCCTGCATCACCTCGAAGACGCGGGGAACCAACGCACCGAACACGACGGCCGTCTGAATAAACCCCACCAGAACGAGCCCCTGCCACACCGCGACCCGGCGCCACAATGCAACCATGACCACAAGGACGAGACCAAGTGCCGTCGCGACACGATAGGCGCCTCCCAGCACCATCTCGGCATCCTCGAACATGGCGGCCTGATGGATCTTGTGCGCGTGCGCAGACGCCCACTTCACCGCCTCCGGAAGAAACAGCATCACTAGAAAGAACAGTACTGGCGGGGCGAAGCCAAGCCACCGGCTGCGCAGTAGATCGCGGTGGCGCGCCATGAGCACGAACAGCGGCGTAGCCCCATAGAGGAGGTAGTGCGGCAGCTTGGTGCCCGAGAACGAGAAGAACACGAACACGAGCACAAACCATATCCACGCGAAGCGGTCCAGCGGATCGGCCCAAGCCCGTCTCAGGGTCGGCAGCAGACGCAGAAACCAGCCCGTAAAGGGCAGGAGAATCAGCGGCAGGACGATGAAGTAGTAGAAGGGCGAGCCACTGTGGCCTTGCATGGCCCCTTCGAACCGTCCGAGGTTGTGACGCAGGAAGAAGCTCTCGAAGAAACCGGGGCCATTGTCCAGGTAGATGGCGACGTACCAGGGCAGAGCGACGAGCAGAAACACCAGCCAGCCCCAGGGATTGAGCGCCGCCCGTCGCCAGTGCTTGAACGCCCCCTCGGAGAGAAAGAAGAGGAGGCTCGCAACGACGGGAAAGAACACCGCCACCGGCCCCTTGGTCAGGAAGCCGAGCCCCATCCACAGAAAGGCGCGGGCTGCCAGGCGGCCGTTCGGCTGCACGAAATAGCGATAGATGTCGAAGAAGGACAGGACCAGGAACAGGTTCAGCACCGCGTCGGCGACGGCCGCCTTGGCAATCAGCGACACCTCCAGCGTCAGCGCCATGATCAGCGCGGCAACCGTCGCCGTCCGCGCATCGAGGCGCTCGCGCACGAAACGCCACAGCACGATCAGCCAGAGGCTCGCGGCCAGGGCGGACGGCAGACGCAGAGCCAGCTCGTTGAGGCCGAAGAGCTTTGCCGACGCCGCCTGCAGCCAGTAAATCAGGATCGGCTTGTCGTAACGCGGCTCGCCGTCCTTGTGCGGGGTGATGTAGTTACCGCTGGCGAGCATCTCGCGCGTCGCCTCCGTAAAAGCTCCTTCGTCGAGGTCGTAGAGCGGCACGCTCCCGAGCTGCCAAAAGAAGCTCACGACCAGCGCCGCCGCTAGCACCCAGGGCGAGGTGAGAATCCGGTCGAGAGCGGGCATGGTCGGCGTCATTCCGTCTTCCGCCAACCCGCTTGTCTAGGGTCACTCTGCCAGCCGATGCAAAAGTTCGGGTGCTCTGCCGACTCGAAAAAGGTGCGGGAGAGGAGCTCCGCCAACACCCCCGTCGTGAGGAGCTGGATGGAGGCCACCAGGAGAAGGATGCCGATGAACAAGAGCGGCCGCTGGCCGATGTCCTCGCCGAGGGCGAACTTGACGACCGCAAGATAGCCCATGATGACCGCTCCCACGACGCCGAAGACGATGCCGATCGACCCGAAGAAATGCCCCGGCCGCGCCCGGTAGCGCAGGAAGAAAAAGGCTGCGAGCAGGTCGAGAAGGACACGAAACGTGCGCGAGATACCGTACTTGGAGCGGCCGAATTGGCGGGCCTCGTGGTGCACCTCGGTCTCGCCCATTCGCTGCGGGTCCGTCACGCCGGCGACCCACACCGGGATGAACCGGTGCATCTCGCCGAAGAGGCGCACGCGCTTGATGACGTCGGCCCGATAGACCTTGAGACTGCAGCCGTAGTCGTGCAGACGCACGCCTGTGACCTTTGCAATCAGCCGATTGGCGATGCGTGACGGGATCTTGCGCAGCACGAGCCCGTCCTGCCGCCTGCGTCGCCAGCCCTGGAGGAGATCGAGGTCCCGCTCGAGCAGCTCGTCCACCATCCGGGGGATGTCCGCGGGGTCATTCTGCAGATCCCCGTCCAGGGTCGCGATCAGCTCCCCGCGTGCAGCGCCGAAGCCCGCCTGCATGGCCGCGGTCTGACCGAAATTGCGGCGCAGCCGGACGATACGCACGTGATCCCCGTAGCGCGCCCCCTCCTCCCGCAGCCGCTCGCCGGTGCCGTCCCTGCTGCCATCGTCGACGCAAATCAGCTCCCACGGACCCGGATAATCCCGCAGCCCCTCGTGGACCCGGGCGAGCATCGGGACAACGTTGTCCGCTTCCTCGTACATGGGAATGACGACGGAGAGACTATGCGACTTGGGCGGGCTGCTCTTCATTTGGGTGAGGTTTACACCGGGCGCGCGCGACGGGTTGCGGCGAAGCGCGCAACCTATACGCCGCCAAGGGGTTTTTCAAGTGCAGCAGACGCGCGCCGGACAGGCACCAGGAAGGCGAGCCCGCCAAGCAACAGCGTCACGCCGAGCAAGAAGAGATGCAGATTCACCGCACCTGTGAGCGCCGCCTCTGCACTCACCCCGAGCGGCATCAGGGCCGCGACCATAGCGAGCTCGTAGCTGCCGCTTCCGGCAATACCGTGGAAGGGAAGCACGCTGGACAGCTCCGCCCCCATGACTCCGGTCAGCACGAGCCACCAGGCCACCGGCAGAAAGTGATGCAATAGCGCCGCGAAGGCCGCGAACTTGCTCGCCCAGACCAGGGTGGTCCAGAAATAGACGCGAAAAAGGTGGCCCCACGACGCCGGAGCCGACTGGACCGCCAGGTGGAGGAGCCGACGCAGCCGCCCACCCTCACCCGCCGGCACCATACGCCGAGCAAGATACGCAAGTGGGAGCAGCCCCAACCAAACGACAGCTGCCAGGGACCAGAGCCAAGAGGCTTGGCGGAGCCATAGAGTGAGAATACCGATGAGGCCCAGGGAGTGCAGATCGAGCAGCCTGATCCAGACCAAAGACGCGGTGGCATCGACGAAACCGTGACCTAAATAGCGCCTCATAAGCCAAGGAAAGACCATCTCGCCCGCCCGCATTGGCAACAAATTGTTGGCGCTGTTATGCAGCACGCTGAGCCGCAGGACTACCAAGAACTGACCTCGAAAGCGAGGGCGGAAGTAATCGTACACACGCACGGCGCGCAGCCCGTAGCTCAAGGCGCTGAGCAGCAGCAAGGGCAACAGCTCCGCGGGCGACAGGTCTCTCCACGGCGCGAGCAGCGGCCCCCAGCCCACGGTCAGCGCAACACCCAGCACCACCGCGGCAAGCAGCAGGCCGCCGATCAGCCAGTCCCTGGGGCGCCCGAGACGCATTTTCCCCGCCGCGGCCCCTGCCCGTGTCACGCGCGCCTCCTCTGCTCATAGACGGACGGCTCGCCCGGGGGGCGGGTCTTAAACCGCCGGTGCACCCAGAAGTATTGCTCCGGCATGGTCCGCATCCGCGCTTCGATGACTCGGTTCATCAGCGCCGTATCTGCCTCCAGGTCTCCGGTCGGGAACGGCTCCAATGAAGGATCGAAGATCAGCTCCAGTCCCCGGCCGCGGGGCAGGAATCGGGCGTAGAGCGGGATCACCACCCCGTCCGTTAGCTGGGCGAAACGGCTCAGCATGGGCACGGTGGCCGCCGCGAGACCGCAGAAAGGGACGAAGATCCCCCGAATTCTCCCGGGGTCCTGATCCGGCAGGTAAAAGAAGGGCGTACCTTTCTTGATTACCCGGACCAGTTCCCGCAGGGCCTCGCGGCGTTCTACGGGAAGGCTACCGAACTGGGTACGGCTGGCACGCATCTGGGTGTCGATCACGGGATTACGGATTCTCTGGTACATGTAGGCGCCGGGGTGCACCAATGCCGAGAACGCGGCCCCGCCCAGCTCCAGACCCATGAAATGGGGCACCATGACGATGACGCTCCGTCCCTGTCGAAGGGGCTCATCGACCCGCTCCTGACCGCGGATCTCGACCAGCCGCGCCAAGCGCTTGCGGGAGATACCCCAGGCCACACCCTGCGTGAAGGCGGCCACACCGAGCCAGCCGAAGTGGCGCGCGACGAGCCGATTACGCTCCGCCGGAGCGAGATCGGGGAAACAGATCTCGATGTTCCGGCGCGCGACGAGCCGCCGGCTTCCGGCGAGATAGTAAGACAGCCTTCCGGCGGCGGTGCCGGCCGCCCAAAGCAAGGGAAACGGGAGCCGTCCCAAGAGCCGAAAAAATCCGACCACGAGCCAACTCGGCCAGTACTTGGGATAGTAGAGATTGGCGCTCACGGGCAACTGCGCCGCTTCACTCACAAGTCCGCGCACAGGCAACGGCGGAGCGACGGTGACCGAGAAATGTTCGGTATGTCATCCCACTGGACCTTTAGCCGGGTGCGCGCCTTCCCGCCGATCCAACCCTGACCTGTTCCGCTCCGGCGACACTGCCGTGCCTTGATCTTCGAAAAGCACCGGACCGCCAACCGCATGAAGAATCGAGAATCTCCCTCGTCCGATTACGGCCCGAGCCGGCGAAAACTACCTGAGGAGGTTGATTGGGTATTGAAAGCCCACCACTCCGGCCCCAGGATTAACGTGGCCGAAATTCTCTTCCAATACCCTCCCAGCCCCGTTTACACGGGGCTTTTTTTTCGTGCTGCGCTTAACCCTCCTTTGCAGCGAATCGCGCGGCACCATAAAGCGGTGCTCGCTGCTCGCAGATCACCTTGACCGGCATGCGGCGCATCAGGGACTCCATACGGCCTTTGTCGAAGAAGGCTGCAAGGAAGCCGCTCCGATGCAGGAGCTCCAGGTTCTTGGGGGCGATCCCCCCAGCCAGGTAGACACCGCCCAGCGCCATGTGCTTAAGGGCCATGTTGCCGGCCTCCGTGCCGTACAGCCTCCAAAAGAGCGCCATCGTCTCGCTGCATAGGGGACAGTCGCCCTTCGCTGCCGCTCTTGCGATGGCGGCCGCGCGGTCGTCCCCTTCCCCCGCGAGGTCCTCCGGCTGGGCACCCCGCCACTCCAACAGAAACTCGTAAATGCTGGCGATCCCCATTCCAGACACAGCGCGCTCCCAGCTCACTCGGCCGTGCCGCTCCTGGAGGTACTCGAGAAGCGCGACCTCGCGCTCGTCGCTGGGAGCAAAGTCTGAATGCCCCCCTTCGGTCGCAAAAGGATGATGAGTGGCGCCGTCCCAGAACATGCCGGCCTCGCCGAGTCCGGTCCCGGCCGCAACGACACAGGCGTTTCCTGTCGTCTCCTCACCTGGATGCAGCACCGCGAAGTCACCCGGCCCAAGGGCGGCGATCCCCCAGGCAACCGCTTCCAAGTCGTTGAGCAGACGAACGGCAGTGCAGCTCAGAGCTTGGGCCAGCTGTCGGCCGTCCAGCTCCCACGGGAGATTTGTCGTTTTGCTGCGGTTCTCGTGAACCGGCCCGGCCACGGCGAAGGCGGCTCGCTCGCAGGAAATACCAGCTTCTTCGAGGTAGTGTCGTACGATCGCATCGAGCGAGTCGTAGTCGCCGCTTGGATAGCGCCGCTCGCCCGTCAGGCGGACCCTTTCCTCCTCAACCTCCGCAAGGGCCAAATTGGTCTTCGTACCGCCAATATCGCCCACCAACACGCGCATCTCGACGTCCTCTAGTCGTTCCCGAGGATTGCGAGCATCTCTGCTCAAGTCCTACGCAGAGCCAGCTCGCTACGCGAGGGAGAATAGCAGGACCGTGAAGGGGTGCGAAGAAATCTATCACTGCGGCCGACTCCCGCCTGCCCGAAGCGATCGCGGCGATATCCGCAAGAAGGGAGACCTGGGAAGCGCGGTCGCGGAATCGATCCCGCGCCCGAAGGCGCGGGAGTGCCGGGCAGCTGTTACTTCTCGGACTTGGACGCAGGAGCAGTAACCGTCGGAGCAGCGACGGTCGGATAGGTCAGGTAGGGAACACCGACCCCATAGGGATAGCCCAATCCGCCGTAGTACGGATTGCCCCATCCGCCGTAGTAAGGATAACCCCAGCCTCCGTATGGGTAGCCCCATCCGCCGTAGTACGGATAACCCCAGCCGCCATAATAGGGGTAACCGCCCCAGCCCCAAGGACCACCGCCCCAGCCCCAGGGGCCGCCGCCCCAACCACGCATGAAGTTAAAGGGGCCAAAGAAGGCATCCGCAGAGAGTGACGTTAACGCCGCGGCAGCGGCGACGGCAGCAGCCAGCACGATACGTCTATTTCTGGTCATCACTGTCCTCCTCACATGTCACGTGAAGCACGAACCCCACCACAAACGGGTCCGCACCCAAAAGAATACGCACTGAGTTCCGTGGTTGTTTTGACGAGGATCAACGAATGCGAATATAGCGATGTTCTTATGCTGCGTCCCATCCATTCCACCTCGGCCCGAGTGACTCGCGCCTCACCGCAAAGCCAGCCTCACTCGGGACTCAGGGGCGGAAGGTATCGAAGCGAAACGGCCCGAGCAGGTAGCCGCCGGGCGACTGGACGAGAACCTTTGCCTCCCAGCGCATGCGGTCACGGACGCAAACCGGAAGCATCGCCTTCCCCTCGTACCGCCCGGGCTGGACCTTATGCAGGGACACGCGGTTATACCCCATGTTCATATCCACGCCGGCGAAGTCCACCTCGACCCCGCGGGCATCGATTCCGTGCAGATCCACCGTCACCTCTAAGGGGTGTACCACCGGGATTTCCCGCGGCGTAATTTCCAGGCCGATTTCTCCGCCGCCCGGAAGCCGCACCCGACAGGGACCTTGCCGGATATCGCAGGCGGGATCGAGCGGCGCGCGTGCTACCACGACCGGGTGCAGCAAGGGCCATGCCTTGACGACCGCAACCGCAACGGCGGCTGCAGCAAGGATACCGGCCACTGCCCAAAGGAGAACGCGCACCCGCACCGTTCGGGGACTCTCTGTGCTGTTCGACATGGCTCAGAGGCGCCTGCTACGACAATGGCGAGCTGCGTTCAACCGAACGTCCGAACCCGCCGGCGTGCCGGCGTTACGACTGAAGGGAAAATGACCGAGCCGAGTCCGTTCGGGGATCAATGGCTGACCCGGGTCACTACCCGGATGTGGGTAAGGACTGGGTGGGGCCGTGGCCCCACCCCTTCGAAGGACCGCGCCCTTGATTACTCGGGCAGCTTCGGCGGCGGAGGCGCCTGCTTTTCACTGGAGCCGCTGCTCTGGGGCGTCACGACGATCGTGCTGCCAGGCCCATATCCCCCGTAGCCTCCCCCGTAGCCGGGATAGCCGCCGCCCCAACCATAGGGACCGTACCCACGACCCCAGGGGCCGCCACCGTAGCCGTACGGGCCGCCGTACCCACCCCAGGGACCGCCGTAGCCGTACGGGCCGCCGTAGCGGTAGTAATCGCGATCATAGTAGCGGTCGTGACGATTACCGCCGAACCAATCCCCGGGGTTCATGAAGTCGAACATGCCAGCTTCCGCAGACTTCACCACTGCCCAGGCACCCAGCCCGAGGGTCACCGCGGCGGTCAGGGATACAATTGTGTGTTTTTTCACTTCAGGTATTCCTCAGCGTATCGATCAACAGATCTCATGGTCGTCGCCGACTAGGCCAGCGCAGTGCTTGCCCGCTCCGAAGCTCCCTGGGCATCGCGACAACCGCGCCCTCATCCGTGAGCCCCGACGTCAAAATATTAGTATTATAACCACACCCGCGGGCTTCCGGACCACGGGATGACTTTTCCCCGGGTCCACAGTCGAGCACCTTGAATTTTGGCGACGGCAGGCGAGCTCGCCGCGCCAACAGGGGCTCACGCGGACGGGCGGCCTCGATCGACGAGGTGGATGGGATATCCAGGCCGCCTCGACCAAAGGGTCCGGCTGCCGTTACGCAGGTGAACAGTGAAATCGGGTATACAACACGATCAGGATCGTCGAATGAAACTTATTATTGCCGTTCTTTCATTTGCTCTTCCGCTGCTTGCCACGGCCGCGGAGTACGAATCCACCCTGCTTGTCCAGACCGGGAAGCTTCGCGAGAGCGACATGATAGTCCGCACGATCACGGACCTGGAAAGCAACAAAATCTGTCTCACATTTTATGTGCGCACCGTCGGCACGAGTCCGGCGATGACCTGCTACGACGCCATATCGGGCTTTCGGTCTTCGGTCAATCAGGTGGGGTTCTTCAAAGAGGGAGAGCTGGTGGTCCGCAAGGTCAAGGACTTCCAAAACAGCGTCTCTTGCCTCGTCGCCTACGTGAGCACCCCGGGGACATCCCCAGCCATCGACTGCTACAAGAGCGCCAAACCCTCGGACGACGCGATCGTTCGCGCGGGCCACCTGCATGAGGGGGATCTGGACGTGCAACGGCTGGCCGACCCGGACAGCACCAAGACCTGCCTGATCGCCTATGTGGCCACCGGGGGGACGGCCCCCTCACTCACCTGCTACAACAGCCTCGTCCAGCCCGGCGAAGGAGGCATTGTCCAGACGAGCGAGCTGCGGGAAGGCGACCTGCTCGTGCGGAAGATCGTCGATCAGCCCAATCAAAAGACATGCCTCATCACTTACGTCAGCACGCGGGGGACATCGCCCTACTTCTACTGCTTCGACGAGCGTAGTCAGAAGGGTCCTCCAATACCGCCGCGTCCCTGAGCAACGGTTCAAAAACAACTTGAGCATTGCCCATCGGAGCCCCTCGCCCCAGCGGGGAGAGGGGTTGGGGTGAGGGGAGGAAGCCGGCCCAATGCGTACTGGTTATTGTTGCACCGTTCCTAAGGAAAGATTCCGAAGCAACTGAAACACTTCGTTCGGCTTAGGGCGCAATAGCGGAGCGTATTGCACCGACCGGGATCAACGGCGACCTGCGGCGCGATACGGCTGGGGCCTATTGCGCCCTACCTTTGCGCGGTCAGCGGAAAACTGCGCCCGGAGGCTGGATTGTCTGAATCGCCATTGACCGCGAAAGTCATCGCGCTGACGAGTGTCACGATGATCGCCTTCGCCGCCAACTCCCTGCTCGCTCGGGCCGCCCTGGGTGAAGGGAACATCGACGCGGCGAGCTTCGCCGTCATTCGGGTCCTTTCCGGCGCCTTTGCACTCTCCCTGATCGTTGCAGCGACGCCGTCAGACTCGTCAGCCGCCAGGGGTGACTGGCTGGGCGCCCTGTGGCTCTTCATCTACATGATCTGCTTCGCCTTCGCCTACTTATCCCTGAGCGCGGGTACGGGGGCGCTGATCTTGTTCGGCGCCGTTCAGATCACCATGTTCGCCGCGGGACTCAGGGCAGGTGAGTCCTTCGGACCGGTCGGCTGGCTGGGGCTTAGCCTAGCTGGCGGCGGTTTGGCGTACCTCGTCTCTCCAGGCGTCACCGCCCCGCCCCTCACAGGCGCGAGCCTGATGACCATCGCAGGTATCGGCTGGGGGCTTTACTCCCTGCGGGGACGCGGTGTCAGCAATCCCCTGCGGGCTACGGCCGCCAATTTCGTCCGCGCGGCACCACTGGCGAGCGTCGCGGGTCTGCCATTCCTTGGCCAGGTCCACTTGTCAGTGCCCGGTGTCGTGCTCGCGGTCACATCCGGCGCCATCGCCTCGGGTATGGGCTACGCGATCTGGTACGCCACCTTGCCGCGGCTCAAGGCGACCTCTGCCGCCACCATACAGCTTTCGGTTCCCGTCATCGCCGCGTTCGGCGGCGTGGCCTTCCTGGCCGAACGCATAACCATGCGCCTGCTAGTCGCTTCAATAGCTGTACTGGGTGGCATCGCGCTCGTGCTCACGCACCGAGCCCCGAAACAGGCGGCGGCCGCCGCCACCGCCGTACCGGACAGAGATGACGCCTAGGGAGACGCTTTTCTCCGAGTTAAGGGCCCCCCTCAAGCGGCCTGCGTCTGCTGAACCTGCGCCCGATTGACGGCTGACAGCACGGCCTTGAGGGACGCACTTACGGTATCCCGGTCCAGCGAGGCCCCGGACACGCGCTGCCCGTCGACGTTGAGCTGGACATAGGCGACGGCCTCCGCGTCGGTACCCGCTTCCATCGCATGCTCGCTGTAGTCGACGACATTCACGTGCTGGCCGCTGTAGCGTGTCCAGGCGTCGACGAAGGCCGCGATGGCGCCCTCCCCCTCTCCCCGCACTACATGCTCCCCAGCGCTCCCGCGAACTCGAGCCTCGATCACGTCGTGCCCATTGCGGGACAAACGGTAGCCCAGGAGCTGGACCGGGGCCCGATCAGCCACGAACCGCTCCATGAAGAGCGCACGAATGGCTGCGGATGGAATCTCGCCGCCGCACCGCTCGCTCTCCTTCTGCACCACCTGGGCGAATTCGATCTGGAACCAGCGCGGCAGCCTTAGGCCATAATCCCGCTCCAGCACGAAGGCCACGCCGCCCTTGCCGGACTGACTGTTGACGCGCACCACGGCCTGGTAGTCGCGGCCGATGTCCCGCGGGTCGATGGGCAGGTAGGCCACCTGCCACGGCTCGTCCGGGCGCTGCTTGGCGAGGCACTTGCGGATCGCGTCCTGATGACTCCCCGAAAAGGCGGTATAGACGAGCTCGCCGACCCAGGGATGGCGCGGGTGCACCTCAATGCCCGTGCACTCGGTGACCACTTGTACGATCTCGTCCGGGGCCGACACGTCGAGCTCCGGGTCTACCCCCTGGCTGTAGAGATTCATGGCCATCGTCAGGATGTCCATGTTTCCGGTGCGCTCGCCGTTGCCGAGCAGGGTGCCTTCCACGCGGTCGGCGCCCGCCAGCACGGCAAGCTCCGCCGCCCCGACCGCGCAGCCCCGATCGTTGTGGGTGTGCACGGATAGCACAATCCCTTCTCGCCGGCTGATGTGGGTGGCAAAGTATTCGACCTGATCGGCGAACAGGTTGGGGCTCGCCGCCTCCACGGTGGCGGGCAGATTGATGATGCACGGGCGCTCTGCCGTCGGCTGCCAAACGTCCACGACGGCCTCACAGACCTCGACCGCATAGTCCATCTCGGTGCTGGTGAAGCTCTCCGGCGAGTACTGAAAGACCCATTTCGTCTCTGGATACTTTTCCGCCTCGCGCCGCACAAGCTCGGCCCCGCCGCGGGCAATCGCCTTCACACGCTCCCGGTCGGCACCGAACACGCGCTCGCGCTGGACCGGGGAGGTGGAGTTGTAGATGTGAACGATCGCCCGGCGGGCTCCGTGCAAGGCATCGAAGGTGCGGACCACCAAGTCCTCGCGCGCTTGGACCAATGCCTGGATGGTGACGTCCGCGGGGATCTGCCCCTCCTCGATCAGCCAGCGCACGAAGTCGTAATCCGGTCGACTCGCGGCGGGAAACCCGACCTCGATCTCCTTGAAGCCCACCTTGACCAGCAGGTCCCAAAGCAGCCGCTTGCGCTCGACGCTCATCGGCTCGAGCAACGCCTGGTTGCCGTCGCGCAGATCCACGCTCGCCCAACGCGGGGCCTTGTCGATCGTCCTGTCCGGCCACTGCCGACGCTGCAGTGGGACCGCCGCGACGGGGCGGTACTTGCGGTGGTCGAATATGCTCATGGCTTCTCCCTGATCGCTCGGGTGTCTGTCTTCGGATGGTTTCGGCCGCGCCCCTTGGTAAGGGGAAATGGCCCGACCGACTCCTTGTGGGATCGGTCGCGTCGGCCGCTGCCGGGTAGGCCGGCCGTCGTCGCCCTCGGTAAAGGACGGTGACAGATTACGGCAAACTCGAGGACAGGTGATTGCAAATCTTCCAGAGATATCGTCAATATTCGCAATATTCTGCTAAATTTCCTGTCCCAGGCGTGCTCGCCTTCCCCGACAGGAAACTACGCCCATGAAGCTCGACCGCTACGACCGTCGCATCCTCGAGATCCTTCAGGAAGACGGCCGCATCAGTAACCAGGATCTTGCGGAGCGAATCGGCCTCTCCCCCTCCCCCTGCCTGCGGCGGGTGCGCGCCCTCGAGGAGGCCGGCATCATCACCGGCTACCGGGCGCTCCTGGACGCGCAGAAGCTCGGCTTCAACCTGGTGGCGCTTATCAGCATCTCCATGGACCGTCACACCCCGGAGCGCTTCGCCCGCTTCGACGCGGCCATCGCCGCCATCCCCGAGGTATTGGAGTGCCTGCTGATCACCGGCCGAGACGCCGACTACCAGCTCAAGGTCATTGTCCGGGACATGGAGGGTTACCAGGATTTGCTGCTCAACAAGATCACTCGAATCCAGGGCGTCTCCGGCGTCCATTCGAGCTTCGTGCTGCGCCAGGTGATCGACCGGACCAACGTGCCGGTCCCCTGAATCGGCTCGAGGGCGCGGGGGCGGGACGCCGGCAAGCTTGCGTCAGCGGGCGCCGATCGCGCCGCCGGCGCGCCCTCACGAAAGGCTCTAGGCCGACCCTAACGAGGGTAACGTCCGATCCTGGAAGGATGAGAAAAAGCAATGGACATCAACAGCTACCCGCGCCGCACGCTGCTCGCCGTCACCGGTCTTTCTCCGCAAGTCATCACCGAAATACTCTATGCTCTCGCCGTCACGCCCCAGCGCCCGTTCCTGCCCACCGAGCTCCAGGTCCTCACCGCATCGACGGTGTCTGGGTCGCGGACACCAAGCACTGGCCGGCGCTCGCCGTCGCGCTGCGCGAGCAGCTCATCCAGGTCGCGTACGCCCGCGCCGCCTCCGAGGGCAAAAGCGAGAAGATGGAGCTCCTCTACCAATACCTCGCGGACGACGAGCTCCGCCAGCGCGACGAGGCTATCGTTGAGGCGTTCACCGCCATGCAGAGCCAGATCCAACGCGAGCGCCGCGCCATGGAGAAGCAGTGGGCCGAGCGCGAGAAGCAGATCCAGCGGGTCATTGGCAGCACCTCGGCCATGTACGGCGCCCTGCAAGGCATCGTCGGCGGTGGACTCGCCGCCATTCCGGCGCTGGAGCTCGACGAAGGCGGCCTGCTGGAGGACCGCAACAATGATTGATCCGCACCGGGGCAAGCGCCGACCTGGGCGCAACCGGGCGCAAGCCGGCGGAAAGTCGGGCTTTCACGGAATTCAGAACCAAGGAGTCAAAGCATAAGGAGCGAGACGAGGCCAACCGCACAGCAGCGCTCGTCAAGATGTCCCTGGATCAGGCGGCGCAACAGCTCGCCGCCTTCTGCTTGTACCAGCGCCTCCAGCTCACCGTGGCTCACCCGCTGGGTGTCCGCGTATGTGAGCCGTCCGAGCAAGCGCTCAAACTAAGGTGATTTCAGGTAACACAGTTACCCATTTACCGGGCGGATCAGGATATCCCACTTGGGTAAGCCGGGGTTGCAGTGGAGTCGGTCCTCGATGTCCTTGATGGCTTTCTTGCCGAGCGAAATCCCTTTCTCGTAGAGGGTGTCGTTCAGCGTCACAATCGGATGGAGTCCGTTCCAGGTCATGCTGCGGGCCCAGGCGAGCATGCGCTTGAGAAATTGGGTGCGCACCCCGCTGCTTTCCGGCGCTTCAGCAATCTGAGCGGCGGGCCACGGTTGCATAATTAGCATTTGCTAATATAATAATCCCCAATCAGGCTTTCCAACGATATCGGAGGCTCAGTCATGTTAGGTGTCCTAGCTGCAATCGCACTAGTCGTCGGCGGTGTTTCCAGCACCATGGTCCTTTCCGAGGGCGACCGCCTCGCCGCGGAGCAAGACTACGCACCCGTGGTTCAGGTCGAGGCCGTCCAAGCGGCGCACTCGTCCTCCCCCACCGGTTCGCAGTAAACGTGGGCAGAGCGACGCGAAAGGAACCCCGGCACCTCGCGGTGCCGGGATTTTCTGTTTGTGGGATCTACGCGGTGCAGAGCTCGCACCGATCGCGGTGGCTACCATCCCAGCGACACCCCGTCGCCCGCAACCCAACCACTCAGGCGAGAGCCGAAACGTTACAGCCAATCGGTACGGCGTTGTTACCGGCGCTTCGCTGCCGCTCGACTAGCCCACTACCCGAGCCCCGTGCTCACGACAGGGGGGTAACAGTGAGGGCCACCTCCGCTTGCGGAGGTTCCACTTCTCCCTTGTAGGATGAGCGTTCGACCACCACGTCCATGGCGTCGCGGCCGACCGCCACCCGAACGTAAGTCTCGTCCACCAACAAACCGAAGGCGGGATCGAAGCCCCGCCAGCCAGCCCCAGGAATCAGCACCTCCGCCCAGGAGTGCATGACTTGTGGTCGCGGCTCCTCATTCTCCGCGTCCTCGTCGGGCTCAAAATAACGGGGGTCCACGTAGCCCACGGCGTAACGGGCAGGCAGCCCCCAAGCGCGCACAATGGCGATGAGGAAATGCGCCATGTCCGCCGCCCCTCCCCGACGCGTCTCGAGCAGGCCGTCCAAGATCGGCCGCGGCTCCTCGCTCTCGACGTCGTGCTGGCACAGCTCGCCGATCCAGTTCATGGACGACTGCACCTGATCGAACACCGGCGAGCCGGATGTGAGCTCCGGCAATTCGACGTCGCCCACAGAGTCGGGCAGAGCCGGCGTCAGCGGGCCGCGGTGCAGCACGAAATCCCATAGCCTAGGCGCCTGGCGCAGGCTGTCGGCGATCCACTCCCGCTCTCGGGCGGGAGGCAGCGCATCGAGCTCGAACGGGTTGGTGAGCAGGGTCTCCACCTCTGCCTGGAACCTGGTCACGAGCCGGCTGTGACTGCCCATCACCGCAAAGCGGTGAACGAGATTGCCGAAGCCGTCGCGATGGGTGGCCGACTCCGCGGCCGGGTCCACGTCCAAGGCGCAGGAGCATAGCCGCTGCCAGTCGTCGTCCCAGGGGGCGATACGCAGCTCGACGTGGTGCTCCCGCACGGGCTCGGAGAACCGCACGCGACCCTCGCGTACGATCAGATATCTCACAGCGCGTCCCCCAGATGCGCCTCGAAGTAGTCACCCTGGAGGGCCTGGGTCAAGCGGGCCAGCAGGATGAGGAACTGGTCGAGGTACTCGTGCAGTCCCTGGTCCAGGATTGCCCGCGGACCCGTGTCGGCGAGGTGCAGGCGCAATGCCTTCATGGCGTTCGCCACTGCGCCTTCCGCGGCGAGACCGATGCGCTCGAGGGCTCGTCCCATGTTCTCCACGCAGTAGACGAGCGAACGAGGGAAGTCCGGATTAAAGACCACGAACTCGACAACGTCGATCGGACGGATGCCCGCGTGATACTGGCGGCGATAGGCGTCAAAGCCCGACAAGGACTTCAACAGGGCGCCCCATTGATAATAGTCGAGGGGGGAGCCCACGAGGGAGACGTCCGGCAGCAACAGATGATAACGGACGTCCAGGATGCGGGCGGTCATGTCGGCGCGCTCCTGGAGGCTGCCGAGGACGGTGAACCCGTAAGCCTCGCCCCGCATCATGGTGGCCTGGGTCAGGCCGAAAAAAAGGGCCACCTCCCGGTGGACGTAGGCGTAGAACTCCGCCGCGCGCCACGGCTGCAGCGTCACTTTGAGGTGCTTGTCGACCTGAAGCCAGAACTCGTTGATCCCTTCCCACATCTCGCCCGAGATGCGGTCGCGCACCACGCGCGCGTTTTCCCGCGCCAGACGCAGGCTGTTGTAAAGGCAGCTCGGATTGGACTTATCCTGGGTGAGAAACTGGATTACCCGCTGGACGCTGATGACGCCATCCTCGTAGCGCTCGAGGTACGCCTCATCCGCGTCGAGAATGTTGAGCAAGGGCTTCCACTGGGCCTCCTCCGTGGTCCCCTCATCTGCCTCCAACATATAGAGGACGTTGATGTCGAGGATGCGCGCGCTGTCGTCGGCACGCTCCAGGTTCCTCGCCATCCAGTAGAGGGACTCACCGATCCGGCTCAGCATTCCCGCGGCACCAGATCGACCGTTTCGCGCCGCTGACGACGAGAGACGCGGCCGCGCCTCGGAAAGAGCCATAGGTGCAGGGGCGCAGGCACACACACGGCCGGGGACAATTGGACATGAGCACGGGGCATGTTCTTGAGATCCGGCTGACCGAGCTCAATCCGCGAGCACCCAGGTGTCCTTACTGCCACCGCCTTGCGAAGAGTTGACTACCAGCGAGCCTTTGGTCATGGCCACGCGGGTCAGCCCCCCCGGCACCACGTCGATGTCACGCCCGTAAATGATGAAGGGCCGCAGGTCCAGATGCCGAGACTCCAGCTCGCCCTCCAGGTAGCAGATGTGGCGGGAGAGCTGAACGACAGGCTGGGCGATGTAGTTTCGGGGATCCGCCTGAACCTTCTTCGCGAACTCCGCGCGCTGCAAGGTCGTGGAGGTGGGACCCATCAGCATCCCGTAGCCGCCCGACTCCGCGACCGCCTTGACGACCATACGTTCCAGGTTGTCCAGCACGTAGGCCTGCTCGTCCGGATTGGTCATCTGATAGGTCGGTACGTTGGAGAGGATCGGGGACTCCCCGAGGTAGTAGCGGATGATGTCCGGCACGTAGGCATAGACGGCCTTGTCGTCGGCGATCCCGCTGCCAGGGGCGTTCACGATGGCGACATTCCCTGCACGCCAGGCGTTGATGATCCCCGCAACACCGAGTACGGAGTCCGACCGAAAGACAAGCGGGTCCAGGAAGTCGTCGTCCACCCGGCGGTACACAACGTCGACCTGACGCAGGCCGTGGGTGGTCTTGAGGTAGACCTTGTCGTTCTTGCACACGAGATCCCGCCCCTCGGCGAGCTCCACGCCCATCTCCTTGGCGAGGAAGGTGTGCTCGAAATAGGTGGAGTTGTAGATGCCCGGCGTCAGCACGACGATGGTGGCCTCGCCCTCGCCGCGGGGCGACAGGTAACGCAGAGCCTGCAGAAGGAGCGCCGGGTAATGCTCCACCCGCCGCACCCGATAGCGGGTGAAGAACTCGGGCAGGATGCGCCGCTCCACGATCCGGTTTTCGATCATGTAGGAGACGCCTGAGGGGGTGCGCAGGTTGTCCTCGAGAACCAGGTACCGCCCCTCCTCGTCGCGGATCAGATCGACGCCGCTTATGTGGGTGTAGATGTCGTGAGGCGCATTGATGTCCATGATCTCCCGCCGAAAGTCCTTGCCGCGGTAGATCAGCTCAGGCGGCACCACCCCGTCCTTGAGGATGCGTTGTCCGTGGTAGAGGTCCTTGAGAAACAGATTCAGCGCGCGAATGCGCTGCTTGAGCCCTGCCTCGAGTGGCCGCCACTCGTCCGCCGGGATGATGCGCGGAAGGATATCGAAGGGCCACACACGCTCGATCCCCTCATCCTGATTGGAGTAGACGGTGAAGGTGACCCCTTCGGTGTGCAGCGTGAGGTGAGCCTCCCTGGATTTGGTTTCGAGCAGACTCTGCCCGGTGCGCTGGATGTGCTCCCACATCGGGAGGTAATGTTCGCGGGGCCGAAAGTCGTCGCAGTAAAACTCGTGATAGGCCATGGCCGGCGGCGGCCGGCTGCCGATCTGGCTGCTGGTCTGGAACTGTCTCAGCATGGGATTTACTCGTGATTCTTCTCGGCTATACAGGAAACCACAGCAGGTATCGTGCCAGCTGATGCGCGAAAGGGTCGGACGAAACGCTACGCCCAGCCGGCGGTCGGCGCTCAGCAACTGCGCACCCGCAAGCCCCCACGCGGCAACCGAGCCCTACCGATCCGACCCGAAACGGTGCAGGGGACGCGGCCGACGAACCGTCCTGGTGCGTCAGCGTAAGATACGGCGCAGGTCGAAACAGCAGTCCGTGAGGCAGGAAGAAGGGGGGGGTTGCGTTAGCGGCGGGGAAGCCCCTCGGATGCTGCGCCGAATCACCCGCGCCTCCCGGCGGCGCCTCGCTTCCGCCTCGTCTTCCGGGAGGCCCGAATAGGCGCCGCCGTCGGGCCGCCACTCGTAGTACTCAACATCCACCAGCTCCCGAGTAGTGGAGTTGTAGAGCTGAATACGGACCGGGAGCCGAGGCTCGATGCCCGGATGCAGCGCGTGGGAGGAGCTGAAACGGCGGTAGCGGATGCCGAAAACGCGCACCTCGCCTCCCCGTCCTTGCTCCGCCCGCATCGGCAGTGCATAGCCGTTGACAGCAAGGCTCCAATTCGAAGCGCCGGCTGCACCACCTTCGACGCGGACCTCTAGGCGCACCGTGCTTGCATCCACGAGCCGGCTGTCGGCCGGCTGATTCAGGGTGTCCCCCACCTGCGGCCAGAACTCCAAGGCAGTGAAGAGGCTGAGGCTGCAGCCGTCGCCGGACGACCAGCGGGCGATGCAACGGCCGCCGTCGGAGCGCAGTAGCGCCTTCGTCACCGGTCCAACTGCGAAGCCGCCGGCGTCGAGATCCGCTAGAACGGCGTCCAGGTCCTGCTCCAGATAGAACGGAAGGGCGAAGCGGTCATGGAGCGTCTCGCCCCATTGAACGAGTGGCGCCTCAAATGGGCTGGTCATGAGTCTGGCGATGAGGGACCGGATGAGGGCCGCGAGCGCCGCCAACCGCTCTGGCGTGCGGGCCATCCGAAAGGCACGAAACTCCACCACCCCGCCGATGCCGTCTGCTCGCGGTGATGCGGTCCACAGCTTCTCGATGTTGAGCTCGCTGCGATGGGTGTTACCGGAGACGTCGCACAGAAACGGGCTAAGGCTACGCCAAAGGAGCTCCGCGTCCGGAGAAGTCCCCGCGGCGAGCTGCTCGAGGGTGACGGCGAGCTCGTTGAAGAGGTCGCTGATCCCTTCGTCGGGTCGCGGCGCCTGACTGTAGGCGCCCACGTACACGGGCGAAAACCAGAACGAAAGGGACGGATGGCGGTTGAGGTAGCGTACCAGCCGCGGAAGGAGCTGCGGCACCATGACAAAGGGGCTGACGTCAGGCGACGGACCGCCAATGCTCATCTGCCCCCCGCCGCCGGAGTCGTCTACCAGGCCATTATAGTGCAGGCGAAACGGCGACAGGCCCTCGTCGGGGGCGACGGCGAACAGCCGGCGATTCTCTGCGAGCAGCTCACACACACCTGCAGCGGGCGCCTGATTGACCTCGATCACCCCGGGGTCGGGGGTCACCGTAGACCAACGCAGCCGCGCGTCCACCGCTGGCGGAAACCCGCGCAGAATGAGCCCCCGAAGCTCGGCCGCAAGCGCGGCACGCTCGATCAAACCAAGCAGGGACAGAAAGCAGTCGACGTCCGAGGCCGCCGGAAGCTCGAGCGACACGAACTGTGCGCCCGCATCCTCTGCCAGGCAAACGATCAAGAGATACTGACCCTCGGCGGCCAGCGGGTCGGACGGAAGCTCATCGGCTGTGCGCACGCCATGGACGGAGGGTCGCCCCAGGCGCTCGTCCGTTTCCGGCCGGGACTCAGGCTCTGCACCGTCGAGGCGGAGCAGGACGCGCACCTCCTGGGGCGCGTTGCCCGGAAACGAGAAACCACGCCAGCCCAATCCAACGTGGCCCGCGGCAAGGGCCGCCGCCAGGCAGTCGACCGCAGCGGCATCCGCCGGCTCCCCGCCCGCGAGCGGGTCCCTGGGACCGTTCCACAGCAAATCGCCGTCCCGCCGCGCGAGCACGCCATAGCTCCAACGGAGCTGGTCCTCACCGCGGTAGCGGCGTCCCAACGTGCGCAGCAGTGCACAGCCTGGGAGCTCGGTCGCCAGGCGACCCGCAAGGCGCCGCGCGCGCGCCTCCTTTTCCCCGCCCAGGGCGCACCCCTGCCACTCAGGCGCCGTGGAGTAGCGGTCGGTGAAGGTCGGCTCCGCACCGATCCAAACATCGAGCCCGCGCGCAGCGAGCAGCGCGTCGTGCCCCCGAAGCTCGAGCGAGAGCGCGTCGGTCGGATACGCTTCAAGCACGGTCACTGATCATGTCCACAGCTAAAATCGCGGCGACAGACACTGCAGTTTGTGGGATCTTAGCGGACCGCACAAACAGCTTGCCGCATCCACAGGGCCGGCCATTGCAGTGGAACGATTCCTGCTCGCTGTCCCGAGATCTATTTGCTCCGGAGACCCGGGAGACCATGTCGATCCACGTCGCTATCAACCATAAAACCGAATATCGCTTCGACCGGGCCGTCGGCCTATCGCCCCATGTCGTCCGACTCCGGCCAGCGCTCCACTGTCGCACACCGATCCTGTCGTACACGCTCAAGATCTCACCGGAGAAGCACTTCATCAACTGGCAGCAGGACCCCTTCGGAAACTATCTCGCGCGGCTGGTGTTTCCGGAAAAGGCGGGAAGGCTCACGGTAGAAGTGGACGTGATCGCGGAGATAATCACGATCAATCCCTTCGACTTCTTCCTTGAAGAGTACGCCTACAAGTACCCCTTCCAGTACGACGCCCAGCTGCGGAAAGAGCTGGCCCCTTACATGGAAATCAAGGAGGACGGTCCCCTGCTGAAGGACTGGTTGTCCGGGGTGGACCGCACACCCCGGGAGACCGTGTATTTCCTCGTTGACCTGAACAAGAAGCTCCAAGAGGCGATCGGCTACGTCATCCGGATGGAACCCGGCATCCAGACCTGCGAGCACACCCTGGCGACCGCCAAAGGGTCTTGCCGCGACACCGGATGGCTCCTGGTGCAGATCCTGCGCCATCTCGGCCTCGCTGCGCGCTTCGTCTCCGGCTACCTGGTCCAGCTGACACCGGACGTGAAGTCCCTGGACGGACCTTCCGGACCCGAGCGCGACTTCACCGACCTGCATGCGTGGGCCGAGGTCTATGCGCCCGGCGCCGGCTGGATCGGCCTGGACCCTACCTCCGGACTCTTCGCTGGTGAGGGCCACATCCCGCTCGCCTGTACGCCGGACCCATCGAGCGCCGCCCCCATTACCGGGACCACCGAGCCCTGCGAGGTGGAGCTCTACTTCCACAACCGGGTGGAGCGAATCCATGAGGACCCGCGGGTCACCAAGCCCTACACCGATGAGCAGTGGCAGGCGATCCAAAACCTGGGCCATAACGTGGACCGCGAGCTGGCCGAGAACGACGTGCGCCTCACCATGGGCGGCGAGCCCACCTTCGTCTCCGTCGACGACATGGACGGCGAGGAGTGGAACACAGCCGCGCTCGGCCCCACGAAGAAGCTCCTCGCCGAGGACCTCCTCAGGCGCCTCAAAGACCGCTTCGCTCCTGGAGGGCTGCTGCACATCGGCCACGGCAAGTGGTACCCGGGCGAGCCGCTGCCGCGTTGGGCACTGTCGTGCTACTGGCGAAAGGACGGTGCACCCGTGTGGCGCAATCCCGCCCTGTTCGCGGACGAGCGTGACACCTCCGGCCACGGCGCCGCGCACGCCGAGCGATTCATCCGCGCACTGGCGGAGCGCCTCGAGGTACGGCCCGAGCACGCCCTGCCCGCTTACGAGGATGTCTTCTACTACCTGTGGAAAGAGGCGCGGCTGCCGACCAACGTCGATCCCTTGGACAACAAGCTCAAGGACCCCCTGGAGCGCAAGCGCCTGACACGTCTGTTCCAACAGGGTCTCAACGCGATCGCCGGCTACGTGCTGCCGCTTCGCTGGTGGGGCCTGCACCCGAACGGGGGCTGGATCAGCGGGCGCTGGGCCTTCCGCGACGGCAATCTGTTCCTGATCCCCGGCGACTCTCCCATGGGCCTGCGCTTGCCGCTGGATGCGCTGCCCTATGTGCCCGAGGCCGGGCTCGAGACCGAGCCCGAGCGCAATCCCTTCGAGCCCAGGGAGCCCCTGACCTCGCCATTCGACGAGCTCGCGCGGCGTTACGGGCGGATCTCGCGCCCCGACGAGGCGCCGCAACGCATCCGCGAGCAGGGTCCGAACCCGCAGGAGACCGCGCAGCGCTACGAGCGGCTCGAGCCCTTGCCAGACGCCAGCCAGTTGCTCAGACCGCAGCATGCCCTGCCGGCCGAGCCGGCGGCCGAGCTGGTGCGCACGGCCCTGTGCGTCGAGCCCCGCGACGGCCGACTCTACATCTTCATGCCTCCAGTCACCCATCTCGAGCATTGGCTGGACCTGGTCGCCTGCATCGAGGCCACCGCCGAAGACATGGGAACTACGGTAGTCATCGAGGGCTATGAGCCGCCCCGCGATCCGCGGCTGCTCAAGCTCGCCGTCACCCCGGACCCCGGCGTGATCGAGGTCAACATCCACCCGGCGGAGAGCTGGGACCAGATGGTGAGCGACACCGAGACCCTCTACGAGGAAGCCCGCTCGGCCCGCTTGGGGACAGAGAAATTCATGCTCGACGGGCGCCACACCGGGACCGGCGGCGGCAATCATGTCACGTTGGGCGGCCCCACGCCGGCGGACAGCCCGCTGCTGCGCAAGCCCCAGCTAGTGCAGAGCCTGATCACCTACTGGCAGCACCACCCGAGCCTGTCGTATCTCTTCTCGGGGTTGTTCATTGGTCCCACCAGCCAGGCACCACGCGTGGACGAGGCCCGCGACGACGCCCTCTACAACCTTGACATCGCGTTCCAGCAGATGCCGCCGGGCGAGGTGCCGCAGCCGTGGATCGTCGACCGGGTGCTGCGCAATCTGCTCGCGGACGTCTCCGGCAACACCCACCGCACCGAGTTCTGTGTCGACAAGCTCTACTCCCCCGACACGGCCTCCGGGCGCCAGGGCCTGGTGGAGTTCCGCGCGTTCGAGATGCCGCCGCATGCCCGCATGAGCCTCGCCCAAATGCTGCTGCTGCGCGCATTGGTCGCCCGTTTCTGGAAGGAGCCCTATGTGCGCCGCCCGGTGCGCTGGGGCAGCGAGCTGCACGACCGCTTCCTCCTCCCTCACTTCGTCGCACAGGACTTCGGGGACGTGATCTGCGACCTGGGTCGTGCAGGGTATCCGTTCGACCCTGGCTGGTTCGACCCCTTCTTCGAGTTCCGCTTCTCGCACTACGGGGATCTGGTCACCGAAAACGGCATCGACATGGAGCTCCGCGCCGCCATCGAGCCCTGGAATGTGCTGGGAGAGGAGGTCACCGCCCAGGGTACTGCACGCTACGTAGACTCCTCCGTGGAGCGCATGCAGGTGAAGGTCAACGGCATGGTCGGCGAACGCCATGTGGTCGCCTGCAATGGGCGGCGGGTGCCACTGCGCCCGACGGGGAAAAAGGGAGAGCTCGTGGCCGGGGTGCGCTTCAAGGCATGGCAGCCGCCCTCCGGCCTGCATCCGACCATCCCCAGCCACAACCCGCTGCTGTTTGAGATCGTGGATACCTGGAACCGCCGCAGCCTTGGCGGATGCACCTACTACGTCGCGCACCCGGGCGGCAGGAGCGACGACACCTTTCCCGTCAATGCATACGAGGCCGAGAGCCGCCGCATCGCCCGCTTCCGCCACATGGGTCACACCCCAGGCGTGATCGAGGCACCGCCGGAAGAGCCGGCGGGGGATCACCCCTACACGCTGGACCTGCGGTACAAGCCGGGGTGTTGAAGCGACTGGCCTGCTGGCCTCTCAACGCGCCGCGGCGACAGGTGGTCGCGCTCGGGGACCAGCCCGTCCGACCTGACAGGCCCAAGAAAGCGGAGCAGGCGGTCGAAAGAGGCTCTGCCGCGTGCGGCTAGGGCCTCGCGAAATACGGGATCGCCATCAGGACCGTGCGGAAGGTCACGAGCAGGAGCGTATTGGTCACGAAGGAGGGGAAGATCATTACACCGCCTCCGCCGCCGGCACGGAGCCGCCGACCTTGCGCAGTAGTGCATAATCGTCGGCGCGCAAATCTCTGGTGACCCGCTCGATCTCGCTGGACTCCACCGCTAGCCGGCGCAACACCTGGCCGCCAAAGTCGAGCATGCCCTCCGGCATCAGCGCGACCGTCTGCAATGCCCCCAACCGCCGCAGCTCGTCGCGCTGGAAGAGATACGGAACGGCCGTCAACACGGGCACATTGGGATAGAAATGGCGCAGGTGCCCGGTGACGCGTCGCGTTTGATCGTAATCGCGCGTCGTGATTACCGCCGCGCGCGCCTTGGCAATAGCCGCCGCCCCGAGCATGTTCGGATCGTTGACGTCGCCGTAGTGGACCTCATGGCCCCAAGCCCTACCCTCGGCGACGCGATCCAGATCCAGGTCGAAGGCGATGTAACGGATGCGGGCGCGCTCCAGCATCGAGCAGATCACGTGACCCGTGTAGCTGTACCCTACCACGACCACATGGTCCTCGAGCATCTCACTGACGGAGGGGGCCGACGGCCGCGCCGCCCCATCACCGGAACGCCTCTGCACCATTCGGTAACCGAGATTGATCATCAGCGGCGAGACGATGAACGAGAAGGAGATCAGGGTCAGGCCCAGCGCATAGGCATTCCCTTTCAGCAGCCCGCTTTGGTGGGCGCTGGCGAAGATGACATAGCCGATCTCGTCAAACGGGGCCAGCAGCAGCCCGGCCAGCAGGGCCTCCGACGACGCCACACCGAAGAGCCGCGCAAGCGCGGCAACGATCCCCACCTTGACTAGCAGCAGCACGGGCAGCACGGCGATGAGCTCCCAGCCGACACCGGCGACGTCGCGCGGGTTGATCGACATGCCGATGGCGATGAACAAGACCCCCAGCAGCAAGCCCTTGCGCGGCGCCACCGATGCACGGACCTGCTCCGCCAAATCCGACGTCGAGAGGGTCATTCCGATCATAAACGACCCGAGCGCCATCGACGCACCGATCATGTCCATGATCCAGGCGGCGGCGAACACGGCCGCCAGGATCACCAGTCCGAAGCCGTTGGTGCCGAGCCGGCGCGCACTCCAGATCAGCGCCATCGGCAAGAGATAGCGGCCGATTAGGTAGACCACGGCGACAACGCCGAGCACGATCAGAACCTTGCCCGGGGTCGGCAGGCCCAGGGGTTGACCTGGACTGCCGTCCAGCATCGGGATGGCGGCCAACACCGGGACGGCGATGAAGCCCTGCGAGACGACGACTGCCATCACCGCCCTTCCGCAAGGGGTCGCGGTCTCGCCGCGCTCCTCCAGCGTGCCGACCGCGACCGCGTCCGAGCTCATCGCGAGCCCGAGGGCGACGAGCACCGCCGCCTGCCACGGCTCCAAGCCGAGCAGCACGAATATTCCGGCGATCGCGGCCAGCGTAAGCAGGAACTGCACGACCGCGGTGCCAAAGACCAGCCGGCGCATCGCGCGCAGCGCCGCCGGTCGGGTGTCAAGGCCGACCAGGAACAACAGCAGCACCACCCCGACTTCGCCTACCGCCTTCATCTCATCGACGTAATCGGCGAGCAGCGGATACGGCGAATGGGGTCCGAGGGCCGCCCCCACCACCAGCAGCGCGACGATCGGGCCGAGCGACAAACGCTGGGCGACGCCGCGTGCGACAACGGCCGCTGCGATCACGATGGTGGCGGCCAACAGGATCTGATCGGTGTCCATCAGACGCGTGCCCGCCCGTCCTGACGGGGGGACGTCAGCCGGGCGCGACCGGCGAAGACGGCGCCCATTGGATAGACCATCTGCTGCATCGTTAGCGGCATTTCACCAGAAGGCCAGGCCCTTCTCCCAGCGTTCGTACGGCGCAGACGCCGGAGGCGGGGACTGGATAATACGGAACTCCTGCAACCATGTATCCCATCGTCGTTGCCAGGTTGATCCGCCAACCCGCAGCGCCCCTCACGCCGGCCTGTCCTGTCGGCCTCGCTGCGGAACCGGCGCCGTCCTGGGAGCAAACGACTCTGCCCGTACCCTTTGAGTCTTGGCGCATAGGTGCCCTCTCCGCCACCAAGCGACGCGGCCGGCGACACGGACGAGGCGTCGCAGCACGTCTCGGACAAAGTACGGCCGAAGCGAGCTGCGTTTGCACGGACGAGTCGATATCAACACGCCGCCTTTCCTTCAAACAAGTCCGTTATTGCCTTTATCGATTCGAGCATATGGTCGCGAAATGCGAGTACTCGAGCTGTGCGCTTCAAGTCCGGATGCAGCAACAACCAAAGCCCTAGATTCCATTCTGGATTGGGATCGCGATAGCGTTCCAATTTTGGATCAGGGTCTCCCATAAAGCACGGCAGAATGGATACGCCCACGCTCTCTCTCAATGCCGCCTGCGTAAGCAAGGTGTCATCAACGAAAAAATTATGTACCGGATTACAACATGCCTTCTTTGTCCAAGCCCTGTGAAAAACGCAGCATTCGACGCCAAGCCATTTGGGCTCCCGTCCTGTTCTCCGTAGTTCTGCGAGGTATGTACGACTACCGTAAACAGTAGAGGCCACGGTGGCAGCCTGTTTACCGATCAAAGTATCAGTCGGCGTGTTGGTCAGGCGGATAGCTACGTCCGCCTCCCGTTGGGACAAGCTCGCATCACTGTTGGATACCATGACGTGAAAATCTATGTCCGGATATCTGCGGCTAAAGCTCGCAAACATCGGCATTAAGACGCTGGTCGCCATGTTGTTTATTGCCGTGATGCGTAACGACCCAGTCAGCTTGGCATCTTTCCCTAGCAACGCTCCGTCGATCCCGAGCGCTTCCTGTTCCATGCGTAAAGCGGATGCCTGGAGGTGCTCTCCCGCCACCGTCAGCTCATAGCCAAGCTTCTTCTTCTCAAACAGACGTACACCGAGGGACTCCTCGAGGCCGTGCATCCGCCTGGAGACGGTCGAATGTTGCACGCCAAGCTCCTTGGCACCGCCGGAAATGGAGCCGTTGCGTGCAACAGCAAGGAAGAGTCTCAGATCGTCCCAGTCCACGGTTCCTCCGCTCTGTGCAAAAGTGCACATCAGGTGTCGAGATTTCGGGAATTGTTGAAACAAATTATAGGCATAGACTCATAACCGTCCCAGCGACACATGCAACAGAGGAGGACACGAGATGAGTCAACAGCAACCAGCTTTCGACGCAGCCCGATATAAGGCGACGACACTTGCGCAGTGGGATGCCGCAGCCGAAGCGTGGCACAGGTGGGGGCCCCTGCTATCCAGATGGTTGGGACCGGCGACCGAAAAGATGCTGGACATGGCCGATGTGCGGGACGGCTGCAGGGTTCTTGACGTCGCCGCCGGTGCCGGAGAGCAGACATTGGCTGTCGCAAGGCGGGTCGGCCCGACCGGGCGTGTGCTGGCAACCGACATCTCCCCAATGATTCTGGGGTACGCAGAGTCTTCTGCGCGACTGGCCGGATTCACCAACGTGGAGACCCGGGTGCTGGATGGCGAAAACGTCAAAGAGCTGCCCTCAGAGACCTTCGACGCCGTCATTTCAAGGGTCGGTTTGATCTACTTCCCCGATCAGCAAAAGGCGTTGACCGGTATGCGGGAAAAGCTCAGAGATGGCGGCAAAGCGGCGGCGATGGTCTACTCCACCGCCGAGAAGAACCTCTTCTTTTCCGCACCCGTTTCGATCATCAGGCGTCGCGCCAATCTCCCGCCGCCCCTGCCTGGACAACCAGGGCCGTTCAGTCTCGGAGCAGACGGCGTCCTGGAGAAGGCGTTCAAGGACGCCGGCTTCAAGGAGGTTCACGTCGAGTCCGTGGACGCGCCGGTTCGACTTTCCTCGGCATCCGAGTGTCTCCAGTTCGAAGAGGAGTCATTCGGCGCGCTCCATCAGATGCTCTCCGGACTGAGTGACACCGAACAGGACGAGACATGGGAGGAAGTCGACGAAGCGCTGCGCCAGTTTGAGAAAAACCAGCGATTCGAGGGACCCTGTGAGATGCTCGTCGCCGTGGGAACGAAATGAACGAGTAACCACAGACTCTCCTGCACCGCCGGCCGGTAACTTCATGCTACCGGCCAGGGAGGCACTGATTTATCTGGCTTTACCGCGCCGATGATCTTGGAAAGCACCTTATGAAGTGATTAGTCCTGAAACTCAGCCGTAACACCTTGCACTCCATCCGTGGGGCCTAGATCCCGGCACTCCCTGCCGGGATGACGACTCGCTTCGACTCGCACACAGGAGCACTACGACCATGACGAAGATCGCAACAATGCAGCATGCATCGTGCTTTCTTGACCGAGAGGCCACAATCCAGCGTGCCGTCGGCCTGATCGCGGAGGCGGCAATGGGCGGTGCCGAGCTTGTCATCTTCCCCGAAGCCTTCATCCCTGGATACCCGGCCTGGATCTGGCGCCTGCGCCCCGGTGGTGACTGGGATGTTACCGATCAGCTCCACGCCCGGTTGCTGGACAACGCGGTCGATTTGGAGAAAGACGGCCTCGCGGCGATCCGCGCCGCCGCCCGCGACCACCAGGTCAGCGTGGTCGTCGGCGTGCACGAACGCGACGGGAGCCTCAGCCGGACAACCCTATATAACACGGTCGTCACCATCGGGACGGACGGAGCGGTTCTAAATCGCCACCGCAAGCTCATGCCAACCAACCCGGAACGCATGGTCTGGGGGTTCGGCGATGCTTCGGGCCTGAAGGTGTTGGAGACACCATGCGGGCGCATCGGCACGTTGCTCTGTTGGGAGAACTACATGCCGCTGGCGCGTTACGCCCTGTACGCGCAGGGAATCGAGATCTACATCGCTCCAACCTACGACAGTGGTGACGGCTGGATCGGAACGCTGCAGCACATCGCCCGCGAAGGTTGTTGCTGGGTCGTAGGTGCCGGCGTTGCTCTGCGAAACCGGGATCTGCCCGTTGACCTTCCCGCGCGTGACCGCCTGTACCCCTCAAGCGAAGACTGGATCAACCCCGGCGACTCCGTCGTCGTAGCACCTGGCGGAGAGATCATCGCAGGTCCGCTCCACAACCGGCAGGACGTTCTTTATGCGGAGCTTGATCTGGATCGGGTTGCAGTCTCGCGCCGCAGTTTCGACGTTGCCGGACACTACGCTCGTCCGGACATCTTCACCTTGCACGTCGATACGAAGCCCCAGTCTCCGGTGTCCTTCGACTGAGAACGGTCACGATTGCGACGCCCGTTGTCTCAACCTCCCCAACCTCAGTCAGTTTTTTGATCGGGCTCCGAGCGGCTTCTGTTCCCCCCGGAACCCAGCTGGTCGTCAACGCGCGTAGAGCACAGCGCCGTCAAGGTGCTGCCGGAGAATCTGAAGGAAAGAGCTGCATCCGGCGTAGGGCGTAACAGCACATGCTGCTCGTCTGTGTCCCCATGGGATGGCTCGTCTGCCTCAAGGCGCACGCGCCCATACCCGACTGGGGAGTCATCTCCGCGCTGGTGGCGACCTTCGCCGAGCGCCACGAATTCGGCCCCATCGACGACAACGTCCTCATCACCGTCTCTGCCACTGCGGTACTGCTGCTAGGGTCACTGGTCGGGCCGATTGTCTGATCCCGGCGGCGACGAAACACACACATCCTGGCGCCCAAGCTCAGACTTGGGCGCATCCCCGCGGAAGCGCTGCTTCCCGGCTGCGGCCTCGCGTTCTTTGCCGCACCGATCGCGGTCAATGGACGCCCCATCGGCATGTTCTACGCAGACCGCGAGCCAAGCCGCCGACCTCTCACGGAGGACCTGTTCGCCAGCTTCAAGCACTTCGCCCAGCAGGCCACACTGGGCATCACGCACATCACCGGCCGTGGACCCAAGCGGGCTTAGCGGCCATAGGCTTAGGCATCTAGGCAGCGCCCAACTCCGCCAGACTGCATCGAGACCACCTCAAATGGCAGCTTCCGGCCAAGGCCGGGGAATGGCCTGGTCTTACCCGTAGTGGTCGGACCGGGGAATCCGGGAATCTCTGGCCACCCGCCTCCTCCGCCGTCTCGGGTAGGGCCCAATAGCAAAGCGTATTTCACCGTATGCTCCTTTGAACCCACCATCGGGGTAGGCGCAATAGCTGAGCGTATCACTCCGCACGTCTCTATTCGGCGGAATACGCTTCGCTATTCCGCCGTGCAGACCAACGAGTGTCGCAGGGGTATACGAATGTTCGGACGAAACCCCTTCGCAAACTTCCGGCAGGATCGCGCCCGTCATTGCGTAAACGCCACCGGCCAGGGATCCCGCGAGCGGCAACACGTTGCTCGAAACGCCGAACGGTGCGCGCAGCGCACCCTACAGATGACCCTGCACAGGAAACCCTCTTCTTACAAGCGGCGTCACGCAAGAAGCTCTGCACCACCAAATCACCCTGGACACATGGCCTACATGGCAGCCTTACCGGCACTGGCGAGCGCCCGCTTCGAGGCGGCCTTGGACGCCTGAGAAGCGGCAAAGTCAGCAATCGATGGAAGCAGGCGCGCAAGCGCCCGATTGATGGCCACGACCCCCCCATAGGGACTGTCTTCCGGCGCCGGCACGTCGGCATCGAAAGCTCGCACTGCCAGCACCATCCCCTGCCGCAGATCGACCAACCTGACCACCAGCGCCACCGAGCCCCGGCTTGGCCGCGTGCGGAAGTCCTGATAGAGATGCAGGATGCTCGTGTCCAGGCGCAGATCCGCGGCGACCCCTTCGGCATCACCCGTCGTGACAGCTCCGACGCCCCTCCGCGCCCGCAGGGCGGAGACCAAGAGCGGCTGCAGCATTGCGGCCGGCGTGTCGACCCACTGGTGGTACGCGAAGTAGTCGAGCCGGTAACGCTCCTTGATGTAGGCGAGACGCGGCGTGTGGTAACCGGGGCGCGCATCGGGAACCGACACCAACACCGTCGGACCCTGCCCGGAGCTGGACACCTCGGACGGCAGCTCGGGCGCGAGCAGATAGGTCGTTACCGGCTGGTTTCCGGCCGGGGTTGGCAGCAGACTGGCGCAGCCCCCGAGCCATGTCGCGGCCAGCGCGAGCAAGAACCCGGCTATGTGGCGCACGTTTCTCATTCCCCAGGGCCCGGCCGGCGAGGTCGTCCGTAGAGGAGCACGTCGGGCTTATTTTCCAGCTCTCCGGCGAGGCGGCGAAGCCGGCTCACCAGGCTCCTCAGGTCGCTGAGGAGCGGCGCGACCTGGGGAAGCCCCTGGCGTGCCAGCTGGACTAGCCCCGGTCCTGCTTCCGCGACCACTCTACCAAGCTGGTCTGCCGCCCCCTGGATGGCCTGGGCGCTCGCCTCCGTGCTCTTGAGCGCCTGCTCTGCCCGATCGGCCAACCCGGGAAGCCGTGCCTCGAACCGCGTGGCGCCGTCCAGAAGAGGGCCAAGTCGGGCCATCTGCTGCTCGAGTATCCCTGCAGTCCGTGTCAGGCGCGCAATTAGCTGCTTGGTGCCATCGAGCGCCGCTGCAATCGCTTCCTGGTTGTGCCGACCCAGCGCCTCTCGCACCAGCGCCAGGGTCGCCCGCAGATCGAGGCTCGTGGATCGAAGCTCGGTGAGAAGCTGTGTCCCGTCCTCCTCCAGCCGCGACATGAAGGACGGCTCCGAGGGAATCTCCGGGAGCTCGGCTCCCGGGCGGGCCCTGAGCGGCGCGCTTTGCGGCCCGCCGCCGCTCAGCTCCACGAAATAGATGAGGCCCGTCAAGCCCTGGCTCGCCAGAGTGGCGACGGTATCCGCGTTCACCGGCGCATCCGCCCTGACCCTGAGGAGCAGGCGCACCCGGCTCGGGTCTTCCCGGTCCAGCCGGATGTCGCTCACCTGCCCAACATCGACGCCCTCGTACTTGACCAGCGATTGTGTCGTTATACCGGCTACGGATTCGTGCATGGACACCATGTAGGTTCGGTACTCGCCGCCGGGCTCCAAATTGATCAGCCACAGGCTCAGCACGAGAAAGATCCCGCCGAAAACGACAACGAAGAGCCCCACCACCGCATAGCTTACGCGCGGCTCCATACCCCACCCCTGGTCGCGCGGGCGCGCGGCCCCTGGAAATACTCCCTGAGCAGCGGATGCTCCGCTCGGCTGAGCTCCGCCATGGTGCCTGTACCTAGGACCCGCTTCTCCCCGAGAAAGGCGACACGGTGGGCGACTCGCCACAGGGTGTCCAAGTCGTGCGTAGCCATCAGCACCGTCAGGCCCAGTGACTCGTGCAGATGCAGGATGAGCTCGTCCAGGGCATTGGCACTCACGGGGTCCAGACCGGACCCGGGCTCATCCAGTACGAGCAGATCCGGATCCATGGCGAGGGCGCGGGCGAGGGCCGCCCGCTTCAGCATGCCTCCACTGAGCTCGCGCGGGTACTTGACCGCGGCGTCCGGGCTCAGACCCGCCAACACGATCTTGAGCCGCGCAATCTCGCGGATGAGCGGCTCGGGCAGATCTGTCTGCTCACGCAACGGTACCGCGACATTCTCCTCGACGGTCAGAGAGCTGAAAAGCGCGCCCTGCTGAAACATGATTCCGATGCGGCGGCGCAGCCGGTTTGCCTCCGCCTCGTCCAGCCCGCTAGCGGGCTCTCCAAACAAATGGACACTGCCGGCAGCCGGGCGCAGAAGTAGGATGATCTCGCGCAGCAGCACGGACTTCCCAGCGCCGCTGGCACCGACCAGTGCCATGATCTCTCCGCGGCGCACAGTGAGGTTCAGGTCCTCGTGAACGCAGGTCGCCCCGAACGCGCTTCGCAGCCCGCGCACCTCCACCAGATCGAGCTCCCGGTCGGCCACTAGATCCCCAGCCAGCTGTAGACAACCGAAAAAGCCGCATCCACCAGGATGACGAGCACGATGGCCTGTACCACGCTCGTCGTGGTGTGCCGTCCCACACTGTCCGCCCCGCCGCTCACCTGAAAGCCTTGATAGCAGCCCACGGTCGCGATGACCGCCGCAAACACGGGCGCCTTGCCGATGCCTGTCATCAGGGAGCTGATGGACACCGCCTCGGGGATGCGCTGGGTGAAGGTCTCGACCTCCACACTCAGCATGGTTGCCGCCATGACCATGCCCCCGATGACGGCCATGACGTCGGCGAATACCGTCAGGAGCGGCAGTGCGACCAAGAGCCCAAGGACTTTCGGCAGCACCAGGATCTCCATCGGCGGCAAGCCCATGCTGCGCAGGGCATCCACCTCCTCGGTCACCTGCATGGTGCCGATCTGCGCCGCATAGGCAGAGCCGCTGCGCCCGGCCACGACAATCGCGGTCATCATGGGCCCCAGCTCACGCAGCACGGTGAGGGTCACCAGATCGACAACGTATATGTTGCCCCCGTACAGGCGGAGCTGCACACCGGCCTGATAGGCGATCACTACGCCGACCAGAAAGGAGAGCATCCCCAGCACGGGCATGGCCCCGACCCCATCGGTTTGGATCACGGCCAGGATCGCGCGCCAGCGCAGGCGCTTGGGATTCACCACACTGCGCAGCAGCCCAAGGAATGCCATGCCGATGAACGACAGCCCGGCATAGCCGTGGGCAATGGTTTCCCAGATCGTCCGGCCGACCTGCTCCAAGCGAGGCGTCGCTGCGATCCCCGGGACAGCATCCAGGCTGTCGGCGCGCTCGCGGACCATGTCCAGCAACAGGGCGTGCGGCTCGTCCAGACCCGTCAGCTCCACAGGCCTTCCCTGCTTCTGCAGGGCCTCGAGCATCTGGTAGAGGACGAGGGCCCCAGCAGTATCCAGGGCGAGCAGCCCTCCAGCATCAATCGTAAGTGTCGCTGCCTCGGGGGAGAAACGAGCCAAGTCCGCCTCCGCGTGAGCGAGGCCGCTGGTAATCCAGGCCCCGGACAGGCGCAACACACCGGTCTCCGGCAGCCAATCGAATCTGGCGGCTGGGTGCTCCGGAGAGGACATTCGTCGGCCTAAAACTCCTTGGATCGGCGGCTAGCCGGTCCGCTCTGCGCGTTTGGGCGCCTCCGCCAAACCTCATAAGTTTGTTCTTCCTTACACCCTGTAGGCAATAGGCAGCCGTCGGCAAGCTGCGCAGGCAGTCGCGTAGGCGGAGTAAGCAATCAGACCCGCGCGCAGCGTCGCCACCCGGCCAGGGCAGCGCAAAGTTCGGGCAGCGCCCTTCGCTGGCTGAGCCCAGCTGACCCGAGATGTTTGAGTGCCGCGCATTCGTTCTTCCGCGGCGGACCTCCCAGCATCATGTTGGGGTTACCGGCGGCGGGAAGCGGGTCATGGTCCGCAGGGGCGGAAACCAGCGCGCCCAGAGTCCAGCCACTGCAAGGGTTGCGAGTCCGCCCACCACAACCGAAGGCACGAGCCCCCACCAAGCCGCGGTGACCCCCGACTCGAGCTCGCCGAGCTCGTTGGAGGCGCCGATAAACATCGCATTCACTGCACTCACACGCCCCCGCAGCGCGTCAGGGGTCTGCAGCTGCACGAGCATGTGGCGCACGAATACGCTGACCATGTCCGCCGCGCCCAGCACGGTGAGTACGGCCAGGGAGAGCGAGAAGCTGGTGGACACACCGAAAGTGATCGTCGCCAGCCCAAAGATGACGACACCGCCGAACATCGCGGCCCCCGCGCGGTCGGTGATCGGCCGCACCGTGAGCCAGGCCGCCGTCACGGCCGCACCGACGCCGGGCGCGGCCCGCAGCAGACCCAGGCCATCGGGTCCGACGTGCAGGATATCGCTCGCGTACGCGGGCAGGAGTGCCGTTGCCCCTCCGAAAAGAACGGCAAAAAGATCCATCGAAATCGCCCCCAGGATGACCGGGCGCGAGCGGACAAAGCCCAGCCCCTCGAGCACGGTGCGCCAGCTCGCCGGCTCGCGCTCGGACGACCGCCTCGGGACGGCGACCCTGGCCATCAGCAGGCAGGCCACCACAAGAAGCGCCGCGCAGGTGCCGTACACCACGAGCGGCCCCGCAAGATACAACACGCCGCCAAGGGCAGGACCCGCGATAGTCGCCACCTGCCAGGTCGATGAATTGACCGCTACCGCATGGCCGAAGAGCACGGACGGTACCAGATTCGGCATGAGGGACTGCTGTGCCGGGGCAGCGAAGGCACGGGCTGCGCCAAACAGCGACATCACGGCCAGCACCGGCCATGGTTCGGTGAAACCATGAAGCGTGAAGGCGAAAAGGAGCGCGGCGCACGCAAGTCCCACGAGGTAGCAGAGCACCAGGATTCGCGTGCGGTCGAAACGGTCCGCGGCATGCCCAGCCACCAGAACCAGGACCACGAATGGCAGGAACTGCGACAGGCCGATGAGACCAAGATAGAGCGGATCGCCAGTGAGCGCGTAGACCTGCCATCCGACCGCCACGGACTGCATCTGAACCGCCACCGAGGCCAGGAAGCGGGCGCTCAGGAAACGTGCAAACGAGCCGTGTCGGAGCAGCGCTCCGAGACCCGAGGACCGATACATCGCGGGAAACGCCATCAAGAGGGGGGGACGGTACAGCTGTGCGAAGGCAAGGAGATTACCGCAACCTGACACGTTGCGCTGTGCATCGACGCCCCCGCATGGTCGGCCGCGATCGACCGGGCGCCGGGCGGCGAATGCCCGCGCTGCGGGACAGAAACGCGACACTCGCTGCCTGGCGCACCATGGAGGCACCTTGCCGGTCGAACACCGTCTCCGTTAGGCTGCGGACTATGGCCCAACCCCAGCGATCTTCCCGTGCGGACGAGCACCAGTCGGACCTCGCGCAGGTCCTGGTGTCGGGCCTGCGCCAGCGCTTCAAGGCCGAAGTCAATCGCCTAACCAGCGGCGGGATGCGAAAGTTGCTCGGCGCTCACCCCGACACGGAGGCACTGAGCTTCCCACTGAGCTACGTCTACGCCTACCACTGGCTACGGGAGAATGTTCCGGACGCCTACCGGGTGGCGGTCCTGGGCGCCTTTCGCAGCCCTTCGCAGGGTTTCCTGATGGACCTGCTCGACTCGTCGCCGCACCCGACCGCATTCGTCCGCGGCTACATCACGCGGCTCCGCGCCGCGACGGACTCGACACCCCAACAGCGACAGCTGCTGGAGCTGCTTGCCGCCAACGGCGACGATGCGGAACGGCTCGCCGCGGGGATGATGGACGTCTGGCACGATCTCGGTCTCTTCAAGAACAGCCGCCGGGAGACCTACAGCGAGCTCGGACACCAGGAAAGGGCGCGCTACGGGCAAATACTCGGCCCGGAGGAACGGGAGCGGCTGGCGCTGGTCGACTCCCTGCCCGATGCGGGCGGACCGCACCCATTCGGCAAACTAGGGATCATCCCGGCAATGGGCTGCCCCCAGACCTGCCGTCACTGCATGTTCATCTGGCGTCCGCCCATGCGCGACGCCTCGGACCTGCAGCCGCTGCTGAGCTTCGTCAACGCCCACACCGACAGCGTGCTGTTCACGGGGGGCGACCTGACCCGCCACCTCGACGAGCTCCTTCGGGCCGTCGGCACGATGGATCGGGTGCAGACCTTCGCGATCCTGCTCAACGGCGACTTCGCCGACGATGCGAGGACGACGCGGCGGGTGCTCGGAGACATGGCGGCCGCCGTGCGGGGACGCCCTAAGGACTGGCCGGCGGCACAGGTCCTGCTCCAGATCAGCTTCGACGAGTTTCACCAGGAGGTGATCGTCGACAAGAAGGGGACGCTGCGCGAGCGTATCCCGGTCGCCAAGATCGCCAATATCGTGGAGTGCGCGCCCCGCCATCCCGAGATCCAGCTTTGCCTTCTGCACAAACAGAACGCCCTCAACTTCTCGATGGACGTCTTCCGGCGCGGCGTCTTCGCCCGCCTGGCGAAGGAGCTCGGGCGACGCGGACACCAAGTGCGGATACTGACCTCTGCGCCGTCCTCACGTCTCAAGCGTCACCCGCTGCATCCCGACCAGAAGGCTCCCGTGCTGAAGGACGCGAGCTTCGTCCTCTCCCGTTACCCGGACCGCCCGATCCTGTTCACCAGCTCCACTGTCGATGCCTACGGCCGCGCCACCATCCTGGACGAGGGAGAGACGGTCAAGGACCGCGACCTGCTGCAGCTCGTCCTGCACGGGAGGGCAGCGTCCGGAGAGGGATTCGACACCGATCTGATGTTTTGGGCGAACGGCTGGGCGACCCTGTTCTCCGCCGTCCACATCTGCCTCGGCGACATCCACCGCGACGGAGGCGAGCGGATCATCTCCCGCCAACGCAAGGACCCGCTCACCGCCGCTCTGCGCCGGTTTGACCGCCGGCTTCTGGATCTCTATGCCGAGGTCCAGCCGGATCTGGCCGCGCGGATCGAGGCCGCCACGAGCCCGCACCACCTGTTCCACACGGTCACCAAGGACGCAGCTGTCCGACTCCACATGACACGGCGGCTAATCGAGACCCGCAACAATCCGCCGACATAGCCAGGACCTTTCGGACACGTCGTCCACGCGGCAGCGAGAGCCCAATAGAACCCGAACAACGAAAGGGTCGGGGTGACAACGAACGTGTGAAAAGGGCCCGAGAAACGCCCGCGCAGCGGACGCCGAAGGGTTAGCGTGCGGGCGACTGGCCCTGTCCGGCAGGCCCGACCGTCAACCTCCAGACCCGCACGGTCGCGTCATCGCTAATGGAGGCGAGGTAGCGGCCGCCGGGCGATACCGCCACCGCAGTTCCGCAGAGAGCGTGGCGTCCCAGCCGCTCCAGGGTCGCACCGGTGACCGGGTCCAGGATCAGCACGGAGCTGTCGGTCTGGCGGCTGATGCTGGCAAGCCGGCCATCGGGGAGGAAGCGCACGCTGTTGATGATTCCGCGGTGGGCCGTCGGTAGAACCCGAAGGGTCGCCGCAGTCAGATCCCACCGGTAGAGATCGAACCAGCCGGCACCGATCAAGCTGTCGCCGCTGGGCGCGAAGACCAGGGTGTGGGCATCGTTGGGCGGTGGCGGGAGAGCCACCGGCGGCGTCCCGGGAGACCATAGCTTCACCTGGCCATCCGTACCGCTGGACGAGAGCACACTGCCGTCGGGCATGGCCGCTACCGCCCGAACTGCTCCTCCGTGCACCTGCCATGCCCTCACGAGTCCGCCGTCAAGGGACCACAGCCTCGCCTGGCCGTCCGTGTGTCCAGTGAGCATGACTCCAGCGGGCAATGCCGCCGCAAAGGCGGTCACGGGAGAGCCGGCCGCCCATCCGCGCAGCAACGTGCCCGATAAGGTCCAGACGGCGATGCGGCCATCGTAACCGGCGGTGATGAGCCTTCTGGGATCGAGGAAAAGGACGCCGTTGACGGTCCCGGCGTGCGCCCGCCAGAAATGCCGGAGCACACCCGTGTCGAGGTCCCAGACACGCAGTGATCCATCCAAGCTGCCGACCGCGATAAGGGCGGAATCCGGACTGATGGCGAGCACTCGCCCGGCGCTGCTGCCGGTCTCGATCAGACGCTCCGGCGCCCGCCCGGCAAGCGACTGGCACCCGCCGAGAATCGCGAGCGCCAGGGCGAGGCAGAGCGATGTCATCCATGCGCGGCGTCGCCTCGAGGTTAGCACGGACCCAACCGAATGCCCGCCGGCATAGCCAATGCCCCCGGCTGCCTCGGTTTGTGACCCGAGGGAGTCCGATAGATTCCGATCGACCCTGCGGCCCAGACGTGCACTGGGCGCCAGGATGCGCCAAACTGCGCGACCTGGCACTAGTTGGAGGTTGGACTCGTGGAAATACTTATCGCCGGACTCGTTCTGTTCCTGGGCATACACTCGGTCTCCATCATCAGCGACCCGTGGCGAAACCGGATGGCGGCACGCCTCGGTGAGTGGCCGTGGAAAGGGATCTATGCCGTCCTGGCGATCGCTGGCTTTATCCTCATCGTGTGGGGGTACGGACTGGCGCGGCAGCACCCGGTCGCCGTCTATGTTCCGCCAACCTGGATGCGCCATGTCACCCTGCTCCTCATGCTGCCTGTGTTTCCCATGCTGCTCGCCACCTACCTGCCCGGGCGCATCCAGTCTGCCCTCAAGCACCCGATGCTCGCGGCGGTGAAGCTCTGGGCCTTCGCCCATCTCCTGGCAAACGGAAACCTGGCCGATATAGTCCTGTTTGGCTCTCTACTCGCCTGGGCCGTCGCAGACCGCATCTCCCTGAAGCGTCGCGTTCAGCGGCCCGTTCCCGGCGCCCCGCCCTCTGCCGCCAACGACGCCATCGCCGTTGTCGGCGGCCTGCTGCTCTATGTCGGTTTCATCGTCGGAATCCACCGCTGGCTGATCGGCGTATCGCCCGTCTGAGGCCCGCGGGCGCGACCCGTCGGGTCAGAGTTAGATTGGTAACCATTGAACCTAGAAAGAGCTGTTCACCACGAAGTGCACGAAGAAACACGAAGAAGAACAGAGTCGTCGAGATGAGTTTGGCTGATCTTTGTCGCACCCGCAGGGTGAAGCCCCAAGTCTCCACATATCATTAAAATCCTTCGTGCTCTTCGTGTGCTTCGTGGTTCAACTGCCGGGTTGAGGTTGAACCCTCCCGGGCAGAGGTCACCGCATTCGTGATTGGAGGAGACGCCGGCGTGCTTGGTCGTGATAAACGGGTTGGGCGCAGGAACGTCCGCTCTGGCAAGGTTGGCAGACGTTAAGGTCCAGCTCATCCTACCTTACGCGACACCGGAAAGACCTCCTGCATGTACGGGACCCTGGCATTGACGACGAATGGGGCGGTGAATCCCGGTGACCCTGCCCCAAGAGGGCTGAAGAATGTCCCTAGCGATACCGCTGTTTTCGGCTAAGTCGGTTTACCGCTCGCGGCGAGCGCATGCGCCTGCACGCGACGTGCGCGGGTCAACGTTTCAGCCGGTAGAGGTTGCTTAGGGAGCAAAAGTCATGTTGAACAGCGCAGCACAGACGCTCTCCAGGGCGCGCAGTCGGGTCCGGAGCTCACTGGAAAACAGGTCCGAGCGGCTCGTGCTCGAAGAGCTCGCCGCGGCGGACGTCCGCGTGGACGGCTCGCGCCCGTCCGACCTCTTGGTCCACGACCGGGCGTTCTACACCCGGCTGCTCCGCGACGGGGCACTCGGGTTCGGCGAGGCGTATATGGATGGCCAGTGGGACTGCGAGGAGCTCGACGAGCTGACCGTGAAGCTGATCAAGGGAAAACTGGCACAGAAGTACCGGACCTCCTGGGGCAACGCGTTCCACGTGCTCAGGGCGCGCGCGCTGAACCTGCAGAGCACGCTGCGGGCCTTCCAAGTCGGCGAGCGGCACTATGACATCGGCAATGATCTCTACCAAGCGATGCTCGATCGCCGGCTTGCCTACACCTGCGCCTACTGGAAGGATGCCGAGACACTCGACGCAGCCCAGGAGGCAAAGCTCGACCTGGTGTGCCGCAAGGCTAACCTCCAGCCGGGCATGAAGGTGCTCGATCTCGGCTGCGGGTGGGGCTGCTTCGCCAAGTACGCCGCCGAGAAGTACGGCGTCGCGGCTACGGGGCTTACGGTCTCCAAGGCCCAGGTCGAGCTGGGAAAGAAACTCTGCGAAGGGCTTCCCGTGCAGCTGAGGCTCGAGGACTATCGCAAGGCCACCGGCACCTACGACGCGGTGGTCTCGATCGGTATCATGGAGCACGTCGGCAACAAGAACTACCGCACCTACATGGAGGTGGCCGACCGGTGTCTCAAAGAGGACGGTGTGGCGGTCGTCCATACCATCGCCGGCAATCTCGAGGGTAAGGACTTTAATGCCTGGTTCGACAAGTACATCTTCCCCAACGGCGTCGTGCCGTCTTTATCGCAGCTAACACAGGCGGCCGAGGGCCTGTTCGTGATCGAGGATGTGCACAACATCGGCCCCCATTACGACCTCACCCTCATGGCCTGGCACGAGAACTTCGAGCAGGCGTGGCCGAAGCTGAAGGACAAGTACGGCGACCGCTTCTATCGAATGTGGCGGTTCTACTTGCTCACCGCCGCGGCAAGCTTTCGCGCCAGGTATCAGCAGCTCTTCCAGATCGTCATGACCAAGGAAGGCCGGCCGCAGCCCGCCTGCCGACTCGTCTAGACAAGAGGGCGTGCGTCGAATCCCGTGAGGTCATTGTCGTCAGTGGCGGACCCGCGGGCTCTAGTTGTGCCTGGAGGCTCAAACAAAGGGGTATCGATACCCTGGTTCTCGATAAAGCGGCGTTTCCCCAGACCAAGCTCTGCGCGGGATGGATCACGCCGCAAGTCCTGTCCGCATTAGCAGGGTCAGTTCTCGCATGGTTGCGAGTTGCGGGAATCGGCTGTTAGACGCGCAAAGCAGCCGCGAAGCTGAAGGAATCGCAACGCGAAACAGACGGCGACCGAGAGCGGCACTGCGTCCAGCCGCAGGTTGCACGCCGTAGGCGCAATCACGTAGCGCAATCGGGATGGAATCTATTGACCCTGGCTCCCGTCAAAGGGGGAAGATCAGCCGGGCAGCGCCACTCCGCCCATCGAGCACGCCCGCCAGCACTGCTTGGCAGTCGGTTGCCTCCGGCGGCCGGCACAGGCGTTAGCAATCCGGGAAGATTCCTACTAGGCTAGTCAACAATGGACCCAAGAGCAGTCGCCGGTTCGAGGGATGGCGACGCCCCGCGCGAAGAGGAAAAGAGACGATGAGTGAGGGCTATGTACTCTCGATCGACCAGGGCACCACGGGATCGACGGTGCTCGTCTTCGACCACGATGGTCAGGTTCGGAGCCGCGCGTACTCCGAGTTCACCCAGCATTATCCGAAGCCCGGCTGGGTGGAGCACGACGCCGACGAGATCTCCCTGGTGACCTTCAAGGTCATCGCCGACTCCATTCGCGGCGCGGGAATCCGTGCAAGCGACATCGAGGCCATCGGCATCACGAATCAGCGCGAGACGGTGGTGATGTGGGACCGCAAGACTGGGCAGCCGGTCGCCCGCGCGATCGTCTGGCAGGACCGCCGAACGGCCCGCTACTGTGACGAGCTCAAAGAGCAGGGCCTCGAGGAGATGTTCCGGCGCAAGACCGGACTCGTCATCGACCCCTACTTCTCGGGGACCAAGGTCAAGTGGATGCTGGACAACGTGTCAGGCCTGCGGGCCCGCGCTGGGCGCGGAGATATCGCCTTCGGGACCATCGACTCCTGGCTGGTCTACCGGCTCACCGGCGGCAAGACCCACGTCACCGACTATTCCAACGCATCTAGAACACTGCTCTACAACATCGGCGAGCTCAAGTGGGACGAGGATATCCTGGCCCTGTTCGACATTCCCCGGGCCATCCTGCCCGAGGTCAAGCCATCCTCTTATGTCTACGGTGAGACCGACCCGGAGATGTTCTTCGGCACCCACGGCATCCCCGTATCCGGTATCGGCGGCGACCAGCAGGCGGCGCTTTTCGGGCAGTGCTGCTACACGCCGGGGATGGCTAAGAACACCTACGGCACGGGCTCATTCGTCCTGATGAACACCGGCACCGAGCCCGTCTTTAGCAAGGAGCGCCTGCTCACGACGATCGCTTGGGGGGTCGGCAACGAGCCGGTGGAGTACGCCCTCGAAGGCGCAATCTTCATCACCGGCGCGGCGGTCCAGTGGCTGCGCGACGGCCTGCAAATCATCAAGTCCGCGAGCGAGACGCGCGAAATGGCGCGTGCGGTGCCTAAAAACGAGGGGGTCTACTTCGTCCCGGCACTGGTCGGGCTCGGCGCACCGCACTGGGATCCCTACGCCCGGGGCCTGCTCATCGGCATCACCCGCGGCACCACCAAGAACCACGTTGCACGCGCCGTCCTAGAGAGCATGGCCTATCAGACCCGCGACGTGATCGAGGCGATGCAGCGCGACTCGGGCATCGAGCTCAAGGAGCTGCGTTGCGACGGCGGCGCCTCGGTCAACAGCGTGCTCATGCAGTTTCAGTCCGACATCCTCGGGAAGGCCGTCGAAGTGCCGAGCATCATCGAGACCACCGCCTTGGGCGCCGCCTATCTCGCGGGCTTGGCGGTCGGGTTCTGGGGCAGCCGTGACGAGCTGACTGAGAAATGGTCGCTCGACGTGCGCTACCGCCCACGCATGGGCGAGACCGAGCGGGCGAAGCTCTGCCGGCGTTGGGACAAGGCCGTAGAGCTCGCCAAAGGCTGGGCACTGGAAGACGACTGAGCCCGCCCAGCGGGCTTCGTAACCACGGCGCCATCCCAAGCGCCCCGGAAGAGCGGCGGTCAGCGCTCGTTGCCGGAAGAGGAGGTAAACCATGAAGCTCCGTGAGAGCAACATCGAGAAGCTCCCCGACCGCGTCTATGACGTCCTCATCATCGGGGGCGGCATCAACGGCGCGGTGTCCGCGGCAGCCCTCTCCGGTAAGGGCGCCCGCGTAGCCCTCATCGACAAGCGCGACTTTGCGGGTTTCACTAGCCAGAGCTCCTCGAATCTCGCCTGGGGAGGGATCAAGTACCTTGAGAGCGGCGACCTTGCCCTGGTGCGCAAGCTCTGTCGAAGCCGCAACCATCTGATCACCAACTATCCCTCTCGCGTCAAGGAGATCCGTTTTTTCACCACAGTCGGCAAGGGGTTCCGATTCCACCCATTTTTCCTCTGGCTCGGCACCTGGATCTACTGGCTCTTCGGCAACGGATTCACCGAGGTCCCACGCCTGCTCAGGAAGGGGACCATCGCAAAGGAGGAGCCTGTGGTACGCACCGAAGACGCCTTAGGTGGCTTCGAGTACTCGGATGCATACCTGCACGACAACGACTCGCGTTTTGTCTTCCAGTTCGTACGCTCGGCCATGGACCGCGGCTGTATCGCGGCCAACTACGTCGAATCGCTCGGGGCCAAACGCGAGAACGGCGCTTGGGTCACGCAAGCGCGCGACACTGAGACGGGCGCGACCTTCCAGATTCGTTCCAAGGTGCTGATCAACGCGGCGGGTCCCTTCGTCGATGCCCACAACGAGCTGACCGGCGAGGAGACGGAGCACCACCACGTCTTCTCCAAGGGCATTCACCTGGTCGTGCCCCGCATCACCCCAAGCCAACGAGTCCTCACCTTCTTCGCCGACGACGGGCGCCTGTTCTTCGCCATCCCGATGGGCGTGCGCACCTGCATCGGCACGACGGACCAGCGCGTGGACAGCCCCTTCACCGAGGTGACCGACGAGGACCGCGCGTTCGTGCTCGACAACATCAACAAGCGGCTGAAACGCCCGGACCCCCTGACGCGCGCGGACATCATCGCCGAGCGCTGCGGCGTCCGCCCGCTGGTGGTGGAGCGCCAATCCGAGGGTCAGGGCCGAGACTGGATGTCCCTCTCGCGCAAACACGAGATTGATGTCGACCAGCCCAGCGCGCACCTGTCCATTTACGGCGGCAAGCTCACCGACTGCGTCAATGTGGGCAATGAGATCTCTGAGATCGTCGAGCGTCTCGGGGTCGCCCTTCCCCACCGCGCGTACAAGTGGTACGGGGAGCCGCACCCGTCCGTACGCGTGGAATACATGCACCAGGCCGTGCTGATGAACCTGGACAGTTATACATGCCCAGAATCCATCGAGCAGCTCTCCAGCCGGCTGTGGCGGCGCTATGACCAGCAAGCGTTCGAGCTGCTTGCGCAGATTCGCGAGAACCCTCGCCAGGCCGAAGTTCTGATCAAGGGGACGGATTACATCCGCTGCGAGATCGAGCTCGCGCGGCGTCAGGAGATGATCGTCAAGTTGGAGGACTTCCTCCGCCGCCGCTCGAAGATCGCCCTGGTGGTGGGGCACGAGGTCATTCGCGACGCCGAGGGGCTGATGGAGGCCTGCCAGATCCTCTTCGGCGACGAGGCCCAAGCCAAGTACGACGAGTACTTCCATCCCACCGCGCAGGCAAACGCCGATGAGCCAGTCGCGCAGCACGAGAAGGCGTCGCGCCGCCGAGCGTCCGCCGCGACCTAGAGGATCGGCTTGCTCGCTCTGCCAAGGTTGAACAAGGGCCAAGACCACAAAGGAGAACAGAGCCAATGACTCCATTCCTCGGCGAGCTGATCGGTACGGCGCTCCTGATCCTGCTGGGCAACGGCGTGGTGGCGAACGTCGTGCTCAACGGGACCAAGGGGCACGGGGCGGGCTGGATCGTCATTACCTGGGGTTGGGGAATGGCCGTCTTCGTCGCCGTATTCAGTGTCGCCGCGTTCAGCGGCGCCCACCTCAATCCTGCGGTCTCGTTAGGACTCGCCATCGCCGGCAAGTTCGCGTGGTCCAAGGTTCCACTCTATGTGCTGGCCCAGTTCTTGGGGGCCTTTCTCGGCTCCTTCCTGGTGTGGCTGATGTATTGGCCGCACTTTGCAGCCACCGAAGATCGGGATCTGAAGCTCGCGTGCTTCTGCACCGGGCCGGCTCTCCGGGGCGCACCGCACAACCTGATCTCCGAGATCATCGGCACCTTTGTCCTGGTCTTCGCGGTGCTATTCCTCGCCGTCTCGGTCTTCGGCCTCGGCGCTCTCGATGCCTTGCCCGTAGGCTTGCTGGTTCTGGCGATTGGGCTCAGCCTGGGCGGCACCACTGGCTATGCGATCAACCCCGCGCGTGATCTAGGTCCGCGTATCATGCATGCCCTGCTCCCCATGCCCGGCGGCAAGCGGGACAGCGATTGGCGCTATGCGTGGATTCCCGTCGTCGGTCCTCTGATTGGCGCGGCGCTTGCCGGCCTGCTTTATGTGGTGCTGGCGAACCCGGCCAACGTAAACTTCCGCTGAAAGCGCGGGCGCACGACGCATGGGTAATCAAGGCAAAGACGACAGAATCCGCGACGTCCGACGGCGCAGCTTTCTGCGGACGGTGGGGGCAATGGGCCTGGCGTCGGTCTGGCCCACTACGCAAGCAGCCCATTCAGGCAGCCCGCTGCGCGAGGCGGCCGCCCGGCGCTGGGTGCTCGGCGAGCTCACGCCCTCGACCCTGTCAGTCAAGGAGCAGATGGCGGAGATGGACTTCTTCATCCGATCCGCCGCGCCCTTTCGCGGGCAGCAGATCTACGTCGTCTCCGAGACTATCCCGACCCACATGTACGAGGCGCGCTTCCTGGCCCGGGCGTTTCGCGAGATCACCGGTATCAGCGTCATCCACGACCTCGTCCGCGAAGGCGAGCTGGTGGAACGTATCCAGCAGCAAAGCCGTTCCGGACGTAACCTTTACGACGCCTACGTCAACGACTCCGACTTCATCGGTACCCACTACCGAACCGGCGCCGTTGTCCCCTTGACGGATTGGATCAAGGGCGACGGTGCCGCCTTTACGCTGCCGACCCTGGACCTCGCGGACTTCATCGGTCTGTCTTTCACCACCGCCCCGGACGGCAAAGTCTACCAGCTCCCCGACCAGCAATTTGCCAACCTCTATTGGTTCCGCTATGACTGGTTCCAGCGGCCAGACCTCAAGACGGCATTCCGCGCGCGTTACGGCTACGACCTCGGCGTACCTCTGAACTGGAAGGCCTATGAGGACATTGCCGACTTCTTCACCAACCAGGTGAAGGAGCTCGACGGCAAGCGGGTCTGGGGCCACATGGACTACGCCAAGGTCGATCCGTCCCTCGGCTGGCGCTTCACCGACGCCTGGCTTGCGATGGCCGGCGTCGGCGATCCCGGACTCCCTAACGGGCATCCGGTGGACGAGTGGGGCATCCGCGTCGAGGACTGTCACCCGGTAGGCTCCACTGTGAGCCGCGGTGGCGCGCTCAACAGCCCGGCAGCGGTCTATGCCCTGCGCAAGTATCTTGAATGGCTACATCAGTACGCACCACCGGAGGCCCTGAAGCTCGACTTCTCGTCGGAGGGCCCCGTCCCGAGCCGCGGCGACATCGCCCAGCAGGTATTCTGGTATACGGCTTTCACCGCTGACCTGATCAAGCCCAACCTGCCCGTTGTAAACCCAGACGGCAGCCCGAAGTGGCGCGTCGCCCCATCGCCGCACGGCATCTACTGGCGGGATGGCATGAAGCTCGGTTACCAGGACTGCGGTTCCTGGACCCTGATGCAGAGCACGCCCGTGAAGCGGCGGCAAGCTGCCTGGCTGTACGCCCAATTCTGCACCTGCAAGACAGTGTCGCTCAAAAAGACCCTGGTCGGTCTGACCCCCATCCGTGCCAGCGACATCGCGTCGCAAGCGATGAGCGAGGCAGCCCCTCGCCTCGGGGGGCTCGTAGAGTTCTACCGCAGCCCGGCGCGCACGGCCTGGACCCCCACCGGCGTCAACGTGCCCGAGTACGCGGTCCTCGCCCAGCTGTGGTGGACCCGGATCGGGCGCGCCGTGCGCGGTCGGGCGACGCCCCAGCAGGTCCTAGACGACTTGGCGGCGGAGCAGGACCGGGTGATGGCGCGTCTGGCAGAGTCCGGCCTGCTGCACCGATGCGAGCCCAGGCTTAATGAGCCGCGCGAACCGGCGTACTGGCTCGAACGGCCGGGCGCACCCAAGCCCAAGCTCGCAGACGAAGAAGGCCAGGGGCGAACGGTCGATTACACCACCCTGCTGGAGGCCTGGCGGGAGGGCAGGATCAGCGTCTGAAACCAGCACGAAGCGTCCGCTGCTCTTCTGATTGTCAGTTGAGAGCGAGAACGGCCCTGCGTCCCAACGGAGGTTGCAAGCCGTAGGCGCGATCACGTTGTGTAATCTGGCAGGGCGAGATTGGAAGACCCGACCGTCTGCTTCGCGCGACCCTTGGCTACGGAGTGAAGATGTGTCCCCTTGGCGGTCACGCCCCCTCGTGTGAGTACCGCCTGAGCACGTCGAGCTGCTTACCGGCGGTATTCATCCGTGAGTGAACGAAAGGCATGTGTCGACCCTTCAGCAGAACGTGCCAATAGACCGGCTTGAAGGCGAGCTTGCCGAGGTGATTGATGCGGGTCTCTTTCAGCAGTGACAACGGCCCCACCCCGCGAAGCGGAAACTTACCCGGAACGGGCTGCACGTCATAATTGAAGTCGATCAGGACCGCGCGTCCGGACCCCGTCTCGATGAAGCAGTTGGCGTGCCCGTCCGCGAGCGGCTGCGCCTCCTCTCCAGCGATCTCGCGCAATAGGTTATGGACCACAACGTCCGCCTGGAAGTGCGTGACAGAGCCGGCCTTGGAGGTTGGCACGTTCGTGTTGTCGCCAACCAGGAAGACGCGCTCGGCGACCTGCGACTTCAATGTGTGTTTTTCCGTGGCCCCGAAACCCAGGCCGTCGCCAAGGCCGGCGTCTTCGATCAGGTCCGAGCCCTCATGCGGCGGAATTGTGACCAGAAGGTCGTAGGGAACGCTCTTGCCGTCGGGGCAGCTGATGCTCTTGTCGGTGACACTCGCCAGCGGCGCATTGGATACAAGCTCGAGCCCCTTCTCCACCAGAAGATCAGAAAGCATGTCGTTGCAGACGGGCTTGGTGAAGGCGCCGTTCAGGGGTGTGACCACCGTTACCCGGGTGCGGCCGCGGATGCCGCGCCGGGTCAGGTACTCGTCGGCAAGCATTGCGAATTCCAAAGGCGCGACGGGACACTTGATCGGCATGTCGGCAACGTCGACGACCAAATCCCCGCCATTGAAGGCAGCGAGTGCCTGAGCAAGCCGCACGGCGCTCTCGGGAGTGTAGAAACCGTGAGCACGCGTGCCCCACTGCTCGCGCAGGCCGTCCACCTCGTCGATCAGGGTGCGCGATCCAAGGGCGAGCACGAGCCAGTCGTAGGAGAAGGCCTCGCCCTCAGCCCGCACGGTCCTGGTAACCGTGTCGATCGAGGTGATGCGACGAACCAAGTATTCGACCCCCGAACCGATAAAGCGGGCGGTCTTGTTCTGGATGTTGGCGAGTGTCTTGTAGCCCGGCTTCTGGAAGGGAATGAAGAGCAGGCCCGGCTGGTAAGTGTGGACTGGCGACTTGCCGATGAGCTGAACCTGAAGCTCCATACCCAGGCGTCGCGCTCTCTTGACCAGCAGATTGGCCGTGACCAGCCCGCCCACGCCGTCTCCGAGTATCAAAATCTTTGTTGCCATGTCAGAACCCTTCGGCCGCGGTTACGCACTTGCCGTTGGTGCGTCTTTGCCCGAACCACAACCTCTCGATGCCAATCCGGGCGCATGTAATATTTCGGCTTTCCGGAACCGGGTCGCGGACGCCGCGAATAGCTCCGTCTAGAGTTGGCGGCAACCTCCCTGCTCCTAGCGTCCACGTCGCCCGCAGCCCGGCCCTACAGGTGACAAACCGAAAGAGCCAACCGAACTGGGGGAATGAATGCCGCAAACCCTGCACTACAAATTCAAGCATAGCTGGCGACGCGGATTCTTTCGCGGTCTGCACCGAGCCCAGCGGGCTGTCAATCGTCGCTTCGGACCGGGTGGCGTAGCGGCAGTGGGAGACGCGCCGGATGCAATCGCAACCGGCTGTTTCGTTTTCACTCCCAGGCACCGGGCCTACCTTGCAGCCGCAATCGTGCCTCGGCCAGTGGAGTCTCCCATGCATCGCCCCGGTTCTCCTCGGGACTGGCGAGCAATCCTGACAGCGGCTGTTCGAGGGCCACCAGCAGCGGCTGCCGGACATGCGTGGCGCGCCGTCGCGCTCCAACGGATAAGCATCCGGTGAGCATTCCGCTGGCGTCCCCTTGGTCGGAGGTCCTCCGCGGCGCGCTCGCGCTCCTGCCGGCCGCACTCACCTGGTGGTGGGGGCGGGCGCTCGCGCGCCTGGGGGACGACCCAGCCCTCGCCGAGCGGCTAATGGCTCACCGCCGGCGCGTCCTGAAGACGGTGATCACGACTGTGGTCCTGCTCGGCTTTGCAGGACCGGACGCGCTGATCTGGACCATCCCGCTGCTCCTTGTTTCCCGCGCAGCGGCGGCGCTCCCCCTGCGCCGCACCCTGCTTGGTGAGACCTGGACATTCCGCCAGTACCTCGCAACCGGATTCCGGCTCTACCTCGGCTGGATAGGGTTCTGGGTCCTGCTGGCGGTCAGCCCATCGTTGATCTCCCACGGTGGGACATGGGTGGGCGTGTCGCTCGCGCTCTTGCTAGTCGCCTGGAATCACTGGTATGCCCCCGTCCTGCTGCGGCTGATGGGTGCGCGGCCGCTGGCCGATGACGCCTTGGCGGCCCGCTTCGCCGAGGTGGTGGCCCGTTCCCGGGTGGACGCGCCTCGCGTGTGGCGCGCCGGACCACCGGGGGCGGTCATCGCCAATGCCTTCGCCCTGCCCTCGCTCGGCGGAGCCTCGGTGCTGTTCTCCGAGACGCTGCTCGAGCGGCTGAATCCGGACGAGATCACCGCCATCTTCGGCCACGAGGTTGCGCACCTCGAGCAGTACCCGCCGCGCCGCCTGCGGCGCCTGTATGTGATCGCGGTGTTGCTCATCGCCGCTGGCACCGGCCTGGTGCCGATTCTCGGGACCTTGGCTCCGTCGCTGTCGTCGCCGCTTCAGCTCGCGTGGCCGCTCGTCGTGCTTGTCGTCTTGATCGTGCGAGCGCGGAGCTCCCAGGCTCACGAGTATGCGAGTGACCGCCGCTCGGTGGAGCTGTGCGGCGACGCCGAGGCCCTTGTCAACGGACTCATCAAGCTGCACGCGGTCGCGCTGCTGCCACGGCGGTGGGAGCGGGAGATGGAGCGCTCCGCCTCCCACCCGAGCCTCGCCCGGCGCATCCAGGCCCTGCGCGCTCTCTCGGAACGTCAGGCGCCGACCCTGGAAGGTCCCGCGGTATTTCCGGCCGCAGAGTCGGGCGTCGCGGTGGCATTCGATACCGATTGCCTACGTCAGTATTGGAACGTTCCACGCGAGAGCGCCAGCACACTGGAGTGTCTCGATCGGGCGGCCGGATCGAGCCGCAGCGTCCGTTATGAGAGACTGGTCGAGCTTCGCGTGGCCGCTCGCGGGAAAGCCCCGCCGGAGCTGATCATCGCCGAGCGAGACGGCGAACGGCGCCGCATCGCCATGCGGATCGAGGACCTGGAGGTCCTGCAGCGCACGCTCGATCGCGTTGACCCGCTGCTGCCGCCTCCTGTCCCCGGCGAGCTTGGCACCCGGCCGCTGGCTCGGCTCGCGGCCCTGGTGGGCGCGCTCACCGCGCTCGTGGGCGGACAGCTGTGGTCAGTCGCCCTTGTGGCACTTCTAGCCGCCTGGCGCCCTCAGGTGCGGCTTCTGCTCGCCGCCGCCGTCGCCTCGCTTGCCGCGGCGCTCATGATCCTCGGTCGGCGGACGACCCCGCTCGAGCACGGCGCCACCCTGGCGGCCGGCTCCGTACTCCTCGCTGGCGTGGCGTTTTGGATGCGCCAGCGCCTCAGCGCCGACGCGAGTTGGCGGAACGAGCGCCTGCCCGTTTGGCTTGTCCCCGGGCTCGCGGCAGCGGGAATCACGGCCTGGGTCGTGCCTGTAATCGCGGCTCAAGGAAGCCTACTGCGTCTTACTCAAACGTTCGGGACGGCGGTCGGGGCGAGCACTCTGCCGCTCGCCGCAGCCGTCCTGCTCGTCCACGGCCGCTCGGCCCGCTGGCGCTGGGCCGCCGTCGCGCTCGGGCTGGCAGCCAGCGCCCCGATCCTGGTCGGCACCATTTGGTTTCGCGAGGGGTTCGTGCATGACCCCTTCCTCACACCGTCTCCCGAGATCGCCATCGTCGACCCGGCGCTGATCGAGGTTGGGCGGTTCAAGGTCGGACCATGGGCGTCCCAGGTGCGGGTCTCACCCGGTCGTGTCCGAGTGGCAGTCGTCGAAGGCAATGCGGACGAGGAGTGGGAAGGCCCGTACGCCTTCCGTGTCTATTCCGCCCACTCCAATCCGCTGGAGGTTGAGGCGAACGACGCGCAGTTTCTCGACGATAGCCACCTGGTCACGGTCAACAGCAAGCCCAACAGCCTGATCATCGGTGTCGTGACATTGGACGGTCCTTCATCGGCGCCCTGGGAGATGACCCTCACTGGGCTGCGCGCCGGCCGGCTGGACACCGCTCCCGGAATCGGCCGTTGGCGTGTGCTCGGCACGGCGAACGACGGACGCCTGGTTCGATTTCGGGGAAAGGTCTATGAAGACGCGGTCGAGCGAACCGAGTGGCCGCCGCCCGCGGGGATGGCGCGGTGGACCCTGCAGGGGACGGCTGGCTCCGGTGTTGCGGCCCTCTGGCTGCATCAGGACAGGAGCAGCACCGGGTTCGCCTGGGCCAGTCCCTGGTTCGCATCGCTCGCAGGGTACTGGCCGGTCCGTTCGAGCCTGTATGCGGCCGATGAGTCGGAGGTTGTGCTGCTGGGCACCTCCGAGGCCGAGGTCAACTGCCTAGACCCCCCAATCGGCCAAGAGGCAACGGTTTGTCTCGCATCGGACGGCTCGACCACGCACCTCATCTCGGTGGACATCCTGAGGCGGCGTACACGCGACATCGGCACATTGCGTGGACGCATGTGGGCAACCACGCTCGGCCCGGGTACGGTCCTCGCCGGCTCATGGAATGGCGCTCCGGTCCTCGCACAGCTGGCCCGGAGGCGGCTCCTGCGGCTTCGCCGCCCCCATTCCGGCGGGATATCGGAGGTCGCCTACGGCTCCGACTCGATCGCTCTGGTGGCGCCCGGTGCAGAGCGGTCCACTATCACCCTCTATCGCATCGGCAATTCCATGCCAACTCGGGACAGCTCACCCCGGGGCACGGCTCCGACCGTACACACCGACGGCAGACACACGGGCCGAGAGGATCACACAGGTCAACCACAGGCCAAGGGCTGAGCAGATCGGGCACTCCGTGCACCAGGGCTTGATCGTATTGGGGGCGCTCGCTCGCCGACGCTACCAGGCCGCCCCGCTGCGGCAGCTGACCGGCGCTCCGAACATCCGCGCCGGGATCTTTTCGGGGTGGGTCGCCATCCGTAAGCCGGTGGCGGGTTGAGAAACTCTGAAGTGTTCGTGACGAGCTGCTGTTGGAAGACGGCAGCGGCTGCGCCTGCTCAGAAGAACCCGAATGAGAGCTGTCCCTGGATCTCGAGGTCAATGCCCGATGCCGCCGCGAAGGCGGTGCAGATCTGTTCCAGCACCTCGCTCGGCAGCCCCGGCACGTGGACCACAATGCGATTGGCCGCTTCGTCGTAATCAAACCCCTTGATCCGATACCCCTCCGGGAGCGTGGATCTCAGCAGTGCCCTCAGGTTCAGCCTGCGCGTGCGCTGTGTTGGCTCGGCATAGGTCGTGTGCCAACCCGTTGCACGCTCCATGTGCCACCGGAGGTATTGATACCGTTCGTTGTTGACCTCGGCTTGCAGGAGTGTGATCTCGATTCGCCCGCGCTTGCCGTCGCTAGGGGGTGAGAGGATCGTCTTGATGACCGGGGCACCCGCCTGCTTGAGCAAGTCCCGTACGAGGCTCTTGGCTTGTGCCTCGGTACAACTGGTCGCCACCGCGTCGTAGCGCGGCACCGGCTCACCGTCCAGACCCGCGATCACGACTTCCGTGGGCAGCGCCATCAGCAGGTCTTGAATCTCCTCGAGGCTGGTCGCTCGCTTGACCGCCAGAAAGGCCTCGGGGTCTGTCACCTTAATCTGCGAGATGGCCCGCGACTCGCGGAATGGATCGCGCCCTCGGCTGTTCCAACCGCGCGGCAGGTCGGCAAGCTGGCTCGCGCCGTACTGGAGTTGGTGCGTCGAGCGATCGATGATGTCGATCACCGTGCAGTAGGTCTTGTTCGGCGCGGGGCGCAGCCCCCGGCCCAGGCACTGGTTGTATACCAAGGGCGAGGTGGTGGGCCTGGCCAGCAGGACGCACTGGATGCTCGGGTCGTCGAACCCCTCCGTCAACACGCCGTAGTTGAGCAGCAGATCAACATCGCCCCGACGAAACCGGTCGAGGATCTCGCCGCGGTTCTTGGTGCGGCCATCGAGCACCTCAGCGCGGTGGCCCCGCGAAGCGAAATCCGCAGCGAGCCGGTGCGCGTGGCGGACGCTCGCGCAGAACACGAGTGTCTTGCGGCCGTTTGCCTTGCTCTCCCATGCTCGCAACGTCAGCGCCCGCACGTGCGGCGTATCCATCACCGCGGACAAGGCACCGACCTGGAAATCGCCCGCGGAGCGCTTGACCTGATCCAGGCTGAGCGCGGCCTTCACCCCCCAGTACTGGATCGGCACGAGGTAGCCCAGGTCCTGCAGCTCCGGCTTGGCGATCTCGTAGGCCACGAGGTCAAAGACGTCCAGCGCGGACCGTCCGTCTGTGCGGCGCGGTGTCGCTGTCATCCCGAGCAGGAGCGCGTCGCCGTCGCGCTCATCGTGGAAGTGCTCGATGACCTCGACCCAGCTCGGGGCGAGCGCCCGGTGACACTCGTCGCAGACGATCACCGAGAACAGATCCGGCCGGTACGCATCCTTGCGCTTGCTCAACGACTGTATCGAGGCAATGATCACCTGCGCTGCCGGGTCGGCGCGCCGTTCCCCCTGATCGATGCTGATCGCAAGTCCCGGAAGATGCTGCTTCAGCTTCTCGGCCGTCTGATCCAGAAGCTCCCTGCGGTGGGCAATGAACAGGACCTTGCCCGAGTCGATCAACGGCAGCAGGCGCTCGATAATCAGAGTCGCGATGATCGTCTTGCCCGAGCCCGTGGGCAAGTGCAGCAGCATCTTGCGCGCGCCGCCTTTGTAGAGGGTGAGCACCTCCCTGACGGCCTTGTCCTGATAAGGGCGCGGGAGGAATCGCTTGCACTGCGGGCGCATAGTCGGATCAAGACCCTCGGCTCGGCCACAATCGGCGGACTGCACCGACTGACCTTCTATCGCCACACCAGACGATTTCCACCTCAATGCGGTCGGCGTAATCCATCGCGACTGCCCGTCGGGTGACGACTGTGCATCAACCAATTTGACCGGTGGAGAGGGCCTCGAGCGTCTCGTCCATGAGCTCGCTCACCGCTTGCAGGCATTCGGACACGCCGTCCGGTACGTCTGCCTGCTGAAGAATGTTGCGCACCAGTAGCAACCTCCTCTGCATAGCGCGGAGGTTGCGCACGGATTCCCAGCTCATCGCCTCATCGATGTGAAAAAGAGCCCGGTCCCAGTCTCGGAATCCTGGGTTGTCGGCCACTTCCCGGCGAAGGTCCTGCCAAGCGCCCTGCAGATCCGACAGGATGGTCTTTTCGTAGCCGCTCGGCTCGGTATCGAATCCCACGCTGTTGGCCTCGAGTTAACTGTTGCAGCCGGCATTGTAAGGGGTGATTGGCCCCCTAGCTCAACTGGGCATTTGGGGTGGGGGTGGGCCGGCAGAGCTCGCCGTGAATTGGTCAGCCGCGCTCCCGCCTCAATTGTCGCTGTGGGATGATAGGACCAGTCATCGTCCTGACAAGCCAATCACGCCGCCATCAAGGCCACGGACACCGCCTTGGTCCGCCTGGAGGGACTGCGGCAACCTGATTGCGGAGCGCACCGACGAGCCGGGGCAATCAGGTCAACCGGCTGCGTGGCGAGCGGGGACCGGCCGTTTCGACCTTCCACCTTGCGGGGGCCCTTATGACCGACATCCCGGGAGAGCTGCTGGAGTCGCTGCGCTCCGCGGGCGCCTGCATGGCGGATATCCGAGCGCTCGCCGAACAGCTTGGTCCACTCGCCCAGGGACAGGTCGACCCCATCCTCCAGAGGCTGTTGGACGATGGTGAAGAGCGGGCACTGAGCAGGCTTTTGCAGGTCTGCGCGTTCAAGGGGGTCAAGATAGACCCGAAGGTTCTGTGCGACTGCATCGGCGTTTGCGAGGACCTGATCGATTCGGCCCCTTGCTTTGCGCTGCAGGACGAGAGCGCCGTCGAGCACCTGCTGGCTGCCGCCGGCGCGCAGCACTTGTCGCGTGAACGTCAGAGCTACGCCGCGCGGCTCGCGGCCGAGCTGAGCGTCAAGTTCGGCCTGAACCCGCAACCGGTCCGCAAGCTCCTCTGGAAGCTCAAGCATCCGACGTGTCCGCCGGCGAGCCAGATGTTGATCGCCCAATCACTGCAGCTCCTGGAAGAAGGTAATACCCCCGCGCAGGCCCAAGTCCCCCGCTGGAGCGAGCTGCGCCTCTCCGACCTCCTTCCCGAGCACAGACCCCGGAACGTCGTCGGCGGTGACTACACGGTGCGGCGGCCTGTCCCGAAGCTCGGGCGCAACGATCCCTGTCACTGCGGCAGCGGCAAAAAGTACAAGAAGTGCTGCTACGACCGGGATCAGGAGCTACTGCGCGACGCCTCCCCGTATGCGGGCGCCACCAGGGCCGATTTGAAGAGCAAACCCGGTCTGGTCGATGACCCCGAGGTAATCCTCGACATGCGGGCCCACGAGCTGAAGAAGCTCGCGCCCGCCGCGCTCAGCGCGGGTCAGCTTCTGACCGGTTACCAGCGCGCGCTTGACTTCGGGTTGCGGGAGCAGGCCTTCAACATGCTCCTCGAATGCGAGCGACGTTCGCACGAGCAGGAGTTCGACCCAGGGCATTTTGAAGATCTCCTCGAGCGGGTTCTGCAAGACGGGGACCTGGATCTGGCGCGCAGCATCCGGGATCACTGCGGGGATGACGCCTGGTGGCAGCCGCAAGCCATCGCATTCCGCTTCGACCTCTTGGAGAACCCGGAGCGTTTCCAGCCGCTGGAGCGCGAGTGCCGCAAGACCGTCTGCCAGCTCTTGGACGACGAGGCCGAGCTGGACGAGCCGATGACCCGCCTCGCATACGACTTTGCGCCGCGCCAACCAGCCTTGGCGATTGCGTTTGCGCGAGCGGCGATCGTTAGCAACCCGGACCGGCACTTCGACAACGAGATGCTGCTCGATGTCATCCGCGACGCGCGGGTCGACCTTGACCTGGAGCCGGGAGGTGATCCGGCGGAGACGCTCTTCGACTGGATAGAGGATCGCACCCAGCTCAAGGAGAAGGCGCGGGCAGAGAACGAAGAGATCGAGCTGCTTACCGACAAGCTCAGTTCCACCCTTGCCGCTCTGGACGAAAAGAAGAAGGCCCTGCGGGAAAGGGAGCAAGCGCTTGGGGTAGTCAGCGCCCAGTTGGAGAAGGCCCGCGACGCGACCGCAGCGGGTCCTGAAAAGAGGGATGAGTCGGCAACCTTTGGTTCAGAGAAGGAGGCAACGCTGCGGCGCCTGCGCGACCAGGTGGAGGGACTGAAGGCGGAGATCGGTGCGCAGCAGGCCGAGCGCCGGCAGCTGCGCAAGCTCCTCACCAACGAGCGCAAGAAGGTCACGGCCTCGTCAGAGCTCGACTCGCCGGCGGGGAGAAGCGGTGCCGTCGAGGAGGCCGCCGTCGTTGAGCCCGCCGGCAGGCCGATCCTGCCGGAGTACGCGGATGCCTTCCGCAAGCGTTGCGCATTCCTGCCGGCAGCGGTCGCCGCCAAAGCGATCCTGGCGGCCGGGCGCTTTGCCTCGCATGAGGCAGCCATCTGGCGGCAGACAAAGCCACTCGAACGACTGCCGGGGCACTATCGCATCCGGATCGGCCTTGATTACCGCATGATCGTCCGTTGGCAGCCGGGCAAGAGCCTGCAAATCCTCGACGTCATCCCGCGACAGGATCTGGAGTCCTGGATCAAGCGCCAGGGATGACACACGGCTTCCCACGATCTCCCGCCGCTCAGAGCCGCTTGGACAAGGTGAAGGCCCCTGGGACATTTCCAAGCTTGTATCCCCGCGCCTGATCGTCCGGATGGGCCTGGTCGAGGGCTGTGGCGTTGGCCGGCGCCCGCTTGTCTGTTACCCCGGCTCAGGTGTGGAAGCGCTGGGCGTCGAGCAGCTTGCCCGTTCCAACCTGAACGGCCTGACGCCGGCACCAGGCGGGATGAAGGGGATCTTGTTCCCGCCCGAATTCCCATCCGCGACAGCCGGCCCCTCCGGGAATTGAAGGCGGCTTAAAGGTAGCGCACTTCCAGAATCTCGAACTCCCGGATCCCCCCTGGCGTGCGGACCGACGCCACGTCCCCCTGGCTCTTGCCGATAAGGCTCCGCGCGATGGGCGAGCTCACCGAGATCATGCCGTTCTTGGTGTCCGCCTCGTCCTCGCCGACGATCTTAAAGGTGTGCTCGTCGTCGTTGTCGAGCTCCAGCACATCGACGGTGGCACCGAAGACGACTTTGCCGTTGGCCGGGAGCTTGGTCACATCGATGATCTGGGCGTGGGAGAGCTTTCCATCGATTTCCTTGATTCGGCCCTCGACGAAGCCCTGCTGCTCGCGGGCCGCGTGGTACTCGGCGTTCTCCTTCAGGTCTCCGTGGGCGCGCGCCTCGGCGATGGCCTGAATGATCCGCGGACGTTCCACCTTCTTGAGGCGCTCGAGCTCAGAGCGCAATTTCTCAGCGCCTCTGGCGGTCAGAGGTACTTTGGTCATGGGTTGACTTCCTCTTCGGCTGTGGTGCGCTTCAGTGCGCGTCTTCGTGCGGGGGCGTTCACCCCCCGTTTGGGATACCGTCGGCGGCGATCTGTCCTGGCCGCTCGCGGACCCTGCTTCAGAATAGCTCCTGCAAGCGGTTGACGCTCACGGCGTCCGATTGTCTCAGGGCAAGGCAGGTCGCCTCCGCGCCGGAAATCGTCGTCGTGTAGCTGACCTTGCGCTGCAGCGCCGCACGGCGGATCTCCGCCGAGTCGGCAATGGCCTGGGCACCTTCCGTGGTGTTGACGATGAAACTTACCTCCTTGTTCTTGATCATGTCTACGATGTGGGGCCGGCCCTCCTTGACCTTGTTGACTCCTTCGCATGCGATACCGGCCGCGCGCACCGCTGCTGCGGTGCCATGGGTGCCATAGAGCTGGAAGCCGAGATCGATCAGATCCTGCGCGACCTGGATGAGGCGGGGCTTGTCGGCATCGCGCACACTCAGCATGGCCTTGCCCTTGCGCGGCAGGAGCGAGCCCGCGGCCTCCTGTGATTTCGCATAGGCCTCGCCGAAGCTCTCGCCAATCCCCATTACCTCGCCGGTCGACTTCATCTCGGGCCCGAGCACAGTGTCCACGCCGGGGAACTTGATGAAGGGAAACACCGCCTCCTTGACGAAATAATGCTTCGGCTCTCGCTCCTTCCCATAACCCTGCGACTCCAGGCTCCTCCCTACCATGCAGCGTGCAGCGACCTTTGCCAGCGGTACACCGATGGCCTTGGACACGAAGGGTACCGTCCGAGAAGCGCGGGGGTTGACCTCCAGGATGTAGATCTGGTCACCCTTGATCGCGAACTGGGCGTTCATCAGCCCAACGACGTTGAGCGCTCGTGCCATCTTGACCATCTGCTCCCGCATCCCGTCCTGGATGGCATCCGACAAGGTGTAGGGCGGAAGCGAGCAGGCCGAGTCGCCCGAGTGAACGCCGGCCTGCTCGATATGCTCCATGATGCCCCCGATCATCACCGCAGTACCGTCGCACACGGCGTCCACGTCTACCTCGATCGCATCGTCGAGGAAGCGGTCGAGCAGCACCGGTGACTCGTTGGAGACACGCACCGCGTCTCGCATGTAGCGGTTGAGGTCCGCCTCGTCGTACACGATCTCCATGGCCCGGCCGCCCAGCACATAAGATGGCCGCACCACCAAGGGATAGCCGATAGCGGCGGCGAGCGCCACCGCCTCCTCCTCGCTGCGGGCGGTGGTGTTCGGTGGCTGACGCAGCCCGAGCCCGTTGATCATGCGCTGGAAGCGCTCGCGGTCCTCCGCGAGGTCAATGGAGTCGGGCGTGGTGCCGATGATCGGCACCTCGGCCGCCTCCAGGTCGCGCGCGAGCTTCAGCGGGGTCTGCCCGCCATATTGGACGATCACCCCGAACGGCCGCTCCTTGTGAACGATCTCGAGCACATCCTCCAGAGTCACGGGCTCGAAGTACAGACGATCAGAAGTGTCGTAATCGGTCGATACCGTCTCCGGATTGCAGTTGACCATGATGGTCTCGTAGCCGTCCTCGCGCATGGCAAAGGCAGCGTGGACGCAGCAGTAGTCGAACTCGATGCCCTGCCCAATGCGGTTCGGACCGCCCCCGAGGACCATGATTTTCGGGCGGTCGGAGGGATTCGCCTCACACTCCTCTTCGTAGGTGGAGTACATGTAGGCGGTGGTGGCCGCAAACTCGGCAGCGCAGGTGTCCACCCGCTTGAACACGGGATACACACCCTGCTCGTGGCGGAGCGCGCGGATCTCCTTCTCCGTCAACCCCGTGAGCTTTCCCAGGCGCCGGTCCGAAAAGCCCTTGCGCTTGAGGTAGCGCAGGCGCTCGACGTCGAGCCCGGCGCGCCCCTGTGCCCGCACCTCCGCTTCCACCGCGACCAGCTCCTCGATCTGCGCCAGAAACCAGGGATCGATTCCGCTGATTGCGTGGATCTCTTCCAGGGTCATGCCGATGCGCAAGGCATCGGCGAGATAGAATAGACGCTCGGGCCCGGCCTGACGCACCTCGTGGCGAATCGTCTGCGCAGCGTCCGCAGCGGACGGATCGATCAGCTCGTCGAGGCCGTAGTTGTCCGTCTCCAGCCCGCGCAGGGCCTTCTGCAGGGACTCCTGGAAGGTGCGACCGATGGCCATCACCTCACCCACCGACTTCATTTGGGTCGTAAGGCGGGGTGTCGCCTGGGGAAACTTCTCGAACGCAAAGCGCGGGACCTTGGTCACCACGTAGTCGATGGTCGGCTCGAAGGAGGCCGGGGTGGCACCACCGGTGATCTCGTTGCGCAGCTCGTCGAGGGTATATCCGACCGCGAGCTTGGCGGCCACCTTGGCGATGGGGAAACCAGTGGCCTTGGAGGCCAGAGCCGACGATCGCGAGACGCGGGGATTCATCTCGATGATGATCATGCGCCCATTCTCGGGATTCACCGCGAACTGGACGTTCGAGCCCCCGGTGTCGACCCCGATCTCGCGCAGCACCGCGATCGAGGCGTCGCGCATGAGCTGATATTCCTTGTCCGTCAGGGTCTGGGCGGGGGCCACGGTGATGGAGTCACCCGTATGCACGCCCATGGGGTCCAGATTCTCGATGGAGCAGACAATGATGCAGTTGTCCTTGCGGTCCCGCACCACCTCCATCTCGAACTCTTTCCAGCCGAGCACGGACTCCTCGATCAGGAGCTCGCTGGTCGGCGACAGGTCCAACCCGCGCCGACAGATCTCCTCGAACTCCTCTTGGTTATAGGCGACACCCCCGCCGCTACCGCCGAGCGTGAAGGAGGGCCGAATGATGACGGGAAACCCGATCTGGGCCTGGACTTGATTGGCCTCCTCCAGGCTGTGGGCGATGACTGACCGCGGCATATCAAGCCCAATGCGGCGCATCGCCTGGCGAAAGAGGTCGCGGTCCTCCGCCTTGTCAATGGCCTCTCGCGAGGCGCCGATCATCTCCACCCCGTACCGCTCCAGCACCCCCTCCCGCACCAGGTCGAGGGCCGTGTTGAGCGCCGTCTGTCCACCCATGGTGGGTAGCAAGGCGTCGGGACGCTCCCGCTCGATGATCCGCTCCAGCGTGCGCCAGGTGACCGGCTCTATATAGGTGGCGTCGGCCATCTCCGGGTCGGTCATGATGGTCGCCGGATTGGAGTTCACCAGGATGACCCGGTAGCCCTCCTCCCGCAGCGCCTTACACGCCTGCGCGCCCGAGTAGTCGAACTCGCACGCCTGTCCGATTACGATCGGGCCCGCGCCTATGATCAGGATGCTGTTGATGTCGGTTCGTTTTGGCATTTGTCGGTCCGCAAATGAACGCAAATAGACGCGAATGGGTTCCTAGATGCGATGCGTATCGTCGTGCTGCCAAACCAGACGCCGTATCCCAAGGCGCGCAGTCCCGAAATTGAGCAGCAGACCAACGGTGAGACCGGTCGCCCGCAGATAGTTGAGCACTTGGGCGTCGTGGTCGGATGTCAGTTGGCTCAACGCCTTTAGCTCCAAAAGCAACGTCCCCTCCACCACAATATCTGCAACATAGCTGCCTACCATCCGGCCCTTGTAGGTCACGACCAGCGATTTCTGCCGCTCAAATTGCAATCGTTGTTCGGTCAGCTCAACGCACAACGCGTTTTCGTAGACCACTTCGAGGAACCCAGCGCCAAGCTTGTTGCTGACTTCAAAGGCGCACCCGATGACACGGCGAGAAAGGGCCTCCGGATTGGTTGGGCTATCCGAACGATTCGCGTTCATTGGCGTTCATCGGCGGACTCGCATCAGCTCGATGAAGTGGTCGAAGAGCGGCCCGACGTCATGCGGGCCTGGGCTCGCCTCCGGGTGTCCCTGAAAGCCGAAGGCCGGCCTCTCCCGGTGTTGCAGTCCCTGCAGGGAGCCGTCGAACAGAGAGCGGTGCGTCGCCTGGATGTTGTCCGGAAGGCTCTCCTCGTCGACCGCAAAGCCGTGGTTCTGGCTGCTGATCATGACTCGCTCCGTAGCCAGATCGAGTACCGGATGATTTGCCCCATGGTGGCCGAACTTCATCTTTAGGGTCCGAGCCCCACAGGCGAGCCCCAGAAGCTGATGCCCCAGACAGATACCGAAGACCGGAATACCCGTCTCCAGAAGCCCTTTGATTGCGCTTATTGCGTAGTCGCAAGGCTCCGGGTCCCCCGGTCCGTTGGAGAGGAAGATACCCTCCGGACCGAGATTCAGGACCTCGGACGCCGGCGTCTGGGCCGGTACCACGGTGATGCGGCAGCCGCGCGCCGCGAGCATGCGCAAGATGTTGCGCTTGATTCCATAGTCGTACGCGACGACCCGATGCTGGGGCCGATCCCCGGCGGGCTGCGGTCCTGTCGGCATGCCGCCCTCCAGGCTCCACAGCCCCTGGGTCCACTCGTAGGGTTGCCCGACCGTGACCACCTTGGCGAGATCCATACCCTTTAACCCCGGGAACTCCCTGGCGGCTTCCAGGGCGGTGGCCTCGTCGATCACCTGTCCTGCCTGGATGCAGCCGTTCTGCGCACCCTTCTCACGCAGGATCCGGGTCAGACGCCGCGTATCGATGCCGGCGATGGCCACCACGCCATGGCGCACCAGATAGTGATCGAGCCCCTCGCGCATGCGCCAATTGCTCGCGTGAATCGGGAAATCGCGAATGATGAGGCCGGCCGCGTGGACCCGGGGCGCCTCCTCGTCATCCGGATTGACGCCGACGTTGCCGATGTGCGGATAGGTCAAGGTCACGAGCTGCCGACAGTAGGAGGGGTCCGTGAGGATCTCCTGGTAGCCGGTGATGGCGGTATTGAAGACCACCTCGCCAACGCTCTGGCCTGCCGCGCCTATAGACTCTCCCCGGAAGACAGATCCGTCCTCCAGGACCAAAATCGCAGGTTCTCTCAAGGATGTCTCCCAGCGGAAAGGTTTCTGTACGGAGGCGGCGGGACCGTACCGCACCGCGGCAGAAGCATGCGGGGACCGATGTCTGGCGACACTCTAACCCGCCGGAAGTCTAAAGGATGCTTTACCCAGTGTCCACGTGGGACACTGGGCGCGAGGCCGCGCCTCGGACGCTCCGCATCCGTCTCAGAGGTGCTGCTCGACCCACCCGAGGAGCCGGCCCAGATCCATCGCGCCTGCTGTGCGTGCCACCTCCCTGCCTTGGCGGAAGACAGCGAGGGTCGGTATGCTCCGGATGCCGAACCGCGCTGCTAGCCCCTGGGCCTCTTCCGTGTTGACCTTGACCAGGCGGGCACGCGGCTCGAGGCGTCGCGCCGCCTCTTCGAAGGCAGGCGCCATCATACGGCAGGGCCCGCACCAGGGTGCCCAAAAGTCGACTACGAGCGGCAGATCGCTGCGTTCGCTGTGGCGTACGAAGCGCCGCTCGTCCAGCGGCAGGGGGGCACCCGCGAAGAGCGCCGCGTGACACTTGCCGCACTTCGCTCCCTGCCCAAGCCGCTCGCTCGGCACCCGATTGACCGCATCGCAATGGGGACAGACAACGTGGACCATGTTCGACATCTCGAAACTCTCCTTGGGGCACGCGCCGAAGCTTACGGCCGCGCCTTCGCTTGATTCGGGCAATTCGCACACTTACTTACGGTCTTTAGAATCGTTTGCAATGATCGGAGCAAAGCAATTCCATGGCCGACTCCCCGTATGTCGTTGTCGCTAATGCGGAAAACTTCTATACCCTCGTTCTCGAAGGGTCGCATGAGCGCCCGGTCCTGGTGGACTTCTGGGCGGACTGGTGCGCCCCTTGCCGGATGCTGATGCCGGTGCTCGCCAAGCTCGCAGACGAATATCACGGCAAGTTCATCGTCGCCAAGGTCAATACGGAGGAAGAACGCGAGCTTGCCGCAAGCTTCGGCATCCGCAGCCTGCCGACCGTACAGCTTTTCAAGGGCGGTCAGCCGGTGGACCAGTTCATGGGCGCCCTGCCTGAATCCCAGGTTCGGGAGTTCCTGGAGCGACACCTGCCGCGCGAGTCCGACGATCTGGTTACACAGGCTCAGGGCCTGCTCGAAGCCGGCGACCTGAAGGGCGCCGAGGCGCGGCTCGAGCGGGCGCGCGCCGAGGATCCGGAAAACCCCCGCATACATCTCGCCGACGTGCGTCTAAAGGCCGCCAGCGGAGACGCGCGCGGGGCCGAGGAAATGCTGGAGCACCTGCCACTCGAGCTCGTCTCGGACCCCGAAGTTGCTGCACTGAAGGGCCAGCTACGCTTCGCGAACGTCATCGCGGACGCGCCTCCCGAGCCGCAGCTCACCGCACGTCTGGAGAGCAACCCGAACGACAGCGAGGCAAGGTATCAGCTCGCCGCGCGTCTCGTCGCCCGCGGTGATAGTGAGGGCGGCCTCAAGCATCTGCTCCAGCTCATGAAGAAGGACCGCAGCTACGGGGACGACGCTGCACGCAAGGGCATGGTGATGGTCTTCGACATCCTAGGAGGCACGGGGGACCTGGTCGCTCGCTACCGCAGCCAGATGCTGAACGCGCTTTACTGACGTACAGGGAACTGGATAGATGGTGTCCGCGAGCGCGGCGCCATCACTTGCCGGACACGTGCAGCTAGTCTCACCACCGTGCTCTGCAGGTAGAACAACAAAGCCACAGTTGCGCCACGAAGAAGAAAGAACCTGTTCTTGATCAAGGGTCGGAACCGTAGGATGCGGTGACGGACGAACCCCATCGATCGCGACAGATCCGGTTCGCCGCGCTCACCACATCCAACGCGCTATGCGGAAATCGAAGCCATCACCCGGCCGGTGACGCGAACTGTGAAAGGGAGGACGCCCACGAAAGGAGAACGACAACGAACCACGGGCGGACACCGGACGGCAAGTCGTTCCACTTTGAACTTATTGAGCCTGGCCCCTTTTTTTCACGCAGGTTGTAAACCGGCGCGATATAGTCGACCGCGGGCGGCGGTTCGGAAAGCGCCTGCATTGCGTTGATCGAACGCGTGAAGATCAAGGCGAACAGACGGGCGTCGGCGAAGTCGGCGAGCAGCGCCGCCACCTGCATCGTCCTCTTGAGGTCCTCGAGATCGTACGATGCGACTTCGGCGTCGCCGATGCCGGCAAGCTCCTGCAGCAACGCTCCCGCGGCTGCGGCATCTTTGCGCTCGCGCGGCTGAGCCGCCCCGCTTTCCAATCTGCCCAGCCGATCCTTGCCCGACATGAGCCCCCCGTTCGTCGCAACGGCCGGTTTCAACTATAGGATGCAATGACCAACCCTTCAACGCACCCCGGCCGGCGGTCGCGGACATCCTGATAGCGGGGTCCGGCATCGTCGCGCATCACGGGGTCTTTCGTTTTCCCTCTCCTCTCACTCGAGTTGCCGCCTGCACAATCTTACTGACGCGGGAGTAGTGGAGGCCGAAGTAGTCGCCGATAGCGCGCATGGTATAGCCACCGCTGGCGTAGGCCGCGGCGATCGCATGGTCTCTGTCCCGGTGCTGCCGGGCATAATCGGCCAGCGGCTTGGCGGGTGGCCGGGCCCGTGCCTGCGCCACCTCGCGCAGGTCTCGGTTCGCCGGCACGGCGCGGCGCATTGCCGCCACGAAGGCGTCCGATCCAAGGAACACTTGCTGCTTGAGCTGCTCCCACGGTGAGGGCTGACTTTTGCCCGCGGCGACGAAGCCGATGTAGCGGCCGACCGCGTCGGCTTCTGTCGCGGCAAAGGCGGACAGTATCCAGCGCCTTTCCAGCCACTCCGGAGGGTCGACCTCCCCGGTCATTGCCCGGTAGCTGCTCCATGGCCACTCCCCCGGCGTGCGCACCATCCCCGCTCGCACGGGGTTCAGCACCACGTAGCGCGCCAACTCCAGCAGGTGGGTTTCCTTCTGCACCAGAATGGCTTTGTATCGGCCCTGAAAGACGTGGCCAACGCGGTCGTAAATGCGATTGAAGCGCTGCGTCTAGACCCCGTTGAGCTGGCGCATGCCCTTGGCGAGACTTGCGTCCGGCGTCTCGACCAGCAGGTGATAGTGGTTGGTCATGAGGCAGTACGCATGCACTGTCCAGCTGCAGCGCTCCCACACAGCGGCAAGGACATCGAGAAACACCTTCCGGTCGCCGTCACCGCGGTAGATGTCCTCGCACCCGTCACCCCGTGATGTGACGTGGTAGAGCGCACCAGCGAATTCCAGACGCAGCGGTCTTGCCATGCGCCGTAGTTTAGCCTAGGAAAGGCAAACGGAAAGACTGACCCCGCGACCTTCGCGAACCGCCGCCCCGCTCAGAGCCATCCCCCCCGGCGGAAGCGCCACAGCATCAAACCGGTGATCCCGAGGCACACTGTCCAGAAGGCAGCGTAAAAGTAATGCCATTGGTTCTCCGGGATGTACATATTCATCCCGTAGACCCCGGCGAGGAAGGTGAGGGGGATGAAGATGGTCCCGATCACCGTCAGGACCTTCATGATCTCATTGGTCCGATTGGAAATGAGGGAGACGTAGGTCTCCGCTACCGCGGAGGAAATCTCGCGGTAGGTCTCGATCAGATCGATGATCTGGACGCAATGGTCATAGACGTCGCGGAAGTAGGTTTGGGTGACCTCCGAGAGGCACTCGTGACGCTCGCGCTGGAGCTGGGCGACGAGCTCGCGCATGGGCCAGGCGATGCGGCGGACCATGAGCAGATCGCGCTTGATGAGGTGGATGGCGTGGAGGCTTTGTACCTGGGGGCGGGTCAGGATATCTTCCTCAGCGCGCTCCAGGTGGGCGGAGAGCTCGTCGAGGATAGGGAAGAAGCGGTCGACAATGGTGTCCATCAACGCGTATAGCAGGAAGCTGACGTCGTTCTGCCGCAGGCGCGAGCGTGGGCTCTCAATCCGCCGGCGCACTTCGTCCATTGCTGGGCAACGGGTCTCCTGGAAGCTGAGAAGGGTGTTGCGCCCGAGAAAGAAATTGGTCTGCTCGCCGCGCAACTCGTCCTCCACCAGCCGGGGTCGGCGGGCGACCACGAAGAGGCGACCCGGAAGGTCGCCAGTGCCCGGGTAGTCCTCCGCCTTCGGACGATGATGACCGTCTAAGGCGTCCTCGATCGCGAGGGGGTGTAGCTGGTACTTCTCCGCGAGGGCACGGATGGTGCCACAGTCCTGTAGCCCCTCGACATGGATCCAGCGCACGCGTGACCAGGTCGGGCGGTGCACCGCGAGGAAGGCAGCAATGTCGGTGACCTCCTCCACGTGTATCTGCTCCGCGCAGTAGTCGGTGCAGACCACACGGGCAGCGGCCACCCCTGGGGTCTGGATCAGCTCGTGGTACTCGATCCCTGCGGCCGAGCCTGCCGGCGGCGCGTGACTGACCCTGGGGACGGCCGGGGGCGAGACACCCTCGCGGCGCGGTTGGCGCCGCTTCACCCGCTGACCCTTGGCACGTGGCCCGTGATGGTGGGGTTTGTTGCTCTGGGGGCTGCGGGTATTGCTCATGCCGGGGTTCGCCTAGGATGAACGAGGCACCACTATCCGACCAAGACGAGTGGAGTTCAAGACGCCGTAGAGCGGCCTTGTCCAGGCCCTTGACTCCCCCGAACGGACGCAATCGGCCAGTTCCGGGCATCTCGGGCGTCGCCGCATGAGGCAGGAGTGACTCAGATAGAAGACACTCAGGCTGCCATTCAAGATGTGCGTCCTGGGGGCGGGTTAGGTGAATTCCTGCCTCCGTGTAGTGCTGCTCTAACCGCTCGGATGCTTGACGCTGACCCGCAGCTGCCGTGGTGGGACGAGGCGCTATAGAGCCGCAGGAGCACCGCGTCCTGCTTGACCTGATCGCCGACGGTCACCTCGACCCCGGCGACCACACCATCGAAGGGGGCGACGACCCGGGAGCGCTCGAGCGCGAGGGCGATCTCATCGAGCTGGGCGCGGGCGCTCTGCAGACGCGCCTCCAGGGCGATCTCCAGGAGCTCGCGCTCCTGCTCCAGGGAGTTGCGGTCGTTCTCGAAGCGGATCTTCTCGCTCCCGATCTGCGCCTCCAGGTCGTCGACCTGGGCCGTCGCCCGCTGCAGGCGCGGCAGGAAGTCCCTTTCGTCGAGCTGCACCACGAGGTCGCCCCTGGACACCCGATCGCCGTCGCGCACCGCGACCCTGGCGACGCGCCCGGGACCCGAGGCGGCGGCCTCGAGGAGATCCGGCTGATCTCCGCCCGGCCGTGGAGCTCCAAGTGGGGCGCAAGCCTGAGTGGCGCGACCTCCTCCACCTCCACGCGCCAGACGCGCTCGCGGATCTCGGCGACGGGGCACTCGGGGCGGGTCGCCTTGAGCGTCTTGAAGGCCGCAAAACCCGCCGTCAGGATGAGCAGCGGAACCAATTGGGCGTGGTGGCGTGTGCGTTCGTGTTGGTGCAGGACAATGCGCAAGGACGCGCAACACTGAGCTCATAGCGGAGTTTGTTAATGAATTTCGTCTGCTACACCGACTGGGATCAACTACCGCCAAGCGCTGGCGCACTGTTTGAGCAGGCAGAGCGTGGCAGCATCTTTTACGCTCGCCAGTGGTTTGAAAATCTCACCAATGCACTCGATGCCGATCAGCCTCTGGTGCTCGCCTGCGTGGTGCGCGAGCACCAGGTGTTGGCAATCCTGCCTCTGATGAAGGCTGCAGGGGATATCTGGCACTCACTCAAGCACAGGTACACGACGCACTACAGCTTTCTGCTTGCTGCGGAGGACCAGCCGCGAATCCTCGACTGTTTGGTCCGGGGATTGAATCAGTTGCTGTTGAAGGCATTGCTGTTGGAGCCGATCGCCGACGATGACAGTAGAATCGTTGCTCTGCAGCGAACCATGGAGCGGGCAGGCTATCACTGCGAACGATTTTTTCGATTTTACAATTGGATATATCGCCTGCAAGGGCAGTGCTACCAGGACTACATGGCCGCGCAACCTGTCAGGCTGCGGAACACCCTAGCCCGCAAAAAGCGTAAGCTTAAGCGGGAGCACGGCTACGCGATTCGTCTTTTTAGTGGAGACCAACTGCCGCGGGGCATGGTCGACTACCATGCGGTCTACAACGCTAGCTGGAAGGCGAATGAGCAATATGCCGGTTTTCTGAATCGCGTGGTGATGGATTTTTCCCGGCCGGGTTGGTCGCGCTTGGCGGTGCTTTATGTCCAGGATAAGCCAATCGCTGCCCAGCTCTGGTTTGTACTTGGTGGCAAAGCCAGTATATTCAGGCTCTCCTATGACCACGCATGGAGGCATTACTCGCCGGGTTCAATACTGACCAGTTTCCTGATGGAATATGTCATCGACACCGACAAAGTGGATGAGATCGATTTTCTCACCGGTAACGAAGCCTACAAGCAGGACTGGATGTCCGATCGTAGAGAACGATTCGCGCTCAGTTGCGTGAAACCTGCAACACCCACGGGCCGCTATGCACGGTTTGTCGAATCGCTGCAGCGTCTATCGAACAGACGCTGACATCGCGTTTTAACCCGAGACCGATCCGAACGTTATTCAACGAGGTAGCTCGCATGAAACAATTTGTCTTAGTCTATCTGGGCGGCAACCAGCCGAACGACCCGGAGGAAGCCAGCAATCATTTCGATAAATACATGAGGTGGCTGACATCGCTCGGCGACGCCGTTGTCGTGCCGACAATTCCGTTGAAGGACACCACCACGGTGAGCTCCGACGGCACCGTGCAAGAAGGCGGCAGCAGCGCTATGTCTGGGTTCTCGATCATCAGAGCAAACTCGATCGAGGAAGCACTCTCCAAGGCACAGGCGTGTCCCTTTCTGGAAATCGGTGGTTCGCTGGAGGTGTCCGAGTTGATGGAGCTGCCGGTTCAGTAACATTGGCTTCGAACAGCTTCTGGGCAAAGGCGGAGGCCAGGGCCAGCGGACCGGCTTCATCCTGCATGTCGAGTTGTGCCTTTTCGCTCGCGCTGATCACGACCTTCATGTCTTCAGGGCAAGGGCATCGATTTCGCGGGCACTGGTGTCCAAACGGGTCATTGCGTCATTCAGCCTCGAAGTTTTTCCAGGGCCGCAGCTCCGCCGGCCTCGCATTCGACGCAACACCGCTATCGTTGTACGGTTGACACTGATCTGTCAGCGGTTGGTTGAGAGAATTACCGATGGTTCGCTCCTACTCCAAACGCCTACTGTCCCCGTATTCCGGACAGGTGCAAGTCGTCGAAGCCGGAAGTGTCCGGGCCATGACCATGAATGGCGAGCTTTGGGAGGTGCAGTTGCGGCTCCCTCCAGATGAAGAACAGAAGCGCGAGAGCAAACCTCAGGGCATACCCTTACGTCACCGCTATATGATCATCGGCACCATTGCCAAGGACGGCAGGCAGCGTTTGGGGCTGCCCCCGGTGGCTAAAACCGCAGAGATTTATCGGCAGCTTGGAGAGCTGGCGGACTGCCTGGCACGGATCAGCCTGCCGCTGCCGGCCGAGGACCGCTACGAATACTGGCTGCTGGATGAACGCGACGAGGCGCCGCTGGCGCTGATTTTCGCTTGCACCCAGGCCGAGCAAATGGCGCTTTACCCGAACAGTCCGGAATGGTCGGCCCTGCCGGCGGCACGCATGGCGGTGACCGCCACCGTCGAGGAACAGAAAAACTGCGCGCCACCGGTCAATTACCGGGTGGAACTATTGGTCAACGAGCGCGCCGGCTGGAATCCACGCGCCTGCTGGTTTCAGCGCAGCCCGAGCGAGACCACCCGGTTTCCGCCGCTGCTGCTGACCGAGGACTGGGACAGTGAGGCCGACCACCGGCTTTGCCAGCGCTACCTACAGCGCCAGGCACCGCGACTGTTGATGTTGCATGGTCTGGGCCACGATGACCGCCTGCGCATGGAGCGGGCCGCGCGTGACAATGCCCTGGAGGTTCAGCGCTTCTATCCGGTTTACCCCAAGGTGGCCGACGAGAAGCTGATGACGGCGATTCGCGTCGAAGCCCGCTTACGCAGCACGAAAGATGATGCAGTGCCTTGATGGATGCGGCTGCGGGGGCCTAGCCGCTTTGTAGTAGCCTGAATCGGCACGGCGATAGGCAGTTCTTGAAACACACCTAACTAGCCGCAATCTGGAACAAAATATTTGCTCTGATTAAACACTATGGCCACTCGACTCGTGCAACAGCAGTTCCTCAAAGGCAAGCAGGAATTTCAAATCTTTGAAGAAGTAGTGAACGTTCGCTTCAAGACTCTGTTCAAGGAAAAGGAAAAGAGTGTGTCGCTTCTGATAATCGATCCCGAGCCGGTGATCGAAGAACCCTACCTGCATTTCCGGGACAGCGTAAGACGCGACCCTGTATTGACCTTGTATCTGAACAAACCGAATCCAAGCGAGTTCAACGCCTTTGTGGATGATCTGAAGCAAAGGGTAATGGCCAAAAATGCATTCCGTGGGCACACATCGGCAAGCGTCCAGCCACCGCTTGGCGGCAACAGCTTCGACGAACCCCCGGAGGACGTGGAGCCGCAGCAGATACGGGTTGCAAGAATCCAGACCAACATCAATGTCGAGCGCGTCGACGGCGATATCCAGATGCTGCGGCAGTATGTCAGCGAACCCGAGGTCGAGCCGCTAATCACGGCCTTGGAAGCGCTCAAGACCGACCCGCAGAGTGAAGCGAACCAGGTGCGCGTGGTGGAGGTATTCAATGGTCTGGGGCTATGGCAGGGCTCGGTTCTCACCTATGCGCCCTATGTCGGCATCCTGCTCTCGGATGATGTATTCGGGGCGTCTTGAAACCGACAGGTTCGGTCGCCGACAGGTGTAATGGCCAGTCGAGTCTAACCGGCCGACTCACTACCCGGTGTAGCCGGAACCCATGCGGTGTGGATGAGCGCTTTCAGCGCAGCCCGTTGTTTGGGTGTCATTTCTTGCGCCACACCCTATCGAAAAAATTGTCGCGAAGCGGCTCCACAATGCCGGATTCCGCCCCCGGAGATAGAAAATCCAACCGCACGACGGGTGGATTTGGCGAGACGCTACCGTGGTAAGAGCGTGCAAGCAACGGCGTTTGCGCTGATGCCAGGCCGTGCTGCGAACCAGCGCAGCACGCGGCGGCGTACCTGCTCGCCGATGCCGGCAATCTCCGCAGCCGTCAGTGCCGAGGCGCGCAGGAACGGGATCTGGCCATCTTCGCGGGGTTCGAGCACACCGTCGAGTATGCAGCAGTGGTAGTGGGTGTGGCGGTTGGCTGCTTTCACATGGAGAGCAAGCTGGTGCTTGCTGGTCGCAAGCGTCGCCATGGCGCGCACGCTACAGGTGACACGCGCCGGCTGGCGACTAACGTCCGGTCTTGATCGCATAGCAGACCATCGTCGCGGGGCGCACGATCGGCAACTTCGGGTCGGGGGCAGTCTCGGTCGATGCGGTTCCAACGTGGCTGCCTGGTGGCGTGTGCGCTCCGCGGCTTGGAAGGCCGTTGACACTCGCCGCCAGCCGCGCCATGTTCTTGGGAGAAACCGCCGGTGACCTCTGCCATGCGTGCTGACGCCGAAAGCCTAGATCTCGAACACCTGCGTACCATCCGTGCGGACATTGCCGACATCAAGCGGGACGTGGCCGCGAACACCTTGCAGCTTTCCGCCATCGGGCAACAGCTGGCTGGGCTTACGGCCGCGGTTTATGGCGGCAAGTCCGACGTAAATGAGCTCAAGCGGCGTGTCGAGCGCATCGAGCGGCGCCTAGAGCTGACCGGGGAGTGAGCCGGGCGGGGAAGGCCCCGCAATGTGACCGCTCGTACGGAAGGCCGATTGACACCTTAGGCGATTTCTGTCAAATCAGGTACCACCTTGCTGGTCCTTTCGCCCGCCTTCGGCGTCACGCCTGCAGTCACATAGCCCAGCTATGCTCCCGTCAGCGTTCCTTGAAGGCGAACGAAAATCCGGCGTAATCTGGTACATGATTTTCCGGCAATCGCCTTGTTCCCGCGGGGCCTTTCGTGACCGCACTATCTCTACCAGCGGTCCCCGCGCCCACGCCATGAGGCTGCGCCACTACGACCGCATCCGCGCCGACCTCGCCGCCGTCAGCCGACCGCTGCCCGGAGGACCGCGAACTGGTCTCCTTCGTCGAGGGCGTCGACCTGCCCGACAGCGTCTTGGTCGCCGTGCACCGCGACGATCTCTGGGGCGTGACCAAGCGGCCTCATGGCCATGCGGAGCCGGTTCGACGTCGTCATCAAGCGCATCCACACCCTTGAGGAGACAACCGGGCAGAGTGGTACAGCCGGTATCCCGCGCCTCGCCGCCACGAGTCGGCTTGAAGACGACAGCGCACCCGCCGCGGCGGGTGTGCCCGATAGCGCAGCGAGCCGTGTCTGTCGCGATCGATGCGGTCCAGCCCTCACCGCGTCCCGCGCTCCTAGGCTGAGATGTAGATCATCTGCTCGAAGCGTCCCGTAGACTGGTATTGAGGTCCGACACCGAGCTCTCGCAAAACTCCGTTCCACGGATCGAGGTAGACGATTTTGCCGGCTCGTGTTCGTCGCGATGCGACGATGAAGTGGCCTCCGTTACGTTTCGCGCCGTTATACCAACCGAGCAGGACAATCGCGGGCGTGGTGTCGGACAACCACGAGGCGTTGACAGTCGTTCCGGGCGAGAAGCTCGTTAAGTGGGTAACTTTCAAGCCGTCATTCTTGAGCTCCTTGGCGACCTGGCCCATGAACGTGCCAGCCACCGAGAACATGTTTCCAAACGTGCTCTGGTTGTTCTGGTGGGCCCTTGGATCGAACGACATGGGAGCAGGTGGGGCGGGGACAAAAAACATGCCCTGAACGACCTGACTGTACATCCTCCAGGCCAATGCCCATTCCGTTTCCGCGAACGTCATTTGCTTGGCTTGATTTCGCGCCATCCAGATGCTGGCGACGGCGCACGAGCTGGCTTGCTGCTGAGCCCACACCTGGTGGACGACGTTATCGCTGTCCGTTCTGTAGTTGATCGACATAACAATGGCCCTCCTGAATGCGGTTTCGAAGCGGTCGATTCGAACTCGACACCTTGACTTCTCGTTGGCGCCCAGGGACGTCACTCAAGTCTCTCCGCCGGCTTCAGCACGTCGCGTGTGTGTTCTTGGATCCTTCCGCGCGGATGTCATAAACGGCATGGACGACGGTATCCGACGTGGGTGCTCAAACAAATTCCCTGCTCACTGTGGGCCCCTTCTATCGCCTAGGTAACCGCACTAGGGCAGGATTCTTGCCACATCTCCAACAGACTAATTGTACTGAGTCTTTTCCGGCTATCGGCCAAACCACTGGGTTCGTCGACAGGTTCGGATTGAGCCGATTGGGTCAGATTGGCTGACAGCGCCAACGCTGCCACCCGACATGCGAGCTCGCTCGTGACTTGCTACGCGCCGGAGTTGTTGATCTCGGCTAGCTGCTGGGTAGCTCGCGAAGGATGCGGTAAGCGCTGTGAGCCGCATCTGTCGCGATCGATGCGATCTCCTGGCCCTTTGCTCGTGTCGTCGTTCAGTGGCGGGTCTCGCAGGCCAGCTTGACCTGTTCGCAGGAATCGGCCCCTCAAGGCCGATTCCCGTCCACATAGTCCCCCCCTTCAGTATCCGGTAGACGGTCGCGCGGCTGATCCCATGCCGGCGGCAGACGAGGTCGCGGTCGGCGGTAAAGCTGGCGTAGATGCTTTCGTCGAGCTCACAGGAGAAGTGGAGCCGGCGCCCGTCGGCCTGGACGGCGTTGCGGTCCATGGTGAGGAGCTGGAACAGACGCGCCTTGGCGGTGTCCTCGCCCAGCACCCACAGGCTATGACAGGGGCCAGGCTCACTTTCCGCTCAATTTTCGCCAAAGAACGAGTGTGCGGGGTCACCGATAGTGGCACCCTCCGCAACGGCACGCGGAACGAGCAGGGTGAAGTGCCGCGACCGCTTCGCAAGACGCGGGCGCGTTCCACCCTCAATTACAAGGGTGGCGTGAGGGTCCGGGGCCGCCGCTTGTGCCCGGAAGATCGCTCATCACCTCGCGGCGAGCCTCTCGAAAGTCGCGGGAATCAGGAACGACGCTGTGCCCCGCCCTAGCCCCGCGACGGGCAAGGATGTCGATCCTTACTTGAAGGGCCGCCCGACTCGAAGGGGATGCGCTCCTGGCGATACAGCGGAGCACCTCCTCCATCGCTCCGGGGTCGAAACCGGCGTCGGTCAGCAAGCCGACCGCCATGGCGTCCGCCTGGGACTCGGCCGCCGGATCGAAGTGCTGGGTGAGCGAGCCGACGGAAAAGGTCTCGCTATCCGACGAATCCTTCCGACAGAAGTGTCCCGCCAGGTCGTGGCTCATCTCGTGGGCCAGGACGGCGGCGAGCTCCGATTCATCGCGCACGAGCGTGAACAGGCCGTCGTTGACGACGAAGTGTCCTCCCCCCAGTGCGAAGGCATTCGGTGCGAGGTTGCGCACCACATAGAACTGCCAATGGGAGCGGGATGTCACTCCCGCCCGCCGGGCGAGGCGCTCACCCAATTCCTGTACATAGACCGACACCGGATCGCCGGAGCCGCGCAGAGGCCACTCGGTGCGGATACGTTCCACCACGGCCTGAGCGTGTCTGCCTTCCGCGGCGCATGAGTCGGCGTCTCCCCCTCCGAACAGAAAGGAGAACGCCGACAGGGCGATCACCAGTGCCGTCACGCGAGAGCTAGGAGCGTACCGTAAAGGTCGACTCGTCCTCGTCGTAGCTCGACCCGGCCGCGACCTTGTGCTCAACCACATAGGTGCCGGGTGCCGCGTCGCTCGGGATGGGTATCTCCGCCGAAGCGGCCCACCCGCCCGCGGTGCGCCGATTCGTCTGCGGCGGGAGGTTGGCCAGCACCTTCCCGTCTTTCATCAGCACCCAGCTCTCCTTGACCTTGGCGCTCCGGTCCCCCGGGGGCAGCATCAAGGAGTAGTCGGTCGAGATGTCGACGCTTTGGCCCGGCCTCACGCGCCTGGGAGCACTCGTGCCTTTGCGAATCTTAACCTGCGGGCTGTTTACCGCTTGCGTGAGACCATAGACACGCTGGTCCGCCGAAGCGGAGCGAACTTGGTGCGCCTGGTATTGGTTGAGCTTTACGACGCCCCAACCCAACAGGCCCCCCGCCGCGGCACCAGCAAGGCAATTCTCCGCACGACCGCCGATGAGAAGCCCTACCCCACAGCCCAGGGCAGCGCCCACTCCGGCCCCCATTGCCTGCTCATTTGCCTCGCCGGTGGTCTGACAGCCCGACAGGACGATCATCCCCGACATGGCAGCTGCGAGACACACCACAAACCCTTTTCTTTTCATAAACGATTCCCCAATGCATTTGAACGTCTGGACGTTCTGCCCCAAAACCCCGTGCCCTGACCACGGGAACTGCAGAGACCGCCGCGGACGCCGTCGCCTCAGCTACCGGGCGCGGCGACGGCCTCCGGCTGGTCGTAGTACGGATTCCCATCCGGGAGCGCCGGGATTTTCGTCGATAGCGCCCGGATGTGCTTCATCAGTGCTGGCACCGGCGGGGGCTGAATGGCCTCGAAGCTGGTGTCGTCGTAGACGTACTTCCCGCTGCCGCTGGGATACTCGACTCCGATCTTCACGTTGTGCCGCGCCCCATCGACCGGAACGTAAGAGCGAAAGACCACCACATAGTCGCTCTGCAGGATGTTCTGGATCTCTTCGACGATCCGCTGCATCTGCTCGGTCGTCTCGCCCACGTTGTAATAGATGCCGAAGGAGTTCTTGGAAATGGCCTCCAGATTCTTGAAGTAGCTCGGGTCGGTCCGCGAGTAGGCCAAGGAGTAGATCGGTATCGGAATGCTGAGACCGGAGATCCGTGTCATCAGCTCGTCGCGGGATATGGAGCTCCCCTCGTCTCTGCCGTCCGAGAAGACCACGACGGAGCAGGAGACGACGTAATTGCTGCTGGTGACGGAGCCTTGGGCGCTCATCGCGCACATCTGCATGGCTGCACCGATGCTGTCGTAGAGCCGCGTGTGCTGGCCGTCCGCCCGGATATCGGCGATCCGCCTTGCTAAAGCCTTCGGGTCGCGCTCGAAGTTCGACACGAGCTCATAGCCCTCTTTGGTATCGCGAATGGCGAGCACCGCCACCTCATCCTGGGGCCGCTTGCTCTCGATGAATCGGACCGCGGCTCGCAGCGAGGCATCGAACGGCTGCCCGCGCATCGACTTGCTGGCATCGATCACCAGCACACTGCGGGTTGCTTCCTGACGCTGCCGTATCGACTGGATCCCATACTGCCGCTTCATCGGATCATAGGGTCTACCCTGCACCATCAAGCCGATATTCAGCTCGTTGAGATTCACCAGCGGTTGCATACGGTCATCGAAGGTGCGCAGGTACATCTGCACGAACGGATAGAGGGAATAATCCACCCGATAGACCTTTACCCCGTAACCTCCGGGGGCCGCAAAGCCGTACCCTTGCGCGCTCGCGGCGCCGCTCACGAACAGCAGCCCGAACATGATCGCCAGGCTCCAGCTGAAGAGACGGCGCACGCGCGCGGGAATGTATTCTTTTTTCACTCTCACTTGCTCCTTGGTTGCGGTTGACGACGAATGGCCGATTCAATCGGTCTTGCGGGCACCCTGGTAGTTGATCGTCCACGACGAAGACGGACTCGAATGTCTGCGCTTGGACGTCCGCCTCGTCGGAGGCGGCTCGGCCGCCACGGCCTGCTTCTGAGGTGTCGGCTCGGCGGCGACTGGCGCCGGCTCGGGAAGGGGCGCAGGCTCGTCCAGATGGAGACTGCGCTGCTTATCGAAGATGTCCATCAGAGAGCCGGAATCTCGCTCACGCCGCGTCACGGGCTTCTGCTCGCCGGAGAATATCGAGGGCAGGTCCGCCGCCGACGAACTGGGAGCGGTCGGAGGCAGGGCCGCTTGCACCGGCCGAGGCGGCGCTCCGACCCCGGCTGGTGTCTGCACCGATGCGGGCGACCCGGGCACGGTCGACGGTGCTTGACGCACTCCAGCCGCTGCGGGCGAGGTTTGCCCGGGCGCAGAGGTCACGGCCGCCGGTGCCGGTCCGGAAGGCTGGGCGCCTTGGTCGCCGGGGGGGGCGCCCGCCTGCTTCGTCGTCGCGGTGGGCGCCGTACCGGCCACGGGTGTCGACGCCGACGCGGGGCTCGGCGCTTCGGCAGTCTCGGCGGCAGGCGTCGATCGCTCACGCTGCAGGTAGAGCCAGGCACCACCCGCCGCGAATGCGGTAAGGGCCAAGGCGGCGATGATCAGTGGCGCGCGGGACTTCGCCTTCGGCGGCGCCGGTGGCGCCGCGCCGACGCGGATGTCCGCCCGCTCGGATGCGGTTGAAACGGGCCGGGACGACGGCAGATGCACGCTCGGAAGGCGCACTTGGCTCGAGGTCGACACCTGCGCCGTCATGCCGGCCGTGCTCGGGGCAAAGACGGTTCGTGCGCTTCCGCCTCCCGCCTGGACCAAGCTCAGCGCCCGGGCAAGATCCTCGACAGACTGCTGGCGGGCATTGATGTTGAGCTCCAACGCCTGCATGACAGCGGCATCGAGGTGCGGCGGGATATCGGGCACAAAGTGGGATGGTGGCTCCAAGACCTTCCCGGTAACACGCTCATGGGCAGGGGTGGGCGTCTGCCCGGTCAACATCCCGTAGAGGATCGCACCCAAGGCGTAGACATCCGAGCGCGCGTCCGTACCGGTGCCCAACACCTGCTCCGGGGGGCTGAAGCCGTGGGTCACGGCCCGTCCGAGGGTGCGGGTTGCGCTGTCCGGGCTCGACTCCTTGGCGATGCCGAAATCGATCAGCATCACGCGATCATTGTCGTCGAGCAGGATGTTCTCGGGCTTCAGATCCCGGTGCACCACCGGCGGGTCTTGCGCGTGCAGATAGGTCAAGGCCCCACAGATCTGCTCGATCAGGGGCAGCAGCGTGAAGACGGGAATGCGCCCTCCCTGACGTTCCTGCTCGATACGCAAGGTCCGGCTGCCGCCGAACTCCAACACCAGGTAGACCATCCCGCCCCGGGTGAAGCGGTCGGTGATGTCCGGAATGGCGGGATGGCTGAGACGCCCGAGCAGCTTCGTCTCGTGCTCGTCGAAGAGGAGCTCCGGTATCTCCTTGAGCGCTCGCCGCTTGCCATGCAGTCGCAGGTCATCCACCAGATAGGTGACCCCGAATCCACCCTTGCCGAGGACTGCCGCTATCCGGTAGCGGTCGTTTACGACCTCACCGACGTCGAGCAGCCATCCGAACAGGCCACGGATCGCCCCGTTGGCGGCGGTATCCAGGTGGGCGAGCTCCAGACCGCAGTGCGCGCAGCGGTAGTCCCGGGACTTGAGCTCCGCGACCTGATTCGCTGTCCTGCACTGAGGACAGACCTTCTCTTTCGGCTGATCGGTCATGTCTCTCTTCTTGCGCGCGCTTTACGGAACCAATGGCCAGTTTAACGCTTCCCTCTGCACAGGGTTGCGCCGCCCGTTGCGTCCTCCGCAACCCATCGATCGCTCAGACCTTTCTGTCCTTCAGCTTCAAGGCGATGACAGTCACTACGATGAGAGCACAGGCTAGCGCAGCAGTGGCGGCGATATCCGTCGACCAGCTCCCACTCAGAGCGATCACCGGCTCGCCGCTGGGCTGGCGCAGGTCAAGAACGGCCTTCTCCAATGTGGCGTGCATGGCATCGAGGGCCCAGTAAGCGATCACCGTCACCTGGGCGACAACCTCCGACACGCCCTTCAGCGCCACCACCGAGTTCGAGAGGATGAACTGCGGGATCAGAAGCAGCGGCAGGGCGGCGATCGCCTTGTCGTTGGAGTTGACGAAGGCGCTGACGACCAGACCCATTCCCGTGGCGGCAAGGCCGGCGAGAAACAGGGTGACGAACCGCTCCCCGAAGCTCCCAGGAAAGTCGATCATCAGGGTTACGATGGCGAGAAAGCTGGCGCACTGCACCGCGCACAGAATGGCGAGCGGAATCAGCTTGCTGGTTATGTAAGCCGGAATGGTCACCACGACCGACCGCTCTCGCAGATACACCGGCAGCTCTTTGACGATCTCGCGCGCCGAGTTGATGCATCCGAACCAGATCGCCGACAACACCAGAACGAAGGCGATCTGACTCTCGGCCTTCGCCCGATCGAGGAGGCTGCCCGACGTATCGAAGATCGCCCCCACCACGAAGGCGATGATCGGCGCCTGAAGAAGGAGCACCAAGAGATTGAGCCGGTCGGCAAACAGGAGGTTGGCGTAGCGGCTCGTCAGGGTCGCGGCCTGACGCAGGCTGAACCAGGATCGTTTCGGCGGCGGCCCGGCGGCATCCGACGATTGCCCACCCGCCGCCTGCCCCTGGGACAGTCTGGCCGCGATGAAGCGCTCATAACAGGGCGACTCGCGAAAGCGTGCGCTCCAGACCGCCGCATCCTGCGTCTCCAGCTTCTCGTACACCCCGGAGAGACGCTCCACCCCGAAATAGGCCGCCGCGTCGTCGGGCGGCCCGTAATAGACCAGATGGCCCTGATGCAGCAGGGCTACCAGGTGGCAGCTGTCGATGTTCTCCAGGGTGTGGGTAACGCAGATCACGGTCCGACCATCGGCGGCGAGATCGGCGAACAGGCGCATCATCTTCTTGTCGGTACCCGCATCCAGGCCGCTCGTGGCCTCATCGAGGAACAGGATGTTGGGATTCGCCACCAGCTCGACGGCGAGACTCACGCGCTTGAGCTGACCGCCGCTCAGGGGCTCTGGCGTATCCACCGGCATGTCGCCCTTCTCCTGCAGCCCGACACGCTCCAGCACCCGCTCGATATGTGCCGCTATCTCCTCGCCGGATGTGTCGGGCGGTAGACGCAGACGGGCGGTGTAACGCAGGGCGTCGCGCACCGTTATCTTGCGGTGGACTATGTCCTGCTGGGGGACATACCCGATGCCCGCCCGAAAGACGTCGAAGGCGCCGTAGAGATCGACCCCGTTGTACTGGACACTGCCCGCGGACGCCGGGCGCCGCCCGTTCAGGGCGTCGAGCAAGGTAGACTTGCCTGAGCCGCTGGTGCCGAAGATCACCACGAACTCGCCGGGATCGATCGCGAGATCGATGTTGGTCAGCAGGTTTCTCGGCTGCTTGGTGGTCCGGTCGATGACCTGTTTCGTCAATCCGTGCGCCTCGACCCGTACCCGACCGCCCAGCTCGGCAGGCTCCAGTGCGGCTCCGGTGAACACGAAGACGAAGGTCGCAAAAGAGACCCGGTCCCCTGGGGCGAGCGGAACCCTGCCTTCGATGCGCCTGCCGTTGACGAAGGTGCCGTTGGTGCTGTGCAGGTCTTCGATCCACACATGCTCGGGCGTGCACAGGAGACGCGCGTGCTCGCGGGACACCAGGGGAGAATCGATCGGCAGGCCGCAGTCGGCCAAGCGACCGACGATGATCTCCTGGGCCGCTGGTCTGTCAGCGAGCTGTAGGCCCGACTCGCCGCTCTCGCCCGCACTCGCCGCCGCGGAAGGCTCGCGCAGGAACACCTGAACCAGCGCCGAACCGAGTGCGACCCAGTCCCCCGTCTGCACCGCAATCGCGCCAGTGACGGCCGTGCCGTTGACCAGTAGCGGCGCCGCCGGCATGGGCTCGATCCACAAGGCGTCGCCGCGCAGATAGAGCTTGGCGTGCGACGGCAAGACCCCATCGCCTTTGACCCTGATCGGGTTGCTGTCGTCGCTCCCAATCAGATATTCCTGGTCGGGTCCCATCGCGACCCGTCCCATCGACTGTCGCGAGGTCTTGAGCTCGATCTCTTGGGGTTGCGACACGCGCGCCGCCCTTCGCTCAAACGGCCATCGGATCGTCTCGGCGCGGACAACACCACGCGCTCGAGCAATCCGGTCGACTCGCCGGCGTCATGGCTGGCCCGGCCGGGCCGCGGTACTGCAGTCTAGTCATCGCTCGTGCAAGTGAAGGTGACGAGGAAACGAAGCCTGTACGGTCGCCCCCCCCGGACGCCCACGAGATTAACGGTTACGGTGTCGCTTGACAACGCGGACGCGCCAGCCATCCCTCCCAGGGATGCCCTTCCCACAGGAGCGAAATAGAGTGGCTCTCGTCGGCGCGAGGAGGTCGGTAACCCCAAAGATCCCCCACGGCGGTCAATCGGTCCCCAGCGAAAACCAAAGGGACGTACTGGCGAAGCCAGGCCGGAACGCCACGCTCCTGGAAGAGTTTCTTGAGCGCATGGTGGTGCCGCCCGGCCAGGTCCAAGCAGCTCAGTCCGGGGACACCGAAACGCACCCTGAGCCCCCCCGCACAGATTGCCGCCGGATCGAGCGGCTCACCGGCATCGTTGAGGAGCCTGAGCTGCCCGAGACCGGAGGGCAACACGAGCGCCCCCATCGTCCACGAAAGTGTCTCACCGGCGAGAGGAGGCGGCAGCGGCGCCAGTGCAAAGAGGTCGTCTCGATGGCGGCGGATCTCGCAACCGCTCCAGGCAACCAATGGTGAGCCATCCGGTCGCGCCGTCAGGACCTCGTCGAGGATGCGTCCCAGGTGTTTCGCATCCGGCGGCCGAAACCCCTGCTCCACGATCCAGTACCGGATCGCGGCCCGACGCAGCGCCAGATCAAGCGTCTGGATGCCTTGAATGCTCAGGGTACCTGACCGCCCCCCCGCAAACCCTGCCGTCGTCCGTGCGGCAAGATGCGCGACCAGTGCCTCAGCGTCCGCACAGTGCCCGGCGGTGCGCGCCAGGGTTACCTCACAGGCGGGCCAGCGCTCCGCGAGCACCGGGAGCACACGATGGCGGAGGAAGTTGCGGTCGCGGGTGAGGTCCCAATTGCTCGGGTCGTCCACCCAATCCAGCCCTTGCTTCAGCGCATAGGCGCGAAGCTCGCCGCGCCCCACGTCCAGCAGCGGCCGTACCAGGCGCCCTTCGCCCAGAGCTGCGATGGGAGGCATGGCCGCCAGGCCACGCACACCGCTTCCCCGCAGCAAGGCCAGCAAGAGGGTCTCCGCCTGATCCCCGCGATGATGGGCGGTGAGGAGCAGGTCGCCGGCCCCCAGCAGCGCCGCAAGGACTCGATATCGTGCCTCCCGCGCAACCGCTTCCAGGCTTTCACCGCGCACCGCCGAAATCTCCAGCCGGAGCACCCTGAGCGGCACGGCGAACCGAGCACAGCTTGCCCCGCAGTGGTCTGCCCAACGAGCCGAGTCAGGCTGCAGCCCGTGGTCCACGTGAACCGCCTGGATCTGCACCGACACGCGATCGCGCAATGCCGCGGCCGCGTGGAGCAAGACCTCTGAATCCATTCCGCCGCTGTAGGCGATCCAGCAGCGGCGGGCGTCCGGAAACCGGGAGAGACGTGTGCGCAGGTGCTCGGATGAGAATGCGGGCATGGCGTTTGCCTGGCCCGGCCGGGGCGGCTACTCCTTGAACTTGCCGTAGCCCATGAGACGCGTATACCGGCGTGCCAGAAGCTCATCGATATCCTGCTCCATGAGTCCATCGAGGGCCGCAATCAAGGCCTGTTTGAGCGCCGCGGCCATGGCGTCGGGATCGCGGTGGGCGCCGCCCAAGGGCTCTGAGATCACCTCGTCGACGAGCTCTAGCTCCTTGAGCTTGCCGGAGGTGATGGCCATGGCTTCTGCCGCAAGCTGGGCCTTGTCGGCACTCTTCCACAGGATTGACGCGCAGCCCTCCGGCGAGATCACCGAGTAGGTACTGTACTGGAGCATAAGCAAGCGGTCGCCAACGCCGATCGCGAGCGCGCCGCCAGACCCCCCTTCCCCCACCACCGTGCACAGGATAGGTGTGCGCAGGTGGGCCATGACGAGCAGATTGCGGGCGATCGCCTCACTCTGACCCCGTTCCTCCGCCCCGACCCCCGGATAGGCACCCGGGGTATCGATGAAGGTCAGGATGGGGAGCCGGAAGCGCCCTGCCAGCTCCATAAACCGCAATGCCTTGCGATAGCCCTCGGGGCGCGGCATCCCGAAGTTGCGCTGAATCTTCTCCTTGGTGTCTCGGCCCTTCTGGTGACCGATGATCATCACCGAGCGGCCGTCCAGGCGGGCCACCCCGCCGACGATGGCTCGGTCGTCGGCAAAGGTGCGATCGCCATGGAGCTCCTGGAAGTCGTCGAAGATCCGTTTGACGTAGTCGAGGCAGTAAGGGCGTTGCGGGTGGCGGGCGATCTGGGAAATCTGCCAGGGGGTGAGCGACGAAAAGATCGACTCTGTGAGGGAGAGGCTCTTGGAGTGCAGCCGCTCGATCTCGTCCCCGATATTGATCTCGTTGTCGTCGCCGATATGCCGCAGCTCCTCGATCTTGGCCTCGAGCTCTGCAATTGGTTGTTCGAAATCTAGAAAGCTTGGATCCATGGCCGCGCAATGGTAATCAAAATCTGCCTGCAGCGACAGCTCAGCTCGCTCGCCCCGCAGGACTCCGTCGTTTGCGAGCTGAAACAAATCCTCACTGAAGACGCTTGAGATTATTCGATCTACATAACCCGGTGTTCTGGGTATTCGAGCACGACCGGACCTTGCTCTTTGGCCGTCGTTTCCCGCCCCTCGCTCCTCGCACCTCGGCCGATGCCGAATATCTCCCCCCGGGCCGGGCGCTGATGCACCCGGCCCCCGTATGAGACCTTGACCCTCTCCGCGCCCAGCTGCCGTCGCAATCGCTTGATCAGCTCGTCGGCGGGCTGCACGCACCACGCGTCCCCGAGCAGCAGGGAGCCACGGGCGCCGGGTCGCCGGTAGTCTATGAGGACGCGGAGCCGTCCCTCGCGGAAGGCGGTGAGTGTCGACTTGAGCTGCTCAACCAGAGCGGGCGCGCCCGCGTGGTCCTCGGCACCGTTCAGATCGATGGTCAAACGCAAACAGTCCGCCAGCGTCTCGCGCGCTGCCTCGAGGGTGCGCACCTCTTCCGCCCGCAAGGACCAGGAGTCCCTGAATTCGTCGAAGGTCAGGTTTCCGGTCACCGCAAGGATACGATCGCTCACAAGGACCTCTCGCACGCGCTCGTAGAGCTCCGAAAAAACGGCGATCTCGATACGGCCGGTGCGATCGTCAAGCAGCACCGAGCCCATGCGGCCGCGCGGAGTCTTCCCGTGGCGCACGCCGACCACCAGACCGACCACCGTCTGCCGCTCACGATCGCTCCTGTCGCGGCTGGCCTCGAGCAGCGTTCCGATGCGGGCGCTCGCCATGGCGTTGAGCTCCTCCTCGAAGCGATTGATCGGGTGACCGGTCAGGTAGAGACCGAGCGTCTCCTTCTCCCCCTGCAGGCGCTCCTCTTCCTCCCATTCCTCCCAGGTCCGGCCCGAGAGCTGCGGATCCGGGGCGCTCGCCGCGACCGGCTCCACCGCCCCGAACAGGTCGCTCTGACCGGCCTCCTGCATCGCCTTGTGCTGCTCTGCCAACTTGAGTGCAAGAGGCAACTGGGCCATCAAGGTGGCCCGGTTCGGCCCCAGCTCGTCCAAGGCACCGGCGCGGATAAGGGCCTCCAGCACACGACGGTTCGCCTTGTGAAGGTCGATACGTCGACACAAATCCCACAGGTCGCAATACGGCCCGCCGGCCCGCCGTGCCTCGAGCATGGCCTCGATAGCCGATTCTCCAACCCCTTTTATCGCGCCGATGCCGTACAGGATGCCGCCCTCGCCCGAGACCGTGAACCGGTATTCGGAGCAATTGATCGCCGGCGCCAAGACGTCGAGCCCCATCGAGCGGCACTCGTCGATGAGTGTCACAACCTTCTCGGTGTTGTCCATGTCCGCACTCAGCACGGCCGCCATGAAGGCCGCCGGGTAGTGTGCCTTGAGCCAAAGCGTCTGATAGGAGACCAGGGCATAGGCGGCCGAGTGCGACTTGTTGAAGCCGTAGCCCGCGAACTTCTCCATGAGATCGAAGATGTATGCGGCCGTCTCGCTCTTGACGCCGCGCTGCTCGGCGCCCGCCTGGAAGATCGCCCGCTGCTTGGCCATCTCCTCCGGCTTCTTCTTGCCCATGGCGCGGCGCAGGAGGTCGGCGCCGCCCAGCGTGTAGCCGGCGAGGACCTGGGCGATCTGCATGACCTGTTCCTGATAGAGGATGACCCCGTAGGTGGGCTTTAGGATGGGCTCGAGCTCGGGGTGCGGATAAGCGACTTCGGCCCGCCCATGCTTGCGGTTGATGAAGTCGTCCACCATGCCGGACTGGAGGGGTCCTGGTCGAAACAGGGCGACCAGGGCGGTGATTTCCTCGAAGCAGTCCGGCTGGAGCTTCTTGATGAGCTCCTTCATACCGCGCGACTCAAGCTGGAAAACAGCGGTCGTCTCGCAGCGCTTGAGGAGCTGGAACGCGGCCTCGTCGTCCATAGGGATGGCGGTGATGTCGATCGGCGCTTCCCCGTCGCACGTCCGCTCGACGTTCACCGTTTTGAGCGCCCAGTCGATGATGGTGAGGGTGCGCAGCCCCAAGAAGTCGAACTTGACGAGCCCGACCTGCTCCACATCGTCCTTGTCGTACTGGGTGACCAGATTCTCCCCGCCGGGTTCGCAGTACAGTGGGGAGTAGTCTGTCAGCACGGTCGGGGCGATGACCACGCCGCCGGCGTGCTTGCCGGCGTTTCGAGCGAGACCCTCCAGCTTCCGCCCCATGTCGATGATCGCTTTGATCTCCTCGTCGTCCTGGTACGCCTTCTTTAGATCGTCGCCCTCCTCCAAGGCACGGTCCAGCGTCATGCCGAGCTCGAACGGCACGAGCTTGGCAATCTTGTCCACGAAGCCGTACGGATACCCCATGACCCGTCCGACGTCACGCACCACGGCCTTGGCCGCCATGGTGCCGAAGGTGATGATTTGGGAGACGGCGTCACGGCCGTAACGCTCGGCCACATAGTCGATGACCCGGTCTCGGTTCTCCATGCAGAAGTCCACATCGAAGTCCGGCATGGAGACGCGCTCGGGGTTGAGAAAACGCTCGAACAGCAGTTCGTGTTCGATCGGGTCCAGGTCCGTGATCTTGAGCGCGTAGGCCACCAGGGAGCCGGCGCCGGAGCCGCGGCCCGGCCCCACCGGGATGCCATTGTCCTTGGCCCAGCGGATGAAGTCCGCCACGATCAGGAAGTACCCGGGAAAGCCCATCTGGGTGATCACGTCGAGCTCCAGCTGGAGGCGCTCGTCGTAGACCTTGCGCCGAGCCGCAAAGTCTTCCGCGCTGCGCTCGAAAGACCGCGACAAACGCCATTCCAGCCCCTCACGGGACTGTTCTGCCAAGTAGCCCTCCGTGGTTTGTCCCGCCGGCACAGGGAACGCGGGCAGGAAATTCCGACCCAGTGTCAGCTCCAGGTTGCACCGCTTTGCAATCTCGACGGTGTTCTCCAGCGCTTCGGGCAGATCCGCGAAGAGCTGGACCATCTCCTGCGCGCTGCGCAGGTACTGCTGCTCGCTGTAGTGGCGGGGGCGGCGCGGATCATCGAGAGTGCGCCCCTCGTGGATGCACACCCGCGCCTCATGGGCTTCGAAGTCCTCCGGCTGGAGGAACCGCACGTCGTTGGTCGCAACCACGGGGGCCCCATGGCGGGCGGCTAGTGCGACGCCCAGCTCGAGGGACTCCGCCTCTTGCTCGCGGTCAGTGCGGATCAGCTCCAGGTAGTAGCGGTCGCCGAACAGGCGCAACCAGTGCCCAAGCAGATCCTCGGCCTGGTCCGCCTGTCCCGCCAGCAGGGCACGGGCTACGTCTCCCTCCGGTCCTCCGGACAGCGCGATCAGCCCTCCCGACGCCTCCGTGAGCCAAGAGCGGTCCACCTGGGGAACCCCTAGGTGCTGACCCTCCCGATAGGCTCGCGAGAGGAGCCGCGTCAGGTTTCGATAGCCCTGAATGTCCTGAACAAGCAGAACCAGGCGGTGCGGCCGGGTGGGGTCATCGGCGTTATGCAGCCACAGGTCCGTGCCGGCAATGGGTTTGACCCCTGCCGCAACGGCCGCCTTGTAGAAACGCACCAACGCGAACAGGTTGGACTGATCGGTGACGGCGACAGCGGGCATGCGGTTCGCGGCGACGGCCTTGATCAGGGGCTTGACCCGAACGAGGCCATCGACCAATGAGTATTCGGAATGGAGGTGTAGATGGACGAAACGGGGTTCCACGATGCGGGGCTGCCCTCTTTCTCGTTACGGTGGCTCCTGGTGGCGAGCATTCTAGCCGCTCTCCGGTTTGGGTGTACTGCCCGTTTACGGCCACCAGAGACCAGACCATGCGACACGCAATATATTGTTTTCTGATGAAAAAATGGCTATGAAAACGCGAAAACTCAAACGGGAACGGCAGGCATCGAGAGCGACCAGATTAGACGGGCTCGTTCAGCCCGGTGCCGCCCTGGGGTTGACGCCCTAGTCGTGTGAGATTCCGCCCTGATCCCTGCCGTTTCGAATAAGGTGGACGGGAAACGGCGTTGGCGGTTCAGCGCGCCGCAGCTAGGATCGTCCCCATCACCTCCCAACAATACGCAAGCGCCAACTCCATGAACCATGGTGTGACCGACCTCTCCACCCGTCTCGAGCAGCTGATCTGGTACCAGCCGATCGACCGCAAGCCGGCGTGGCAGCGCAGCGGCATCCATCTGGCCCGCCTCGTCTACGCCATCTATCGGGACTTAGCCCTGGACCACCTCACCCTGCACGCAACCAGCCTGGTCTACACGACCCTGCTGTCCCTCGTGCCGCTTCTTGCTGTCAGCTTCTCTGCCCTCAAGGGATTCGGCGTCCACAACGAGCTGGAGCCGACACTTCTCGAGCTCCTGGCGCCCCTGGGTGAAAGGAGCATCGAGGTCGCACACCGCATAATCGGCTTCGTCGACAACATGCGGGTAGGCGTGCTCGGCTCTGTGGGGCTGGCGATGCTGATCTACACGGTGATCTCGCTCATTCAGAAGATTGAGCAGGCATTCAACTACACCTGGCGCGTGGACACGCCCCGCTCCTTTCCCCAACGCTTCAGCCGATATCTCAGCGTGCTGTTGCTTGGCCCCGTCCTCTTCTTCTCCACCGTGGGCGCCGCTGCATCCCTGATGAGCACGAGCTTCGTGCAGACCCTGGTCTCCATCCGGCCGTTTGGAGCAATTGTCGAGTCGGCGGGACGGATGATCCCCTACCTGCTGATCACGAGTACCTTCGCCTTCGTGTACGTATTCATGCCCAATGCCAAGGTCCGACTGTCATCCGCGATGGTGGGGGCGCTCGTGGCTGGCGCCTTGTGGCAGACAGGCGGGTGGGTCTTCGCCACCTTCATGGTCGGCTCCACCAAATACGACGCGATCTACTCCAGCCTCGCCATCCTGATCCTCTTCATGATCTGGGTCTATCTCGCATGGCTGATACTGCTCATCGGCGCCAGCATTGCCTTCTACTTCCAGCATCCCGAGTTCCTGACGACGCCCACGCGCGAGCTGCGCCTCAGCAACCGCGCGAGGGAGCGGCTCGCCCTCGTCGTTGCCGGCAGGATCGCTGCGCGCCAATATAGCGACGCACCACCGTGGACAAGTCAGACACTCGCCATCACCTTACAGATACCCGGCGCCACGACCGATCTCACCCTCGCCGCCCTACAGGCCGGCGGAGTTCTCGCGCGCACGGCCACCGATCCACCCGGTTTCCTGCTCAGCCGCGCCCCGGAGACCGTCTCAGTGCAGACCCTCCTCGACTGCGTGCGGTCACGCGGCGAAAGTCGGCTGGGCGCGGACAAACGAGCGGACCCGGCGGTCGAAATCATCGAACAGAAGGTTCAAGCGGCCATCAACAGCGCCTTGAGCGGATACACCCTCAAAGACCTGGTCCAACACACCGCAGACGACCGCCACGCCGAAACCGGGCACGACACTGAACGGGGTGCCGGCGAACAGAAGGGAGCGTCGCCGACTTGAGGTGACTTGTCGCACAGGACCGCCCTTTCACCGAGGCGCCGGGCGGATCACGCGCAGGGGCAGAGCGCTGTGGCCGAACGACGACGGCCGTTCCACTAGCGCGCCGGTTCGCGCTCCACGACCTCCCGCACCGGCCTGAAGGATCGCCGGTGGATCTTGCACGGCCCCAGGTCCCGCAGCACAGCCAGGTGATCGCGTGTCGGGTAGCCCTTGTGGCGGGCGAACCCGTATTCGGGGTAAAGGGCATCAAGCCGCAGCATCTCCCGATCACGCGCCACCTTGGCGAGTATGGACGCCGCACCGATCACAGGTACCGACGCGTCGCCTCCGACAATGGCCTCGGCCGCGAACGCGAGGGGTGGACACCGGTTTCCATCCACCAATACCAGCTCCGGGGCCGTTGTCAGGGCCTCCACCGCCCTCCGCATTGCAAGCAGCGAGGCATGAAGGATGTTGATCGAATCGATCTCCCCGACGCTTGCCGTCGCCACTGCCCAGGCAATGGCGGCCTGCTTGATCATGCCTTCCAGCTCCTCGCGCCGGGCGGCGGACAGCTGCTTGGAATCCGCGATTCCCCGTACCGGCCGCTCCGCGTCCAGAATGACCGCGGCGGCGGTCACGGGTCCGGCGAGGGGACCCCGGCCCGCCTCGTCCACACCCGCGACGAGCACCGGCCCCGGCTTCAACGTCTGCGCCTCGACACCAGGCCCAGGACGGCCGAGGCGGCCTCATGTGCGGCGTTTTTCCTCAGCCGGCGGTGGATCTGCGCGTACTCCGCCTGGATTTCTCGTACTCGCTCGGGATCATCCAAGAATTGGAGAAGGGCAGGCCCGAGGAGGTCCGGCCGGCAGCGCTGCTGGATAAACTCGGGGGCGAGCGCTCGCCCCGCCAGGAGATTCGCCATCGCGATATAGGGCACCTTGACCAAGCCGAGTCCCTTCAGAAGGTAGTAGGTCAGGGCATTCATGTGATAAGCCACCACCATGGGCCGTTTCAACAGCAGTGTCTCCAGGGTGGCCGTCCCGGAGGCGGTTAGGACGCAGTCGCTCGCGGCAATCACTTCGCGACTGCGCCCGTCCACCAGGGTTATCGGGAGGTCCGGCGCCTCTCTGCTCAGCACCTCGCTGAAAATGGCACGCAGGGCGGGACTGACGAGGGGGCTGACGAACCGAATATCCGGCCGTCGCTTCCAGCACCAGCGTGCCGCCCCCACGAAGGGCTCGGCCAAGTGGGTCACCTCGCTCCTCCGGCTTCCCGGTAGGATCGCAATCACGGGCCCCTCGGGGGGAAGCCCGACGGCGGCGCGGGCGGCCGCTGCATCCACCGCCAGGGGAATCTCGTCTGCGAGGGGGTGCCCAACGTAGCGCACCGGCACCCCCTTCTCGCGCAGAAGCACCTCCTCGAATGGAAAGACGCTCAGCATCAGGTCCACGGCTTGCCGGACGGCCTTTACCCGCCCGGGACGCCAAGCCCAGATGGTCGGGCTAACAAGGTGGACGGTCGGGATGCCGCCACGCCGCAGGCGGCGCTCGAGTCCCAAGTTAAAGTCCGGGGCATCCACACCGATGAAGACGTCCGGGCGAAGCTGCAAGTAGTGCCGGAGCAGCTGTCTCCTGAGTGTCAAGAGCTCACGCAAGTGCTTGACGACTTCCACCAGGCCCATCACCGAAAGGCGCTCCAGGGGGAAGAGCGTCTCACAGCCGGCGGCGATCATGTGCGGCCCGGCTACGCCGAGGAATCTCGTGTCGGGCAGACGAGCCTTGATCTCGCGGACGACCGCCGCGCCGAGCAAGTCCCCGGACGGCTCGTTAGCAACGATCCCGACGGTCAGCATATAAGGGCACCTGGCTCGCCGATCCGGCCTCGGTATCGCTGGAGGAGACTATCCTGCAAGGGCGGGATCAGCCAAGGGCCGACTAAGACAGGACAATTGGTGTCGGAGCACGGGATCCTCTTGCTCTCCCGCCAAATGACTGCACCGGACGTGAAGACATGACCGCGCTGCAGAGCGGGAGATCGACCGCCCGGCGCTTCAGCACAAGACGCATTGCGGGGGCATCAGCGCGTGATGCTGCGGGCGGCGCCCGCGACGAAGTCGGCCATCAGGCCGACCTCGGGACAGCTCGCGCCCAGCTCGCGCAGGACCTTAACTGCGTCATCGAGCTTCTGATTGGACATGTACAGCGTCCGGTACGCATTCTTCAGGTGCTGGATGGTGGCGTTCCGGAAGGACCGTCTGCGCAGGCCCTCGACGTTAATCCCGCGCGGCTCCGCGGGGTGGCCACCGACAATGACAAAAGGCGGCACGTCTTTCGTGACCACCGAGCCCATGGCGCAGAAACTGTGTGCGCCGATACGGCAAAACTGATGGATGAGGGCAAAGCCCCCGAGGATCGCCCAGTCCTGAACCTCCACGTGACCGGCCAGAGAGGCCGCGTTGGCCATGATGACGTTGTCGCCTATGCGGCAATCATGGGCAACGTGGGTATACGCCATGAAGAGATTGTCGTTGCCCACCCGAGTCTCCCTGGCGTCCTGCGCAGTACCCCGATGCAGGGTCGCGCACTCCCGAATCACGTTGCGGTCGCCGATCGTCAGACGCGTATCCTCACCGTGGTATTTCTTGTCCTGAGGATCCTCGCCCACCGACGCAAACTGGAAGATTCGGTTATCCAGCCCGATCTCCGTCGGCCCGCGGAGCACGACATGCGGACCGATGATCGTGCCGCGACCGACGCGGACGCGGGGACCGATCACGGCATAGGGACCGATTTCCACCCCCTCATCGAGCTCGGCGGCCGGGTCGATGACCGCGGTGGGATGAATCAAGCTCAGAAGTCCCTGGCCGTGCACATGATCTCGGCGGTCGCAACCGCCTTATCGTCGACGCGGGCCTCGCCGTTGAACATCCAGATACCGCGCCGCACGGTGCGCAGGCGCACGTCCAGGACGAGCTGATCCCCGGGCTGCACCGGTCGTTTGAAGCGGGCCTTATCGATACCGACGAAGTAGTAAAGCGCCTTCTCTCCGACCTCGTCAGGGCGTGACTCCATCGCCAGCAACCCTGTGGCCTGGGCCATCGCCTCAATGATGAGCACCCCGGGCATGACCGGCCTTACGGGGAAGTGTCCGGCGAAGAAGGGTTCGTTGAAAGTAACATTCTTGAGCGCGATCAGATACTCGTCGCGCCGGTAGTCGAGCACCTTGTCAATCAGCAGAAAGGGATAACGGTGCGGCAGCAGGCTCAACACCTTGTAAATGTCCATCGTGCTCAAGTCTACCTCCGATGTCATCGGGGACATGTCAGGGCTGCGGAGCGGCGCTCACCGCGGCGTCCGCGTCAATCCTCGTCCTGCTCGGGCCGATCTTGCGACTGCCCGAGCCTGTCCTCGAGTCGCTTGAGCCGTCGAGCGAGCTCGTCGAGATGACGGAAGCGGGCGATATTTCGACGCCATTCCATGTTCGACATGGCGGGGATTCCACTGCTGTAGAGTCCCGGCTCCGTGAACGAGCGCGTGACCATCGCCATCCCGGTGAAGTGAACGTTGTCGCCGATCTCCAGATGCCCGGCCATACCCACCGCGCCCGCGATCGTGCAGTTGCGGCCGATCTGCGTGGAGCCAGAGATTCCCGAGCACGCCGCCATGGCCGTGTTCTCGCCGATCTGGCAGTTGTGACCAATCTGAATCAGGTTGTCGAGCTTCGCCCCGTCGGCGATGGCCGTGTCCTCGAGGGCACCCCGGTCGACCGTCGTGTTTGCCCCTATCTCCACGTCGTCTCCAAGCCGCACTCGTCCCAGCTGGGGAATACGAACCCACCGCTCCCCGTCCTTGGCAAAGCCGAACCCTTCCCTGCCGATAACGGCCCCCGGATGGATCAGCACCCGCTTGCCCACTTCCGTCCTCTCGCAGAGAGTAACCCGCGCCACCAATCTGGTGTCCTCACCCACTCGGCAACCGGCACCCAGAATACAGCCGGGGCCGACGAAGACGCCTGGCCCTATCTCCACGTCCTCCTCCACGACCGCGGTGGCGCCGATCCACGCCGACGCGTCGATGCGCGCGCTCTGAGCAATCACTGCGCTCGGATGCCGGCCGCCGACCACCCGAGGGCGCGGATGCAACATGTCCGCAGCCCGGGCGAATGCAAGGTAAGGATTCGGGGTCACGAGAGCGACTGCCGGACACAGGTCGAGATCGCGTTCCGCGATGATCACGGCGGCCGCCCGCGTCCTTGCAAGGTCGGCGCGATACCTGCGGTCGCCGAAGAAACCGAGGCTTGTCTCGTCGGCCCGCGCCAGGGTATCGACGCGACAGACGCGGATGGAGCCGTTGCCGCGCAGCCGCACTCCAAGCCGGCGGCTCAGATCCTCTACGGTGAGGCTCAGGGGAGAGGCAGGAGTGGAACGGGGTCCCGTGTCCACGCCTACTTTGACTTAAACTTCGCCTTTAGGCGCTCGACGACCTGATCGGAAATGTCGATGCGTTTGCTGAAATACACCACCCCCTCACTGATTATGAGGTCGATCTTCTTCTCTTTCGCCAACTCCTCCACGACTTCCTGTACCTGCTGCGCGAGCTTTGTCCGCAGCTCGTTCTGCCGCAGCGCGAAGTCTTCCCGAAACTCCCCCTGCGCATACTTCAGCTTGCGGTCACGATTGCGAATGTCGTTCTGGAGCCGCTGGACCTCATCCGAGCTCATGAGTCCCGAGTCGCGCTCAAGCTTCTTCTGCAGCTCCTCGATCTCCTTTTGCTGCGCCAGGAGCTGCTTTTCCCTGTCGGAAACCTCTTGCTGAAGGGCCTTGCGGGCCGCCTCATACTGTGGCGACTGCTCGACCACCCGATTCGGGTCTATTACCGCGATGACATAGTCCAACGCCAAAGCCGCCGATGTCGAAGTGGCCATGGAGAGGCCGATGAAAAATGCCGCGAGCCTCTGCACTCCGTACTCCGTTTTCGTCAGAACACCTGGCCGAAGCCGAACTGGAATATCTGTGTGTCGTCGTTGTCTTTTGGATTTATCGGGTAGGCCACGCTGATGGACAGCGCCCCGACCGGCGAGAGCCAAGCCGCGGATAGGCCAGCGGAATACCGCAAGTCGCTCAGGCTGAAACCGGTGGGGGCCACAAGCGCCGAGGAGGTGTCCGTAAGCCACACGTTGCCGAAGTCGAAGAAGGCGCCGACCCGCAAGGTCTTTTCGAAGTCGCCCCCGATTGGTGGCGGAGCGAAAAGCTCGACGCTCCCCACAAGCCTCACGTTGCCGCCGATGGGGTCATTGTAGCCGGGTCCAAGCGCGGCTTGGCGTGGTCCCAGGGTATTCTCCTTCCAGCCGCGCACCGTGCGCGGACCGCCCGCGTAAAAGTTCTCGAAAAACGGCAAGGTCGAGGTACTGCCGATGCCGTCCCCGTATCCGAGATTCGCGTTGAATGAAAAGGTGAAACGGCTCGTCAGAGGGATGTAGCGGCGGTGCTGATAGGTCAGGCGGTACCACTCGAGATCGCCGCCGGGGACCGACACCTCCGCGACCAGATTCTGGAACCCCCCGCTAGTGGGAAACACCGCCGAATCACGGGAATCGTTCGTGTACGACGCAGTCAAGATGTAGTCGTTGAAGACATCGCCGTTGTTGAGGACGAAATCCGCGGCGATCAGCGAGTCACCAGGCTTGAATTTGGTGTACTGATAGCGAATGCCGAAACCGGCGCGGCTGGTGTCGGTGATGGGAAAACCGAAGGTCATCCCGGCGGTGCCTACATCGGTGGTGTAACTCGCAGTGTCGAGATTCGCGTAGTCGGTCGTGCGGTACGAAAGCTGAAAGCCCCGACTGATGCCGTCGATGGTGTAGTAAGGATTCGTGTAGGCCAGCAGATAATAGGTGCTCGCGCTGCTGTTGTTGAAGGAGAAGCCGATCCGCTTGCCCGTTCCCAGGAAGTTGTTCTGGTTGACGCTCGTGTTGAAGATGAGCCCCTGACTCTGCGAGTAACCGATACCGGCCAGGAGGTTGCCCGACGCCTTCTCCTTCACCGTGACGTTGACATCGACCTCGTCGGCAGACCCGGGGACCGCAGGCGTCTCTATGTTCACTTCGTCGAAGTACCCCAGACGCTGAAGGCGCTCGCGGGAATCCTTCACCAACTCCGTCGAGAACCAAGCCGCCTCCATCTGGCGCATCTCTCGGCGCAGCACCTCATCCCGCGTCCGAGTATTTCCCTTCGTATTGACGCGCCGCACGTAAACACGCTTTCCAGGATCCACGAAAAAGGTGATCGCGACCTTCTTGGTCTCATCGTCGATCTCGGGAATCGTATTCACGTTGGCGAATGCATAGCCCTCGTCGCCGAGGACCTTGGAGATGCGGTCCGCGCTCTCGGTCGTGACCTTACGCGAGAAGATGTCACCGCGGCGCATGTGAATCAGCGGAAAGAGCTTCTTGGACGGCACCGTCGGCTCGCCAGCGAGCTTTATGTCGCCGATCCTGTAGACGTCGCCTTCATTGATGCTGATGGTGACGTAGATATCCTTCTTGTCGGCGCTGATGGATACCTGCGTGGATTTGATCTCGAACTTGATGTAGCCGCGATCGAGATAGAACGAGCGCAAATTTTCCAGATCCCCGGCAAGCTTCTCCTTCGAGTACTGGTCGTTCTTGGTGTAGAAGGAAAGCCAGTTGCTTGAGCCCAGCTTGAACTGCTTGAGGAGCTCCTTCTCGGAGAAGGCATTGTTGCCTATGATGTTGATCTGCTTGATACGTGCGGTGACGCCCTCGGTGATCTTGATGGTAACGGCGACCCGGTTCCGTTCCAGCGGAGAGACCGTCGATTGGATCTCGACTCCGTACTTCCCGCGGGCGTAGTACTGGCGCTTGAGCTCCTGCTCGATCCGATCGAGCACGGACTGGTTGAAGACACGCCCCTCGGCCAGACCGATGTCCTTCAGCGCCTGTTTGAGATCCTCCGTCTTGATGTCCTTGTTGCCGGATATGTTGATCTCCGCGATCGCCGGCCGTTCCTGCACCGTAATGACCAGGACGGTGCCGTCACGCTCGACCTTAACGTCCTTGAAAAACCCCGTGCCATAGAGCGTCCGGATGATGGTCGCAGTGACCTGATCCGTGGTCACATCCCCTACCTGTACCGGCAGGTAGTTGAACACGGTCCCCGCAGAGATGCGCTGCAGCCCTTCCACGCGGATGTCCGAGATACGAAACTCGGACGCAAACCCCGGCGTCGCCAGGAACGACAAGACCGCCCAGAACGCCAGCTGACGCCACGCAGAGATCAATCTGCCTGTTGCTACCACGCGCAAGAGCGGCCCCTCCACAGCGCATCCCCCACCCCGATGCGGGATCTGTCACGGCGCGGTAGTATAAGTGATCTGGCGGAGCTATCCCAGCAAACGGCTAATGTCGACGTAGAAGGCGAGCGTCATAAGGGCAGCCAGCAGAGCGAGGCCGATGCGTTGACCCTGCAGCTGGGCCTGCTCGGAGAGGGGTCGGCCTGTGATTCCCTCGATGGCGAAGTAGAGAAGATGGCCGCCGTCGAGGATCGGTATGGGCATCAAGTTGAGAATTCCCAGGCTGATGCTGACGACCGCCAGGAACTTGATGAAGTATTGAAGACCGTAGCTCGCGGTCTTGCCTGCGGTCTCTGCAATGGAGATGGGTCCGCTCAGATTCTCTACCGAGGCCTTCCCGATAAGCATTCGCCCCATTACCCGCAACATGAGGGTGCTCATGTCCGCCGTCTTCTCGAAGGAGGCCCCGATGGCCTCCAGCGGTCCCAAACGCACCGTGACCTTGTACTGATCGAGCAGTCCCTTGGGTACCTGGGGCCCGGCCCCAATCCGACCGATCTCTCCTTGCGGCCCACTCACCGGGTGCGGGACCAGAGCGATCTCCAGGTCTTGCACTCCTCGCCGTATCTCCAGCCTCAGCGTCTTCCCAGGGTTCTTCTGGACAATCTCCACCCATTGACGCCAGCGCTCCACGCGGGTGCCGTTCACTGAGACGACGCGATCCCCGGGTTTGAGTCCAGCCTGCTCGGCCGGCTCTCCGGGCACCAGCTCGCCGATCACCGGCGGTAAGACGGGGCGTGCCGGCTTGAGGCCGAGCTCGTCCAGGATCGCCGGGTTCTCGGGTAGCTTGGCGAGCGATGCCTCATCGAGCACCCGAACCGTCTCGGCCCCGCCCTTCTCCCGCACGCGCACGATTGTATCCTGCCCATCCAGGGCGTCGGCCATCAACGAGAAGACGGCGGATTCCCAAGTCGGTGTCTTTCTGTTTCCAACCGCCAGGATCTCATCGCCCGGGGCAAAGTGGGCCTCGGCCGCAAGGGACCCCGGCTCCACGGCCCCCACGACCGGGCGGGTCCCTGTATCGCCCGTCACCAGAATGCCCCAGTAGACGGCGATGGCAAACAACAGGTTGAAGACGGGGCCAGCGCTGACGATGGCGAACCGCTTCCAGAGATTCTGCCGGTTGAAGGCGAGGTGGAGCTCCTGCGCCGGGACCTCGCCCTCGCGTTCATCGAGCATCTTCACGTAACCGCCGAGCGGGATGGCGGCGACTACGTACTCCGTGTGGTCACGCGGGCTCACCCAGCGCAAGAGCGGCCGGCCGAACCCGACCGAGAAACGCAGGACCCTGACACCAAGCTTGCGCGCGACCCAGAAATGGCCGAACTCATGGACCGTGATCAGAATCGCCAGGGCGAGGATAAAAGAGCCGACAGTAAGCAGGGTTTCCTCCATCGTGCATCATCCGACCGGCGGGATCAGGTTTTGTTCCGCGACCTCTCGCGCCCGCCGATCCACATCGAGGAGCTCCTCGATGCCTCCGCCAGTTAACGGCTGCGCCGGCAACCTCTCCAGGGTTCGCGCCACCACAACTGCTATGTCGGTGTAACGGATGCGAAGCTCCAGGAAGGCGGCCACTGCCACCTCGTTGGCCGCATTGAGAATAGCAGGACCGGTCCCTCCCTCGGCCGCGGCCTCGTAGGCGAGGCGAAGGCACGGGAAGCGGTCATACCCGGGGCGCTCGAAGTCGAGACGCCGGACGGCAAAGAGGTCCAGCGGGACGACCCCCGAGCTCATGCGCTCCGGCCAGGCAAGGGCGTGGGCGATAGGGGTGCGCATGTCGGGATTGCCGAGCTGTGCGAGGACGGAGCCGTCCACGTACTGCACCAGTGAATGGATCACGCTCTGGGGGTGCACGACCACCTGAACGCGCTCCGCCTGGATCCCGAAGAGCCAAGAGGCCTCAATCAGCTCTAGGCCCTTGTTCATCATAGTGGCCGAGTCAACCGATATCTTGCGCCCCATCTGCCAGTTCGGGTGCGCACAGGCCTCCTCCGGGGTGACCGTCGCGAGCCGCTCGACTGGTGTGTCCCGAAAGGGGCCGCCGGAAGCCGTAAGCAGGATACGCTCTACGCCCACCTCGCCGAGTCCGCGCGCATAATCGGGAGGCAAGCACTGAAACACGGCGTTATGCTCGCTGTCGATTGGCAGGAGCGTCGCGCCGCTGTCCGCCGCCGCGCGCATCAGGATCTCGCCCGAGACCACAAGGGATTCCTTGTTGGCAAGCATCAGGCGCTTGCCGGCGCGCGCCGCGGCGAGCGTCGGCAGCAGCCCTGCGGCGCCTACGATGGCGGCCATCACATAGTCGGCCTCGGGCAGCGCCGCAACCGTCTCGAGCGCCTCGCGACCGGCGAGCACCTGGGGCCTGCCGGCCATACCCGTTAAGAGGTCGCGCAGCCGCGCCGCGGCACCTGCATCGGCCATGACCGCATAGTCCGGCCGGTGCAGCCGGCATTGCGCCGCCATCGCGTCCGCGTCCCGGTTGGCGGTCAGGGCGACGACTCGAAACCGCTCGGGGTGACGAGCGACGACATCCAGGGTGCTGCCCCCCACCGAACCCGTCGAGCCGAGAACCGCAATGCCGATCACAGGTGCGCCTCCATCCACAAAATTCCCATAACGAAGACCGGGGCTGCTGCGGTCAAACTGTCAATGCGATCCAGGACACCGCCGTGCCCCGGCAGCAGCCGGCCCGAGTCCTTGAGCGCGCGGCGGCGCTTCAGAAGGCTCTCGAACAGATCGCCCGCCACCGACACACAAGCCGTTACACCGCACAGAACGACGACAACCGCGAGCTGGCGCGCCTCTAATCCCATGGTCCAGCCAAGCACAAAGCCACAAGTTGCGGCGCCGAAGAGACCGGCGTAGACCCCGATTCGGGTCTTGCCGGGACTGAGCAGGGGTGCCAGCTTGGTCCGCCCCCAGCGGCGTCCCGCGACAAAGGCCAGGGAGTCCACCGTCCAGATCAGCGCGAGGAGAAACAGCACCAGCAGTGGCCCCTGAGGACCGAGGGCGTGCAGTCGAACGATAGCAACCCAAGGGCCGAGAAGTACCAGAATACCGAGCGGGATGAGCGATAGATCGACGCCCTGGGCAAGCCCGATGCGCTGCACGCGCAGCAAAAAGATCGTAATCCCCACCCAACACAAGGATGCGATAGCCAAGAAATAGATGTACCACCCGCGAGCGGGTAGCCACATCAAGGCGATACATCCGCCGACCAGCGCAATATAGGCAAGCCTGCCGCCCGCAGAGGAAATCCCGGCGAGGACCGCCCATTCGGCGGCGGCGATCAGCACGACCAGCGCCAAGGCGAGGGCGAGGTAGACCGTGGGCAGGGTCAGCACGCCAAGCACGGCCAGCGGCGCCAGCACCAGAGCAGTCGCAACCCGCTGGCGGATGGCGCTCGCCACCAAGGTCCTAGGCGGGCCGACCAGCGACGTGCCGGGAAGCCTGCTCCCCGGTGAGGCCGAACCTTCGTTCACGTCGGGCAAACTCCGCAAGCGCCAAAGCATAGGCCTCGGCGCCGAAGTCGGGCCACATGAGCTCGCTGAAATAGAGCTCCGTATAAGCGGACTGCCACAGGAGGAAGTTGCTCAGGCGCTTCTCCCCGCCGGTTCGGATAAAGAGATCCGGGTCAGGAAGATCCGGGAACGCGAGGTGGGCCTCCAGGGTCTGCTCTTCGATCTGCTCGGGCGCGAGTCGACCGGCGGCCACGTCCTCGGCAAGCCGGCGGACCGCCCGAGCAATATCCCAGCGGCCTCCGTAATTGGCCGCGATCTGGAGGGTCATGCGGCGATTTCCGGACGTCACCTCCTCGGCCTCAGCGATTCGGCGCTGAAGCTTTTCCGGAAAGGCGGTCCGATCTCCGATTACCCGCAGGAGCACGCCGTTGTCATGCAGGCGCCGGAGCTCGCCCCGCAATACGCTCGAAAACAGGGCGAGTAGCAGATTGACCTCGGATCGCGGGCGCCGCCAGTTCTCACTGCTGAAAGCAAACAGGGTCAACGCGTGTACGCCGCGGCGGACGCTCTCTTCCACGACGGCACGCACGCTCGCGACCCCGGCGCGATGGCCGGCGGTGCGCGGGAGGTCGCGCTGACGCGCCCAACGGCCGTTGCCGTCCATGACAATAGCCACATGCTGAGGTACGCGGTAGGACGAGTGTTGTCCGCTGGACGCGTTGGTGTCCGTATCCACGGCGTGGGGAAATAGACCGGAGGTCCTGGTTCGTCTTAGATCGACATCAGGTCCGCTTCCTTCTCCTCGAGGACTTGATCCACCTCCTGCACATATTGATCGGTCAACTTCTGGACAACGTCCTGGCCACGCCGATCATCGTCCTCGGAAATAATCTTCTCCTTGACCAGCTCCTTGAGCTCGTGATTCGCGTCGCGCCGGACGTTTCGTATGGCGACCCGTGCCTGCTCTGTTTCATGGCGGGCAACGCGGATCAAGTCCCGGCGGCGCTCTTCCGTGAGGGGCGGCATGGGCACGCGGATCACGGTTCCCGCCGTGTTCGGGTTCAGACCGAGGTCGGACTGCATGATCGCCTTCTCGACCGCCTGCACCATGCCGCGCTCCCAGGGTGTGACGGCGAGGGTTCTCGCATCCTCCGCCGTGATGTTGGCCACCTGCTTGATCGGGACCTCGGAGCCGTAGTAACTCACGACCAAGTGATCCAGCAGGGAGGGGTGCGCCCGGCCGGTCCGTATCTTCGCAAGCTCATGTCGCAGCGATTCCACGCTCTTGCTCATGCGCGCCGCCGCGTCCTTCTTGACATCGTCGATCATCTCAGTCTCCACCATCAACCAGGGAGCCTACGGGTTCCCCGCGGACCAGCCGCATCAGCGCCCCCTGTTCGTAGATGTTCATGACCCGCAGAGGGATTCCGTTGTCGCGGCAGAGCACGATGGCAGTGGCATCCATCACTTTGAGGTCTTCCCGCAGTGCCTGGTTGTAGGACAGCCGCTCGTAGAAAACGGCTCCGGGGTCCGTGAACGGATCGGCGGAATAGACTCCGTTGACCTTGGTCGCCTTGATAAGCAGGTCGGCCCCGATCTCCACCGCCCGCAGGCTCGCTGCGGAATCTGTGGTGAAAAACGGGTTGCCCGTCCCTGCCGCAAGGATCGTAACTCGGCCCTTCTCCAAATGGCGCACGGCTCTGCGGCGAATGTAATCCTCGCACACCTGATTGATCTTCAGGGCCGACATGACTCGCGTCGGCACATCAAGGCGCTCGAGTGCATCCTGCATGGCGAGCGAGTTCATGACAGTCGCCAGCATCCCCATGTGATCGCCGGTTACCCGGTCCATACCGGCCGCGGCCAGCCCTGCGCCGCGAAAGATATTGCCCCCGCCGATGACGAGCGCCACCTCGACACCGGCGCCTGCCAGATCGCGCACCTCAGCAGCCAAGCGCCCGATCACCGCGGGGTCGATCCCATAGGCGCCATCTCCCAGCAGGGCCTCGCCGCTGAGCTTCACCAGGATTCGCCGGTAGACAGGCGCCACCACGCGCGGACAACCTCCAGGGCTCTCGTCCATCCGCAGATCAGCTAACTGCCCCGAACCTGGGCCATTACCTCGTCGGCGAAGTTCTCTTCCTTCTTGTCGACGCCCTCGCCCACCTCAAGTCGCACAAAGCGTAACACCTTTGCACCCGCCTGCTTCAAGAGCTTCTCGACCGTGATGTCAGGGTCCTTGACGAAGGCTTGACCAAGCAGGGTGACCTCCTCAAGGTACTTGCGCACCCGCCCCTCCACGATCTTGTCGACGATGTTCTCCGGTTTTCCACTCTCGAGCGCTTGAACACGGAAAATTTCCTTCTCCTTGGCGAGGACCTCTGTGGGGACCTCCTCCGCGCTTACGCACATGGGATTGCTCGCCGCGATATGCATCGCAATGTCTTTGCCGAGGACCCGGTCTCCCCCCTCCATCTCTACCACAACAGCAATTCTGGCACCGTGACGATAACTGTGGAGCACACCGCTGACCTCGTCGAAGCGGACGAGCCGGCGTACCTGCACATTCTCGCCGATCTTCGCGACGAGGGCCTCACGCGCCTGGCTGACGGTGGTGTCATCCCCGGCACCGACCGGGAGGTTGCCCAGCGCGACCACATCCGCTACTGCAGTCTCCAAGGCTCGATGCGCTATGGTGTCCGCGAAGGCGGCGAAATTGGCATCTTTGGCGACGAAGTCGGTCTCACAGTTCACTTCCACGACAACGCCGCGTTTACCCTCATCGTCGATCTTGATGACCACAACGCCTTCCGCGGCGGTACGACCCGCCTTCTTCGCCGCCTTGGCCTGACCAGACTTGCGCATTGCCTCGATGGCGGCCTCGATGTCGCCTTCGGTGTCCACCAGCGCCTTCTTGCACTCCATCATGCCGGCACCGGTACGCTCTCGAAGCTCTTTGACTAAAGCGGCTGAAATGGCCATGGCTCGTACTCCTTAAGACTTAAGTGTAGGGGGTGTCCCGGACGTCGACCTCGCATGACGAGTGCGGGGCAGCGGGAATCGTCTGCCGGTTGCAATGCGACCGTGTCTCCGGAGATGACCAGCGCTGACGCTCAGCCGCGACGCTTGCATCGGCTGCGGGCTGTCGGGACAGCCCATGAATTACATCCATGCAGGCTCAACCGCGCCGCCTCTGACACTGAGGTTCCCGCCACCCCCGCAACCCAGGTCAGCCCGAGTTGGGGCGTGACGCCGATGACCCGGCTCGAATGCGCGCGTTACTCCGCCTCGACCGGGGCGCTCGCGCGATCGTCCACCTCGACGAAGTCTTCCCCGCGTCCCGAAGAGACCGCAGCAGCGGCGGTCGCTCTTCCGTCCAGAACAGCGGTGGCGGCACCTTCAATGTACAGGCGCACCGCCCGAATGGCATCATCGTTGCCGGGAATGACATAGTCGACCGAGCTCGGATCGTTATTGGTGTCCACGACACCAACAACCGGGACCCCAAGCTTGTTGGCTTCCGTCACGGCAATCTTCTCGTGCCCAACGTCGACGACAAAGAGCGCATCGGGCAGCCCATCCATGTCCTTGATACCCCCGAGACTTTGGTCGAGCTTGTCCTTCTCGCGCCGCAAACCGAGTGCCTCCTTCTTGCTGAAGCGCTCAATCGTGCCGTCGCCGAACATGGCCTCAAGCTCTTTCAGTCGCTTGATCGACTGCCGGATCGTCTTGAAGTTCGTCAGCATACCGCCAAGCCATCGGTAGTTGACAAAAGGCATCCCGCAACGTTGGGCCTCTTCGCGAATGGCATCGCGCGCGGCGCGTTTGGTGCCGACAAACATGATCTTGCCGCCGTTCGCGGCGAGCGACCCCAGGTAGTTCAGCGCGTCCTGAAAAAGCGGGAGGGTCTTTTCGAGATTGATGATATGGATCTTGTTGCGGTGGCCGAAGATATAGGCACCCATCTTCGGGTTCCAGTAACGGGTTTGATGCCCGAAATGCACGCCGGCCTCGAGCATCTGGCGCATAGAGACTTGGGTCACGTCGAATTGTCCTCTTGAGCTGGGTTTAACCTCCACGCACCCCGAGGAGCAACCCGCAGCTGAGATCCTGCACTGGCGGGCGCCATTCGGCGACCCCAATGCACATTCGCAGGCCTTGGGCACCCGGCACCCCGTGACGGTGCGTGTGTGTCGTTCTCGGACCGTCTGGTCGCACCGGTTCCCGCAACAGCCTCGCGACTGAATGCTAGAGATCCCGGGCGCGGTCCAAAAAAAATAAAGCGAAAAACAGCCGTTTTTCGCTCCCGTTTGGTCATCGCGAGGATGACTGTCGGCATGTACCGCGGATCGTTTGCCGATCCGCGCCGCGTTTTATACCATACGCGGCTACGTCTGAGCAATTCTCTTGGTTTTGCCGCCAACCTCCCTTGCCGAACATGGACGCCTCCACCTCCAGCATGAGTGTGCCTATCAAGACCGCCGACGAGATCGAGCGTATGCGTATCGCCGGACGCCTCGCTGCGCAGGTGCTGGAGATGATCGAAGGACACGTACGCCCAGGCATCACCACGGACGAGCTCGACAGGATATGTCACGACTTCATCGTAGAAGACCAGGAGGCAGTCCCTGCTCCACTCAACTATCGCGGCTTCCCCAAGTCGATCTGCACCTCCGTCAATCACCAGGTCTGTCACGGTATCCCGAGCAATAAGCGACTGAAGAACGGTGACATCGTCAACATCGACGTTACGGTCATCAAGGATGGTTATCACGGAGACACCAGCAAGATGTTCTTCGTGGGTGAGCCCTCGATCCTGGCCCGCCGCTTGGTAAAGGTCACCCAAGAGGCAATGCGTATCGGCATCGCGCAGGTGAAGCCGGGCGCTACCCTCGGCGACGTAGGACACGCCATACAGCGCCATGTGGAGGCACTGGGCTACTCGGTGGTTCGAGAATACTGCGGCCACGGTATCGGTCGCGAGTTCCACGAGGAGCCCCAGGTCCTTCACTATGGGCGGCCGGGCGAAGGCGTCGTCGTCGAGCCGGGCATGTGCTTCACGATCGAGCCCATGGTCAATGCCGGGAAGCGCTACATCAAGCTGCTACCGGACGGCTGGACGGTCGTCACCAAGGACCGCAGCCTGTCCGCCCAGTGGGAGCACACGGTCCTCGTTACCGCCGACGGTCACGAGATCCTTACGCTTCGCCACGAGGAACAACCCGAGCCGGCGGCGTCGTGAGCGAAGCTCGGCGCGGAGAAACGCTGACGGCGGTGGGCGCCGCCGATCTTCAAGCAGCCCTCGCCACGGGCGACCAGGCGGTTGCCGCGATCCGCAGCGCACTTCGCGCCGCGACTCAGGAGTTGTTCGCCCTCTATGACCGCGGCGTTCCCGTGAGCGAGTTGGTGGCCGCGCGCAGCCAGCTCGTGGACATGCTTGTCTGCGAGGCGTGGGGCCGCAACGTCCCGCAGGGGTCCACGGCAGCACTGGTCGCGGTGGGAGGTTATGGCCGTGGGGAGCTGCATCCCGCCTCCGACGTGGACATCCTGATCCTGGTCGAGCATAGCGACGACCCACGCTTGGACGCCGTGATCTCGGATCTGATCACCTTCCTGTGGGACATCGGGCTGGAGGTTGGCCACAGCGTTCGCACGGTTGATGAGTGCGTGGCCGAGGCGCGCGCGGACGTCACCGTGATGACCAACCTGATCGAGGCACGCCTTCTAGCCGGAGAGGAATCTCTCTTCTCGCGCATGCGCGCGGCCACGGCACCGGATCGGATCTGGCCCAGCGCGGCCTTCTTCGCAGCAAAGATCCGAGAGCAAAGGGCTAGATGGCACAAGTACGGTGACACCGCCTACAACCTCGAGCCGAACATCAAGGAGAATCCCGGCGGCCTGCGCGACATCCAGATGATTGGCTGGGTCGCCAAACGCCACTTCTCTGCCGACACGCTCCACGACCTTGTCACGCACGGCTTCCTGTCCGAAGGGGAATACCTGACCCTCGTCGAGGGTCAGGCCCTTCTGTGGCGAATTCGATTTGTGCTGCATCGCCTGGCAGGCCGGCGTGAGGATCGCCTGCTGTTCGATTACCAGCGAACCCTCGCCCATGCATTCGGCTTCGCGGACGCGGACGAGACCCTGGCGGTTGAGCAGTTCATGCAGCAGTATTACCGCACCGTGATGGAGCTCAACCGTCTCAACGAGATGCTGTTGCAGCTCTTCGAAGAGGCCATCCTGCTGCACGATCATCTCGCCCCGCCAGTTGCCATCAACAAGCGTTTTCAGTCTCGCAGCGGCTTCCTGGAGGTAAGAAGAGACAACGTCTTTCGCCGTAACCCCGTGGCCCTCCTCGAGGTATTCCTCATCCTACAGACGCACCCGGACGTCGCGAGCGTGCGCGCCAGTACCATCCGACTGATCCGCGAGCACCGCCATCTCATCGACGACAAGGTTCGCAACGATCTGCGGGCGCGCAGCCTCTTCATGGAGATACTGCGCCATCCAACAGGCCTCACCCACGCGCTGCGGCGCATGAACCGCTACGGCGTGCTCGCGGCATACATCCCGGTGTTCGCCAACATCGTCGGGCGAATGCAGTACGACCTGTTCCATGTCTACACGGTAGACGAGCACACCCTGCGCCTAGTGCGCAACCTGCGCCGTTTCTCCGTCTCCGAGCACACGCACGAATATCCCCTGTGCAGTGCAGTTGCCCATACGGTCCCAAAACTGGAGCTGCTGTACCTCGCCGGCCTCTTCCACGACATCGCCAAAGGGCGCGGCGGCGACCATTCGCTCTTGGGCGCGCGTGACGCCTGGGACTTCTGCATCCTGCACGGTCTGTCGGAATACGATAGCCGTCTCGTTGTCTGGCTGGTGGAGAAACACCTGCTGATGTCCATGACGGCACAGCGCAAGGACACGAGCGATCCGGAGGTCATACAGGAGTTCGCAGCCGTAGTGGGCGACACGACACGTCTGGATTATCTCTACCTGCTCACTGTGGCGGACATGCGGGCCACCAACCCGGAACGTTGGAACTCGTGGAAGGACGCGCTGCTGCGCGAGCTCTACCATGCCACCCGCAGGGCCCTTATCCGGGGCCTAGATAACCCCCAGGCGCAAGACGACCTCGTCCAACAAAAGAAGGCGGAGGCCGCGCGGCTGGTCTCCAAGTATGGACTCAAACCGGAGGCGTGCACACAGCTCTGGGAGCGGTTCACCCTCGACTACTTCGCGCACAGCTCCCCAGACGAGATCGCCTGGCAGGCGCGCCTCTTGCTCGGCACTTCCGACACCCACCTCCCCCTCGTGGCCATTCGTCGCGTCACCGCGCGAGGCAGCACAGAGATTCTCATCTTTACCCACGACCAAGAGAAGCTGTTCGGCCGCACCACTGCCCTGCTGGACCAAATGCGCCTGAGCATCATGGACGCTCGGATCATGACCACCAACGACGGCATGGTTCTCAACACCTACTACGTGCTTGAGCTCGAAGGAAACCCCGTCGGAGATGAGCAGCGCATGGCGGAGATTCGCTCCGCGCTGGAGAACGAGCTTGCGGAAAGTCGAACGAAGGATATCCAGGTCGCTCGCCGCCTCCCGCGTCGTCACAAGTACTTTCCCACCGCGACGGACGTCAGCTTCGCGACAGACGAGCGCAACCAGCGCACCATCATGCGCTTGGTGACGCTGGACCGTCCCGGTCTGCTGGCGGAGGTGGGAGCCGTCTTCGATGCCTGTGACATCCGGCTCCAAAACGCCAAGATCGCCACCGTTGGCGCGGCGGTGGAGGACGTCTTCTTCATCACGACGGAGGACCGCACCCCCATCACCTGCCAGGAGATCCTGAGCTGCCTGCGCGAGCAAATCCACCGCCGCGTCGAGGCCACCACTGCCGCCACAGGAAACCATGTCATCTGGCCGGAAGGGGCCTGATTCAGCCCCCGGCGCCGCGCTGATCGGACGCCGCAGGCGGATCTATGTCATGAAGACCGAAAAAAGGACTTGACGCCCCATCGGGGTGCAATTAGAAAATTCCGTCATTGTCATTTAATGAAGTTCTGAATCTCCTCCTTGCCCGAACCCCTTCTCGTCATCCGAGGGTCACGCTCCGCGAGGGCTCAGATGGGCACTCGACTGAAGTGCTTTTGCCTTGCCGTATACGCAGGCGCGCTATGCGTTGCAGCCTCTGCCAACGCCCAAGAGCCGCCGACACCTCCACCTCCCAGCCCTCCGCCGCCGCCAGCCGCAGGTCCGGCTACCGAGCCGGCGCCGCTTGGTCAATGGCTGGACGAAGTGCGGGCGCAGCGGCGCGCATGGGAGGAGCGCCGCCGTGCCGCCAAAGAGGCGATGGACGCGCACCGGCGCTGGATCGATCCCTGGGGCGCAGCTCAGCACGAGGCGCGGGAACAAGAGACGCAGCGCCGTAGAGAGGCATTTCGCGAGAAAATAGAGCGCGACCGCGAGGCCTTTCGCAACCAGGTTCCCTGGGGCTCGCTCTACGGACCTTGGCCCGATGATTCGATGGGCTTCCTCCCCGACGACGCCGGCGCGCCGGACACGGACGACACGACGACGGGCCAAGGGGCTCCCTCGCCCGCTCAGAGCCCCATGCCCGGGTGGGACAACGGTTGGTACTATCGCGGGTATTGACTCGGGTACCACCCCTCGGGTCGCGAAGACCGCGGACGTATTCCGAGCTCACCCGGCGTTTTCGCAACGGGACCGGAGCGGAGCGGCCCATCCCCAAGAACCGAAAACCCCAGTTTGGAACGACATCGGCCGCGGTCTCGGCCTTCACCGCGGCGTCTCGACGAATTCCAGCGCATTGGCATCAGGGTCGCGACAGAACAGGGCACGGCGACCGGAGCGACTAAGCGTATACGCCACTTTCGCGGCGCCTAGGCGCCGCGCGAGCCAATCGAGATCGTCCACGGTCATCGCAAGATGGCGGTCGCGTCCACCGTGACGTGGGCGATCCGCGACCGGATCAGGGTTTGGCAACTCGAGCAGGTGGACTTGCTGGCTGCCGACGCGCAACCAGGCCCCCGGATAGCCGAGGTCTGGGCGTCCCGGATCCACCTCGAGCCCCAAGAGGTCCCGGTAAAATCCGAGCGCGCGCCCTGTATCGGATACGATCAGGCTTGCATGGTGTATCGCCCCGACTTGACCCATCCCGCTTCGGCCTCCGTTTCAACGCGGCCGGCTTGACGCTGGCGGCGCAGTGATATACTGACGGGCCTTCGCCCGCCGGCCCGAGATAATGAACCCGGATCTGGATCGCCTCCAGCCCTACCCGTTCGAGAAGCTCGCCGACCTCAAGGCCGGTGTCAAGCCGCCGGCCGGGCTCGATCACATCGCCCTGTCGATCGGAGAGCCCAAGCACAGCGCCCCCGGGTTCGTCGCGGACGCGATCATCGCTCACCTCCACAACCTTTCCGTATACCCAACCACCCGAGGACTTCCGACCCTGCGGCAGACGATCGCGAATTGGCTCGTCCACCGTTTCCGCCTCCCCGAGGGCGGCGTCGACCCAGAAGGTCAGGTCCTGCCGGTGAACGGCACCCGCGAGGCGCTATTCGCATTCGCTCAGGTCGTCGTCGATCGCGGGCGCAGCCCTCTCGTCTTGATACCCAATCCCTTCTATCAGATCTACGAAGGTGCGGCCCTCCTTGCGGGCGCGGAGCCGCGCTACCTGCCCTGCACGGCGGACACTGGATTTATCCCGGACTTCGACTCCGTGGATGCCCAGACCTGGCGACGCTGCCAACTGCTATACCTCTGCTCACCGGGCAACCCCACGGGGGCAGTGGCGGACCCTAGAACGCTCGAACGCCTAGTCACTCTGGCCCAGGAGCACGACTTCGTGATCGCCGCCGACGAGTGCTACTCGGAGATCTACTTCGAGGAGGGGGCCGAGCCCGTTGGTCTACTCCAGGTCGCAGCAGCCATGGGACTCACGGATTTTCGGCGCTGCGTCGTCTTCCACAGCCTCTCGAAACGATCGAACCTGCCCGGAATGCGCTCCGGCTTTGTTGCCGGAGACGCACAGGTTATCGATGCCTTTTTTCGCTACCGTACCTATCACGGCTGTACCATGCCGCTGCAGCATCAACATGCCAGCACCGCAGCCTGGAGTGACGAGCAGCATGTGGTCGAAAACCGGCGCATGTATCGAGAGAAGCTTACCGCCGTTCTGAGAATCCTGGACGGCGTGCTGCCGGTAGAGCGCCCCGCGGCCGGCTTTTACCTTTGGCCGGCCACACCAATTGCGGACACCGATTTCGCCCGTGGCCTGTTCGCGGCCGAGAACGTCACCGTGCTTCCCGGTCGATTTCTGTCCCGGGCGGTGGACGGCCGGGACCCGGGGATCAACCGAGCCCGTTTAGCGCTGGTACCCCCTCTGGATGAATGCACGGATGCGGCCGAGCGTATACGCCGCTACGTCCAGTCTCTCTCGGGAGTACCTTGAACCAATCCATCCTGCGTTGTGGACCTCGAACCTCAGCGACGGGTTACTGTCCGGGCAATCGTTGCATGTGAACGGCAGCATCGATTAGGTCCTGAACTTCGCACCATACGGCATCCGATACGCGCTCCCACAAGATGCCTTCATTTTCACGATTGCCTTCGACGGAGGCCCCATGAGCGAGACCCAGATCATCATCGAAACTGCCTTCGAGCGGCGAAGCGACATCACGCCACGGAACGTGGAAACATTGGTGCGGGACGCGGTGCTGGACACCATTGACCGGCTCGACCGAGGTGAAATCCGAGTCGCAGAGAAGAAGGATGGGGTCTGGGTCGTCAACGACTGGGTGAAAAAGGCCGTGCTCCTATCGTTCCGAATCGAGGACAACTCGTTCATCAAGGGCGGATTCACCAACTACTACGACAAGGTTCCCTCGAAGTACCAGGACTACAACTCCCGGGATTTCCGCGAGGGAGGTGTCCGTGTCGTCCCGCCCGCCACGACGCGCAAGGGCGCCTACATTGCGCCGAGCTGTGTCCTCATGCCCTCGTACGTCAACATCGGCGCCTACGTGGATTCCGGGACCATGGTCGACACCTGGGCCACCGTCGGCTCCTGCGCTCAGATAGGAAAGAACGTACACCTCTCCGGCGGTGTCGGAATCGGCGGCGTACTGGAGCCGGTCCAGGCCGCACCCACCATCATCGAGGACAACTGCTTCATCGGCGCCCGCTCCGAGATCGTGGAAGGGGTGATCGTCGAGGAAGGGGCGGTCATCTCCATGGGGGTATACATCGGCCAAAGCACCAAGATCTTCCATCGCTCCACCGGCGAGACCACCTACGGCCGCATCCCTGCCGGCGCCGTAGTCGTCCCGGGCAGCTTGCCTGCCAAGGACGGAAGCCACAGCCTCTACTGCGCCGTGATCATCAAGCAGGTGGACGAGCGCACCCGCAGCAAGGTGGGGATCAACGAGCTCCTGCGGGATATCTGAGACAGAAGGGCGAATAGCTTGGGGCCGAAAGCTGCACGCTGGAGGCTGGAGGCTGGAGGCTGGAGGCTGTCATGATCACTCTCTACGGTATCGCCAACTGCGACACGATCAAGAACGCACGGCGCTGGCTCGACGACCACGGAGTCGAGTACGTCTTCCACGACTATGCAAGGCAAGGGTTGGACGAGGATCGCCTGCGCGGCTGGGTTGCCGAGTTGGGCTGGGAGACACTGATCAATCGCCGGGGCACCACCTGGCGCAAGCTGGACAATGGGCTCCGGGAGACCATGGACGAAGAAGCCGCGATCCGCGTGATGCATGCAGCACCCTCCATCATCCGCCGCCCCTTGCTCGACACCGGCAGCGCCCGTCATATTGGGTTCTCGGAGGCAGCCTACGACGGAATCTTCGGCTAATGTCTCGGACCCTCGACCTCGCGCAGGCGCTGATCCGGCGTCGCTCCGTGACACCGGAAGATGCGGGCTGCCAGAGCCTGATTGCCGACCAGCTTGCCGAGCTCGGTTTCGTCGTCGAGCCCATGCCATTCGCGGAGGTCACGAACCTGTGGGCGCGACACGGCCGCTCGCACCCCCTCTTTTGCTTTGCCGGGCACACCGACGTGGTGCCGCCGGGACCGTTGGAGCAATGGACCTCAGACCCCTTCGAGCCTCAGGTCAGAGACGGGATGCTTTACGGGCGCGGGGCTTGCGACATGAAGGGCTCGCTCGCGGCCATGGTCGCGGCAACGGCAGCGTTCCTGCACTCCCATCCGCGGCATCGCGGCTCCGTCGCCTTTCTCGTTACCAGCGACGAGGAGGGTCCGGCGCAGAACGGTACCCTGAAGGTCGTGGAGACGCTCGCGCGCCGCGGCGAGAAGATCGACTATTGCGTCGTCGGCGAGCCGTCCAGCGACACCGCCCTCGGGGACACCGTCAAGAACGGTCGCCGGGGAAGCATTAGCGGCTTGCTGACCGTCTTCGGCAAGCAGGGCCACGTTGCCTATCCGCAGCGGGCAAAGAACCCCTTGCATGCGTTTGCCCCTGCGCTGGCCGAGCTGATCGCCGAGCAGTGGGACAAGGGCAATGCGTTTTTCCCGCCCACGAGCTTACAGGTCGTCAATTTCAACATGGGCACAGGCGCGGACAACGTCATCCCGGCCACGCTAAGTGCCCAGTTCAATCTTCGTTTCTCCACCGAGCTCGACCCGGATACCATCAAGCGCCGCGTGACTGCCATCCTGGACAAGGGGGGGGTCGACTACCGCGTCGACTGGCGGCTCTCCGGGACCCCGTTCCTCACGCCGGCCGGGACCTTGGTCGACGCGGGACGACATGCGATCACCGAGGTCACAGGTCTGGAGCCGAAGCTCTCCACCGCCGGAGGCACGTCGGACGGGCGCTTCATCGCCCCAACGGGAGCCCAGGTGCTCGAGATCGGGCCGGTCAACGCCACTATTCATCAGGTCGATGAGTGCGTCGGTATCGAGGAGCTGGACCAGCTGACCCGGATCTACCAGCGCATCCTGGAGGGGCTGCTCGCAGACTGAAGGAACACGCGCTTGCGACGCCGGCTCCTCGTCCGACGCCGCGCCTTCGGCTAGGCCCGGTTGTGGGCAGCGTCGGGCAGGATGATGTTCAGCTCCAGGATCTCCCGGCTGTCCTCCTGCTCGTAGTTGACCGATACCGAGCTCATGTCGACCTCGACATACTTGCGGATGACCTCCAGAATCTCCCGTTGCAGCTTTGGGAGATATGACGGGCGGTGGCGTGCCGAACGGTCGTGGGCCACCAAAATCTGGAGGCGCTCCTTGGCAACGGAAGCAGACCCCTTGGGGCGCGTCGAACGAAAATAATCCAGCAGACCCATGGCCTACCCCCCGAACAAGCGGCTGAAAAAGCCTCGTTTCTGGATATCGAGGAACCGGTGAGGGATGTCCTCCCCCAGGTAGCGGGCCACCATGTCCGCGTAGGCCTGACCGGCATCGCTTTCCACGTCCAAGATGACCGGAACCCCGGAGTTGGACGCATTGAGGACGGACTTGGACTCCGGTATCACACCGAGGAGATCGAGGGAAAGGATGTCCTGAACGTCTTCGACACCCAGCATCTCGCCTCGCTGGACTCGTTCCGGTGCGTAGCGGGTGAGCAAGAGATACTCTCGGATGGGCTCGGCGTTCGCCTCCGCGCGCCGAGACTTGCTCGACAATATTCCGAGCATGCGGTCCGAATCGCGCACCGAGGAGACCTCTGGATTTGTGACCACCAGGGCGTCGTCCGCGTAGTACATGGCCATGTGAGCACCGTGCTCGATACCCGCCGGAGAATCACAGATGATGAAGTCGCTGGTCTTGGAGAGCTCGTCAAGAACCCGCCCGACGCCCTCCTTGGTCAACGCCTCCTTGTCCCGCGTCTGGGACGCTGGAAGTATATACAGGTTGTCGCACCGCTTGTCCCGGATCAGCGCCTGATTGAGATTAGCCTCCCCATTGATCACATTGACAAAGTCGTAGACCACCCGGCGCTCGCAACCCATGATGAGATCCAGATTGCGCAGACCGACATCGAAATCGATCACTACAGTGCGGTGTCCCTGCTGCGCCAGCCCCATGGCGAAGGCCGCGCTGGTGGTGGTCTTGCCGACACCGCCCTTCCCTGACGTGATAACGATTGTTCTCCCCAAGGTATCGCCCTCCTTCAGGCGGATGCTCTCGTAACCCCCGGGCGAAGGCACGGAGGCCGGTTAAACGGAACCTGTTGTGGGGCTTGAGCAAGATCGCACGGACCCGAGACAGGTCCAGCCACCGCTCTGTGCGATCATCCTCCCGCGCTCCCGACACCGCACGGCCTGGACAACTGTCCGGCCCCGTCAGATCTTCTCGATTCGCAGGGCCTTGTCGTCCAGAAAAATCTGCACTGGGTACCCCTTCAGATCGCCAGGAATGTTCTCGCTCACCCGATAGTGGCCGGCGACGGACACGAGCTCGGCTTGCAGGTCCTGACAGAAGATCCGCGCCTGGGTATTGCCCTTCAACCCTGCCATTGCTCGCCCCCGTAGGGGCCCATAGACGTGGATGTTGCCGTCCGCCATGAGCTCGGCACCGGAGCTCACGGGCGCGACCACGGACAGGTCGCCGCCGGGGGCATAGACTCGCTGCCCGGAACGCACGGGCCGAGTTACCAGCGTGAAACCCGCCGTGGACCCGGGGTTCGGCGCTTCCGCGCGGGGCGGGGGTGGCACGTCGGGCACCGGCACCGATGCCGCCTCGGTCTTATCCTCCTGCTTCGGACGGCGCACGAAGGCGTCTCCCAGGATCGCGAGCTCCATTGCCTCGGCCGCCTCGTTCTGAGCAGGAGTGCCGCCGCGTACCCCGACCGGAATCATGCGGTAACCCCGAAGCAGCCCGACGAGAAGGGGGAACTCCACCACCCCCTCGCCGCCGGAAACCGCGGCGAGGTCGATGACGACCGGGGTGTTGCGAAAGAAATCCGGTGCCTGCTCGACCTTGGCGCTCAGCTCTTCGGCAACCGTGTCCATATCGACACCCAACAGTCGAATGACGGGCAGGGTGAAGGCCGCCGCTTTGAGCTCGAATGCCTGGGGCGGGTTTTCCCGCGCAGAGTCTGGATTAGCCGCCATCAAGGTGATGGGAAACATCCCGCGAAGAGCCAAAAACAAGCCCGATCACACCGTCGGGCCAGGTCGTCATCGGTATCGCCGGCAATGCTACCGCCTGATCGGCGCGACGCAAAGCGGCAGCCCGTCAGCCTGGCGGCCACTGCATGGGGCGACCGCCAAGGACATGGAGATGCAGATGAAACACGGTCTGGCCCGCAGCCGCGTTACAGTTCATCACTACCCGGTAGCCCGCCTTGGCGATGCCTTCCTGCTCGGCCACCTTCTTCGCAGCGAAGATCATCTTCGCGATAAGGCCCGCGTCCTCCGACGCCAGATCGTTCAACGTCGGGATGGGCTTGCGTGGAATAATGAGGACATGGGTCGGCGCCTGCGGGGCAATGTCCCGGAACCCCACCACGTCCTCGTCTTCATAGACGATGTCGGCCGCGATCTCCCCCGCCGCAATCTTACCAAATATGGTCTCTGCCATGCCTGCACTCTCCATTCAGATTGCCCGTCGCAACGGGCGAGTCGCACTACACCGATGCAGACGGCATGGTGCTCGAGATGGCACAGTCCAATGGGACCCGTTTCCATACCGAGCTCACCCGGCTGTTTCGCTTCCTGACCGGTGGGGACGAAACCGATCGATATTTACAGCCCCTGCCGGCCAGCAAACGCATGTGCCAAAGTGCCGCTATCCACATATTCCAGCTCGCCCCCTAACGGGACACCATGAGCGATGCGAGTCGCACGGACACGGTGACGGGCAGCGATCTCCGCAATGAATTGCGACGTGGCGCCGCCCTCAACGGTGGGACTGATTGCCAGTATCAACTCCTGCACCGTGCCTTCGGCAAGCCGGCTCTCCAAGCTGTCCAGGCCGAGCTCCTTCGGACCGATGCCATCCAGCGGGGAAAGCCTGCCGCCGAGCACGAAGTAAAGCCCGCGGTAGTCAGTCGCCTGCTCGATCGCGACGATCTCGGAGGGGTGCTCGATGACACACAACAGAGACTGGTCGCGGCTTGGATTGGCACAGAGCGCGCAAAGCTCGCGCTCGCTAAGGGTATGGCAGCGCTCGCAAAAAGTAATTCGCTCCATGGCCTGCGCCATGACCTCGGCAAGACGGCGGCCCCCTTCGCGGTCCCGCTGAAGCAGGTGGAAGGCCATGCGCTGGGCCGACTTCGGCCCCACCCCCGGGAGGCATCGCAACGCCTCGACCAGCTGGTTGAGTAGCGAGCGCTCCGCCATGCTCAAAAGGGCATCTTGAAGCCGGGCGGCAGCGGCAATCCGGCCGTCAAGCCCGACATGTTCTCCTTCGTCTTCTCCGCCACACGGTGAACCGCGTCGTTCACCGCTGCGGCGACCAAGTCCTCCAGCATCTCCTTGTCGTCCTGCATCAGGGACGGGTCGATCGTAACGCGCTTGACCTCGTGGGTGCCGTTCATCATCACCTGCACCATGCCGCCACCGGACTCGCCGGTGACCTCTTCCTGGGCCAGCTTCTCCTGAGCCTTCTGCAGCTCCTCTTGCATCCTCTGAGCCTGCTTGAGGATATTACCCAATCCGCCTTTCACCTTGATTCACCTCTGGTTCACGCCTTTTCGCCACCATCTGGCAGCCTTTCATCCGTCGGCTCGATGCTGTCGCTCACCCATTGTGCGTCGAGCTGGTCCTGCAGCATACGGGCAACCGGGTCGTCACGCATCAGCGTTTCCGCGCGCGCGCGCTGCTCCGCGGCCAGGCGCGCACGCCGCTGCGCCGGGGTCTCGCGCACCGACTCTGCAATCCGGATCTCGAGCTTGAGCTTACTCCCCAACACCTCAGTCAGAGCCGCATGCAGCCGCTCCTCGGCGCTCGCCACCTGCATGTGCTGGCAGGCCGGGTCCAGGAGCAGGCATAGCCTGTGCCCGTCCCATCCGGCCACGTCGCAATTTCCGGCAAGCTCGCTGGCGACCCCGCGAAGACCAAGACGCCCCACCAGGCCGTGCCAATCCTCAGGACCACCGAGCATGCCCGTACTTTCCGACTCCACGGCCGCCGGAGGGGAAACCTCGGGCCGCGGCATCTCGTCCACCGGCCTCAGTTGCGACGCTTGCCGGCCCGCGTTCATGGCGGACGCTTGCTTCGACCCTGCCGCCGTCGTTTCCTCGGGCGCAATCGCCCGCCGGGCGTCCGCAAGGGCGGCCACCGCCCCGCCCCTGGACCGATCGATGGGCGCTCGGCCCTCCCCTTGCGAGCCCCCCCGTACTGGCGGGCTCGGACGGGACAACTCGGAACCCGAATCCCGTCGACGCTGCGCATCGTCCCGCGCGTCGGAACGCAGAGTATCAGGGCGAAATGCAAGCATCCGAAGCAAGACCATCTCGATTCCCGTACGCGGATCGGGGGCCAACGGCAGATCCTGTTGGCCGATGAGTCCGATCTGGTAAAAGAGCTGGACGTCCTCCGGCTGCATGCTCTCGGCGATCGCCAGGATACGCTCCCGATCGGGATCATCCGCGACGAGCGTCGAGGGAACCTGCTGGAACAAGGCGACACGATGAAGGATGCCCAGCACTTCCTGTAGCACCCCTGAGAAGTCAGGTGTGAGCTCGGCGATGCCGGCCACCTCGTCAAGGACCCGCGGGCCGTCGAGGCGCGCCAAGGCATCCACCAGATTGAGGCTCAGTTCCCGGCTCACGGTGCCTAGCATCGTCCGCACCTCGTCGGCGAAAACCCGGCCACCACCGAAGGCGATGGCCTGGTCGAGCAGACTGAGGGCATCGCGCATGCTGCCGTCCGCCGCGCGGGCCAGCAGCGACAAGGCATGCTCTTCGAACTCTACCCCTTCCCGTTGCAGGATGTGCGCGAGCTGCCCGCGGATCTCTTCCGGCACGAGCCGCTTAAGGTTGAACTGCAGGCAGCGCGAGAGCACCGTCACGGGCACCTTCTGAGGGTCCGTCGTGGCAAGCAGGAACTTTACGTGGGGAGGCGGCTCCTCCAGGGTCTTCAGCAGCGCATTGAAGCTGTGCCCCGAGAACATGTGCACCTCGTCGATGAGGTACACCTTGTAGCGCCCCCTGACTGGTGCGAACGGGACGTTGTCCAGCAGCTCCCGCGTCTGGTCTACCTTGGTCCGTGAGGCGGCGTCAACCTCCAGCAGGTCCACGAAGCGCCCCTCGTCGATCTCCCTGCAGGAGGCACACTCGCCGCACGGCCGGGATGTCACACCCAGCTCACAGTTGAGCGCCTTGGACAGGATGCGCGCCAACGTGGTCTTCCCGACGCCCCGAGTGCCGGTGAAAAGATAGGCGTGATGGAGCAGCCCCTGATCGAGCGCATTACTCAGCGCCCGCACCACGTGGGTTTGACCCACCATGTCCTGAAAGGACCTGGGGCGCCACTTGCGAGCGAGCACCTGATAGGACATGGATCGCTTTGAATTTCCAGGAAGTTGGTGCGCGGACGACAGCAGTTTAACCGATGCTCAACACGCGATCACGCACACCTCAAGCCGAGCCTCCCAGGGCATTGGGGAGGCGGTCCCCGCCAGCCACACCCCGGCACACGCTGCCACCACTACGGCTGCTCCCTTCCGGGCCTGACCGGGTTCGCGGTTTCGCGTTGCGAGGGGACCGGCGTGGACCACCATAACGAACAAGCCCCGCGCGGTCGGGGGCTCGCGGCTGGACGTTAGCAAAGCGTTCCTCTGAAAACAACCCGAGCCCTCACTCCAATGCCCCAGTCATATACACTTCGCAATTGATCCCGGCCGAACGACTTGGTCACCCATGCCCCATCGGCGTCCGTATCCTGAGCTGTCAGCCGACGCCGCGGCGCGCCTGAAACAGCGCGTTGGTCGCCTGCACCTGTCCCAGCGTCAAGGTATCCAGCGGGACCACGTGACCCAGATCTTCGGGCGCGGCCGCAACTTTTTTCACATCGAGAATTGGTACTCCGTCCATGCCCTGATGCGCTCTGCCATGCGCGCCGTCGGCCTGTACGGCCGCGGCAAGCGCAACGCGGCGGCAATCCGCCTGTGCCGCTACGACATCGTCCTCCCCGGCCTTCCGCGGGCATTCCACGGCTTCCGTCTCCTGCACCTGAGCGATCTTCATCTCGACATGGACCTTGCTATCACACACGCCCTGTCACAACGGGTGCGGGAGGCGGAATACGATCTCTGTGTGATCACCGGCGACTTCCGCGCCTGCACCTACGGCGAGCATGATCAAGCCGTGGCTGCGATGGCGGCACTTCGCACGCATATCGGCAGCCCGGTCTACGCCGTACTGGGCAATCACGACTTCATCGAGATGGTCCCGGACTTGGAGACCTTGGATGTGCGCGTCCTGCTCAACGAGTCGACAGTGATCGAGCGTAGCGGGGCAGCCATCTACCTGGCCGGCATCGACGATCCCCACTATTACCGGGCGGACAACCTGGAAAAGGCGGCCGATACGATCCCCGTCGACGGCGTCTCCATCCTCCTTGCCCATTCGCCGGAAATCTACCGTCACGCCGCACATGCGGGGTTCGACCTGATGCTCTGCGGACATACCCATGGGGGTCAGATTTGTCTGCCAGGCGGCATTCCGATTACCTATAACGCCACGTGCCCGCGCGCTTTAGGGCGAGGAGCCTGGCGCTGGGGGAACCTACAGGGCTATACCTCCTCCGGTGCCGGCTCTTGCGTCGTGGCCGCGCGTTTCAACTGCCCGCCGGAGATCGCGGTCCACCGGCTGCTTGCCGATCCGAGCGGGTAAGCCCGAATCCGTCGGACGGCGCGTGTCGCGCCCGGTCAGTAGGGTCTCTTGCGGAGGTGATACCGGTAGAGCAGACGCGAGACAAGGACGTCGAACAGGGTAAAGGACAGGACCAGAACCGATATCTCACCCCACCCGAGACGGTAGTCCTCCGCGACGGCAAGCAGCGGCAGCAGACACTCCGGGATCTGGTCCAATCCAAGAGCCATTTCTCCGGGCTCCAGGCCGAGGCGCCGTTTCACGAAGCTCGAAAATGCGTCACCCGCCATCGCCAGCAGCCCGATGAGGGCACCGAGCGGCATGGAATGCCCGAGCAAGGCGGAGAGACCGGCGGCGACGACGACAGCGACGACCACTCCCCGCACCGTGGCCGACGCCCCCAGGAGCCGATGCCCGTCCCTGAGGACCAGACCGCCGTCAATAGGCCAAGCCCAGCGTCGCCCCAACAGGTCGTCCACCACGATGGGCGCGCCGTTCGCGGCGATGATCACGAGCAACAGGACAACCTTCTCCAGCATGTCACCTCGCGGCCTGACGGCACTGCAGATCGCAATGGGCGATGCGAGACCAAGGCCGTACCGTTGGGCGGCGGAACGGCCCGTTCCCCGCTCGAACCCCGAAAGACGGAAGATTGCCCACGCAGATTCGCGAAGCTGGCCAGGCAATCGTCAGCCGTACAGCGTTCACTCGGGTCCGCAGCGCACCTACCCGCCCGCCGCAACCACGGACTTGGCACGCGCCAGTGTGGCGAAGGCGGCAGGAGTCAGGACCGGATGCAAAAACCTGCCCTGTGCTTCGTCGTAATCGCGGCTGCGCAGGAAGGCAAGCTGCTCCGCAGTCTCGACGCCTTGGGCAAGCACCTTGAGCCCTAAGGCATGCCCCAACGACACTACCCCTTCCACCGTTCCGTCGTGCGCACCGCGCCATCCGATTCGGCTGACCAGCGAGCGGTCGACCTTGAGCCGGTCAACCGGGAGTCGTCTCAGATAGCTCAGGCTGCACGCTGCGACGCCGAAGTTATCGATGGACAACCTGAGCCCCAGATCGTGAAGGGCCTGGAGAATCGGCACCGACTGCTCCGGCTCGGACAAGAGCGCAGACTCGTTAAGCTCCAGCTCGAGCCACCGGGGCGCTAACCCGGAGTCGCGCAGAGCAGCCATGACGAGCTCGACGAAGCGCTCGTCGCGGATCCGGTCCGAGGCATTGATCGATATGCGGACAGGCGGCAGGCCAGCGTCCTGCCATGCCTTGTTCTGCAGACACGCGGTACGCGTTACCCACTCGTCGATGGCAAGGATTAGGCGGGAATCTTGCGCGACCGAGAGAAAATCCGCCGGCGCAAGCAATCCGCGCCGAGGATGGTGCCAGCGCAGCAGAGCCTCGGCACCGCCAATGCGTCGGCTCGCAAGCTCGACCTGCGGCTGAAAGTGGAGCTCGAACTCCTCGCGCTCGAGCGCCTGAACGAGCTCCCGCTCCAGCATCCGCCGAGCATCCAGGCGGTTGTTGATCTCGGCCGCGAAGAACTGGTATTTGTTCCGTCCCTGCCCCTTGGCAAGGTACATCGCGGCGTCAGCCCGGCGCATGAGGACGTCCACGTCCTCACCGTCTTTGGGAAAGAGGCTGATCCCGATACTGCAGGTGATCCGCAGTGAGTGCTTGCCCACGTGCAGCGGCTCGGCGAGCGTCCTCATGATTCGCTGCATCACCCTGGAGACGGCGTCTGCGTTCCTGTTGCCGGGGAGTATCATGACGAACTCGTCGCCCCCTTGGCGACCTACCGTGTCGCCTTCGCGCAGGGATGACCTCAGACGAGCCGCGACCGCTTGGAGCAACGCGTCGCCGACGCCGTGGCCGAGCTTGTCGTTGATGGTCTTGAAATTGTCCAGATCGAGAAAGGCGACGGCTAGGATCGTCGAGCTGCGACGGGCGTGGGCCATTCCCAGCAATAATCGGTCGTCTATCAGCTTGCGGTTGGGAACCCCGGTGAGGACGTCATGGGTGGCCTGGTGCTCGAGGCGCGCATAGGCCTCGCGTACCGCACGCAATGGCAAGAGGTAGACCGCGAACGCCAAGGCGAAAGAGAACAGCATCACCCAAGCCGTTCGCACCAGCAGCGGCTGCAGAGAGCGACGAACCTCGACGCGCCCTACGGCATGTCCTGCGTCCCAAAGAGTGGCAGGTACCGTAAGAACTGGGGGCGTGAGGCGACCGGGACTGGTCTCGATGACGTTGCCGTTCAAATCAAGGACGCGCCGCGCTTCCGGCAAGTCGGTGGGCGTGAAGTCGCGGTGGATGAGGGCCTCGAAACGGTCGGACGCGAAATACCACAGTTTCGGATCACGGCTTACGACCTGCGTGGTAACCATTTGCGCGATCAGCTCCGCCTCGGCGACCATCTCACCGTTTTCGCGCAAATACGACAAGGAGAGATACCCCGCGGGGGGAGAAACGGCGATGACGGTCGCGACGATTCCCGCGGCCCAAGTAATCGCCCGAGCAGAGGTACGAGGCATAGCGCCTTAGGGGTGGATGGCCGCGAACGCGAGATGTCCGTGCTCGGTCAGGATACCGCGCGCCGTCGGCGAGGTCAGAAATTTCCGGAAACGACGGACTTCGTCAGACGGATGGCTTCCCGTAACCAGGTACAAGACCTTGTGATAGGGATAGCGGCCAGAGGCAAGGGCCTTCACGCTCGGCACGATCCCATCAAGGGCCAGCACCTTGACTCTACGCCCCTCGCTGCGCACGAGGGCGAGGGTCGTTGCGCCAAAGGCGCCGGGCAGCCTCTCCAAGAGCTCGGCGGCCTCCTGGTCGGTTACGCCGATGGTCATTCCCGGCCGCGCAAGTGCCGCGTCCACAGCGGCCCCGATTTCCGGCGACAGCCCCCTCAGCGCGTCGTTATCCGAGTCCGCGGGCGGGCGAAGGACGAGTCGAATCCGTCGGCCGTCGGGCCATTGCGTCGTCGCCCCCTGATAGAGGTCAACGACCTGTGACGTGGTCAAAGCGTCGAGCGGACATTCGGGGCCGGCCGCAAACACAAACGGCGTCCATGCATACGCTATCGCCGCCAACCCCTTGCTGGCCTCCTCCGCCCGCAGCGGCCGAGCGCTCAAGGCCATGTCCAGCTCCCCTGCCGCCAGTGCCTTGATTCCCCCTGAGCTGCCGAGGCTGGGGAGCACCAGGATGTCTGTACCCGGGTTCTGCCGCTTGTAGGCTTCGGCTACCAACCGGATACCCGGGAGTGCACTGCCGGTTCCTCCGATGCGTATCACGACCTGCGCCGCTTCGCAGAGCGGCCCCGATAGGAGCCCGAGAGAAGCAGCGACGACGGCCGTACGTACGACCCGCCCAGAGAGCATCTGGGGATCCTCCTTGCGGCACATTCGAAAAGTCTAATGTATTGCGATCCCGGCCTCTCGTCACGGGTGGCTCGAAAACGAGGACTTCGTTGCAATTATTGCCTGTGGTCCGGGCAGACCGTTCGAGGACGCGTCGCACCGACACCAAAGGCGTGACGGCGACGAGCATGAAGGTCCGACGTCCAGCCACCGTATCACCGCTTCATCCGTGACGCGGTGGAATCATCGGCGAGCGGTCCAATGCCACGTCCCCGGATGTCGGGTCCCGTTCGTGGAGCCACGCGAGGAATAGCTTGTACCCGAGCACGAGCACGACTGAGCCGACGAAGAGCCCGATGATCCCCGAGCTGATGAAGCCACCGATCGCCCCGATGAAGATCACAGCCATCGGAACCGCGACGCCGCGGCCGAGGACGATGGGCTTGAGGATATTGTCCAGGGTACCAACGAAGAGACTCCACACCAGGAAGAGTACCGCCGTGACGGTATCGGCCGTCCAAAAGACGTAGATGAGTACAGGGATCACCACCGGGAAGATTCCGATCTGGATTACGCTGAGGAGGAGTGCGACGACTGCCCAGAGTCCGGCAGCGGGTACGCCGACGACGAGAAAGCCCAGTCCCGCGAGCAGAGACTGAATGAGAGCGACTCCCAAGATGCCTCGGGTCACGCTGCGCACCGTGGCCTCCGCCAATACGGCAAAATCCGCGCCCCGCTCTCCAGCAAGGCGCTCAGCGATCGCGTAGCCAGTCCGCTGGGCTGCCTCACCATGGACCAGCAGCACACCAGCGATAACGATGGCGAACATGAACTTCACAAGACCAAGGCCGGCACCGGCTGCGGCGGAAAGCAACCAGGTCCCGACGTCTTTTAGCTGCGGCGCGACAGTCTTGAGCGCCGCGGCCAGGTTCTGGGATGCTTCGCCCCATAGTCCCGCGACCCAGGTGCCGATCAACGGCCAATCCCCGACGCTTTGCGGCGGCGGCGGGATGCGAATCCTTCCCTCCCCCATGCCCGCCACCAGCCCGTGCACGCCATCCACCAGCGTTCCGCTCAAGAGCGCCGCCGGCACAATCAGCAGCACCAGTGCAACCACCGTAAAGGCGACACCCGCGGCAACGCGGCGGCCACCGAACGCACCCAACAGCCTTACGTAACTCGGGGAAGCGGCAACCGCAATGATAACGCCCCAAACAATGGGAACGATAAACGGCCGGACGATCTGGAAGCACCAGCCCACGAGGAGGAGGATAAGCCCGATACGAATCGTTGCTTCCACGACACGGGACATGAGCTGGCTGTCGCGCAGGGACTCGGGAGAATCAGTCATGGTTGCGACCACGGTAGTTGAGTGAATCCGCCTCGATGGTATCAGGGCCTCCCTACCGAATGCGCGGAGCAAGCGTCACTGAGCTATTCTTGTGTGAAGATGTGACCTTGGGGAACTCGCGATCGAGGTGGCTCGAAATGACAACCGCGGCGAAGCTGAAGACCTACCTGGACGATCATTCCATCGACTACGAGCTGGTTCCACATCCCCACACCGAATACAGCATGGCCACGGCCGCGGCCGCCCATGTGCCCGGCGACCGCCTCGCGAAAGCGGTCATCGTGAGCCGGGCCGGAGAGTATCTGATGGTGGTGGTGCCGTCGGATTATCACGTCCATCTGGGCCTGCTGCGTCGTCATCTGGGCCAAGAGGTCGGCCTGGTGACGGAGGAAGAGGTGGTGCGGCTCTTCAGCGACTGCGAGGCGGGCGCCATCCCCCCGATCGGAGCGCCATACGGGCTGCCGACCATGCTCGATACCGCCCTCCTGGATGAGCCTGAGATCTTCTTTGAATCCGGGGATCATTCGGCGCTCGTCCGGGTGAGCGGCGACCAGTTTCGCGAGATCCTCCGAGACGCCGAGCGGGTCGAAGTCGGCCAGCACATTTGACGCAGATATACCGTTCCGATTTGGGTTTTTCTTTCTTGGGACGGGGGGGAACCGGCTCACTCGGCACCGATCGTCCGCGACGGTGCTCAGGTCCGCACCGACGCGAGTGCCGTCATGTTAAGCAGCCCGCGCACGGTGATTCCGGGCGTGACGACGTGCGCTGATCTCGCGGCGCCCAACAGCATGGGACCGATCACGGTTCCGTCGCCCAACACCTTGAGAAGATTGAAGGCGATATTTGCGGCATCCTGATTGGGCATGATCAGCAGATTGGCGCGGCCATCGAGAAGCGAATCGGGAAATCGCTCCTGACGGGTGGCTTCCGACAGGGCCAGGTCTGCACGCATCTCCCCTTCCACCTCCAACTCGGGCTGTTGGTGCCTGATGAGGCGCAGGGCCTGATGCATCTTGTGAGCGGAAGGGCTGTGGTCGCTCCCGAAGTTGGAGTGCGACAGCAGGGCTACCTTCGGCTCGATGCCGAAACAGCGCACCTCTCTCACGCAGAGCGCGGTGATCTCAGCCAGCGCCTGTGCGTCCGGATCCTGCTGAACGTGCGCATCGGCTATGAAGAGGATCCCGCTGTGCAGCACCACCCCCGTCATGGAAGTGAGGCGCGTCACGCCAGGTGCTGTACCGACGAGGAGCTGGACCCGCTCCAGGTGGCGACGGTAACGGCCGACGATCCCGCAAATCATGGCGTCCGCCTCGCCCGTGCGCAGCAATGTCGCGGCAAGCGAGGTGGTATTGTTCCGCACCGCTTGCCTAGCCTCAGCCGGAGTATAGCCGCGGCGCTTCACACGTCCGTAGAAGGCGGCGCAGTGCTGCTCGTAACGCGGGTTATGCTGTGGGTCCAGGAGATCGAAGTCCCGTCCGGGGTACATGCCCAGACCTAGATCCGCGAGCCGCTCCTCCACCACCCGTCTACGTCCGATGAGGATCGGACGCGCGATGCCCTGCTCCACCGCTTGTTGCGCCGCCTCCAGAACTTGGTCATCTTCCCCTTCGGCATAGGCGACGCGCTTGACTGACTCGCGCGCCTGGTCGAACACCGGCTTCATGATCATGCCGCTGCGGAACACTTGATTCTGCAGCCGTTGGCGGTACTCCTCCAAGCTCTCAATGGGTCGGCTGGCAACACCGGACGCCATGGCCGCCTCCGCCACGGCAGGTGCGATCTGCTCGATCAGTCGCGGATCAAACGGGCGCGGGATCAGGTAGTTGGGCCCGAAGCGAAGATTCTGCCCGCCGTAGGCGGCGGCTACGATCTCCGATGGCCGTGCTCGCGCCAGATCCGCGATGGCCTTGACGCATGCGATCTTCATCGGCGCATTGATCTCGGTGGCCCCGCAGTCCAGGGCACCCCGGAAGAGGAACGGGAAGCACAGGACGTTGTTGACCTGATTGGGATAGTCCGAGCGACCCGTCGCAATGATGGCGTCCGGGCGCACCGCTCGCGCGGCTTCCGGATCAATCTCCGGGACCGGGTTGGCCAGTGCCAAGATCAAGGGCCGCTCCGCCATCGAGGCCAACCATTGAGGTTTCAGCACCCCGCCCGCGGACAGGCCGAGAAAGATGTCCGCACCCTCCAGGGCCTGCTCCAGTGTGCGATGCGGTGTATCGGCAGCAAAACGGGCCTTGTATGGATCCATCTCCTCGATACGCCCCCGATATACGACGCCCGCGACGTCTGTCACGGTGACGTGCTCCTGGCGCAAACCGATCTCTACGAGGAGGTCCACGCAGGCAAGGGCAGCGGCACCAGCACCCGCGGTGACCAATCTGACGTCCCGGATATCCTTCCCCACCACGCGCAGTCCATTGAGCACCGCCGCACATACCACGATCGCCGTACCGTGCTGGTCGTCGTGAAACACGGGGATGCGCATCCGCCGTCGCAAACCCGCCTCGACGATGAAGCAATCCGGCGCCTTGATGTCCTCCAGGTTGATGCCTCCGAAGGTCGGCTCCAGCCGGGCGATAGTCTCGATAAGCTGTTCCGGGTCGCGCTCGGCGATCTCGATATCGAAGACATCGATGTCGGCAAACTGCTTGAAGAGCACGGCCTTGCCTTCCATGACGGGCTTGGAGGCCAGTGCGCCGATAGCACCCAGACCGAGCACCGCCGTGCCGTTGGTAACAACCGCCACGAGGTTTCCGCGAGCGGTGTAATGCGCCGCAGCGAGCGCGTCCTTTTCGATCTCGCGGCATGCTGCTGCGACACCTGGGGAGTACGCCAAGGCCAAGTCGCGCTGATTGGCGAGCGGCTTGGTGGGCCGGACCTCGAGCTTGCCCGGCCTGGGCTCACGGTGATACTCCAGCGCCGCGTTATAGAGCTCGTCTGGCATGGCGCTTTGGCTCCGGCTTGGTGCGGCGCGAGCGTGAGGCGCCCTGACCGCTAAGCGATCCTATATACAGCCTTGAGCTCTCCACTTAACCAGACCTCCTCCACAGGGGGTTGGCATCAGGGCGATTAAGGAGCACCCGCGTGGGCCAAACAGCCCGAAGTTGCTGTTTTGCCCACCCAAGGCTAGCGCATGCCGACAAGCCAGCCCTCGACATCGCGGCCTACTCCGGTTAAGTGGAGAGCCCAAATACAGCCTATCAGGCTCCGATGGATAGGGGACGAAGATCCACAAGCGTCGTCGCGACCGGTCTGGCGGCGACATCGGCGCTCGCAGCAGGAGGAGGCCCAGAAGACCTGACGGAGATAGGGGGACAGAATCGAAGCGTAGCAGAATCCCGAGCGCCACTGATGCTGGTCATCGGATCCGTGCGGAGGACCTCTCCTCAGCTGATCAGCGTCGGGCCCCAACTGCAGCATGGCGCCCGACGCGCCTGTTTGGCTCCACCAAGAGGCCGGGCAGGTCCACTCATCGGCGCCCGACCAACAGGAAGGTCTCGGTCGTGCCTTTTCCCTTGACCTGCACGCGTCCCTGGGGCTGCAGCCGGTAGGCGCTGCTCAGATGGGCGAACGTTGCGGCCGAGACCTGAATACGCCCGGGCACCCCATAGGACTCCAAGCGGCTGGCCATATTCACGGTGTCGCCCCAGATGTCGTAGGTGAACTTCTTGCGGCCAATGACCCCAGCGACGAGCGGTCCCGTATGCATCCCAACGCGGAGCTGTATGGGTTCTCCCTCGGGTGCTCGGAACCCGCGCACGACCTCTAACATGGCCAGCGCCATCTCGGCAGCCGCCTGCGCGTGATCATGACGCGGCAAGGGCAGCCCGGACGCGGCGATGTAGCAGTCGCCGGAAGTCTTGATCTTTTCGATCTGGAACCGGTCGGTCAGGTCATCGAACTCGAGGAAGATTTCGTTCAAGAGGTGAACAAGCTCCCGCGGCAGCATCCGCGACGACCACTCAGTGAAGTCCACCAGGTCCGCGAAGAGTACGGTGACCTCATCGAAGCCTTCCGCAAGGTCCTGCCGTCTCCCGTCCACTCGATCCGCCACCGGTCGCGGGAGGATGCTTCGCAAAAGACGCTGCGTGCGCTCCCGCTCCCGCAGCAGCTCTTCGTACAGACGGCTCTTCTCCACGACCACGGCAAGCTGACCGGCTACCCGCCGGAAGGTATCGACATGCACGTCCCTGTAGCGGTTCGGCTCTGTGCTCGAGAAAAAGAGAAAACCGATGGGCTTGCCCATGGCAACCATGGGGCAGGTAAGGCTCGATCGCATTGCCTCGGCGGCGAGCAAGGCAGTGGGCTCGGAGTCGGGATTCGCCTTCAGGTAGACCGTGAGATCGTTAAGGATGCGCGGCTGCCCCGACTCCAGAACCGCCTGGAGCGAGCTGCCAGCCAAGCGAGCGGCATACCCCCGCGGCAGATAAATGTGCTCGGCCTCGGAACGCACCCAAGAGGCGCGCACGATGGAGTTATCCTCTTCGAGCAGTGCCAGGGCGATGCGGTCGTACGGCAAGAGAGGCCGAAACGCCTCGTACACATAATCGAGGACGTCGTTCAGCAGCAGGCCGGCATTGATCTTGTGTGTGACATCGAGGAGGACTTCCGCCTCCCTGTAGCTCCGTTCCAGCGATCGGCTGACCGTAAGGAGCAGCTGTTCGAGTTCCGCGGTCTCGTCCTCACGCCGACGCTGCTCGACATAGACCGGAAGACCGCGACTGCGTCCGGGGGTCTTAGGCTCACGATAGGGACCAACCCGATCGCTCTTGGCCATCGGAGCTCCTCCATCCTCGTCTCGGTAAACGTGTGTGGTACCTGGCACAGCCGGCGAGAGGGATCGACAGGGCGCTGGTGAAAAGACGCCTGCCTGCAAGGCATCCTCCCGATAAGCTCGTATCTCGTTCTCCTTGGTCGACTAACCATATCGTTCGTTGTCGGCTCGATATCCGTGAGCCTCCATAGCTTCTCTCACCCGACCATTGCATAGAGGTGTGCCCAAGCGGCCGAGCACAGCGTGAATCACGACGGTCGTCTTCGTCTAAACTCATCGCGGCGCTCACTAAGCCGCCGCTGGTCACCAGTCCTCGCGCAACAAGAGGTTTCCGCCAAGAGGATACATCAAACTTCAGACAGTTACACATCTATTCTTAGGGAAGCGCTGAATAAATCCATCCTGGATTTTTCAGCGCGTGGTGTCCCCCGGCGCGCGCAATCCGCCCATCAGGATAGAGCCGAGAAGTTGCCGCCAATAGGTACAGCGTTGTTGGCGGGACTTCGGTGCCGCTCAAGTAGTCACACGGGCACGCTCGCGCTCATCACGCGGTATTTTGGGACCTTCATTCCGCGGAAAAGCTACCGTTCACATCGCAGCGGGCAACACTTGGCGGCGAGCGCGAAAACCAATTGACTGCGCCGACTACGGCCCGACGAATTAAGGCCGACGGTTCGCCCCCTGCTTCTTCGATGGCTGCTCGGCGAAGTCGTGCTTGAGGATCTCGGAGGCTCGACGGCAGATCTCCTTGCCGTAGTCCGTCCACAATCCCTGGCCCCAGTAGCGGTAACAGCTCGTCTGGGAAGCCATCAGGTGAAACAGGGCGTTGCGGTAGCGGTGGTCATGGGTGGGCACACCCGTTAGCAGCACCTTCTCATTGAAGAGCGCGCTCACCTCTTCCATTGGGCCAAGCACGTTGTCGTACCCCTGCACCCAGGACAGATTGTTGGTCCAGCTTCCGCCATCCATGTGGAAGCGATGGTCCGATGCCTTAAGCTCCTCGATCACCTCCGCCAGACGTTCCGGTCCATCGCCCGGATTCATGTGCTCCCAGAGCTTGTGGTGAAACAGCGGCTGGATCTCCGGGAAATCCGTGACCTTGACCCCCATGGAGAACAGATGCTCCAGGTACTCGCTCACGTTCATCAAGGGCACATCAGAGCCGCTGGCGGCGCGCACAGCTTCCGTATACTTGGCGGGGAACTCGTTCATCATCACCCCGCCGTTCTCGCCGTCGGCGATCTGAGTCACGATAGGGGGCACGGACTTGCCAGCCAAGTCCCAGCGGTGGAGGCCCTGGGCCTCGTACCAGGGCTGCATCTGGGCCACGAGCTTGGTATCGCTGCCCTGAGTCTTGACGATTGCGATGATGCTTGCGGTCTTGCCCTCCGAGTTGGTGCAGACGAGACGGTGCGGCAGATGGGGACGCTGGGGATGCCAGCCGTTTTCGGGATGCTCTACGGTGTGCTCCTGAACTAGGACCCACTGGTAGCCGCAGTCGACCAGTGTCTTGACGAACTCATAGGCCACGTCTGGATGGTTCGGCAGGGCCATCTCGGAGGGCGAAAACCCGCGCACCCGCTCCAAGGCGTCGAGCCCGAAGATGCCGGCGAAGTGATTCTGGAAGGCGCGCACATGCAGGCGGTAGTCCTGCACTGGCGTCGAGGGTGCCACCGCATGCCCCCAGGGCGTACCGAGCCACTCCACCGCCCACCAATAGTCGGGATTACAGGTAATAGCCTTGAGGCTGTCGATAACGTCATCCCGGCCCATCTGGCGTAGCCCGTGCAGCAGGGTACCGGAGTACTCCAGCATCACGCGCGGAGACTTGCCTTCCCCTATCAGCTGCGGGATGAGCTCGCCCATGCGCTTGTAGCACCACGCAAACACCGGCGCATTGTGGTTATCGCCAATATCCTGGTGCTCCATCATGTATTGCAGGTTGCTGATGATGGCCGCTGTCGCGAGATCAGCGCCCCCCGCCGGGATGAGCGGTTGGTGCATATGCAGGGCAATTGCCGTGGCCGCGCGGATGGATGGGAAATCGATCCGCCCTTGGTCCTTGAAGAAGATCTTCTTGGCGCCCGCAGCCATTGCCTCTTGGACAACACTTTCGGAGCCCGAGACGTTCGGCAAGCCTTCGATATATTCCGGTAGCTGGGTCACGGCAGGTATCCTTCTCTATGATGTGGATGTGAATTGGCTGCGAGGCGATCCTCGCCGCACGGCGGAAATTTCGTGGAAGTCTGTCGACCGAGAGTGGGAGACGAGGCTGCTGGGCGGAGCACTCCGCCCGAGGCGATTTCTCTCACATCATGTACCCGCGATCCGATACATGTTTTCCGACAATCGCCTAACGCGACGTTCAGACCCCGGCCTGGGCGACCAAGCGCGCGCGCACGTGCTCCAGCGCCTGCGTCGCGAGCTCAAGATCGGCGTTGGCGCGGGCGACCCACCACTCGCCCCAGTAAAAGTTACAGCTCGTCTCGGCCCGCAGGAGATGCCAGAGAGCCTGCTCGAGCTCGTGCCGCGTCTCGGCATCCGTGAGCGCCTGTGCGCCGGCTTGACGGCGTGTCTCATGAAGGGCTTGACTGACCGCCTGCACGGCCTTCAATCCTTGCTTCTGCGTCTCTGAGCCCGTCCACTGAACGAAGCCTACCCCATGGTGCCAGCCGGTGTTCCACGCGCCGGTGCGTACCCGAACCTCACCGTGGGCGCCGTGCACGTTCAGATAATCGCTGATGAAGGTCGGTGTCACGCCCGCATCACCTCCCCGGACACGCTCCATAAAGGGCTTGTAGAAGGCACTCCAGAAGTTTGTCCCCTCCGTCACGTTGCGGAACCAGCCCCCGTTCTCGCCGTCGGTGCAGGTGGTTACCAAGGGTGCAAAGTCGCACCACCGCGTCCGCTCGGCGACCTCGCTCAGAAACCAATCCAGCTCCATTCCGGATTCCTGGGCATTGGAGAGATCGCGGTCACGCACGACCACAATGATCTCGTCATTCGCGAAACGGGCGACGTGGGGCCTGTAACGAAGCTCCTGCCAGCTCATTGAGGAAACGGCCTCGACGTGCTCGCTGTCGACCAGAACATAGCGATACCCGAAGGCCCGCAGCAACGGAATCAGCTCCATGGAGAAGCCCATTTCGGGAGGCCAGAAGCCATCGAAACGGGCACGCCAAAATAGATGGCGCGCAATACCCTGCCAGCGCTGCAGATGCTCGTCCCGATCCGCCTCGGGGATGAGTGGCAATACCGGATGATAGTAGCCGGTACCGAGGATCTCGAAGAGGTCCTGGTTCTGGTAGTGCCAGAGCAACGAGCCGCAGTCTACGATGCCGTAGACACGGCGCTGAAACTCCGGATCGGACAAGGTCTCCAACAGGGTCCCCGACAAGGCGAGATGGACGCGGGCGACGTCTTCGTAGCCCCAGAGGCTGCGCGGAATCCGATCCAGGGCGAACAGGATCTCCTCCGCTTCCCAGGTGTTGTGGTCCAGCAGCTCCTGAAGATTGCCGGTCGGCTGGTGGAGATTTAGGACAAGGGCGTGATGGGCGATCATCCTTGGGGCTCCGAGGGGCGCAAGGGAAGGAAAGCGGTCAATGTGGTCTTGCGGACCTGTCGCCAGCGCAGTGCCCGGGCAGGCTCCGCCACCTCGGATCAGAGCATCAGGGCGAGGAGGGGGACGACGAGCATCAGACCTACGACTGAAAAGACGATTGCAAGACGTATCGAGTTCGGATGCATGCTCGAGCTCCTTCATCATCTTCGCGTTTCAGCGCGCCCTCCGCGCCCCGAACCGCTACGACCAATCTGGGCATTTTACCTTCCACCAGGCGGATTTCTCCATCCGCAAACCGGGATTCTGGGGAGACCCTGATCAAATCGGCGTCTCCCGCGGGGCATGACGCCCGCCCACTCTTGGGCACCCGGAAGGTGCCAAGAATGAAGGCATCAGGAAACCGCGCATTTGGGATACCGTGCGCTGAGAAATCCAGTATGGATTTGTTCAGCGCTTTCCTATTTGAGCGGCACCGAAGCTCCGGTAACAACGCGGTGCCTGTCGGCTGCAACTTTTCCGTTCTAGCCTGAGGGGTTGGGTCGCGGGCGACGGAAGTGTCGGCAGCAGGGAGGCTACCGTCAAGCTACATGGAGGCGTTCACGGCGCCCCCGACGTCCGTAACCCAACGTCGGAAAACCGACAACGAGAAGAGAATCCTGTCGTTACCGGGTTTTCGGCGCGGCCGTACAAGCGACTTCCAAGTCGCCGGCGCCGCGGGAAAGTCTCTGCGCATCCGCCGCAGGTACTGGGGCTTGCGGAAGCGCGCCCGACGCCGACTCGTCCGCGCTCTTGGCTTGATCGGGGGCACGTCCGCCGGCACTATCACTGACAAGCCACGCATTGCCAGAGCACCCCGATGCCCCACGTCGTCATCGACCCCGAATCTCGGTCCCTCGACGAGCGCTTCGCACTCGTCAAGACGCCGCGGCGAAACCGCGCCCGCTATCCGGAGGGCTGTGTCACCCTGGTTGCGGCCGAGAAGGAGGCCCTCGCACGCGCCGAGCCGGCACGGAATCTCTACCCTGCCGTCGTCTACGGACCGTCTCCCTCGTCGGAGGGACAGCGAATCTACTACCTGGTCCGTTGGCTTGACTGAGCCGGTCCTAGAGACGAGGGGACTTGCGAAGTCCTATCACGATGGCGAAAAGTCGCATCCCGTGCTGCGTGACCTGGACCTCAGCGTCGCCCGCGGCGAGTGCGTGGCGCTGCTCGGTCGCAGCGGGTCAGGGAAGTCGACGTTACTCAACCTCCTCGCGGGGATCGACAGGCCTGACGTCGGAGAAGTGCGCATTTTGGGCCGAGTCGTGTCCCGTCTCCGCGAGCCTCACCTTACCCTCTTTCGGCGGCGTCACATCGGGTTTGTCTACCAGCTCTACAATCTGATTCCTACGCTTACGGCCGCTGAGAACCTGGCCCTGCCGCTGCAGCTCAATCACATCGGTAAGCCCGCCAGCGACACGCAGGTGTCTGCACTCCTCCGTCGCGTAGGTCTTGCGGATCGTGCCGGGGCGTTTCCGGACCAGCTCTCCGGCGGCGAGCAGCAACGCGTGGCAATCGCCCGCGCCCTGATCCACAACCCGGCAATCGTGCTGGCGGACGAGCCGACGGGAAATTTGGACGCCCACACCGGAGAGCAAATTCTTGGGCTCCTCACTGAGCTCCTCCGCGACCAGCGGCAAACGCTCGTCCTCGTCACACATAGCTTGGCGGTCTCCCGCATCGCCGATCGGTCACTCACCCTTCTCGACGGCCGGCTTGCCACCGGGGCACAGGGACTCTCCTGGTGATACCGATAATTCTGCGTGCGAGTCTACGCCACCTTGCGCACCATCCCTCGCAATCCTGGCTGACACTGGTTGGCATAGGCATGGGCGTCGCAGTCGTAGTCGCCGTGGACATTGCCAATTTCAGTGCGCGCACTGCGTTTCGGCTCTCCGTCGAACGCGTCGCCGGGCAGGCCACGCACGAAATCGTGGGCGCGGCCGGAAGCGTCCCGGAAGCCGTGTACGCGGCTCTGCGCCTGCAAGGAAGACTAAGGCGGGCTACCCCCATCATCGAAGGGAGCGTTCGCATCGGCAGGCGCACCTTCACCCTGCTTGGGATCGACCCCGTCGCTTCCGCGGCCCTGCGTCAGCCCCGGGAGCAGGCAGCCCTGGCAGACCTGCCAACGCTCCTCACCAAGCCCGGGGCACTGCTGCTCGGCGAGGTCGACGCCCGCAGCTTGGGGGTGGAGGCGGGTTCGCGCCTTCACCTGGAAGTCGGTGAACGGCAGTATTCCGGCGTCGTCGCTGGGATCGTTCGCGGAGACCGAACAGCCCTCGACGGGCTCGCAATCGCCGACATCGCCACGGCCCAAGAGCTCCTGGGTCGACCCGGCGTGGTCGACCGCATCGATCTCATACTCGGTCAAGGCCAAGCGGGAACCGTAGCCGCAGCGCTTCCGCCTGGCCTCCGACTGGTCCCTACCGAGCGGCGCCGTGGTGCGCTCGACAAGCTTACGCGGGCCTTTCGGACCAACCTCACGGCGATGAGCCTGCTCGCGCTGTTGGTGGGAGGCTTCCTGATCTACAACACAATGACCTTTGCGGTGCTGCGCCGGCGTCCGCTGCTCGGCACGCTGCGCACCCTGGGCGCCACAAGGTCGCAACTCTTTGGACTCGTACTCACCGAGGCGCTCGTGCTCGCACTTGTCGGCGGAGTCATCGGAATTTCCGCCGGAATCGCGGCAGGCTGGGGCCTCGTCCAGCTGGTCGCCCGCACCATCAACGACCTCTACTTCACGCTGACGGTCAGTCAGCTGTTCGTGTCGCCGTGGTCACTGATCAAGGGCGTCGGAATGGGCCTGGTGACCACACTGGTCGCCGCCTTGCCTCCCGCCGCCGAGGCGGCCGCCGCGCAACCGCGCGACGTCCTGCGCCGCAACCGCATCGAGCAAGAGGCACACCGCCTCCTGCCCTGGGTCACCTTCGGCGGGGCCGCACTGATGTTGGTGGGCCTCAGCCTCCTTCAGGTCCCGAGTCGATCCATCTGGGTCGGGTTCGTTGCACTCTTCGCGGTTATTATTGGATTCAGCCTTTGTGTTCCAATCATGGCTCGAGGCTTGGTTAGCCTTGTGACGCCAGTGCTAGGATGCATTGCCGGACCCCACGGGCGCCTGGCGGGGAGGAGCGTCGCCGGCTCCATCAGCCGCACGGGTATAGCCGTCGCAGCCCTCACGGTCGCCGTGTCCGCCAGCATAGGCGTAGGCATCATGATCCAAAGCCTGCGCGGGAGCGTCGCCGAATGGCTCACGAACACCCTGAGCAGCGATCTCTACGTTTCGGTCCCAGATTCATCGACGGGCGTCAGCGACCGGTTGTCGCCCCAGCTCGCCGATGCCCTGGTCAGCGTTCCCGGCATCGCCGAGGTCAGCAAGGGCCGCCGCGTGCGGGTCGAGACCACCTCCGGGCCGGTCACCCTGCTTGCGCTCGAATCCTCGTCTCGAAGTCACCAAGGGTTCCGCCTCGTCGGGAAGCCGGCCCAGAACCTGTGGCCGCGCTTCGAGGCGGGAGAGCTCATCCTGATCTCGGAGCCCTATTCTTACCACCAACGATTGAGCGCCGGGGACAATCTTCTCCTCTTCACAGCCCGGGGCTGGCGGCGATTCGAGATCGGCGGAATCTTCGCAGACTACGGCTCCGACAAGGGGATGCTTGTCATGGAGCGCCACCTCTACGCGCACCTGTGGAGCGACCCAACGGTGTCAACCATGGGTGTGGTCCTCGCCCCAGGGGCCGCGATCCGGTCGGCGCTTCAGCAAGTTCGTACCTTGGTCGACAGATACGGTACGGGCATCCAGGTACGTGCGAACCGGACGATCCGAGAGGAGTCCTTGGCCGTATTCGACCGCACCTTCGTCATCACTAGGGTACTTCGGACCCTGGCTCTGGGCGTTGCATTCGTTGGCGTCCTGAGTGCCCTGATGGCATTGCAGCTCGAGCGCGCCCGCGACTACGCGACCTTACGCGCGATCGGCTTCTCCCCGGGTCAGCTCGTCGTGTTGATCTTGCTTCAGACTTCCGTCATGGGTTTGGCCGCGGGCGTGCTCGCTCTGCCCCTCGGGTGGATGATGGGGGGCATTCTTGTCGATGTCATCAACGTGCGTTCCTTTGGGTGGAGTATGGAGATGGTAGTGCCCCGTAGCGCGCTCTTTCTCGGGCTCGCGCTCGCCGCGTCAGCCGCGCTTCTGGCGGGACTCTACCCAGCCCTCAAGGTCGCGCGCACCAGTCCCGGAACAGCGCTCCGGGAGGAGTGACGCGACCAAGGGGTACGCCACCAGCGAAGGCCTATCCGGCATATTCAGAGCCGGTGGCCCGTGCTGACGCCCAGCCACGACGCCTTCGTTGGCGCGGCGGACCCACCACCCATTCCGGCGGCGCGCCGATCAAAGGGGCAAAGCCTTCGTGTGCGACCGCGTCAGCGAGTCGCAGTCTCTTAGGCGGAAAATGCCAACAAGGCAGTTTCTTCAAACGCAATACAAGTTATTATTACGCACATGACTCATACGCTAGGCTGTGCCCACTCATTGGCCTGGATTACGAAGACGCTGTACTGGGTCGAAAGGGGGATCGCGGCCATTCTTCTGCATCGGGCGGCTTAACCATTAACCGCGAGGCGCAACAAGCACCTCCTTGTGCCTACCGGGCCCAGGATGTCTTGGCGGTCTCCATGTTCGTACCTCCAGACGATGGAATGTGAATCTGTAACCAGCGAGGCGAGTGAGTGACGATGGCTGACGACCAGAAAAAGATCGTGACCAAAAAGGCACCGGTAAAGCCGGCAGTGAAAAAGAAGGTAACCTCGGCAGGGGCCCAGGCTGCTGCTCCAAAGGAGGCCACGGCCAAAAAGCCGAGCGTCGCCGCAAAGGCCCCAACGACCAAGAAGGTCGTCGCCAAGAAGGCGCCAACGGCCGCGCCGTCCGCAGCCAGGCCCAATGCATCCGCCGCGAGACCGGCCGCCCCCGCACCGAAGCCGTCGGCTGGGGCGAAGCCGGTCGCCCCCGCACCGAAGCCGGCGGCAGCCACCCCCAAAACAGGAGCGCCCGCGCGAAAGGGAGCAGCTTCCGCTCCCAAACCCGCGGCACCCGCGCCAAGGGCCTCGGCGCCCCAAGCCATGCCGTCGCAAAAAGAGAGATCGATCGGGTCAAAGCAGCACGTGGTGACGCCTGAAGAGCGCGACGCCATGATCCGCGAGGCCGCCTACTTCAAGGCGGAAAAGCGAAACTTCGACCCGAGCTTCGACGCCGAGAATTGGGCTGACGCGGTGCGTGAGGTCGACGAGATGCTTTCCCGGCGCGGGTCCTAGAACCCCAGCCAAGCGCCTCGCGGTTCATCGGACATCGATCGCTGCATGCAGCGATCGATGGCGGTCGGCGCGTGTCGAGCTACGGCAACGTCGGGGCGACGCGATAAGCCGCCCTACCCCTTGTTGCACGGCTGACCCGCCATTGGGTCAGCCCATGATAATCACCGTATCCGACCCTTCCGGTTCGGTTCTATACGCTTGCGGATCGCGAGCCTCTAGGCGAGGTGACTAGCGTCGTGCCTCAGTTGGAACGTCCGTTAGGCGGGTCGGGTGCAGGTCAGCGAAACCGTCGATCCCACACGGACGCAGTCACGGCGTGTCCCGAAGGCCAGCCAGTGAAGCACCTTATGGTGACGTACCGGGAGGCTGACCATGTCTACACCCTCTCGAGCGTCTATCCTCAAAAGGTGTTTTCCGAGCTGCTATATGATGTAACAGAACTCGCCTTAGACACCCCCGGAGTGGACCGTCTCATAGTAGAGCTTCTCAAGCTCCTTCTTGTGCTTGGTCTCCTCGTTGGCCAGATATTCGAAGAGCTCCTTGATCGGCCCGGGCTCGGTGCTGTCGGCAAGGGTGCGATAGTGCTCCATGGCGACATGCTCGCGTCCCATGGCGTACTGCAGTATGGCCTGGTCGTCCGGTCTGTCCCCTAGATCTGGCAGATGGATAGCGTCCGAGAATTTGGTGTCGGTCGCAGGAGTATCGACCAAGGCGAGGAGTTGCTGCTCAATGTCCTTGCGCGCAGACAGCTCGTTAAAGAGATCGAAATGCGTTTGTTCCTCCTTGGCGAGGTCTTTCACGAGCCAACGAAAGTTCTTACTGACCTTGGGAATCAAGGCGGCGTAGAAATTCCGGGCGCTCTCCTCGAACGACGACGCCACCTCGAGGATCTCCTTCAGCGTCTTCTTCGAGCGGATGCGCTCATAGCTGCCACCCGCGCCTTCGATGTCACTCATGCTGCTTGTTCCTTGACCGCTAGGAAATCGTTGATGCTCTCGGCCACGCGGTGGCCGTCGGCCACCGCCGACACTACGTCTGGACCCCTCACCGCATCTCCGGCCGCCCATAGCCACGGCGCCGATGTGCGCCCGCTGGCATCGACCTTCAGACGACCGCGGTTCCACTCCAGCTCTTCTTTCAGAGACTCACCGAGCAGCTCGATGTCCGCTGCTTGGCCGATGGCCTCTATCACCATCTCGCCCTCATGGCGCATTTCATCGGTGTCGTCGTAGGCCGGCGAAAAACGCCCGTCCGCGTCGAAGATGGACAGCACCTTCCAGGTGCGCAGGCATTGAACCTTCCCGTCCTCGATGTGCACTTCCTGAGGGCCGCGCGCATCGTGGATCAGGATACCCTCTTCTCGAGCTTCTTTGATCTCTTCCGGGTCTGCCAAGAAATGCTCCAGGTCCTCCAGAGCGGTCAGCACGATACGCACCTGTCCATACTGCTGCTTCTGCAATCGCGCCATGGTGCGGGCGATATCCATGGCGACGTTGCCGCCGCCTATGACCACTACCGTCTCGGGCACAGGCACAGACTCGCCCGCAGCCACAGAGCGCAGTAAATCGACAGCGCGTAAGACGTCTTCATGCTCACAGCCCGGGACGCGCGTCGAGCGACCCATCCACAAGCCGGTCGCAAGGAGCACCGCGTCAAACTGCTGCTGCAGCTCCTCCATCGTGGCGTCCTTACCGACGCGAGTGTTGTACCTGATCTCGACCCCGAGGGAAGCGATCACATCAACATCCTGATCGAGCACCCCACCCGGGAGACGGTAGTAGGGTATACCGTAGCGGGTCATACCCCCAGGCTCCGCCTGGGCCTCGAAGACCGTCACCTCGTGGCCGTGCTTGATCAGATCAAAGGCGGCGGTGAGCCCCGCAGGTCCGGCGCCGATGATAGCGACGCGATTGCCTGTCCGATACTTGGTCTTGCCCTCGGCAGCTATTTCCTTGACCCGCTCGTGACCTACCGCGTCCATCGCGTACCGCTTAAGCCACCGGATGGCGATCGGCTCGCCGCGGTGACCGACGGAGCACGCGGTCTCGCACCGATGGGTACATACTCGCCCACACGTGTGCGCAAACGGATTGGTGCGATAAATCTGCCGCACCGCCTCCTCGGGGTCGTTGTGCCAAATCGCGCGGATATACTCCGGGGCATGCATATGGGTCGGGCAGGCGTCGTGGCACATGCCGCACTGAACACAGCGGGAGGCCTCGATGATCGCCTGGTTAGCGGTGTACCCGGCAACGATCTCGTCAAAGTTTCCGGTCCGTTTCTCGGGTGCTAGCTCTTCCATTGGCTGTCGGTCGAGCGCAACAAGATCTGCGTCGACCGACTTGGCCCAACCATGTCCGAAATACTTCCCGTGGATGCCCTTCGCATCGGGGAGGATGAAATAGCTGTCGAGCTCGCTGTCCAGACAGGTGTGCACGTACTCACGCGACAGGGAAATCGATCCGGTCGGGCACAGGTCAACGCACAGCGCGCACCAGCAGCAACGCCCGTAGTCGATTGCCGGGCGCAGGTTCCGGACACCCTTGGCCGCATCCTCCGGCAGACCGGGGACCTTGACCATCGTAATGGCCGCGTTGTCGCACACCTTCTGGCACGTGCTGCAGCCGATGCACTTCTCCCAGTCGTTGAGATGGAAGCCGCGGTAGTTCGCCGATGCCGGACGGGGCTCCAAGGGAACCGTGACCGGCTCCCGTGCAAAGAACCGAATGTTCTTGAGCGGGCTCAGCAGTCCGCCCTTCTCCTTGTGATCGATATCGCGCATCAGCGATCTACCTCCGGGGGGCAGGCGTCGAGGGAGAACATGATCTGCGCCACGTCCTCGATCCGAGCGCCAACCGAGAGATTTTCCAACACCTGCACGGCGTGCATCTGCGAAGGTCCGCGCACGTGGGTCCGGTATGGCCTTTCGCCACCATTCGAAACCACGTACCAGGCGAGCTCCCCCTTCGAGGACTCAACCCGTGTATAGGTCGAGCCGGCGGGGACGTTCCAAGCAAGCGGATTGGGGATCGGGCAGCGGATAGGCCCGGGGATCGAGGGTAGCCGCTCCACCACCTGGCGCAGGATCCTGATGCTCTGGACCAGCTCCTTGCGCCGCACCAGGGCCCTGGCCCAGGCGTCACCCGCCTCTTCGGTCGGGATCTCGAACTGGAGCTTGTCGTAGACGAGATACGGATCATCCCGCCGGACGTCGAAGGGAAGGCCCGTGGCTCGCAGATTAGGACCGGTTACGCCCCAGTCGAGTGCCTGCTCCTGGCTGATCGTACCGATACCGCGGGCACGCTTGACGAACACCTGATTGGTGAACAACAGATTGTCGTAATCCGGAAGGCGCGACTCGATGTAGTCCAGCGTATTGGTCACGCGGTCGAGGAAGCCGTCAGGGATATCGCGCCGCACGCCGCCCGGTATGTTGTAGATGGAGTAGACGCGCCCACCGCACAGCTCCTCGAACAGGTCGAGGATGAGATCGCGGTCGGCGACGCCCCAGTACATGGTCGTATACATGCCCACCGTCGCGGCGTGGCCGCCGAAGGTAAACAGATGGGCTGCGAGACGAGACATCTCCAGCTGCAGCACGCGCAGCCACTTGGCTCGCTCTGGGACCTCCAGACCACAGAGATCCTCGACCGCCAGCGAATAGCTGACCTCCATTGGCGCCGGGTCGGGGACGCAAATGCGAGGCGTGATGGCCAGGTTCTGTATCCACAGGCGACCCTCCATGAGCTTCTCGAAGCCCCGATGAAGGTAGCCCGCATCCGCCTTACCCTGGATGACGCGGTCACCGTGTAGCTTGAGCTTGAGGGCGTAGTTGCCCTCGATCCCCGGGTGATTCGGACCGATGTTGAGCTCGTACTCGTGGCTCGGCGGATGCCGTTTCGCCTCGTAGTTCTCAGGCCTCATCGATGCCCCTCCGGCTGAACCGCTGCTCGTCCGGCGGGATCGCCACCCCGCCGCCTTCGGCAACCAGCTCCCGCAGCCATTGCGGGTTGTAGTCCTGCCAATCGAAGTGTTCGTTCACCCATTTCTCCGAGTCGAAATCCTTCCGCATTGGGGGTGGGCCATCCCATTCGGTCAGAATGAACTTCTCCATGTCCGGGCTGCCCTCGAAGAAGACGCCGAACATTTCGTGGATATCTCGCTCGAAGAAGGCGGCTGGCGGATAGATGTCGTACACCGAGATATAGACGCCCGGATCGCGCGGAATCCGCGTGTGCGCGGACACCAGGGACTGCAGCTCGTAGGACCACACATGGTAGACCAGCTCGAACTGATCCTCGTCGATCCAGTCGACGCAGGTGATGGCGGAGAGGTGAACATAGGATGCACGGCCGCGCAGCAGCTCCAGCAGCGCCGGCAAGGCGTCGGCGTTGAGGTCCACGCGTATCCGCCGGCTGCTCTTGCGCCGGACTTCGATGCCTTCGATCTCCTCGAGGAGATTGTCCAGCCAGGTCGATAACTCTTTGCTCATCTGCGTCGAAGCTCCGGGATCTCCAGCTTCATGTCCAAGGCCTCAAGCGGCTTTTGGTGCTGTTCCAGGAGGGCAGTGTGCTCACCCAGGGTGTCCGGCCCGAAGAGGCTGTAGTAACGCGCTTCGGCGATGGTGTCCGTCGGCGTCTGCCAGTCCTTCCCAAAGAGGCGCTGCTGCTTGCCCAGGTAGTGGTCGTAGCGGCGGTAATAGTCCTTCCACGAATCGGCCCGTCCGGTCTTGATGTTCTCCATCAGCTCGCGCATACCGGCGATCACCGCCTCCGGTCGTGGCATGCAACCGGCGATGTAGATATCCACAGGCAGATAGTCGTTGAGCTTTTTCGCCGTGGCGTAACTCTGCCAATACATCCCGCCGTTGACCGTACAGGAGCAGATACCCACGACGTACTTGGGTGCACTCATCTGCTCATAGGTGAGAATCACGCGCTTCAACGTCTTGACCGAGACATAGCCGGTAATCAGCAGGATGTCCGCCTGGCGCGGGCTCACCATGGGTTGAATGCCCAGCCGCTCCATGTCGAAGCGCGAAGTCATCGCGGGGGGAAGCTCGATCGCCCCGCACCCTGTGCAGTAATGCAGCATGAACATGGAACGGGAGCGGCAGAACCGTATTAGCTCGTCGAACACGTTCGCCAAGGGATTGGTGCGCTTCTGGGCCTGGGGCTCCGAGGGTCGCTCCTCCCGGATCGCGATCTTGTCGAGGGCGCTCATAAGTCAGTACCTAAAGGTGAGAGTGCGGAAAAACGACGTGCAGTGTGCCCCATCAGCGAAGGACGAAGGCGAGGCCGAGCAGGCCAAGCATTACCGGCCATTTCCACACCAGGCGGACCAGGTCCTCCGTCCGATAGCGTGGAAACACGAAGGCGATGGTCATAGGAATAGACACCACGGCGAAGATCTTTATCAGAAAACTGATCCAGTTCTCCCCGCCGCCGAGGAACAGCGTGGCGTAGAGGACGCCGGCGGTGTAGAGCTGGAAACACTGCATCACGAAAAGCCCACCGAGGAACTTTCCACCCATCTCCACCATCGGTCCGGTCGCGATCTCCGCCGGCGCGATATAGATCTCGAAAGGCTGCTTGCCCAGCATCGCCTGCAGACCGAACATCCCGGCGATGGCCAGCAACGGCATTTGCACGGCACCCCAGCCTGACACGCCCGCCGCCTGCTGCAAGGCAATGATCTCCACCAGGTTCGTCGTACCGTAGTGGTATGCGACCCCGAAGATCACAATTACGAAGGGGACATCGTAGGCGAGCATGGCGGTGAGCGCACGGGAGATGCCGATGGAGCCGTTCGGGTTCGCGCACTGCCCCACTCCGAGGGCCAGTCCCAGGGAGGGAATCATGGTCATGTACAGGAGAACGATGAGCCCACCTTTTTCAGCGATGCCGTTCATGCCCGGCACCGGCAGCAGTGTCTCCGCGGCCACATATCCCCCGATCGCCATTACGATGCCGATCTCATGGATCAGCCCATGGGAGATCTGGGTCTCCTTGCCGTGGAGCTTCACAATGTCGTATAGGGGTTGAAGAATCGGAGGCCCGACCCGCCGCTGCATCTTCGCGGCGATCTTGCGCATCATCAACACCATGAAGAGGCCGACAACGAAGGCCACCAGGGGCATGAGGACGAGCTCTAGAAGGATCTCTCTCCAGTCCATCGCATTAACCTTAGAAACCTAAACGCGTCGAAAATTCGCCGTCACAAGATCAGCCAGGCCATGGCGACCACCGCGGTCACCAGAAGAAACAGCGTGGGCTGAACGTACCGGTACAGACCGTTCATAGCGACGGACACGAAATCGACACCTGCGGCCAGGGTTCCCTCGACCCACTGGAAGCTTCCGCGATACCAGGGTCCAATTAGGTGCATGACGCCGGCGTAAAAGTTGTCGCTGTATTGATAGCGCACATCAGCCGTCAGGAAGTGACCGCCCGCATAGTTGTCGAGCTGATGAACCCGCTTGGACTTGTTGCCGAAACCGAAGAATACCAGTGCACCTACGCCAAAGCCGGCGAACAGGACACTCACCACCCAGATCATGTCGAGACTGCCGCGTGGATCATCGACGCCACCGAGTGTGTGCTGGAGCACGGGAAGACCGACAGCCCTTTGCGCTGCCGCTACCCAATCCATCGCGGGTCCTGGAATGAACCCGGCCAGGAACACCAGGGTTGCGAGCATGAGCATCGGGATCAGCATGGACAGGGGTGCCTCCCGTACATGCTCATGCTCGACGCGGAGTTGGCCGAGGAAGATGTTGTGAATCAGCTTATAGACGGAGAGGATAGTGCCGAGTGTACCGACGACTGCCGCCACGAAAAGCAGGGGCATCCCCTCCGTCAACAGCGACCGATAGATCATCCACTTCGACACGAACCCGGCCATGGGCGGTAGGCCTGCGAGGCTGATAATCCCGGCCAGGAGAACGAGGAAAGAGAGCGGCATCCGCGTAACCAGCCCGCCCAGCTTGTTGAGATCCGCAGTACCAGTACGGTGCATTACCGCAAAGACCGCCATCAGCAAGGCCGCTTGCGTCGCGCCGTAGTTGAATACATGCAGCAAGCCGCCGCCTGTGCCCAAGGCGTCCCCTATCGTCAGTCCCAACAGCATGTACCCCCCTTGCCCAATGCCGTGCCAGGCAAGGAGGTAACGCGCATCGTTCTGCTTGAGTGCCGTATAGGTAGGCAGGATGATGGTCAAGGCCGCGACCCAGCCTATCAGCTCGCGCGCCGAAAAGAAGGTGTAAGGGATCGCCAGCTCCGTCAGCCGGGCAATGCCCACCAATTGAATCAGGACTACGATGATTGCGTAGAGGCCCATGCGGGCCGAGATCGCGCCGAAGAAGGCCGACCCGGGCCCCGGCGTTTCCGCATACGCGCCCGCCTGCCACAGATGGAAGGGTATCAGCCCCATCTTCACCGCAAATCCGCCGCCGAACAGTAAGACCAGAGTCCAGATCTGGCCACCTGTCAATCCCGGCAATGCGGCGGCTACCTTCCCGTATTCCAGAGATCCTGCCACGCTGTATAGCAGCGCCATCCCGCCGAGGATAGCCATCGCACCACCCATGGCATAGGTGACGTACCGGAGCGCTGCTCGGGTGGCGGGACCACCGGCAAGTGTCATCAGGAGGAAGCTCGCCCAGCTGACCAGCTCCCAGCCCAGGAACAAGGACAGGAAGTCGCCGCTCCCCACCAGAAGCAGCATGCTGAAGACATTGAGCGCAATCGCCACGTGGAACAGCCTTGCCGACTGTCCCCTCTTTACGTACGTGTCCAGCCAAGCGCCGGCAGCGTACCACGCAGTCACCACCGCCGCCCCGAGGGTAATCAGGGCAAAGAACCACGACATCGCGTCATAGCGCCAGGTTATCGGCTGTCCCAACACGCTTATTGCTATCGACGAGGTCACCGGACCGTGCTGCAGGGCGCCCGTCTTGATCAAGAGGACGAGCTGGACTGCATAGAGAAGTACTGCCATCCAACCCGCGAAACGCAGGCGACCGAACAGCAGCAGAGCGAAAGCCGTGAGCCCCGAAACGAGCAGCAAGTGGTCCAAAGCGGTCATGGCGGTTCCGTAAAGCTATTGAAGCGTGGCGACGGTACTCAATGCCCCGATCGGCGTGAGTCCAAGTGGGCCGGCACCGAGGGGTGCAGTCGCCGTCTCGGCGTCGGCGCGCTCGTCGTCCAAGGTCCCCGCAACCGCGCTCGGAAACACGGTCGACACATAGGCCGATACGTCTGCCGCTTGCTCCGCCACTCCCCGCAGCCGGTCGCCAACCGGGGAAATCATCAGGGTAACGGCAACCGTAGCAGCCCCCAGCAGAGCGGCCGCACCCACGTCCGACTTGGCGTGCGCGGCGGGCGGCATGTCGACCTTGTCATACAGGTGCACCGCCAGCCGGAACAGGTAATTGGCCTCCAGGACAGTCACGACCAGGATGGTGGCGAACGCCGCCATGTGCAGGAATTGCCCCTGTTGAGCCAGCCCCACCAGTACCAGCACCTTGGTCCAGAATCCCGGGAGCGGCGGGACCCCGACCAGAGAAAGGGAGAAGAGCACGAACAGCCCCGCGGCAATGGGGGACCTACGGGCGGCACCCGTCAGCGCACCCAGGGCGCCGTTCCAGCGCACGGCGAGGCCGAACAGGGCCGGCTTGACGAGCAGGTGGTGCAGCATCACGGCCAACCCTGCAAGCAGACCCGCCGGGCCGGGCAGCGAAAAGGCGATGAACACCATCCCCAGCTGACCAATAGAGGAGAAGGCCAGCATGCGCGGAAAGTCTTTCGCCCGCCAGGCGGCGAGCTCGCCGCTGAAGGTGCCCAATATCCCGAGCACCAACATCGCCTGGGCGGCTTCCGGCTGGTTGAAGACCAACACCAGCAGCCGCACTACGACCAGCACCGCGAGCTTGGAGATCAGCCCAGCCAAGAGCGCGGACACCCGCGCCGGCGCAGTCGCATAGACCTCTGGGACCCAGGCGTTAACGGGAAAGAGCTCACCCTTGACACCAAAGCCGAGCAGCAGGAGGACAAAAGCGCCAAGGCCAGAGGAATTAGTCAGAGTCGTCGGCGCCAATTGGGCAAGCTGCGCCAGGTTCAGGGTCCCCGTCTTCGTATAGATGATGGCCACCCCCAACAACGCCAGCAAGGACCCCAGGGCGCTGAGGAAGAGGTACCGTATCGTCGCCACATAGGCCCTTCCGGTCCCATTGATGCTCACCAATCCGAACGAGGCGACGGTAACCAGCTCGTAGAACACGTAGATATTGAACAGATCTCCTGACAGGGCCAGCCCCGCTCCCGCCGCGAGCAGCAGCAACAGCAGCGCCTCTTCTCGAGAGCGGGCCTCCCCTTCTCGAGTCCAGGGCCAGAACAGCAGTCCAAAGAGCGGCACCGCAAGGGCAAACAGGAGCGCAAGCTTGTCGACGTACAGAACGATTCCAAGGGGCGGCGCGAATCCCCCCAAGGCGACGCTGAAGGGCGCTGCGCCGTGGATGCTCCAGATGTCCCAGATGATCCAGGCGCTGACCGCCAGGACCGCTGGGCCCAGTAGCCTGGCGAGCTGGCCTGCGACCCGATCGAGCGGTTGGACCAAGAAGGCGGCGAGCAGCGGAAGCACTATCGGCAGCACGATCATGCCCATGCTCATGACTTCGCCTCCTTGGCCGGCACCACCGCAGGCGGGAGCGGCCGCTCGCCGGCCGGGGCATGCAGACTACCGGGCGCCTCGATTCCAGCGGCCGCCGCAATATCGACCTCCATTCTCAGGTGCAGCTCCCGCAAGTCCAGAGTGCCGTAGGCGTTATAGAGGCGCATGAGCACCCCTACGGCCAGGGCCTGAATGCCGACGCCGATCACGATCGCCGTCAGCACCAATGCCTGGGGCACGGGGTCCACCATTCGAGCCGCTTCTGCGCCCGTGAGAATCGGCGCCACGGCATCTCCACGAAACCCGGCAAGCACCAGCAGCAGGTTCCCGCCGGCCTCGGCGATCGCCAGAGCCAGCAGCATGCGAAAGAGATGACTCCCCATTACTAGCCCGACGACACCGATTGCCACCAAGCCGATGGCGCCCGCGTACAGCACCGTCTCCAAGGAAAACGCCATCATCGGTCGCTCGCCTCCGCGTCCGAGAGCTGGGCCATAAGCCCAGCGAGCTCCGCTCCCACCTTGAGGCCGATCGCAATTGAGAGCAGGGGCAGGGTTCCAGCGGAAACGAGGTGTCCCAGAGTCCCCTTGTCCACCAATAAAGGCTTCAAGAATTCGCCGTCCGTCACCAGCGCCCAAAGCCCAATTAGGATGAAAGATGCGCCGGCCAGCCCCTCGATCCAGCTGATCGCGGCGTGACCGAGACTCCGATCGGGCCGCGCAAGCACCGCTACGAAAAAGGCGGCTGCCAAGATAACCCCGCCCTGGAAGCCACCGCCGGGTGTCAGGTGCCCGTGGACGATGATGTAGAAGCCAACCACGAGCAGCAGCGGAAACAGCAGATCGCCACCCGCGCTCAAGATGAACCCACCCGCCGGATCCCGTGGTGCATCGCTCCGCCGCCGGCCAAGGACCAGACCGATAGCAGTGGCGGCGGCAAAGAGGACGGACAGCTCGCCGAGGGTGTCGAATCCCCGATACCCGGACACGACGGCCGTCACAATGTTCGCCGCACCTACCTGCGCCGGAGCCGCGGCGAGAATACCCTGCCCCACGCGCATCGGCGGGTGCCCAAAACCGAGCTGCGACGCGATCACCAACAGCAGGAATGCCAGGCCGGCGGTGAAGACGAGTGAGGCCAGGTTACGCATCGCGCCCCTCCCGTTGCTGGGTAGGAACCAAGGCATGGGCGGTACCACGATCACCCTCGAGACGCCATAGACCAAGGCGCCGAAGCCCGAGGGCGAGGACTACGCCGCTCAGCCCCGCGCCAACGGCTGCTTCTGTCATGGCCACGTCGGGTGCCCGCATCAGCACAAACAGGACCGAGACGCCGAGCGAGACGACCGAGGAGGCGGCCACTGCACCAATGAGGTTCCTTACCGTCAACACGGCAACTGCTGAAGCCAGCAGGACGAGCACAAATACAAGCGCTATCCAGGTAATCAAAGGAAAGTCCCCACGCTCAAAATCCTAAAGGCTGGGTTCATCGCCCCGTTTGTCGCCTGCCCGCCACGGCCGCACCCCGGAGAGATAGAGTGCACGGGCGATCGTGGAAGAGCTCACCGGACTGGTGAACAAGATAAATCCCCCGATGCACAGGAGCTTCGACCACCACTGCGGATGCAGCATCGCTATTCCGACAAGGAAAGAGATCGCCCCGAGGGTAACGGCCTTGGTGCCCGCCTGAATCCGGTTGTAGACGTCGGGCATGCGCAGAAGCCCGAGGGCGCCGAGAAGGGAGAACGCCGCTCCGAGAAGCAAGAACATATCAGCGATGAATCTCATGCCCGACTTCCCTCAATTGCACGCGCGATGGCAACGACCGCGACGAACGCCAGCACTCCATAGATCAAGGCCACGTCCAGATACAGCGAACTGCCCAGCACGATCGCCATCCCGGCCAAACCCGTCGTTGTGATCACCGACATGGTGTCCGCCGCGATAATGCGATCCGGAGAACGCGGCCCGATGATCAGGCGCAGCAGTCCGAGCAGCAGCGCAGCACCCATCAACATCAACGCCAGTATTTCCAAAGGGTTCAGACTCATTTCAGAAATCCGATTATGTGGCGCTCGAACGATTCGGAAATACCTCTCGTCGCCCCCGCGAGGTCGGTACCAGGAGGGCAGTCGATCCAGTGCACAAGGATGTGGTCCCCCTGCACGTCGACCGACAGGGTGCCGGGCGTCAGGGTTATGCTATTGGCAAGCAGGAGCTTACCCAGGGACGACGTAAGATTGGTATGCACGGCGACAACGGCTGGGCGGATAGGTAACGATGGAGTCAGAACCCGTCGAGCCACGTCGAGATTTGCCCTCACTAGAGCCCCGAAGAAATAAAAGAGATACCGGATCACGTGGACCGGGGCCGCGGGCGTCAGTCTGACCCCGCTCAGAATGGCGAGCCTCGGGCCGGCAACGACAGTCACGATCGCCCCGACGACAAGGGCGGCCACGACTTCATCCGAGCGCACAGTGCCGACAAGAAGCAGCCACAGCACCACCACGACGCCGAAGCTAAACAAGTAGTGCGCAAACGAGGGACGGAGGTCGGGGGAAGGAAGCTCCATTCGATTACCTCGCTACAACGGGAGCCCTGATTTCGATGGGGCACGAGAGCCCTTGACCAGCATCCTGCCGAGCGTGGGGGGCTCCCAGCGATTTCGGGTTCGCATTCTATCACACAGAAGTGAAAACAAATCCCCTTCGCCCTCTGCAAAATTTTCGGACGCCGAGCGCCAGTGTCGCACGCAACGCCACCTAATCGCGGACCTCGGTTGAGACGGACTGAACGGTCAATCCGGCCGTCGGTCTAGCGAGAAGGCGGCAAAGGCGAGAGCATTGGGTCAGAGAACGGAGAACAGGGCCGCCCAGCGTCGCTCGAGGAGCGTGATCCGCCTGCGCTTCTCCTTGGCCAGGTGAGCAAAAAGGTCCTCCAACGGCCCCTCCGGCGTAACGTCGAAGAGATAGCCATAGTGCTCGAACGCGATCCGCTCGATGCCGAGGGCGTACTCCAGAATATCGTCGTCCAGGACGTCGTCCGGGAGATCAGGCAGGTAGGCAAAGTCGGTGAAATCGGCGCAGGTCGCCGGCCGTTTGACGCAATGCTCCAAATGGTCGCTGAGCTGCTCATCGCGGGATAGATCCCGAAGGTGCCCATACTGGGTCATGGCCTCCGCGGCGAGCTGTAAAACGAGGGGGCGAACCTCGGCGGGAACCCGATGACCAAGCGACTGGTACACCTGATGGGTCGTCTGCTCGAACTCCATCGCCGTTTCGAGGACGGCGGCGAGCGACTTGCAGTCGCGGAGGGTTCGCAGGCGTTGGGTTGGAAGTGCTTGAGTGCTGGCGGACATATCGCTACCCGCTCGCCTTAGGCGATCGCCGGAAAATCATGTACCAAATCGCGCGGGACCTTCCTTCGCCCGCAGACTGCAAACGGCATCATTAAGGTTACACTATGCTGAATAAGACGCTGATCAAATCAGCCTCGCCCGCGAAACTGGACACCGCGCGCTGAAAACCGAAGGTTGATCGTTGTCCGTGCCGGACGGCCTCCGGTGCCATACGGCAGCGAGCCTTGCAGGATTCCGCGAGGGCCCGTTTTGCGGCAACAGTTTGCTCCTACCACGTCTTGACCGGATCAGCTATGTGCGACCAGCGCGAAACCCGTTTGCAGCCGCTCCTCGCCAGCATGACCGTCGGGGAGGTGCTGCAGACCGCGATGACCTTCGAGCTGAATGCGGCGCGCCTTTATCGCACCCTTGCCGAGACAGTGCGACTCGAGGTGCGGCCGCTCGTGGAAGAGCTTGCGACGGAAGAGACGGAGCATCATCGGCTTCTGAGACAGCTGTCCCAGCATCAAGGGATGGTGGAACGCCTGAAGGAACGAATTCGGACACCGGCGACTGCCCAAGAGTTCCGCGCATATGTCAATCTTCCGGAGCTTCCGGCGGATCCCCTCGACGATGACCTGCTGGAGTATGCCCAGGATCGCGAGCGAATCGCCTTCGAGCACTACGCTCACCTCGCCGACGTAGCAATGCCCGGACCTTTGCGTGACCTCTTCCGATTCCTCCGCGACGAGGAGGGGAAGCACGCAGGAAGACTCGCCACCCGCTGGGCGACCATGTTCTCCGTCTTTTAAGCCTCCACCGACCCGCGACGGATGTTACCAAGCCGACCGCCACAGGGCTCAATCTGCGAGGTCGTCTGCTCGGGCTCCTACCCAACCTGCGCCACAGCCCGCGATCGATGCCGAGTGTCGCTTGCAGGATGACCCGCTGCCCACGACGCATCGCAACTACCGCGAGCAATGGGACTCACGCACTTCAAGCGCCGAATACTTCGCAGCGTTTGCCACAGGATCTGCCTCTGGACGGGATGAGGGGAGTGTGAGAAACGCCTCAGCACCGCCGAGAAATTGCGCTATGCTTTTTGGGCTGGTCGACGGCGTCGCAGCAGAGGAAGCAGGGCCATATTGGCTGTGATCTTGGCAAGGCCCACACGGGTGTGGTGGTACGGACGCCCTTGCGCGCGAGCCGATCGCTAGGCGGAAGAGGGGAATCGGGAATGTTAGGTAAGCGCGGCTCTGTCATGGTTTTTCTTCGGGGCATACCTGAGAATTTGACGCGCAAGGAGCTGAAGGCTTTCGTCATGCCGGCGGTCAGGACCGCTACGGGACGCTCCGGCGGCCTGAAAGGGGCTGTTTCCGGCTGTACGATCCTTCGCATGACCGACCCTCAGAGCGGTGCCACCGAGTTTCACGGTTTGGTGGAAATTCACCCCGCAAAGGTTGCTATCCACGCCATCGCGGAGCTCAACGGCAAGAAGCTTGGCGGGCAGAGGATCGAAGTGCGGCGCTACCAGCCGCGCTCCGCCCTTCGCGCCCAGAGCCTCGAAGTCGTTGCAGACGAAGTCGACCCCGGGACCGCTCGGGAACGGCGGCGAAACCTCAAGATCGATCTCGTCAACGCCTGATCCCGCCGTCGTTCCCGATGTTGACAGAAAGGGCCTCAGCGGATCCCCGTTTCCGCGCTCACTCCCCGGAGCGAGACGGCCTGAAGATCCTGAGTAAGAGATAACCCGCCACCGCCGATAGCGCGGAGCCGAGCAGGATTCCCAACCTGTCCCCCGCGATATCGCCCGAGGTCGCCGCGTGCTCAAAGGCCAGTGATGTGATGAAGAGGCTCATGGTGAAGCCGATACCGCACAGCACACTCACGCCGTAAAACCCCGTCCAGGTCGCGCCCGCCGGCAGTCGCGCCCACCCCAAGGCGATGACGACCCCGCAGAACAACATGATGCCCACCTGCTTACCCAGGAACAGACCTCCCGCAATACCGAGCGGGACCGGGCCCAGCAGAACGTCCAGCGATATACCGTGCAGCGAGACGCCCGCGTTGGCAAACGCAAAAACGGGGACGATGGCAAACGCGACCCAAGGGTGGAGATCGTGCTCGAGCTGACGCAGCGGCGAGTAGCTGCCTGATAGACGGGTGCGCAGGGGAATTGCGAAGCCCAGGGCAACGCCCGCGAGGGTCGCATGGACGCCCGACTTGAGCACCGAAACCCAAAGCACAACACCGACGAGCACATAGGCTGAGAGCCGAGTGACATGCAGCAAGTTCAGCACCAGGAGCACGCCGAGGGCGACGCTCGCGGCGACGAGGCTTCCGTAGGACAATTCAGACGTATAAAAGAGCGCAATGACAACGATGGCACCAAGGTCATCGAAGATCGCCAGCGCCAACAGGAATACCCGCAAAGACAAGGGGATGCGCTTACCGAGAAGCGCCAGCACACCGAGAGAGAAGGCAATGTCCGTCGCTGCTGGAATCGCCCATCCGTCGATTGCCGCTGCGTCACCCCAGTTCAGCCAGACGTAGAGAAGCGCAGGTACCGCCATCCCGCCCACCGCCCCGAAGGCCGGAAGGACGATCTGGGACGGGCTCGAGAGCTCGCCCTCCAGAATTTCCCGCTTCACCTCCAGGCCAATCAACAGAAAGAAGACCGCCATCAGGCCGTCATTGATCCACAGCAACAACGGCTTGTAGATCTCAAAGGCCCCAACGCGGACAGCCACGGGCGTCTGCAGCAGCGCGTCATATACCCAATCGAGAGGGGAGTTCTTGATCAGCATCGCGCAAAGCGCCGCAAACACCAGGACGATGCCGCCAGCGGAATCCTGTTTCATGAAGTCTTGGAGCCAGGTGGAGACCACGTCAATCACTCCTCTCGGGGCTGAGTTCGTTACTGTCACTCAGGATTCCGCAAAGCGAAACATAGGCCTCCGCGTAGATCCCAGGGGCGCTCTCCTCGCGCGGTCCAGCAACGTTGAGGGTGCCGACCCCATTGTCCCGCAACCAAACCCTGACGGCGCGGAGTTTCGATTCGCCCGCCAGATCCAGTGCCAACAACGGCCGACCGTAGCGGGCAGCGATCTCCGCGGTGAGGCGAGTACCGCCGCGCATCTCCCGGCGGCACATGATGAGGGTCGCATCCGAGTCGCGGACGTTCCATTCCGTGCGTTGCCGATAGGCACGCGACGGCGTCTCCAAAAGCGGGTAGCGCTCGGAGATCGGTCCATCCTCCGCACGACGGCCGAGGGGGCACCAGCCGCCGATGTCGATGCCCAATCGCAGGGCGGCGTCCAGGGCTGCACGGTCGACACCGGTCTGACCACCGCTAACGACCCTCTTGGGCAACCGATCCATGCCCTCGCGAACGGGACTAGGCGCCGCGCTGCGCTTGCGGTGCAGCCCTTCGATCAGCTCGCGGTCGCGGCGGGCGAAGTAGCTGTCCTCTTCCGCCTGACCCTTCAGTCTCAGTTTTTCATCAAAGCTGCTCATGACCGCCGCCAAGAGGCATCCGCACCACGCCCTGAACCATAGGGCCTAGGACGCCAGTCCATCGTGGCACAGCGTCTCACGGGAGCCAAGACCCAATCGCCGACGGTGCGGCAAAGAGCGTCATGGCTCAACTTTGAGTGGAGACAACGGGTCGGGTGCGGGTCGGCTCGACCCTTGGCGTCCGCAACCCGGGACCGGAAAACCGAAAAAGCACTTGCGACCGGTATAAAATGCTCAAAATCATACTACCGACGCAAACCAGGACCCGGAGCCCCATGCGCAAGACCGACGCCCATGCCCTTGTCCACGCTCCAAGCGACCTAGAGGCCGTCGAAGCGTTGACGGCGCAGACCCAGTCCGCTGCCCCGGCGACCCCGGAGATCGACCTCGATGACCCGTCGCTCTACCGCAATCGAGAGCTGACCTGGCTCGCGTTCAATCGTCGCGTGCTCAACGAGGCGGCCGACCCCCGCACACCCTTACTGGAGCGGGTCAAGTTCCTCGCCATCGTGGCGGACAATCTGGACGAGTTCTTCATGAAGCGCATCGGCGGACTCAAGCAGCAGATCGCCGCTGGTGTGCACACAAAGACCGTGGACGGACGGACACCCTCCCAGCAGGCTCACGACTGCCAGGCAGAGATCCGAGAGATACAGGCCGACCAGAAGCGCATCTTCGACGAGCTGGTCGCCTTGCTCGAGATCCACCAGATCCGGTTGGTAAAAGTCCAGGATCTGCCTCCCGAGGCCCGCGCACGGCTGCGCGACCAGTTCCGCACCAACATCTTCCCCATGCTCACGCCGCTTGCCATGGACCCGGCGCACCCGTTCCCCTTCATCTCGAACCTGGCACTGAATCTTCTCGTCACCCTGCGCTTCCCGGGAGGTACCGAGACGCACATGGCCAGGGTCAAGGTTCCGGTGAGCAAGGACGTGTCCAAGCGCCTGATTCAGGTGGACGGCGTGAATACCTTCGTCACCCTTGACGATCTCATCGCCAACAACCTGGACATGCTCTTCCCGGGGATGGAGATCGCCACCTGCGAGATCTTCCGGGTCACGCGCAACGCCATCGTGGAGCCGGCTGAGGAGGCCGCGAACGATCTCCTGGAGCTCATCGAGACGGAGCTGCGCGAGCGTCACTTCGCGCCCATCGTACGCCTCGAGGTGCAGAAGGGCATGGACCCGGTGCACCGCGGAATGCTGGCGGCGGAGCTGGGGCTCAACGAGGAAGAAGACGTCTTCGAGATCGAGGGAATGATGGCCCTGCGCGACCTCTTCGAGCTAGCTGGCCTGGACATGCCGGCACTGCATGACCCGCCCCACCGCCCAGGCGATCACCCCCTCCTCGGAAACGACCGCCGCAACATCTTTCACATCATCCGGGAGAACGGACCGCTCCTCCTGCAGCATCCCTACGAGTCTTTCGCCAACACCGTAGAGCGCTTCCTGCGCACCGCAGCCGAGGACCCAAAGGTGCTGGCCATCAAGATGACGCTCTACCGCACATCCGGTGAAGGAGCGATCATCGACTCCCTCATCCAAGCCGCCCGCAATGGCAAGCAGGTGGCGGTGCTGGTGGAGCTCAAGGCCCGCTTCGACGAGGCGGCCAACATCCGCTGGGCAAGGCGGCTGGAGGCCGAGGGCATCCACGTGACCTACGGCGTACTGGGGCTCAAGACCCACAGCAAGCTCCTGTTCGTCGTGCGCAGGGACTACTCGCAGCTGCGCCGCTACTACCACATCGGCACCGGCAACTACCACTCCGGCACCTCGAAGCTCTACACGGACCTGGGCATGCTCGGGTGCGACGAGGACATAGCTCAAGACATCACCGAGCTCTTCAACTACCTGACCGGCTACTCACCGCCTCCGAGCTACCGCAAGATCCTGGCGGCGCCCTATAACCTAAAGCGCGGCATCCTGGACAAGATCAATCGCGAGATCCGCCATCAGGAGGAAGGGCGCGGCGGGGCCATCCAGATGAAGATGAATGCGCTGGAAGACGTCGACATCACCCGCGCGCTCTATCGGGCAAGCCGTGCGGGCGTCAAGGTCGACCTGATCGTGCGCGATACCTGCCGCTTCCGTCCCGGCATACCCGGCATTTCCGAGAACGCGCGCGTGGTCAGCATTGTCGGGCGTTTCTTGGAGCATTCGCGCATCCTCTACTTCCGGAACGGCGGCGACGAGGAGTACTACATCGGCTCCGCCGACATGATGGGGCGCAATCTGGAGAGTCGGGTCGAGGTGCACGCGCCGGTGGAGGACCCGGAGCTCCGTCAGGAGCTGCGGCTAGTCCTGGACGTGCAGCTAGCCGACCAGCGCTCCGCCTGGGACATGCTTCCCGATGGAGCCTATGTCCAGCGCAAGCCGTCGGACGACACAGCGAAAGGGGCACAGGAGACACTCATCGCAGTGGCCGAGCGCCGCCTCGCGGCGGCGTCCAAGCACCGTGAGAAGAAGATCCGCTCACGGCTCGTCAATCACTTCCAGCGCCGCCTTCGCAACAAGCAGCTCGACTGACCGAGACCAGGACGGAGCCGCATCTGCCGCTCCGGCTCGACTGCCCCCAAACGTATGACGCGCCCCGGTGGGACGCGTCGGTAGGCGTCGGATAGACGCCTCATGGAAAAGCTATCGATTGTGAACTGCCTTTCACTACTGAATATAGCGCATATTCGACGAACGGCTACGGCGCCAAGTCCGCTCGGGCAAATCCGCTGAAACATGTGGCGTCGTGCATTGCCCGCGCTTGCGGCGACGGGCACAATGCCAGCCGAGAGAAGGTAGCAGCACCTCGATGCAACGCTTCGTCCTCGACACCAGTCTGTTCACAAATCCGGACGTCTTCCGAGCCTTTGGGCCGGATGCCCAGGAGGCGATCCGCTGCTTTGCCCGCCTGGCGCGCGCGACACCGGCCAAGTTCTACATGCCGGGCTCGGTCTACGAAGAGCTGGGTAACATCAAGGACCTCTCCGGTGTCGCCGCCGACTTCGAGTCGGTCGTGCGCATTCGCTCCCCTCGCAAGCACGAGCTCACCATCCCGGGCGCGCTCCTCTACGAGCTCATCGAGGAGGTACGCTACCGCATCGACCGTGGCCTTCGCATCGCCGAGGACGCGGCCAAAGAGGCGGCGCGCGCCGCCAGCGACCCGGGGCAGCTGATCAACAAGCTGCGCGGGCGCTACCGCGAGGCGCTGCGCCAGGGCATCCTCGACAGCAAGGAAGATGTGGATGTGCTGCTCCTGTCCTTTGAGCTCGAGGCGGCCGTCGTGTGCGCCGATGAGGGGTTGCGCAAATGGGCCGACAAGGCGGGCATCGAGATCGTCCACCCCCACAACTTCCGACACATCCTCGAGACGCTGGCCGAGTAACCGGGGCGAAAGCGACCGATTCAGGCTCTGCGCGCACGCTTTGGTGGCCGGGACCGTCCGGCACAAACCCTGTGTGACCCCGACTGTCCGCAACGTCTCCGGAGTCATGATCATGCAGATCGCGATGTTCGCCGGGTTCCTGACGAGCTATCCGGTCAGCTGATGGCTGATCCGCCGCGGGGTGAAGGAGGCGATGTAGGCCGACTAATCTTCGACCGAGGCACCCCGAAAGAGCTGATGGAGCAGGCCCGTCAGCTTCGGCACCTCTTTGACGAATTCCAGTACCCAATAGCCGCTCTCCCGTGCCAGACGCGTCTGCACGATGTGGGTATGACCGAGGATGGTGCGCAGGTGCTCGATCAACGCCTCTGCATTCTGCCGCCCGCGGAACCGGCAGCGGAAATCGTGATAGACATGCCCCTCCCGTTTGAAACGCCCCACCGACTCCGAGAGGCCTTGCAGGAAGGCGCGGCCCAGGTCCCGCTCCAGCCCTTCATCGACCTGCCGACCCGCCTCGTCGAGATAGAGCGCCATACGCAGTATGCGGCCCGTGAAGAAGTCACCGGGCAGCTCGACGGTATCGGCCGCCCGGACCGCAATGTCATAGACAACGGACCAGGGGGTCACGAACTTCGTCCGGTGACCGGCTGGTCCTTCTTCTTTGATCACGACTCCCTCACGGCCCTCGGCGTCCAATTGCTCGACAATTTGGCGTACTCGCTCCCAGTCTGCCGGCACAAATCGCCCAAAGCTTCTCGGAGTCCTCAAGGAGTAACGCTCGCACAGGGACTGCCTCTCCTCCTGCGGCAGGAAGCCGGTCCCATCGAAGCGCATCATGTCGAACACGAACAGCTCGACGTCCTCCTGCACGAACGAAGGGCCGCCCTGGGTATAGGGATTGTCGGGGCCGGCCAGCTCGGCACAAAGAATCAAGTCTGGCTCTGCCGCGAAGACTTCGGGATCGACGAAGTCCACCACTCGGTCCGTGGCGAAGGGGCACACATAGCCGCCCCGGGTTAGGGCGAGAAGCTCTCCGCCCCAGCGGAAGATACGGACATTGAAGCCGTCGATCTTCTCCTCGACCCAGAAGGACCCGGCGAATTGCTGGGCGAGTCCCTGCTGCAGGCGGAAGATGCGGCCGATGTGCGGATAACCCCCTACCAGCCGCCCGTTCCACCAAACGGTCCCCTTGGGATTTCCGCGAAAGTCATCCGACAGCCGCAAATAGCGCCGCTCCCCGTAGGCCTCCCAGCGCGCCTTGCCGCGGTCCAGGGCCTCTTCGAACGGAGGCGGAAGCCTTGTCATATCCCCTGCCGCGAACGGGAGCCCATCATGGCAGCCTCCGATCGACCTCAGCCGCCAGGCGCCGCAGCGCGGCGGACACCTCAACCGGATATGGATCCGGCTCTCTCAGGGCCTTTACGCCGGACGGAAGAGTCCGAAGCTGGGCCGCGAAGCGGTTCCGGATTTCTTCGAGGCCCTCCTCGGGCGCGATACGCTTGCCCGCGCGCATCACCGGCCGGATCAGCGGCTCGCCTTCCGCACCATCGGATTCCAGGGTAAGCAGGTCGCCGGTAAGGGTCCCGTCGGCACCGGATCGGCGATAAACCTGTTTGCGGCCGGGCCAGGAGGCCTTGCCCTCGGAGCGCTTGCGGCGCGCCAGGCCCGCATATTCCTGCAGCTTGTAGGCACAATCGAGGTAGGGTGCGTCGGCCGAGGTGTCGAGCTTGGAGCCGATGCCAAAGCCGTCGATGGGCGCGCCCTGGCTGCAAAGCTCCGCAACCTCGTGCTCGTCGAGTCCGCCGCTGGAGAAGATGCCGATGGACTGAAGACCTGCTCGGTCAAAGATCTCACGCACCCTCGCGGCGTGGGCGCTCAAGTCTCCGCTGTCCAGGCGCACCGCCTTGATGCGGATGCCCTGCTCCGCCAAATGCGGGGCCAGCGCTGCCACCTTTTCCGCCCCGGCCTCGGTGTCGTAGGTGTCAATCAGCAGCACCACGTTTCCTGGCTGCGCATGAGCGAAGTGCTCGAACGCCTCTGCCTCGTCCGCGTGGGCCTCGATAAAGGAGTGGGCCATGGTGCCAAAGCTTGGGATCGCCCAACGCGCATCAGCGAGCACCGTTGCGGTGCCGGCAAAACCGGCGATGTAGCTTGCGCGAGCCGCGTACAAAGCGGCCTCCGCCCCATGCGCACGCCGCATCCCAAAGTCCACCAACAGCTTGTTTGGGGCGGCGATGACGCAGCGTGCAGATTTCGAGGCGATCAGCGTCTGAAAATGCAGGATGTTGATGAGCCGGCTCTCGATCAGCTGCGCCTGGGGCATCGGGGCGGTCACCCGCACGAGCGGCTCAAGAGGAAAGCACACCGTCCCCTCCGGCATGGCATCCAGATCCCCGGTGAAGCGCCAGTCCGTCAGCCAGTCAACGAACGCTCGGCTGAACTTCCCGCTCCCGTTGAGCCACCCGATCTCCTCCGCGGTGAAGCGCGCCCGCTCGAGAAACTCCACCAGCTGCGCCAAGCCCGCGGCCACGTAGAAGCCGCGATCCGCCGGCAGATCACGGCAGAAGAGCTCGAACACCGCCGTCTCCTCCATGCCCTGCTCGAAGTAGCCCTGAAGCATGGTGAGCTGGTAGAGATCCGTCAGCAGTAAGGTTCGGGTGATGTCCATGGTTCTCCCCTGGGAGTGCTCGGAGCAGCCTCCGGATCATCTCAGGACACAGCGTCCGAAACCGCCGGTTTTCGCCGACCCGGCAGCAATCCCGCGATCGGGGGGCAATTTCACGCACAAGCTGCCGTGGGACTCGGTCATACGCCGCTCCCGGCACCCGTGTTATCGCACCCCGCCGGATCAAACCAAAGTAAGTTTCGGGCCGATACCTTTGATGAATGTCTGCCCGTCCTGCCGTCAGCAACCGGGCGCAGTGCGTTCTGGCGGCGCGCTGGCTCGTCCCATTCGTCACCGCCCCGAATCCGTCACGGTCCACCCACAAAATATGGTGGTTGCACACAAGCACGCCACGAGACAAGGCCACGATTCCGGGAATGTTACCCACGGGGGAAAATGCCGTCGAGGCCGAGCCGGCCGCCACCCCCCGAAGCAGAGATGCCGCACTCATGCACCTACGCCGTAGCCGTTCCCACCCTCGCAGGCGTGGCCGCCTTAGGGCGCACGCGTGACCGTATAAGCGCCCGATTCCTGTGGATGGGCAAAGCGCGACGTGCCCATCGTCCGCGTAGGGAGCGCTGAACGCTTGCCAGGTACCGATCGCGACCCTCCGCTGCCTTGAAAACCTTGAGTCTCTTCTCTCTCGAAGGCGGACGGCTAGCGGGGAACAAATGCCTGCCCGGGTGCAACGATCCGACCTAGCGGCGGGCCTCCGCTTCCATCTCAGCTCCCCGCTGTCGTGGGGGCAGGGCTAGTTCCCTTTCTAAGGGAGAAGGGGTCAGAATGAGCACGCGGCTCAATGGTGCCCCGCAGCGACAGCGAACGCATCCGGTGAGATTTGATAAATGGCAAACAGCGACAAGCAGAGTCAGAAAAAGCTCGAGCAAAAGAAGAAGAAAAGGAAGCTTCTAGTCAAGCAGGCAAGCGCACGTCAAACGTCGGAGCACAAGGCGTCGGGCTATTCGAAGTCCCCCGCGCATGAATGCCTCGTTCCGGAACGCCTGTTCGAGACAGGGCTGGGCACCGTCATTTGGACACGACGGACATCGTACGGCTCCATTGCCGTAGGTGCCTTCGTCGTCGATGTCTTCTGCTTGGGAGTGAAGAACGCCTTATTCAGCGTGTCCACGGAGCAGGATTATGAGCATAAAGTGAAGCCCAGGCTGATACAGGCGCATGAAGATCAAGGGTTCCAGGCCGTGCACCCGCGTGCGCGCGGAAGCTCGTTGAAGGCGCAGTCCGCTATGCGGAGAACCTAGGGTTCTCTCCACATCGGGACTATCAGAAGGTAAAACCCATCTTCGGCGACGTCGACGGCCAAACCTGTCCCACAGGCTTCACATACGGTCGCGATAATAAGCCCTTGTATATTCGCGGACCAAATGAGTCAACGTTGCAGGCAAAAAGGATCGTCGACCATTTGAATAGAATCTGCGGCGAGGGAAACTTCGACTACCTTATCGCAGTAGACGGCGGAACGCTCGACTAGGCCAAAACGCCGAATGCGATCAGCCGATCAGCGCTGAAGCTCAGCCGGACGCTCTGCACGCTATCCCTGACGAATGAACCCCGGCGCTCCTTCGAGCTGGGCACGGATCAGGGTCATCGTTCCGGCGGAGCCCGCCCCGCCCTCTGAGTGGAGACACCATTGAGCTTCCGCACGCCCTTCGACCGATTCGCCTCCGGCGTCTCTGCCACAAAATCGTAGTCGTGGCATGACAGCGCCAAGTGAAACGGACGCAGACTACGCCTCGCACGGCGAGCCAACCCGTCCGGTCCTGATCACTGCGCCTGTTGGGCGTCTACTGCAGGCGCCGCGCAGCGCCAGCTGTCGCGACCGCAGACATCTCCTGATACCGCGAGGGAGTGGACGCCGTGCTGAGCGACGTGAAAAATCGCCCCGCGGAGATCCGGGCACGTTTCAATTGGCGCCGTGCCATTCGGGATCACCCCGGGTCAGGTGGCCGATTTGTCTTCGCCGTCACCGTCGGTCGACGCCCGGTCCGGCTCTTGCGGCGGATTGTCGCTCGCTCCGGCTTTCCGACGTCGCTTCTCTTCCTTCTTCTGTTTTTTTGCGAGATCTCTCTGACGCTTCTCAAACGCATAGTTCGGTTTAGCCATTTCTCGATGTCTCGTGCGCAGGTTGAGTATGAGGCACATAGTAGCAAGGATTTCTCCCCTGGCTGCCATGAGCCGCTCGCGTGGACAAGATTCGAGCACGCGGGATGCTGGTCGGCCAGCAGGCCAGGGCTCATCCGCGCCGTGTCACCGGCAGTTCGAGGCGCTTCGGCCAGGAACACTCCCGGACATCTTCCGTGGGATACACCCCGCGAAGCCTTATATTCGCAAACAGCCGGCAGATCCGCTACAGATGCTCGGTAGCGCCTAGCGCTGGGACAGCTGGCCGGTTACCGGTCGCCGCCCTGAACCCGCCGCCCTTCACCAACCCTGGTGCCACGACCCGCTTGCGCAAGAAGGGGCCGGCGGGAAACAGGGTCCGTTTGAGCGCGTGGTCCTGGAGAGCTCGCGGACGGCGGCGGTACGCGCGTCGAACCCGACTACGACATGGACTGCCCTGACCAACCGAACCGGGGAGCGTATGGAACACACTCCAGCCCTATGGGACCATCCCAACATAAATGCGACGTCATCGGGAGCAGAGCTTGAGCTCAACGAACCTTCTTCGTGTAGGCCTTATCCAGCAAGCGGACCAGGCCAGTGTCGAAGCGAACCTTGCCGCCTGCATGGAGGGTATCCGGGAAGCGTCCGCCCAGGGCTGTCGACTGGTCTTGCTGCAGGAGCTGCACAACAGCGCCTACTTCTGCAAGACGGAGGACAGCACACTCTTCGACCTGGCGGAGCCTATCCCTGGGCCGACAACCGACCGGCTCGCAGCGCTGGCTGCAGAGTTGAGGCTCGTTCTCGTCGGTTCCACCTTCGAGCGCCGTGCCGCTGGGCTGTACCACAATACAGCGGTCGTGCTGGACGCCGACGGACGCCTCGCGGGCGTCTACCGCAAGATGCATCTCCCAGATGATCCGGGCTACTACGAGAAGTTCTACTTCACGCCGGGCGATCTAGGCTTCGCGCCCATAGAAACGGCGGTCGGCCGCTTGGGCGTGCTGGTCTGCTGGGACCAGTGGTTTCCGGAGGCCGCACGGCTCATGGCGTTGGCCGGCGCCGACCTCCTGCTCTACCCCACCGCGATCGGCTGGGACCCCGCAGACGAGTCGTCTGAACAGAAGCGCCAACGCGATGCCTGGCGGACGGTGCAGCGGGGCCACGCGGTGGCCAATGGCTTGCCACTGCTCGCCTGCAACCGGGTTGGCTTTGAGCCTGATCCGAGCGGCGCGACCGCGGGCGCCCATTTCTGGGGTGGCTCGTTCGCTTGCGGCCCGCAAGGAGAAATCCTGGCGGAGGCGCCAAGTGACCAGCCAGCAGTGCTGATAGCGGACGTGGATCTGGCTCGCTCGGAGCGAGTGCGCCGCATCTGGCCCTTCCTGCGCGACCGGCGGATCGACGCTTACGGGGATCTCCTGCGGCGGTACCGAGACTGAGGCCATCGGCCCCACCCGCCCGCGCGGTCTGTCCGTCGCGCACATCCCTGGGGAAGACGCTCCTTTCCCCCGGTTGAGATCGGCGGGGCGCGCCCCTACCAAATTGAGACTCCTGCACACCGGCAGCAGTAACATTTCACGACGGCCGTTCCACGGCTTTCCCTGCACAGTACGCCCTGGAGGCGAAACGTGAGCAGTACCGCAACCACGCCCGACGACGTCAGCAAGACCATGCGCTCCATTATTCAGCGCATTGCGACCGGCCCTGAGCTTTCCAAGGATATCGCGCTCGAGGAGGCCCGCGCTGGAATGCAGGCGATCCTGAATGGGCAGGTCGATCCGGTCCAGGCGGGCATCTTCATGATCGCACTGCGCATGAAACGGGAGACGGACGACGAGCTCAAGGGCATTCTCGATGCCGTGCGGGATTCCACACGCCATGCGGTTGCGGACGTCGATGATGTGGTGGACGTGGCCGACCCTTACGACGGCTACAACCGCTGCCTCCCCGCTTCCCCTTTCCTGCCCGCCGTGCTCGCCGAGTGCGGCGTCGCGGCAGTCTGCCACGGACTCGATGCGGTCGGGCCAAAGTTCGGCGTGACCCACCGCCACGTGTTGTCCGCCTCTGGGGTAGACGTGGATCTGCCTCCGGAGGCGGCCGCCGCTCGGCTCGGCGACCCCGCCTTGGGCTGGACCTATGTGGATCAAAAGGCCTTTTGCCCTGCCCTGCATGACCTCACCGACTTTCGCGGCACCGTCGTCAAGCGCCAGGCGGTTACCACGGTGGAGGTCATGGCCAAGCCGATCCACGGGCGCAAGCACACCCACTTAGTTACGGGATACGTGCACAAGCCTTACCCGCGCATCTATGCCATGCTGGCGCGCCATGCGGGCTTCGACTCGGGGCTGTTGGTGCGGGGTGTCGAGGGCGGAGTAGTGCCGTCCCTGCGCCAGCGGAGTGTGTGCTTCAACTATCAGCACCGCGGGGAGGAGCAGTCCTTCGACATCGATCCGAGCGCAATCGGCATCGAGCAGCCGGTTCGCTCCGTCCCGCTGCCGGACGACCTTCCCCAGACGACTCGCCCCGGTGACGAGATCGCCGTCGCGGTCGACGTTCGGGCGACGGCGCTGGCGGCGGCCCAGGCGGGCATGGCCGCGCTGGAGGGTGCGAAGGGCCCAACTTACGACAGTCTTGTGTTCGCGGGCGCACTCGTCCTCTGGCACCTGGGCCGAGAAGGCTCGCTGCGGGCAGCCGCCGATCGCGTGCGTAGCGCCCTCGATTCGGGAAGGGCCGCTAAGCGCGTGCGGTAGGAGTCTGGCATGGACAAACCCTTCGTCGCCGTGGCCGAGGCAGCACAGGTCCCTCCCGGTAAGTTTCGCAAGGTGGAAGTCGCCGGCCGTGCCTTCGTCATCGCCAATGCCGGAGGGGCCTTCTATGCAGTGGAGGATCTCTGCAGTCACGAGGACTATCCCCTCTCTTTCGGCTGTCTGGAGGGGGATCGAATCAAATGCTCGCTGCACGGAAGCCGGTTCAGTCTGAGGACAGGCGAACCGACCGAGGACCCGGCAGACGAGCCCATTGCGACCTTCCGAGTCGAGGTGGCCGATGGACGGATCTGGATAGATCCCAGTAAGCGTAAGAGCTGAAGACGAACTTCTGAGGTCCGGCGGCTCCCGCGTGCCTGCACCCCTGCCTCAACAGGCGATTAGCGCGATAACTCGGCTGCCGGGCAAGGAACGGAACGCGGGTCTGGGCACGCCGCGAAGCCGCCCATGTAGCTCTACGGGGCCATCCGTGGCGCCGACCGGCACCCGACCTGCCTAGTTGGACGTTCCCGCCGGGGCATGACGCCAATCCCCCCTCGGCAAGCCCGTGCCCCACGCCACCACCATCGCCGCGGCCCCTCCCCGGGGCATTGCCCACCGCGGCGCCCTCCTTGAGTTGGATCAAGGACTCGCAGCCAATCGCCTGGTCTCCTCCCGGAATGACGATTCCCAGTTGGGACAAGGGAAAATTCGGCTCCGTCGAGCGACAACCGCTTCACGCAATGTCGACTTCCCGAGACGCATCAGAACCATAAGGAGGACCACAATGATCTACGGCGTGCGACTGCCCGCTCTCGTTGGAGCGGTACTCCTCGCGCTCGGCACCGCGCAAGCAGAAGGTGTGCGCTCCGCGAGTATGCTGGCCAATACCTGCGCGGGCTGTCACGGTACCAACGGGGCCAGTGCCGGACTCTTTATGCCGACGATAGGAGGCTTGGACAAAGGCTACATCTACACGGTGCTCGGCGATTACCAGACGGGATTGCGCCCGTCCACCATCATGGGGCGTATCACCAAAGGCTACAGTGACCAAGAGCTGCGGGTGATTGCCAGCTGGTTCGCGCAGCAGCCCTGGAGCCCGAATGACGCGATCGCCGACGGCAAGCTCGTGGCCGTGGGCGGGGACCTGCACCAGGCGCAGTGCGAGACGTGCCACAAGGACGGCGGCCGCGAGCAGAGCGAGGAGCGCCCGCGCCTCGCCGGGCAATGGCCCGGATACATCCAATATGCGCTCGAGCAGTGCCGGGAGATAGGCGCACGGTGCGAGCCGCGTAAGATGGGTGAGCGGGTCATGAAGCTCTCCGACGAGCAGATCCGGGCCCTTGCCCACTACTACGCCAGCGAGAAATAGGGGGTCCGGCAATGGCACAGATGACGCGCAGAGCATTCATCAAGGCATCCGCAGCGGCGGCGGCTACCCTCGGTACTCTGGGTTTCCCCGCCCTGCTCCAGGCCGGCAAGGCGAAGGCACGTGTGGTGGTGATCGGCGGCGGCTATGGCGGTACCATCGTTGCCAAGTACATTCGGATGGCGGATCCGGAAATTCGGGTCACGCTGATCGAGAAGAATCCTCTCTTTGTCTCCTGCCCCCTCAGCAACGAGGTGCTCGGCGGCGAGCGCGACCTGCAGAGTCTCACCTTCGATTACCGAGGCCTGACCCGCCGCGGCATCAGCGTGGTCGAGGACGAGGTGACGGAGATCGATCCTGCTCAGAAATTCGTCCGCGGGACCAGCGGCAACCGGTACAACTATGACAAGCTGGTTGTTTCACCCGGGGTTGATTTTCGCTGGGAAAAGATCCATGGGATGAGCGCCGAGGTCGCCGAGGAGATCCCGCACGCCTGGAAGGCGGGGCCTCAAACCCTCAAGCTGCGCAAGCAGCTCGAAGCCATGTCCGACGGGGGGACCTTTTACATCGTTGCGCCGCCCAACCCGTTCCGCTGCCCGCCGGGCCCTTACGAGCGCGCCGCGCAGGTTGCGCATTACTTCAGCCAGCACAAGCCCAAGTCGAAGATCATCATTCTCGACGCCAAGGACGCCTTCTCAAAGCAGGGACTCTTTATGGCGGGGTGGAAGGCGAAGTACGGCGACATGATCGAGTGGGTCTCGGGTGCAAACGGGGGCATCGTCGAGTCCATCGACCCCAAGACCCGCACACTCGTCGGCCAAGTCGAGGAATTCAAAGGGGACGTCATTAACCTGATCCCGCCCCAGAAGGCAGGCCCTATCGCCCAAACGGCTGGCCTCGCAGATGCGTCCGGCTGGTGCCCCGTCAACCAGCAAACCTTCGAGTCCGACATCCACAAGGACGTCCACGTGATCGGAGACGCCTGTATTGCCGGGGCCATGCCAAAGTCCGGGTATGCGGCCAACTCTCAGGGCAAGGTCTGCGCCGCCGCGATCGTGGCCGCTGTCAACGGCAAAGCCGCGCCGGAACCTTCCTACGTCAACACCTGCTACAGCATCATCGCGCCCGACTATGGCATCTCGGTGGCCGGGGTCTACGAGCTCAAGGACGGAAAGATCGTCAGCATCAAGGGAGCGGGGGGTCTGTCGCCGGCCAATGCGGACGCACGCACACGCGCCCTGGAGGTGCAGTTCGCCATCGGCTGGTTCAGGAACATCACGGCAGACATGTTCACTTGAGCTCACTCACACGTCGGCTCCCCGGCATTCGGGGAGTCAGACGGTCGCAACAGCTGCACTTGCCTCGATTCTCGGGCTGCTAATAGCCTGCGTAGTTCCTGCCATAGGGCCGTGCACGCGCCCGTTAAGGCTCGAATTACCCGACGGGCGGAACTACGGCCTAGCGGTGCCTCCTCCGCCCGCTTCACATGCGCTAACGCATGCCTCCCGTGACTCGAAAGGCGCGTGACCCTCGCAGCCTCCATAGGCGAACGCCCTGCATCGATCGGATGCGTAGTCGTAGTAGTACCGGTAAACGAGGTCCGTGCACGGACCAGAATCCGGCCGCTCCAGGCACCTCACCGGCAGCCATTCCTTGGTGTCGCCTCCGGAGCATCCAGTCTGCAGGCAAGACGCCAGCAACAAACCCGTGACCGCCGTCCAACGCATGGCATCCCCTCAGCGAGACTCAAAGACCAGGGCGCCACTATATCCACTCCAAATGGATCTTTCGGCCAACGACCTGAGGCTCGACACCAATGGCCACCAAAACGTGATTCGCGTCGCACGTCAGCTGGTACGTCCACTCGGCGGGTCGGGTGCGGGTCGACGGGACCGTCGGCACCACGAACGGCGCCGCCGAGCCTACATGGACGTATTCCCGGCGTGTCCCGACGGCCCGTACCCGACCCCGGCCAGGCAAGCAGAGTTATCGCGCTAAGGCGATTTCTGTCAAATCAAAAAAATGCCCCTGTCGGGGCCGCCGCCTCATCGGCAACTTGTGAGCGTCAAAAGCCGATCATCTCCGCGTGAAGCCCCTTGCTGCGAACGACACGAAGGATCTCGCTCGGCTGCCTGTCCGTGGCATCGAAGTCGACAAGCATCAGATGGCGTCTCTTGTCGTGGACACAGGCGCTGAGCACCCCTCGCTCATCGCCAAGATCCCGTTCCAACATGCGAATGTAATCGTCGTCGAGATTCTCGTCGATGTGGATCACGATATCGCCGGAATACATACCTGGCCCCTTGCTCGCGCTGAGCTGTATGCGGCCGACTTGGCCGTACCCTTTAGGCTAGTCCATCACCCCGGAAAATACAGACTGCATCGGTGAGGTTATAGGTACGACTACGAGTCCCTCCGCTAGGTGCTGCGCGGTGCATCCGGGTCCGGCTGCTCTGGACCTTCGGCGCCGCCTCATCCCTCCATTGCCCCCTCGGCACGCACCTGCCGCACACGTACGGCCTCCTCACGCTCCAGCTCCTCCAATGCGGAATCCACCGCCTTGAGGGTCTGGTCTATCTCCGGCAGCAGCACGTCTTCCAGTGCACGGGCTCGACGGGCGGTTCGTGTGTACTCAAGTCGCAGGCGCTCGAGATTCCCCGCCAAGACGGCGAGGCGGGCAGCACGCGGGATCAAATCGCGAAACCTTGTCCGGCACAGCTCGGCCTCCGGGCTTTCCTCCACGGCTGCGGGCGGTTTCTCCGACTCACTCACCTCGCACGCAATCGCGTGGAGGGTCACCCCAAGCACGGACCGCGTGGTGACGTGCATCTGTCCGCCAGGCTCCGGCGCCGGGGGGTAGAGCTCCAGTCCCTCTAGGCCATGCCGCGCCGCGGCGGCGCGCAGGGCCTCGCCTGCACCGGCATAGGCTTCGCGAAAGGCGGCCATCTCCTGTTCGTAACGCTGAAGCTCGGTCAAGATCTCGGCGGCGAGGATAAGCCGCTTCTCGTCGAGGAAGCGGTAGCCCTCCTCCATGCCGACGCGCTCCTCCTTGAGCTCAAGGTAGGCACTATGGGTCGGTGTGACCTCGCGCTCGGCCATTTACTGCTCCAGGTGTGCGCGAATCTGGCGGTCGCTCAGGCGGTGGAGCTCCGTGCGCGGCAACACGCGCAGTGCCCTCCAACCCGCCTCCATACTTTCAGCGAGGCTGCGGCGTTCCGTATGGCTCACGACCTCGCGCTCGAAGCGATCGCCGAACACGAGATACTTGCGGTCCACATCTGAGAGGCCCTCCTCTCCCACCACACTCGCCAGGATGCGGGTCTGCTGGGCCTGGGCATAGGCCGCATAGAGCTGGGCGGCCAATGCGGGATGGTCCACGTCCGTCATTCCTTCTCCGGTGCCGTCCTTCATCAGCCGGGACAGGCTAGGCAGAACCCGGATGGGCGGATAAAGGTCTCGCCGGTGCAGATCACGGTCCAGCACGATCTGTCCTTCGGTGATGTACCCGGTGAGATCCGGAATGGGGTGGGTGATGTCGTCCGACGGCATCGTGAGGATGGGTATCTGGGTGACAGAGCCCTCCAGCCCATGGATGCGGCCGGCGCGCTCGTAGAGTGTCGCCAGATCGGAATACATGTGACCGGGATAGCCCTTGCGGCTGGGGATCTCCCCGCGGCTGGCCGAGACCTCCCGTAGTGCCTCACAATAGTTTGTGATGTCGGTGAGGATCACCAGGACGTGCTTGCCCTCCGTAAAGGCCATGTACTCGGCCGCGGTGAGGGCGAAGCGCGGAGCGAGCAACCGCTGTGCACTGGAGTCGCTGGCAAGGTTCAAGAAGAGCACCGTGCGGGCCAGCGCGCCGCTCTTCTCCATCTCCTCGCGGAAGAACTCTGCACTGTTGTGCGGTACTCCGATTCCTGCGAACACGATGGCAAAATCCTGCTCGCCGCGACTGCCGGGGAGCCTGGAATTACAGGCGATATCCACCGCGATGCGGTCGTGCGGAAGTCCGCCGCCCGAGAACAATGGGAGCTTCTGCCCCCTTACGAGGCTATTCATGAGATCAATGGCAGTGAAACCCGTCTCCAAGAACTCGCTTGGGGCCTCACGCGCCGAAGGCTTGATCGGCAGCCCTTCGACCCGGAAGGCGCGCTTCGCCGCCAGCGGGGGTCCGCCATCCAGTGGATGCCCGATCCCATTGAACACCCGGCCGAGAAGGCCCGGCCCCACGTGGAAGCGCAGCGGCTCACCGAAAAACCGCACCCGAGTCCCAATGAGGCCGAGGCCGGCTGTCTCATCGAGCACCTCGACGGTGACCGTTTCCTCGTCGAGGGCAGCGATGCGGCCGAGCCGCATCTGGCCGTCCGCGCCTTCCACCTCCACCGCTTCATTGAGGCCGACATCGACGGTGCGGCGTAGGAAGAGCAGCGGGCCTTCTGCGCGGTTGGCGATATCCTCTCCGATCAGCCGAGCGTACATCCTGGACGACTCCCCTCAGCCTATCGCGGGGTCAGGCATGGCGCCGGACCGAGCGGCATCCCCCTCGCCTCGCGCCGAGAGCAGGTGCCGAACGGTCGCCGTAAGCTCCTGATCAAGGGCCGAGAAGCGGTCCCAATCCCCTTCAGGAATTTCTTCGCCCATGCGCATGAGGCGGCGGAAAAGATCGGTGCCCGCGATCTCCTCGGGGCGGACCCGCGCCTCCAGGAGCCGCTCCGCCTCCTCGATGAAGCGGCCGATGAGCTGCATCATCACCGCCTGCCTGGCGGGGCTGGCGTAGCGGTCGATCTCCGAGAAGGCGGACTGGCGCAGAAATGCCTGGTTAACCAGCTGGGCGCACAGCAGGGTCAGGCGCTGCCGCTCGGGCATCGCGTCGTGTCCGATGATGCGGGCCATCCGCTCGAGCCGGGCCTCCTCCTCCAGCAGCGTGAGAAAGCGCCGGCGCAGCTCCTCCCAGCGCGTAGCGCCCTGTGTGTGCCACCACCGCGCCAGACCGCGCGCCACCACGCTGTACGACTGCAGGGGATGGATGGCGGGGTAGAAGCGGGCATGGGCGCGGTGTGCATCCAGTGCCCACAGGCACCCGACGTAGCGCCTGGTGTGGCTCGTGACGGGTTCGGAGAAATCGCCGGAGGGAGGGCTCACTGCACCGAGCACGGTAACCGACCCGGTGCTGCCGCTCAGGGCCCGCACCCTAGCCGCCCGCTCGTAGAAGGCTGCCAAGCGACTGCTGAGATAGGCGGGATAGCCGCTCTCACCGGGCAGCTCGCCGAGCCGTCCCGACACTTCCCGCAAGGCTTCCGCCCAACGGCTCGTCGAATCCGCCATGAGCGCAACATTGAGCCCCTGATCCCGGAAGTACTCGGCCACAGTGATCCCGGTGTAGATGCTCGCCTCCCGGGCCGACACCGGCATATTGGAGGTGTTGGCGATCACGACGGTGCGCTCCAGCAGGGGCCTTCCGCTACGCGGGTCCTCAAGTTCCATGAACTCCGCCAGCAGACCCGCCATCTCGTTGCCGCGCTCGCCGCAGCCAACGTATACGATAACCTCCGCGCTGCACCACTTGGCGATCGTCTCCAGTAGCACGGTCTTCCCCGTGCCGAAGCCGCCCGGGATGGCAGCGGTGCCACCGCGAGAAACGGGGAACAAACAATCCAGGATGCGTTGCCCGGTGAGCATCGGCTCATCGGACGGCAACCGCTTCACGACCGGCCGCGGAATACGCACGGGCCAGCGATGACTCATGGCCACCTCATGGGTCTCTCCAGCGGCATCCTGCAGCCGACAAACGGCCTCGTCCTCCCGGTACTCGCCCTCATCGGCGATCTCGACGACCTCCCCCTGCGGAAGGTCTGGCGCCACCAGGCAACGCTGCGAGAGACCGGTGCCGCTGTCCGCCTCGCCGAGAACCGCACCCGGCCCCAGGCGTGCGCCCACGGTCGCAAGCGGCCGGAAGCGAAAGCTTGCCGGCGTGATCTCGTGCATGCCGGGCGTGACGAAAGGCTGACCCTCGTCGCTGACGGGCCGAAGCAAGCCGTCGAAGATGTGACCAAGCACCCCGGGGCCCAGGCGAACCGAAAGGAGGTGACCAGAGCCATGGACCTCGATCCCCGGGCGCAGTCCGCTCGTATCCTCGTAGACCTGCACGACAATCTGGTCACGTGCGACGCGAATGACTTCCCCGAGGAGGCGTTCCGGGCCCACCATGACGGCCTCGCGCAGGCGAAACGGACCCTCGGGGCGTGCCCGCAACACCGGACCGCTGATCCCGGAGGTAATTGCCAAACTCATGGCCGCGCCTCCGCTTCGACTAGTGCCAACAGTCGCGCCTCGAGCTGAGAGCGATCCCGCAGCAGCCCCTCAAGGCTTGCATCGAGCACGGCACCACCACCCGCGACGACGAGGCCGGCCTCGATGCCGCGGTCTGTCCGAAATCGCGCCGCCCGGCCCAGCGCGTCCGTTAGCTTCGTGGTGGCGGCCTGCTGCTCCTCGCCCGACAACTCCCGGGCGTGGCGAATTGTCCACTCGCCCCGCGGGAGCACCCGCAGGGCCTCGTTCAGATAATGTTCGGTCCAGCGCTGGCGGCCGTCCTTATCTCGCCAACGGGCAAGCAGGCGCGCGCGCAGCATGGGCCACGCGGCCTCGAGAAGATCGACGCTGTACTGCTCGCTCGTGCGGCGTTTCCGGGTGGCACGCTCCGCTCGTGCGGCCTGGATGCGTGCCTCGGCGCGGCTCCTCTCGGCGATCACGCACTCGTGCAACCGAGCGCGGCCGGCCTCGTACGCACGTCTGACGAGCTCCGCCGCCTCCTGCTGCGCGCCGTCCAAGATCCGCCGTGACTCCTCGTCGCGATAATCCTCCACCAGATTCCGGAGTCGCTTCTCACGCTCTTCGAGCTTCATTCAGCCATCCCCAGCTGGCGTTTGAGCTGGCCGGAAAGGTCCGAGGGCTGACAACGCCCGCGTACATCCGGAATGACGGCCACCAGCGGCCTGTCCGCGACCAGGACCCTGGGCAACGTCTCCTGGGGCAGCCAGCCGGCAACTTCCGCTGTTAGCAGGACAATCTGGGCGTCGACGACCAGGCGTTGAAAAAGTGCCGGCGCCTCGGCGCGGCTCGGAACATGCACGTCCACACCCGCCAGGCGGAAACCGGCAGCGCTCACCTCGTCTCCCATGAAGGCGCAGAGAGACATCAGGCGAGTCGATTGAGGATCAGAACAGACATGATGACGCCGTAGATGGCGATACCCTCCGCAAGTCCCACCAGGATGAGTACCCGCCCGAAGAGCTCCGGTTTTTCCGCCAGAGCACCTACCGCTGCGGCACCCACCGTAGCGACGGCAAATGCCGCCCCCAAGGCTGCCATCCCAGTGGCGAGCGCCGCGGCGAGATATCCCCAGCGCAGCACCCCGGGGTCGATCTCGGTGATAGAGACCTTGGCGACCTCTTCTGCCAACGCATCCGGGTGCCACAGCAGCAAGCTGCTCACCGCCGAGAGCACTGCGACGCTGAGCACCAGGAACGCAATGAGCAGTAATTGTCTCTTCATGGGACCTCTCCGGTTACGATTGCGGGGGGTCGGGACAATGGACGGAATGCCCGCCCGGTCCCGCGCAGGAAACGGTTGAAGAACTCGAACAGCACGAGCCGCGTCGTCTGAATGGAGACAACCAGACCCTCCAGGACGATGATCAGCAAATTACCCAGGATCATAATCAGCAGCCAGCCAAGGCTCGAACCCGTGGCGTCAGCCATGGCAACGATGGCCGCGGACAGGCTGGCATGGGCAAGCGCGAAGGCCCCAACGCGGGCGAAGGAGAGGGTGTTAACCAGGATCTGCAGACTGCCATCCGCCAAGTGAGCAGCTGCAATCATCGCACCCAGGAAACGGCGGGTAACCAAGAAGCTGCCCACGAGATACCAGCCAAGCCCGAGGAGTACTAGCCAGCCGAGCTCCAAACCCGCCAGCACGCCGATGAGCCCCAGGTAGAGGACCAGAAAGCCCGCATCCACCAGCATCCAAGCTGTGAGCTCGCCCCGCCACAGGGCACCGAGCCCGGACAGGAGCTGCCCGAGACCCAACAGGCCCACCGCGAACACGAGCGGCACGATCAGCACGGTGAGCGGGTCGCTCATGGGGTGTATCCAGAGCGGATGGATCAGTGATTCGCTCGCGAACACGCTGCCGAACAGCAGCCCGAACAGGATCGCACTGATACCGCCGGCGACCAGCAGCCAGGCCATTTCAAAGCGCCGTTTGAGCCACCAGCCGACAGCCAGCAGCACGGCCCCCTGCCCCACATCCCCGAACATGTAGCCGAAAAGCAGCGGCACCACCAGGGCGAGCAGTGGGGTCGGATCAGCCTCGTCCCCACCGGGGACGCCGAAGGCGCGGGCAAAGATCTCGAAGGGCCTGAGCCAGGCCGGATTGACGAGAATCTGCGGCGGACGGGCTCCCCGCGGCGGCGGCGAGAGGCGCAGCAAGGCGCGTGTCCGGGCGCGATCCAGAGCGGCAATCAGGGAGTCTCCGCTAAGATCATCCGTCCAGCCGGTCACCCAGACCAGGTGGTCGCTCGCGAGCTCCAACCCCCCCACCTGGCTGCCGAACCACTCGATCTGGGCCAGCTCGCCCAGGACGTCCCCCAACGCATAGTCCTCGAACAGATTGTCGAGCTCCGCGTAAAGGTGAACCAGGCGAACCGAAAGGAACTCGCGGCGCGCGCCGATCCGAGTCGCCGCCTGACCGGCGTCACCCCGCAGCCAGTCCGGACGCTCTATCACCCGTCCCTTGGCCGCCTTGACCTGATGCTTGACCTGGTCGAGGCGATCGGCCGGACCAAGGATCATATAGCAGCGCTCGTTCTCCCACGGGATGGTGCGGGCGATGATCCAATCCGGGAGGCGCGGATCAGCGTCCCGCGGCAGCACGGAACAGAAGGTTCCCAGGACCGGACCGGATTCCGCCACCAAGGCAAAATCGAGGGGACCGTCGGCGACTCGCTGGACGACCATCAGCAGCCATTTGAGCCGAGTCAGCTCCTCCTCGCAGGCCTGAACCGCGTCGATCAAGGGGTCAGCCTCGCGCCGCCACGCGCTGATGCGCGCGATAGATCGCTCCAGCACGGCGCTGGGCGCCTCAACCAGAAGGGAGCGACGCAGCCGACCGCGGTCCCAGTAGCGGCCGTAGCGAGGCACCAACTTCCTGTACTCGGCAAGGCCCGCGGCCAGGTGCTGCACGGGAAAGTCCCCCGGCGCCCCGCGCCTCACCTCGATCTCCACCGCCCCGGTGCGGGCGAGCTCCGCGACCGTGCGTACGCTCTCGGCACGCGGGCATAGCACCTCGAACCAACGGGTGGAGACGGGGCGGAGCATTAGGCGGTCACCTCCTCCTGCTCCGCGAACAGCGCACGTGTGACGAGGCCCGCCCGGAGACGCTCCAGGTCGAGGGCGACCAGGGTGAGGTAGATGAAGGCGTTGACCGGCTGCAGCAATCGCTGATGAAAGAGCACATGAAGCCGCTCACGCAGCCCCTTGCGCACCACCCAAGTCCCGTCGGGTGGCGCACGGAGAAAGGCCGCCGAGTGGTCATCCACCAGCTTGACCAGGGCGTCCATGTTCACGCGCGCTTCGCCACCACAGCGCGGCCAGCGGCGTCGCCATTGCGCAGTCCAAATAGCGGTCAACGGCCGATCGGGTATGCTAAACACCGCAGCGCCGGTCCGCCTAAGGTACGGGAGGCTCAGGCTTCCGTCCTCTTCCAGCAGAGTTTGGAGCTCATGGTCGCGTGCGACCCAGCCCGGCATCGGCTCGCCGCGCGCCACGTGGTCGAGCAGAGGTAGGAGGGGCAGCCAGCCCGTCCAGGCCACCGCCTCGCGCCACGGCTTGGGAACCCACGAGGCCACCTGCGCCACCGTCTCGCGATAGACGCTGCGCACTGCCACCTCGACGTCGTGGGCGTCGCTTTGGCTGGAGAAACCCTTGATCCAGTCATTGAGGGCGCCCATCCGCGCCTCCTCGAGAAAGGCGGAGAGCGACCTGGTCCCCGACAAGCGCTCCCAATCCTCTTCCGCCGGCAGGCAACCGTAGCGCGCCTGCAGCCGCGCCTGGAGATAAGCAAAACGGTGCGGGAGACCCATCATCGGCCGCCGAGCATCTCTTCTACCAGCAGCTCCACCGCCCGCTCGAGCCGGTCGTGGTCCTGTGCGGACGCTCGATCACTTTCAAAGGCGGGCGCGGGTCCGAGCAGTGCATGCAGCGCCTCCTCGACCGCACGATCGGCGACCCGGTGCACCGCCTCTATGCGCGCCTCGGAACGCTGGCCGATACGTGCCGCCCGGCGCTCGGCCTCGCTGATGATCTGCGCCGCCTCGTCCCGGCGTTGCACGATTTCCGCACGCGCGTTGCGCTCTGCCAGCAGCACCCGATTTATTGCGTGATCGACCGAATCGGGCGGCGGCGGCCCCTCTGGCTCTAGCCTGTCCGACGACACCGGTCGCTCCCGTTAATACTTGATCCGCGCACGGTCCAGCAACCTGCGCACGTAGGTCACTGGAATCGCGTAGCTGATACCGCTCGGGTCGGTAATGGCCATCTCCTTGGTTTTCTTGATGAAGACGCTATTGACGATCCCCACGACGCGCCCGGACTCGATCTCGTAGACCGGACTGCCGCTGTTGCCCGGGTAAGCGGTCGCGTCGAGCTGAAACACCTGGAAAGGACGAGCGAGCTTCCTCAGCACGTCAGGGCGCAACTGATCGCCGGCATTGACCGGCACCACATACGGAGTGATCGCCGAGACGATGCCCCGGTGGGTGACCGGATGCAACCCGAGGGCATTCAAGATCGGGAACCCCGTGAAGGCCACCGGCTCGCCCTCCTGGACGTCCTTCGCACGACCCATGCGCAGGGCACGCACCGCGGGACCCTCGAAGCGCAGAAGGCAGAGATCGTGCGAAGAATCCCGCGCGACGACTTTTGCGAGCCGACGTTGCGCTTGGTTGCCCCCCGCTGGGATATAGACGGCGATGGTCTCGCGGCGCCTCTCGTCCAAATCCCTCGGGACCACGTGTGCGTTGGTCACCGCGTGGTTTCCTCCCCCGACCACGAAACCCGTTCCCATCAGCTTGTCCTGCTGCTTGCGCAGGACCATGTAGGTGCCCACACCCACGATGCTCGGCTTGACCTGACGGATAGTCGCCGGCAGGTTACCGCCCTCAACCGTGGTGCCAAGGATACCCAGAAGACAAAGAAGCACCAGTCGTTTCACGGAGTCGCCGCGCCGGCCTGTTGTTCGCATCGCCACTCTACCCAAGACGTATTAGCATTCGCTAATAGATTCTAACATCCGGTCGTACAATTGACCGGCCCCACCGCGGCCCCCTTGACGGCAGTCAATGCGTCCACGCAGATGCGAGTCTTTCCGCCGCCGGCTCCTTTAATGTGCACACGGATTCCACCCACTCGAGACGACATCGGAGATTTTCTCACAGCACACGTTTAAGGTATTCTGCCTGTTTGAGCTTACCACCACGAGGCGCCTTCGGATGGACGATACGCTGCAACGGCTCCTGGATGCAGAAATGCGCGCGGAACGACTTGCCGAACAAGCCGAGGCCGAGCAGCAGCAGGTCATCCAGGGTGCCCTCGCGGAGGCGCGCGCAGAAGAGGAGCGGTTTATGGCTCGCGTCCCCGAGCTACATCGCAGCTACATCAAGAAGGCCGAGGAGCGCGCTGAGCAAACGGTTGCCGAGCTTAAGCGGCGTTACGACGAGCGTCACGTACAGCTGCGCGACACCGCGGAGCAACGCGAGAACGAGGCCCTGGAGGCCGCGTTCGAGCTGCTGATCAGCTCGGACATGTGATGCCGCGCATCGGCGTTCGACGACTCGACCAGTCGCCCAGCCCGACCTGCATCCAGCTCCGGGAAACCAGGTGATTAACCGATGACGACCGCCGCGAGTCAGGCCTATCTCAACACCCGCGTGTCCATGATGGCCACGCAGCTGTTCGCGCCCGGCCTGGTCGCTTCATTGGCTCAGCAAGGGTTGGAGGAGCTGGCGGCGCGGTTTGCTCTGACCCCGGTGCTGGACGAGCATCTCACCAGCCGCGCGAAGAGTCGCGCCGTCGAGCAGGCATTGATCCACACACTGCTGTCCGAGCTGACCATCCTGGTGCGCCCCATGGCGGCAACGGAACGATCGCTGGTGCTGAGCTGGGGCCGCAAGTACGCCCTGTTCAACCTGAAGGCGTTCATTCGCGGCAAGCTCTACGACCTCGATCAGGCAGAGATTCGGGAGAACCTCTATGACCTGCCACCGAACGTGCGCTTACCGCACCAGGCATTGTTCCAGGCGGAGAATGTGCTGGAGCTGCTGCGGCAGCTGGAACAGGGCCCTTACAGCCTGATTGCCCGTCAGGCACGCGAGGTCTACGAACAGAAGCGAGAGCCCTTTGCAGTCGAGGCGACCATCGACCAGCGCTACTACGCGGGGCTGGTGCGCCAGGTCATGCAGTTCCACGACGACAGCCTGCGCCCCCTCCAAGAGCTCATGGGCGCGCTCCTCGACTTCGTCGACCTAATGTGGCTGCTGCGCTTCAGGTTCTCCTATCAGTTCTCCCCCAGCGAGACCTTCTATCAGCTCGTGCCCTCCTTTCGGTTGCTTTATCGGGAACGTCTCCTGGAGCTGGCCAACCTGGAGACCTTCGAGCGGGTGATCGAGGCTCTACCGCCGCCGCTGGACGCGCTGCTCGCCGGCAGCAACAACCTCATCGACGTTCAGCGGCGCATGGCTCGCTACAAGGCGGGTGAGGCGCTGCGGGTCCTGCGCTATAGCCGTTCCGGGGTGGCTCGAGCGCTGGCCTACCTGGTCCTGCGGGAGCTTGACCTCTCCGTGCTCTTCGCCCTAACCCAAGGCAAGCTTCTGGAGATTCCGACAGACTTGGTGGAGATTGCGGTAGCGCTCGCCGATGCGAGCTGCCCGATCGGCGGCATGGCGTCCGCGGCATAGGCCAAGATCGACACGTGACAGGGTGAACTGACGATGCTACAGCCGCTCCCGATGAAGCATGTGCGCCTGCTGGTTCTCACCGAGGACCTTCCCCGGGCATCCCTCACCCTCGCCCAAGCCGAGAGCTTTCATGCCGACACCCGCCCTCCGGAGGAGGCGCGTCTCGCCGACGCGCCGGGTCGCACCTATCGGGAGCAGTTTCAACAGGCCCGCTCACGGTTGGACAAGATTAGCAAGCTCGTCCCTCTCGCCGGAGAGGTGGAGCTAAAGGACGTGCGGGTCATCCATGAGCCTGAGCTTCTACAGACGAACGACTGGCTCGGCACGACCTGGAACGAGAGCTCCCGCTACGAAGAGCAGTTCCGGCGTTTAGACGACGAGGAGCGATTGGTCAAGGAGCAGGAAACGGCGCTGGCCAACTTCGGCAATCTGAACATCGATCTCGGCATGCTGCGCGGCACGACCCGCTTCCTCGACTTCTACGTCGGCATCGTGCCCCGCGAAAACATCCGCCAGCTTGAGGGCGCGGTGGGCCTCGCCCACCACCTGCTCTACGTGTACATGGTGAATGGCGAGCAAGCCCACGTGGTCATAGTCGGCCCAAAAGGGGGGGAGGACGGCGAGCTCACCTCTGTGCTCACCGCCGCCGGCTTCCAAAACCTGCCCATCCCGCGCGAGCTCACGAGCGAGCCCAGCAAGCTGCGGGAGGAGTTCGGCCAAAGGCGCAAAGAGATCCGGGAGGAGCGCGCCACCCTGCAGCAGCGGCTCGCGGAGTGGGCATCCACCATTCAGGATCGGCTCCAAGACGCCCAGCACCTGCTCCTGTTGGCGGAACCCTTCGTCACGCTGGACCCTTCGATCCGTAGCACCGGGGACCTCGCCTACTTGGCGGGGTGGGTCCCCGCACGGTCCGTACAGACCTTAGAGCGCCAGCTTCGCCAGACGCTCACCGGCCCCTTCGCTATGGAGAGCCGCAACCCCCAGCGGGAGGAACGCCTGCTGGTGCCGTCCGTACCCGTGCGGAGCCGCCTCCTCGCCCCCTTCGACATGCTGGTCAAGCAATACGGCATTCCCCAATATGGGGAGATCGACCCCACCCCCCTGTTCGCCGTCACCTTCTTGCTCATGTTCGGCATGATGTTCGGCGATGTTGGCCACGGCGCTGTGATCGCGGTGGCGGCTTGGATGGCCCGCGAAAAATTGCCGCGCTTCTACCTCTTCGGCATCTTCGCAGGCATCTCTTCCATGGCCTTTGGCCTCCTCTTCGGCAGCGTGTTCGGTTACGAGCATATCCTCCCCGCGCTCTGGATGTCCCCACTGCACAACCCGATCCTGATGCTCAAGGTCGCCCTCGGGTGGGGTGTCGGGTTCATCATCGTGGCCTGTCTGCTCGGCATCTACAATCGGATCGCGATCGGCGACGTCGTCGGGGCAATGTTCGAGCACCACGGCGCGATCAACCTGCTCTTCTATCTGGGCTTTCTAGTGGGCGGCTATCAACTCGCGCAGACCGGCTCATTCGGCTCTCTTCCTGCGCTGGTAGTCATCCTGTCCCTATTTGCTTTGGCGGTGTTTCAGTGGCGCCACTTGACGGCTCCGACCGGTGAGAAGCTGCTCATCGTCGCGATCGAGACTCTGGACACGATCATCGTGTATCTGTCCAACACCCTTTCGTTCCTCCGTGTCTCGGCATTCAGTCTCAACCACGTGGCCCTGTCCCTCGCGGTTTTTACACTCGCCGGCATGATGGGAACGATGGGCCACTGGATCACCGTGGTTTTGGGCAATGTGTTCATACTCGTGCTCGAGGGCGGCATCGTCATGATCCAAGTCATGCGGCTCGAGTACTACGAAGGGTTCTCGCGATACTTCTCCGGCGACGGGCACGAGTTCACGCCGCTGCGCCTGCGTCGGGTACCCTAACAATTGCGTACCCTATTGATCAGTCGGTTGGTGCCTCACACGGTGGCTGCTCGAAAATGAGCAGGAAACGCGAGGGCAGCACCATGTGACATGCGTCCCGCTTCCTCGCGGATACCCCGACACTGCCCTTAGGCCGCGCAGACGGAAGCCACCTAACGTCGTAGTCATCTTTCGTTTTCAGGATTATCCGGTATGCTCTCTGCGCTCTTGCTCGACCCTTCTCCGCCACTCCTCCACTGGGAGGAGCGAGCAAACCGAGAAGACTTCATCTGACATCTAAGGAGTTGACCATGTATTGGCTCGTCGGCCTCATGTCCCTCGCCATCCTTGGCCTCATCATTAGCGGCATCGTCCTCGACCTCCGACCTGCGCTGGCGCCGCGCTTGCGGCCCTGGTTCAGACCCGCCATGGCCACCCAGCTCCTGATGTTCGTCGGCGCCCAGATTGGCCTCCTGCTTCTCGGCATCAGCGATGCGATGGCACAACCCGAGGCGCTGACCACCGCCGTGCCCGAGATCTCGACAGGCATGGGTCTCGCGATCCTTGGTGTCGGTATCCCCACCGGACTCTCCACCATTGGCGCCGGGATAGCGGTCGGCCCCATCGGGGCCGCCTCCTTGGCCGCGGTCATGGAGAGGCCCGAGGCACTGGGACGCACCCTCATTTTCCTCGGCTTGGCGGAAGGTATCGCGATCTACGGGCTGGTCATGAGCATCCTGCTGCTCAACAAGATCTGACAGTCCCGGAGACATTCAGTGACTGCAGAAGCGGAGCACGGCAGACCGACCCGAATGCTGTTCCTTGGCGACGACAGCCTGGCGGACGGCTTTCGGCTGATCGGCTTCGAGACCTTCCCCAATCCCGAGCCCGAGGAGGTGGACCGAATCTTCCGGGAGCTCCAACGGGGCAGAGAGAACGCCTTCGTCGTGGTGGACGACCGCATCATGCAGTCCGAGGTCTCCGGTCTGCGCGAGGTCCGGCGCGAAGGCGGGCGCATCGTCGTCGCCGCGGTCCCGGCGCTGAAGGAGCCGCCCAGACTCGCGAGCGACGTGGCTGACCGACTGCGGGCGATGTTCGGCAGCTCCAACATCATTGGACAGGATCAGACGTGAACCAGGTACAAGAGCTCGAACAGGCCATTCTGGCCCGTGCCGAACGGCTGGCCACCGAGTACCGTGAACGGGCTCAGCGCAGCCGCGACAACATACTGCGTGAGGCGGCCGAGCGCCTGCGGCTGCGTGAGCAGCGTGAGGACACCATCGCCAAGGCCCTCGGCGAGCGCACCTTCCGCCAGCAGGTTCAAGCGAACGAGCTGAAGCTGCAGAGTCACCTCGATCGCGTGCGCTGGAATCTGGTGACTGACGTGGAGCAGCGCCTGCGCGACAGCATGGAATCCTTCAAACAGGACGAGGCGGCCTACGTGAAGACCCTCAAGGCCTATCTGGCCCAAGCGGCGCGTGAAATGGAGTCCGAAGAGCTCGTCGTCGAGCTGAACCGGCAAGACCATCAGCGCCTCGCGGCAAAGTGGGCGGAGATCGCCAAGGAGGCCGCCCCAGGCAAGTCGATGCACCTCGCCCCAGACCCCATCGAGACGCTCGGGGGCGTGCTGGTGCACAGCGGCGACAACCGTATCCGGGTGAACAATACCTTTGAGGGTCGGCTGGAGCGCCTGCGCCACGACATCCAGCAGGTCATCTTGGAGCGGCTGCTGCCGAGCGGGTTCGAATCGGGCAACGTATTCAGCGGGTGAGAACATGAGCGAGCAAACTCGAGTTGGAGTCATCCGCGACATCAACGGACCCATCGTCACCGTTGACATGCCGGGCATCCGCAACGGCGAACAGGTGAAGATCGGTGAAATGGGTCTGTTCGGAGAGGTGATCTCACTGCAGGGCCGGCAGGCCATCGTCCAGACCTACGAATCGACCGACGGTGTGCGCCCGGGCGAGCCGGCCGTCGGCCTCGGCTGGCCGCTGTCGGTGGAGCTAGGGCCTGGGCTTATGGGCGGGATCTTCGACGGCGTCCAGCGTCCGTTGGAGAAGATCGCCTTGGAGTCCGGCGACTACATCCGTCGCGGCTTGGACGTACCGTCACTCGACCGCAGCCGCACCTGGGAGTTCGAGCCGAGCACGGATCTGGAGTCCGGCGCCCAGATCGGCCCCGGCACAGTGCTCGGCTCCGTCCAAGAGACCCAGACCATCAAGCACCGTATCCTGGTGCCGCCCGGCATCTCCGGGGAGCTGGAGGAGATCGCCCCGAACGGGGAGTACGATCTCGAGACCAGCATCGCCCGTGTCCGCGATCCTCAAGGTCATAGCCAGCGGCTGTATCTCTATCACCGCTGGCCGGTGCGCAAGCCGCGCCCCTACCTCAAGCGCGATGACGGCATCTCCCCGCTTATCACCGGACAGCGGATCATCGACACCTTCTTCCCCCAGCTCAAGGGCGGCAAGGGGGCGGTGCCCGGGCCCTTCGGTGCGGGCAAGACCGTCGTGCAGCAACAGATCGCCCGCTGGTCCAACGCCGACATCGTGATCTACGTGGGGTGCGGCGAGCGCGGCAACGAGCTGGTCGATGTGCTGGAGACATTCCCAAAGCTCGATGACCCGTACACCAGCCGCAAGCTGATGGAGCGCACCTTACTGGTGGCCAACACCTCCAATATGCCCGTGGTGGCGCGCGAGGCATCGGTCTACGTCGGCATGACCATGGCCGAGTACTACCGCGACATGGGCTATGACGTCGTGATGCTGGCCGACTCCACCAGCCGCTGGGCGGAGGCCCTGCGCGAGGTGTCCGGCCGCCTCGGTCAGATGCCGGTGGAGGAGGGATATCCCGCCTACCTCGCCTCGCGCCTGGCCGCCGTGTACGAGCGCGCCGGCCGCGTCCAGACCTACGGGGCGGGCTCTGGCTCCGTCACCCTGATCGGGGCCGTGTCACCCCCCGGGGGCGACTTCTCCGAGCCGGTGACAAGCCACACGAAGGACATCATCGAGACCTTCTGGGCGCTGTCCAAGGAGCTCGCCGACGCCCGCCATTATCCCTCGATCGACTGGGTGACCAGCTTCTCCGGCCATGTGCACACAGCCGCCCAATGGTGGGCCGAAGAGGTCGATCGCAACTGGGAGAGCCGTCGCACCCAGGCCCTGGCCTTGCTCGCCCACGACGCAGAGCTGTCCCGCATCGTGAACCTCGTGGGCCCGGAGGCCCTGTCCTCGGCCCAGCGCTGGGACTTGGAGGGTGCCGCCCTCGTCAAGGAAGGCGTCCTCCAGCAAAGCGCACTGGATCCCGTTGATACCTTCTGCTCGCCGGAAAAGCAGTTCGCCCTGCTCGACTTGGCGTTGACCATCTATGACAAGGGGGCTGAGCTGGTGAATCTTGGCGTCCCCGTGCAGCAGCTGCAGAACCTGCCCCTCCTCGCCAGGGCGCGCCGCTGCAAGTCCATGTACAGCAGCGATCAGCTCGACAGCATCGCCGAGTTCCGTCAGGAGGTGGAGAAGGAATTCGAGAACATCCACCTCGAATACGCCAAACAAAGAGAACATGCCCGATGAGCGTCAAAGAATACTGCGCCGCCGCCGAGGCCCGGGGAGGCTTGCTGGTCGTAAAAGGGACCCCGGGCGTAGCCTTCGGCGACCGCGTGCAGATCGAGGACCACCGCGGCACCAAGCGCAACGGACAGGTCATCCGGGCCTCCGACGCGCAGGTGCTGATCCTGGTCTTCGAGGGCACGGAGGACATGGACCTGGAGAGCACCTGGGTCCGCTACATGGATCAGCCGGTGGAGATCGCCCTCTCGCCGGAGATCCTCGGCCGCGTCTTTAACGGTCTCGGTGAACCGCGCGACGATCGCCCGCCGATCCTCTCGAACACCCGCCGTGCCGTGGGTGGCGCGGCTATCAATCCGGCCGCCCGCACCTACCCGCGCGAGTTCATCCAGACCGGCGTGTCCACCATCGACGGCCTAAACTCCCTGGTGCGCGGCCAGAAGCTCCCGATCTTCTCCGGCTCCGGCCTGCCCCACAACCGGCTCGCCGCCCAGATCGTGCGCCAGGCCAGGCTGGTGGACGAGGAGTCGAGCTTCTCCATCGTATTCGCCGCAATGGGAGTGTCCTACGCAGACGCCAAGTTCTTCCAGGACGAGTTCGCCTCCTCCGGCGTTCTGCGCAACGTGGTCATGTTCATCAACCTTGCGGACGACCCACCGGTGGAGCGACTGATCCTGCCGCGAACCGCGCTCACCGCGGCCGAGTATCTGGCCTACGACCTCGATCGCCACGTGCTGGTCGTCATGACCGACATGACCTACTACGCCGAGGCACTGCGCGAGGTGGCGACCGCCAAGGGCGACGTCCCGGCTCGCAAGGGCTATCCGGGCTACCTGTATTCCGACTTGGCCGAGATCTACGAGCGTTGCGGCCGCATCCACAACCGTCACGGGTCGATCACCATGATGCCCGTCGTGAGCATGCCGTCGGACGATATCACGCACCCCATCCCCGACCTCACCGGCTACATCACCGAAGGCCAGATCGTGCTGTCTCGGGAGCTGCACAACCAGGGCATCTACCCCCCGGTGCACATCTCCCCTTCCCTCTCGCGCCTGATGAAGGACGGCATCGGCAAAGACGACACGCGCGAGGACCACCCCCGCGTGGCCGCCCAGATCTACGCCCTCTACGCGCGGGCGTTAGAGACGCGGAACCTCGCCTCTATCATCGGCGCCGATGAGCTCTCCGAGAGGGACCGCCGGTACCTCAAGTTTGCCGACGCCTTCGATGCACGCTTCGTCGGCCAGGGGGAGGCGGAGGATCGCAGCATCGAAGCCACCCTGAATCTGGCCTGGGAGCTCATGTCCATGTTTCCGCGTGACACGCTCACCCGCGTGAGCGAGACCGAGATCGCCAAGTATTATCAGGGTAGTGAGTAACTGGCTTCGACGTCCGCGGGCCGGACGAAGACGCAGGCCAAGTCATGCGAGCGCAAGTAGCAAGTAGCTAAAGGGACCAACCCGTGGCACAACAACTGATCAAGGTCCCGCCGACCAAGAACACCCTGCTACGGCTCAAGAAGCAGGTGAAGTTCCTCGAAGAAGGGCACGACCTGCTGGAGCGCAAGCGCGAGCTGTTAACCCGCTTGGTCTACGAGCGAATCGGCGAATACCGCCACCTGCGCTCCGAGGCGGGAAAGTCGCTCGAGGAGGCATTCCGCTGCCTCAGCATCACGCACCTGCGCATGGGCAGTCGCGGCATGCACCAGTCGGCCCTCGGCGCCGCGCCGGCCCTGCAAGTGAACATCCTGCCGCGCCGCAGCCTCGGAGTGGAGTACCCATCCGTTACGGCAGAGCGCGTACCACTGAAGCCCGTCGGCCTGCTCGGGACCGACGCCAGCTTTGACAACACCCGCCAGCACCTCGCCGACTTGGCTGTCCTCCTCGCTCGCTTGGGCGAGGTCGAAATCGCCCTGCACCGCCTCATGGAGGAGCAGCGCAAGGCCCAGAAACGGGTCAACGCCCTCAAGTACAACATCATCCCCCTCTACCGCCGGACCATCCACTACATTCAATCCGCCCTGGAGGAGGAGGAGCGCAACACCCTATTCCAGGTCAAGGTGCTCCGGGAGCACCAGGCCGTCATCTGACGTCGGCGACGCCGTTGGCGACATCTTCGCGTTAGACCGATCCTCCACCAGTTGGAGCGGCGCATTGACGCCCACATCTTGGTCGCCTTCCCCGCCTATTGCCTGCAGGTTCCTTGAAGGCCCGGCTACGCCCCTCGCGCCGGGACTGACCCTCCAGGTCCGCGTTGGAGAATTTCGCCGCCATCCGGAGGATCGACGCGCATCTGCAGGCCACCGACGGGCGCACCCTCGTGCAAAGTCGTCGCACCGAGCCGGAGCCTGAGCAACAGCTCCCGCTGGATCGGCTCCAGCTGCGGCTTCCCGAGCAATCGCCACCGCACATTACGTCCTACCTACAAGCCCAGATCGCCTGAGCGCCACGTAGTGCCGTATATGGTCTCCTCCCGGCTGGCGAGGCATTGTGGGTGGCGTGGCAAGGACAGAATTGCTGCCGTATATCCGACCTGTTGATGAAGAGGCGTCGCTGTTCTGGCCTCAACAGACGAGCATCACGCCAAGGGCGGCCCGGCGGCGGTCAGCCCCCGGAGCTCACTGAGGGCTCAGGTTCTTCAGGTCGCGGACCATGTACTCCGCTGCGCGACGCCAGGCATATTCGTTGTCGCCGCGGAAGTCGTAGGCCTTGAGCAAAACGGTCTCCTCTGTGGCCACGTCCTTGATCTCGATGTGCAGCGTCAGTACGAGCATGCTCATCTTGTAGATCCAGCCGACCATTACCCGTTCGCCTCCGGCCTCTTTGGCCAGGTCGATCTCACAGAGATTGCAGGTGTGAACGTCGGTGCCCAGGCGGGCATCGGCGACGACCGCCCTGACCCGCTCCATGGGAACCACCCGATACAGGTCTGCGGCATCGATTCGCTGGGCTACGAAGTCCGTCAGCTTCTCCAGCATGCTGCTGTTGCGTTCCGCTCCGCCGGGCACGGGCGTGTTATCGACAATCTCGAACGGCAGGATGACCAGCGTCTGCTCCTGTTTCGGCGCCAGCTGGTTCGCAGAGGCCGCCATGCAGACGAACGCGGCGACCAGGGCCCGCCAGGGGCTCCTGGCGCGCAGACGCGACGCACCATCACGCCGGGCGCCGGAGACGATGTTCGGGTACTGGAACATGGGTCGTGCCCTCGTGTCGATACGTGCTCATATAAGAGCCGGCTGCCCGCGATTCTACGCCGCCGCGAACCCGAACCGTCAGCCTAGCCCGTGCCCCACTGCAGATCCCGCTCGTCACGTACACCCGGAACCGAGTGTCCCTGCGGGTATGCTACTACGGAGACCTCCCGGCAGAGAGTTGCGCCAGAACGTCAGAGAGGGTGCTCCGTAGGCCCTCCGACGGAGTGCGACTCACTGTATCCCGAGCAAGCGAGCTTAAGCCGAGCGGCTTGTCGGCACCGGCTCGGCGTCGCCTCCGCGCCGATACCGACCTCCCGGACCGAGGGTTCGGCTTCAGCATTGTTGCTCAGGTTCAACGACCGCCTATATGAAAGGCGCTGCACGGAGGCGCTGGTCCTCCCAGCGCAAGTAGTCGAAGGGCAGCATACGGCCAATTCCGGCCTTTCATTCGTTGGAAGCGACTGTCCGGTCCGCCTCCCATTGCGGACTCTTGCGGCGCCGAATTCCGTCAACAGTCACGCTGAGCGGTTCGCGTTCAATGTCAAGGCCTGGAGCGTGTTCCTCTTGGCACCCAGTGGGTGAATCCGATGCCGTCGAGGTTGGGGGTCGCCCGGGCTGATTCTCTTCCACGACCACCCTCTAGCCAATACGGCGCTGCTACTGACCGCGCCGCTAGGCAGACACACGGACTTGGTCGCGGCAGCATACAAATACGGCCGATCTCTGCGCTCACGGCGAGGGCAGCCGTCGTCGACCTCATGGATCGATATGCGTTACCGCCGCTCGATCAAACCAGCCTTTCCTCGAAGCAGCCGATCGAAGGCGCTCAGATGTAGTGCTGTCGCGCCCAGACGTTACGCTCACTGAGGGGCGGTGACGTACCCAACGTTTGACCGATCCGCAGGTAAGGGGGACCCGTCCAGCAAAGCAACCGGCTTCGGCCCGCGCGAAACTGCATCGTTCGGTTGACTCGTTAGCCGGTCCCGAGCCGTCGAGCGGCCTAAGTGTCAGAAAATTTTACAGGTTCGTATATGCTAATGTTCTGATGGCATTGATTCTAATAACTTTGTTGGCCATGGCACATTTCGCGCATCACAAATGTCACGGGAAATTTACGTCAACGATGAGCCGCCGCATCGTAATCGCGATGCCAGTTGGTGCCCGGGGTGTCACCCAGGCTAGTACGCTCCAACGCCGCTGCGGACGGCAAGGTCTTGGCGGACACTTGGCCCAAGCTCCTAGTGGAGCGATACGAACTAGACAGAGAGCTTGGGGAGGACGGGTTGTGAGCAATCAAACGATTCTGGATCTCGCCGATATGTCAAGACTACGTACGCGCCTTCGGCGCGCAACAAAGGTGGGTTTGATGTCGTTGGCCGCGGTCGGAGTTGCGGTCATTGCCGCCAGCCAGCAAAGCGCTGCGCCTCAGCACCCGTCGAAACCCCTGGCAGTGACCCTGGAACCCGCTACGGACGTCGAAGCCTCGTCCTTTGTCGCTGCAGAAGACAAGCAGGATCTCGACCGCTACGACTGGCGCATCGCCAACACGAGACTCGGGAACGCTCCTGCTCTTGAAGCTGCGCTTTTAGCGTATGACTCGACAGCAGCAACCCAAGTCATAACGGGAAGCACTTCGGGAGGCGCATCGCCGGAGCCGGCACTGGGAGCGCAGGGTCAGATCGCTGCGTTGAAATACGCATCGCCAACATCATCAACTTCAGCCGCGCGCGGAAACGGCCCGTGGAGCCCACCCCAATCACAACCAATGGGCGGTCGGGCACCTCGTCCCGCCGACAGGACTGGGGGCGCGCAGACCCCAGTTACTGCCCTCACCGGGCACGCTGCAGCGAATCCCTCCACACCGCTGGTTATTGCCGCGGGTCCGGATGATCCCCTATCTGCGCCTGAACCCACGTCAGGGCCGTCCTCCTCTCCCGTAAGAAACCCGAGATCGACCAAGCCCCCCGTTGTTGACACGCGACCGGCATCGCCAACTGGGGCGGAGAAGGGCTTGCCGGTAGACGGTGGCTCGTCTGGTCCCCCCGAAAAGCCCAGGCGGGTCGTCCGGGAGAATCCTGGGGAGCAGTCGCCCCCACCAGTGCTCCCGGGGGGCGAGTCCCAAGAGCCGCCAGCGCCGAATGGTCCTTCCGGAGAGAGTCCGGGGGGTGACCTCCCTTCGGCCACTACTCCGGCGGGCGACCCTCAGGAAGCGCCCGCGCAGGATGGTTCACCTGGCTCTTCGGACGACGCTCCGCGTGTTGTGGATGTTTTCAGTCCGGAGAATATTCTCGAACCCATCGCAGTGATGCCTCCACTTGAGCGCACCGCGGCTACCCCCAACGATAAGGGAGGGACCGCCGCGCCAGTTGCTCTAGTCGCCAGCGTTCCCGAACCCGCTTCGGTGCTATTGCTTTCCCTTGGATTGGCCGTGGTAGGCGTGTTGACGAGACGACGCCAAACGCGTCTAACTGCCACAGCACATGAACCTAAAGATTCGAGGCGTGTGTCAAGGCATTGAGTCATGTGGACACGACCCCAGCGATGGAAAGACCAGAAGTCAAGTCCCTGTTTTTGAGCGATTGCTTGCCTCAGTTGAGCACCGTTGCGTGTGAGCACAATTCGACGTCGCTTGGGGGCGCTCGGGTCCAACGCCGCGTTAACCAAGATCCCGGCCGGCTATCACCAGGCGTTGCCGGAGACCGCGACACGCGACAGCCATTGCTAGCCGGACAAGTTGCCCTGGGCAGCTTCGAGGGCCGTGATTAAGGCGTCCCGATCGCCGCTTTCCACCGCTTGGAACAACGCCAGGATGGTCTCCCGATAGGCGGCCAGCGCGGGCGCGTTGGCAATGAAGTGCGTCGTCCCGGCAAAGTTTCGCTCGACGGCAAAGTCGGCCGGTTGCACCTTCACCAGCGCCGCCAGCGCCTTGAGCTTGGCAAGCGCCATATCAGGCTTCGCCAAGGCCAATGCGTTGGCAATCTCCAACGTCCGCAGAGCGGCGACGGTATGGGCGGGCAGCTGTTCTCGCTCGATCAGCGCGGTCAGGCGTTCCTCCGCTTCGCTGAACCGGCTAATAGTGAATAGCGACTCGGCGAGGTCGCATTGCGCCCTGAGGTCATCCGGATGGCGCTCAAGCCATGCGCTGGTCAGACGGTAGGCGCCTCCGAAATCAAAAAGGGTCTCGTGATAGAGGTTCTGGGCAGTGTGATAGAACCCCTCGTTGTCCGGTTGGCTCCGGAGGAGTTGCTCGAGCACCGTGACCATCATCCGGGGGTCATCGAGCTTCTCGTAAGCCGCGAGAAGGTTCATCTGGATCTGCAGCCGCCGAGCCGATCGATCATCCGCGCTGATCACCTTAAGGGCGGCCTGGAGCGCATCCGTCGCCTCCGCGAGCAGGCGCCGCCACTCCTGACCCTCAGCGTGGACGCTCTGTTCCTGCAGCGCTATCCCCAGATTGAGCTGAGTTGCTGCCCAGCGCTCCGGAAGCTCGTTGCGCGTCCTGACGGCCAGGGATTCACGGTAGGCCATCACCGCCTCAGCGAGCAAGCGCTGCCCTGCCTGACCTCCTGTCCGAGTTCCGAGATTTCTCAGCGCGATGCCGAGGTTGTTCTGGGTCGCAGCCCATTGCTCCGGAAATTCCTCCCGAGTCCTGATCGTCAACGCCCCGCGGTACACCGCCACCGCCTCCGCCAGCAGCCGCAGCCCCGCCTCGCCTTCCGTACGCGGGCCCTCCTCGCGCAGCACCGTGCCAAGGTTGTTTTGGGTCGTCGCCCATAGCTGTGGTAGCTCCTCGCGAGTGTAAACCGTAAGCGCCTTCCGGTAGGCATCTTCCGCTTCAGCGAGAAGATGCAGCCCCTCCGGGCCCGCGGTGCGAGTCCCCTGATTCCTTAACCCGATGCCCAAGTTGTTCTGGGTCATGGCCCACGCATGCGGTTGCGCCTCCCGAGTGTAGACCGTCAGGGCTTGGCGGTAGGCCTCTACTGCCTCGGCGATCAAGCGCAGCCCCTCTGCGCCAGAAGTGTGAGTGCTCTTATCCAACAGCGTAGTACCCAAGGCGTTTTGGGCCATGGCCCACTCGGGTGAACGCTCCTCTTGGGGTTCGGCGGTCCGAACGTGATCGTCCATGGCCGGCGCTACCGGTAAGTTCGCCTGGATCGTCCGATCACCGCCTTCGCTGTTGAGTGTCTTGTGCGGCCCAACGGCGTGCGCTTCGGCCGCGTCTGTCTCCTGGTGCAGACCAGCGCTGGCCCGTTCATAAGGCTCCAAGAGCCTTATGAAATTGAGGTCGAGGAAGGCTGCGTCGCCGCCCAGACGAAAACCGTTACCCTCAAAGAAAGGTAGGTCAATGTCTACCTTTTGGTCTGCGGGGCAGTATACCGGTCCAGGCGTCTGCCCAACCCCACAGGCGGAGCGGGCAAGTCCAGCGAAGAGCACTAACCCGGGCCGCGCGTCGCGACCGCCGGCCGCTTGAAAAATCCTGTTCCAGGTGACGTCCCCGCCCGCCAGAAACGGTGAAACCACACTCTTGGCCCCCCCGTTGTCGTCCCCCAATGCTACCTTGCTCTGATGCGCTTGGGCGTTGTCGTCGCGTAAGAGCAAGACGGCGCCCCCCCCTCGCGGCTGAAGCAATAACAAGAGCGTGAGAGCCCTGACGGCGCGTCCAACTTTGATGCCACGGCCGAGCCGAAAGCCTCCCTTGCTGCGTAAAGGTTCAGCGCCGACAGCGTCCCCGAAGCCGTACTCCGTGCTTTTCTTGGCGCACTGGCTGTCTTTCCCGGGCATGGATCAAATCACGTCGGATTCAGTCGCAGGAGGCGTGCTGCTGTTTGCGCCGCGCCCCGGCGCTTGGTGTTCAGGTCTGCAGGGCCATGAAGGCCTCGCCACTCCGTGAGAAGGTCATTCTCGCACTGTTCTCCTGATTACCCCATCGCTCGGATTTGCTCAGGACCGGCTTGGGGTCTGGGCGGAGTGTGCGCGGCCACACAGGCGCGGCGCGGAATCATGTCTTCGGGCTTGAAACGGCCGTTGAACCGGTGGCAGAACACCACCACGTAGCGGGGCGGATGCTTCCCGTCAGGTATGGTACTTGGCGTAAATCGAAGCCTTGGATTCAGGCCCGGTTTCTTCCAGCCACGGGCTCAATCGCTGAGCCGCAGGGGGCAATCATGTTGTTCAATTTCGTTGCGACAGCCGACCGGCCGCGTTCGTCGATTCCTCAGGTCGTGCATCACGCTGGTGACGCTCCTGAGTGTCCGGTTTCCATTCTTGAGTTGCCGCCAACGGCCGCTAGCCGAGCGTCCGCAAAGGGTCGCCTGCGGCCCCTGGTCGGCCTCCAGACCCGTCGCGCGATAAAGCTCCTGCTCAGGGGTGCCCGAGGCGTCACTAGGCCGCCAAGACGCGCGGGGACGGCATTCCGGCAGCCATATCGAAAACCCACCAGCCCCCCGTATAGACAATGCGGATCGAGGCGCCCGATGGCCGCAGGCAGAGCGCCGCAGCTGACCGCGAAGCGCCTGGACGGTGACACCTTGAGGGCCGCGGGTCCGATCCAACCGGGCTCGGTGGTCGCAGCTATCACAGACGGCCAGAACCGTGAAGGTCTCAGGAGGGAAGTCGTCGAGGCTGTTGGCCGGGGTGGACAGCGTAGGGTCCCGCAGGCTCAGAACGCGCGCCACTGGCCCCTGGTGGTGACGGTGCCGCTCAGAGCCCCCGGAAGGTGGCGCGGAACGCTGCCAAGGTCACGCGCAGAACGATCCAGAGGACCCAGAGCACCGCTAGGGTGATCGCGCCGACGACGATTTGCATGAGCATCGGCTGGGCCAGGAACCACGCGTGCGCGGCTGAGAAGAGGACAAAGGCCCTATGGATGAATTCGAGCATGGTCACCTCGCTGGACCCGCAGTGGCAACAGGCCGCCCCCGCGCTACTCCTTCTCAAACCCGTGACTCGTGAACTTCAGCGTCCGGCAGTTCTCGGTCACGGTGCGCACAACATGGTCTGACGCGCCGGCCGGCACCTCGGCCTCAACCTCGATGGTCACGGTCACCTTGGCTCCAACCAGGCCAGAGAGGTGCGCGATGACTTCCTCGGCGATACGGGTGGCGTCGCGGCCCACACGGGTCGCATCGAGGAGGCCGTCCCGTGGAATCGCTTGGGCTTCGCCTCAGCCGGTGGACGCGCAACGCCGAGGGTAACCACAGGCGGAATGAGTGTTGTGCCGTCGCCGCCCCTCGCCAGAGTCGCAGGCGAAACGTCAGGAGGAGGTTCCCGCTCGGCATCCATCTGCCGGCTCGCCACGTCCGGCTTTACCACCAGGCCCGGCGCGGAGGAATCGAGCAGCGTCACCATCTGCCCACCGCGCAGACCCTTGTAGCGCCCTGCGGCCTGGTCGAAGCTGTCGGCAAAGCCGAAGCTGTCCTGTGCCCACGTCAGCAGGTTCAAGCCATCGCTGACCGCGTGAAGCAGCACCGTCGGCTCCTTGAGGCGCGGCAGGTAGAGATAGCGCGCGAAGTCCTCAACCAGCAGCCGGACCTCCACATGATCGCCCCTCCACAGCGGCACCCGGTCCAACTCCATCTTGAGGCGGGTCGAGGCGAAGCTGGTCAGGTACAGCTCGTCGGAGCGCAGCTTCTTGCTGGCCCGTACGGCCAGGGCATCGGTGCCGGTGAGCCGCAGCGCCTCCCAGGTGATGGGTGTCTGGGGCGTGGTCTGCACGGGCACCAACAGCCATTGGTAGGTCTCCGGCAGCCTGGCAGTCACCGTGCTCTCGGCGGCGGTTCGTTGGGTCTCGGCCTGGGTCACCTGGTAGGGCGTGAGATTCAGGTTCTTCTGCTCGGACAGGATCGACTCCCAGGCCAGGTACTTGCGCGCTGCCTCGCCGAGGTCCTGCAGGCGGGTCTTGTCCGCCGCCAGAAAGACCAGCGTGTTGCGGTACAGGCGGGGCGCGTTGCCGCGCATCTCCAGGATGGCCTTGGCTGCCAGCTCGGCAGCGCTGTTGCCCTCCTTGCTGTAAGGATGCCCAACGCCCAGCACCACCAGGCGCGCATCCAGGTCGTCCGGCACATCGGCCCCTGTTTGCGGCATCGGGTGGATGCGGGGGAAGTCGCCCATGCGCACCAGGTCCTTGCGCAGACGCTGCTCCAGCTCGTGGGTCACCTTGTCGGGCTCGCGCTTGAGCTGCTCGGCGCGATCCTCAGCCAGTTTCGTGACCGTCGGCTGGGTGGAGTACCAGTAGTGCGGCCCGTCCTGGTACAGGTAAGTCGCCGCGCCGGCCATGCGGCGCAGGGCATCGCCGAACACGGCCGGGGACTCGCCCGGCATCACGCAGCCGAGCTTCACCCGACGGTCCTCGATCCCCTTGTAGGCAGCCGCCGTGGTTGGCGCCGAGTCCATGTAGATGGCACGCGCCACCCGCCGGCAGGCAGAGAGCTTGCCGAGGTTGGGCAGTTCGCTGTCGAGCTTGAGCGGCAGGGAGTTGGGCCCGTCCACGTCCTTCTCGATCACCGGCACCCAGTTGTCGGAGAGGTAGCGTGTCAGCTCCGACTGCACGCGCGGGTCGTCGATGGAGACGTTGGCAGGCAGGATCAGCGGGTTGCGGTCGCCCTTCTCCCACAGGCTATGGATCACCGCCGCCATCAGGCGCAGCACGCCGCGGGTGCGCTGGAATTTCACCGGCGTCGACCAGTCCGTGTAGAGCCGGTCGAAGATCTCCGGGTGGATTGGATAGGCCGCCTTGATGCGCTGCTCGTACTCGGCCTCTCGCCACTCGGGCGGGAACTCGGCCTGCTGGGTGCGATAGAACTCGGCGAAGGCGCGTGCCACCACGTCGCGGTCTTTGAACTGGGCGGGGTCGGAGAGGGGCTGGAACAGGCGCCGGCGGACGATCTCGAAGCCCTCTTCGGCGCTTGCCGGGCGCCAGGAGGACTCCACCCGCCCGACCACGTTGCGCAGCCGGTCCAAAGCCTCTCGACCGCGCGTCCCGCCTACCTCCACATCATCGGCGTGTGACGTCCCCGAGGTGTCCGAGGCCGGCAGGCTGATCACCAGCAGGCAGTTCTTGGCCAGCTTGGCCGATTCGGTCAGCACCTGAGCGAAGCTGAATTGGGTCTCGAAGCCGCCTGCGGGCAGGTCGCTCTGGTCGTGGAGCTGGCGGGCGTAGGCCACCCACTCGTCCACCAGGATCAGGCAGGGGCTGTAGGCGTTGAACAGCTCGCGCAGCACATCGCCGGGGCTGGCGGCCTTCTCGTCGTCGGCCGTTACCCGGGCGAAGGCGGTCTTGCCGCCCAACTGCCAGGCCAGCTCACCCCACAAGGTACGCACCACCGTGCCGTCCGGCTTGATGCTCGGGTTGCCGGGGGAAATCTTGTTGCCCACCAGCACCACGGTCTTGGCCTTCGGCACCGTGGTGGTACCAGCTGCTGACAATACCGTGTCGATGCCGGCCAGCTCGGTCGGTGCGATGCCGGAGAACAGGTGGTAGAGCGCCAGCATCGAGTGCGTCTTGCCGCCGCCGAAATTAGTCTGCAACTGCACCACCGGATCGCCGCCGCCCGTCGATGGGCTGAGGCGTCGCAGGGCGCCCACCAGCATCCCCTTGAGGCTCTCGGTGAGGTAGGTGCGGCGAAAGAACTCCACCGGGTCCCGGTACTCGGCCGTTCCCTCGCCCAGGTGGACCTGCCACAGGTCGGCGGCGAACTCGGCCAGCTGGTAGCGGCCGCTGGCCACGTCGCCGTGGGGCATCACGACCTCACGCCAGGGCTTGAGGCTGCCCGTCACGCCGCTCTCGATCGCGATGCCGGCGGACTTGCGCTTCTCGCTGCGAGCCTGCTCGTCGAAGCGCACACGCAGCAGCTCCATCTTCATCTTGCCCCCCTCCTCGCCCTCGGGGGCGGAGACGGCGGACAGCAGGCGCTCGGCGGAGTCCAACGCGCGATAGGCATCGTCGCTGGAGAAGGGCTCCTGGTGCGCCCAGCGATTGCGCACGGCGATGATCTCGTTCACGAGGCTGCGCTCGGTCTTCCCCAGGATGTGGCGGAATACCTCACTCCATTTGCGGTCCATCACCACCAGCAGGGCCGCGACGTCATGGAGCGACTCGTTCTTGCCCGCGCCCAGGCGGGTGTCGGAGAGGACGTCCTTCACCTCGAAGGCCCAGCCGTCCCCGTATCGCGCCTTCAGCTCACGCTCGACGAAGGGCCCAAGCCCGCCCTTCAGCAACTCCAGCGACTTGCCGACCCGTTCGTGGTTGGTGATGGCCATGACCTGCCCTATTGCCTTTGCAAGATCGGCTTCAGTTGCGCCAAAAGCGCCGGGATCTCCACAGTGACGGCGACCCAGAGAATGTCGGCGTCGATGTCGAAATAGGCGTGGACGAGACGATGACGCATGCCAATGACGGACTTCCAGGGAATGCCAGGGTGGGCGTTTCGGGTCTCGTCCGATACCTTGGTCGCCGCATCGCCGATGATCTCGACCACGCGCACCAGCGCAAACAGCAGCATGCGGTCGGTATCAAGATCCGAACGGCTCCGGTCCGCGATGAATCTAAGCGCATCCTCCGCCGCGTCGATCATGTGGCCGATGCGGATGCGGTCCTCATCCCGCATATTGCACCTCAGCCGTGCGCACCACCTGGTCTCGGAAATAGCGGGACAAGTCGCCCGCCGTGCGCAGATCGACCTTTCTGCCCCCGAGCATGTCCGACAGCTCGATCTCCATGCCCGCAATGCCCAGCAAACCCGGGATGTGCTGCGGATCGAATTCAACCAACAGATCGACGTCGCTATCGGTTCTCGGCGTACCCTTCAACTGCGAGCCGAAGAGCGACAGGCGGCGAATATGGTGCCGTTGACAGAACTGCGCCAGGGCTTCTTCGTCGATATTCAGACTGGGGTGCATGGTGTTCCTCCTATCTGCGCACCTTGGGAGCGCGCGAGAACGAGATAACGGAGCGCCAGGGCATGCTCAAGCGCCGAAATCATGGACTCGCCCCTCCCGCGCCGCACGCCAGGCCAGCGTGTTGGTCACCGACTTTTGGCGCTCAAAGGCGTCAGCGCTCATCACCACCAGGTCGGCGGGAATCAGGCGCCGGCCGAGCAAGGTGGAGAGCCGCGCCATCTCCGCGAACCGGTCGCGCACTTGCGGCTCCACCACCAGCAGGTCAAGGTCGCTGTCCACCCGCGCCTCACCACGCGCGTGCGAGCCAAACACAATCAGCCGGGTCCCCACCGGCACCGCCGGCTCTAGGCAGGCGACTGCATCCTCTATCGGGTTCATGATTGACCTCCTGAATATTGCACCTCCGCCGTTCGCACCACTTCGTCTCGGAAGTAGCGACTCAGATCCTCCGGCGTACGCAGGTCGACCTTGCGCCCGCCCAATGCTTCGGACAACTCGATCTCGATCTGCGCCATGTCGAGCAAGGTCGGCCGCGGCTCCGGGAAGAACTCCACCAGCAAGTCGATATCGCTGTCTGGCCCTGCCGTGCCCTTCAGTTGCGAACCGAACAAGGACAGACGGCGGATCTGGTGCCGCTCGCAAAGTCGCGCCAGGGTTGATCGGTCGAGTCTCGCTAAGGGGTTCATGGCATCTCTCCCATTGCAGCGGCATCAGAACTTGAAGGGCTGTTCGAGAGGCGGTATCAGGGCCGGCTCGATGCTGATCTCGATGCCCCTGGCGACGCCGGGTGTGCGCCGGATGAATCCCCGCTGTTCCAGCCGGATCAGCATGGAGTTGACCGACGGGGGCGTGAGGCCGAAAAAGCGCTGCATCGCCGCATGGGTCGGCGCCAACCCAGCCGAATTTCGCTTCATGTACTCGTCGATGTAAGCCAGGAACTGTCCCTGCCGGTGGGTGGGGGACGGTACAACCTGCGACCGCTCGGGCGGGCTTGTGGCTTCGAGTCGACCCAGCGCCGCGCGAATGGTCTCGACCGCGGACTCCAAAGGCATCCATACCTCGATCGGCGTCTCTTCCATCAGGAGCTCGTCCCGCAGGACGGTAAGCAGCCCGTCGAGAACCTCGCGCAGCAAGGCCCTCGCATCGGCGTTGGCCCGGCGCAATCCGAGGGTCGCTGCGTCGGCCTGCGGGTCTTCGTGAGGAGTGCGGTTCATGTGTCCTCTGGCTCCCACGCTCGAGCGTGGGAGCAGGTCCCGACGCTCCAGCGTCGCGAGGTGGCGCGGGCCGCTGGAGCGGCCAAGACTGCATTCCCACGCAGAGCGCGGGAACGAGATAGGAGACGGTTGCCGGTCATCGCCTCATCCCTCGTCGAACAGGTCGGCGGTGCCCGGTGTGGCGGCGCGCGGCGTCTCGCGGGCCAGGTGGGTGATCTCGGGCCAGCTCTGCACCAGGCCGTTATAGGCCATGGCCTCGTTTGCGTGCTTCTTGCGCTCGCACAGGGCGTAGAGGCGGTAGCACAGCTCGCGGGCGGTCTCGGCCTGGCTGCCGAGCTTGGCCACCAGCGCTGCCGCCGCGCCTCCGCCGCCGGCCTCCAGCATCCGGATCAGTTGGTGGACCATCATCCAGTGAGGAGTGAGTCGAGAGAAGTGGGGAGCGAGAGATGACCCCTCTCGCTTCTCGCTTCTATGTCCTCTTTTCTCCTCCTCCGGGTCCCAATCGGCGGGCAGCTCAGCGGGTTTCAGCAGGCGCACCTTGCCGGCCTTGGAGACCAGGATGCCGGCCTCGGCCAGGCCGGAGACGCTGGTGTTCTTGGACTTGGAGAGCTGCTCGGCGACGCCGTAGTCCCCCTCGGCGAAGCCGGTCTGCTCGAACCAGGTCAGCGCCCAGCGGCTGTCGGCGTCGAAGTCGCCCTCCTGCTCGGCCAGGGCCTCGTCCAGGGTTTGGTTGATCAGGGCCAGCGCGGCGCGGACCGTGAGAGGGTTGCCCGTTTCCGCCTCGACCACCTTGGCGTAGCGGGTATAGACCGCCATGCCGGGCCCTATGGCCGCCTGGGCCAGGTCCACCGGGGCGATGCCCGTGCGAAAAAATAGAAAAGAGGAGTGAGGAGAGAGTTCCTTGGTAGGCAAGCCTTGGAGCAAACGCAATGCCTGCGGGAGCTCGGCCTTGAGCGCAACGACGACTTGGCGGCGGGTGAAGAGGTCGCCCCAAGTGGTCAGT
>CAWGNT010000010.1:0-64162 GCA_963824085.1 uncultured Gammaproteobacteria bacterium
TCTCGACCCGCTCCTGACGCTCCCGGGCGGCCCGCTCACGCGCCGCTTGTTGGCGCCGCGTCACGGCACCGGGGTCTTCCTCTCGCTGCTGCTTGAGGGCCTGGACTTGCGCGCGCGCCTCCTCCAGGCAACGCTCCAGGCTCTCCCCGCGCCGAAACGAGGCCGCTCCGGCACTGCCGCGTACCCGCATCCCGTCCTGCGCTACCCGCTTGAGCGTGACCGCCCCAGCCGCCATCAAGGCCGCGACGCTGTCGGTCAGCAACCCATCGAGCGCCTCGGTGTGCGCAGTGCGGAAATCCGACAGGGTGTGGTAGTTGACCTGCACGCCCCCGCAGATCCAGCGGTAGGCGTCGTGCGCCTGGGTCAACCGTGCCAGCTCTCGCGCCGTACCCACCCCTTCGAGGGTGGCGTACAGCCACAAGGCAAACAGGATCTCCGGGGCAATCGCCTTGCGCCCACTGCCCCCTTCCACCGCTCGGATGCCGGCATACATCCGGCTCAAGTCCGCCCGCTCGACGCAGTCCCAGACCAGTCGTGCCCGGTGCCCTTCGGGCAACCGGGCTTCCAGATCGCTCGGGCGCAGCTCCACTTGAGTGCGGTTGGGCATCAACACCCGAGCCACGCCGGGTGCCCGGACCTTGGCTGGCAGGGCCGCCCCTTCATGATCAGCAACGTCGCCAAGCAGGCTGCCTTGAGGTTCGTCCGTCACCGCGATGATCGCCCTCGCATTTCAATGGAACCATTCTACAGAGTTCCTCTGCCGAACCCGCCGGACGACAGGTTTTTTCACAGCCTCTGACAGGAAGTTGACGACGACCCCGAGCCGAAGGAGCCCCAGGGCCAGGCGCAGCGCGCCGACCATCAGGGGCAGCATCACGGACAGCTCGATGAACTTTGGGCTGCCGAACGTCGCGAACGAAATGAGCGCCGCCGCGGACATCAGAGAGAGCATTGCGACCGGCCCGGTATGGAGCTGGCTCAGAGAGCCCCAGAGGGAGGCGATGACGACCGGTACCAGGGACGCGTATAGGCCCGTACACCACAGGCAGTCCCGCGAGCTGGGCATAGGCCATGCTCTGGGGTACCAGGATCAGGGCCACGGTTACGCCAGAAATCAGGTCCCCGCGCATTTGCTCCCTGGGCAAGGGGAACCAGTCCAGGAACGGAAATAGCTTGCTTGCGACTCGCTTCACGCATGCACCTCGGATAGAAATCAGGACCGGCAGCCGGTAGACTCTCCACCGCACGGCGCGTCCTGCGGTGTTCCGCCGCACCGGGTGGGGTTGCGAAGCATAGCGCCCAGGGGAGGATTCCGACGCTCCCGGAACCGCGCCACGACTCGGTCCAGCGAAGGAGTGGATGCGGGTCAGGGGCCTGAGAATATGGCTCCTTTTCCCCTTTTCCCACTGAGAACACAAAAAATCGGGGGCTGTCGCCGCCCAGCACGACTCTGAGCTGATAGGTGTCGGGCATGATCGCATCCTGACGGTGTGGACCTGCGCAAACGGAATGTGTCAATGGAAATGAGACCCCGGCGTGTCGAAATTAGAGTTCCTCGCTTGGCTCCTCGGGTTTTGCTTTGTCCGCGGCGGGCGGGTTGATCCAGACCGCGGTGGGCGGGCGCTGGGGCTGTGGGTGTCGGCCTTTGAATCGGGCTGGGTTGGCCATGCATCTCAAGACCCAGTGTTTCGGGCCACCGATGCCTGCTGAAGTCCGCTTTTGGCTCGGTGAGCTTGAAGGGGCCCCATTCCATTGAGTCCCCCATTCACAAGAAGAAAAGGGGACACCGGCGCTCCATCCGAGATCGCCGCCGCCCCCCGTCGACTGCCCGCAGCGACAAAAATTTACATGTATCCCGAGCCTGCGCCTTCATTGAAAGACCACCACCTTCGCGTATGAGGTCTTCGCGGACGGCCCCATCCGTTGGCGCGGCACCCTCGGCCGTCGCTCCCGGCGCGGCTCTGCATCCCCCGTCCCAGCGGGCATCGCGGCGAAGGCATCTCGCGACTCGCTCGGAGGCCGCGGAAGCCGCGCCGAGGGCTGGGCTTCCACGAGACTGGGTTACCCGTCGTTTTGGCCATGTATCTCAGGACTCGTGCGTCTGAGGAACAGCCTCGCTAGGGGCGGTCTCGATACAGGCCGACCTCCGCCACGCAGAGCTCGGCGGTGAAGGCACGGCCGATGGCCACCAGTCCGAGGCTGCGCAGGTGTCCCGCATCGAGGGGCAGATCGATGCGATGGGGCTCGAAGCTGCCAAAGGGCAGCCGGATCTCCCGCCATTCGGGGCCTGCTTCGAACGTGCGGCGATATGACTGCCAGGGCAGGCGCAGGTCCGCCGTCTTCAGATGCAGGTTGTACGACTCAGCGTTGCCGCGAACAAGGATGCGGACCCCGGTATAGGCGCTGGCATCGAGGTCGCCCGCTGGAGCCAGATCCAGGGCGGCCTGGACGAAGCCGCCATTGTTCTCCATCCGTACTTCGCCCTGTAGGCACAGGGCGCGGCGCCCATCGATCTGCCCCAAGGACAGGCTCCCGGCGGAGACTCCCCCCATGACTCCATCGGTCACCAGGCGCCAGGGGGTACCGAGACGGGAGGGACCATCCGCATTCGCGAAGTCATCGATCAGCAGGGTATCGGCAGCGGACGTGCTCACCATGAGGGCACCCAGAATCGCAAAGAGCCACTGTGCTGGGAATCGCTGAGATGACATGGGCTCACACCGAGCCCTTCTTTAGAACCATCATGTCGTTGACTCCCGTGTAGCCGGTGTAGTGGAAGCTGCGGTCGAACGGGTTGATGCGCACGCCGGTGCGATGCGAGAGGATGAATTGGGCGCCGAGGCCCGCGATCACTTCGTCCGGCTTCACGAGTTTCCGCCAGTGGTGCGTGCTCTTCGGAAGCCAGCCCAGCACGTATTCTGCGCCGAAGATGGCGATGATGAGCGTCGCCAAGGTACGGTTGATCGTTGCCACCACCATGACACCGCCCGGTCGGACCAGCTTGCCGCAGGTCGATAAGAACTCCAGTGGGTCGTCGACGTGCTCCACGACCTCCATGTTGAGTACGGCATCGAATTGTTCACCGCTGGCCGCCAGCGCCTCGGCCGTGGTCAGCCGATAATCCAGATCCAGGCCACTCCACTGCGCGTGAATCTGTGCGACCCGTATGTTCTTTTTTGTGACATCGACGCCCGTGACTTGCGCGCCCAGGCGCGCGAGGGACTCGCTCAGAATCCCGCCGCCGCAGCCGATGTCCAGCAACCGCAGGCCCTCCAGGGGACGCTCGGCGTCTGGATCGGTTCCGAAGGCGTGACTGAGGCGCTCGCGCACATAACCGATACGGAATGTGTTGAGCCGATGCAGAGTCCAGAACGGCCCCTTGGTATCCCACCAGCGGTGGGCGACCTTCTCGAAGTAGGCGACCTCGTTGGGATCGATGCTCGGGGCATGGAGCGGCGTAGTCGTCATCGTGGGCAAGTACTTACGGTTCTTCGTCGTTGCCCGACAGGTGGTTACAGCGTTCGGTTTATGCAACCGCACTGTCTTCCCCGTTTAAGGTGCCGAAGTTGCTTGCGGCTCTGGGGCTCCTTGGGCGACCCTCACCTCGGCCGCCACTCTCGGCGCATCAAATTCCTAACCAGGGTCGCGGCGCCGAACAATGCGTCTCCTGGCAGCCGCGTAAATGTTGATGGTCGTCTGATGGCCCCCCATCGGATCGACGGCTTACCGAGAACCCCGCTATGAACCGACATGCACGCCTCCTCGCCCTTGGATTGCTTTGTGCGACGACGACCGGTTGCGAGGCCCAGACCGGGCCGGTGCCGATCAGCGGGGACGTCCCCGAGGCCAAGGGTTGGCGTACCGAGGTCGTCGTCGATGGTCTGAGTCACCCCTGGTCCATCGCCTGGCTTCCGGACGGCTCGGCCCTGGTGACGGAGCGCGACGGGCGTTTGCGTCGGATCCGCGACGGCAAGCTCGACCCGGTGCCCATTTCCGGCTTGCCGCCGGTGCTTGTGACGGGCCAAGGCGGCCTGCTCGACGTCTCGCTGCATCCGGATTTCGCGCAGAACGGGCTCGTCTACCTGACCCTCGCCACCGGCAGCCGCGATGCCAACCGTACGACCCTGGCCCGGGGGCGCCTGGACGGCCTGGCCCTGCGGGACACGCAGATCATCTTCCAAAACGCCGACCCCAAGACCGATGGCCAGCATTTCGGCTCGAGAATGGTATGGCTGCCGGACAAGAGCCTGCTGATCAGCATCGGTGACGGCGGGAATCCGCCGGTCAGCTTCAAAGGGGAGAACATCCGCAACCAGGCCCAGAACCCGGGGACCCATTTCGGCAAGATCCTGCGGTTGAACGACGACGGCACCCCCCATCCGGGCAACCCGTTTACGGGCCGCGCCGGCGCCAGACCCGAGATCTGGACCATGGGTCATCGCAATATTCAGGGCCTGACCCGCGATCCGGTGAGCGGGCGCATCTGGGCCAACGAGCACGGGGCTCGGGGTGGCGACGAGCTCAACGTGATCGAGGGCGGCAACAACTACGGGTGGCCGGAGGTGACCTACAGCAACGAGTACTGGGGGCCGAAGGTCTCCGGCGAGACCAGCCGCCCGGGCATCGCCGATCCCAAACTGGTCTGGACGCCGTCCAAGGCCCCGAGCGGGCTGACCTTCTACACTGGCGACGTCTATCCGCGTTGGAAAGGCAACCTGTTCAGCGGCGCGCTCAAGTTCCAGCAGATCCGCCGCATCGTGCTGGACGGTACCCGAGTGGTTGGCGAGGAGAAGCTGACCATCGGCCAGCGGGTACGCGATGTGCGCCAGGGGCCTGATGGGTACCTGTATGTGCTGACGGACGAGGACGATGGGGCCGTGCTGCGTATCCTCCCGGTGGACGATTGAGGCAGACTTTGGCGCTGGCCTCCTTCAGCGGAAGTGGCTGAAGTGATCGCCTAGGCCGAGATGCGCCATTCGACGATCTGCTGGAAGCGGCTGACTAGCTGGTACGAACTGACCTTCACGCGGACGATGGCGCAGGAAGGAGAGTCCGCAAACGCTGCCAGATAGGGGTGGCGGGCGAGAAACAATCCCAGCAGGGGGGCACCGGCGTCGCGGTCTAGCTCCTGTGCCTCCCCAATCGCGGTGACCACCACGGAATCCTCTGTGTCGGAGCCCTTGTTCTCGCGGTCGTCGATCAGCAGGGCGACCCGGGGGTTGGACCGGAGGTTGGCGTACTTGCGTGTGGTCTGCTCGGTCAGGACAACCAGGTGCCGCAGGTCCTCGGTTGCGGCGAAAGCCATCAGGCTCGCGAAGGGTTGCCCGTGGTCATCGGTCGCCAGCACGGCGAAGCGTTGGGACTGAAGCAGCACCCTCAGGGCTGGCCGGATGTCGATTTCGTTGATCATCTCGCCTCTGTCGGAAACCCTCGGGCCTGTGGTGCGTTGTCCATCGTCGGGCAAACGGGCGAGGGGGTGCAATCGCCGGTCGCGATGCTAGGCTCCTCATCGAACCCGAGACCGCAGGTCGGCAGACGGTTGGCCGAGCTGCCGGAGTGCTGTGTTACTCAAACATGGTGGTGCTGACATCACAGTCGGGGAGGGCGGCTTGAAGGGCCTCGGCTCCCTGCCGGGTGACCTGGGTGCTCCACAGGATGACCTCCTGAAGGCGGGTCAGCGGCTTGAGATGCTCCAGGCCCGCATCGCCGATGCCGGTTTCCCAGAGGATGAGGGTCTCGAGCTGGCTCAGGCTCGTCAGGTGCGCGAGGCCGGCATCGGTGATCCCGGTGCGGGTGAGGTACAGCCCCTTGAGCCCGGTCAGGCGGCCCACATCGGCGAGCCCCGCGTCGGTGATGTGCGTGCCCTTGAGGTCGAGGATCTCCAGGTTGGGCAGGGAGGCCAGCAGCTTCAGTCCCTCGTCGGTGATGTCCGTGTGGTCTAGGTGTAACTCCTGCAGGTTGGTGAGGGATTGCAGGTGGGCGAGCCCCGCATCGCCGACCCTGGTCTCCGCCAGCGAGAGAAAACGCAGGTCTTGCAGGCTGGCCAACAGGTTACCCAGCTCCCGGTCGCTGATCTGGGTGGAGAGCAGGTCCAGCTTCTGACCGCTCTGCAAGCGCGGCCATTCGAGGATGGTACTCAGCAGGCGGAGCACGTCCTGGGCGGACCGGTTTACGTCTGCCAACCCCTCGGCAATGTCGGTCCCGGGCTCGTCCGGCAGGCCGGCGGACCCCCGAATCGCCGCGCTGGTGTCGGCGATCTGCGCCAGGGATGCGCTGACCTCCCGACCCAGATTGGAGAGGAACTTGTCCTTGGTGTCATTGAGCTCCTGGAGCTCCCCGCGCGCCTTCTCCAGCGCGGCCAGGTGTTGTCGTTGCTGACAGATGAGTCCCTGAATGCGCAGGTGCGTCGCTACGCGCGCATGCACCTCGGGCTGCTTGACCGGCTTGGTGACATAGTCCACAGCACCGGCGGCAAAGCCCTGGGCCAGGTCCTCGATGTCGGTCCTGGCCGTGACGAAGATGATGGGGATCTCGCCCAGCGCCTCGTCCTGCTTGAATCGGCGGCAGGTCTCGAAGCCGTCCATCTCGGGCATCATCACGTCCAGCAGCACCAGATCCGGCAGGACGGATGCGGCGATGCGCAGGGCCTTGGCGCCGCTGGTGGCGAAGAAGATCTGGTGGCCAAGCGGTTCCAGCATCTCCCGCAGCAGATCCAGATTGGCGGTCTTGTCATCGACGATCAGGAGCTTCGCCGCGGTCACTTCGGCGGGCTTGGGCATGGCGTTGGTCCTCTCTTTTTGGGGCGGGCATCGGTGATGATGGCGGATGGCCGGCGGCGGGCGCGCGGCAGGTTGGAAAGGGGGGGGCCACAACATACCCAACCGAGGCCGCCGCGTGAAGCAGCAAAACCTGCTGGCGAACTTTCCTCGCCGAGGCCCCTGTTGCGGCGCCGGGCGTCGCGTAAGATGGCGGCGATAGGCCCTTCCGGACCGGCCGGCACGACCGGCAGGTTCCGCCTACGTGGCCGAGCGATCTTGGGGGATGCAGATGGGTAAGACGCGCACGGTACTCGTGGTCCTGCTGGCGGTGGTCCTTCTGCTGGGGCTCCTGTGGGATCTCAATCTGCCGCGGGGGGCTATCCACGGCACCCCCTATGTTCTGCTCATCTCTGCCAGCTACTGGCTGCCCTGGCGGTATGCATCGGTGGTGCTGGCCGCGATTGGGACCCTGCTCACCGCCGTGGGCTACGTCTACTCGGCCGCCGAAGTCGATACGGCGACAATGCTGCTCAATGTCGGTCTCAAAGCGGCGGTGCTGTGGGTTACCGCCTTCCTGGTCCTGCGCTATCGGGCCTCGTCGCGCTGCCTGGAAGACCGCGAGCAGCGCCTGCGGGCGCTGGTGGAGACCGCGGTCGATGGGGTCATGATCATCGATGCGGCCGGGACGGTGCAGGAATACAACCCGGCCTGCGAGCGTCTGTTTGGGTATGGGGCCGACGAGGTTGTCGGCAACAACGTCAAGATGCTGATGCCGCCCCCCTACCGGGATGAGCACGACCAGTATCTGCTGCGTTACCGCGCCACGGAGGTCAAGCGCATCATCGGCATCGGCCGCGAGGTCGAGGGAAGGCGCAAGGATGGCACGACCTTCCCGATGGAGTTGTCCGTCGGCGAGGCCCGTCCGGGCGGGCAACGGGTCTTCGTCGGCATCGTCCGCGACATCACCGAGCGCAAGTCTGCCGAGCAGTCGCTTCGCCTCGCCAAGGAGCAAGCCGAGGGCGCAAGCCGAGCGAAGTCCCTGTTCCTCGCCAACATGTCCCATGAGATCCGCACCCCCATGAACGCGGTGCTCGGCTACACCCAGCTCGTCGAAGGCGACGCGGAGCTGCCACAGAAGTACCGTCGCTCGCTCAAGGCGATCCGCGTGGCCGGCAATCACCTGCTCGGTCTCATCGACGACGTCCTCGACCTCTCGAAGATCGAGGCTGGGGCCATGGAGCTGAACGTGCGCGACTTTGACCTTGGGGATCTGACGGAGGATATCTCTGAGATGTTTCGGATGCGCTGCGGGCAGAAGGGGCTTGTCTGGAAGGCCGAGGCCCGTATCGGTCAGCGCGCGGTGTGCGGCGACGACCGCAAGTTGCGTCAGGTGCTGATCAACCTGCTGGGCAACGCCGTGAAGTTCACCGACCAGGGACAGATCTGCCTCGAGGTGGAGCAGGACGGACGGTGTTACGCCTTCAGCGTCGCCGATACCGGCCCCGGCATCACCGCCGCGGCGCGCGAGCGCATCTTCGAGCCCTTCCAACAGGCGGAAGAGGGCGGCATTAAGGGCGGGACCGGTCTGGGGCTCGCGATCACCAAGCGCCATATCGAACTCATGGGCGGCACCCTGACCCTCGACTCGACCGCCGGCGAGGGGAGCCGTTTTTGCTTTGCGCTGGACCTGGCGCCGGCCGAGGGCGCCCTGACCTCGACCGGGGACCGGGCCCATAGGCCCCTGCATCTAGCCCATCACCAGCGGGTCCTGGCCTTGGTGGTGGACGATGTCGAGGATAACCGCGAGGTCTTGAGCGGCCTCCTCGATCAGGTCGGTGTCGAGGTGGTCATGGCGAACGACGGGGCGCAGGCGCTCGAGCGGATTGCCGAACAGCGTCCGGACATCGTCTTCATGGACGTGCGCATGCCCGTCATGGATGGGCTGACCGCCGTGCGCCACCTGCGCGAGCGCTGGCCCGAGGAGCCTATCATTTGTGTCGCCATCACTGCCTCCGGGCTGCTGCGCCAGCGGTCCGTCTACCTGGACGCCGGGTTCGACGACTTCATCGGCAAGCCTTTTCTCTTTGAAACGGTTTGGGACTGCATGGCGAGGCACCTGCACCTCGACCTCGATCAGGCCCCGGTTGGAGATGCGCTCTCAGGTGCCGCGACGCAGACCGCCCACATCGCCGCGGTGCGCCTTCCCGAGGCCCTGCGCGAACGCCTGCTGGCCGCCGCAGAGATCAATGCCCTGACCGAGATCGAGGCCCTGATTGGTGAGCTGAAACGGCTCGACCCCGGTGCTCAGGCCTTGGCGGATGAGCTGGAGGGCCTGCTGGTGCAGTACGACACGGACGGCATCACCGCACGCGTGAGCCAGACCCAAGGCGCAGTTGGTGCCTCCTAGGGCTCCTTGAGCGACCCTGATCTGCACAGATAAGTCAAATTGTCGAGCAGGGCTCCAGGGCTTCGTCTGTGGGAGCGTAGCTCTCGCCGCGATGGGTCTCGCGGCTCGCTCGGGGGCCGGGGAAGTCGCGCCGAGGGCGGCGCTCCCACCAGGACTCGCCGGTCTGAGGCATGGCCTCGCTAGAGGTGCTATTCCCTGCTGCAAGCGCGGCGGGCGGCGCTCATCCGACCTGTGTTGAACCTCCCAGCGTGTCGATCACGGCCCCGGCGGCGGCCTCGCCGCTGGCTAGTGCCCAGTGGATCGAAGGCGGTGCGACCGCCTCTCCGCACACCCAGAGCGTCTCGGATACCCGGCGCGCGCCGGTTCCCGCGGAGACCGGCGGTCTCTGCCGGGGTAGGGCATCGGGCAGGCGGTAGACCGCGAGCCGCCGCCAGCCGGCGACGCACTCCCCGTACCAGTCGGTCAGTTGTCGGCGGACCTGGGTTTCCACCACGTCCGGCTCGGTGTCTGCACCGAAGCAGTTGACGCTGACCAGTGCCGACCCGGGCCGGGGCATAGGCCGCGGAGAGGTTGCTCGGGCAGAGCAGGCTGTTGATCCTAAAAGGAGCAGTTGAACCTTGCCGTGGGTGATCTAACCGGCTGAAATATTGGCGCAAGGAGGCGCTTATGAACAATCCGAACCGTCACCCAGCGGGTGAGAGCGAAAGTACCGCGTTGGTGCCCTACCCGGGCCCGGTGCCGGTGGATACCTTTGGGGGCAGAGTCAACGTCGAGTGGGACCCGCAGACTGCTGTCACTCCGCTCGGGCAGTTGCCGTTCTTCACCGAATTTCTCCAGGTGAGCGGACTCTTCGATCCCTGGATGGAGAGCTGCCCGCTGTTGCTCACCAGCCCCAATGCGCCGAGCAAGCGAGATGTCTTGGGCACTGCGGTGCTGGCGGTTCTCTCCGGGCATCAGCGCTACGCCCACATCAGTGCCTTGCGGGGCGACAGCGTCAATCCCCCGTTGTTGGGGATGAGCAAGGTCATGAGCGAGGATTCGGTGCGGGGCAATCTGGGCAAGCTGGACGAAGCCCGGGGCGTCACCTGGCTCCAGGATCATCTCGGCTCTTGTGTGAGGCCACTCCTGGGCGAGCCGTGGATCCTCGATACCGACGTGACCGTCAAACCGCTCTATGGCCACCAGGAAGGGGCGGTCAAGGGGTATAACCCGCACAAGCCGGGGCGGCCCTCGCACACCTACCACACGTACTTCCTTTCCAGCTTGCGCTTGGTCCTGGATGTGGAAGTGCAGGCCGGTAACCAAACGGCGTCCAAATACAGCTCGCCCGGTTTGTGGGAGATGCTCGGGCGTCTACCGCGGGCACACTGGCCGGTGGCGATTCGCGGCGACCGCGACTGGGGCACACAGGCGAACATGGCGCGTGCCGAGCAGGAAGACCTGCCGTAGCTGTTCAAGCTGCGCAAGACCCAAGGGGGTCAAGAAGCTCGTCGAACGCCTGATGGGCGGCACCCAATGGACCGATGCGGGCCAGGGCTGGCAGGGGGCCGAGACTCCGTTGCGTCTTTCGGGCGGGAGCCGCGCACGCCGCGCCATCGTCCTGCGCAGGCAAATCAAAGCCGATCTGGCCCTGGTCGATGCGGGCAACCCTGAGCAATTGCGCCTGAGCTTTGCCGAGCTCACCGACGACACCATCGTCTACGAATACGCCGTCTTGGTGACCTCGCTACCGGGCGAAATCCTCACCATCGCCCAGCTCTACCGCGACCGCGCCGATGCCGAAAATCCCTTCGACGAACTCAAGAACCATTGGTGATGGGGTGGCTTTACCACCCAAGACATCAAGCGTTGCCGCTTCATGGCGCGGATCACCGCGTTGACCTACAACTGGTGGAGCCTGTTCGTGCGCCTGGCCGATCCGCGTCAGCATACCGAGGCCATCACCAGTCGCTCGCTGTTGCTGCATGCTCCCGCCCGCCTCACCCGCCACAGCGGCCAGACGCGGATCACCATCAGTCACCCCCATGCCGAAGCGGCCTGGGTGGAAAGTGCTTGCCGCAAGATCGCCGCCTTCTTCAAAACCCTGCGCCAAACTGCGGAGCAGTTGACGCCGCTGCAACGCTGGTACCGCGTGCTCTCGCGCGCCCTGGTGAAGTACCTCAATGGCCGCGAATTGCACCCGCCGCCCGGTTTACCGGCCCCGGCATAGCCGGAATTTCCTCTCCATCGGAACCCGGACGTGGGCTGGAAACGGCCCGCCACGGGCTCGTACTGCTCTTTTTAGGCTGATAGTACCGTCGAGCGCGGGGAACTCGCCCCAGAGGACCCGCGGGAGGGAAGCGGCCGACCGGTCTAAGCTGCCTCTGGCGGGACAGATGTCGCGGACTTTGGGCCGCGCACGCATCTTCACACAACGACAGGGGCGCGCGAATTGGGCAGGGTGGGCACCAGGGATGGAGCGTCTTCTTCGGACCCAGGGTGCGCACTTCTTTTCGGTGCGCAGCGAGCGCTTAGATCGAGGAGCCGGATGCCCGAATTGGGCACGTCCGGATCTGTGGGAGCCGCGGGTGAGCAATCACCCGCGGCCAACCGGCACTCATGGCTGTAGCGAGTGTCCGTTGCTCACTCGACTGCGGACTCCGGCCGGCGAAGTACCAGTGTCTGCAAGTGGCCGAATTGAGTCGCTCGTAGGGTTGAGGTCGAGCGGCTGCACTGCGTCAAATTGTGGCCAGTCGGAACGAAGGCCCGGGGCGCCAGCAGTGGGCCGAGCGGCCTGTCGGTTCGCCGGTGGGGAGGAGATCGGCCGCACCCAGATAATTGCTGTCGTCGCTGATCCCCGCGACGTTGCCCGCACCAATAGCCTAAGCGCCAAGGCCATCGGCCCTGCCAGATGAAGGCGACATTTCCCTATACTGCTCTCTGAGGTTGCGGCAAGGAGTAGGGGATGGGGCATTTGCTGGGCACCAAGTCCGCACTGGTGCCCTTTGATCGATCGGCTGAACCGCTATCCGATTGGCTTGGTGGACAGCGCGAAGCTCCGCGAGATCCTCGCGCTGCTGTTCGACGAGCGCGAGGCCTTCGTCGCTTCCCGCTGATGGAGGACACGCTGGAGGAGCTCGTCGCCGCCACCGAGATTCCTGCCGCCGAGCTCGACGCCATCCTCGAATCCATGGCGAACAAGGGCCTGGTCATGAGCGCCATCTGCAAGGCGGTATTTGGCCGTGGGGAGTGTCTAGGCGCCGCTGAACGGCAACCAGAGATCCCTGAAGCCGAAAATGGCAACAGCTATTCTCTGGCAAGTGATTGTTTTTATGGAGCCGATGCGCGGATTCGAACCGCGGACCTACTGATTACGAATCAGTTGCTCTACCAACTGAGCTACATCGGCCTGTTTTGGCGGGGCGGCAGTATAAGCAATGCGCTAGAAGGCCACAAGGCACTCCTGTTGCCCCGGAGGCTACCGGTGAGCGTCGAGGGCATAGGGGGCTGGGTCCATGATGGGGTTGCGGTCGAGCATGATGTCGGCGACGAGCCGTGCCGACGCGGGTCCTGTGACCAGTCCGTTGCGGAAATGTCCAGCGTTGATGTAGAGGCCTTCGAACCCCGGATAGGCGCCGATATATGGGATGCCGCTGGGCGAGCCTGGACGCAGACCGGCCCAGTGGTCTTCGATAGGCGTCCGCTTGAGGAAGGGGAATATCTCCACGGCGCTGCGGTAAAGCTCTTCCTTCGCCTCGGCGGTGGTGACCTTGGCAAATCCGGTGTGCTCAAGGGTGCTTCCGACCAGCACGCGGCCGTCCCGACGCGGGATGACGTAACGCTCGTGGTAGAGGGCGATGTGGTGCACCTGGCCGGGCGTCGCGTAAAAGAGGATCATCTGGCCGCGCACGGGTTGTATGTCCGGCTTGCCGCCGAGACGCTCTAAGAGCTTTGCCGTCCAGGCACCGGTGCAGACAACAACCCGGTCGGCCTGGATGGCCCCAAGGCGCGTTTTGACGCCGGTGACGCGGCCAACGTCCACCAAGAGCTCAACGACCTCCTCCTGCTCGCGTACATCGACCCGTTTTTCGATCGACTGGCGCAATGCTTTGGTCAGCCGGGGGCTCCTTATCTGGGCGATCTCGGGCATCAAGAGCGCCATCGAGGGCTGCGGTCCGAGACCGGGCTCCTTGTCGCGCAACGCGGCACCGTCGAGGCTATCTATCCGGGCATGATTGGCTGCCGCCCACGAAAGCGCGGCCTCTTGCTCCTCTTGGTCAAGTATCAGGAGTCCGGAGCGTATGTGCTCGGCATCCGTTCCGGTCTCCTGAAACAGCTCCGCGCACAATTCCGGATACTCACGCTGACTCCAGCTGGCTAGCCGGTTTACGGACTCGGCGTAATGCCAAGGATAGAGCGGGGAGATGATTCCCCCACCGGCCCATGAGGATTCGCGGCCTGTTTCGCCCATTTCGACCAGCGTCACGTCCGCTCCGGCACCGACCAGCTCACGGGCCGTGAGCAAGCCGATGATTCCGCCGCCGACGACAAGAAAATGGCTCATGGATCCTGTTGCTGCTGGAGTTGGATGTGCCGGGATGATGACGTCAGCCGTGGCGTCGGCGTCCGTGCGCGCATCGGAATGCGATCGATTTAAACACCGCCAAGTCTAGCACAGGGAGGTTACAGCCCAGATGTCCTGCTGCCGGTGATTTTGTGTGCGTCAGGCGGTGGAAAGGCGGGACGTGAGCAATTCCCTGGGAAGTGCGAAAGTCACCCCTTCGCGCACGCCAGGTAGCTCTTCGACCTCTGCGGCGCCCCATTCCCGAAGCTGCTCGATTACGGCCTCTACCAGATGCTCGGGCGCGGAGGCACCCGCGGTGAGGCCGACGCGTGTCCCTTCGGTGAGCCATTCACGGCGGATGTCTTCCGGTCCATCAATCAGGTGTGCCTTCGTCCCTTGGCGCTCGGCGATCTCGCGCAGGCGGTTCGAGTTGGAGCTGTTGGGAGAGCCGACCACGAGTACCAGGTCGCAGCGGCGTGCGAGATCCTTCACGGCGTCCTGTCGGTTCTGGGTGGCGTAGCAGATGTCGCTCTTCTTGGGTCCCTCGATGTGCGCGAAGCGCGCCTTGAGGGCAGTGACGATTGCCTCGGTGTCGTCGACCGACAGGGTCGTCTGGGAAACGTACGCGATTCGTGCGCACTCCGGAATCTGCAGCTGTGCGACGTCGGGGACCTTCTCGACCAGGTGAACGCGTGTCCCTTGGGCTTGGCATTGGCCCATCGTCCCTTCCACCTCCGGATGGCCACGATGACCGATGAGTATCACCTCGCTCCCGTTCCGGCAGTGACGCGCCACCTCCAGATGGACCTTGGTTACCAGGGGACAAGTCGCGTCGAACACGCGAAGACCACGCTCCGCTGCTTGATCACGCACCGTCTGCGCGACACCGTGGGCGCTGAAGACAAGGGTGCTGCCGGCGGGCACTTGGTCCACATCCTCGATGAAGATAACGCCACGCCGCTTGAAATCTTCAACGACAAAACGGTTGTGGACCACCTCGTGGCGCACATATATCGGGGCGCCGTAGAGCGTCAATACGCGTTCGACGATCTCGATTGCGCGGTCGACGCCGGCGCAGAAGCCACGGGGGTTGGCAAGAAGGACATCCATGGGGAGCCAGGATAAAGGTCTCTAGAGGCCGTGAACAGCCGAGGATTTTACGGCTTTTTCGGGGGGCTGTGTGGAGCGGCGATGGAAACGACCGTGACCAGTATGGCCAAGTGCTTTCCGAAAAGAGGTGATCGACGCGTTTTAGGCAGGGTCCAATGCGGTTGCAGTCATGCGCCGTCGCGATCCTGTCCCTATTGGGTGGACTCGGCGGCAGGCCCCCTCATCCTGGTGTCTCGGGTTGCCAGCAGACTTCCTTGCCATCATCCCTACGTGCAAGCACGCGTGCCAGGACGAAGAGCAGGTCCGAGAGCCGATTGAGGAACCGGAGCGTCTCGGGGTTCAGTTGTTCGATGTGCCCAAGCTTGACTAGTCTCCGCTCGGTGCGCCGGCACACCGAGCGCGCCAGATGGCAGTGGGCTGCGGCGAGGTCCCCTCCGGGGAGAATGAACTCCTTGAGCGAGGGCAGATTGGCGTTGTGGCGATCGAGGGCTGTCTCCACCCGGGCAATGTCTCGGGCGCGGATGCGTACCGCCCCCGGCACGGCAAGCTCGGCGCCGAGCTCGAAGAGCCTATGTTGCACCTCTGTCAGCTCTGGCGGTGCCGCTGGACCGCCGTGGGCGATCACGATGCCGATCAGGCTGCTCAGCTCATCTAGACAACCAAGCACCTCAACGCGCGGGTGATCCTTGGGCAGTTGGCTGCCGTCGGCGAGCCGTGTGGTGCCGTCATCGCCGCGACGGGTATAGATGCGGGTGAGACGATCTCTCATGACATGCGGAACGGCAGTGGGCCGGATTCTGAGTCGGCAGTTCCGGCGGCACGTTTCATTGCCGGCCTGAGCACGCCGAGACTGGTCACGGGCGCCGAAGCACAATACCAGCCTCGAGGAGTGCGTACAGACGCGCTGCGCGGGCCGGATTGAGGAGCATCGCCCAGCCCCCTAGAGAAGCTGGGGGCGCGTTGCTACAGCAGCTCTTGAGTAACAAACAGATAACCGACGGAGACTGCCACGATGGCGACGGCAATGTAGGGAATCAGGACGCAGATGCCGGGGAGATCGTTGCACAGTCTGCTGTACCTGCACAGTCGGCAATTCTTCATCTGCAGCGCATCCTCGAAGTCTGGTAATCCTCGACCTTCGGCCCGGTGAGCCGGCCCCCCGATCAAAGCGATTCGGTATCCTACCTGATACTAAACTACCGTCAAGGTCACCATGAGGGCGTTGGTCAGACCACGCGGAGAAACCGACGCAGCCATGGGTTTGAGTCCGAGGGCGCGAGACAATACCATCCAAGAGAGTCAAGATCCACCTGCCCGAAAGAGCTAGATGACCACGATGTCCGGACAGTCCTTCGCCCTGGAAGCAACGCGCGAGAATTTTGACCAGCTGGTCCTTGAGAGCTCTCGCAAGGGGCCGGTATTGGTGGACTTCTGGGCTTCCTGGGCGGGCCCGTCGCTGCGTCAGCGGGAGCTCCTGTTGAAGCTTGCGCGTGAGTACGGGGGAGCTCGGCGCTACCGCCAGCTCCTGTTACGGCACTAACTAGCGTGACAACCACCAACCATAGGCCGCGCGTTGGCTTCGTGAGCCTCGGCTGTCCCAAGGCGACGGTTGACTCCGAACGTATCCTCACCCAGCTCCGTGCGGAGGGGTATGGTCTCTCCCCGACCTACGACGGCGCCGACCTCGTGGTCATCAATACGTGCGGATTCATCGATGCCGCGGTGGACGAGTCCCTGGAGGCAATTGGTGAGGCGCTGACCGAGAACGGCCGGGTCATCGTGACCGGGTGTCTCGGTGCGCGGGCCGATCTGGTGCGAGCGACCCATCCCGAGGTCCTGGCGGTGACCGGGCCTCACGCCTACCGGGAGGTAATGGAGGCTGTTCATCAACATCTGCCAGCGCCTCACGAGCCCTTCGCGAGCCTGTTGCCTCCTCAGGGGGTAAAGCTCACGCCCCACCATTATGCCTATTTGAAGATCTCTGAAGGCTGCAACCACCGCTGCACCTTCTGCATCATTCCGAGCCTGCGCGGGGACCTGGTGAGTCGGCCGATTGGCGAGGTGATGGGTGAGGCGGAACGCTTGGTCGATGCGGGGGTTCGCGAGCTCCTGGTCGTTTCTCAGGATACGAGTGCCTACGGGCTAGATCTGCGCTACCGGCCCGATTTCTGGAAGGGCCGCCCGGTGAAGACCGATATCGAATCCTTGGCACGGTCGATGGGGGAGCTGCCGGCCTGGGTACGTCTGCACTATTTATACCCGTATCCCCAAGTGGACGCGCTTATCCCCTTGATGGCCGAGGGGAGGATTCTGCCGTACCTGGATATGCCGCTACAGCACGGCAGCCCGCAGGTGCTGAAGGTCATGGGTCGACCCGCCGCGACCGCAAAGGTCCTAGAGCGGCTCGCTCGGTGGCGGGAGATCTGTCCAGAGCTGGTGGTGCGCAGCACCTTTATCGTCGGTTTTCCCGGAGAGACGGAGCAAGACTTCGGGCAGCTGCTTGCATTTCTGGATGCGGCCCGGCTCGACCGGGTCGGCTGTTTTGCCTACTCGCCGGTGGCAGGCGCGGCGGCCAACGATCTGCCGGGTGCGGTGCCGGATGAGGTAAAGGAGGGACGGCTGGAGCACTTCATGACGCACCAGGCCGCGATCAGCAAAGCGAAGCTCGCAGCGCGCGTCGGGCAGCGCATGACGGTGCTGGTGGACGAGGTGGAGGAGGGAGAGGTCCTCGCCCGCAGCTACGCCGACGCCCCGGAAATCGACGGTAATGTCGTCATCCCCGGGCCCTGGGATGTGGAGCCGGGAGACTTCATCGAGGTTGAAATAACCGCAGCGGGCGAGCACGACCTCTGGGCCCGTCCGGTGGAAGATTGACTTCCTATGGAACGAGACTTCACGCAAGTCCACAAAAAACCCGCCGGATGGCGGGCTCTTGGTTGGATTCGGGGAGCTCGACGCTCAGAATGCGGAGCCAGGCTCCCGTCCTACCTTCTTAAGAATCAGGGCAAGGGGGCAGAAGCCAGTGAAGGCGGATTGGAACAGGTTCGCGCCCACGAAGGCGGTGAACCAAAGCCAATTGGGGTTGACATAGTGCGCCAACACGAGCGAAAGCAGGACAAACGAGCCTGCAACCGCTAGGACAATGCGCTCGATGGTCATGGGCAATATCCCCTATGGTGATGTCTGTGGAGTTAGATACAGCTTTCCGCATATTAAGATACTCTAATATGCCAGTCAAGCTCAGCGTTCCTTCTTTTCAAGCCGGCTTATTGCGTGCCGCTCGACCAAACCCGTCCCTGCAGCGATGCACCCAGTGCAGATCGCCGCAGTGGAAGGAGAATGCGTTCAGGTATAGAGGCAGACGGTGGAATCCCGCGCTACCGTCAAAAAGGTAGCGGCCCCGGCCCACTCGCTGATTTCGGGAATAAAGTCTTCCTTGTGCCAGCCGAAGAGGTCTACGGTCATCTGACAGGCCATCAGGTTGACCTCGGTCTCGATGCATATCTGCCGCAGCTCTTCGACCGGGGCAACGCCTTTTTGGCGCAGGGTCTCGCGCATCAGGCTGGTCGCAATGTTCTCGAATCCCGGAACCGCGGCCATAACCAGGTTCGGCATCTTCCACTCGATGCTGCGGAACCAGAGCGGTCCGAAGGGCATCTTCATCGGCATGGCAGGATTGCCGAGGGCGCTGATCTTGAGGTCAAGGCGCTTCTTCAGCAGTCCCAACCCGTAGAAGGTGAAGAACAGCGTTACGTCCCACCCGAGCGCCTTGGCCGTTGAGCCGATGATGAAGGGCGGATAGGCCCAGTCCAAGGTGCCCCGCGTAACGAGCATGGAGAGCGTCGGTGTTTGGTTCTTGCGCCACTCGTCCATTTTGAGCGCGAAGCGCTCGTCGAACCACCGATTGAGGCTGTCGGCGTTGGAGCTCACGAAATCAGTAGGCATGAAATTTACTCCGTCGCGACCGTCGGGGCGCCGGTAAGCCGTTCCGCGCGTCTCCCTCGCGCGGCCTTACGGCCACCGTGCAGCCCTCCCAGCGGACGCCGCCCTGGCTACAGTCCGATCAGCTCCGCGTGCACACCCTGGGTCGTGACGGCAGTCAAGATGGCCGCGCTGCTGGTCTTGTCGGGGTTGTACTCGACCACGGACAGGTGAGGGCGATCATCCGGGTTGTGGACGCTGATCACGCCGTCCACTGCCCGTAGTGCGTCCTCAATGTGCGAGCGCCGCTCAGGTTCTAAGGTCTGATCTATGTGTACGACGACGTCGGCAAGCTGGATGTTCATATATTCCTCCTGCTTCGCTGCACTTTCTGGTGGTCGGTCGGGGGGGCCTTCTCGTGGCTGCGTCCCCGCGCTTTTTGGGATGCTTGCGCCGCTTCGCCGATCAGCGGCTCGCGTCCGCGGAGCAAGCCTCCTTGTAAAAGTATTGATACTCCGCGATCGTTCGCAGGTGTTAAGTGTCGTCGTTTGTGATGCCGATTTGATCTGGGTCAATTAGCCGCCAGCCGGGGTGGCTCAAGTCCAGGATTGCACCGATGAGCGTTCTCGATCGAATCATCGCCAGGCTCCAGCGCCCTAGGGCCTATCCGCACCCCGTCGACCGCGTGGAGCACATCGAGACCCACATCTCCCATGTGCTGCTCGCTGGCGACTATGCCTACAAGCTGAAGAAGTCGATTAATCTCGGCTTCCTGGATTTCTCGACCCTGGAGCGACGTAAGTTCTTCTGCGAGGAGGAGGTCCGTCTCAATGGTCGGCTCGCGCCGCATATCTACCTGAGCGCTGTGCCGGTGACCGGCAGCCCCGAGGCCCCGAGGATGGAGGGCGAGGGCGAGATTCTCGAGTACGCGGTCAAGATGCGCCGCTTCGACCAGGATGCCCTGCTTACCCGGTTGCCGGTCACACCGGAGTTGGCCGATCGTCTTGCCGACCGCATCGGCGATTTCCACGCCCACATCCCCTCGGCTCCGGAAGGCGCCCCTTTTGGCACCCCGGAGGCGGTGCTGCAGCCGATGGTCGAGAACTTCGAGCACATCCGGCGGCGGCTCTCGGCGCCTGAACAGCTTGCCCAACTGCGCCGGTTGGAGGACTGGACCCGCCAGCGTCTCGAGGCCCTGCGTGAAATTGTCGAGGAGAGAAGGCGGGAAGGGCACATACGCGAGTGCCATGGTGACATGCATCGCGGCAACATCGCCCTGGTGGACGATCAGCTTGTCATCTTCGACGGCATAGAATTCAATCCGGGTCTGCGCTGGATCGACACGATGAGCGAGGTAGCCTTCCTGGTCATGGACCTGGAGGAGGCCGGCGAGGAGGTTCCCGCACGGCGCTTTCTGAACCGCTACCTCGAGCGCTCAGGGGACTACCGGGGAGTCCAGGTCCTCGACTTCTACAAGGTCTACCGGGCGATGGTGCGGGCCAAGGTGACGGCCATTCGTCTCGGCCAGTCGGATGTAGAGCCAGAGGAGGCGGCGAGGGACAGGGCAGACTATGCGCGCTATCTGGCGCTCGCGCAGCGGTACACGAGTCCCCACCCGCGTCGGCTCTATATCACCCACGGGGTTTCCGGCTCGGGCAAGAGCCGTCTGGCGGCGATCCTCCGCGAGCATCTGCCCTTGATCCACATCCGCTCCGACGTTGAGCGCAAGCGGCTCTTCGGTCTGCCGCCCGAGGCCCGAACGGATTCGGGGCTCGGTGCCGGGATTTATACCTCCGAGGCCTCCACGCGAACTTATGCGCGCTTGCTGGATCTTGCTGCGGTCATCCTGGACGCGGGCTACAGTCCTCTCGTCGATGCCGCCTTCCTCAAACGCACCCGACGCCAGCCTTTCCTGGATCTGGCGGCTGCGAAAGGCTGTCCCTGCACGATCCTTGTGCCCGAGGCGCCGGTGGAGGTGCTGCGCGAGCGCGTGGCGGCTCGGAGCCTGGCGGGAGAGGACCCTTCCGAGGCGGGCCTGCCGGTCCTCGAGACGCAGCTTGCCGCCGTCGAGCCCCTGGAGGAGCATGAGCGACGCCTCCTTGTGAGCATCGACACCGTGCACCCGCCAGCCCTCAGCGATTTCCTGGCGCGCTTGCCAAGAGGGTAAGCTCGAAGAAAGCCATCAGCGGCCAGCCATCAGCTTCCAGCTCCGTTGGGTGGTCGCGCTTCGATGTCTGATGCGATCATCCGCTGGCGGACAGCCCGTTCAGGTTGAAAGGTGGCGGGGTCCGGCCACCGGGACCCGTGCATCGAAGGCTCAGATCGCGATCAGGAAGACCCCGACTACCATTAGTGCGCCGGCGAGGAGGTGGGACGCGAGATCACGCTCGCGAAAGAAGAGGGCGCCGTACAGTATCCCAAACAACAGGCTTGTGCGCTTCACCGCGATCATATAGGCCACTTCGACCCGCTGGATCGCCAGGAAGTGCGTATAGACCATCGTGGCATTGAAGGCGGTCACCGCCAGCACCCCCCAGGGGCGGCGCCAAATGGTCTTGAGGATGGCGGGCCGGGGCGCGGCGAACAGCAATGTAACGACCGCCCCGAGCACGGCGAAGTAGAAGGCGCCGAAGTGGCGCGGTGCCATGTATTGCAGCGCTCCCTTTCCCATCGTCGCCGTCAGGCTGTAGAGGAGGGCGACTGCGAGCATCATCCGCGAGCCCGGCTCGTAGAGGATGGCCGCGAGGGGCGCGCCCCAACTGCGCCACTCCCGCAAGCGCGCGTGCCGCACGTTGAGCAGCCAGGCGCCGATCACGACCAGCAGGACGCCGCCTGCGCCCTTCGGGCTGACCCGTTCGCCCAGCAGCACGAAGCCGGTGAGAATAACGAATACCGGCGTGAAGGCGAGATAGGGCAGGGTAAGGGACAGCGGATGGTCGCGAATGGCCTGCATGTAGAGCAGCATGGCGGCCACTTCTAACGGAACCAGTGCGAGGATCCAGAGCCAGAACGCCCGGGGCAGGCTCGCGAGGGAGCCGAGGTCGGTCAGCAGGGGCGCCATCAGAAGGCCTGTCAGCCCTAGTCGGACCAGAGACAGCTCGCGGGCGGAATAGTCTCGCAGCCACGCCTTGGTGGCGGCGTCCGCCGCGGCCAGGCTGAAGGCGCAGAGGAGCGAGAGGGACAGCCAGTCCATGCCGGTCCGTAACTGCTGGTTACAGCAGGCTTGCGATTATGAAAGTGCGACTGCAGTCGTTGTCCGCGTCAACCTTGTAACGCATCCAGCCTGTCCGTCCTCTCCCAGGGCACGTCCAGATCCGCACGGCCCATGTGGCCGTAAGCGGCCAGCCGCTGATAGAAACGGCCCTGATGGGCGACACTCTGATGGCGCAGATCGAGGTCGCGCAGAATCGGTGCAACGCGGAAATCGAAGGTCTCTCGTGTACGGCGGCTGAGCTCGGCATCGTCGAGCCGTCCGGAATTGAACGTACGCACATGCACGCTCACGGGCCCAGGCAGGCCGATGGAATAGCTCAACTGCACCTCGCACTCGCCGGCCAGCCCTGCGGCGACCAGATTCTTTGCGGCATACCTGGCGGCATACGCGCCGGAGCGATCGATGCGTGAGGGATCCTTGCCGCTCAGGGCAGCGCCTGAGTGGCGGGCGAACTCACCGTACGTGTCGACCTGGTTCTTGCGTCCGGTGAGCCCCGCGTGCCGGGCGGGGCCGCCGACCAGGAATCGGCGGTCCGGGTTCACGAAGATGCGGGTGGCGCTGTCCGGACGCACCGGTTCGTCGGCAAAGACCGGCTCGATTACGGACTGCCGCAGGTCGTCGGCGATCGTGGGAGAATCGGGCGCGCCGCTGGCGGAGACTGCGGCGATTAGTGTGATGCTGTGGATTCGAGACGGCCGACCGTCGCGGAACTCGACCCCGACCTGGGTCTTGCCGTCGGCGCACAGATAGGGCAGCGCCGCATCACGTCGCACCTGGGTCAAGCGGACGGCGAGACGGTGGGCGAGACATATCGGGAGCGGCATCAACGTGTCTGTCTGGTTGCAGGCGTAACCGAAAACCGTGGCCTGACTGTTCGCCAGCATGGCATCCGGCTCGTCCGCGGCCAGCTCCCGTTCATCCCGCGGGTCGTACTCCTCCGCCAGCGCTTCGGAGAGACTGGTAATGATGGTGGTGTCCTCGGCGGAAAACTCTTCAGGCGTGTAGCCCACATCCGAGATGGCCCGCCGCGCGACGTCGCCCACGTCCACGGTCCCGGTAGACGCAAAGCGGGTAGCCACGAACAGCACCCCTTTGGCGACGGCACATTCGGCCCGCACGTGCGACCAGGGGTCCTGCGTCAAATAGGCGTCGACGATGGCGTCGCTGATGATGTCGCTTAGCTTGTCGGGATGGCCTTCGGTCACCGATTCGGAGGTGAAGACGTAATCATCCACCGTCATGCAGCTTCTCCTGTTTGCGCCAAGGGGAAGGTCTCCACGTTGGACCGCCGGACTCCCGTTTTGAGCAGCTCGTTGACGAGCAGCGGGGCGATACTCCCGGCCCCCATCACCAGGGCGTCGCCGAGGGTGAAGGGGGCGATCCCCAGCAGGCTGCGCAGGCCGGGCAGCAGCCCGGCCAGGAGCTGCACGCCGAGCGAGGCTCCTATCGCCCCGGTGAGGTAGGGGTTGGGGGCGCGGCCGCCGCTCTGGAAGATACTGGTGTGCTCGGAGCGGCAAGCGAACGCGTGGAGCAGCTGTGCCGAGGAGAGCGTCATGAACGCCTGGCTGCCCGCCCGCGCACCCGGGCCGTAGCGCAACAGTGCGTACAGGTAGCTGCCCAGCGCCCCTGCGGAGATGATCAGTGACTCGCGGGTCGTCTGCCACAGGTCGTCGCGGCGGAGTATCGGCTCGCGGGCATCGCGGGGCGGCTGCTTCATGACGTCGGACTCTGGCGGCTCCATCGCCAACGCGAGGCCGGGAAAGATGTCCGATATCAGATTGATCCACAACAGCTGCATGGGCGTCAGCGGCTCCCCGAGCCCGAGACCCACGGCAGCCACCATCACCTCGATCTCGCTCATGTTGGTGGAGAGCAGAAATCGCAGGGTCTTCCGGATGTTTCCGTAGATGGTCCGTCCCTGGCGCACCGCCGCCAGCATGGTGTGCAGGTTGTCGTCTTCCAGGACTACGTCAGCAACAGAGCGGGCCACGTCCGTCCCGGAGCCGCCCATGGCTACGCCGATGTCGGCGGCCTTGAGCGCCGGACTGTCGTTCACGCCGTCACCGGTCATGGCCACCACGCGCCGGCCGCGCTGCTGGGCCTGCACGATGCGCAGCTTGTGAGCGGGGCTGACTCGGGCGAAGACGTCCACCCTGTGTACCACGCCGGCAAGGACCTCCGGGTCCAGCTGATCCAGGGCCTCCGAGTCCAGGATCTCCAAGTCGCCGTCTCTCGCAAGGTTCAGCTCCCGGGCGACCGCGTAGGCGGTGGCACTCTGGTCCCCGGTGACCAGGACGGTCTCGATGCCGGCGTCGTGGAACTCCCGCATGAGCCGCGGCATGTCCTGGCGCAAGGGGTCGCGCATACCGATCAGCCCGAGCCAGACGAGATGCTTCTTCCTGAGCTTCGCGCCCTCGTGGGTCTCGACGAAGGCGACCCCGAGCACGCGCAGCGCCTCGCCGGCGAGCCTCGCATTCGCCGCGAAGACCGCTGTCCGCTGCCCGTCCAAGAGCGGGGAGATTTGGCCGTCGATCATCACGTCGGTGCACATCGCGAGCACCTGCTCGGGGCTCCCCTTAACCGCCAACAAGGTGCGGCCGTCGCCGAGCTGATGGAAGGTGCGCATGAAGTGGCGGTCCTCGGTTCGGTACTGCAGCTTCGATCGGGGATGCTCGCGGCGCAGACCGAGGACGTCAAACCCGCCGTCCAGCGCGGCGCGCACCAGGGCATTCTCGGTGGGAGAGCCCTTGAGAAGGGGACTATCGGGACCTTCCTCCACTTCAGTCTCGCTGCACAGGGCGACGATCTCGAGGAGACGGCGGACTTCCGGGTAGTCGCGGGGGACTATTGGGGTGTCCCCACGGAAGAACCGCCCGTCGTCCACCCGGACATGTTGGTTGCCGGCACACAGGGCCACCACGGTCATGCGGTTGAGCGTCAGTGTGCCGGTCTTGTCCAGGCAGAAGACCTGTACCGCGCCGAGGGTCTCCACCGCGTCGAGCTGCCGGATCAGGACGTGCTGGCGGCGCATGTAACGAAGCCCGAGTGCCAGGGTGGTCGTAGCCACGGCAGGCAGCCCCTCGGGCACTGCGGCGACGGCCAGCGAGGTTGCCGCCTTCAGCATGGGAAGCCAGCCGTACCCGCGCAGCAGGCCCAGCGCGAATACACCGACGCAGATTCCTCCGCTTATGAGGGCGAGCTGACGGCCCATGTCGTGGAGCTGGCGCTCCATCGGCGTATCCGGAGTCTGGGCACTGCCGAGCAGGGTGTGGACCTCCCCCATCTGCGTCGCGGTTCCGGTGGCGGCTACCAAGGCTCGGCCCCAACCGCCGGTCACGGAAGCCCCCATGAATACCATGTTGGCACGGTCAGCGAGCGCGGTCTCGACGGGCAGCTCCGTCTTGGCATCCTTCACCACCGGCATGCTCTCGCCGGTCAGCGGCGATTCGTCCAGAGTCAGGCGGTGCGCGGAGACGATCCGAGCATCCGCCGCGACATAGACCCCCGGTGAGAGGACCAGAAGATCCCCGGGGACGATGTCCTCAGTCGGGACTGTGGTCTCCTTGCCGCCCCTAATGAGCGCTGCCTTCCTCCGTGGGGGCTGGCTGAGGGCCGAGATCGTTCGCTCGGCCTGTCGCTCGGTGGCGAACCCCACGATTGCGTTGATGAGAACCACCGCACCTATGGCGGCGGCATCGACGAGTCCTCCGGTGACCGCCGAGATCGCGGCCGAAACTCCGAGCAGGCCGACCGGTAGAGAGATGAACTGCTCGAGGAAGATCGCGAGATCCGAACGGCCAGCGGCCTGGACGAGGGCGTTGCGGCCGAATGTGCGCAGTCGGGCATGCGCCTGTTCGGATGACAAGCCTGCGTCGGCCGAACTTTCGAGCCAATCCAGTACTTCCGCCAGGCCCATAGCGTGCCAGGCGGTTCCTTGCCCTTGAGGTTTGGCCGAAAAGCCGGGACTTGCTTTGGGCTCGTTATCCTTGCCCCGCGCGGCGGGGATGCTCGCTTTTTCTGAAGGAGCTGGAGCGGGTTTCTTGCCCTCCGACCCGTTGAGGTCGCTCGCCGCAACCGCAACACCCTCCTCAGCAAGCAGTGTCTCGACGGTGCGCCGAAGGTCGAGAGGCTCTGAAGCCGGGTCGAAACGCACGAGAAGCGTTGCGGTTAGGGGATTGGCCCGGGCGCTCTGTACACCTCGGCGGGAGCAGAGCCCGCGCTCGATTGCCCGGCAGCGCGACTCACGGCGGTAAAGGCCAAGGACACGAAAGCGCACCCGCCCCGGAATCCCGTCATGTAACGAAATCACGGGGGTAGCGGCCGTTGCGCCGGGTCCGAAGACGCGAGCCGACAGTTGCGATATCACCCCTGTCACGGGTCGCTCAGCTCCTTCCTAGTCGCTTGTTCCTCGGCGCACAAAGACGATGTGCCGCAGGTGCCCTCGCTGCCTCCATCGGCGCTCGGACAAGCCGCGAGAGCTACGGGTGTCGGGACGCCAGTGAGCGTCACGAGATGCGGACGGGCACCGGAAAACCCTTGCCCCCCAGCAGCCCGGATCGGGAGGCGAGTAAAGTCTGCGCCCGTCTGGCACCGCGGAACAACCCCGCGTATCAGAACGCGGACAAAGCGCACGGCCCAGCGCAACCTGCAGGCAGCGTCTGATCTGTTAAGCGCAGTCGTGCCCGGACAGGCCGCGAAGCGAGGGTGAGTGTCTTTCGACTAACGGAAGCCCGGTGAGTTGGGTATGCCTCTTCCCTTGGACCTATGACGCAAGCTACTGCGCCGCCTTCGGCGTGGTATTCACAGCGGCGAGCCTGGCACGGGTTCTCCCGGATTCCGATCGTGGAGGACATGAGAGCGGAGTATGCGCGGCACTGAGTTGAGTTGAGTTGATGTGAGGGCAGCGCGAAGCACACTAGCCGTCAGGCTAGGTTTGGTGTATTAGCGTTGTCACGTGTAAGCGCGATGGAGGAAACATTATGTCTAAGGTGAGCATGTCCGCGGAGCTGCCCGTCGCTATTGACCAGGCGTGGCGGCTGATTGGTGGTTTCAATGCGCTGCCGGACTGGCATCCGGCCGTCCAGAAGAGCGATCTGCAGGAGGGCGGCCGCGTCCGCGAACTGCAATTGCCGGGCGGGGCAACCCTCGTCGAGCGCCTCCAGTCGTTCAGCGAGGAGGAGCACATGTATACCTATTCGATCGAGCAAGGACCGCTTCCCGTTGCGAACTACAAGGCAACAATCCGGGTGCGTCAGGAACCGGGAAAGCCAGGCTCCGTCGTTGAGTGGTCGAGTGAGTTTGTGCCGTCCGGCGCAGCCGAACCTGACGCCATCGCAGCGATTCAGGGCATCTATCAAGCCGGTTTTGACAACTTGAAGAAGATGTTCGGCGGCTGAGCTCTGCGGAGATAGGGCTGTTGCAGCGCAGGTGATTCGCATTGGCGATATGGACTGCGCCGAGCCGCGGCAGGCAGGGAGTTGCCCGGCCGCGGCTCGGATCACCCCTTTCACGCCCGCCCGGCCGTCTCTGCCGGGTTTTCTTGTTACGTCTCCTTTGGTTGCAGCGTTCTGGAATTCCCCTCTACAGGGATGACGGTCAGAGGCGGACATACGATCGACCAATTGTCTGCGGCTAACACATAATGCCGAAACAGCGTCGAAACGCTACGTCCGCAGCCTTGTGGCGCACGCTGATGTCTTTCCAACCAAAGAGGAGGCGATATTCATGTGCGTGATCCACCTTGGGGGTTGCCGCGCCGGCAAAGGTTCGCAAGGGTGGTGGGCGTTGGTGGTGCTGGCCGTCGTCGCGTTGCAAGGGTGCGGGACGCTGGAGCGCCGCGACGCGGTGCCGCCGGCGCTGACCGAACAGGCCGTCACGCCCGGCGCACCCAATTCCCGTTACTGGGTGGACCGCGACATCGATCCCATGGTCAGGGACGCCGTGCACGCGGTTCAACGCGAGAAAGCGGCACTCACCGCGGCCGGCAAGGCGGGGAAGGCCCTGCCGCCTGCCAATTTTCTCGCGATATCCGGGGGCGGGGATGCAGGGGCGTTCGGCGCCGGACTCCTGGTCGGATGGACCGCAAACGGGACGCGTCCGGAGTTCAAGGTGGTGACGGGGGTAAGCACCGGCGCACTGATTGCGCCATTCGCTTACCTGGGGCCGCGCTATGACGATGTGCTGCGCCACGTTTACACCTCGATCGGACCTAAGGACGTCTACGAAACCCGTAGCATTCTGGCTGCGCTCACGAGCGATGGCATGGCGGACAACCGCCCGCTGTGGCGGCTCATCGCTCAATACGTCACCGCCGACTTCCTCGCCGAAATCGCGCGGGAGTACGAGAAGGGGCGCTTTCTGCTGATCGGCACCACCGACATCGATGCACGCCGACCGGTTGTCTGGAACATGGGCGCGATCGCCTCCAGCACGGACCCGCGGGCGCTCGCTCTGTTTCGCAACATCATGCTCGCCTCCGCAGCGATTCCCGGCGCCTTCTCGCCGGTAATGATCGATGTCGAGGTGAACGGCAAGCCTTACCAAGAGATGCACGTGGATGGGGGCGCGATGGCGCAGGTGTTTCTCTATCCCCCGCGCCTGATGAATCGGGCACGCACCGCTGGCAAGCAGGTTGCCGTCCGCGAGCGGCATGCCTACATCATCCGCAATGCGATGCTCGGCCCCGAGTGGGCGAGCACCGAGCGGAAAACCATCAGCATCGTCGGCCGGGCGATAAACTCCCTGCTCCAGACCCAGGGCATCGGCGACCTTTATCGGATCTACGTCACGACGCAAAAGGACGGCGTGGACTTCAACCTCGCGTTCATCGGAGCCGACTTCACGTATCCGCACAAAGAGGAATTCGATACCGAATACATGCGCAAGCTCTTCGACTACGGCTACCAGCTCGGGGTGAAAGGCTACCCCTGGCATAAGACACCGCCTGGTTACACCCAAACTATCGGCGGAACAAACGCCCGCGGGGATGTGCCGAGAGGTAGCCGCTGAGAGGCCGGACTGAGTCCTGGAACCCGAGCCGGAATGGCGAGAACCCGGCTGACTCGCACGGGGCGACGCGGCGGGCGCAGGTCAAGTGACCAACTCCAAGGCGCGTCACCGAGTGGGCGCTTTCCGACCGTCTGCGGACGAAAGCGCCCCTGTGCCGGGCGCCTGCTCTTGGCCGTTTTTGCCTGCTCGACGGAAACGAGGGGTAGGAGTCAAGGCTAATGGCAGCAGACACCTCACATGGGACATTTAAGTGTGGACTCTGAATGACCGCAGCCCCTCAGGCCGCACAGACTCGTATCCAGGTTGCGGCGGAAGACCTCTAAATCGCCCGACCCTTCGGTTCGATTAGTATTTCAGCGTCCAGATCAAGACTGCGGCGATCAGCGGGAGCGGCAGGAGCTGCCCGCCAGGGCCACCGCAACCGCCTTCGGGTAGATGAGGACGCGGCGGAAATAGGCCACCGTGAGCTCCAGGCCGACGACCAGCATCAGTAACCAGACGATCGCTGGCACCGCAATGTCCGCGATCGGGTTGACCGCGCTTAGGAACGATTCGGAAACAACTGAACCACTTCGTTCGGCGTAGGGTGCAATAGCGGAGCGTATTGCACCGACTGGGATCAACGGCGACCTGCGGCGCAATACGGCTGGGGCCTATTGCGCCCTACCGTTAGGTGGTCAGAGAAAATGGTCAAGTTGTTCTTGAATCGTCACTTACGGCTTGATGCTTCCCTCAACGGAGGGGGCGGAACCCATCGGGCGGACGATGCCGAGCTTCTTCATCCGCGAGCGCAGGGTATTGGGGTTGAGCGCAAGGATCTCGGCCGCGCCCCCGCTGCCGTTGATCTTCCAACCGCAGCCCTCGCACACGGCCTGGATGTAATCGCGTTCCACCTCCGCGAGGGGCCGTCGCGGCGCTGTCTCGAACTCCCAGGTGCCGACCGGGGCAGCCCGATGATCCCCCGGCGTGCCTGGGAGTCCGTCGAGCTCCAGCTCCGTGCCCGCAGAGACGATCATCGAACGCTCGATGATGTTCCCCAGCTGTCGCACATTGCCGGGCCAGTCGTACGCCATGAGCGCCGCGATCGCGCGGTCGGGAACCCGTAGCACCGGCCGCCCCAGCTTGGGACGCAGCTTCTCGACGAAGTAGGCGACCAGGAGGGGAATGTCCTCCCGGCGCTCGCGCAGCGGCGGGAGCGTGATCGGGAAAACGCCGAGGCGGTAGAAGAGGTCGGCGCGGAAGGTGCCTTTCTCCACCGCCGCCGCCAGGTCGCGGTTGGTCGAGGCGATGACCCTGGCATTGGTGCGCATGCTCTTGGCGGAGCCCAGCCGCTCGAGCTCGCCGCTCTGGAGCACCCGCAACAGCTTCGCCTGCAGCTCCAGGGGCAGCTCACCGATCTCATCGAGCACAACGGTGCCCCCGTCGGCGAGCTCGAAGCGCCCGGGCCGACGCGCGAGGGCACCGGTAAAGGCGCCCTTCTCGTAGCCGAACAGCTCGCTCTCGATCAGGCTCGCCGGTAACGCGGCGCAGTTGACGCGCACCAATGGGTGTTCGCCCCGCCGGCTGCGCTGGTGGACCGCAGTCGCAATCAGGTCCTTACCGGTGCCGGTCTCCCCGAGGAGGAGGACCGTGCTGTCGGTCTGCGCGACCTGCTCGACCCGCAGCATCACCCGCTGCAGCCGAGGGCTCTCCCCGACGATTTCCTCGAAGTCATGACAGTGCAGGACCTCCTCGCGCCAGACGGCGTTCTCCGCCTCCAGACGGGAGCGCAGCCTGAGGTTATCCGCGAGCGCCTGTTGCAGCGCCGTTTCCTTGTGTCGGCGCGATAAGGCGTTGGCGAAGATGTCCGCGATGAGCCGAAGCCTGCGTACCAGCCGCTCCGCCCAGGCGCGCTCTGCGCGCATCGCCCCGAAGGACAGCCAGCCGATCACCCGGCCCTCCGCGGACACGGGGAAGGCGGCTATGGACTTGAGGCCGATACGCTGCAGCGATGCCACGTCGGTGGCCGCTTCCAGCGGAAGGTCCGTGATCCGCTCCAGGATGGCCGGCATACCCGCGCGCGTTCGCGCGACCAAGTAGGGAAAGTGGGACTCGTGCATCGGCGACGGCAAGGGAGCAAGTCCCTCCACCGCCCACGAGTGCGTGGGCATCATCTCGCCTTGCAAGTCGTCAAACCGCCCCAGCGTGCTGCGGTCGATGCCGAGGAACAGCACGATGCTGCGCAGAGCATCGACAATCTTCGCGTCGAGCGCCTCGGGCTCTACATTGACGAACGAGGCAGCCAGGCTGGTCAGCAGGTCCTCGAAGCCGGAGTCATCGTTGTTCGGCGATGTCGCCGTTCCGCGCGGAGCACGCATACGCCCTCCCTTGCCTGTGATGCGGTATCGACATATCGCGAGAAACGATATTTCGATAGGAACTTTATGTCATTTCGTTATTAGCGCCAAGTAGTGCCGACAGCAAGCGGCCGCGGTGCGGTCAAGAAACGATTGAGAAACAGCGCGTTGCTTCGCGACCGCTAGGTCGACAGAGTCGTGGCACGGTATTTGGACTAACGCTCCATGACCTTTCGCATCACCAGCACAGCGGTTGACGGCGGCACGCTCCTGCGCATCGAAGGGCGGCTCACGCGGGACGGCGTGGCGGAGCTGGTACGTGCCTGTGAAGGGGCGGCAAGGCCGCTCACGATCGATCTGTCCGAGTTACGGCTTGCCGACGAGGCGGCGGTGGCGGCCCTGGCTGGCCTCGAGAAATCGGGGGCGACGCTCGTCGGTGCCTCGCAGTACCTGGAGCTGCGTCTGAAGCCGTGGCGGCAACGCGCGTGAGCCTTGTCGGCGGGTCGGGGCCTCTGGTGTGTGTGAAGGGCGAATGTCCAGGGAGGGGCGCTTTCAGTGATCTGGGTTCTCGCATGGAATGCGCGGGGTCCGGTCAGTGGCTCGAACTATCTTCCAATATCGATGAGGAGCAGCGATGGGACGAACGACATTGAACCTGGTAGCGGGGCTTTCCTCCCGCCTGTCCGCGACAGCACTCGCACTGGGGCTCGCGGTACCGGCCTTCGCAGCCGACAAGCCGAACATCCTCGTCCTCTGGGGCGATGACGTTGGCCAGTCGAACATCAGCACCTATACCCATGGGCTGGTGGGCTACAAGACGCCCAGCATCGACCGCATCGCCAATGAGGGCATGACCTTCACCGACTACTACGCCGAGCAGTCCTGCACCGCCGGTCGCGCCTCCTTCATCATGGGCCAGAGCGTCTTTCGGTCGGGACTCTCCAAGGTCGGCCTGCCCGGGGCCAAGGAGGGGATGAGCGAGAAGGACCCGACCATCGCTGGGATGCTCAAGGACGTGGGCTATGCCACCGGCCAGTTCGGCAAGAACCACCTAGGTGATCGCGACGATCACCTGCCCACCAACCACGGCTTCGACGAGTTCTTCGGCAACCTCTACCACCTCAATGCCGAGGAGGAGCCGGAGAACATGGACTACCCCGGCGACCTGAAGCTCCCAAGCGGCAAGACCTTCCGCGAGCAGTTCGGCCCTCGCGGCGTGATCCACTCCTGGGCCATGCCCGACGGCACCCAGAAGATCGAGGACACGGGCCCGCTCACCAGGAAGCGCATGGAGACCGTCGACGACGAGACCTCCGACCGGGCCATCGCCTTCATCAAGGAGCAGACCCAGGCCGGGAAGCCCTGGTTCGTGTGGTGGAACGGCACCCGCATGCACTTCCGCACCCATGTGAAGCCTGAGCTTCGCGGCATCTCCGGGCAGGACGAGTACGCCGACGGCATGGTCGAGCACGACATGCACATCGGCAAGTTCCTCAAGGCGCTGGATGACCTCGGTATTGCGGACAACACCATCGTCTTCTACTCCACAGACAACGGCCCGCACATGAACACCTGGCCCGATGCCGGCTGGAACCCGTTCCGCGGCGAGAAGAACACCAACTGGGAGGGCGGCTGGAGGGTGCCTGCGATGGTGCGCTGGCCGGGCCACATCAAGCCCGGTCAGTGGAGCAACGAGATCGTCCACCACATGGACTGGTTCCCGACCCTCCTGGCCGCGGCCGGCGACCCGAACGTGACCGCGGAGCTCAAGAAAGGTGTGCACAACGACGCCATGAAGCGCGACTACAAGGTGCACCTGGACGGCTACAACATCCTGCCGCTGCTCTCCGGTGAGACCGACAAGAGCCCGCGCAAGGAGGTCTTCTACTTCTCCGACGACGGCGACCTGACGGCGCTGCGCTACGGGGATTGGAAGATTCTGTTCATGGAGCAGCCGGTGGCCGGCACCTTCCGGGTGTGGCAGCAGCCCTTCGTGCCGCTGCGCGTACCCTTCATCTTCAACCTGCGCCGCGACCCCTACGAGCGCGCCACGATCACCTCCAACTCCTACTACGAGTGGCTGCTCGACCGTGCCTATCTGCTGGTCCCGGCCCAGGCCTACGTGGCCAAGTTCCTGGAGACCTTCAAGGAGTTTCCGCCACGCCAGAAGGCGGCGAGCTTCAGTCTGGACAAGGTCCTGGAGAAGATGCAGACGCCGGGCGGGACGCAATAGCAACGGCAACGGCACCGGAGCCGCGGCTAATCGGGATGCTCGAGCTCCCGATTAGCCGAGACCCTCGGGCCGTGGGTAGAGCACGTTTCCGCGATGCCGCCAGCCGGCGTCAGGTAATGCGGTTTGCTCCGTATCGCCCCGCGGGAGGGGGACCGTACCCGAGCCGGGAGGGGTTCGCCGGCACCCCAGTCTCCCTCCGGTGAAGCCTCACTGCGATGCAGGGGAACTGCCCGATGCCCCTTGTTGCCGACGCCGCGCTGCGCGTCGGCGGAGCGGGCTCTCCTCCCGGCGCTTGCGAGCCGCGATTTTGAGGGAATGAATCCTAAGGTGCACCCGGGGGCGAGCGGCCTCCCCGGCGCGCACCTGGCGGGCACGGCGCAAGCGCGCTGCGCGTTTGCGGTGCTTGCCCGTCCTGCCGCTGCCGTCTGGACCATACCTTCGTTGGCGCCCGCCTCGCCAGCGCGGTGCGTCCTGAGGGCTTACTGCCGCAAGACCGTCTGGTCCGTCCAGACATCCACAAGCCCGTTGAGGAGAGATGCAACCATGAAATGCTTGAAGCCACTGATCGTCTGTTTGGGATTCGCCGTCGCGCTGCCGGTGCTCGCCGCCGGGGAGGCGAGCGGGGAGTACTCGAGCCTGCGCCCGAAAGACCAGATGGAGGCACCGCCCGAGGTCCTGAGCGGGGCGCGGCTGGTGGAGGCGACGCTCACCGTCGAGGACATCGATCGGGCGAACCGCCTGGTCACCCTCGTTGGCCCCGCCGGCCGGGCTTTCACCGTCCACGCCGGTCGACCAGGTGAAGAACCTGGACCAGGTCAAGAAGGGGGATCAGGTCCTCGTCAAGTACTACCAATCGATGGCGGTCGACGTCGCCGCGCCCGGCACTGAGGGCGCCGCTCCCGCCGGGACGACCCGGCGGGTCACGGCCGAGCCCGGCATGACACCGGCGGGTGCGGTGGGCCGCCAGATGCACAAGACGGTCAAGGTCCTCTCGGTCGACCCCTACAAGAAGGCCATCTCCTTTCGCGACGCCGATGGCCGCTGGCGCGAGGTGTCGATGGACCGCCCGGAGCTTGAGCACTACCTGAAAGAGATCAAGGACGGTGACACCGTCGAGGTGACCTACACCGAGGCCCTGGCCGTCTCCGTGGAGCCGCGTTGAGCGCGGACGTGGCGGGCACGTCCTAAGCGCAGGAGAGCAGACTGCGGTCGTCGCCGCAGTCTGCTCCCTGGGATCAGAGACTGCCGCCAATACAGCGATGCGGACCTCTCGAAGCTCGACCAGACGCTGTTCAGTTTCGCCGCTTACAATGCCGGGCCGGGCAATGTCGCCAGGGCGCGCAGGCGCGCGGCAAAGCTCGGGCTCGACCCCAACGTCTGGCTCGACAACATGGAGATAGCCGCGGCCAAGTTGGTGAGCCGTGAGCCGGTCGTCTACGTGCGCAACATCTACAAGTACTTCGTGGCCTACAAGCTGCTCACCGAGGGCAAGGTCGCAGCAGCGGCAGGAGGCTACGGTCCGCCGCCTGCGTGGCGCTCGGCCTGCGCCGGACAGCGGTGTTTGGGCCGGGCTCGTCGACGGAACGATCGCGCTCTCGCCAGTGCACCGGGGAACGGCCAGCCAGCACTTTCCTCATTGCGAAGTCCCGCTAATGCAGTTCGTGTCCCTCGGCCTCCGTCGGGATGTTGCGGGCGGCCTTGGGTGACATCGCCAGTGGCTGGAATGGGTCGATGAGCGGACGATGACGCCCTGTAGAGTGCGGGTCCGCAAACCGAACAAAGCTTGCCGGTGGGATCAAGAGAGTTAGCCGTTTGACGCTACCGGGCTGCATCCGCGATCCTTCCAAGTGTGCTCAGACGTGCTTCCATTCCGGTGGGGCACCTCCAACGGCACGATTAGCTAGCGGTGTCGTGCCTGAAAGTTCCCTCAGGAAGCCTGCAAGGACGCCAATCGAACACCGCAATTACTCTCAGCAATGGCGGCTGAGCCCGTGCAGCCCGCCGGCACCTCGGAGAGATTGCATGAGCTCCAACGATCCTATGTCCGGAGCGTTCCGTCCGTGTGCGGACATCATCAACAGGGATACGCAGTTGTGCATGTCGCTCTCGGCTCGGCCGGGTAACTTCGGAACGCGCTTCCACAACTTCCTCTATGGCGCTCTGGGGCTCAACTTCGTCTACAAGGCATTTACCACTGGCGATCTGCCCGCTGCGGTCGGCGGCATCCGCGCGCTCTGCATCCGCGGCTGTGCGGTGTCGATGCCTTTCAAGGAAGCTTGCATCGAATACCTCGACGAGCTCGATCCTTCCGCCAAGGGCATCATGTCCGTGAACACGATCGTCAACACGGATGGCTACCTCAAAGGCTATAACACCGATTACGCCGCCGTGCTCTCACTCCTTCAAGCAGGCAAGGTCCCGTTCGATGTGGATTTCGCGCTGCGCGGCAGCGGCGGCATGGCCAAGGCGGTCGCCTGCGCACTCCGTGACGCAGGGTTTACCAAAGGTGTGATCGTCGCGCGGAACCAAACCACGGGAACAGCACTGGCGAAGCACTATGGCTTCGCGTGGACGCCCGAGCTGGGCGAGGACGAGCCGGGACTGCTCATCAACGCCACGCCCATCGGCATGGCGGGCGCTGCCGAGTCCGATCAGCCCGCCTTCCCCGAAGATACCATTCGAGCGGCTCAGCTCGTCTTCGATGTGGTCGCTCTGCCAGCGGAGACCCCGCTCATTCGCCGGGCCGGCTCGCTGGGCAAGCCGACCATCTCAGGGGCGGAAGTCATCGTGCTCCAGGCGGTAGAGCAGTTCGCCTTGTATACCGGTCAGCGTCCCGATTCCGAGCTGATCGCGAAAGCCGCCGCCTTTGCACGTCAGTCACTCTGATATACCGAGCTCAGATGGCGCGTCCGGTTTGTGACCGGAGGGGCCGGGGTGCGGGCGGCGGGCGTGTCGGCAGCATGGAGGCTGTCGCTCACTTTATCCCACCGGATTTTCTCAGAATAATCCGCGCTGGATCTGGCGGGTTCGGCCACCGCTGTTGCCGAGGCTTGTGAGCCCTGACTATCCTGACTATCGTAAGGCCCTTGGGTCGTCGTTACGGCAGCAACCGGCCAGGAGCGGACATTCGCAGAGCGTCGCCCGACTGCTTCGTTTACACTTTTCTGACATCCGACGTCGGACCTGAGCGGGGGTCCAAACGGCTAGGTGCGGAGATCGACTCACATCGGCCCGCCCCTTGCCAAGCACCAAGCGCTCTAATCCAGTAGGGTCGCGCTCGCGTTCGCGCAAAGTGTTCGAGTTCGCGTGGCTGGTCCCGTCCTCGCGGGACCGGGCCTTTTTCGAGCGTGAGGCTCCGCAAGCAAGAGTCCAGACAAGCTGTAATAAAGAATACACAGCGGGAAACTTCAGAGGTGAAGTATGTTTGATTTTGATGAACAAGAGCAACGGATTGCGAGCGCCCTGGGTGAGGACGAGGTTCCCGAAGTCAACGATAGAACCTTGAGACAATATCTTGCCTATCTCCGCGAAAATCTGAGTTTTCCATGTTATTTAACTGGCATTGAAGATTTCGCTTGGGAAGAGCGGTACGTTTTTGGGCATGGCAGCAAAGCAGAATATGAACATTTGAAAAAGACCCAGCCTTCTTATACCGATGTTTTTCATTTCCTGGATTTTGATAAAGAGATCGACGAAGGATATGGACTCCTGGCTAACGTTAAGCGGGTCGATGACAATAGGAATTTTACGTTACCTTTGGCTGACTTGGAGGACAGAAATGAGAAATCAAGCAACTATCAATTAGTTGATGACTATTGTGTATGGTTTGTCAACAATAGGTAGAGCCATAGTAACGGTTCAGACCCCCGATCCATATTGAGCCGAGCAGGCGATGCCTACGGCTATGCGTAGGCGGGCGGAAGCAGGGGGACCGGGTTGCCTTGACGACGTTGCCGCAGTCCCTCGGCGATGTACGGCCAAGGCAAGTGAGCGCGCTGACGACAGGTCTCAATGACACTGGCCAGCACCGTGAAGGCACGTGAGCCTTGGGGGGTGCGCGTGCCATAACTGATACGCCGGGCGATTACCCAATGGCGCAGGGCGCGCTCGGCGAGATTATTGGGTGTGCCTTGAAAGGCACAGTTGATCCGTCGGTGGAAATCCGACCCGGCTAACTTTCGCTCCGGCCGGAAGCACAAGGGGCGGTCCAGGAGGTAACGAATGGGCTGAAGCACTTCTTGAAAAGGCCTCGTAGGAGGTCAGCGGGCGCTGCAGGCCGTAACGCGAGTGAACACTGAGCAGGCCTCGAAATGCCGTTGTGGAAGCCGACTCGCCCTAATAACGAGGAAGGCCGTTGTCGTCGGAGAAGTGAGCGAAACGCGCATCCGACGATTCCACCGGGGTAATGGTGGCAGCATGCAGCGTAGTGATCGACTGTGCAACAAGGGAAGTCCGCGCTGGTGTCCGGCCGGCAACCGGGCAACGACGATCCCGTGAGGGATGGAGTCGGCCACGCGGATGGCGGATGGGGGTGTAGTCGCGAGGAAGTCGGGTAATGCCGACGGAGCCAAGGCCCCCTGTTTCAGAGCGAATGCACGAACGTGGCAAGAGCCTAAGGATTGACGTGAGTCTAGCAACCTTACCTGATTCGGTTCAGACGCTGCAGACGGCATTGCAAACGAAAGCCAAGAACGAACCGGCGACACGGTTCTACAGCCTGTGGGACAAGGTGTACCGCGAAGACATCCTCGCCGAGGCGTACCGGCGCTGTCGCGCCAATCGGGGCGCGCCGGGGGTCGACGGCGAGACCTTCGCGGACATCGAGAGCGCAGGCCGGGAGCTGTGGCTGGGAAGATTGCAGCAGGAGCTGAAGGCAAAGACGTATCAGCCCCAGCCCCTGCTGCGCGTGTGGATACCCAAGGCCAATGGGGGTGAACGGCCGCTCGCGGTGCCCTGCATCCGCGATCGCGTGGCGCAGATGGCGGTCTTGCTGGTGATCGGGCCGATCTTCGAACCGGACCTGCCACCGCGGCAATACGGCTTTCGTGCCGGGGTCGACGCCAAGATGGCGCTGCGCCGAATTCACTTTGGCATTGCCGAGCGCGGCAAGCGCGAAGTGGTCGACGCCGACCTGTCGGATTACTTCACCACCATCCCGCACGGCGACCTCATGCGCTGTGTGGCGCGGCGAATTGCCGATGGCACGTTGCTGTCGGTGATTCGTGCCTGGCTGACTGTGCCGGTGCGCGAGGCGACCCCGCAGGGGGAGCGGCAAACGACACCGGCCAAGGACCAGCACCGTGGCGTCCCGCAAGGCGGGGTGATCTCACCCCTCCTTTCGAATCTGTACTTTCGCCGCTTCATGCTGGCGTGGTACGGCAACGGATATGCTGAGCGGCACCAGGCCGAGGTCGTCAACTATGCTGATGACTTCGTGATCCTGTGTCCGCCCGGAAAGGGCGCGGGAGCCATGGCGGACATGCGTCAACTCATGTCCCGGCTGGGTCTGACGGTCAACGAGGAGAAAACGCGTCTGGTCCTGCTACCGGACGAGCACTTTGATTTCCTCGGCTACACCGTCGGGCGCTTCTACGGAAAGGACGGTCGCCCCTACTGGGGCACGCGACCGTCGAAGAAGGCTGTCAAGCGGCTGATGCGGGAGATCCACGACGCCACGACGAAGCGCTGGAATCCACTGGATGTCGAAAGCCGAGTCGAGCGCCTCAACCCGCTGCTGCGGGGCTGGGCCGGCTACTTCAACCAAGGACCGGCCGGGAAAGTCTATCGCCAAATCGACAGCTATGTAGCGCGACGTCTGCGGATCTGGTTGATGCGCAAACGCGGCAAGCGGGGAACGGGGTACCGCCAATACCCCGACCAGTACCTCTACCAAGAGCTGGGACTGATACGCCTGCTGCCGTTGCTCGCCAACCGTTCGAATGCGAAGGTTTGATGCGCTGAAAGAGAGCCCGTTGCGGGAAATCCGCACGGCGGGTTCGACGAGCGGGGTGTGGAAACGGAGCTAAGGTCCGGCTAGTGAGGCACCGCCAAACGAAAGGGGCGGAAACAGATAGGCCCGGCCTACGGTCACCGCGCCACACCTCGACTCTACTCAGCGGCAGCTCGGGATGCTCGAGCACGATCCAAAAGGTGTTCCAATCGTTGAGCAGCTCGCGCGCGAGCGCACGGGTTTTCTCGTGCTTGGCCTCGCTGTGAGCCATGCACAGATCCAGGAGCCCCAGGAGCTGCGCGGCAAATTGCTCGCGCAACCCCATGCTCGGCGGCCCTTCGCGGGCGGCGTAGACGGCCTGCATGACCGCCTCGATGGTCATGCGCAACGCCTTGCCGAAGCGTTGCCCCTCGCGGTCTAAGCTGTCCTCTAAACCACGCGCTTTGCGCAAGAGGTGCGTCAGGCAACGGAGGCGGTTTTCGTAGTCCCGATAGGCCCAGTACCCGTCACTCATGAGCCAACCGGTGAGGACAGCCCCGAGCACGCCGTGGAGCAGATCCTGGGAGCGGCGCCCGATCGCAAAGACCGTTGTCGTGGCGGTGGTAAACACCCACAGCCAGAGGAGGCGTCCATGCTCTTTCCAACTCGTCTCATCGGCATGGATCAGATCGCTGTCGCGCACTTGCGGCAGCAGCTGCTCTTCGAGCACCGGCTCCAGCGCACGGGCGCTCTCGTGGAGGCATTGGTTGATCGTCGCCACGCTGAGCTGCAGCCCGAGCCAGTCGCCAAGGAATTCTTGAATCCGCCGTCGCGACAGGCGCATGCGCAAGGAGAGTGCGCACAGCAGCGCAACCAGCAGCGGTCCGACCAAGTGGCGCTCACTGAGCGCCACGCGCCATCGCTCGTCCCCCGCACAGTGGCCCGGCTCGGCGCGCGTCCAATGCCCACAGGCGCATTGCCTCTCGTGGTAGATGTGCTTGATCTGGAGCACTTCCATCCCGCCATACGCGTCGGAGGTTTCACGCAGATCAATCGCCAACGCGGCGCTGTGGATCCGCTCCGCGCTCCCCGGGGGCAACCTCGCCCCGCACACGGCACACTGCCCCGGGTGGTGATGTTCCTCATGATCGATCGGCAGGCTCTGCGTACGCCCATGACCGGGCGCGCCTGGTTGTTGCCCAGGTGGCCGCCCGGTGCCCGACTCACTTTTCGCTCGCTTTGCTGCAGCGGAAGGCTGCTCTTCGTCGCGCTCCTGCGCCCCCGCCTCCTTGCCGCCTTCCCCGCTCGGCTCCGTGCCGTCTTCCTTCTCCTTCTCTGGCTTCCCCTGCCACGGCGGCTCGCTGCTCGGGGGCCGGGAGCTGTTGCGCGAATTTTGATCAAGGCGCTCGTGAGCTGCCTTCAAATCGGCGAGCAGCTTCACCGACAACACGCGCACTTGCTCCTCACTCAGTCTCCTGAGGGCGGCTTCGTCGAGCTGGAAAAGGTCGTGTCGGGAAAGTTGCACTTCGCGGTTCGCCCCTGACCCGCCAGCATCTCAATGCTGGCGTATCGTTGGAGGCGATCTTGCCACACAGACTCAGGTGTGTCACGCAATACCCTGTTTTCTCGAGCGTGGGTGGGGGGGTCCGAACGGTTACACATGACCGGTAGCTGGACGAGATTCGATTCACGCGGTGATCCGTTTGGTTGCTCCATTGCGATGCCGGGGCCCCACGGCGGTGGCCGTTGCGGCTGTCATAGAATGTTTGTCGCTCAATCAGAGAAAAAGAACGACTGTCGGCTGTCTCCGGATCGGAGCCATTCGGCTAGTTGGGTAAACAGAGTTTGCTCCTCTTCTCTTGGCGCTGCCCGCGGACTGTGGGTCTGCGCCAGAATGGAACGCAACTGGGGATCCTTAGAATTTATTCTCAAGCCTCGCCGGGCAAATCGCCTTGCGGTGTTTAGATCTCCTTTGCGCATCTTCTCGCGCGCTAGGACACGATAGGTCCGAACGATTTTCCGTAGTCCGCTCCTGGCCCGAGCGTTCTCCGGGTCGCGTGCCAGCACTGATCGGTAATGATCATAGGCGCTATCACCCTTCGGCACGGTAAGTCGATTATCCGCTAGTGCGAGTTTTGCCCTCTCGAGAAGGTCATTCAGTGGCGGGAGGATCTGGGTCTCTCCCTTGTCTTCTTCGCCCACTGCCGCAGCCCCTGAACCTGTCGTTTCTAAACTCCGTGGATCAAATCTCTCAGTCGAAGGCAACGGATCAGACAAAGGCGCATCCTGATCTGGACGGTCGGACCCGATGCGACGAGACAGCCGACTCCGATCCTGTATTGACAGAGGATCGCGTTGAGATTCAGGCTCCGTTACGATGTTCTCCGCGGCAGCAGCGAACCGCCGCCCTCTGTTTGCACTCACATCCGCGAACCATTGTCGGTCAAAGAAGACCGCTGCCTGCGCACTTGCAACTTGCAGCGCTGGCAATGAGCGGTTCGCCGCATCGAGCGGAGCATCATGGTCGCCCTTATCCTTCCTAGCGCTAGCTGTACCTGCTTGGCGGGTTGAGTTGAGATCGCCATTCAAGGCAATCAAGAGGACCACCACCAATCCCCCAATAACCAACCGCTGAGGCCATCGGCTTACACGCGCGATCGCCCCCTCTACCGGCGTGAATTCCCTCTCGTTAACCCCTGTGGGGGGGCGGGATGCGTGACGCGCATGAGGAAGCTTGACGGGAAGCATCTGGAAGGATTCGGTGGCTGAGGCCAAGTCGGTGATCTCAGCATCCAACGGGTCACTTGGTTGCTTCAGGACGCAGGTCGCATCCTGCGGCGGCGCTTCGGGTTGGATCGCCAGGTTTTCCTTTTCAAGCTCAGCAAGGACCTTTTCCGCGTCTTGTGCCTCGATGCTTTCCAGCTGATCGAGGCCGCCGTGCACCAGCAGGCGACCCATGACCAGATTGACCAGCCTCGGAACACCACGCGTACGCGCGTGGACAAGAGACAGTGCCTGCCCACTAATGCGGGGATTCCCCTTCCAGCCCGATTGCCTCAGTCTATGGGCTATGTACCCGCGGGTTTCTCCTGCCGTTAGTCGCCGCAACCTGCAACTGGTCACCACGAGTTGATGAATGTGTGCGCAATCCGGCGTACACAACGTTTCCCAAAGCTGTTCCTGTCCCACTAGCATGATCTGCATGCCAGCCTCGTGATCCATCGCAAGATTACACAGCAGACGCAACTCCTCCAAAGCTCCGGGCTCCAAATGCTGAGCCTCGTCAACAACTAGCAGGACAGGTCGTCTGGTTTGTTTCTCTCTCGTAAACTCGGCTCCCAACGCGAAAAGCAAATCGGCTTTTCTGAGTGTGGCAGCACGAATACCGAAGGCAAAGGCGACCGATCGCAAAAGGTCGTCGCCATTGACCTCGGCAGTCGTGAGTCGCCCCACGAGATAATGTTCGGCGCGAAAGTGCGCAACGAGGTCAGCGACGAGGGTGGTCTTACCGATTCCGGGGGCGCCCGTTACGACGATGAAGCCCGCTTCTAGTCGCGTCGCAGCTAAAACGGTCTCGATCGCATCGGCGTAGCTTTGATGCAAGAAGCTTTCCCAGTGATCCGGGTTAAACCCGAATGCACTTTCAATTGATCCATAGAAAGGTGCTGTCATATTTACATCCCGTATGGTTCATCCCAATGGTCGATGTCCCTCCTCGTAAACACACCTTAGCCCAACTCGGCACGAATTCAACTGCCCGAGACCGATCGAGGGGCGCTATAGCCCCAGATCAGCGTCGCCGACGCAGGCAGAGGGTGTTCGACTTAGAGGCTGGATGCGCCCCCTACGCGAGATTTTGGGGGCTTTGCTTGGGCAGAAAATTGCCGTACTCCGCGTAGCGCCGGATGGGGCTGTTCTCTGACCGGCGTCGTTTTTTTTCTGCTTGGATTCCCGACGTTGGAAAGACTCCGAGCTAGAAAGGAAACTCGGGGAAAACCCTTGCCGAAGGCCGCGCTAACAGATTGCGCTGGACTGTGTCGAGGGACTCGCGCGGATGCCCAGCCAACCCTGGAGCCCGGATGGCGCTATCTTAGGTGTCGGCCTCAGTTGTTTCGTGTTACCAATTGACCCACTCATAGAACTCGAACCGTGGGCGCCGCGCGGCAACGCGACGTCACCGGTATCGGGCTCTAGTTCACTGCGCCAAGGGTCTGTTTGGGTTTTATTCTTCGTGACACAAGGGGGGTACCGACGTCGGTTTTTGGTCGCACAGAGACACTCCTTGGCGCCGAGTACATCTACTGATTGTGGCCCCCCTTCTAACCGCCAAGCCACGCGTCCCTATGACACACCTGAGCATCCTGATTAACAAGAGGCTGCCACCCGGGCTCGCGATCCACGCAGCGGTGGGCGCACCCTATTCCGGGTTGGCTCAAGAGCGATCCCGGCATCGGGGCGTCACATCTTGGCTACCCCGGGACATTGCTGCCACACCCCCGGCGTACTTCACGACGGTCGACTTCCGGCGGGCAGCATATTCGGCTGTTCTTGTTGAGCGCCCAGTGGACGTGTTGATCGTTGCCAACTCGACCACGTAGTCGGCAATTTCCTACGTCTGTTCGTCAACTTTCCTACAGGGCCCGATAACGTGTCCTACAGAAATAATGTGTTGTGCCGGTTATATTTCTCTGCGTGGTGCCCCCGGGTGATGCCTAGGCCACGATGGTGGGACCGCATTCGCACTGTCGGGGGGCACTCAGTACGCAGACGTCGGATGCACGGCGCTCCTTGCTAACGACCGAGGGCGCGGTCAACGCGCACCGAAGTCAGCCTCGGCCATGTCGAGGTCCAACGCCGAGCCGGCTTTTTGCCGCTTCGACGGCAACCGCCACTGGTCGCACCGAGATGAAGAGGGCATCAATAAACCTACAGCGCGAGGAAATGCTATTAGAGTCGCGTTTCCATGATTTCGCAATCAAGGCTCGAGCAGACAAGCTTCGGTTACTTTATCATCAGTCATTTCCTGCCGTCTTTATCAGTATGGCCAACGCGCTGCTGTTGTCGACGATCTTGTCGCCGCATTTCGACCAGTTACTAATCGTAAGATGGTTGGGCGCGATATTGTCCTTGTCGCTCGTTCGACTAAGCCTGTTTCTCGGCTATCGAAGAGTTGAAAATGAGAGTACGTCGTTTCTCTTCTGGGAAAAACCTTACTTTGGGCTTCTCGTCCTCTCTTCTCTTGTCTGGGGGATAGGATGTGTTTGGATGATGTCTACAGCTTCCTTTCTCCACCAAACAGTAATTTACTGTTTTCTCATCGGAATGGCTGGCGGAGCGATGTCAGTTTATTCAGCCGTCCAGAGATTAGCGCTCACAATCGTTGCCGCACTAGTGCTTCCGGCCATAATCTGGTTAATGTTGCAAGGAGACTTAACGTCGGTTCTCTTGGGAGTCGGTGGAACACTATTTCTTCTTTCAGCAATCCGCGCGACGAAGATTCTAGCCGAGGCTCTTCATCGCAGCTTCTTGTTGAACCACCAGTTGTTAGAGGCGAAACAACGGGCCGAACACTTGGCTCGAACAGACTTTCTGACTGGTTTGCATAATCGCGGTTACTTCAACGAGCTGGCCGCGGCACAAACGGCGTTCTGCCAACGCCACAGTTATCCAGTTTCACTAATCGTGCTGGATGTCGATAATTTTAAGAAGATAAATGACAGTCAAGGGCATTATGCTGGTGATTTGGCCTTACAACATCTGGCTACGATCTTAAGACGATATATCAGAAGTTCTGACGTCTGTGGGCGTATCGGCGGTGAAGAGTTTGCTATTCTTCTTCCCAATGCGGATTTGGCTGATGCAAAGCTCACCGCAGAAAGAATACGGAGTTCAATCGAAAATAATCTCGTGGAAACCGAGGACAGCGAATTCAATATTACGGTGAGCCTGGGAATTGCTACTGGGGACATTGATGTGGAAACCCTGCTAAGAAGTGCCGACAAGGCGATGTATCACGCTAAGGAAGCGGGTCGCAATCAGATCTGTCACTACAATCCTCCGGCGGATGCAGTATTTGCTTCAAGCTGACTGATTGCATAACGCACAACACGAAAGCCACGATCTGTCGCGCGGGACTCTCCCGAGGCTACTTCGTTTCGGCGTAATGTGGAGCGGATCCAACGACCGCTCTGGGTGCACAACGGCTAGCGGGAAGGTCCTTTCTCGAAGGTGAGTGTCAAAGTTCTTGATACCGCTCATAAGCGATCCGTGGACGACCGCTATGGGTCGGCAGCCGAGGGCGCCGGCACCGGGAGAGCGGCGATAGTAGTGTAAAGAATCCTGACACCACCCGAGCGCTGCTGAGTCGGGCGCGGCCTAGGGGGAAAGCCCCACGGCGCAACGGAGCAAACTTCTGTTTCCTCACAACCCTACGAGGAGACAGAGCATGCACCACCAAGCAACCGGGAGTCCGACCTCCGCGGCCTGGGTTCCCTGGAACAAGGGCAAGCTGATCGGCCAGAAACCGCCCCTCTCCCTCAAGGAGATCTGGGGCATTCGCATCCGGCTGCAGATTGCCGGCAGGGTCCGCGACCTTGCTCTCTTCAACCTCGCCATCGACAGCAAGCTGCGCGGCTGCGATCTGGTTGGGTTACGGGTCCGCGATGTTGCCCACGGCGCGCGTATCGTCTCCCGCGCCACCGTCTTGCAGCAGAAGACCGGCCAGCCGGTTCGCTTCGAGATTACGGAGGAGACGCGGACGGCTGTTCAGGCGTGGATCACACTGCGGAATCTGGCGGCGACTGACTTCCTATTTCCAAGCCGCCACCAGCGGTCTGGTCATCTCTCCACGCGCCAGTATGCGCGGATCGTGAAGCGATGGGTTTTGCTTATTGGCAAGGACCCCTACGACTACGGAACCCACTCCCTGCGGCGCACGAAGGCGACCCTCATCTACCGTCACACAAAGAACCTGCGGGCGGTCCAGCTTCTGCTCGGCCACACCAAGCTGGAAAGTACCGTTCGGTACCTTGGGGTCGAAGTCGATGACGCCCTGGAGATCGCCGAACACATCGAGGTCTGACTCACCCCGGCCGGAGGCGAGATGTCCTCCGGCTCAGTGTCAGGATTCTTTACACTGCTTCAACGAGCGTTCGTTCTCGCAGTCCCACACCGGCCATGAACGGTCACCCGCCCGCGCACCATGAGCGGCAGCTTAAGCTCTGTTTGCGGTCGCTGGGGCCACGCTCCCGACGGACCGCTCGGACGCATTGCGGCCTCTCGCGGTCGCCCACGTGAGCAACCCCGATCCGCCGAGCGCTTACGCACACGCACCTCCCCGGAACGGAGGTTCGGACACATACGGGCCCTCGGCAGCTGGCAGCCTTAACCGGCGCGCTGCTTTGACTTTGAAGATCTCGACTCATGGAGCCCAGGGTGCGAATTCGTAGTGGAATTCAGTCCTGCCAAGAGCGGCCCAGGTGTTGCGCCGGTGCGATCGCGGACTCGTGCCGCAGTCGCTCAGATTGCCCCCAAGGCCCCGTCAACTGAAGAACTATACTGACAGACTTGGTTGCGGCCTGTTTTCTTAGCGCGGTACATCGCCTTATCCGCCATCTTGAGCAGGTCTCCGATTGCGACGGCGCCCGTGGCGATTCCCAGGCTCACCGTGATGTGGAACTGATCACCGTCTAGTGCAATCGGTTTACTTGCCACTGTGCTTCTTATCCGCTCCGCTGTCGTCCGTGCATGAGCGGAGTTGACATTTGGCAGCAGGATGGCGAACTCCTCACCGCCGATTCGTCCACAGACATCAGAGCTTCTGATCGAGTGTTGAAGACTCGCGGACAGATGTTGGAGCGCAAGATCACCCGCATAATGTCCTTTGCTATCGTTGATTTTCTTGAAATCGTCGACATCAAGTAGGATTAGCGCAATTGGATAATTATGACGGCGGCAAGACTCTGCTTGCATCGCTGCCAGCTCCCTAAAGTGGGCGCGATTATAGAGGCCGGTAAGGGAATCCGTCCGAGCCGAAAGCTCGGCCTGCTCTTTTGCCTCTGATAATTGGTGGTTCAACAGAAAGCTGCGATGAAGAGCCCCGGCGAGAATTTTCGTTGCGCGGATCGCAGACGATAGAAACAAGATGCCGCCAATGCCCAAGCAAGCAGACGTGGTATTTCCTTGAAGCGTCAACCAAAGCGTGGCGGGAAGGAGAAGCGCAAACACAATGACACGCACGAGCGTCTCAACGGCTGAATAAACTGAGATCGCGCCGCCCGCCATCCCAATGAGGAAACAATAGATGATCGCCTGATAAAGAAGGGTCGCCTTGGACATCATCCAGACGCAGCCTAAACCCCAGATAAGGGATGAAACGACCAGAACACTCAACAACCACCGGCTGAAAGCCGGTGGGTTGGAGTTACGGACTAAAAGTCCGGATACGGGTCAAAGACCCGTTTATTCTTCGGTTCGGAAGTTGTCGTCACCTTTGGGCTCAAAGTGATGCTCCAAGTACATCTGAATCATCTCGTCGGTTACTTGGCCCGCTGTGGCACAAAAATACCCTCGCGCCCAGAAGTGGCGGCCCCAGTACCGTTGCTTGAGCCGCGGAAACTCCTCGAACAACTTGCTCGCCGTACGCCCTTTCAAACGTCTGGCGATCTCACTCGGCGCCATCGTCGGCGGCGCCGAGACCAAGATATGCACGTGGTCTTTGCTGACCACGCCGCTCAGGATCCGGAGCTCAAACGCCTCGCACGTCTGACGCACCAGCTCGCGCACGCGCAGCGCCACATCTCCCGTGAGAACCTTATAGCGATACTTCGTCACCCAGACAAAGTGATACTCGATGTTGTAAGCCGTATGGCTGCCGTACCGATATTCCACGTCTCCCCCTCCTCCGTTCGAACGCAACCCAAACAGGGAGAGGATAAATCTACCCGCCTACAAGGCGGGGGTTTCAACCTTGCGGTGGACTAATGAAGTAAGGCTTCTCCCACGAGACAAATGGCGCCTTATCGTTTTCAATGCGTCGATAGCCCAGAAACAGTACTAAGCGAACTGCTGCGGGCAAGGATAAAGAGGCTACCCATCCGAGAATTAACCTTCGGTCCAGATGCGACCACAGAATGGTAGACAGCAGCAAGGCATTGGCCAGACTAATGAGAACAGCCGGCAATGACTGGTGGTAGAGCAATCGAAGTTTATCTGCTCGAGCGCTGTCCTCGAACTTTCGGAGATGCGATTGCAATTGCGCTTCCTCTTGCGGCAGCGCGACCGGACTTTACCCGACGCTGTATACAGGTTGTCGAGAGCGCACCCAGGTCCGCAAGAAGCAGGATGTCAGGGATTGCGGAAATAGGGCAAGAGGCACGGTCGTGCGGACAGTTTTGGCGTAACAGTCACAAGAGCCATATGGGGCGAAGGCATAGGCGCGGATGGGCGGGTGCAGGGGTTTCGCTGGACCACGAGGGTGCGCGGGCGCTGGAGAAAGAGGAGCAGCCCAAGGGAAAGCAGGCACGCAAGAGGGAAGATGGCGCCCCCCAACGTCCGCGCGACCGATGTTCCTGCCGGGTCAGGACCGAATGGAGGTGAACGAGATAACCGGGCGATGCCCCGCCAACTGCATACTGTGCTGCCGTATGCGAGTCTTCGGCAGTCATCGGACGTGGCGTTCCCGTACGAGAGCCGCGACTAGGTCTTCCAAGGGCACCGGTTTGACCAGTCGCAGGTCGAAGGCTGCCATGTCGGCACAACACCCGTTCTCATCGCGTGCCATGCCGCTGAGGGCGATCAGCCTGCAGCGTGAGCGACAGAAGCGCGCGCGCATTTCCTGGGCGACCTCACAGCCGTCCATGCCATGCATCCGCAGGTCTAACAGAGCAGAGGTGGGAAACCACTGCTCACAGAAACGAAGCGCGCTCGGACCACTATACGCTACCTTAACTTGGGCACCGAGGAGCTTGAGACTGTCGCCGATGCAGTTGGCAACCATCTGGTTGTCGTCGACTACGAGCACCCGATGGCCAATTAAAGGTTCTTCGTATGCATCAGCCATGCGTTCCTCGGGCAATCGACCTGCCGGACGCCGAAAGGTGGTGCCGTCCGGGCGCCTCGCGTCCGAGACATGCGGCGCGCCTTGCGCGGCGACGACCGCGTCCCGTTTTCGCAATCCCGCTCGTTTGCATCTATGGCGCTATCTACCAAGTCTTTCCGCCAAGATCCGTCCTTGGGCCTCGGGGCGGGCTCGTGCTCGTGGTCACATTGCGCCCTCGGCGTTGGGGCCAGCGGGGTCACTGTTCGTAGTCCGCTCAGGCACTGGCGACCCACAACGCGCCTGTTTGGTTGCTCAGCCGCCGCAGCGCATAATCGGCCGGAGAAATTCCTGCAGAAATGCGTCGGCCTCCTCCTCGCTGTACTCGTCAAATGTAAGTGTAAGCTCTTCCATTGGTAGATTGAGCGAACCCAAATGGCGATCGGGTTCTTGCCGCACTCCGATTAAGACGTGCCGGTCTCCGTCATGAACGACGACTTTATCTCCTGAGATCTCGTAGGCGCGCTTCGCGCAGGCAAACGACAGTTCCCGGAACAATTCGGCAGGCGTACATTGCATCTCAATCGTGCGAACCGCATTCATCACACTTTCCCTCCCGTTGCTAACCAACCGTTGCATGAACTGGTGACGTCATCAAACATCTTCATAGCGCGTCTCAGCATCTCGACGCCTCTTCCCTGTCGCAACCGGAGCCTCGGAGCTCATCCCTGAACACACCAACACCGGTAACCCAGGTGTCACTCGTTCCGAAATTGCTTTGACATCGGGGTAGACATCTTCTTTGCCTGTGGCATGATCCTTCTTTTCTGCAAGCGTCTTGACATTAAGCAACTGCGCAACTCCGACGTTTTCGCAAATTGCATTGCCGCCCCAGGAACCACACCCAAGCGTCAACGAAGGGTGCAAGTGGTTGACAATGCCGCCGATTGCGCCCTGCGATGACGGAGAGTTCAATAGCAATCTTCCCGTCTTGAGCCGTTGCAGGAAATAGTGGATCTTCTCTCCCTCGGTTGGGTCGATATGCAGCGATGCGGTATGTCCTCGTCCTCCGTAATCTACTATTCGACAGGCCTTATCGACTGCATCCTCAAAATTGTCCGCGCGGTACATGGCAAGTACCGGGCAGAGCTTCTCGCGGGAGAGTGGCTCTAACGGCCCGATATCCTCCACCTCCGCTAGTAGTACGCTAGTACCGGATGGCACACCGATGTTTGCCATTTCCGCAATTTTCACTGCGGGCTGTCCAATGATTCGCGAATTCAGCTTTCCGTCCGCGTCCACCAGATCACGCAGTCGCGCGCATTCTTCTTGCGACAAGACATGGGCAGCCTGTTCCTTAAACAACGCTTTGACAGAGTCGTATAGCTCACGGTCAACGATCACCGACTGTTCGGAAGCGCAAATAAGCCCGTTATCAAACACCTTGCTGGTGACGATACTGGCCACGGCTTCAACGATATCCGCAGTTTTGTCAAGGATTGCAGGGGTATTCCCGGACCCAACGCCGATTGCTGGTTTCCCCGAGTAATAGTGCCGCTTTTACCACCTCCGGGCCACCTGTTGCTAATATCAAGGAGATGTCGTCGTGTCGGATTAACGCGTGTGTGATCTCAATAGTCGGATCCTCGATCCAGTCGATGATCCCTCGGGGCGCTCCGGCGTCTAACGGCCGCCTCCATGACAAGGCGAGCAGCCCTTACGGTGCACTTCTTGGCCCGGGGGTGCGGAAAAAAGACGATGCCGTTGCGAGTCTTAAGTGCGAGCAGCGCTTTGAAGATGGTCGTCGACGTGGGATTGGTCACGGGAACGATGCCCCCGATCACGCCGATCGGTTCGGCGAACTTCGTTATCCCGTTAATCTTGTCCTCAAGAATGATGCCGGCGGTCTTCACGTCCTTGTAGTGCGTGTAGATGACCTCCGATGCGAACAGGTTCTTGTGTTCCTTGTGATCCACAAGCCCCATGCCGGTCTCCGCTACCGCGTACTCGGCCAGCGTCCTGCTTCTGGAGGGCTGCGGCTCGCGCTGCAGCGGCAAAGATATGGTCAACCTGCTCCTGATTAAACTTGGCGAACTGTTGTTGCGCGAGCCTTTACAGTCTGTATTTTCTCTTCGTAGTCTGCGCATGCGGGGGTCGTCTGGTGATAGGTCGATGGTAAGTGAGTCGTTTGGCAATCTGTATCCCGTGCTGGCACTCGCCAATACGTCCATAACGAACCTCCGTTAAAGCGGATACATCGGCATTCGTGTGCGCTCGCCAGTCGCCACGTCATGCGGCATGCTCAATCTGGATACCCGATTGGACGACGCATAGCAGATGGTGATCCACTACTTCTATGTGCCACACAGCTGTTCGCACCCAGTGCGCATGTCACGAGGCGGCGAGTAGCGTCTCAGCGACGCTAGACGATCCGACGGGCTCCTCCGATCGGGGCCGGGGTCAGGCCCCAGCCCTGCGCTGCGGTCGAGATCCCGGGGGCATGTGCCCCGCGGTGCGAGCCGTCCGGTCCGACGCGAGCTTGTGTTTGCGCTATCCTAGGGGGAGCCGGTTACGGATAGGTAACAGAGCCGCCGGTTTGCACCCCCCTGGGGGAGCACGGGTACAGTGGGGAACGTGATGGTCTTCACAAACTCTCAGCTGAACGAGTGACAGCTGCACAGCGGCGCATCTAAGGAAAGACGCGAGCCGGCAGGGGGTGCCGCCAACCCTGCGGGCGTCGCCCGCTCGCCGCCTGGCGACATTTCGAGTCGTCGCGGACATGCGGCCCAGGCGAGCTGGGCGGGGTTTTCGATTGACACGGCGATCCCCCTATCCGGGCGGTGATCTCCCAGCCACCGCAAACATCCCTCACACCGCTGAGCGCCAAATGGGGCGCTCCGGAGATCTCCCGCATCTGTGCGCGCGAGCGGCTGCTGGACAGCTCGATCAGGCCACTCCCTTATGCCTGCACCTGGATCGCCGCGCCCGCGGGTTACGGCAAGACCTGCCTCGCCCGCGCCTATGCGGAGCAAGCAACGGTCCCGAGTCTTTGGTACACCCTGGAGCGCTCGGACTCGGACGTAGCGACCTTCTTCGCCGATTTCGGTGCCGGGCTCAGGGCCATCATGCCCGACGCGTGCTCCTACAATACTCCGCCGATATCCAGGACCCGGTTGCATTTGCCCGCGCCTACTTCAAGCGCGCCTTTGCGCATCTGCGGGGACCGCACGTCCTGGTGCTCGATGACTATCAGGAGGTCGCGCCCGGCGCTCCCTTGCACGGAGTCATCGCCACCCTCATCGCCACCTTGCCACCGGACACCCGGCTCATCGTCCTCAGCCGCGCGGCACCACCGCCCGCGCTCGCCAGGGCCAGACGTATGATCTGGTGGCGCGCCTCGGGGCAGAAGACCTGCGCTTAACTCTGGCCGAGGGTCAAGCCATGGCGCGGGCTGCGCCATCGAGGAAGGCCGAGCGAGGAAATCGTGCAGATGCTGCTCGAGCGGAGCGACGGCTGGGCGGCCGGATTCGTCCTGCTGCTTCGTCATCCGGTCGAGTGATCTTCCGCCACCGGACGCCACCGAGGTGTTGTTCGAGTACTTCTCGCAAGAGGTGCTCCGCGGTGCCGACGAGGAGGTCCGCTGCTTTCTGCTTCGTACCGCGTGGCTGCCGAGCATGACGGCGGAGATGGCCCGCCGCATGACGGGTCACCCGCGGGGCGAAGCGCTGCTGCGCTCGCTCTTGCACGGAAACTACTTCCTGTCGCGAACCGACGCGCCCAATGCGCTGTACCGCTATCACCAGCTCTTTCGCCAATTCCTGCTGCATCACGCCGTCGGTACCTGGAGTCCGGACGAGCTCGTCCAATGCCGGCGCCAAGCGGCAGCCATCCTCGAGGAAGAGGGCCAGCTCGATGCCGCCGCGGCGCTGTGGCGCGAGGCAGGCGATTGGGACAGCCTCACAGGCCTGATCCGCCGTGCCGCCCCCTCGCTCCTGGCGCAGGCCAGGACCCAGAGTCTCGATCAGTGGCTCGGCGGCATCCCCGACGAGGCCGTGGCCGAACGGCCTTGGCTCCTGTACTGGTCGGGGCGCTCCCAGCTGCACCGCGACCCCATCGCTGCGCGCGGTCTCTTCGAGCAAGCCTACCGAAGTTTCAAAGCGGCGCAGGACGTCGAGGGGGTATTCCTGAGCTGGGCGAGCGTATGCGAAACATACTGGATTGCGCTTGACGGAACCGACCCACTCAAACAATGGCTGGCCGAGCTCGATGAGGTTCAGGCCCAATGGCCGCGTTTCCCGTCGGCCGGGATCGAGACTCGGGTTGCATTCGGGGCGTTCTATGCGCTGATTGCCAACGACCCGCGCCACCCCCTGCGGGATAGGTGGGAAAATGCGCTGTTGGCTGCGCTGGACAGCGATCAGCCGCCGGATCTGCGGCTGATGATCGCCAATCTCCTGATGTTCCATTACGTCTGGACGATGGGCGATCAAGGCCGGTCGGCCCTGGTTCTTGACAAGTTGCGTAGGCTTGCCGGCAATGACGCGGCAGCTCCCCTCAGTGTCATCTTCGCCCGCACCTGGGGCGAGCTTCCTTTCGAGTGCTGTTTCGGCGGATCGGCGGAGAGGTGCCGGCGCGTCTCCGAGGACGCTCAGGCGGTAGCGGCCGAGCGGGGAGCCACACCTATTTGATTCATTCTATGGAGCATCACCGCTATGCGCATCTCACTGATGGACGATGTCGCTCGGGGCTAGGCGATTCTGGAGAGGCTGCAGGGAGATCGGATTCGACCCGAGTCGGGTATACGGCAGCGGCATCTACTACTACACGCGTGCCTGGGAGGCGTGGCTTGACGGCCGCTTGGCCGAGGCGCGGGAAGCGGCCGAGATATCGCACGCGTGTAGCAAGCGTTTGGGATATCTGCACGGAGCTTGGCGAACCACTCTCGCCTTATTCCACATCGAGGTGAGCCTGGGAGCAGGATGCAAGCATTGCGTCACTTGGCCAGCGCACGGCACTGGATTGGCTGCCTGGGAGCAGACTGGCGTCGTTTGAGAGGGCGCTCGTACTTGCTTTGCTCGCATTGGAATCGGGAAGTGCGGCGCGCTGTCATCGCCTCCTACGCATCGCCTTGGCGCTCGGACGCAAGGAGGGCTACGTCAGCATCCCCTTCCTCACCCCACAGATGCTACCCCGCCTATGTGCCGAAGCCCTCGATGTCGGCATCGAGCTGGATTACGTTCGCTATATCATCCGCAAGCGCGACCTGAAGCCACCGCTCGATGCAGCGCTTTCCGAGCACTGGCCCTGGCCGGTCAAGATCACCACATTCGGCGGCCTCACCCTGCGAATCGACGACGAACCTGTGCGGTGGCCGCGCAAGGCCCAGCACAAGCCCATCGATCTGTTGAGAGCGTTAGTCGCATATGGCGGCCGAGGTGTGCCGAGCTGCAGGCTCATTGACGAGCTCTGGCCGGAAGCAGAAGGTGACGCGGCCACTCGCTCGCTGAAGACCACCCTGCACCGGCTGCGGAAGCTACTCGGCCGTGAGGACGCGGTGCAGCTGCGCGACGGGCAGATCTCCCTCAATCCGACCTGTGTCTGGGTGGATCGTTGGGCTTTTGAGCAAGTGCTCGAAGAGATGGAGACGCCGCCATTCCGCACTCGATTGACCAACCCCACGCCGTATTGGGGCGGACGAGCCAGCGGCTGCTCCACCTCTACAAAGGGCGGTTCCTGGAGAAAAGCGACCTGCCCTGCGCGGCAGCGCCGCGCGAGGCGCTGCACAGAAAGTATCTTCGCGCCGTCGAGCGGCTTGCGGGGGCTTTTGAGGCGGGGGGCATGGAGGTCGAAGCCAGAAGTATCTATGAACGTGCCCTGGACGTGGACCCGACCGCCAAATGGCTCGATCAGAAAATCAGGCCCCGCAACCAAGACAGCTAGGCGCCGTGAGACAATGGCAGCCGCCTGACACCATACATTGTCGCACCGACCTTTTCGATGGCCTGACCAAGTTTCCAGCCCAACGGATTCCGAACTTCGGGGGGCGCCGCAGCGAATCACATAGCCGTTCGTTGCCTGCGCGCAGACCCTCGCTCCGGTGCAGAAATCCAACGGTCTTGGTTATCCCCTCACAGAGCGAGCCAGTTCCATCGTCTGCTGGCCTTCATGAAGCGGACCACCATGTACCCCGTTTGCGTGTCCGTTTTGGGTCGGTTCCGGACTATGCCGTGCTAGCCCAAGTTTAACAGGTTGGTTGTCAATCCTTTCCGAGTCAGCCACTTGCAGGGGCCGACATTGGCGAGTGGCACTACAAACGTGCCATTCTTGGAATGTGGGGTGGCTCAGACGATCATCTTGCTGACACCTCCCGGGCTGGGATTGACGCCGAGGGCCTGGTAGATCTGACGCTGGCCCGGCTCGGCCTGGGTGGCCTTGCGCACGTGCAAGGCGCGCCCGTCCGGACGGCGGAAGGTCGCGGTGACGCGCACTTGGCCGTTAAGCGTCTCGCGCAGGCTCACCCAGCTGTCGTTCATGCCCTGCTCATGCAGGCGCCGACGGATCAGCTGGACGAACTGATACGCCAGGACAGTGAGAAAGAGGTGGCCGTCAGCGCGTTCTTCTTTGTGATGGAAGATCGGGCGCAGGCCCAACTCCGACTTGAAGGAGCGAAACACGGCCTCGAGGTCGGTGAGCATCATGTAGGTCCGCCACAGCTGCTCGGCGTCCCAGCTCAGCTCGTTGGTGCGCAGGCAATAGACGCCGGGATGGGTGTCGCGGCTGCCGTCGAGCGGGCGACGCTCCCAACGGATCGCTTGCGCCTTCTCGCCACTGGCATCCGGGACGATCTCGATGTGATAGTGCTGCCCGGCGCCATGGCTCTTGGCCTTCAGGCGGCCGATGCGCTCCCAGAGCTTATCGATCTTCTTGGTCGTGCGGGGACGACTGAGCCCATCGGCCAAGGCTTGCAGCCCGGCCTCGAAGCGCTCGGCAAAGCGCGCGGCGATGCCCTCTTCCTTACGCGCGCGCTGCTCGGAGTAACAGTACAGACGCACTTCCTCGCCCTCGCTGTCCTCCACCTGTTGCACCGAGACACGCTCGCCGCCCGCGGTGAGCAGATCGCTTGCTTGGGCCGGATCGAACTGGCGGTGGCGCTCGCGGCTGACGACTAGATAGCGGTAGCCGCGCGCGCGCAGCCAGGCCACGTTCTCTGCCGTGGCGATCCCACGGTCCATGACGACCAAGGCCCCGAGCCGGGCGCCCAAGCCCTGGAGCATCGCCTCCAGCGTGGTGCCTTCGACCACGTTGCCGTCAAAGACCTGCGAGCGGCGCACGAAGCCGCTGCCATCCAAGACCAGGCCCAGGGTGAGCAGCGGACAGTCGCGGCGCTTCTCCTTGGAGTGGCCGCGTTTGGCCTTGGGGTTGATGGGCGCTTCACCCTCGAAATAGGTGTTGGTCAGGTCGTAGAGGGTGACCGTCCAATCGAGCCCGAACAGCTCGCTCACGCGCGCGAACAGCGCCTCTTCAATCGCCTCACGGTGGCGCATCAGCGCGTCGCTGGCGCGATAGAGCTGCATCAGGCTCATGGCCTCGAAGTCGACGTCCAGCAGCTCACCCAAGCCGCTGCGCTCGCACAGCCAGCGCTGGGTGGCCAGCTCCGAGGCCGGCGCGGCCATGCGCCCGAGGATGACGCCCAGCACCGCCGCGCGCTGCGGCCCGGTCAGCCCCAGCCCCTCGAGCAAGGCAATGAAGTCGACTTGGGCCATCGCCCACAGCCCCACCGCCTCGACCCCCACCGTGCGCGGGCGCGCCAGCGTCAGGGAGTCGAGCGCAACGCTGTGCACCTCCACGGGCGCAACGCCATCGGGGGGTGCCGGCGCTGGTGCGGCGGCGCCCTCACGCGCCAAAATCTGCGCCGCCAGGCGCTGCGCCTCGCGCTCGAGCAACAGCGAGCCGTAGCCCAGCAGCGGTTCCTGGCCGCTCAGGATCTCCTGCAGGCGCGCGCAGAGCTTCTGCCAGTCGGCCTGCGCCACGGCGAAGTGCCGGCCCAGGTTGAGCACCGTGACTTGCCGCACCTTCCCGCCGACGCGCTGCGAGCGCACCAGCCGATGGGTGAAGTAGCGCTCGCCGGTGGCGCTGTTGCGCGTCTGGGTGCGGCGGATGTACATGCCTCGAACCTAGACCGCCCGCCACCGGATGGCAATAGGCCCTAATGAATGTTATGGCACTACTTTGGCCGCCCGCCGCACCGTGCACACAGGAATCAGCCGCTTATCGGCCAGCGCAGGCTCAAAACGGCCCCATATCAACGGGGCCATGTTAAACCTGGGCTAACATACGGCTACACCCGACCGCCCAAAGCGCGGCAGCGCTTTGGGCGGTCGGGTGAGCCAAACGTTAGAGCGCACCGCAAATGAACGAACTCGCAATCGCCGTAGCGGTAATCCTGTTCCCAGGCCTGATTACCGCTGTAATCTGCGACAAGATCACGGTTCACTCGCCGCGATGGGGTTCGTTCAAGTACAGCGTGTACTCGTTTATATTTGGAGTGTCTTGCTATGTCACGTTACAAGGGCTTGCCTACTTGTGGAGCTGGGTTGCCGGCTACTTCTTTCCGGCCCTTTCATTGGTATCACCGACCCTGAACGTCTGGACAATTGTGACAACGCAAAGAATCGCTATTGACCCTTCAGAAGTGTTTTGGGCAACCGTGTTATCACCCGCTGTCGCCGCCATGGCTGCATTCACACGTAAATCACAAACTTGTCAACAGAGCTGCACAAAAGTTGCGGGTATCTAGTAAGTACGGTGATGAGAATCTATTTTCATTTTTTTTCTCAATGCCCAAGATATCGACTGGATATATGTGCGCGACATTCCGAGCAAGCTGACATACCAAGGTCGCGTCGTCTCGTTTTCCGAGGCAGATGACATGCAAGAGCTTGTTCTATCAGAGGTCACCGTCTTCGCATACGAGACATCTGACGAACTCTACTCAATTCCGCTCTTGTATCTGTCGAAGGCGCGAGGGTCGTTTATCATTGAAGCAGTTCCACCGCAACTACTGGAGGTACAGGATGGACAAGAAGCCAATTAACGAAGGGCTTACTCGCGGAGAAGTAAAGGGTGGTATTCAGAAGGGGAATACGAAGCCGACTCCGACCCAAAACGTTAAGCCTTCTGCGCCGCCTCCACCGCCCACGCCAAAGAAGAAGTGAAACGTGCGCTCTAACCACGCGTTTCAGCCGACGGTTCTCGCGCTGCGCGCTCGGTCCGCGGCTGAACGCGGCCGTTATGAAACGGGTCGAGGGGTCAGGTCTTGCTGTTTGCATGCGCTGAGCTAGGCTCGTAGGCATGGCAAGGCCGCTTCGTTTGGAATTCGCCGGGGGAAAAAGGGGCCAGGCTCAATTTCTGCTAGACTTGCAGCATGCCCCGCCGCCCACGCATCCATATCGACGGACTTCCACTTCACATCGTCCAGCGCGGGCACAATCGGGGGACGTGCTTCTTCGACGACCAAGACCGGCTCGCGTATCTTGGTTGGCTGCGCGAAGCGCTAGAGCGCGAACGCTGTTCGCTGCATGCCTACGTCCTGATGACAAATCACTTTCATCTGCTGCTCACGCCGGAACAAGCCGACCGTGTGCCGCAGGTGCTGATCTCGGTAGGCCGCCGCTATGTGCAGTACATCAACCACACCTACGGGCGCACTGGCACCCTTTGGGACGGTCGCTACAAATCCTCGTTGGTACAGGCCGAAACCTATCTGCTGCTCTGCCAGCGCTACATCGAGCTGAACCCGATCCGCGCGGGAATGGCCGCCGATCCCGTCGACTACCGCTGGTCCAGTTACCGCACCAATGCCCTCGGCGCGTCGAACGCGCTGCTGTCGCCACACCCGCTTTACCTCGCCCTCGGCGCAGATGACGACGCGCGCCGCGCTGCCTATCGGGGACTGTTCGGTGGGGCGCTCGACGAGAAACCACTCACCGCCTTGCGGCTGGCCCTCAATCAGGATCAGCCGATCGGCAATAATCGATTCTATCGGGAAATCGAGGCCATGACCGGCCAGCGCCGGGAGCTCCGCCGACGCGGCAGACCACGCAAACGGGACGAAGAGGCACCAGCAGGCGATGCAGGACAGGGCGAATTGCCACTATAATAATTGAGCCTGGCCCCTTTTGCGATAATGGGGCCGTACATAAAAGCGTGCCAAGTGCACTATTTCCGAAATACATCTACATATCGGACAGCATTATTCTCAGCGCTCCGCTAACGTCTACTAAAATGCCAAGCTATCGTGGTCTGTCCATCTTGGTAATGCGCGTTATTCAGCTTAGCCATATTTTACTATCTAAAGGATATCTGCTCCGTGGAGGTATCTCTGTCGGGTCCGTCTGGCATACCGATTCAAATATCGTCGGAGTTGCTTACCAAGAAGCATATCAGATAGAAGGACGAACGCTGGTACCGCGTGTCGAGCTATCCCCGAAGGCAAAGGAGGTTTGGTATAAAACTGAAGGGTCAGGGACCACGATGTGCCTTGAATACAAAGATCACTTTATGGTCAATGTCCTCCATGACTATTACATCGAAGATAAATCTCATGGCGCTACCGAACGCGCCTTTGTAAACTACACTCGCGTGATAGAAAACAACCTCAAAGCGAATCATCCCGAATCAGTTAGGTTCAAATGGTGGTGGTTCAAAGAATACCTGGAATACGAGGTTAAAAGAAACGCATTCATCATTCATGCCTAACAAAAAGCTCAAGGCGACGCAGTACCGCGCATCAAGCTATGAGTTGAATTAAATCTTTTCGCAAGGCGCGGTACTGCGCTCCTTAGCTTTACGTTAGAAAGTGTTTGTGAGCACAATGGGAGATCAGACGCCTAAAAAACACCATTATGTCCCGCAGTTTATTCTGAAGAATTTCTCTGTCGGAAAGAAACGCCGTATTTACGTCTTAGACAAATTGAGGTCGTGTGTTTTTGCCGCCCATGTTCGCGATATTGGACACGAAAATTATTTTTACAGAGACGAGATATCTGAACAAGACGACTCTACCGAAGAAAAGCTTGCCTCTTTGGAGGCAAAATGCGCACCCATCTTCGAGCAGATCATATTGCGAGAGAAGGTTGAGGATTTGACTGATTCAGAGCGGGCCTTGGTTTCCCTTTTCACTGCTGTTCAATTGACAAGGACATGGAAAACAAGGGAATTCCTATCTGAGTTTAACCGACAACTATCTGATTGGATTAAAAGCATGGGCGCTGATCCAAACCGCGACGTACAGAATTTTCGGGAGATGTCTGACAGCGACATTAAGAGTTCTTCTATCCTTGTCCTAAATACTCTTCCTGGTGAGCTTGCACAAAACTTAATCGACAAAGAAATCGTGCTTCTAAGATCCCCCAAAGGAGAATCCTTCTATATTTCTGACAACCCTGTAACGATGCATAACAATTTTCCTAGACCAGGAAGAGGGAATTTAGGATTGTGCTTACGTGGAATTGAAGTACATTTCCCAATTTCCCCACGGCTCTGTGTCGCGTTTATGTGTTCAGATATGGTCGCTGAAATCAGAGACAAGGTTAGGGAGCATAACATACGCATCTCCCGAGGGACCGCGTTTCCCGTAGATCTGTCGGAGGCAGAAAGCATGATTGGTGATATTGATACTGGGGTAGCTCGGGAGCTTCGACCGGAGAATGTCGAATTTAATAATTCGCTCCAAGTAATCAACTCGTCGAGATTCGTCTATTCGAACAACAAGACGTTCACACTGGCAAGGGACATGCTTCGGACAAACCCTGAACTCAGAGAACCAGCGGAACTTGTTGCGAATGACTACACTTTCTAACGAGTGCCTCCAGCCGACCGTCCAAAGTGCCGCTCGCTTTGCTCGCAGCACTTTGGCGCGCGGCTGAGGCTGGCGTTGGGCGCTTTCAAGAAGGAGAAATATCGCATGAGAAAAATCATCTTGGTCGCATGCGCGGCGCTACTTGCGTCGGTTTGTCAAGCCAATCCTGTCTGCGAGGTAAATCGCGCAAAAGCTAAAGAAGACTTAAAACAAGAACTTCTTGGGCGGTATGGAAATAGCTATTCGACCGTAAAAATGTTACTTGATGCAGGAATGAGGGATTACGACACCTTGTGTCAATTACCGGAGAATTCCGTAAATAATGGAATACTAATGGATCTGAAGGCTCGCTATTATCCAAGCTTCTCGACGATCCTGATGCTCTATAAGGCCAATAAGAAATCATATGACGAGCTAAACAATTGAGTCAGGTCATTAATAATCACCCAACAAACCCATCAACTCGGACCGCAAAAAGCGCCGCTCCTATCGTCGCTCTGCTTTTTGCATCCGGTTATGGGCGACGTTATGTTTTGATAGACGCCGAGGCAAAGCATCTGAAATGAATACGGTGGTATTGCTTGGTACTGCGCATACGATACAACGCGGGGAGAATGAACCGACAGCGTTCAGAGCCATACTGATCGAAGAATGCAATAAGCACAAGATAAGAGCAATAGCAGAAGAAATAGAAAAGGGCGTTGATACCGTTGCGTCTATCCTCGCAGCCGATCTCCATATTGGACACTTGTACGCTGACCCCGATTACAATGAAAGAGTCGAAAGGGGTATAGAAACCGATTGTCGTCTTGATATCGTGCGTGAATATGGGGATCGATACCCAGAAATAAGAATGGCTCTTATTGGATTCCAGGTTGCTCAGTAAGAAAGAGTTGAAGCAAGGAATCCATGAGCCTTTTGCCTCGCCGTCTCGCGTTGTGCACGAACTCGAAGAATCCAAGATACTCGGGCAGTGATTCCTGAGAGATGCCACGATGCGGCCTTAGCCAGGAACGCAGCAAGGACCAAAATCCTTCCATGCTGTTCACATGCACCTCATGGAACCCATCGCCGTCGTCGTCGCGAGCGTATTCGCCGTGGCTGTGACAGACGGTTTGATGCCTGTAGCCCCACTCCGGCAAACGATTATAGATGTCATATTCATCGGTGTAGACCAAGGTCCCGGGTGCAATCGTCGATTGAACCAGCGGCATGATGGTTTTCTGCTGGACGTTTGCCAGCATCCGAATCACAACCTGTCCACCGCGCTGAATCATCCCGAAGATGGGCGGTTTCTCTTTCGCCAACGTACCGCGCCCACGCGCCCCTTTCAGGCGGTTGCGCCGCCCCTTACGCCGTTTTTTTTTACTGCCGCGGGGTGTCCCTTGTGCCCAGCAACCACATAGACCTCGTCACATTCGACCTCCTCAGCGAGTTTCCCCTCCGGCTTGCGGGCGACTACCCCTTGGCGTAGTTGGTGTGTCATGCGTTGAGCATCGCTCGGATTCAAATCCAGCTCGTGCGCGATCTGACGGTTGGAGAGGTTCAACCCCATGAAATACAGGCAGAGAATCCAAACGTGCAGTGGCTGATGATGCCCTTCGAAGATCGTGCCTGTGAGGTCATCGAAATACCGGTCACAGGTTCGACACCGATAGCGCTGACGCTCCGCCTGGGTTTCATCCCGGCCATTCTTAGCCACCGTATCGGCTCCACAATGCACACACCGCACACCCTCGGGCCAGCGCATCTCACGAACGGTCTCAAAACACTTGGCATCGTCTACGATTGCCCGGATGTTCAGTACCTTATGAACCTCTTTACCCTGCTGTTTCATTCCCGGACCTCCTGGGCGATATTTCCCAAGAGACCCTACAGAAAATGATCCTCGATGTCTAGTGGAAGCATCCAGAATATTCACATTCTTGCGACCAACCTGGAATCCACTAAGAGCCATAAGAATTTGGCCGAGGGAACCGAGTCAGGACAATCTACCGGCCGAAGTTTGGATCGAATATGAAAGAAGGACTGCCGAGTCATACAGAATTCGGGAGCAAGTGTGGCTTGAAAAGATATCCGGTCACGATACATGGCCTCTTTTGTTCATTTGTGGTGCTAATCATTTTCGCGAGTTTTCTAAGCTATTGGCGGCTTCGGGATGTCATGTAACTGAGTCCCATCAAGATTGGGCGCCAATAAATGAATAGAAATGGGAAACAGAAACATAACAAGGCAAATGCACTCGGACAGCAAAAAATCGCCGCTCCTTCGTCGCTCTATTTTTTGCTTCCGGTGATGTGAGGCGTTATGCCTAAAAAATGACCTATGAATGTCGTCTTAAGAGGGTCAAGAAGGAGCATGTATTTGGTGCTTTGTTTTCTGTGCTTGCCCTATACCTCGTAGATTATTTCGGTATTGCTGACATCAAGCATTGGTCTGCCTATGCAATAGGTATCGTTTTGGTATTGGGGTTTCTGTATCTCATAGCGAACACGATGGTCCGGGTGGAAATTGGTGGCGAGGTGGTAACCATTTATCACAGTGGTATGGTGCAAGGTAATATCCCGCGGGCGTCAATCGTCAGCGTTCAGAGGGTTGGCCATAAAGGGCGTTCAGGCATAGTCATTTCCACGAGTGATGGTCTCGAATACATGGCTCCCATGGTCTGTTTTTCAGAAGCCGAAATCGAAGAAATGCTTAAAGAACTGAGAAAGTCCTAACACCGCGATCAACTCGGACGCTTGACCGCGTCGCACCTTCGCTACCGCTCAGGCCCGCCGCGGTCAAGCGCCGGTTATCGCAACGTT
>CAWGNT010000011.1:0-76888 GCA_963824085.1 uncultured Gammaproteobacteria bacterium
ACCCCCGTGCTGGCTACTTGTGTCATCCATCCGTTTACGTTCTTGGTTTGCGCTTCGGCTACGCCGCGTATTGGTAATCGTGATGAAGCCCGCCGAGGATCGGAATCGGGATGACCTTCTCGCACATCATGGGAACCGACTGTGATTTAGGGACCGGTATTCGCTGCCGCAAACCTTGATGGGGTCGCCCGCGATTGAAGTAGATCTCGACGTACTCCTTGAGGACACGACGCAGCTGTCGCTCGCTGAGTACGATCACGTGGTCGAGACACTCCCTGCGTACTGAACCCAGGAAGCGTTCGCAGATCGGATTCAGATTAGGAGAGCGCGGCGGAATCTTCACAACCTCTATTCTAGCGTCTTCGGCCACGGCGACGAACCGCTTTCCGAACTTGTCATCGTTGTCCCGAATGAGGTACCTGGGCCCATAGCAATGCGGTGTGGCCTCGCGCAGCTGCTGCGCAACCCAGGCGTCTGTGGGATGGCGGGTCGCGTTGAAGTGGACGACTTCCCGGGTGCCGTGTACGACGAAGAAGAACGCAAAGATGGGGCGGAACAGGACGTCGTAGAGTTGCAGGAAATCGCACGCCCAGACGTCATGGCTGTGATTGCTGATGAATGTGCCCCAGGTCTGGCCGCGATTTCCTGGCGGCCGTACACCGCTCATGTATTTCTGAATGGTGCGTTTGCTGACGCGAATACCCAGCTTCAGCAGTTCACCACGAATCCGTTCCGCGCCCCAGAGCAGGTTGTTCTTGGCCATCGCCTGGATGAGCGTAACGAAGTTCGGGGCGAGCCGCTTCGGCTGAGCACGGGGCCGGGACTTTCGTCTCCAGACGAGCTTGAACAAATCCCGATGCCAACGCAGGAGCGTGTCGGGATTGACGACATGCAAGGCATCCCGCCATCGGCGGCAAAGCCGGGCCAGGATGAGCAGGAGCAAGCGGTCATCGCGGTGGATCCGAGGTCGCCGGATACCGCGACGTAGCACGATCACCTGCTGACGGAGCAAAGCATTCTCGGCCAGGAGCTCCGCCCGTGTCCGGGTGAGATCCTGGGCGGCACCGATACCTACCTTCGCCGACGAGCGGGCGGGCCGAAGCAGGCGCTGGACCGCCCGGACGACGGCGCCGATCAAGGCAAACGGGTTCACGCCCATGGTGGCTGTGCGTGGCGTCTTGTTGATCACGAACGGGTTCAATGGAAACCCGCCTCGGGGTACGAGTCAACTCCTCTGGAACTGGCCGGTCGAGGGCGCCGCCTGGCGGTCGGCGCACACGATAACCTCTTGTTTACGGGGGCGGATGTCAGGTGTAGCCGGCACGGCTCCCGATTTGTCCGCTTATTGGCCGAGATGAGTCGCTCTCACGACTAGGGATGGGGGGCAGCTTTGCGTCCTTTGCGGTTGCTCAGCCGCTGAACGTTCAGCGGCAGCAATCCAGGGCGTTCCGGACCTAACCTGAGCGCGGTCCAATGTCTCTTCCTGGCCGACAGCCGCCGATTGCCGTCCTGCGCCCGACGGTCTGCTTCCGGTCCCTTTGCTGACGCTACACGCGCTGATGTCTCGCGGCTGGTCCCGACCCGTGGACTAAACCGCTCGCGCGGTAGGGGGAGGTAGGCTCGCGTGAGGTTGATGGATTAGCGGGATGGATCTGCCTCGTCTAGAGGTTTGAGGTGTAGTTCACCTCAACCCAAGACAGGAGCAGACCCATGTCCAGTCACGATAATCCCATCAGCCCGTTGCGTCAGCGCATGATCGAGGACATGCGGCTGCGCAAGCTCTCGCCCAAGACCCAGAGCGGGTATCTGCGCTGGGTCAAAAGCCTCAACGGTTTTCTCAAGCGTTCGCCCGCGACGGCCACGGCGGAGGATCTGCGCCGCTTTCAGCTCGATCTGGTCGAGCGCGGTGTTGGCCGCGGGAGTGTGAACGCGGCGGTCACGGCGCTGCAGTTCTTCTTCGCTGTCACCCTCGGGCGCGGCGAGCTGATGGCCAAGATGAGCCATGTACACCAGCCGCGCAAGCTGCCGACGGTGCTCGGTCGCGAGGAGGTCGAGCGGTTTCTGGAGGCAGCCCCGGGACTGAAGTACAAGGCCGCTCTGTCGGTGGCCTACGGGGCGGGCCTGCGCGCCGCCGAGGTGGTCGCGCTGAAGGTCGACGATATCGACAGCAAGCGGATGGTCATCCGCGTCGAACAAGGCAAGGGGCGCAAGGACCGCTACGCGCTGCTCTCCCCGACGTTGCTGGAGGTGCTGCGGGCGTGGTGGCGCGAGGGCAATGCGCGCGGCAAGATGCTGCCCCACGGTTGGCTATTCCCTGGCCAGGACCCGATCAACCCGCTCTCCACGCGCCAGCTCAACCGCGCCTGTCACGCCGCCGCCGAGAAGGCCGGGATCGCCAAGCGGGTCTCGCTCCATACCCTGAGGCACAGCTTCGCCACGGATCTGCTCGAGCACCGGGAGGACATCCGCGTCATCCAGGTGCTGCTCGGGCACAAGAAGCTGGAGACCACGGCCCTGTATGCCCAAGTGGCCACCGCCACCCTGCGTGCGGTCACTAGTCCGCTGGAGCGTTTGACCCTGACCGATCAGCCGCGTACCTGAGGCGGCGCGGCCATGCCGCGGCAGGCACTGGAGGTTGCGGACATCTTCCGCGACCACGGACCGGCGTGGCGCCGGGAGCAGGCCGGACATTTGAGTCTCGGCCAGCTCAAGGTCATGTCGGCAATCGAGCACTGCCGCACGGCGGCGCTCGGCGGGCACGTTGAGCGCTGCGAGGGCTGCGGCTACAGCCGGATCGCTTACAACTCCTGTCGCGATAGGCACTGCCCAAAATGCCAGGGGGCCGTGGCCAAGCGGTGGCTCGCCGCCCGTGAGGCCGACCTGCTGCCGGTGGAGTACTACCATGTGGTCTTCACTCTACCGGCCCCGATCGGGCAGATCGCCTATTACAACAAGGCGCTGATCTATGGCTTGCTGTTTGCGGCTGCGGCCGAAACGCTACTGACCATCGCCGCTGACCCCAAACACCTGGGGGCGCGCATCGGGCTGAGCATGGTGCTGCACACCTGGGGCTCGGCCTTGACCCATCACCCGCACGTGCACTGCATCGTGCCCGGGGGTGGGATTTCACTCGACGGCGAACGTTGGGTTGCCTGCCGGCGCGGCTTCTTCCTGCCCGTGCGGGTGCTCTCGCGACTGTTTCGAAGGCTGTTCTGCGAGAAGCTCGATGCCGCCCACCGGGCCGGTGAGCTGCAGTTCTTCGCCGAGCACCAGGCGCTGGAAAAGGCCGAAGCGTTCGCCGCGTTCTTGAAGCCGCTGCGCGACATCGACTGGGTGGTCTATGCCAAGCGCCCCTTCGCCGGACCGCAGGCGGTGCTCGCCTACCTGTCTCGCTACACCCACCGCGTGGCCATCGCCAACAGCCGGCTGATCGCACTCGATGAGAAAGGAGTCACCTTCAAGTTCAAGGACTATCGGGCCAAGGGCCGTTGCCGCTATGGGCGCATGACCCTACCGGTGGCGGAGTTCATGCGCCGCTTCCTGCTGCATGTCCTGCCGCCTGGATTTATGCGGAGTACAGGGTTATGCGGAGAATGCTGCTGACGGACGGCAGCAATCTTCACGATATCAATGGATCGCGGCCCAACGTCTGTTGAATCACTGCGCATAAGACTGCCGTCCTTCTCGACCCTAGTGGAAGGAGGACAGCATGTTGACCACTTACTTCAAACACCCATTCACGCTTCGCAAACTTCGCTCCGGCCCTGCCGGTCCCTACCTGGACAGCTTCGCCTCTCACCTCGCCAGGGCGGGCTACAGCCGCGACAAGGTGAGGGCCTATCTGCGCGGTACTGGGCGGTTTTCCGCCTGGGCCGCGCAGACTGACTTGATGATTGATCACCTCGATTCGCGGCTATTGGTGCCGTTCGGCCGTTACCTCGATTCACAAGCTCGCCTGCGCTGTCGCCGGGGGGAGTACAGCCCGACTTTTCTTGGCGCTCGCCACTTCGTTGACTTTCTGGAAGCGAGGGGTCTGGTCGCGACGCCCGCGCCGGCCGTCGAGCCGGAACTGCTGACCGCATTCTGTCATTGGATGCGTTCCCAGCGCGGTGTGACCGAGACGACCCTCAACGGTTACCGCCCGGCGCTGCGCCATCTGCTCGTTGCCCTCGGCGACCACCCTGAGCAGTACACGGCCAAGCAGTTGCGGGGATTTGTCCTTAGCCGCACGCGCGATAACAAGACCAGTCAAACCAAAACGACCGTCACCGTCCTCCGGATGTTCTTGCGATTCTTGATTACCCTGGGTCGCTGCCCCCCGGAATTGCTCGTCGCGATCCCAACCATTGCCGGATGGCGACGCTCCTCACTGCCGAGCTACCTCTGCGCCGAGGAGGTCGAGCAGGTGATCGCGACCTGTGATTGCATGAGCGCCATCGGTGCGCGTGACCGGGCCGTATTGTTGCTGCTAGCAAGGCTCGGGCTGCGGGCCAGCGACGTGGCGGCGCTGCAGTTGAGCGACATCGACTGGGAGCAGGGGCTGTTCCAAGTCGCCGGTAAGAACCGACGCCAAACCGCGCTTCCGCTGCCACAGGATGTCGGCGAGGCGCTCTTGCATTACGTGGCCAATCACCGTCCGTCCGTGGAGACTTCCCACGTCTTCATCACCGCCATTGCGCCGTTCGTGCCCTTTTCCCGCTGGATGGTCAGCTCGATTACGGCGCGCGCATTACGCCTCGCCCAAATCGACGCACCGTCCGGTGGAGCTCATCTCCTGCGTCACTCGGCCGCCACCGCCATGTTGCGGCAGGGGACCTCGCTGGAGGCCATCGGTGCCGTGCTGCGCCATACCTCGATTGAGACGACCCACATCTACACGAAGGTTGACGTTGACCTATTGGAACAGGTGGTCGTGCCCTGGCTGGAGGTCGCATCATGCTGACCGAAGCCGTGGACGACTACCTCGCCGTGCGTCGCGCAGCCGGCTTCAAGTTGAAGAGCACCGAGCAGTATCTGCGCTATTTCGTTCGCTTCGCCGACGCCCGCGGAGATACCAACGTGCGGGCGAAAAGCGCGATCGATTGGGCGGCCCAAGCCAAGACTGAGGTCGAGCGCCACCGGCGCTACCAATGCCTCATCGGGTTTGCACGCTTCATCCATGCCGAGGAGTCCTGCCACGAGATCCCGCCCGAGCATGTCTTCTGCGGGTACCTCCCACGCCCAACACCCTATCTCTTCACCGACGACGAGCTGCGCCGGCTCATTTGCGCCGCCGCTCGTCTGGGCCCACCAGGCTCGCTGCGGCCACGGACCTACAAGACGCTGTTCACGTTGCTCGCCGTCACCGGACTGCGGCCGGCAGAAGCCTACGCATTGCGCTGCGCTGACTTCACGCGTGACGGATTAACCATCCGAGAGACCAAGTTCCGCAAATCCCGCCTGGTCCCGATCCACGACTCCACCCGTTGCGCTTTGGAGCAGTATCTGGAGCACCGCGCTCGGATCGGCGGGGATGACGAGCATGTGTTCGTGTCCCTGGCTGGGCGGCCCCTCTCCCCGTGCCTCGTTTCGCGCCTATTCAGGCAACTCCTGCGTGAGGCCGGACTGCCGGATCGCCCCGGCCAACCCCGCGTTCATGACCTTCGTCACCGGTTTGCCACCCGCGCTCTGCAAGCCTGTTCCGGTGCCCGTGACCATGTCGGCGCTCAGATGCTTGCGTTGACGACGTATCTCGGGCATGCCCATGTCGCAAGTACTTACTGGTATCTGGAAAGTATCCCGCAACTGATGACCGACATCGCCGCTCGCTGCGAGGACTTTGTCTGGGGAGAGCCGTCATGACGGCCATTGCTCCCCATATCACAGCGTTCTTGCGCGAGCGCCTTCCCATGCAGCGCGGTGCCAGTGAGCACACCTGTCAGAGTTACGCTTACGCCTTCCAACTCCTCTTCCTCTATGCCAGCGAACGGTTCAACGTGAATCCCTCCGCGCTGGAGCTTGAGCAGCTCGACGCCCCACTCATCATGGATTTCCTTGAGCAGCTCGAGACGAAGCGAGGCAACACCGCCAGCACGCGAAACGCGCGACTGGCGGCCATCAAGTCCTTCATGCGTTTCTGTGAATATCGCGAGCCCGCTGTCCTCGAGCAGAGCCGATGCGTTCTCGCCATTCCGTTCAAGCGCACCGACGTTGCGCTGATCGACCACCTGAGCATCGCCGAGATGGAGGCTATCCTCAACGCCCCGGACCTCCAGGTGCGAGAGGGTCTGCGCGACCGGGCCATGTTGCACCTGTGTTTCTCGGCAGGATTGCGGGTGTCGGAGTTGGTGAGCTTGCCCTTGGCCGCGGTGGAGCTCCAGTCATCGCCCAGCATCCGTGTCCAAGGCAAAGGGCGACGCGAGCGCTGCCTCCCCCTGTGGAAACAAGCCGCTGCCGATGTTCGGGCGTGGTTGGCAGTGCGCGGCGAGGCGTTAGCACCGGAGCTGTTCCTCAACGCGCGCGGACAACCCATGACGCGCTCCGGCTTCGAGTACGTCCTGCGCAAGCATGTGCGTACCGCCTCTGAGCATTGTCGATCGTTGAAGGGCAAGCGGGTCTCACCGCACGTGCTGCGTCATACCTGCGCGATGATGATCCTGCAGGCCACCGGAGACCTGCGGAAAGTCTCGTTGTGGTTGGGCCACGCGGACATGCAAACGACCGAGGTGTATCTGCGCGCCGATCCAACCGACAAGCTCGAGGCGATCGAGGCCATCACGCCACCGGCGCTGAAACGGGGAACATTCCGAGTGCCCGACAAACTGATTGCATCATTGCAACGCAGCTAATTATGCGGAGTACTCGGAGCCGGCTCCGCTACCTGGACCGGCTCCGGACTCCACAGCTCCGCATAACCCTGGACTCCGCATAAATCCAGTTATGCGCTGCAGCGCATAACTGGATTTCACCGCATCCGCCATTACGGCCTGCTGGCCAATGCTGCACGGGTCCAGAACCTGGCACGCGCTCGGGAGCTGCTCGCGGCTCCGATTTCCCCGCTCATCGCCGTGCCGATCCTCCTCGGCGGTGAGGGTCCGCCGAAGGAGGCCGCCGCCAACAACCGAACCTGTCCCTGCTGCGGCGCCCCCATGGTGATCATCGAGACCTTCGAGCGCGGCCATGCCCCGCGGGCTCCACCATGGCCTAGGGCCCAGGCCGCATGAGTATCGCTCGATCTGTCCGTTGCGCCTGCGCGCACTTGCATCATCGGCTCGCCACCGGTGACGGGGAGGTCGTGCTCAGAGCTGCCAGAAGCTGGCTGCGCTCACCTCAATCACCGCGTTACGCCCACCTGCAACCGTGCCCCCTCGTTGCTGATCACGTGGCTGAACGCTCCGCAGACCTTTTCCGTACCGTCCCAACCCCATCCACCACCAACAGCCTCAATTCAAATCCCCATAGCGCCATCCGACTGCTGGCCTCGTCGTGCACCGCCCGCGGTTTCCTCCCTCGAGGCTTATCAGACGCCTACCGCCGACCGCTGTAACCGCCAGGCTCAACTGCAATTATCCAGTTCGGCGTCTTCGTCGATCTCCTCGATTCGGCGGCAGGCATCTGATAACCCTTAACAAGAGCCGACGCTCAGTCAACGGACCTGTGCGGCAGGTTTAGCCAGCATTCCGGACGATAACGCCCAAGCTCAGCCGCCGTTTTGCCATAGCGAAGCGAAGGCAAAACGATCGGCTGGAGCGCTTTGTTGGGCCTCAACGGAGACCTCAGACCGGCTTCGCTTCAACGTGCTTGGCAAAATTATTCAGGATGGCTTGCCACCCCTGACGCTGCTGTTCCACTGGATTTTCGGATTCAGCATCGAACGTGACACGCACCGTGACACCGTTTGCGCCAGTCAGGAATTCGACAGCACCAGTACGGTCTCCGAACGAATACTCAATCAACTTGTTAGGCACGATCTTGGTGTAGGTTCCGGCGAAGTCAAAGCCGAAGCTGCCGTCTTTCGCCTCCATGCGCGATATGAACGCCCCACCCACGCGCAAATCGACAGTTGATTTGGTTGTGTGCCAATCGTCAGACGCGGTATTCCACTGCTTGATGTCGTCGGGCGTTGTGTAGGCGCTCCAGACCTTGGCGACGGGAGCTTTGACGACGGTTTCAACGGTGATTTTCATGTTACTTCTCCTTAGGTTCTGAAGTTTCACCGTTTCTCGGAGCACTGAATATCAGGGAATGCTAATATTTTTGCAATATTAGTAGTTCCTGAGATACTTCTTCGTCGCCGAGCGCACATGCTGCGGCGATCGTTTTTTCGATAAAAATCAGGAAACTAAGTAGGAACAGGGATCGCGATTCTAGTATAATTAGTGAGCCCAACTCGCTGATTAAACAAGAAAAGGATCCCCGTTCCATGTTCATCCTACGCGATCTGCTCCCGCCGCTGCAAACCGCTTTCTCGCCCACGCCACTGGGACGCGAGCGCGCGCAATGGTTCCTCTCTACTTTGCTGGCGGTCATCGTACCGTTCACCTCGTCGATGACCTCGAATCTGCTGCGCACCCTCACGACCTTGTTCGGGCTGTCGCTCAGTCAACGACGGTTCTATACCTTCATGGCCTCGCCGACCCTGCCCTGGGAGCGGTTGTGGCGGGTGCTCTGGGATTTGATTCCGGCGCCCCTCAGCGATGGGCGTTTGGTGCTGGCGCTCGATGATTTCATCAATCCCAAGGTGGGGCGCAAGATCTTCGGGTGCGAAGCGATTTTTGATCATGCCGCCAAGTCGAACCAGTCGCGCTATCCCTGGGCGCAGAATGTGGTCGCGCTGGGGTTGCTCAAACAGATCAAGGGCCGTTGGGCCTGCCTGCCCTTGGCGTTTCGGTTTTACCTGCCGAAGAAGGCGATTGAGGCGAAAACGCTCAACGTCAAGAAGGGCGCCAGGGTGGAGCCGTTTCAGACCAAACTGGCGCAGGCGGGCGCCATGATCATCGCCATTGCCTCCCACTTTGCCGGCGTACCGGTGCTGGTCGTGAGCGACAGTTGGTTTGGCAACAACGGCTTGTTCCAGCCGGTGCGCGAGGCGCTTGGCTTGCAGTTTCATCTGCTCTCGCGACTGCGGGTCACCTCCATGCTCTATGACCTGCCCCCGCAGCGCACACCCAAGCAACGCGGCGCCAAGCGCAAATACGGACAGAAGCTGGGTTCGGTGGCAACACTGGCGGCCCAATTTCGCGATCGAGCCCAGCGCCATCGCGTTTATCTCTACGGAAAATCGCGCGAGGTCCTGGCTTATCAGCAGGTCTTTATGCTCAAGACCTTGAAGTGCCCGGTGCGCGTCGTCTGGGTCTATCGAAAGACCCAATGGGTGGCCTTGTTTACAACCGATCTGCGCCTCTCGCTCGCACAGATCGTCTCCCTGTATGGCGCGCGCTGGAAAATCGAATCCGGATTTAAGGAGCTCAAACAGGAGATCGGCAGTCAAAAGAGCCAGACTCGCAACGCCTATGCCGTCACCAACCACCTGCAGCTTTGTATGATGGCGGTGAGCCTCACTTGGATCTACGCCGCGCGCTTGCGGCCGAATCCGCAACGCCGGCACAAAGTGAAGGGGCGCACCAGCTTCGCCTTTTCCGACGTCCGCCGCATCATCGCCGAGGCGGCGCTGAGTGAGGATTTTGACCACGTTTGCCCCAAACCGACCAGTCCCCCCCAGAAATCTTTAGTCGACGCACTGTTGCGCATGGTGGCGTGATGGATCCATGCGCAATTTCGGGGAAACGTCAGCTTAGGTTTTTCGGGCTAGGCCTCCGGTCGGTCGTGACCGGCTCGTCTCTGTCCCTACCTAGTAGTCGAACGAGTCCTCGCGAAATCGACAGCGATGTGACTTTGAAGCCTGGTTGACGCCCAACGCTTGAGCTCACTGGCGGCAATGGAGCGCAGCGGAATTGCCGTCCGAGTGCAGCGTCTGGTTATGCTGCATGGTTATGAGAGCGAGCCGTCGGCGTCTCTTTTAGTACGGAAAACAAAAGCAAACTGAATCCAAAGAACCAAGCACTAAACGCCGCTACATGCCCGTACTCCCATCGCGGACGCAGTTGTTGATATGCTGTTGGAACTGAATTCGGCGCTGACTCTATAACTCGCAACCACTCGGCGTTCACCGGCGCAACGAGACCGAACCACAGTGCCAGCGAGAGTGCTAGGCCAAGAGTGCCAAACAGCGTCAGACGAAACGATGACCGGCCGCGAACCAGGTACGACAGGACTAGCGCCGCGAAAACTGACGCGATTTGAAGTGGCCCGCCCACTAAGCCGAAATAACGGTAAAGGGTGCTCGTAACTGCCGCATACATTTCAGCGCCGTACTGCATCTTTGCGGAATTATGTAGCAGCTGCACATGACTCCCGAGCGGCCCGGGCGCCACAATCCCCGACGCCAAAACCAGCAGGGGAGCCGTTGCCATGGCCGAATCCCATGTCGTCACCGGTTTGGTGGCCAAGCGGGCGGAGTTGGCGGGCCGGATCGAAGCGTGTCGTCGAGAGCTGGAGCGGCTGGAGACTGACGTGGGCCACGTGGATGGCGCGATCAAGCTGTTTGCGCCGGACTACAAGCTGGAGAGCATCCGCCCCAAGGCAACAGGCCGGGGCCAGCGGTTGTTTCGCCAAGGGGAATGTCAGCGCTTGGTGCTGGAGATCTTGCGCGACGCCTCGCAGCCGCTGTCGGCAGCTCGCCTGGCCGAGGCACTGGCCCAGCGCAAGGGACTGGAGGCAACCCCGGCCCTGATCGAGCAGCTGCGCAAGCGTGCCTTGGGTGCGGTCAGACGACTGACTGGCAAGGGCGTCATTGCGGCGGCAGGAACCGATGCGGACGGGACGACTTGGCGCGTCGCTTGATGCCCGTCGATCAGGCTGCCAAGCGCTCCTGCAGCCGCTTGTTGCCCTGCCAGTAGCCGCACCAGTCCCGATGGGTGGGGGTGCGCGCACACTTGGCGACGATGTCGCGGAAGATCTCGCCGTTGCTCCAGCGCCGGGTGTCTTCTCGGTAAGCGACCTCGTTGGCATAGTTGGCCAGGTAACGGATGCCGAACTTGTGGGTCTGACCGATCTCCATACGGCGAAAGCGCGAGAAGTAGGATTCCGCCTGGTTGTCGGTGGTGCCATCATCGGCCCGGTACTCACACTGATGATTGACCCGCCGCATCGGGAAGCGGGCATGCAGCAGGTCATAGGCGTCGCACTCGTCGGCCGCGATGAGCGTCCCCGGGGCGATGAACCGTTGGGCCAGGGCGCCGACGTCGGCTTGGTTCTCGCGGCGAATCACGAAACTCAGGCTGCGGCGCGCACCGACGGGCGCTGGGGTGCCCTGCTCCTGGGGGTGATTCTCACGCATGACCAGGATGCAACGCTTGTCCGGACTCTGGTTCTCGGCCAGTCGCCGATCGATGCGCTCTGCCTTCTTGTTCTGCGGGCGGACATGACCGCCCACGTAGGCCCCATCCATCTCGACTTGCCCCGCGAGCGGCGTCTCCTCGCGTTGCACCATGAGACTCTCACGGACTTTGTGCATCAGCACGAAGGCAGTCTTGTATTGCACGCCCAGGTCCCGGCACAGCTGCAACGCCGAGAGGCCCTTGACGGCGTTGGTGTAGAGCGCCACCGCGCCCAGGTACACCCGCAACGGCAACTTGTGGTGGGCGAAGATCGTCCCGGAGGTCACCGAGAAGGTATGGCCGCAGGCCTTGCAGCGCCACTGCCCCCGACTGGGCAGGAACCAGTGCCGGTCCGCGACCCCACATGCGGGACAGACCACCTCCTCGCCCTTGCCCCAACGCAACTCCCGGAACAAATCGAATGCAGCCTCGTCGCTGAGGGCAAAGACCTCCCGCACCGACAACGAGCGGGCTTCGGCTGTGAGCAGGAAATGTTGGGGCATGGCGGTCTCCGTACGCGTCGCGACTGACGCCAGCATGCCCCAGGTGGTGGCTCAAACCGTGAGCCCGGGCCGCGTCTAACCGACTGATTTTTTGAAATGTGCAGCTGCTACATAATGCCGCATCTTTGGCAGTAGTTCGAGCACATGAGCACGGGTGCAACCCGTCGTCCGCGCCCGCTACGCGGCGAGTGGCTGGCTGAAATCCGCATCGTTGGCGGCATATCCCGGGTACAGGCGCCGGGATTCGTGATCGATGCGAAACGCGGTGAATTCCTCCCAGAGGCCGCTCAGGTAGATACAACGCATGTCGAGCATAGCGCGGGCGCCGGAGATGACCCAGCGCATGCCGGAACGTTCCATGCGGTCTTTGACGACACACCGGCAGGCCCCTTCGATGACACCGGAGGCGATGGGGAAGCCGTGCTCGAGGTAGGCGTCGTAGGCCATACGATGGGCATTGTTGCGGAAGTATCCACAGATACGCTCCAGCGTCTCGCTGCGCTTACCCTTGAGCTTGTGGTGCGTGCCGAGCCAGCGCAAGGCGTGGATCACGGCGGCGATCTCGCCGTGGAGCATGCGTCGGGCCTGCGCTTTGACGAAGGCGCGGGCGGCGTCGCTGCCGGTGGGATGGAACAGGAACGCGGCCTGCCACAGGTAACCGAGGGCGTGGAGCAGATCGAGGATCTCGGTGACCTCGGCAAGCTCCTCGGGCAGGTAGTCCCAGCCTGCTTTCCAGAGCGAGTCCTGGCCGTCCATGAGCAGGACGACCGGCTTGTTGCCCTCGGGGTTGCGCTGGGTCATCTGCTCGGCCAGCCAACCGAAGATCGCTTGAACTTGCGGCTCGGTCGAGTCCATGTCATCGCGCTGCAAGGCCGCCCGGACATACTTGAAGCAGGGCTTGGGGCGTGACGGTGGCTGCTCGGGGGGCGATGCCTCAAACAGGGCATCCAACACCTGCTCGGGTGTGCGAACGAACGGGTCCACTGTATAGGCCGCCCCGAGCAAGGCCATTTTCTTGGTTCCGGCACGCATCCCTTCCGTGGCGGGAGGCTCGGCCCCCGTGGGCGCTTGGCCGCCACCGCGCATCGCAACCCCCTTGCCGTCAGCCGTGCAGACCAGGATCTCCCCTTCCTGCGCCGCCGCCGGGGTCGGGCGCTCTTCCCAGAAATCCCCGACCGCCGTGGCCATCTCGCGCTGGTTGCGCTCCAGGGTGTGCACCGATTGGCTAAAGCCGAGGATCCGGGCAAGTGTGGCGCTGACCGTCGCATAGGGCATCTCCACCGCCAGGTGCTGATCCCAGTCCTGCAGCAGGTACGAGCTCTTGCCCCGCGGTAGCCCGAGACGTTCATCCAGCGGGACCGCCTCGATCTTCTGGCCCTCGCGCGTCCCGTAGACTGCCCGCATCAGCTCGAACAGGCCGAAGACGTTCTGGATTTCACGTCGATGCAAGTCAACGAGCCGACGCACCTCGCGGCCATCCTCCAGGACGATCCGCTCCCCTGCATCGCCATCACCGAACAGATCCAGCCAGGCTTGGTAGACGCTTCGACCCAGCTTCAGCATCCGTTTCCAGAGTCCGCTCTCCACTTCGTGCGCCGTGCTCCCTTCTTCGAACGCGGTCTGCACAAACCCCAGGATCTTTGCAAATTCCTCCAACAGGGCCTGGCTCTTGATCTCGCTCGTGACGTCGTTCATGCTCTTCATCGTGGGCTCCACCGGTTGACTACGACCTAACTTCCCGCCATAGCTTGGCGGGAAGGAGCCCCGTTGTCTAGTCCGCTCTTTGTCGAGCCTGTCTTTACGCCCCCGAATAGGCCGCTCGCGACGGGTCGCCCCCTTGCACCAGTCGACGATGAATCAATGGGTTGGATGCGCGGAAGGCGGGTTGCACCCCATGAGCACCGCCCGTGACCAAGCCAAGCGCTGCGAGCAGCAATGTAATGAAGCGCCAAATTCGAAGCATTATTACCTCCACCGCTAGCACAGTCGTACAGCATAACTAGTGCCTGAACGGGAACCAGCTTTATCTTGCGAGAACATAATGTTACAATCTGTCCCTACGGTGGAAGATTCAGTTTGGTCGTGCTACCAATCGTGCCAGAGTCATCCGCCAAGGGCTGCAACTGATTGATTTTCCGTCGTCGCGTCGGCTTCAGCCGGGCGGTTAGGCGAAAGCCGCGATGACGGGCGAATGAATCGTCATAAACTTCGTCATTCGAAACCCCATGCGTCAAGTCATCGATCCCCAATTGCAGTTCGGCGAGCAGGACATCTCCGCCATTCGGCTCGATCCCAAATCCCGCGATGACATCCCGCAGATCCTGCGCGGCCTGCAGCACATCTACGTGACGCCGGAGCTGCGCGAGCAGGTGTTTGCGATCCTCACCGAGGTGCTCACCCCCAGCGCCGATGGCGAAGGCAGCGTGAGCCCCGACACCGGCCGCCCCGGCATGGCGCAGTGGAAGATCCTGGTGCTCGGGACGCTGCGCCTGGGGCTCAACGCCGACCATGACCGCATCTGCGAGCTGGCCAACCAGCACGCCACCATCCGCCAGATGCTCGGGCACAGCGGCTGGGCCGAGGCGGGGGAGTACAACCTGCAAACGCTCAAGGACAACCTGCGCCTGTTCACCCCTGAGCTGCTCGATCGCATCAACCAGGTGGTGGTGCGGGCCGGCCACCAGCTGGTAAAAAAAAGCCCGCACGACGGGCTCGCCGCGCGCTGTGACTCCTTCGTGGTCGAGACCGACGTGCACTATCCGACCGACTGCAATCTGCTTTTCGATGCGGTGCGCAAGGTCATCGAGGGCTGTGCCGAGCTGTGTGAGGCCGAGGGCCTGAGCGAGTGGCGCCAAAGCGCCTACAACATCCGCCAGCTCAAGCGGGCCTATCGGCGCGTGCAGCAGCTCAAGCGCTCCACCGCCAAAGACCCCGACAAGCGGACCGCGCGCCAAGGGGAGATTGAGCAAGCCCATCGCGACTACCTGGCGCTCGCCGAGCGCTTCCTGGAACGTGCCCGCGACACCCGCGCGTGGCTCTGCGGCATCCACCGCCTGCCCGCGGCCCTGCTGGGCGAGCTCGATGGCTACCTCGCCCACGCCGAGCGCCAGAGCGATCAGATCCGCCGGCGCGTCTTGGAGGGCGAGCACATCCCCCACGCCGAGAAAGTCTTCTCCATCTTCGAGCCCCACACCGAGTGGATCAGCAAAGGCAAGGCCGGGGTGCCCGTCGAGCTCGGGCTGCGCGTGGCCGTGGTCGAAGACCAGCACGGCTTTATCCTGCACCATCAGGTGATGGAGCGCGTCACCGACGATCAGATCGCCGTCCCCCTGGTCGAAGAGACCTGTGCGCGCTTCCCCGAGACCCAGAGCGCCAGCATGGACAAAGGCTTTCACAGCCCCGCCAATCAGCGGGGACTGGCCGCGGTCGTTCCCTTGCCGGTGGTGCCCAAGAAGGGCAAGTGCTCCGCGGCGCAGGCCGCGCGCGAGGGGGAGCCCGAGTTCATCCGCCTGCGCCGGCGCCACAGCGGCGTGGAGTCCGCCATCAACGCCCTGGAGGTGCACGGGTTGGACCTCTGTCGGGATCATGGGATCGCGGGCTTCAAGCGCTACGTGGCGCTCGCCGTGGTGGCGCGCAACATCCAGCGCCTGGGCGCCATCCTGCAGGCGCGCGAGCGCGAGCAGGAGCGACGGCGCCGGAAACGGGCGGCCTGACCCCACTGATGGGACACGCCGATGCCGCTCCAAGGGAGTGGTCTGTCCCCGCCACAGCGACGATGCGATCCATTCTCATTAACGGCGCTCGCCTTGGCCATTTCTTCCGCCCTTGGCGTCATTGAATGAACAATCCGTCCCGCCAGCAATTAGCGGGCGCTGGTGTTCGCGAATAAAACCGCGTTTCCGTTCGGGCACTAACTACCACCGGTGTCCTCATGCGCTACCTGCTACCGCCCGGCAGCGGCCATTACACGACGATCTGGGGCTTGGATCGGCACGAGTGGGGGGGTATCCATTTCTGGATATCCGTCGTCTTGGTCGCCGTGCTCGCGACGCACCTTGTGTTCCACGGGCGGTGGATCGTTTCTGTCGTCACCGGTAGATCGAGAAGGGAGAGTTCAGGCCTTCGGGCGGGGCTTGGTGTCGTCGGACTCGTGGCGGTGATTGCCCTGGCAATGGCACCCTTGGTGACATCCGTCGAGCAGCGATCCACTGCGGCCCCAGGTAGCTCGCTCTCCGGTCACCAATACGAGGACGTGCCGATCCAGGGTGCAATGACCTTGCGCGAAGTGGCGCAGGCGACAGGCGTACCAGCTGACTTCATCATCACCTCATTGAAGCTACCAAAAGCGGTCTCGCCCGATGAGCGGATTGGGTTTCTAAAGAGGACCTACGGCTTTGAGATCAATGACGTGCGCGAGATCGTGAAAAAGTACAAGGGCACCACGAAGTAGAGGCGACAGGGTCGTTCGTTTTCGCCTGGGCCAACGCCAGCTGGCTTAGCGGTGAGACCCCCCGGGTGGTGCTGGGAGGAGTGCGTCATTCGCACCTGGGCGCGGGAGCGCGAGGCGGCGCGAGCTTGCGTTCTGGCGCGACGACGGGAGCGGATCGAGGCGCAGCGCAAGGCGCGCGCGGAGGAGATCAGGGCCGCCGGTGCGCCTGGGGTCGATGATCTATAGGGACGGCGATACGGAAGTCCGGCGTTGCGTGCTCGTAGCACTACTGATTGCGACTGGTTCGTCCTACGGATATCGTCCGCCGTGAGCCTCTCCATGGGGTTCTGATCGCATAGAACACTTTCCCATGCCCGGCCTGGCGGCCGGGCTTTCTTTTGCGAGCGTGTTCCGGAATTGCGACGTTCTGTAATTACAAGGATACGTCCTTCGCGTATCTGGAGCGTTTGGCATCGCTTCGCGTGATGGCGTCTCCGTCGCACCCATGGAAAGACGACAACTGTAGGAAAACCTAGCCCAGGAGGCATCCCATGAGATCGAACGTAACTGCTCAATAACTCACGGCACAGCGGACGCGGCCCGCGTCCGTTCACGGACGATGTCTGGCAAGGGTGGGATGGCGCCAGTCTGGTGGATGCGGTCGTTGAGGTAGTGCCAGAACGAGATGCCGAGCTTGCGGCAGGTCTTCTTGAGACTGGCAAAGGTGTCGCGGCAGCGGCGGCCCAGGTCGCTGCGGGTCCCGCCGCTGATCTTGCGCCATTTGACATAGTCGCGGATGTCGTTCTCGCTGCCGTTAGTATGCAGCGGGATGTCCGGGCGCAGCAGGACCAGGAGCAGCTCGCGCTGATGGCGATAGAGCCGCTGCAGGGTCGCATTGAGGGTGGCAAAGGCGGTCTTTTGCGTGAAAATCGCCTCAAAGCGTGTCTGCAGCGACGCCACCGCCGCCGGGTCGGGGGCGCGCTGGTAGGCTTTGAGGTCGGCGTAGAGCGCCCACAGCTCGCCGCGCACCCGTTCCAAATCCTGGCGATGGCGCTCATTGAGCGGGATGAGCTTGTGAATCAGCCGTTCGGCGTGCACCCAGCACAAGGCGTGGAGCAGGATCGCAAATTGCCCCGCCCCGTCGCTGACGATGACCAGCTCGCGTGAGAACCCGTTGGCCAGCAGCCCACCGAGCAACGCCCCCTCGGTGGCGATGCGCCGATGCCGCTGCTGGGTGATCGTGAGCGCATCGAGGTGCTTGTCCCACTCCTCGGTCGCGGGGAGCACCCGCATGGGCGAGGCCATCAGCGCCTGGCGCATGGCCTCAGGGAGACCCTGCGTGCGCCAGTAGCTGAACGTCTCCTCAGTGAGGGCGTAGACGGGCGTGCCGGCCTGCAGGAGCTGAAGAAAATTGATCCGGCTCTTGCGCTCGGTGCTGGCAAACCAGGCGAAGAAGTCATTGCCAATCTGCGTGACGTAGCCGTTGCGACCTTGATGGCGCGCCCCCGAGTCATCGACCGTGATGAAGGAGCTGACCTCCAGGCCGACCTCCAACAGCTGATCCTTTTCGGCCACGAACGCCTGCGTGTGCCCGCTGAGCAGGGCATCGAGCTGCCCCGCCGAGATGTCGATGCCCCACTCGCGCAGCTGCTCGCCCAAGAGCGGCTGGGTGACGTGGCAGTGATGGTGCTGGTAGAGCACATACGCCCGCAAGCCCGGACCAAAGTGACCGCCATGCAGCGTTGCCGGCAGCTCCCCGCACCGCCACTGCCCCTGCGGGGTCTGCCAGACCTCCAGTCGATAGCGGATGTTGTGGGGCTGGATCTTCAGCTCCTGCACGACGAAGTCACGATAGCCCTTGAAGCGCGAGCCCGCGGGCAGCGGCTCCCTGGGCGCGATCGGACACTCCTCGTGGATCGTCAGCTGCGCTGTCTTGTGTCGTTTGGCCGAGCCCGGCCGTTTGCCCTTTCCCTTGCCCGCGGCGTCGTCCGGCGTGTCGCCATCGCGCTTGCCCTCCATCCCGCTGGGCTTGAATTGCGGCTTTGCCTTCTCGCCCTTGAGCACCGCGATCTCATCGCGCAGCTGCTGGATGGTTTCGGCCTGCCGCTGGTTATCCTCGGCCAGCGTCTCGATCAGCACCACCAACTGCTCCACCAGCGCGGTGCGCTCCGCGTCGGGAATGTCCGGTAGGTGAATCGGGGTGGGCATGGCCGGGCAATCAGTCGATGTCAATCTTGGCGCGATACTTTAACTCACATCGCCACCTGATTGATATAGTTGCCATGCCTTATTGAGAAGTTACGATCGAACCGCATCCGCGCTATCGTCGCATTTGGCTTCGTCGCTTCGCTTGGTATCGCCGTGGCCAGTGCCAAGAACGGCCCGCCCGTACGCACGCCATCAGAGGTGGACGCATCACGGATCCAGGCAGGACTCAATTACGCGAAGAGCCAAGGGATCGCGCTCGACCTCAGTGGGAAGAACCGCGCGCTTGTCGGTCTTGGCAGCTACCTCGTCAATGCCGTCGGCGGCTGCAACGACTGCCACACCGAGCCGCCCTATACGGAAGATCCGTACGCGTCCCTAGGCGCACCTAAGCAGATCAACCTGGACTGCTACCTTGCGGGCGGCATGGAGTTCGGCCCCTTCGTGTCGCGCGACACCACCCCATGGGAGGACGGGAAGCCCGCGGGGTTGACGTTCGAGGCGTTCCTGCACGTGATGCGCACGGGCGAGGATCCAGACAGCCCCGGGAACGTATTGCAGGTGATGCCGTGGCCGGTCTACCAGTCGATGACCGACCGTGACCTCCTTGCCATGTACACATACCTGAGTGCCATTCCGGCGATCGATGCCAACACGTGCGGAATAGCCAGCGAGTAAGCGCGACGGCGCGCATAGAACATTTCCCCATGCCCGGTCGCCCCGCCGGGCTTTCTTTTGCGCGGCGTTCTGTAACTACGAATATCCGTAATTCCGGAGCTTCGTATCTCCGGGCTGCAGGGTAGGGCGGCTGTGTTGCAAGTGATTCGCATTGGCGATACGCTCCCGATCGAGCTGCGGCGGAGGCAGGGATGCTCGCGCCGCGGCTCACCACTCTCAAATCTTCTCCTTCCAGTTACGCCCGGCACCCCCTGCCGGGATTCTTTTGCGCGTGGGTTCTGGAATACGGCGTTCTGTAAATACGCGTAGCCGCATTTCTGTGCTGGTCTACGTGCAGCCGTCGTCGAGCGATCGGAGTTCCGGAGGTTGGACGCGCGACCTCTCGCGCGTTAGTCACTCCACCTCCCGCGAGCTGGATGCCTGGTGGGGGTCTGACCTCCCGACTGATGTATGGCCGTGACCTCCCGAGTTTTGGATGGAGGGTCGGGTTTTTGGGGCGGGGTTGGGGTGTCGAATTATGTAGTTCGGGGATGACGGAGCTCCGAGACGGCCGGAAGCCCTGCTTCCCGCTGTTCCCTGAACGGATGCCCTCGATTGCGTTAGCCACCGATCTCGGCTTCTGCCGCGAGCCAGTCGTCGAGCTCATAGCCTGGGGCGAAGCCGCGGCGCTCCGCCTTGAAGTAGGCCGCTTCCCGGATGCGCCGCTCGCGCGCGTTCGCAGGCGCGTACATTGGATCGGCGTGGCCGCCGTGTCCCAGTACTGAGCCCCTCAGCCAAGTTGCCTCCGCCTCGGCGCGGAAAAACAGCTTCGAGCGCAACCCGGGACTCCAGTCGTCCTCTTCGCAGTCCCTCTTCATAGTGCAACTCCTCGGTTGATCGAAGCGAGAAAGATTACTGACGCTTTGATGCGGATTCTGTGACGGCCCTCACGGATGAAGAAACGCTGGGGTGGTACGCAGGGGTTCCTTTGGGGCAGGGATGGACGGTTGTGGCGCGGGAAATGTAACCGTACGGGAGCCTGTATTTGCGGCGCTGCGATGGTACGGCGAAACAGGTCGTAACAAATCGTTACAACATTATGAAACAGTCACTTGCGCGTCTTCTGCGTGGTCAGTGACGATGGATCCTGTCCATTGACATACCCCGGCGTGCGCTGCTGTCCGCGGCGGCAAGGCGTGGGGGGTCACAGATGTGCTGCGCACGCAGCATCGTAGACAGGAGACACGACCATGACATTTGACGCATTGACCATTGCCGGCATCTTGTCGGCCGCGCTCTCCGGCGGGTTTGTTCTTGCTACGGCGATGATCCAGTCCTCGATGTGGTCAGCCCACGCCCGGTCTTTGTCGGCTTCGCTTGCCAAAGGTAGGCACTTCAGGCGGCCAGCCGTAACCGAACTTAGCAGGGCACCGCGGCAAAGGTTCAGGCCAGCGACGGCGGAGCTCACTTAAAGCGTAAGACTCGCGGACGCGAGCGGCGAGACGACCCCGCTTCGGCGGGGTCTTTCGTTGGGGGGCTGACTTGAAGTGCTCCGCGGACTTCATGGGAGGGGAGGAGGGGATTATGAAGGAGCAGGGCAGTAAAGGTGCGGGTCGAGGCGCCAGACGCCGCCGAGGTCGAGAGCATCGGCCCGCGGTGACAGGCGGCGCCACCGCGCGCGTTGTGTCAGTCGTCGTCGTCATCCCAGTGATGACGGTGCCAGCGGTGCTCCTGCCATTCGTGCTCCCGCCACTCATGTTCACGCCAGCGGTGACCCCACCAGCCACGGCGGTCGCCATCGTAATAGACCACCGACGGTTCGCCGCGCCCCACGACGACGGGGGCCGGTCTCTCGACGACCACCGGTGGGGGCGCGTAGCGTTCGACCACGACGGGCCCGGGTGCGGCGTAGACCGGGGCCGTGACGACACCGGAGCTGATGAGGCCGCCGACGACACCGCCGACAAGTCCGCCGAGCGCGGCGTCACCGGCGTCGTAGCCGTGGGCGAAGGCACCTACGGGGAGCGCGGACAGGGCCGCGCAGGTGCCGAGAGCGAGAATCCACTTTTTCATGGTCGTCACCTCCTTAAGGATGTCAGGTGCTTCTCCGAATTCGTGTCTCTGCGAGCTTCTCGGCTTCAGGTTACTGCCCTCACGCTGAACGAACGGTGAACGCTCGATGACGGAATGGTCACCTTGGCAGGCTGACGGTGGGTGCCTCGGCGGGCGAGCGAGGCAATTGGGAGGACGGCGGCACGGAACTACGGGAAAGCGTATATACGAGAAGCCCCGCGAGGGCGGGGCGGGAAGGAATGGGGTCACTGCGGCGGGCGACCGTCGATCCAACGAATGAGCGAGTAGAACTGCTTATCGGTCAGTTGGGAGCGGTCGATCACGGCGCCGGTGAGGTTGGCTCTAAGAAGGATCGCGTGAGTGAGGTCTGCGCCGGTGAAGTCGGCATCAGTGAGGTTGGCGTCAGCGAGGATGGCCTCAGACAAGCTGGCGCCGGTGAGGTTAGCTCCACGGAGGTTTGCCCACTGAAGATCGGCGTTGGAGAGGTGGGTGGTGAAGAGGCTGGCGCCGCGCAAGTTGGCGTTGGAGAGATTGGCGCAGGAAAGGTCGAGGCTAACGGAACCGACAGCGTTCAGCTTTTCTCGTAGGGCGTTGAACTTCACGACGTCTGATAGAAGGAGCGTGATCACCTTTTGTTTCCAAGCGGTAGCTTGATCAAAAAGTGCCTTGATGTCGGTGGACATACGGTTCTCCGCGGTACGTGCCTGCGACGGGATGTCGTGGGCAGGGTTCTGCGGAGAAGGGTCTGGGGGTATGTAACCACAACGAATTGATTTGTCGAGCGTGCGGCGACGATGGGCGCCGCGGCGGGCGAGCGAGGCAGTAGGTGGGGGCGGTCGTATTTACGTAGTTACGGAAGTACGGAAAGTCGTGGATACGGCAGTTGAGGAGGTGGCTTGACAGGGGGAGGGTGGTGTTGCGCGGTGTATGCTCTGGGGGTCGGTGTACTGGAGGAGAGGTGCGATGCAGAAAGAAGATTTCGAGACCGTAAGCAACGAATCAGAGGATCTGTTGTGGGCGGCGCAGCCTGAGGAGCTGCAGGCGGGGATTCGCATCCTTGCGTGTCAGGTTTCCTACGCGAGACGCCACCAGGAATACCTTCCTCTCGAAGAGATTAAGGAGTGGCTCGAAGCGGGGCGGAAAGATCCAAGGAAACGGGAAATCGTCGCCGAAGGGATGGAACAGATCATCGAGGTGTTGACTGCTCTTGGCGTTGAGGTGGCGACGAAATCGGCGATCTAATTTTCTTGGATTGCGGTGTGGGGTATGGGCCTACGGCTTGGCAGTAAGGGCGGGGCGCTGCAATTACATAGTTACTGACCCCAAGAACGCGTCACTCTAGCCCAGGTTTAACATGGCCCCGTTGATATGGGGCCGTTTTGAGCCTGCGCTGGCCGATAAGCGGCTGATTCCTGTGTGCACGGTGCGGCGGGCGGCCAAAGTAGTGCCATAACATTCATTAGGGCCTATTGCCATCCGGTGGCGGGCGGTCTAGGTTCGAGGCATGTACATCCGCCGCACCCAGACGCGCAACAGCGCCACCGGCGAGCGCTACTTCACCCATCGGCTGGTGCGCTCGCAGCGCGTCGGCGGGAAGGTGCGGCAAGTCACGGTGCTCAACCTGGGCCGGCACTTCGCCGTGGCGCAGGCCGACTGGCAGAAGCTCTGCGCGCGCCTGCAGGAGATCCTGAGCGGCCAGGAACCGCTGCTGGGCTACGGCTCGCTGTTGCTCGAGCGCGAGGCGCAGCGCCTGGCGGCGCAGATTTTGGCGCGTGAGGGCGCCGCCGCACCAGCGCCGGCACCCCCCGATGGCGTTGCGCCCGTGGAGGTGCACAGCGTTGCGCTCGACTCCCTGACGCTGGCGCGCCCGCGCACGGTGGGGGTCGAGGCGGTGGGGCTGTGGGCGATGGCCCAAGTCGACTTCATTGCCTTGCTCGAGGGGCTGGGGCTGACCGGGCCGCAGCGCGCGGCGGTGCTGGGCGTCATCCTCGGGCGCATGGCCGCGCCGGCCTCGGAGCTGGCCACCCAGCGCTGGCTGTGCGAGCGCAGCGGCTTGGGTGAGCTGCTGGACGTCGACTTCGAGGCCATGAGCCTGATGCAGCTCTATCGCGCCAGCGACGCGCTGATGCGCCACCGTGAGGCGATTGAAGAGGCGCTGTTCGCGCGCGTGAGCGAGCTGTTCGGGCTCGATTGGACGGTCACCCTCTACGACCTGACCAACACCTATTTCGAGGGTGAAGCGCCCATCAACCCCAAGGCCAAACGCGGCCACTCCAAGGAGAAGCGCCGCGACTGTCCGCTGCTCACCCTGGGCCTGGTCTTGGATGGCAGCGGCTTCGTGCGCCGCTCGCAGGTCTTTGACGGCAACGTGGTCGAAGGCACCACGCTGGAGGCGATGCTCCAGGGCTTGGGCGCCCGGCTCGGGGCCTTGGTCGTCATGGACCGTGGGATCGCCACGGCAGAGAACGTGGCCTGGCTGCGCGCGCGCGGCTACCGCTATCTAGTCGTCAGCCGCGAGCGCCACCGCCAGTTCGATCCGGCCCAAGCAAGCGATCTGCTCACCGCGGGCGGCGAGCGTGTCTCGGTGCAACAGGTGGAGGACAGCGAGGGCGAGGAAGTGCGTCTGTACTGTTACTCCGAGCAGCGCGCGCGTAAGGAAGAGGGCATCGCCGCGCGCTTTGCCGAGCGCTTCGAGGCCGGGCTGCAAGCCTTGGCCGATGGGCTCAGTCGTCCCCGCACGACCAAGAAGATCGATAAGCTCTGGGAGCGCATCGGCCGCCTGAAGGCCAAGAGCCATGGCGCCGGGCAGCACTATCACATCGAGATCGTCCCGGATGCCAGTGGCGAGAAGGCGCAAGCGATCCGTTGGGAGCGTCGCCCGCTCGACGGCAGCCGCGACACCCATCCCGGCGTCTATTGCCTGCGCACCAACGAGCTGAGTTGGGACGCCGAGCAGCTGTGGCGGACCTACATGATGCTCACCGACCTCGAGGCCGTGTTTCGCTCCTTCAAGTCGGAGTTGGGCCTGCGCCCGATCTTCCATCACAAAGAAGAACGCGCTGACGGCCACCTCTTTCTCACTGTCCTGGCGTATCAGTTCGTCCAGCTGATCCGTCGGCGCCTGCATGAGCAGGGCATGAACGACAGCTGGGTGAGCCTGCGCGAGACGCTTAACGGCCAAGTGCGCGTCACCGCGACCTTCCGCCGTCCGGACGGGCGCGCCTTGCACGTGCGCAAGGCCACCCAGGCCGAGCCGGGCCAGCGTCAGATCTACCAGGCCCTCGGCGTCAATCCCAGCCCGGGAGGTGTCAGCAAGATGATCGTCTGAGCCACCCCACATTCCAAGAATGGCACGTTTGTAGTGCCACTCGCCAATGTCGGCCCCTGCAAGTGGCTGACTCGGAAAGGATTGACAACCAACCTGTTAAACTTGGGGTAAGACTCGCACACGCGAGCGGCGAGACGACCCCGCTTCGGCGGGGTCTTTCGTTGGGGGCAGGGGAGGAGTGGATCAGTAGGTTGGGGGCTTGAATTACGTAATTCGGGAAGGCGTGGATACGACAGTTGAGGGGGTGGCTTGACAGGTGGAGGGAGGTGTTGCGGGGTGATGTGCGGTACCGGGAACGATAGGCCGAACCAGGGGCCACTCTAGCAGTCCAGCGCCGCTCCAGATGTCCGCGCACCAGGCCATTATACTGCTCCGCCAGCTGCGGTGCGGACGCGAAATGTGGGTGCCCACAGACCATGATAGAGATCGAATACATCGTCAAAGACAGCAAGGGAGTTGAGCGCTTGCGCACAACTGACAAGAAGGAGGCAGACGCCTACGACCGCATCCTGGAGAACGCGGAGCGACTGGCAGAGCGGCTGCGCGCGGATCAGGTGCTACCGACGCTGCCCGCGGCCGACCTCGAGGAGCTGACCATCTATCTCGCCCGCAACGCCCGTGACGTCGAGCGCATTCTAAAGGGCAAGGTGCCTGTGCCGGAGACGCCCGCAGTAGAGGCATCCTTATCTCCCAAGAAGGACAAGGTGGCGCCGCTCAAGGCGACCGGCAGTTGAGAGGACGACTTGACGGGGGGAGGGGGGGGTGGAGCGTCCAGGTCGGTGCTACCCCGCCGCTGTGCTGGTGGAACCAGCCATCGCTTGCTTTGGACGCGTGTCAGCGGGTGATTTTAGAGATGCCCTTGCCGGAATTCCAGACTGAGCGGCCGCACTAGCGCACCAGCGACGAAGGCGGAGCGGCAGCTGAGGAAGTGGCGTCCCGCTTCAAGGAATGGCACAGATGCTGCCGTGTTACTCCTGACGCACGGCCCTTTGCGCAGTGGGCCGCAAAGGCGTTTTCCCATCTACTCGTTCGGTTCTCAGATCCCGGCAGACGTAGGGGAGGTGCACTGTATGGAGACTGCAATGCTGACTGAGCTCGGACTCTTTGCCGTCGTTGTTCTGCTTGTGGGCGCCGTCTACCAGCTCCAGCGCAGAGCTGAGCGCCGGGAGCGCCGCCTGGCGTTGCGTAGCAAGATGCTCGCCGCACTCGACCGACGGCTACAAGAGGCGAGCCAGTGACCCTCGTCAATTTCCTACTGCGCTGCTCGCTCTTGGGTTAGTGAGAGGATGATCATGCACATTCCTGGTGCGCGGCATGTGTGACAACTAACTCATGTGGTCGGTGAACCCCTGCGATCAGGCCTCGTGCCGGGTATCCCGATGCATCCGGGGGCGGGCTGTGCACGCCCGGCTGAGGCGTACACCTTTGGTGTGGCGCAGGGGCTGCGGGTCGCGGTAAGCGGCGCGAGCGCTGACCACGCATAGCTCAACACGCCGCACGGGCGGCACTACTCCCACGTTCCGTACTCTCTGGGCAGCAAGCCGACTGGGTCGCTACGGCGGCGACACATCCCGCCGTAGCCGCCCCTTTTTAGCGCCTTGCGGCACGGGTCGGCCCTGCTTCACCGTCTTGGTGGGGTGCTTGGGGTATTGTTGCGTAACATAACTACGTAGTTACGCTACGCAGAAAGCGGGGGGCGGTTTGTTACGACGGCTTCTTGGGGGCTGGCTTCTGCCTGGGCTTTGGTGCTTCCTTGGGCTCCTCCTTGGATTGCGCAAGACGCGCGAGCTCGCCCTCTAGGCGGGTGACCTGGTCGCGCAGCTCGTCGGCGCGCATCTGCGTGTTTGCAATGCGCTCCTCGAGCCGGGCGTTCTCGATCCTAAGCTCGCCGACCTTCTCCTCTGCTCCGCGGTGGCGCTTCTCTTTCTCCGCGAGGGTCTTCGCGAGGGAGTCGCGCTCGCTCTCTCTCGCGTCGAGCTTCGTTTCAAGCTCGCCGATCTCTTGCGCGAGTTCCGCGCGTTCCTTCTCCATCTCGCGTCGCGCGGCCGTGAGGCCGTCGCGCTCGGTCTTGATCGCGTCTTGCGCGGCGTTCCACGCGGCGGCCCAGACAGCGCGGAGAGCGCTCGCGACGCTCTCGGGCATGTCGGGGATGTTCGCGACGCGGCGGCCGCCGCGCTCGTCTTTCCAGGGGTAGGCTCGGGATACGTGTAAATTTTTATCACTTCCTCCCGAACGGCTCGGACATCCGAAGAAACCGCTCACCGCGCCGTCGAGCCGGTCCTTTCGGGTGAGCGCCAAACTGCACCGTCAGAACCGGGGGGTGACGAATCCAGCCTGAACGAAGTGCTGGTCGAAGGCGAGCGCGGTCTTCAAGTCCATGCGGCGCATGACGACGAAGGAGACGCAGTCGACCAGGCCCCATTGCTTGTCGATGTGGCGCCGGTACAGATCGAACGCCGACTCAAACAGCTCGGGGGTGAGGTTCACCACAGTCACCCCTGGCGATTCGCGCAGATCCTCGATGATCTGTACGGCAGCGTTACGATCCATCCTCGACAGGGCGTTGCCGATCTCCAGCAGCACGGCGTCGGTGACGATGACTGGCTGTCCATCGAACTTCTCCGAGAGCGCGACCGCATCCACGTGATGCTGATCGTTCTCGTTGACCAGCGCGAGGATGTAGCCGGTGTCGACGAAAACGGATTCAGGCATCCGGCTCGCCGACGACGTAGGCATCATGGTTGGTCGAGAGGTCCTTCGGTCCCTGGGTTTTCACCCTTCGCAGCCGCGAAAAGATCGTCTCGTTTCCGTCGGTAGACTGGGGCTCCGCATCCACCAGGACGACGCGCACCTTTTTGCCATCCAGAAGACGGCGATGTTCCGGCGGGATGTCGAGAATACCGTCATGTGCGACGGCCTGAAATTCGATTGCATTCATGAGTATGGATAGCGTCTATCGTAGTGTGCGGCGCGACGGTCTTTCCGCGCTGTGGGCCACCGCCGCCAATGGACTAAAAACCGCAGGGGTCCAAGCCTGCTGCTCTACCTTCCCAATCGCAGGTCTGCATCGTCGTGCCGAACGCGTTTGACGATGTCCCCAACAACGCCGCGCCCCGTCTTGGCACCGATACGCCGTTGGATTTCGCGCACGCTTAGTTCCGTCGTTCTGGCCAGTTTTTCGACCTCTGCAACAACCGTCGTCGGTGTTCGCGGTCGACCCAGGTGCTTCCCTCGTGCCTTTGCTGCCTTCATCCCGGCCGAAACGCGCTCGCTGATCAGCGAGGACTCCAGCTCCGCCATGGCACCGATGAGCGTGAACATCGCCTTACCCATGGGTGAGGTGGTGTCGATCTGGTCCTGGACGCTCACGAACCGGATGCCGAGGTGGTTGAACTCCTCAAGTGCGCTCAGCAGGTGCTTGGTCGAGCGGGCGAAGCGGTCGAATTTCCACACCAGCACACAGTCGAAGGCGCGATCGCGCGCATCCCGCATCAGGGCATCGAGCTGAGGACGGCCTTGGCGCCGACCCGATACCGCCACGTCCAAGTAGTCCCGCACAATGTCCAACTCGGCGCGCTCGGCGTAGACCCGAAGCCCGTCGAACTGAAGATCCGGCTTCTGATCCGCCGTAGAGACCCGGAGATAGAGCGCGGCGCGGTTCTTCTGGGGCATTTCTGTCTGGATCGCGCGTCCGAGAATGTATACATTTTCGGCCAGCCAAATTCGGCCACGTCAGTCGTGGTAAATCAAGCACTTTCTGGCCGTCGGGGCAAACCCTTTTTCGGACACCTCGCGAGCCCTTGCCATGGCCTCCATCAACCGTACCGCGTACCCCCGCTTTCGCGGGCAGCTCACCGAAGCCGAGCTGGAGGCCGAATTCACTCTGAGTGAGGGCGAAGAGGCGTTCGTCCGCCGACACGCCCGCGGCGAGGCCGGCAGGTTGTCGATGGCCATCACCCTGAAGACGCGCCAAAGCTTGGGCTTCTTCCTGGCACTCGAAGACGTTCCTGATCAGATCCGTCGGCACATCGCCAAAGTGCTCGGATTCGATGACGAGACAGGACTGGTCGATGGTGTCGCTCGGCCGGCGACGGTGCACCGGTATCGTGAAGCGATCCGCAAGCACCTCCGTAGCCGTCCCTTCTCCCACGGCGGCCGGGAGGTCGTGATCAGGACGGTCCATCGCGCCGCCCAGGTCATGAGCGACCCGGCAGATCTGATCAGCGCGTCGGTCGAGGCCCTGATCAAGGAGCGGATCGAGCTTCCCGCCTTCAGCAACCTGGACCGGCTGATCGGCAATCTGCGCCAAGCGATCCACGAGGAGATCTACCGGAAGATCGATGCCGCTTTGAGCGAGGCTCAGCGCCAGGTTCTCGATGCGATGCTGGAGCCACCGGTCGGAAGATACTACCTGAACGCCTTTTCACGGCTCAAGGAGACCCCGGGGCCAGCAAATCTGAAGCACCTGCGTCTATGGATCGACCGGCTCGCCGAGCTGGATGCCGTTCTCGATCCCCGGCCGCTCCTGGAGAGCATTCCGCATACCAAGATCCGGCAGTTCTCCGCCGAGGCTAAGGCTCCGGAGACCGGTGATCTACGTGATGTCTGCCAGCCCGGCCGGCGACACACCTTGTTGCTGTGCCTGCTTCACCAGACCCAGACGCAGACCCGCGACCAGCTCGTCGATATGTTCATCCGCAGGATGCGACGCACCCGGAACCGGGCCGTCGAGCGGTTGCACGCCCTGCAGAAGAACCAGCGCGCGATCGAGGAAGACCTCCTCGCAGTCTTAGGCCAGGTCTTGCGACATGCCGGTGCCACGGACGCGGACGAGGAGCTCGGCCGTAACGTGCGCCAGGTGCTCCTCGAGCAGGGTGGTGTCGAGACCCTCGGCGCCCAGTACCACGCGGTGACCGCTTACCACAACGACAACTACCTGCCGTTGTTGTGGCCGATCCACAGTGGCAATCGGAGTACGCTGTTCCGGTTGCTCGATCTGCTGACGCTGGAGTCATCGAGCGCGGACACGCGCCTGCTCGACGCCCTGGAAATTGTCCTTCAGCACCAGCACAGCCGCCGCAAGGTCCTGGACGTCACGCTGGATCTTGGCTTCGCCTCGCAACGCTGGCAAGCCTTCGTCCAACAGCGCCACGACGGCGAGGTGCTGCTCGATCGCCATGCCTTGGAACTGTGCGTGTTCATGTACCTGGCCGAGGCGCTGCAAAGCGGCGACCTGTATGTGGTCGGCTCCGGGGCCTACGACGACTACCGCGCCCAGCTGCTGCCTTGGGACGAGTGCGACCGCAGGCTCGACGACTACGGCGCCGCGGTGAAGCTGCCGACGGGGGCCAGCAAGTTTGTTTCCGAGCTACGAGACAAGCTGGAAGAGCTGGCCAGGACCGTCGACGCCGGCTTCCCGGACAACAGCGCGTTGCGGATCGATCCGGATGGAACGCCGCATCTGATCCGCCAGGCTGCTCAACCTCTGCCTCAAGGGCTCCAAGCCTTCGAGCAAGCGATCCGGGAACGGATGCCGGAGCGGCATCTGCTCGATGTCCTCAAACACGTCCAACACTGGTCCTCGTTCACGCGCCACTTCGGCCCGTTGTCTGGCTCGGACCCCAAGCTGGAAGACGCGACAAAGCGGTATCTGTTCACGGTCTTCGGGATCGGCTGCAACCTCGGCGTCAACCAGACCGCGCGCCACGCACCGGACAGCATCAACCGGCACTTGCTGCGCCGGATCAACGCCCAGCATGTCACTGTCGACAAACTCGAAGCCGCATCCGCCGACATCGCCCGCGAGTACGTCCGGTTCGAGCTGCCCAAGCTCTGGGGCAAGCCGAACGTGGCCATCGCCGACGGGACGCACATGGAGCTGCGCGAGAACAACCTCCTCGGCGAGCAGCACATCCGTTACGGCCGCTACGGCGGCATCGCCTATCATCACATTTCGGCGACCTACATCGCGCTGTTCAGCAACTTCATCGCCTGCGGGGTCTGGGAGGCGGTTTACATCCTCGACGGGCTACTGCATAACCGCTCTGATTTCGAGGTCGACACCGTCCACGCAGACACCCACGGCCAGAGCGAGCCGGTGTTCGGCCTGGCGTACCTGCTCGGCATCGAGCTGCTGCCGAGAATGCGTACCTGGAACGATGCGGTGTTCTACCGTCCCGACGCCACCTCGAAGTACGAGCACATCGACGCGCTTTTCACCAAGACCGTCGATTGGCGGATCATCGAGGCCCACTGGCAGGATATGATGCAGGTGGTCCTGTCGATCCAGGCCGGCAAGGTGCTACCCTCGATGCTACTGCGCAAGCTCGGCAGCCGAAGCAAAAAGAACCGGCTCTACCAGGCCTTCCGCGAACTGGGGCGTGTGGTGCGGACCTTGTTCCTGCTGCGCTTCGTGTCAGAAGGGGAGCTGCGCCAGAGTATCCGTGCAGAGACCACCAAGATCGAGTCCTACAATGACTTCCTCGACTGGATCGGCTTTGGCGGTCCGGTGATCAAGAGCGGAGACCCGGTGGAGCAGCTCAAGCAGGTGAAGTACATGGAGCTGGTCGCCAACGCCGTGATGTTGCAGAACGTCGTCGACCTGACGGATGTGCTCGCCCGTATGGCCGCAGAGGGGTTGCCGGTGACTCCTGAGCTTGTCGCGAGAACCGCTCCCACCATCCGCGACCATCTACGACGCTTCGGACAGTTCGACGTCGACATGGACGTTTTGCCGCCTCCGCTCCAGCCGAGGCCACTGCCGTTCCCCGGGTGACCGTCCGTAGTGATAAAAATTTACACGTATCCCGAGCCTACCCCGTCAAGGAGCACTGCCAAGGGGCGGCGCATCTGTGTCGGTACGCGGACGACTGTGTGCCACGAAGGCACGCCGGAGGACGGAGTCCTCCGTGCAGCCATGCTGCACAAGTGATGGGGGTTGGCCCCCCGAAGCCGCCGTACAGGCGGAGGCTTCAAACCACCGCAAGCTGCGTCGGTCAAGAGCCGGGGTAGTGAGCGTTGCGGAAAAGGCAGGGCGAGACCCTGTCAGGTGAGGATCAGGGAGACGAACGCGAGTGAACCGCTGATGAAGTGTCGAAAGCGTAGGGACGAGGTCAAAACCGGAGGGTAGTCGTTACTCCGGGATGAGTCTGGCGGGAGCCTGTGTACTGGCCAGACGGCCTCCGGCATGAAGGTGGCGTGAACCTGATTCAGGCGCTTGTGTGGAACGTGGGAACTTGTCGCTCCGATGCCAAGGGAGAAACCCAAGTGGAAGCCCCACAAGGGTGAGAGTACCGATGCGGAGCACAAGGGCGGAGCAACCCGTAGTAGTGAGGAAGGTCCTGTAATGGGGCTGGAGCGAAGGGGTTGCATCGTCCGGCTTGGAAAAGAGAACAACCGGAAACGGGAGGATTCGCTTGGAACAAGCAAAGCCGTTTTGTATTACCAAACGTCAGGTATGGGAGGCATACAAACGTGTCAAGGCCAACAAAGGCGCAGCGGGGGTAGACGGTCAGAGCCTCGAAGCGTTCGAGCAAGACCTGGAAGGGAACCTCTACAAGCTATGGAATCGCCTGGCCTCCGGCAGCTACTTTCCGCCACCGGTCCTGCGGGTGGAAATACCCAAAGAGGATGGGCGGATGCGGCCGTTAGGAATTCCCACCGTTGCTGATCGGATAGCCCAGACGGTCGTCAAGCAGTATCTGGAGCCGGAGTTGGAGCAACACTTCCACCCGGACTCCTATGGCTATCGGCCTGGCAAATCGGCGTTGGATGCGGTGGGGATGGCACGCCAGCGATGCTGGCAAAGCGACTGGGTTCTAGATCTTGACATCAAAGGCTTTTTGGATCGTTGTTCATACTACCCCCCGGCTGATTTAGGGTCGTCAAAAAGATCTGGAATGGTCTCTGGAAGCTTTATTTTCAGTCCCTTACGGTTGCCTTGGGAGACATGGATGGCGTCCAGCTCGCCGCGCTTGACACGCTGCAACACGGTTTGGCGCGACACGCCGAGGATGCGCATGGCGTCGACGATGGGAACATATCCGGCGGGCGCGTCGCCCGCAAAGCGCGCGCGCAGCGCATCGGTTACGAGGATACGCCAAGGGGCGCCGGGGGTGATTTGTTCACCGGCGATGAGCCCATCGTTTAGATGCCGGTGCAACGTGGACGGGGCCACGCCGAGCACCTCGGCGGCGTCGCGGATGGTCAGGGGCTCGCCAGTGACGGGCTCTACCGGCGGGACGAAGCACGGAATGCCCCAATGGGTTCGCAGGCTGCCGACGCGATTGACGGTGAATGGCAGCCCAGTGACGGTGGTGCGCTGCTGGCGATTGAGGACGCCGGCGATGATGGCGTCGGGATAATGCACGGCCAAGCGGCGAATGAGCGCAATGGTGTCTTCGTCGGTGCGTCGGGTGGCAGGACGTGATTGGGGCAACGGGATCGCGATGTCGCTGGTCAAGCCACCGTGCCAGCGTAAGGTCAAGCACACTTCGTGCGCCGAGGTGTTGCGTGTCACCATCACCTCTTCCAGGAGCGCGCGCAGCAGTTCCTTGCGGTCGCGATCGGTGGTGGACGGTGCCGACCAGACCGCCTGGAGATCATCGGCCAGGGCGAGGATGGTGTCGCGTTCGGCCGGCGTCAGCGCATGCGGCTGTTGATGCTGGCGTCGTTGCAGCTCCTGCTCGGCGGTATGGACCACCTGCAACGCCTGTTCCCAGGCGGCCTCCAGTCCGCGCGCGACGAGGCGGTTGTCGGGATCGACGTTGTGATAGCGCCGCTGGGCGAGTTGGGCCTGATAGCGTGCTTGTTCCACCTGATGTTGCCACTGCACCAGAGCGGCATCCGTAGCGCTGTCGAGCGCCGTAGCCGCATCCAATGCCGCTTGCAAGGCGGCTGGCTGCACCGCGGCGAGGACGGCTGCGGTGACTGCCTGTTGGATTTTCTGGCCACCGATGCGCAAGCAGGCCTCACCCCTGCCGTTGGCGATGTTGCCCCCGGGGCAGTAGTAGGTCGGGACGGCGTTGCGACCACTGTAGGCCACCAAGAGCTTGCGCCCGCAATGCCCACACAGGGCCATGCCTTGCAGCAAGGCGGCGCCCTCGCGTAGCGCGCCGGCACTGTCATGGGGGGTGGGTCGGGTATTGGAGGCTAGGCGCACCTGATTGGCCTCGAAGGTGGCCCAATCGATGAAGCCTGGGTGGTGATCATGAATCAGCACACTCCATTCGGCGGGCGGTAAACGTTTGAGGCGTTGGCGCACCTCGCCGTGGTCATCGATGTAGCGTTCCTGGCGGGTCTTGCCGTAGACGTAGGCGCCAGCATAGACCGGATTGGTGAGGACCTGATGGATTTTCGTATAGGTCGGCGTGATCCACTGGATCGCGCTGCAACCGGGGGCTTGGGAGGGGAAAGCCAGGGCCGCGCTGCGAAACCACAACCACACACGCCGCGCCGAGCCCATCTCGCCGAAGCGATCGAAGACGGCGCCGAGGGCGCCCGTCACCGCCGCGTCGGGGTGGAAGCGCACCTCGCCATCGGCCTCACCCCACACGAGCCCAATGGGCAGGCCACGGCGCAGCTCTCCGCGGGCGGCCTTGTTGCGGATGCCGCCGTTGAGGCGGGCCCGCAGTACGTGCAACTCCGCCTCGGACATGGTGCCCTTGAGTCCGAGCACGAGGCGGTCATTGAACAGCCCAGGGTGGTAGAGGCCGTCGGCATCGCCGATCAGGGTATCGGTGGCCCCGCACAGATCCAGCAGCCGGTACCAATCGGCATTGTTGCGGGCGAGTCGCGACACCTCCAAGGCGAGCACGATCCCCACATGGCCCAGTGCCACCTCCGCGGCCAGCTCGGCGAACCCCTCGCGGGCGCTCAGTCCCGCTCCGGAGGTGCCAAGATCCTGGTCGAGCACGCGCGTTTGGCCTGGTGGCCAGCCGAGCTGTGTGGCGAAGGCCCGCAGTTGATACTGCCGCTCGGTGGATTCGCGGTTGTGCTCGACCTGCGCGCTGGTGGATTGGCGGATGTAGACAATGGCCTGGCGAGCCAGATGAGACGGCGTGATCTTGGTGTACTCAGTCATCGGGGTGACCCGCGGCCGTGACAGGCGTCCGCTGGGCCAGGACGACCTGACTCATCAGGCGCACGAGAAGGGCGCGGATGGCCTGTTGCCGATCGGCTTGGAAGGTCTCCCATGCCGGTACCGCGCCCGCGGGCGGTTCCGGTTGGAGGAAGGTCAACTGTTGGGACATGGGCACGCTCCTTCGGTGAGGTTCGAGCGGCTGGATCAACCGTTTCCGCTCGGCGAAGGAGTGCATTAACAACGGCGCGCGCCTGCAGCAACTGCGCCACGGAGGCGAGCACCGCCGGCTGCGGCTTGGGCGTCCCGTGGAGATCGGTCCAGGCGGCAGGAACCCGCAGGCGCGTCCCGTCGGGGAGCACTAAGACGAGCTTGATTTCGCCTTGGTGGCTGACCGCGCTGAAGACCTCGAGCAACTGACCATCAAAGGGGTGGTGCGAGCGCACCACGGTGACCCGCTTGGGGTAGCCGTCTAGGTGGTGGTGATGGGTATTGTGTCGTGTAGTCCTTCGACAATCTCGATCATGAGCTGATGATGCGGGCCGTGCGCACGCACACGGAGGAAAGCTGGGTGCTTCTGTACATCGAGCGGTGGCTCAAGGCCCCGATCGCGCTGCAGGACGGCACACAGCAAGTGCCCGAGAAAGGGACACCGCAGGGCGGGGTCGCCAGCCCGCTGCTGGCGAATCTATTCCTGCACTATGCGTTCGACAAATGGATGGAACGGGAGAACCCGGGAATTCCGGCATTATGTAGCAGCTGCACATTTCAAAAAATCAGTCGGTTAGCGCGGCCCGGGCTCACGGTTTGAGCCACCACCTGGGGCATGCTGGCGTCAGTCGCGACGCGTACGGAGACCGCCATGCCCCAACATTTCCTGCTCACAGCCGAAGCCCGCTCGTTGTCGGTGCGGGAGGTCTTTGCCCTCAGCGACGAGGCTGCATTCGATTTGTTCCGGGAGTTGCGTTGGGGCAAGGGCGAGGAGGTGGTCTGTCCCGCATGCGGGGTCGCGGACCGGCACTGGTTCCTGCCCAGTCGGGGGCAGTGGCGCTGCAAGGCCTGCGGCCATACCTTCTCGGTGACCTCCGGGACGATCTTCGCCCACCACAAGTTGCCGTTGCGGGTGTACCTGGGCGCGGTGGCGCTCTACACCAACGCCGTCAAGGGCCTCTCGGCGTTGCAGCTGTGCCGGGACCTGGGCGTGCAATACAAGACTGCCTTCGTGCTGATGCACAAAGTCCGTGAGAGTCTCATGGTGCAACGCGAGGAGACGCCGCTCGCGGGGCAAGTCGAGATGGATGGGGCCTACGTGGGCGGTCATGTCCGCCCGCAGAACAAGAAGGCAGAGCGCATCGATCGGCGACTGGCCGAGAACCAGAGTCCGGACAAGCGTTGCATCCTGGTCATGCGTGAGAATCACCCCCAGGAGCAGGGCACCCCAGCGCCCGTCGGTGCGCGCCGCAGCCTGAGTTTCGTGATTCGCCGCGAGAACCAAGCCGACGTCGGCGCCCTGGCCCAACGGTTCATCGCCCCGGGGACGCTCATCGCGGCCGACGAGTGCGACGCCTATGACCTGCTGCATGCCCGCTTCCCGATGCGGCGGGTCAATCATCAGTGTGAGTACCGGGCCGATGATGGCACCACCGACAACCAGGCGGAATCCTACTTCTCGCGCATACGGCGCATGGAGATCGGTCAGACCCACAAGTTCGGCATCCGTTACCTGGCCAACTATGCCAACGAGGTCGCTTACCGAGAAGACACCCGGCGCTGGAGCAACGGCGAGATCTTCCGCGACATCGTCGCCAAGTGTGCGCGCACCCCCACCCATCGGGACTGGTGCGGCTACTGGCAGGGCAACAAGCGGCTGCAGGAGCGCTTGGCAGCCTGATCGACGGGCATCAAGCGACGCGCCAAGTCGTCCCGTCCGCATCGGTTCCTGCCGCCGCAATGACGCCCTTGCCAGTCAGTCGTCTGAGCGCACCCAAGGCACGCTTGCGCAGCTGCTCGATCAGGGCCGGGGTTGCCTCCAGTCCCTTGCGCTGGGCCAGTGCCTCGGCCAGGCGAGCTGCCGACAGCGGCTGCGAGGCGTCGCGCAAGATCTCCAGCACCAAGCGCTGACATTCCCCTTGGCGAAACAACCGCTGGCCCCGGCCTGTTGCCTTGGGGCGGATGCTCTCCAGCTTGTAGTCCGGCGCAAACAGCTTGATCGCGCCATCCACGTGGCCCACGTCAGTCTCCAGCCGCTCCAGCTCTCGACGACACGCTTCGATCCGGCCCGCCAACTCCGCCCGCTTGGCCACCAAACCGGTGACGACATGGGATTCGGCCATGGCAACGGCTCCCCTGCTGGTTTTGGCGTCGGGGATTGTGGCGCCCGGGCCGCTCGGGAGTCATGTGCAGCTGCTACATAATTCCGGGGAATTCCGTTTGAGCGCTACGCAGACGATGCGGTGTGCCACTGCGAGAGCCAAGCCCAGGCCGCGGCGCTGAAGCAGGCGCTGGAAGCGCGGATGAACGAAGTTGGGTTGGAGCTGCATCCGGAGAAGACCCGGATTGTCTACTGTCAGGACGACGACCGGCGGGAGGACTATCCGCACATCGCCTTTGACTTCCTCGGCTATACATTTCGTCCGCGGCGGTCGAAGAACCGGTGGGGAAAGTACTTCATCAACTTCAGCCCGGCGATCAGCAACAAAGCCGCCAAGGGCATACGCCAGCGGGCGCGGCGATGGTGCTGGCCGCTGCGTAGTGACAAGAGCCTGGACGATCTCGCGCGGATGTTCAATCCGATCATCCGCGGGTGGATCAACTACTACGGACGTTACTACAAATCCGCGCTGTATCCGACGTTGCGCGAGCTGGACCGCCGTCTCGTGCGGTGGGCCACGCGCAAATACAAACGCCTGCGGGGACACCGACGGCGGGCAGAGCACTGGCTGCGTCGCATCGCGAACAGGCAGCCGGAGCTGTTTGCTCACTGGAGGCTCCTGCATGCAGCGGCTGGACGATAGGAGCCGGATGAGCGGAGACGTTCACGTCCGGTTCTGTGAGCGCCCGGAGGGGAGGTTCCTCCGGGCGACTCGACTCTTAAGTACCTCTATCCGAAACTCGATGGCAGCGAAACGGACCTTGTGCGCTGCGACCACGAGGGGAGAACTTTCGAATTTTGGCGGGAGTGCATCGGTACGGGACGCGGAGCCCGTCACTGGGTTTGCCGCTCCGGCAAGGCGTTTTTGAGTTCCGCCGGAGTTCCGCCAAATGGCGAGTTCCGGCGGAACTCCGGAACTTGAAACTGGATGAAAGAATTGTTTATCCGTGCGCAATCCACGAGTTAAAAAACTTGGCTCTTATTGGATTCCAGGTTGCTCAGTAAGAAAGAGTTGAAGCAAGGAATCCATGAGCCTTTTGCCTCGCCGTCTCGCGTTGTGCACGAACTCGAAGAATCCAAGATACTCGGGCAGTGATTCCTGAGAGATGCCACGATGCGGCCTTAGCCAGGAACGCAGCAAGGACCAAAATCCTTCCATGCTGTTCACATGCACCTCATGGAACCCATCGCCGTCGTCGTCGCGAGCGTATTCGCCATGGCTGTGACAGACGGTTTGATGCCTGTAGCCCCACTCCGGCAAACGATTATAGATGTCATATTCATCGGTGTAGACCAAGGTCCCGGGTGCAATCGTCGATTGAACCAGCGGCATGATGGTTTTCTGCTGGACGTTTGCCAGCATCCGAATCACAACCTGTCCACCGCGCTGAATCATCCCGAAGATGGGCGGTTTCTCTTTCGCCAACGTACCGCGCCCACGCGCCCCTTTCAGGCGGTTGCGCCGCCCCTTACGCCGTTTTTTTTTACTGCCGCGGGGTGTCCCTTGTGCCCAGCAACCACATAGACCTCGTCACATTCGACCTCCTCAGCGAGTTTCCCCTCCGGCTTGCGGGCGACTACCCCTTGGCGTAGTTGGTGTGTCATGCGTTGAGCATCGCTCGGATTCAAATCCAGCTCGTGCGCGATCTGACGGTTGGAGAGGTTCAACCCCATGAAATACAGGCAGAGAATCCAAACGTGCAGTGGCTGATGATGCCCTTCGAAGATCGTGCCTGTGAGGTCATCGAAATACCGGTCACAGGTTCGACACCGATAGCGCTGACGCTCCGCCTGGGTTTCATCCCGGCCATTCTTAGCCACCGTATCGGCTCCACAATGCACACACCGCACACCCTCGGGCCAGCGCATCTCACGAACGGTCTCAAAACACTTGGCATCGTCTACGATTGCCCGGATGTTCAGTACCTTATGAACCTCTTTACCCTGCTGTTTCATTCCCGGACCTCCTGGGCGATATTTCCCAAGAGACCCTACAGAAAATGATCCTCGATGTCTAGTGGAAGCATCCAGAATATTCACATTCTTGCGACCAACCTGGAATCCACTAAGAGCCAAAAACTTTTTTCGTTCGGTAGAGTTCCGCCGCCGGAACTAAACAAAACTCCGGCGGAACTCGTAAATATGTTTAAAATCCTGGTGTTAGGAGTTCCGGCAGTTCCGTCCCCCCTAAAGGGGGGAGGGGCCGCGTAAGCGGCGGCCCCCCTGCCTCCTCGGGATTGGCACAAGCAACGCCCGCGGAAAAACCTCTCTTTCACGGCGATCACTCGCGGGCCACAGCGGGTAGATAATCGGGGGCGCCGCGCATAGTCCAACGCTACCCGTTACGCAGGGTGCCGCGGCGCCGTCTATTCGCCCCCATGGTAGACTCACCAGTGCGGTCCGTCTTTACGAATATCAGGAGAATGCCATTAAGACGGTAGTCCACGTACTGCTAATGTCGGCTCTCTTAGCAAACGCGGCGTTGGGCGCGGAGAAGACCGCGCCGGCGACCAACGACCCCGCCGCGACCCCGCTGTCAGTATGCGACAGCATAACCGACGATAGACTCCAGCTTGCGTGCTTCGATAAGCAGGCGAATCCGCTTAACGCGGAACACGCCGTGTGCGTCCGCATGACCAATGATTCGCTGCGACTCTACTGTTTCAAACACCGCCACCGTGTGCTGCTGGACTTTCAGTCTCAGCTGAAGGCGCTCGGAGTTGTACAAGGCCCCGGCAAGTGGGAAGGGCTAACGAAGACGTCGCCTATTGATGATAGTCTTAATGTCTCTATCCTCGTAAAATCCGAACACAATATCGAATCCGGATATAACGTGGTTTGGCCGAAGTTAATTATAAGATGTAAAGAAAATGTAACGAATGTCTACGTTATTTGGAACCTTTATCTCGGCCTCGATTCTACTAAAATGCTAACGCGCTTCGATAAGGAGCCGGCGCGCACATCTACTTGGAGCATGTCCACCGGCAATAAAGGCGTCTTCGTACGAGGGAGCAATATAGAGTTTATTAAGCAAATGATGCGTCACAATAGGCTTCTTGTCCGAATAACACCCTACGGTGAAAACCCGGTCATGGCGACGTTCGACATTCGTGAGCTTGCCGAAGCGATTAAACCGTTGCGTAAGGCGTGCCATTGGTAGACAACCAAGAAAAGCACTCTGTCTAGTCCAAGATGCCTTCGCGCCGAACGTTGTGGGCAGGGTGTCTGCACACTTCTGGTAGCTGCGGTCATCCCGGCGGGAAGCAAGCTTAAGCGCACCGTGCCGGAGGGGCGCTAGAACAACCAGAATGTTCCCACTACCGTGATTGCGCGCAAGGAACTGCACCCAACCGGGTGTTTGAGAAAAGAATGGGGGTAGGGGCGTCAATCACAATTTCAAATCAATCCGTCGAGCGTGGCGGGACCTCGCTGATCAGACGGATCAAGATCGGGATTTTTTGTATAGGTATACAGTGCTAATGCTGGTAGACCGGGGGCAGAGTGGGGGAGGAGTAACCCCGTTTTAGGTTACGGACACTTCGATCCATTGACATAGATGCTCCATTCCCGCGGTAGACACATGTCTCCGTAAAGCATCTTCGTGGACTGGTCGCACAGGGTCGCATCAGCCCCGGGCGCCGTATCGGCCCACATATGCACCGTCCGCGTCGTTCGGCCAACGTTGCAAGAGATGCTCGGAAGCTCGTCACGAAGTGCGCGACAGAACACCTCGGCAATGCCGTTGGGATCTTTGGCGCAAGCATCTTTAAATGTCGGTTCGGCACGCGCCGGACGCGAAGTCTCAGCGACGGACCCTTCCCCTGTCTTCGGTCCCGCGCACTGCCTCGACCAGAACACGTATGCGAAAACAATTGCGCCTACGAAAAGAGTGAGGGGAAGAGTGTTCATCTCGATATCCTGTCCTTTCCGCGTATCAGATAGTCGTCTGAACAACTAATAGGAAATATATCATCTCCTGTGCCACGAAGACAGCGCGGGCGGTCCCTCCGAGTCGTCGCTTGATGCCTCGGGGGGATGTCTCTTTTGACACTATTCAAAGCCGCCCAAATTTGGCCCCCTCTGGGCATCATTCCTATTTCGATGCCCGACAATGCGCCGCGCTCACGCCCTACTCACTCTCAAAACCGCTGATACCGGCGATCAGCGCCGCTTAGTCGGTACCGCCTCCACGCCAGAACTCGATAGACAAAACGATGTAATCGAGCCCACCGGGGCGATCTTCCAATTGCCGATTGCGCTATTGCGATCACACAATAGCGACGAACCCATTGGTTCAATCAACCAGATAAGTATCACCGGTAACGGCATTGAGATAGACGCTACGATTGGCGAATCCGGTATCTCCGAAAAAATCGACGAGACCTACAACCTAGCAAAAGCCAGTTTAATGCGCGGCCTGAGTTTAGGCTTTATACCGATTGAATATGAGCCGATCAATCCAGACAAGCCGTGGGATGGGCTCAAATTTACGCGATATGAAATCGTTGAAATTTCGCTGGTAAGCGTTCCTGCTAATAGAAGTGCCACGGTTTCACTTGTATAAAGCTCTTGATCTACTTGCAGAGGATGTAGAAATGCCTGACCCTGTGATTAACGACCCCGAGAATCCGAATCCTGCGCCGTCGATTGAACATACGCGCGAAGTCCCTTCGGCCGCTCCTGTTATTCACACCGAGCAACGCAGCTATTCGTTGTCTCGCTTGATTCGCCACATCAGCGGCGAAGGTGATATTGACATCGGACTGGAGCGCGAAGTATCGCAAGAGCTTCGTATGCGGCATCTCCGCGTTAATCCGCTTAGTGAACGACGCGGATTCAGCGTTCCGTTATCGCTGATATTCACCACGAAGCAAACGGGCGGAGCAAGCGGCGCTAATGCCAATGGGGTGCAACCCGTCGTCCGCGCCCGCTACGCGGCGAGTGGCTGGCTGAAATCCGCATCGTTGGCGGCATATCCCGGGTACAGGCGCCGGGATTCGTGATCGATGCGAAACGCGGTGAATTCCTCCCAGAGGCCGCTCAGGTAGATACAACGCATGTCCAGCATAGCGCGGGCGCCGGAGATGACCCAGCGCATGCCGGAACGTTCCATGCGGTCTTTGACGACACACCGGCAGGCCCCTTCGATGACACCGGAGGCGATGGGGAAGCCGTGCTCGAGGTAGGCGTCGTAGGCCATACGATGGGCATTGTTGCGGAAGTATCCACAGATACGCTCCAGCGTCTCGCTGCGCTTACCCTTGAGCTTGTGGTGCGTGCCGAGCCAGCGCAAGGCGTGGATCACGGCGGCGATCTCGCCGTGGAGCATGCGTCGGGCCTGCGCTTTGACGAAGGCGCGGGCGGCGTCGCTGCCGGTGGGATGGAACAGGAACGCGGCCTGCCACAGGTAACCGATGGCGTGGAGCAGATCGAGGATCTCGGTGACCTCGGCAAGCTCCTCGGGCAGGTAGTCCCAGCCTGCTTTCCAGAGCGAGTCCTGGCCGTCCATGAGCAGGACGACCTGCTTGTTGCCCTCGGGGTTGCGCTGGGTCATCTGCTCGGCCAGCCAACCGAAGATCGCTTGAACTTGCGGCTCGGTCGAGTCCATGTCATCGCGCTGCAAGGCCGCCCGGACATACTTGAAGCAGGGCTTGGGGCGTGACGGTGGCTGCTCGGGGGGCGATGCCTCAAACAGGGCATCCAACACCTGCTCGGGTGTGCGAACGAACGGGTCCACTGTATAGGCCGCCCCGAGCAAGGCCATTTTCTTGGTTCCGGCACGCATCCCTTCCGTGGCGGGAGGCTCGGCCCCCGTGGGTGCTTGGCCGCCACCGCGCATCGCAACCCCCTTGCCGTCAGCCGTGCAGACCAGGATCTCCCCTTCCTGCGCCGCCGCCGGGATCGGGCGCTCTTCCCAGAAATCCCCGACCGCCGTGGCCATCTCGCGCTGGTTGCGCTCCAGGGTGTGCACCGATTGGCTAAAGCCGAGGATCCGGGCAAGTGTGGCGCTGACCGTCGCATAGGGCATCTCCACCGCCAGGTGCTGATCCCAGTCCTGCAGCAGGTACGAGCTCTTGCCCCGCGGTAGCCCGAGACGTTCATCCAGCGGGACCGCCTCGATCTTCTGGCCCTCCCGCGTCCCGTAGACCGCCCGCATCAGCTCGAACAGACCGAACACGTTCTGGATTTCACGTCGATGCAAGTCAACGAGCCGACGCACCTCGCGGCCATCCTCCAGGACGATCCGCTCCCCCGCATCGCCATCGCCGAACAGCTCCAACCAGGCCCCGAAGATGCTGCGACCCAGTTGCAGCATCCGCTCCCACAGCCCCGTCTCCACTTCATGCGCCGTTCGCCCTTGTTGGAACGCGGTCTGCACAAACCCCAGGATCTTTGCAAATTCCTCCAACAGGGCCTGGCTCTTGATCTCGCTCGTGACGTCGTTCATGCTCTTCATCGTGGGCTCACCGGTTGACTACACCTAACTTCCCGCCATAGCTTGGCGGGAAGGAGCCCCGTTGTCTAGTCCGCTCTTTTCGAGCCTGTCTTTACGCTCCCGAATAGGCCGCTCGCGACGGGTCGCCCCCTTGCACCAGTCGACGATGACTCAATGGGTTGGATGCGCGGAAGGCGGGTTGCACCCATGCCAATGTTCTGACCACCGAAGACCTGCGCCGAGATATGTTGCTGGAGGTCGATGACGCAATCAAAGCGCAACTGTTTGCTGGTCGCATTGGCGCTCAAACGCTTACAACCAACGAGATGACAATAAGGCTTCCGACTGTCACGTCTAAATTAATTGCTGAGGTCGTCGCGCAGGACGGTTCTCTAACTGAAGCAGACGAACCGACGTTTGACGAAGTGTCGGTAAGCCCGGTCACAATGGGATGCCTTGCTTCGATCCTCCGAAGTGCAATGTATACGGGATATGCGGACCGGGTTATTGCCGATCAGATCCGCAATGCAATTGTCGAGAAGTCCGATAGCGTTATTCTCGGACCGACAGGCGGGGCACCGACTCCTGAAGGAATATTGGACACCGACAACAGTACGGCCGCGACGGAAACGACAATCACACTCGACGATACGGCATACGAAAGCGCGATTGCGATCAAAGATGAGCTTGGTGCATACCTACAAACCGAGCAACTCGGAACCTGGGCGTTGTATCCCGCGCACATCGACTCGCTCGGTGGGGTTATCAAAGGCACCGGATTAACTGTTCCGGTTATCCAGAACAGTATGCTCGCCGATCGCCCGGTTGTGGGATCGTATGCTCTGCCGTTGTCAACGTCAGATCGCGTTGGCTTGTATGGCGACTTTTCGATGTGTTACTTTGTTATCTTCGGCGAGTCGATCGACCTTTCGGCGAACCCGTATGGCGCAACGGATTGGGCAAGGGGTTCGACGCAGCTTCGTTCGCTGATGGATTTTAACTTTATCAGCGGCGATCCGTCGCGCATACTTTCGTTCGTTACCGCAGCAGCCGCGTAACAACCGATGTTGCGCCGTTTGAAGGGTCTCTTGACAACTATCGGGATAGGCTCTCGCCTTCCCGGTGGTACGTCGTTATGGCCCTCAAGTTGGTTAGCCGGCGCGGGAGTTGACCCGCGCCGTGATGCTCGAATGCCGACTCCGGCCGAATCGTTTGGGCTATCGTCGGTTAATGGCGCGGTTGGAATTATTGCCGGTGCACTCGCATCGGCGGAGTGGACATTATCAGAGGAACTACCGCGGGGCGGACTGCGTAAGATAACTGATGGTGATGTTGCGCGTTGTTTATCTGATTTAATCTTTGAATGCAAAGAGGCATTGTGCATTGACGCGATTCTCTCTGGAAATGCATACGCCGTTGTACGGCGAAACGACAGAGGGGGTGCATTTCGTTTGGAATGGATGCCAAGCTGGAGAGTATCCGTCAGAGTTCCAGATAACGGCGGTCCGCATTCTTATCTGATTGGTTCGGATGTTTCAGTCGGTGAACCGGAAGAATCGTTGCGGAGTCGCGACGTTTGTCACATCAGATTCCGCATATCCGGCAGGCATAGGCTATTAGGCGTTTCGCCGCTTGTATCAGCCGCGCCTTCGTTGGGGCTGGTGATTGCTATTCGGCGCGCGGGATCTTCGCTATTCCGCAATCTCACATTACATTCCGCAATCCTTCGCCATCTTAAGCGATTAAACGACGCACAGGTTCAGAACATAAAGATTGCATTCGAGCGAGCAATTAGTGTGCGCGATGACGAACTCGGTGCCCCAATTGTGTTACAAGAGGGCATGGAGATTGATCAAATCGACTTTGGCAAAGCTATTGATTGGCAGCTTGCGGAACTGAGTCGATTAGGTGTTGCAGAAGTAAGTCGGTTGCTTGGTGTACCTGTCTCTTTGCTTGGTGAACCCGGTTCCGTTAGTTATTCCAGCTCGGTTGAATTGTCGCGCCAATTTACACGCATGACTCTATCGCCTTGGGCGGCACGGATGAGTTCGGCATTGGCGAACACGCTATTGAGCCGCGACGAACGATTGTCAGGAAGGTTTATCAGCGTTGATCTTTCTCCGCTGACACGCGGTGAAGGGCAAGAATTAGGCGAATTGACAAGCAAGCTTGCGAATAGCGGTATTGCGAGTCCGAACGAATTGAGATCCTGGCTTAATCTAAGTCCTGTCGCTGGCGGTGATGAACTCCGCGCCCCCGTTAATACGTATCCGCTCGGCAATTGGCTGTCGTATGAACCGCCGGTGATAAATCCGGCAGCAACGGATAATACCGCACAGCAAGGGAAAGAGCTTGAGGAATTGATCCACAAAGCGATCGATGATGTCATCGCGGAACGGCTGCCGCCCCCAACGGCGGATGCCCCGGAGGATCCCGTGGTTGTAGACGATCCGCCTGCTTCGCTGTTGATCGACTCCGCGGGCCGACCGCTTGAGTGGGGCCAGTGAGAGATCGCGGCTTTTTCTGCGGGCTTGACGATCCCGGTCCGTATGACGGTGACGGCATCCAAGGCGCCGACGTGCTCTTGTACGACCTGACCCCGCCGCCTCGCGACGGCGGTGCCCCGGGGCTCGGGATCTGCGTAACGGACCTGGAGAAACTGAGCCCCATGGCTTACGACCTGGAGCCGGGCGAGGCCGCGGAGTTGGCTACCTGGTTGATCTCGAACCTCATCTTGTCCTCTGCAACCGAAGACGCCCGAGAGGAGGTCGTGGAGCGTGCGCACACGGTGCTCTCGATGATTTGGGACGCCCTACCGGATGAAGCGCGGACTGCGGAAGGTGCTGCGGGGATTCTTCGACTGGCACTGTTGAAGCGGACTAAAGGCCGAAGGACGTGGAAGACGAGGGACTAACCGAGCACGAGGTCGCCACGATACTGGGCGTGTCGCTCAGCAGTCTACGCCGTGCTCGGTATGACGAGACGGCAACCCTGCGCAAGATCCCCTTACCGCTGCCCTCCACGGAGCGCAGGGTCAGGTATGATCCGTGCGAGGTTGCACAGGCTCTCATGTTGCGCGGCAACAGACCAGGCAGGCTTCCCCCAGGTCGTCACCGTGAGCACTGAGCAAGTGTGCCCCTTCCCACCGCAACGCCCGCAACGGCTGGACCCACGGGTGCGTACCGGAGCGGACACGGTTCTCCTAGAAGCCGAGCAGTCTTCTAAGCGGTTCGGGTGCACCTTGACCGAAGCCATCCTCGCTCGCGTGGTGCACGAGCTTCGTTCGATAGATTCCGCCCTGTCCAACCACTAGACCCCCCTCCTGCTAGACCCGTCGGCAACCCTGCGCGTGGTGGTCATGGGCGCCGCCTGTTGGCCCCGCCTTGCTTGCACACCATGACGCCTATCGATCGATAGGGGAGACGCGTGACAGGCAAGCCGTGCCTGATTGGCCCGTCCTATGACAACCACGCGGCGAGGTCCTGAGAGGCCCTGGAACGGTGCGGGGTAGGGGGACGTACCTTGGATCCCCCGATGCTCGGGAACGGCAGGGGGCGGCAGCGAGCGGTCAGGTTGGGCAGATCCGCAGGCAAAGAAAGGCCGCGTTCCCAGGCAGGCGGAAGACGCGGCCTTGCGCGGCCCACTTTGTCCGCGTAGCGTTCTCGGCTGACCCTTGACTACCCGTGAGTCCCTGACCGAGGTGCGACGTCGTCGTCTACAGGCGAAACTTCTTCTCGCTGCTTCGCCTTTTGCGCGGCGGCTTCCATCAAAAGCCGCTTCTTCTCAGAGTCGGCGAAGCGCGTAAGTATCTGCCGCATGAGCGGTTGATAGCCCATGCCGTTAACCTCAGCAATCGCTTTGAAGTCGTCGATGAGGGACTTCGGAAGCCGGATTGAGATTGGATGCAGATCAAGCGCTCTGTCGATCGCCGCATCTTCCTCGGGCGTTACATCGTGGACTTCGGCAAAAGCTGGATCGGCGCCGAGCTGGCGGTTGTCCCACGCATCCTCGGTGCCAGGAATTCTTTCGTTCGTGGCCATGGCAACCTTCTCCTGTTCCTGTGTCACTTGCTGAGCTCGCGGTACATGCGTCGCTCAATCTCGTTTGGACCGTAGGCCGTCTTGATGATCACGTCCTCGCCTTTCGGGACGAAAACTACCTTCAGCTTTCGGCCGAGATTTGTCTCAGCGATAAACCATCGCGTCGGCGGCTGTGTGCGGTGTTCCTCTCGCGTGTCGATCAAGGTCTTCCGGCCGCGGTTGGTGAAGCATTGGGAGATTTCCTCCTCTGTAACCGGTGGATTTTTTTTTGCGAGCTTCTCGCGCACTCTCGGCGAAATCGATAGAGCCATATTTCAAGCCGTCTGTATTGCTAAAAACTGTATATACAAACTTCGGACAATGCAAGACCGATCCCGTGATGATTTTCCACTTTTGGCTCCGCAGACGTGGGAATCTCTGCCTATCAAAGGATAGCAAGGGAAGACAAAACGCGGCAACGAACGCGGCAATGGGAGGTGGCAACAAAAAAGGGCCTACCGCGTGGTTGCGTGTAAGCCCTTGTTTTATTTGGCGCGCCCGGAGAGATTCGAACTCCCGACCCCCTGGTTCGTAGCCAATAACCCTTCGCATCGATCTAATCAAATCAACCGGTTAGTGCACCCGGCCCCGCGCTAATTGGCCCCCACGTGACAGATCCAACCCTGGCGTGACGGGAGCGCGTCACGTTTGAGTCACGTTCGCCTCGGTGGAGGTGCAGGGGGAGACGCATGCGAGTACTGGCATTGGTTCCATCGCTGGGTCAGTGCGTGGTCCGGGTAGCGCCGGCATCCGATACGCCATGTTCCAGTTGGTGCAGTCCAGACGCTCGCCGTACCTGCAGTAACGCCCATTCCCCCCCCATGCGCACGGGCGGCCGACTTGCCGTTTGGGGATGCCTCCTCGGCGTCGGGAACAGGCCAACTGCCGCCTTATGGGCGACGAGGCGTGCGGAGGCGCGTAACCGCCCGATGCGAGGTCAAGCACGTCTTTGCCTGTCTGTCGCGCACCGGTCCGTCACAGTTTCTGTCCAGGACTCAGCAGGAGGCCACGATGACAACCGCCGTTGGTCACAACATCCGCCGTATCCGCAAGGACCTCGGATACTCTCAAACCACGCTCGCGGAGCTGGCGCGCACCTCGCAGTCCTGGATTTGCCGAATCGAGAGCGGCAACGAGAATCCAACGCTCGCAAGCGTGACACGCATCGCCCGCGCCTTGCGGGTGGATGTCGCTGACCTTTTGCGTGCACCCGCTGATCAGGCCGCCTGAGATGAGTTGCGATGCGCGGGACTGGGCGTGGTCGTTGTCAGACTTGGCGCCATCGAGCCGGTTGCTGCTTCTGGCGCTCGCCGAGCACGTTCACGACGGCGTGACCTGTTTCCCGGGACAGGCCCGGCTGGCGGCAATGTGCGGCGTCTCGGATCGTCAGGTGCGCAATCTCCTGCGGGAGCTACAGGGCAGGGGTCTGATCGTGGTCGAGCACCGGCCCGGTCAGGGGGGCGGGCGCAAACCCAATGTCTATCGTTTGGAGATGGGCATCCGGCAGCCCGTTTCCGTGTGCCATGAACAGCAACCGGAAACCGACTTGCGGAACGCCATTTCCGGATACCCGGGGGCAACCGGAAGTCCAGCGCAGGGCAACCGGAATCTCCCTTCCGCATGGCCGGGGGGGCAACCGGAGCTCCACTTGCGGAAACCCGTTTCCGCGTGCCCCGAGGCAACCGGAAATACGGCGCAGGGCAAGCGGAGCTCCGTTTCCGCCGAACCGGAAGAAAGAACCGTAAGAAATACCCCCCCTAACCCCCCCACAGGGGGGACTGTCACCCCGTGGCATGACGATGCTGAATCTGCGACGCGAACCGCTCGCGAGACGCGGTTACCGGCTGTAGCCGCCATCGGCGCGACGCCGCCGGGGCCGCCACCGTCGGCTGACACGGCGTCTGAGGACGGGGACCAGCGCCATGGGGAAGGCGAGCGTGCTCCAGCGTCAGCAACGCCCGCGGTCCAACCGCGGAACGTGGTAACGCTTGAACGCTCGGCGGCGCGCGATGGGAGTGATTCGTGCGCCGCCGAGGCGCGGCGTGGCACGGGTCCGCCGATCGGTCGCCAAGGCTCCGAGGGGCGCACCCACACACGACGAGGAAAGCGCAATGGAGAGGATCTTCGACTTGCCGAAAAAGACTACACGCTCGGGGCCACCCGGGACGAGGACCTTCCGGACTGGGCGAGCCGATGGCGAGAGCGCGCTGATGTCGCTGAGTGAGCTTCAGGCGGTCAGCCGGGCCGCCATCGCCGAGCTCGGTCAGGAGCGCCAGGCCGCGCGCCAAGCGGCCATCGAGCGAGCCGTCGGCCGCGCCGGCATTCCACGGCGCTTTCGCGATCACAGCTTCGAGGACTACGCGGCGAACGGCGTCGCGCAGCTGCGGGCGCTCAGCCTGGCGCGGGAGTATGCCGCCAACTTTGCGACGATCCGCGCGCGGGGCAACTGCCTGCTCCTCGTCGGAGGGCCGGGCACCGGCAAGACGCATCTCGCCTGCGCCATCTTGAGCCAGGTCATCGCCGCTGGCTACTCGGGTCTCTTCCTCACCGTCTCCGAGGGCCTGCGGCTGATCCGCGCGACCTACTCGCCGGGTGCGAGCCAGACCGAGGTCCAGGTGTTCGAGACGCTCACCAGCCCAGACCTCCTGGTGCTCGACGAGGTGGGGGTTGCCATCGGTAACGAATCCAAGCGCCGGGCCATGCTCTTTGACGTGCTCAATGCCCGTTACGCGGAGATGCGCCCCACGGTGCTCGTCGGCAACCTCACCGCCCCCGAGATGGAGGCTTACCTGGGGGAGCGCATCATGGAACGGCTGATGGACCTGGGGTCGATCACGGTGCCCTTCACCTGGCCGAGCCACCGCCGCCGTGGGTGAGTGTCTGCGGGACGGCGCCGTGGGGATAGCAGCCGGCTCACGGCAGGCGGTTGCTGCGTCACAGGCCCGCCGCGGCGGGGAAGGGTGCCCGGAAAGACTGCCCTTTTTCGGCACCTTTCGCAGCGGCGATCTGAGCGCGCCTGGTGGCACCATCGCCGCCATGCGTGCCCTGGTGCTTGCCCTCCTGTGTTTGCCGCTGGCCGTTCCGCTGCGGGCGGGCGCCGCGGGCTTCTACTTCCGCCAGAAAGAGGGCTGGTTCTGGTATGAGCGTGCGCCCGAGCTGCAAACTGCGCCACAACCACCTTCGCCGCTGACGCCCAAGGCGATCGAGCCGGCGAAGCCGCCCCTGTCCGAGGCGGCTCCGCAAGGTCAGAGGCCCCTCTCCGCGCAGTGGCTGCGCGAGCACCTGGGAGGCTATCGGGACGCCGCCATCGACGACCCGAGCCCGCAGAACGTGGCGCTCTACCTCTACCTGCAGCGGGTCGCGCTCGACAAGTCGAGCCGCTTCGCCGCCGCCACCCAGCGCGCCGTGCAGCGCGATCCCTTCCTCGATGAGCTGACCCAGCGCCCAACCGCCACCTTCGCCGCCAACCTAGTGAACCGGGAGACGGGCGATCGCCGTGATATGGTGCTCGCCGGGATTGCCAAGCAGGCGGGCGTGCTCTTCGTCTTTCGCTCCGACTGCCCCTACTGCGAGGCCCAGGCGCCGCTCCTCAAGATCCTCGCTGACCGCTACGGGTTCTCGGTGCTTCCGGTGTCCCTGGACGGGGCGCCGCTCCCGGGCGGGGACTTCCCCGAGTACCGGCGCGACAGCGGCCAGGCGGAGGCGCTGGGGGTGATCTCCACACCCGCTTTGTTCTTGGTGCATCCCCCGGCCGACATCCTGCCCCTGTCCCAGGGACTTCTCTCGCTCGCACAGCTCCAAAACCGTCTCCTGGTTGCCGCGTCCGATGCCGGGTGGATCAGCGAACGTGCGTACGTGCGGGCACGGCCGGTGACCGCCGACCTCACCCTCGATCCGCGGGCGCTGCCTGCGCAGCTCCCGGAAGACCCGGCGGAGCTTCTCGCGGTGCTCAAGACACTTGCCCGCGCGAGTGCCGCGGACTGACGAGACCGCCGTGTCGAAACAAACCCTTGTGCTTCTGTCGGTCCTGGTCGTGGTGCTCTCGTCCGTGGGTGCCCGCGCTGACCCTTCCGGTCTCGCGAGCCAGATGACGCGCATGTTTGACACCATGCTCAATTACACCAACCCGACGGCGCATCTCGGCCAGCGCCGCGGCGTCATCACCGGCGGCTCACTCGCGGCGCGCAACCGCATCGCCTCCGAGTCCCTGTGGCACTTCGTACCCCCCTCTTTTAGCGCCGGCTGCGGCGGCATTGACCTCTTTGCGGGCTCGTTCTCCTTCATCTCTGCCGACCAGTTCCAGAACCTCCTGCGGGCCGTGGCGGCCAATGCTGCAGGCTACGCCTTCGAGGTGGCGCTCGGGGCGATGTGCAAGGAGTGCCTGGAGACCATGGAGACGCTGCAGAAGAAGATCCAGGCGCTCAATCAGGGCTTCGCCAACTCCTGCCAGCTCGCCAAGGGGCTGGTAAACGACGCGGCCGATGCCTTCGACATGAAGCACAAGGACAACACCTCGCTTCTCGGCATGGTGAAGGGCCTGGGCGACGTCTTTGAGACCCGATCGAATGCCACCGGCTCCGACCCGATCGAGCAGGCGAGCGCCAACCTACCCAATGAGGAGCGAGAACGGCTGGAGGGAAATCTCGTCTGGCGGGCGCTCAAGCGGCACAACGCCGCGGGCTGGTTCCTCGGCGGCGACGACACCCTGCTGGAGGCGATGATGAGCCTCACCGGCACCGTGATCGTCGGCCCCCCCGAGAACGCCCCCGACGGTGAGGGGAAGAACCACGCGATCACCGTGGTGCCCGGGAACCTGCTCAAGGTGGCGGACGTCATGAACGGCAGTCGCTGGAAGGAGGACGCGGGGGAGGGGGTGTCCCGCTGGACCCATACCTTCCGCCTTTACCAGTGCGATGACCGGGGCGAGAACGGCTGTCTTGCGCCCCGCGTCACCGAGGACACCATCTCCGGCATGGTCCAGCGGGTGAAGGACGTGCTGATCGGCGAGCGCAGTGTTGCTGGAAGCATCGGCCTGGTGCAGAAGTTTCGCATGGGCGTGGGCCCCGTCACGGACGCCGAGAAAGCCTTCATGCAGTTCGCCCCCAATGGCCTCGGGGCCGGCATCCGCACCCTCGCCCGATACGACGAGGGCATGGCGCGGCTCTTTGTCGAGCAGGCCGCCCCGGTTATCGCCATCGAGATGACGCAGGTGATCCTGAACGACATGCTGCGTGCGGTTGAGGCCGCCGCGGCGCTCGATGACCACGCCTACGCCAAGCAGCTCCTCGCCCAGATCGAGCAGGCGCGGGTGCAGCTCTACCGCGAGTACGCGGTGGTCGCCGAGCGCTACGGCAACGCTCAAACGCTCCTCGCCTACTACCGGGACCTCGTGGAGCAGATCAAGGGCCGGCGTTACCTGACGGCTGATCAGGCCCAGACCGCGCCCCTCACCCAGCGCTAGCCATGTGGGAGATCTATTCGATCGGCGACTCCGCCTATCTGGCATCCATTCTGAACGCCGTGGCCATGATCGCCGGCACCGGTGACTTTCGTACCCTGGCGGGCGTCGGCTTCCTGCTGGCGGTGCTGCTCGTGATGTTCCAGGGTATCGTGGACGGCGGGCGGGGAATCCGGTTCCAGAACCTGCTCATCGCCTGGCTCGTCTACGCGCTCATGTTCGGGCCCAAGGTCTCGGTGGCCATCGAGGACGCCTACTCTGGGGCGGTGCGGGTAGTGGACAACGTGCCCATCGGACCCGCCACGGTCGGATCTATCATGTCGAACGTCGGCTACGGCATCACGCGGCTCTTCGAGCAGGCCTTCTCCACCCCGGCAATGACCGATTACGGCTTTGCGGATGCCCTGCAAACCCTGATGGGGGTGCGCAAGGCGACCCTCTCGCGTCTCGCCCTGGGCGGTGCCAACAGCCCCACCACCAACGCCGACGTGGAGCGCTCGTTCGTGAACTATGTGGCCGACTGCACCCTGGCCGATGTTGACACCGGGCGCCGCTCGATCGACGACATCCTAAATACGGCGAGCTGGGAGACCCTCAAGAGCGACTCCGACGTCTACACCACCCAGCTTTGGGTCGGCGGCGATCCTAAGCTCCTCCCCTGCAACGAGGCGTGGGTGGCGCTCTCCGACTACACCACGGTGGAGTTCCTGCCCGCACTTCTCGCCAACCTGCAGGCGCAGATGCGCCTCGCTGCGCCAGGCGATGTGGCGAGCAAGGTGCAGACGGCCCTCGATGAGATCGCGGGGGCGGGCGTGGACGCCCAGAACTACATGGTGATGGCCGCGGTGCTGCCCTTCTTCGAGAAGGGAATCGTGCAGACCCACGCGGACCTCGGCCAATGGGGGCTTGCGGCCATGGTCGAGCAGGCGCAGCAGCAGCGCAACACCCAGTGGGCGACGGAGCAGACCCTCTTTACCCGAATCGTCCGCCCCATGATGACCTTTTTCGAGGGCTTCCTCTACGCCATCGCCCCCCTCATGGCCTTCGCCGTGGCGCTGGGACCCGTCGGCATCGCCATGGTGGGCAAGTACCTGCTCTTTGGCCTTTGGATCCAGCTCTGGCTCCCGATCATGGCGGTGATCAACCTGTACCTGCACATGGCGATCGCCCGCGACCTGGCGGCGCTTCAGGGCGCAGGTCATCTGGACGTCCCCTCCATGTTCTCGCTCTACAAGCTGGACTTCCTCCTGCAGGACTATCTGGCGACGGGCGGCATGCTGGCCGCCAGTACCCCGGCGATCAGCTTGATGCTGATCTACGGGAGCGCCATCACCGCCACGCATCTCGCCGGGCGACTGCAGGGCGGGGACTATGTCGACGAGAAGGTCGCCGCGCCGGATGTGGTCCGCTCGGCCCCGGCGCTCACCATGAGCCCGATCCAAACCAATGCGCCCCTCACCGGCACGGTGACGAGTGGCGCCGAGTCCGTGCTACCGCGCTTCAACATCGGTCAGGAGATCCAGAGCTCGGTGACCTCCACCAGCGCGGCGCTCGCGCAGTCCTCGGCTGTCTTCCAGCGCGGGCTCTCCAGTGTTGCTGCCTCCTCGGCGGCGCGGAGCGGTCAGTCCTTCGACAGCCGGGCGATGGCGTGGAGCTACGAGAGCTCGGGGAGTGAGACGGACAAGGCGCTTCTCAGCGAAGGCGAGAGCCTGGCGCGCAAGTACAGCCAGAGCGAAATCACTTCGCAGCAGATGGCGGGGCTCGTTTCCTCGGGGCTAGCGGCGGCCGCGAGCCGCGGAAAAAATGAACAGGGCGAAGAAAGCAAGAGGCAGATCGGCGGAAATATTCGAGCCGAGCTTCAAAGCAAGTACGGGGTTGATGGTCAGTTTAGCGACCAGATCGCGGACGACATTGCCCGACGCGTCACCTCTGACCAGGAGTTCTCGGCCCGCCTGGCGGAGGGCGTCAAGGCGGACGTCGGCTCGGGCACGCGCAATGTCTTCACCGAGGGGCTGCGCCGCGAGGAGCTGTCGACACTCGCGCAACAGGCGAGCGATACGGCCAGCGCGTCGCAGAGCCACCAGCGGGCCGAGTCGCTCGCGCGGCGCTATGGGACGGCGGGCAGTTTCGGAGCGGTCGAGGTGGGGCACGCCCTGGCGCACAACCCGGCGCTCATGGCGCAGCTCGATGCGTCGATCGTGCGCATGGGTCTGGTCGGCGATCATCAGCGTCTTGCGAGTGAGTGGCGCTACGCCGAGACCTTCTCCGACCGTGACCAGGCGCGCGCCGCTGCCGGCCTGGGCCTGCTCCTCGGATACGAGCGGCCAACCTATCGGTCCATGGATGAGCGGGAGAGGCTCAGGGCCCGAGAAGCAGGCTTGCGGATCCTGAGCTCCGCTTTCGGCGGGGAGAGTGGTGCGGGGATCGACCCCAACCGGAACGCGGCCCTGGAGCGTCGGCCCCCTGATTTTGGTGGGGCGCGGACTGCTGTCGAGACGGCAGGACTAGCCGATCCCCGACGGTCGGCCGATAGCCTCGGCCACGCGATCGAAGAGCATCGGCAGATGACGCGCGATCGCTACGATCCCACCGAGGTCGACCGCACCCACGACCGCCAGCGGGGTGGTGTCGGGGACTTCGCGGCCGTTACCGCGGATGCGCTACGCGCGGACAAGCGTGACATGTACGTGTCCCGCATCGAGGAGCGGGCACGGCTGCCCCGGCCCTCGGCCCAGTTTATCGCCCAGGAGCTGGGAGGCCTCGCGGCTCAGGTCAGCCAGGCTCCGGGCATGGTGGCACGGGGTGCGGCCGGCGCACTCACAGGTTTCGCCAAGACACTCTTGAGCTCGGGCAGTATCCCGCGGGCGGTGGAGGCCGCCGGCGACGGCTGGACGCTGGCGCGGGGCGCGATCATCGACACCCGCTTGGCGCAGGTTGAACGGATTGGGCTGACACCCGCGCAGATGGCGGTCTACCGAGGGGCGCTGAACTCGGTGCTCCCCGACGCGCCCGGGCTGCAGAACGCCTTCGGAACCGAGTTTTCCCAGGCGAGAGCGGCCTTGATCCGGGAGGAGGGGCCGCTCGGGGAGCAGATGGCGGATCTCCTGACCCGCGCGGCCGGCTCGAGGGACGACAGCGACCTGCGGCTCATTGCCGCCTACAATCGGGCGCACGGCGGGCTCGTCCCGCTTTCCCCCCCTCTGAGACACACGAGTATCACTGGCGGGCCGGTCGGGGAGGTGCTCGATCTGATTGCGGCCGCCGAGTCCGCCGGAAACTACAACGCCTGGTATGGAGAGGTCGATCAAAGCCGCGTGAGCCTCGCAGCGCTCACGCTCGACCAGGTGCGCGCGCTCCAGCGCGATCTCGTTCGCTCCAACGGGGGATCGGCCATCGGACGGTACCAGATCCTCGACGACACCGTGGACCGGCTGGCCGGCTCGATGGGTCTCTCGGGAAGCGAACGCTTTACTCCGGCGCTCCAGGACAGGATGGCTGCACAGCTGGCCGTTGAAGCGGGGTTCGACGACTGGTTTGGCGGAAGGATCAGCGACGAGCGTTTCGCTCACAACCTCTCACGGGTTTGGGCGGGGCTTCCCCGGGATGAATCCAACGCGAGCTTTCATGAAGGTGTCGCGGGCAATCGAGCACAAATTGATTATGGAAGCGTGCTGGCATCGCTGCGAGCGATTCGTTCAGCCAATCGCAATGACGATGGCTAGCCTGAGAATGTCAATGAGACCGATTGGGTCAAGGGGAGGTTTCGAACCCCGGCCTCCCGGTGCGATACCGCGCTTGAGCGTCCATCACGTGTAGAAGCCGGGACCGCCGCTATTCTCGTCGATCTCTCCGCCTCGAAAGAAAGCGCCATGGCGGGCGGCATTGATCTCATCCAGGTAGTAGCCGGGCACCCAGTGATCTGTACCGTCGAAAACGCCCGTATGGGGCGATGTCTCAGCTTTCCGCAAGAACCGGTATCCCCCTGCGATGATGGCTAGGAGGATCAGCGCTTCGATCAGGTAGTAGAACGCCTGTTGAATCTCCAGGGACGCAAGGGCGAATAGCCCTGCGATAGTTGGCGGGGTCACGAACAGAATCTGACACGTCTGCACGACAATCTGTCGCATGCGCATGGTAGCGATGCCCCAACACACTATGCCAAGCATGGACGCATTCATGCGTCGGCCATCAAGATAGCACACCGTCCCGGGTTTGCAGGAAGTCGCCGGCGTTGGAGTAGGCTCATCAATCCGTCAGCGGCCGAGCAGCCCAACCCTCGGCATTGACGTGGATGACTGAGACGGTGCAGACGCCTTGGTGTAGCGCAAGAAACCCATGTCCGTGTAAGGTCGACGGCTTTCTGCGCGCCACGGCGCCTGATTCATAAGGGCGATGTGAGTCACTTCCGTCTGCCGGTGGCTGCGATGACCGATTAGCACAGGTGCGGGAGACCGTAGATTGGGGTCACGGGACGGGAGGCAGGTAGCCCTGATGCAGATTCTGAAGGCAGGCGTTCTCTATTTCGCGCTGGTCTTCGGGGCTGGCTTCGTGCTCGGGACCGTCCGTACCCTCTGGATAATGCCCCAGATCGGCACCCGGCTCGCCGAGCTGGTGGAGATGCCCGTGATGCTGGGCATCATCCTGGTCGCCGCGCGCTGGACCCTGCGCCGCTTTGGCGTGTCGCCCAAGCCCGTGCAACGTCTCGCCATCGGTTGCCTCGCCCTCGGACTGCTGTTGGCCGCGGAATTCACACTCGTCCTTGGGCTCCGCGGGCTTACCCTTGAAGCCTATTTCGCCAGCAGAGACCCCGTGGCGGGAACCGTGTACTACCTGATGCTGGTCGTGTTTGCCCTCATGCCCCTGCTTGTTCTCCGAAGGTGAGCGGGGATGGGCAGGGCTGTGTCGCTTCCTTTTTCTGCTCAGGGTGTAAGGCACGGGCGCTGATGTCGCGTACTAACATTCATTGGCGGTGGTCAGCGCTGGCCGTTTTTCTCATGCTGGCCATGTTTTGGCCTGGCGCAGGTGCCGCTGGGTCGGGCGAGTCCGATCGCGACGGTGCGATCGACGCCGCCTACGGCTTTCTCTACCGCCAACTGGACCGGCCGCCTTTGGACGAGCCGCGATTCGTGCAGAGCTACCTGCCGGGCGGGTGCGCGCTGGGGGCGCCGGAGAACGCCGCCTATGTCTACGATCAGGCGCTTGTGCTGCTGGCCCTGCTGGCGCGGGGAACACCCGAGGATCTGACCCGTGCCGATCTCCTCGCTCAGACGCTGGTCGAGGCCCAGCGCAGTGACCGCACCTTCCGCGACGGACGCCTGCGCAACGCCTACACGAGCGGACAAGTCCGTGATCCCCGGAGTGGGCTGACGCGTCTGCCCGGGCGGTGGGACACCGCCCAGGGGAGGTATCTCGAGGACGAGTACGCCGCGGGCTCCGACACCGGAAACGCGGCCTGGGCCGCGCTGGCGCTCGTGCAGGCGCACGGTATGCTCCCGCAGGGTGAGGGCGCGTCCTATCTCTCTGCGGCACGTCGCCTCGGCGCGTGGATCGTGCGGGAGAACCGAGTGGACGATTTCCGCGGTGGTTTCCGGGGCGGCGTCGAGGGCTTCGAGGCACCTCCCGGATCCGGGGAGGGACAGGTTCCCTCGCTCTGGCGGAGCACCGAGCACAACATCGACCTCGTGGCCCTGTTCGGGCACCTCGCGACGGCGGTCGGGCGCGACACCGCCGAAGGCCGTAGCTGGCTGGAGCAGCAGGCGCATGCGCGCGGCTTCGTCGAAGGCATGGTCGTTCGCGACGAGAATGGGGAGCATCTGCAGCTCGGGGCGGAGCCCGCAGGAGGGATTAACCGCGCAATGGTCCCGCTCGATGCACAGACCTGGTCGGTGCTCGGCCTGGGCGAGCCCGAGCGCTATCGCCCCGCCCTCGACTGGGCCCTTCTCCACTGTCGCGCGGCGACCCCGGAGCACGCGTTCGACTTCAATTGCGACGATGGCGATGGCGCCTGGTGGGAGGGCTCCGCCCAAGCGGCCGTGGCACTGCATGTGCTCGGGCGGGCCCATGAGGCAGCGCCGATCCTGGCGGCAATGCAGGCGGCACAGATCGGGAGTGGTCCCGCCGCCGGCGCGCTGCCGGCGGCGACCGTTTGCGGCTTGACGACGGGCCTGGGGAAACACTGGCACACGGGTGACACAGTCACACCGTGGCTCTATCCGGACAGCCCGCACATCGGCGCCACGGCCTGGTACCTGCTCGCCCTGCTGGGGAAGAACCCCTTCAATCTCGGTGCACCGGTTAGGTGACAGCGTGGTGCTGCCGTCAAGCTTCGCAAAGGGGGTGCGGTGGCGACGGCCGATGCCGTCTGACCGCCGATGCCTGTTGCGTCCCAGAGGCGGCAGGCGAACGGTGGTGACTGTTGACCCGAGACGGACGGGATGAACGACAAGAGACTCACGGAGCTCCTGGTTGCCCTTCACCAAGGGCTTCGCCGCTTGGGACCCGGCAGCGCTGACGCGTGCCAGGCCATCAGCCGCCCGGGGGGTAGTGAGGCGCGCCTGCTTACCTCAGAACCTGATCGTGGGGGATGCTATGCGCCCGCTCGACGCTCTCGGATCGAGCGGCGTTTGCTGGACTTCAGGCTCAACGTTTCCCTGCTTACTCGTTGAGGCCGGGAGGGGACGCACCCGCGTCGACAGACGCGCTTCTCCCTGGCCCCCGTGAACCAGGGTCAACGATAGGCCTCGCACGCGCGGTACAGGCCTTCGACCGCCTCGCGGTCGTCCCCGAACCGGCAGTGGACTTCGCGCTCGTGCTCGAAGTACTTGCCGCTCACAGCACCTCCCACGTCTTCGGTCGCCAGCCAGGCGGGGGTGCAGGCGGCCTGGTCGGGTGTCTCACTGCCGCCGAAACCAAGGCTCCGGCTCAGGGTGGAGACGGCGTCGCCGGGATGACAGGCGTTGACGGTGATGCCTGCCGCCTGGAGGCGCTCAGCAAAGGCGGCCGTCAGCATGCGGTCGGCCTGCTTTGACTGGCGGTAAGCCGCGTCGTTGTCATACCGCCGCCGCTTGAGCTCCAGGTCGTCGAGATCCAACCCACCGGCCCAGTAGCTTGCCACATTGACCGCCCGCGCCGGCGCCGACCGGGCGAGCTGCTCCCGGAAGGCCTCGATCATCCAGAAGTAGCCGAGCACGTTGGTGGCGAACTGCAGTTCGATGCCCTCGGGGGTTTCCTCGCGCCCGCGGGGCGCGATTGCGGCATTGTTGACCAGGACATGGGCGGGGCCGCTCCAGCGTTCGGCAAGGGCGGTGATGGAGGCGCGCCGAGCCAGGTCGACCAGCTCGTAGCGGACCTTCGCGTTGCCGGTTCGCTGCCGGATGTCCCGCACCGCCGCCTGTGCCTTCGCCGGATCGCGGCAAAGAAGGACGACCTCGTAGTCGGGACGGGCGGCGATCCGCTCGGCGATGGCCTTGCCGATGGCCCCGGTGGCACCGGTGACCAGCGCCACCCGGCGTCGATCGGGGTCCCGCGTATCGTCTTCGTTTGGTGTCATGCTGTGTTCGTCACGCATCGTTGCTGACCGGTCTTGGCATCCTAACAAAACCCGGGCCTGGGGCACCGGGGTACCACCGACACGCCGCCGGAGTAATGCGTAATGAGGCCCTTGCGATAACCGTTGCTGAGGGCTGTCCTTCCTTTTATGACTGAGCGGGGACCTCGTGGAATGTCCAGACCGGAGGCCAGCCGTCGCCCAAAGCAAAGGAGGCGACCGATTCCGGTGGGGCGCCGGCAGTCACCCAGGGTCACTGGAGCACGCCTTGGTGCCCCCACTCTCTGGACTACGCCGGCCTGCATGCGTGTTCACGAGACGCTGCGTCCAGCTCCCGCTCGAAGACACTGCGGACAGCGCGCCCTGCAGCCGCGGACCAACAAGGGAGGAGACCATGGCATTCAATAACGTCGGTGACTTCTGGCTGGGGCCTGGGGAGGAGATCAGGATCGGATTGGCACTGGGCGGCCTCATCGAGGGCGAACCCGAATGGGGCGGTCACGACTTCGGCGCACAATGGATCATGGCCGACAGCACGGGCATTCGTCCCGGTGCGCTTCTCGTCAAGGACGATACGAAGGAATAGAAGCCCTTGCGTGGGCCCCGGGTAACCCGGCCCCAATCGTGTACCTGGTAACCGCTGTCAACATCGGCGACGAGGGCGCAACTTTCTCGCTGCATGGCGGCGGCAACGTCTGAGGGTTTCGGACATGAGTGCCAATCGCGTGTTGCATGTGCTGGTGAACAAGAAGGGCAAGATCGTCGCAGCGGGCTATCTCGAGCCGCAAGGCGAGGGCGAGGAGCGCAGCGACGCGCGCATCATCCCGATGAAGGGACAAAGGCTCATCGAGGTTTTCTTCTCAGAAGAGCTCGGGACCCTGGAGTCGGAAGAAGACTTCGCGCGTCTCACCTGAGAGTTCCGGATGCCCCGCGGTAAAGAGGCGCTCGAGCGCAGTCGGCGCCCCCGGGACCGAAAGAAGGAGCCGCCCCGCGCGTAGCGAACGGCCTGCCGTCCACGCAGGAAGCGCCGGCGCTCCCCGCAGCCCATCCAGTCGCTCGTCTTCCTCAGGCGATCAGCAAAGCCGGGTCACCCCAGGGGTCGACGTCCGCAGCGGCGAGGCATCCGACCCACGGGCGACAGATGCTCCGCGTACCTCCGTGCGCGCGTAGAGGGCACAGAGGGGACAGCTCGCAGGCGCGCCGCTGTTCTCCGAGACGAGGTAGAGGACCTTGCAGCATGCGCAGAACTTCAGCACCGAGGTCCCCACCCGCAGATCCCGGGCGATGGCCCAGGAGGCATTGAAGTCGATGGCTGGCGCCTCGCCGATGAGTTGCCGGTAGAGATCCTGAGCGGCCAGTACCGCCTCGATGTCGATCCGCCGGTAGACCTTCCTCCCGCCCACCCGTGCGTAGAGTCGGGCGAAGAGCGAGGCGTGGACCTGCTGGCGCCTGGTCTGGATGGCCGCGCAGCCGATGGCGGGGAGCTGCCCGCTGGGGGCGGGGTGGCCGTGAAGCTCCCGGTAGAGGGCGCGCAGCCGGTTGCGGGAGACGCCCGTCTCCTGGTGCACGATGGAGATGCGCGCCCGCCGCTCGAGGAGGCGCACTGCAAGATCGAGCCGCGCCTTGTCAGCCAGCAGGCTCAGGGTTCGTCTCCGCGCTCGCAAGCGCCAGGTGCACGCGAGCGAGCCAGCGCCGGGTCGCTGCCCCCTCGCAGGCGCTTAATATGCGCTCTAGCGCGGGCGCCGCGAGCCGCGGCTCGTAGATCAGGGTGGGGGAGGCGGCGAGGGTGGCGATGGCCTCGGCGCTCGCCGAGCGCAGCCACGCGGCGAGCGGCTCCTTGAGGCCGAAGACGATCTCGGCCTGGGTTTCCGCGCCCAGCGCCAGGAGCTCACGGACGGCCAGGAGGTACCCTAGGTTGAGCCGGAACACCTCCTCCCGAACCGGGAGGGTCGGATCGGAGGCGTCCTTCCGTGTGGATGGGCGCATCGGTCGTCACCTCGTACGCGTTGTGTCTGGACTCAGGGACGCGCCGCATCGCGCAGGGCCGCGACCAGCGCGAGCACCCTGCGGCCGTAGCTCCGCGCGACGCGCTCATCGCGCCACTGGTGATAGCGGCCAATGCCAAGCGCTGGGTCGCCGGGAACCGAGCGGATCGCCTCGGCCAGGATGTCGGCGGCGACGGCGAGATTGGTCCGGGCATCGAGCAAGGCATCGGGCGCTGGCACCCGCTCGCCGTGCCAGCGCAGGTTCACCTGCATCAGGCCGACGTCGATGTTGCGGTAGCGCGCCGCAAGCACGCTCAGATCGGCCGCCGCAGTTGCCTTGTCGGCGTAGAACCGGGGACCCTCGGGCGAGCGGATGGTCCAGGGCCAAGGCGAGAAGGCGTTGGGCCCGGCGGCACGCCGGCTCTCCAGGAGTGCCACGGCGTAGAGCACCAGCGGATCGAGACCGTGGCGCGCCGCCACCGCCTCCCAGCGCGTCCCTTTGAGGTCCACTGCATCTGAATTCGCCCGTGCCACACCAAGCACAAACACGAATAAGACCCGAATAAGAGTGAATGTGACACGTGAGTCAATCTTGATCATCATAGTGACGTGGGCAATAGGCGACAACCATCAGAGGCAAAAATACTTATAGGAATATCTCGCGATTACAGAGAGTTGTGCTATTCGATGTCGGCGCCGAGTGTGCGCAGGAGACGATCCCGACGGGCGCTGAGCTCATTCGTGCTCTCGCAATGAGCTGGGGTCTGTGCCAACCGGGGCAAGCCGGCGCGAAGACAATGCAACCCCACCAGGGCGAGCTGGCGCAGCCGCTCGGCCCGGGCGCGGCTCGGCAGCGGCGCCAGATCGCCCCGAAGCTCCGGATGGGTGACCCCGATGCGCACCACCACGCGCCAGCCGGCCTCAGCGCTGGCCATAACGGAAAAACCCGCGCACGTTGGCGGTGACGGGCTCCGCTGCGAGACGCACCTCCGCACCGGGAAAGAGGTCACGGGCCGCCCGGCCGTAGAGCTCCCCACCCCCGCCCGCGAGGAGCACCAGGTCCACATTGGTGGTCTCGCGGCGCAGCGACGCCCGAAGCGCGTCGAGGGCGACGGCGCTGACCTCCCGTCCGACCTGCTCCAGCACGGGCCGCAGCGCGACGCGCTTTCCGGACACCAGGAGGTAGTCGCGGTTGGCGCGCAGCGCGGCCTCCAGGGCGAGCGGCTGCGGGCGCCCGCGGTGCGCCTCGGCGATCATCCGGGCCGACCGCTCGAGCAGGACCGACATCGCCTCGAGGCTCGTCCCTGAGGCGCCGCGGCGAAGCTCCCCCGCCACCACCACCGCCCAGTCGAAGGAGTAGTGGCCGACGTCGAGCACCAGCACGGTACCGGACTCGATGCGCTCGAGCGTGTCATCCGCAATGCCGGACCACAGGAGATCCACGAAGGCGCCGACCGGCTGCGGGAGGATGCGGACCTCGGCGACCTCGACCGCGCCGGCGGACATGAGGTGGCGTCCGACGAGCAGACGGCGGAGCGTCTCGCGGCGCCCACCGTCCTGGGCCTGACTGACAGGCAGCCCCGTGACGAGCCGGTCGACCCGGGGCTGTCCGCTCAGGACGAGCGCCGCCTTCACCATGGCCAGATAGGCGGGGGTGACCGTGTAGTCCGCATGCAGGGAGCGCTGCCAGCCTTCCAATCGCAGGGGCTCGATGGCCGCCGCCCAGCGCTCGCCCTGGATGTCCACCAACACTGCGTCCTGCGGGCCGCGCCCTTGGCCGATGCGCTCACCGAGCCGATCCGCCGGGGCGGCCGCAGCAGGGCGCACGATCAAGCGGGGTGCGGCCCCGGCCTCGCCGACCGCAACCTTGAGGTTTGAGTACCCGACATCCAGCCCAACCACGACCATCGGTTGCCTACGTGATGAAGGAAGTGCACGCGCGGTGCACGCGCGTCGCGCAAGTCCGGATCAGTTGTCCGCTTCGGAGGCTGAGTTGTCCGGCAGGTGCACTGGCGGTGCTCGCGACGGCGCGCAGCATCGCCCGCCGGGGTGCGGCGCTGGTAGCGGGAAAGGTCGCCATGCAGGGGACCTTTTGCCAGTGACGGGCGAGCGCCCACGCGTTAGCGTTCGTTCGCACCGGGGGGGAACAACCCGTTGAACCGTGCGGTAGGGGTGCAACCGGGCGCAGGCGTTGGCCGGCGGAGCCTCCCCCCGTCCAGCGTGGCGCGGGGAGGAAACCGGGCGAGTCCCAATTCGCAGGCGCAAGTGGTGGCGTCCCGGGGCGACTGGTCGCCAGGCGCAACCCTGACCGCGCGCAATGGGGGGGCAACCGGTCGGCGTTGCGGTTGCCGGCGCGACCGGAATCAAAAGGCGTGGGCGCAAGCGAAACCCGGTCCGACCGCTGGGCGGAGCGCAACGGGCGGGCGCAACCAGATCTTCACCCGAGAGCGCGGCGGGGGCGCAACCGGAGCGATGTTGCACTCAGTTAAGAAGGTGAAACCAGAAGGCACTGCGGAGGATCATTGGACCGAAGTGACGGACGTCCGGGACCTCGTCGAGCCCTGGGTCCTGGACAGCCTGGAGGCGCTGCGCCGCGAGGCGGAGGCGCTGGCCATGAGCTTTGCTGCCCGCAGCATGCAGGAGCGCGCCCGGCGACCGCACTCACAGCGGGGCGAGCTCGGCATCCGGGTGCGCGTCGAGCCGAGCAAGCGCTCGGGGGCGGGGAGCTTCACCTGCGAGTGGTACCAGGTCCGTGGCCGGCGGCGCACCCGCTATCTGCCGAAGGGGCGGGGTGATCAGTACCCGCGCACCGCCTTCCGCTCGGCCCAGCCGTGGGAGCGCATCCTGGTGGACGACTACGAGCCGCGGCTCGCGCGCATTCGAACGCTTGCCCGCAGCGCCGCCGAGCTCCGGCGCCACGCCAGGCGCCACGCCGGCCTGGCGCAACGGTTTGCCGAGCGGGAGGACGACCAGCACGCGATCGGTGGCCGGGTCGCGGGCTGAGGTTCGGCCCGGTCTCGTCAGACACCGTTGCGGTGAAGAGGCCCCCAGGCCGGCGCCCACGCCAAGACCCGTGGCCACGGTCACGGGCTCACGTTTTGAGCCACCCCTTGGCGGACAATGAGAGCCTCCCCTCGTGCCCGTGCCGCCGGAGGCCGCCACGTCCGCTGTTGCCGAGTGTCTGTCCAAACTCACCCTGGGAGATCCCCAGACCCACGGAAATCTGAGCCTCTTTCCCATCCTCGGCGATGGGATCGCCGAGCCCGCCTACCTGCTCCTCGATGAGGCGCTGGAGCAGGGCTGTGCCCGCATCACCGAGCTCTCCGAGGCCGGGAGCGTGCCGGAGCTTCGCTTCGCCAACGAGTGCGCGCGCCCGGTCCTGCTCCTCGACGGGGAGGAGCTTATCGGCGCCAAGCAGAACCGTATCCTCAACCTGACGGTGCTCGCGCCTGCCCACAAGAGCATCGTGATCCCGGTGTCCTGTGTTGAGGCCGGGCGTTGGGATGCTCAGTCGGCCGAGCTCACGAGCGCCAAGCGCGCCCACTATGCGGCCGGTCGGGCGCACAAGGCGTCCCAGGTGAGTGAGTCGCTGCGCACCTTCGGGTCCCGGCATAGTGACCAGTCCCAGGTGTGGGCCGACATCTCGGCGAAGGCCGAGCGCATGCAGTCGCCTTCAGATACGGACGCCGCCGCGGCCCTCTACACCACGCATCGGGTGAGCCTCGACGAGTACCGGGTGGCCTTCGGGCCAGTGCCGGCCCAGGTGGGCGCCCTCTTCACCCTCAACGGCCGCGTGCTGGGGCTCGATCTCTTCGACAGCCCGCGAACGCTGGCGGCACTGCTGCCCAAGCTCGTCGAGAGCTCCGCGCTCGATGCCATCGATGCCGGGGGGACGCACGGTGCGGCCACGGCTATGGAGGAGGCGCGCCGCTTCCTCGACGCGCTAAGCGCGGCCGCGGTCGAGCCCTTCGCCGCCATCGGCGAGGGCGAGGACCTGCGGCTTCGCAGCGCCCAGGTCGCGGGCGGCGCCTTGGTGGTCGACGGGCGGGTGGTGCACCTGTGTGCCTTTCGCATAGACCCGTCCGCCAGTGGCAGCGGCCGTTCGGGCGGCAGCCGACTCGTCGGGGCGTCGCAGCGGCGCCGCGGACGGCTCTAGGGTCGTAGCGGGAGCGGCCGGCGATGTGCGGGCCGCTCCCAACGGGCCCGGTCCCGTCTGCGGCGGCAGTCAAGAACGGTACCCTGTGGCCAATCATGCCACCCAGGGGAACCGCCGAGGAGGTGAACCATGGACATCCGCTCACGCTATCAGGGTGCGCTTCTGGGGCTCGCTGCCGGCGACACCTTGGGGACGACCCAGGAGCTCAAGCATCGGGGCACCTTCGCGTCGATCGGCGACAGGATTGGGGGCGGTCCCTTTGGGTTAGCGCCCGGACAGTGGACCGACGACACCGCCATGGGACTCTGCCTCGCCGACAGTCTCGTCAGCTGCCGGGGATTCGACCCCGCGGATCAGATCCGCCGTTATCTCCCCCTGGTGCTGCGAGGGCTACCTCAGTAGCACCGGCGCTTGATTCGACATCGGGGTCACGGTCGGCGCGGCGCTGCGACGCTCGCTCTCACCAGGCGGTGGTCGGTCAGTATTGGATCCCGGTGGGCGACTCACTGTGCTTCGAGCACCGGCCCGACCCCGGCAACAGGGTTCGCGCGCGGTTCTACCCGGCGATCCGCTCCAACCAGCGCGGCCAGGCGGGCCGCTCCACCCGCAGCGTGATCTCCCGTCCATGCAACTGCTCGCTGAAAGCATCGAACGCGATCGAGGCGTAGCGCCCCTGGCGGGTCAGGTAGGCGGGAAGGGGGCGCAGGCCGCGGCGCATCTCGCGGTCGTGGAGCAATCGGAAGAGCCAGCCAGGAGCCGGACCGAAGAGCGTAAAGAGCGCGGCATCCCTGGCGAGACGCCGGCCCTCCGACACATGCGCAATCCGTACACTGTCACCCTCTACCCGGAAGGACCATGCCTGCGTCCCCTCCACGTCGGTCACGAGCTCCATCGCCTCCGCCGGCACGGCGCCGCCCGGTCCGTATAGGGTCGGATCGCGCGGATCCCCCATGCGCACGATTGACTCCAGGAGGCTGGCTTGCGAGGCCTTCGGGTCAGTCGCCCGCTCGAGGGCGGCGGCGAAGCGTACATGACCGAAGGGCGTCGCCAGGGTGTAGTGGTGGACCAGGGTCCTGGCGGTCTTCGCCTGCCAGGTGTAGATGCCCTGATCGTCCACCACCCCGCCCGCCCACATCTGGAGCCGTTGGATCGTCAGCCGGCCGTTGCCCCACCAGCGCGGGAGCGCCGGCGCGTGCTGGTCATCCCCGGGACGGAAGGCATCGAAGGCCGCCTGGAGCAGGAGCGCGGGGGAGACGCCCTCGCCCTGGAGCCGCAAGACGGTGACCAGGCGGTGGTGGTTCCACTGGCTGCGACGGCCCCTCCGGTACAGACGCTCGGCAAACCTCGCGAGCGGGCTCATGGCAGCGCCCGATCCATCCGCAGACCTGGGCCGCGTCTCATGGCGCATGCCTCCCGGAACCGGTAGCTGAGACTCAACGCGGGTCGCTGCCCTTCGACTTCCCGGCGAGCTCGGCGACCACACCGGCGAGCCCCGCAGCGACACGCGCGGTGCGTGCAGTGTCGACCTTGTCCGGCGTGTCTGCCGACGTGTGGTAGTGGGCATAGCGGAAAAAGGCCGTGTCCGTCACCATGATGGCGGGGTAGCCGGCCTGCCAGAAGGACCAGTGGTCTGACCAGCCCACCCCGGTGATCCAGCCGGGGACGGTGGCGCCTTCGCTCGGAAAGGCCGCATGGCGCCGGAAGGACTCCAGTGCCTCCCGCACCAGCGCTCGGGACCGGAGGTTGCCCACGAACCCGATGAAGTTTGCCCGATCCGGGTAGAAGTAGGAGAGTGGCGCTGGATACTGCTGGCTGCCCGGCGCATCGGAGTAATAGCCGATGGTCTCGAGCGCGAGCATGGCGCGGATCCGATCCCCGCGCACTCGGGCGGCTCTCGCATGGACCACACTCCCCATCTCCGCGGAGTAGGAGAAGGGCGGCTCCTCGTTGACGAAGGCGACGAAACGCACGGTGCGCGGGAGTGCCTGATCGGCCAGCAGCTGGGCGAGCTCCAGAAGGGCCGCCACACCCGAGCCGTTGTCGTTGGCCCCGGGGCTGCCCAGCACCGAGTCGTAGTGGGCACCGACAAGGACGATCTCCTCCGGGTTAACGCTTCCCGGCTTCTCGGCGATGATGTTGCGCACCTGCTGGCCGCGGCTATCGAACGGCTCGTCCACCGTCCGATAGCCCAGCTCCTCGAACGTCGTCGCGATGTAGCCCGCTGCTGCCGAGAGGGCCTGGTAATGCCAAAGGTTGCGCTCCCCGATGTCGCCCGCGAGCCGCCCGACGTGGGCCGCTAGGCGGTCCCGGACACGGGACTCCTCGACGGTGAGCGGGGGCAGGGGACCAGAGTAGGACTTGCCGGGCATGTGGGTCATGGAGATCAAGCCCCCAAGCAGCAATGCGGTGAGCAATCCGACGCGAAGCACGAGGCCCGCCCAGCCCCGCCGTCCCGCGGGTACCAATCGGATGGGCATACCGCGTTGTTTTTGCGATGGCACGGGATCGACTCTCTCAAGGATGCGGGTCGCTGCTATACTTTAACGCAAGCTAACGAAAGCTAACGCATGCAGGAGAAAGTAGCGATGGCCGACACCAAGCTGCAGGCGGCCCTTCGCGCTCACGGTATCACGGCCTCGCCGCGCGAGCTCGCGGCCTTCGTGGCGGAGTCGGTAGCGGCGATGGAGGAGGGCGCGCTGATCCGGGCGGCCGACGAGCTCCCGGCGGCGGAGCTCGCGGTGCTTCGCAGTGGCGGCTTCGCTGTCGACGAGGGCGCCTCGCCGGACGATGATCCCATTGCCCGCACCGCTGCGGCCTATGCGGCCCTGCTGCAAACCGCCCTCACCATCAAGGCAGTCGCGCACGCGCTCGGTCGCAACGAGAGCCGCATCCGCCAGCGGCTGCTGCAGCGTACCCTCTACGGCCTCCATCAGGGCCGCACCTGGCGGCTGCCGCTCTTTCAGTTCCAGGTGGAAGGGCGCGACGGTGTACGCACGCTGAAGGGCGTGGTCCCGAGCATCGAGCAGGTCTTCCCCGCGCTGAGCCCGGAGCTACATCCGGTCGCCGTTTGGCGCTGGTTTACCTCGCCGAGCAGCGAGCTGGTGGCGGGCGAGGCAACGGACAAACCGGTGAGCCCCCGCGACTGGCTGCTCGCCGGCCACGACCCCAAGCCGGTGGCAAATCTGGCGCGGGACCTCTGAGCCCTTGCCCAAGCTTCCGTATCCGCCGGCCTCCACGGCTTTGGCGGCAATTGCCCCGGAGATCCGGCACCTCGAAGCGGGGACGCGCCTGTGGCGGGTCTACTTCCGCGGTGGCGCGCATCCGGGGCGCTGGAATCAGATGCGCACCTTCGGTCCGACCACGGCGCGCTTCGACCACCAGCTCCCGAATGGCGTCGGCGATGCCTGGGAGCAGACACGCGCCATCCAATATGCCGCCTTGGACGGCATCACCCCGCTCGCCGAGGTGTTCCAGGACACTCGCGTGATCGACCGCTCGGCGCGCTCGCCCTGGCTCGTGGCCTACGAGCTTGCCGCAGGTCTCGATCTGCTCGACCTTACTGGGGCCTATCCGACCCGCGCCGGGGCCTCGATGCTCATCAACTGCGGTTCGAGGCCGCGGGCACGGGCCTGGTCGCGCGCCTTCTATGAGGCCTACCCCGCAATCCAGGGGCTCTACTATGCCTCCTGCATGCATCGGAACCGTCCGAGCCTCGCCCTCTACGAGCGCGCGGCAGGGGCCATGCCGGCGCAGCCGGCCTTCCACCGCGCGCTCGCGGACCAGGCACTGCGGCTGACGCTGCGGAACGCCGCCGTGGAGCTTGGCTATTTCCTCCTCTGAGCCGCGGTAAGGTGAGGGATCACCGGTCTCCGCTGCCGGTGGATCGAGGCCGCAGTCGGCGCGCGGCTGCGACTGGTTGACCTGGCGGATCTGGTCGGGTGGGCGCGACTGACGCCACGGCGTCTCCCCTCTGGGTCGCATGTGTGGGCGCCGGAACCCGCGACGCGGGAGGCTGGCAGTGGAGGGTCAGTTCGCGGTAGGCGCAGGTCTGCCCGTCCAGGGTCAGGACATGCGCAAGGGTGGCCGGCCGCCAGGCGGCAACACCGCGGGCGCCCGCGAGAGGCAGCTGGGTGAACCGGGGCTCGGGGACTGGCGGCGCTGCCGGCTCAGAGGGAGGCGGCGTGGTGGCGCAGCCCACAAGGGCGGACAGGAGGATGACGGCCGGGTGACGGATCATGGGATCGCTCCGGGGCAGGGGGCGATCGAGTCTACGACCGGGGGAGCGCGATCCCGGAGGGTGAAAGGTGCACCTGTCTCGCACCTTTCGGGCTTTCCCCCGGCTTTCGGATCGGCGCAGGATCCCGGTCCATGCGACTTCGCGACTGGATCAGACCGGCGTCGAAACCCGCCATCTCACCCGGCGGCGCCGGCCGCGCGTCTGCCGAAGACCCCGCGATCCCGCGCTATCCACCCTTCCAGCGCGGCCTTCCTGTGACCACGCCCGCCCGCATCCTGGAGAGCCAACGGGAGCTCATCGCGCAGCTCCAGGACGGGCTTGCCTTCACCGACCAGCGCTTCGTGACCCTGGTGCGCCCCGTCATCGCCCGCTACGCCGCGTTCGTGCATCTGCTCCCGGCCTCCGAGGCGCACCATCACCGCGGTGCCGGCGGGCTCTTCCGCCATGGGCTGGAGGTCGCCTTTAACGCCGCGCGGGCGAGCCAGGGGCTGATCTTTGCGCTCGATACGAGTCCCGGCGAGCGCCGCTCGCTGGAGCCGCGCTGGCATCTGGCCGCCGGGCTTGCGGGGCTCTGCCATGACCTCGGGAAGCCGATCGCCGATCTCGTCGGTGACGGACCGGGAGGGGCGGACCACCTGGCGCCCGCTCCTGGAGTCCCTCACCGACTGGGCGGCTGCCCAGGGCGTCACGCACTACTATCTTCGCTGGCGCGAGCGCCGTCACCGCCGCCACGAGACGTTCGGGCTCCTCGTGCTCGATCGCATCCTGACGCCGGAGGTCACCGCCTGGCTCGCCGACCCCGATCCCGAGATCCTGCAGGGGCTCCTCGCCGCGGTGGCCGGGATCGACGACGGGGCCGTGCTCGGGCGCCTCACGAGCGCCGCGGACCAGGCGAGTGTGGAGCAGGATCTGCGCGAGAACCACATCGACCCCGCCGCCGCCTCCCTCGGGGTGCCGGTCGAGCGCTACCTGCTCGATGCCATGCGCCGGCTCGCCCGCGGCGGGCGCTGGCAGATCAACGTCCCGGGCGCGCGCCTGTGGCTGCTCGCCGAGGGGCTGCACGTCGTCTGGCCGGCGGGGGCGCAGGACGTGATCGCGTTGCTTGCCGCGGACAAGGTGCCGGGCATCCCGCGCGACCCGGACACCGTGGCCGACATCCTCCTGGAGCGGGGCCTCGCCGTCCCGCGTGAGGAAGCAGGCCGCACCCAGCGCTATTGGCGCCTGGCACCGGCACCGCTCGCCCGCGACGGCCAGACGGTCACCCTCGCGATGCTCCGCCTCGCCTCACCCGACGTGGTGCTCGCAGGCGCGCTGCCGGCACCCATTGAGGTGGTTATGGAAGGAAGCGTGATACCCCGCGCCGCAGTCTCCGGGAACACGCCGGTTGTGGCACCAGGTCCGGACGAGGGGGACATGTCGACACACGCGGCGCACGTTGCGCGCCACCCGCACCCACCGAGCCCGAGCACCTTGGATTCCTCGGAGCCTGCCGGCGGCACTGCGGTGGAGACACGATCCAACACCCACGCGGCAGCGCCGCCGCCCCCAGTGCCGGGCGCGGTGCGCTCGAGCGACGATACGCTGGCGCAGGACGAGCGTGTCGACGAGCAACGTCCGCAGGGTGCACAGCAAGCGGAAACCTGGTTCCGCGCCCGCGGCCAGGGTGGGGCGGCGCTGCTCTCGCTCGGAGTGGCTCTCGCGCGCGAGGAAAGAGCCTGGGATGAGCGGCTCCGTTTGATCGGTGACCAGGTTCTCATTTGCTTCCCTGAAGGGCTCGCCGGACTCGGTGCATCGCCTCAGGCGCTGCTCGATGCATTGGCAAGCGCTGGTCTCATTGAGACCGACCCGCTGGCCCCGCTTCGCCGCGTGCGGGAGCTCGCAGGGGCGCGCGGTGCACTACTCACGAAAGAGACCTCCCGTTGGTTCCTCACCATCGCCGGGCCGCCACCCGCTTCCCGATCGGCCACGTCGGGCGCCATCGGCACCGTGAGGCGCCCCGGACTTTCGCCAACCAGTGCGGGTGTGGCTCCCAACGAGGCCGGTCGGACCGAGACGCCATCTGAGTTACACAGTGCAGAGTCCGCCGTCCGGGCCGCCGCACGGGAGCTGATCGCGCTGATCAGAAGCCGCGACCCGAGCATCCCCGGGGGCGTGTTGCAGGCAGAAGGTGGCCTCTCCGTAGGCCCGGGCGTGGCGGCCTGGTTTGTCGCCAGTCACGCCGCCGTGAACCGCTACGCCCTACTGAGGGCATTGGGTAAGAGCGAGGGATGTCGGATCGCCGCGAACGGCGGCCTCACCGTCGCCGGGAAAGGCTGAGACGCACCGCTACGAGAACCCCTGGCGGCGGAACTTTGAGACCGTGGCCGTTGCGCTCTGGCTCGCCGTCGGTGTCACCGCATGGGTCGCAGCGGGTCTCTCGGATCTGAACCACACCCCATTCGACAGCCTCACCGCCTTCTCGCTCCTGATGGTCCTCAGCTGGGTTCCGGGGATGGTTCGCCAGTGGCGGCGCCGGCTCCGTCTGCACGGTCGGCCATTGGCCTTTCTCGACCCATCGAACCTCGCGCGTCGAATGAAGCGCGGGCAGACCCTATGGCTCGGCTGGGGCTTTGAGTGGGACGGGGACCACACGCAGCTCCTGCACGACCTCGTGCGCGCCGGACCCTCCCGGATCGTTGGGATGACGCCTGAGCGCCTCGGCGCGCACTGGATCCACGGCCTGAGTGATCGCGAGCAGGAGATCCGCCTGCCCCTGAGTCACACGGAGGGGCACCTCCTGGTCGTCGGCACCACGGGCGCGGGCAAGACCCGCCTCTTCGACCTCCTGGTGACCCAGGCGGTGCGGCGCGGCGAGGCGGTGGTGATCATCGACCCGAAAGGGGATCGGGACCTCAAGGGCGCGGCCGAGCGCGCCTGCTCCCTCGCCCGTGATCCGGGGCGGTTCGTCTACTTTCACCCGGCATTTCCACGCGACTCCGCCCGCATCGACCCCCTGCACAGCTTCAATCGCGCCACCGAGGTGGCAAGCCGGGTGGCGGCCCTCATCCCGAGCGAGACCGGCAACGACCCCTTCAAGGCCTTCGGCCAGATGGCGATGTCAAACGTCGTCCAGGGGCTCCTGGCGGTGGGGGAGCGCCCGAGCCTGGTGACACTGCGCCGCTATCTGGAGGGCGGGGCCGACTCGCTGGTGGAGCGCGTCCTGGTGCGCTACCTCACCGAGCGGGTGCCGGCCTGGGAGGGCGAGGCGCGGGGGTATCTGCGTCAGGCCCGGGACAGCGCCGCCCGCGCCGCGGGGCTCCTGCGCTACTACCGGGAAACCGTGCGTGCCCGCCACCCGTCCACAGTGGTCGAGGGCCTCGCCAACCTCCTCGAGCACGAGCGGGTGCACTTCGCCAAGATGATCGCCTCGCTCATGCCGATCTTGAACATGCTGACCGCCGCCGATCTGGGGCCACTCCTCTCGCCTGAGGCCGCTGATCAACGCGACCCCCGACGCCTCACCTCCATGGCCGAGTGCATCGAGCGCGCTCAGGTGGTGTATCTGGGCCTCGATGCGCTCGCCGACAGCATGGTCGGGGGCGCCATCGGCTCCATCCTGGTGGCGGATCTGGCGGCGGTGGCCGGGGACCGCTACAACTACGGGGTGAATCTCGCGCCCGTCAACGTCTTCATCGACGAGGCAGCGGAGGTGGTCAACGACCCCTTCATCCAGCTTCTCAACAAAGGGCGCGGAGCGGGGCTTCGCCTGACGATTGCCACCCAGACCTTCGCCGACTTCGCCGCCCGCACCGGCTCCGAGGCCAAGGCGCGCCAGGTGCTCGGCAACATCAACAACCTGGTGGCGCTGCGGGTCCTCGACGCCGAGACCCAGCAGTATGTGACCGACAGCTTGCCGAAGACGCGCCTCACAAGCGTGCTGCCAAGCCATGGGAGCACCACGCATTCGGAGCATCCGCTGCGCTTTACCGGCAACGTCGCCGAGCGTCTGGGCGAGGAGGAGGGGGCGCTCTTTCCCCCGGCGCTCCTCGGGCGGCTGCCCAACTTCCATTATCTTGCGATCTTCGCCGGCGGGCGCGTCGTCAAGGGGCGGCTGCCGATCCTGGGGGCCCCGAGCGCTCCGCGCGATGGCTGACGGAGCAGGGGGCACAACCGAGCGCGGAAACTGGCTGTGGACGCTCGCTACCGGTGCGCTCCTGCTCCTGATGGAGCTGATCCTGCTTGCCGCGCTGGTGTCCGTGAGCTGGTCGGAGCGGGTGCAGCGCACCGAGGGCGCCTGGCTTGCGGCCGGACTCGGCCCGCGCGCGGCGGCGGCCGTCGTGGCGCGCGCACACGCTTGGTACGAGCGGCTCTTCGTGGCGACGGGGCTCGTCGAGGCGAGCTACCGCGTGACCCTCCCGAATGATGCGGACGTGGAACGCGCCGGGGCGCTCGCACCGCTGGCCACCCTGCCGCTCTGGTCATGGGTGGCGGGCCGCCTCAAGGTCATCTGGGCGGCGCTCTATCAGCTCCTGCAGCGCCTGGCGATGATCATAGCCTGGTGGCCGTTTCTCCTGCTCGTGCTGATCGCGGCCATAGGTGATGGGTCGCTCCGCCGGCACCGCCGCCAGGCGGGCTTCGGGTGCCCGAGCCCGCTTGTGCACGCCTACGCCCTGCGCGGACTTCAGGTGCTCACGCTCCTCACGGGCTTCGGCCTGCTCCTTCCGCTGCCGTTGCCCGCCGTCGGTGTTCCGCTGATCGGGGCGCTGGTTGGTGCCCTGGTGGACACCCTCATCGCCCAAGCGCCCAAGCGGCTGTGAGGCCGAAGCCAGGCGGTGCAGGTGGGCATGAGGCAGGCGCGCAACCCGCGGCCCTCCTTTGCGCGGAGTCGCGGCCGACCGTGTCAATCATGCGGCATCGGAGTCAGCCAGAAGCAGGGCACAGACGCTCGGCTGCAGCACCTGGCGGACTCACCGATTGAGCCACCCGGGCGAGACAATAGGACCAGTCACTGCGCCGATTTCGGTTACGTTGAGCGGCGGACGTGATGGCCAAGTGCGATTTCCTCGACGGCGAGCGCGTGGGCAAGGCGCATTCGGTGAAAGCGATTCCGCCCGTCTTCGAGCGTCTGGCAACGCGCCTCGCGCGTATCCCGGAGCTTCGCTACGTCAAGCTCTTTCCCGAGCGCATCGCCGCGTCGAACGTGCTCTCCGGCGATGGCAAGAAGAACCCGGTCGTCATCATCGGCGCCGAGGGGATTGTGGCCGTCGAGCTGCTGATCGACGTCCCGCACCGCATCGTGCAGTTCTACGCCCTCACCTCGGCGGTCAAGGGGTGCGGACGCCAGATCGTCGATGCCGTGGTCGGCGCCGCGCCTGAGGACTGGTTCCTCGCCGTGCCCATGGACTGGAGCGGCGGGTTCTGGCGCCGGATGGCCGAGGAGTACCCGCGCTTGTTCGTATGCTGAGCGCCGTCGAACGCGCCGCCTTCAGTACCTGCGCGTGAGAGCGTCTGCGTATTGTCGAAGGGCAGGTCGCTTAATTCCCTGCGTCTTGGCGGGCAGGATTTGCGCCGAATCCGCTCAGCGGTTGTGCACCAGGTACGTCGGCGTGACGGTGTCATGTGAGGCTTCACATCGCAGCGTTGAGCTGCCACTCGACAGGCCCATCTTGACCGGCAGCTCGTGGTCGGAAACGCCGTCCGGATCGAGGGAAGTCGCCGCGTGCGCCCGAGGGCTGTGACGGACCTGAACCGGGGTGCCAGCCCCCTCACCGGGGATTACAGCGCAAGGGCGGCGTGAATGACGATGCAGGGGTGGGAAAGCTTGGGGCTTATCGAAAAGGCGTGGTGCAGGCTCAGGCGTGGTGGGCGGTGGATCAGTAGAATGCCCGAATCCGGGCAAAACCACGGATCCGATCGAGACCATGCCGAGACCCCAAACGCCGCTTCTGGCC
>CAWGNT010000012.1:0-77830 GCA_963824085.1 uncultured Gammaproteobacteria bacterium
CCGGAGGCAGAGGTCACAGGTTCGAATCCTGTCGGGCGCGCCAATTGAGACAAGCGGTTGCAGCGCTACCTGGACCGCTTCCTCCTTTCCTGCCCAAGCGTGCGCTAGATCACGGTTGACCGGGGGGACGACGCTCTACAGTGGGCTAACCACCAAGACACACGACGTGGTTAACCCATCATGGCGGCATGCTCCCAGGTCGGCTCTTTCTTGCTGGGTCTTCTCTCAGCGGCCTTAGGCTTGATTGCGCTGGTCGAGCAGCCTATCGAAGTGGCCAGTCCCTTCATCGTCGGGGGCATCATCCTGGCGTGGACGGGGCGCAAGGCTCTGGTTTCAGGTCCTTAGAACCGCGGTTGCCGTCGCTCACGATGCCGCGTTACGCGCGACTCTCAGGGTAAGGCTCTACGGCGATGCCCGCGCCGGATGCGGGCGTTCGGGACACGCCGTTACTGCGTCCATCTAGGTTCCATGACGCCTCTCTTGGCGGCGAGGGTCGCCGGCACCCCCACACCCGCCAGACTACTGCTCGGACCGGGCGCATTTCGCCGACCGGCACGGCCAAAGCTCGGTGCCCACGGGCAATGAACGAATCAAGGGCGCGAGCTCGGCAAGATCGGGCGGCAGAGCGGACAACGCTGCCTGCGCGTCGGCACGCTCCTCGTACAGGCTGTGCATGACCAAGTACAGGGGGCGCCCTTTCGATGTCTCTTCCCGGTAGTAGACGGGCTGCGGCAAACCTGGTCGAGCCACAAACCTCTCCAGATCCCCGAAGCCATAGAAGCCGATCAGCTGTACGGCGTACATACGATCGGCGAGGACCAGCGGGCTCGGCGCAAGAGACGGCGCCTCGTCACCCTCGCCATGCGCCGGCTCGTCGGCGCCGGGTCCAGTGACCTCCGAACTGGGAGACGTCCCCTCCCCAGCGGCCTCGTGCCCGACCGCGTCTTGCGTGGCGCTCGGCTCGACCGGCGTGGCGCGGGCACCTTCGCCGGAACCGGCACTCGCGCCGCCGGACTCCCCAATGCGTTGCGGGACCTCACTCGCTTCGGCCTGCGCCTTTGCGGTGGGCGCCCCCTTGCCAGCCGACCCCAAGCGTTCCGCCAAGGCTTGCTGCTGCGCTTCGAGGCGTTGGAGCGCGCGCGCCAAGCGGCGCTCCGTGTCCGCCCGGGCGTCACGTTCCTGCTGAAGGGCCGCGCGAACAGTCTCCTCTTGCTTCTTACTGCGCTCGCTTAGCGATCCCGAAATCTCCCCGAGGGCCGCCGAAAGCTGCGTGAGCTTGCCTTCGACGAGGCTGTCGAGCGCGCCGCCTTGAGATTGGTGCGCAAGGGCGAGCTTGATCTCGGAGAGGTCGTGCGCGACAGGAGCCCGGTCGATGCCGACCTGGCGATACAGGAGCAACAGGGCCGCGCACATCACGATGACCATGATGACCAGCACCCAGGCGATGTTTCGGGAGCCGCGCCGCAAGCGCGCGTCGACCTCATCACGATGACCCTGCCAGGCTCGCTGGAGCATGGAGGCGGTCGTTCGGCGGTCGTCGTCGACATCCGCGATCCGCTCCACCAGCGCCTTCTCGTAGTCGCGAAGCTGGTCCCGGTGCTCATCGAAGTCAGCGGAAAGCCGCGTGAGCTGCTCCCCATGGCTCTCCAGCTCCCGCGCAGTCGCCTCGATGCGGCTATCTCCTTCGCCGGCGCCTTCACCCCCGGGCAGGGCCTCAATCCGAGAGCGAAGCTCGGTCAGCTGGTCCCGCAGGACGAGGACGAGCTCCTCGAGGGAAGGGGGCGGGTCTTGGAGTCTCCGATCTGCGTCGGTGGTGTCGTCCGTCTCCTCCCCTTTCGTTTCCTCGCCTCCATTGAGCCGCTGCTGCTCTTCTGTACCGGGCTCTTCTCGACGGTCGCCCTCATCTTTGTCGTGCAATGGCACCTCCCAGCTCGATCTGGTCTAGGATTCGATCATCTCCTCTAGGCTATGCCCGGGGCGAACCATGGGCAATACGTTCTCCGCCTTGTCGATCCAGACGTCGACGAGCACCGGGCCAGGCGCTGACAGCGCCTCGCGGACCGAGGCGTGCAGGTCTTCCGGCCGGCGGATACGCTTGGTTTTAAGACGTGGATAGACGTAATGCAACCCTGTCAGGTTGGGAAGCTGACGACGGCATGTCTGATCCAGGTCCGTGCATTCGGGGTCGCATTCGGCGTTGCGGGCGAGGCAGGTCTCGTAGTGATGCCCGCCGTCCATCATGTCTTCCCATTGCCGAACCATCCCCAGGAAGCTGTTGTTGAGCACGAAGATCTTGAGCGGGATCCGGTTGGAGACGACCGTCGCCAGCTCCTGGATGTTCATCTGGAAACTCCCGTCACCGTCGACGAGGACGACGGGTTTGGAGGGATTCGCGAACCAGGCACCGATCGCTGCCGGAAGGCCGAAGCCCATGGTTCCGAGGCCCCCGGAGCTCACCCATTGCCGCGGCCGTACGAAACGGTAGTACTGGGCAGCCCACATCTGGTGCTGGCCAACGCCGGTGACGAGAGTCGCGTCCCCGTCGGTCAGCTCGGATATGGCCTCGATAACCGCCTGGGGCTTAATGTACTCGGCCTGGTCGTACGGCTTCGGCATCTGCTCGCGCCACCCCTGAACACGCGCGCGCCATAGGGCATGCTGGGTGCTGCGGCCGGACGCGAGTGCGTAGTCGAGGAAGGCGCTAAGGTCCGCGACCAGATTCAGGTCGGTCTTGACCGCCTTGTCGATCTCCGATGGGTCGATGTCGACGTGGGCGACCCGCTTACCCTCGGCGAAGCCCTTGACAGCGACCCGGTCGTCGAACCGCGCGCCCAGGGTGAGAATCAGATCGGCCTCGCGCAACGCATAATTCGCCGGGATGGTGCCGTGCATTCCGGGCATCCCGAGGTTGTGTGGATGCGCGAAGGGGATGGCACCGAGGGCATTGAAGGTGGTCGTAACAGGGGCGTCGAAGCGCTCGACGAAGCGCCGCAGCGCATCCGTCCCCTGGGCATGAATGATTCCGCCGCCGACCTTGACGACGGGTCGCTCGGCGTCGGCCAGCGCCGTGAGGATCGCATTCGCCCGGCCGGCGTCGAACGGGACGGCCGCTCGGTGACGTTTGTGCGGTGGGTTTCGTTGGGTGACTGTCGCCAGCTGAACATCCTTGCAGATATCTACCAGCACCGGCCCGGGCCGACCGGATTGTGCAAGCGCAAATGCCTCGCGGAGGACCCACTCCAGGTCGCGCACGTCCTTCACCAGATAGTTGTGCTTGCAGATCGCCCGCGTGACGCCGATGGTGTCCACCTCCTGGAAGGCATCCGTTCCAATGACGGTGCTCGGAACTTGGCCGGTGATGAACACCGTGGGGATCGAATCCTTGTAGGCGTCGGCAATCGGCGTGGTTAGATTGGTCGCCCCGGGGCCGGAGGTCGCCAACGCCACGCCCACCTTGCCGCCGACGCGCGCGTAGCCTTCCGCCGCGTGTCCCGCTCCCCCCTCTTGCCGACAGAGGATGAAGCGGGGCACGCGTTGCTTGCGCAGCATACGCTTATTGAGCTCGACATGGAGCGGGATGACCGCGCCTCCCGTGTGACCGAAGAGATACTCCACGTCAAGGTCGGCCAGGACATCGAAAAGAAGGGCGGCACCAGTGCGGGGCGGGCTGTTCATCGCGGACCAGAAATGCAGCGGCATGGTCGCCGAGAGACGACAATGATACCCCGTGCGGGCACACGTTCCATTGAGAAAGCAGGGAATCGGGGGAACCTGCCGCTCAGGTTGGCGGCAGTAAGGCACGCCTGCCGTCCCGCATCGAGTCGGAGGCTCCGCTTTACGTGGGCTAAGGCGCTATCAAGAAGCCCGTCGATTGCTCCCCCAGCTCAGCTGGGCATGCGGGGTGAGGGCGGGCGGCGGAACACGCTGTGAATATACCCAATTCACGCGATTCTTTCGCTTTTCGGCCGAAGGGGTCGGGTTGCGCCCGCCGTGTCGGCCGCAGGCAGGCGGCCGTCAAGCCTTCAGGGAGGAATCCACGGCGTCCCCCGGCGGGCGCAACCCGACCCCGACAAAACGAAAAATCAAATACAACAGGTATGCATCCGGATACTCTCGAAGGCCGCATCCATGCCGCCTCCGTTTCCGGGACCAACCGCCACTCCCCTCATCTCCGGTCGTTTGCGCCGGGGGATGAGGCCATGCCAGCCGCATTTACTTTCGCGGTTTCCAGGGACCGGGATGCGGGCGTCGAGCGCGCTGCCGGCCCTGACACTCCGACTCACATCTGGGACTGCAGGTAATTTTGAAGACCAATCTTGTCGATCAGCCCGAGCTGCTGCTCGAGCCAGTAGGCGTGATCCTCCTCCGTGTCCGCGAGCAGCTGACGGAGAATCTCGCGCGTCTGATAGTCCTGCTCCGCCTCACAGCAGGCGATTGCCTGCTTGAGCGCCTGCACGACCTCATACTCCAGCTGCAGATCGTTCTTGAGCATCGACGGCACATCCGCTCCGATGCGCAATCCGTCACGTCGGGACATGTCCGGAGTGGCCTCCAGGAACAGCATGCGCCGGATCAGCTTGTCCGCGTGCTGCTTCTCCTCCGCGGTCTCGTGGTCGATGCGCTCGTACAGCTTGCGCAACCCCCAGTCGTCGTACATCCGAGAGTGGATGAAGTACTGGTCGATGGCGGCGAGCTCGCCGGCGAGGAGCCGCTGAAGCTGCTCGATGACCTTTCCGTTGCCTTGCATAGTGAGAGACTCTCCAGAGTTACATGGCGGATTCGAGGTAGTTCGGGAGACCGACCGTCTTGATCAGTGACAACTGGGTCTCCAGCCAATCGATATACTCCTCGCTGTCCTCCTCCAGCTCTTCGAGGTGGTGCCGGCTGACGTAGTCGCCGTGCTGCTCGCAGTGAGCGATAGCAGCTTCGATGGCTGCCCGATAGCTCATTTCCATTTGGAGATCGAGCTTGAGGATCTCCGGGACATCCTCCCCCACCATCAGCTTCCCGAGGTCCTGGAGGTTGGGCAGAGCGTCGAGGAAGAGGATGCGACCCATGATCTTGTCCGCGTTCTTCATGGCTCGGATAGAAGCCTCATACGCTTGCTTCTCCAGGCTCTTGAAGCCCCAGTTGCCGAGCATCCGGGCGTGCAAGAAGTATTGGTTGATGGTCTTCAAGGCAGCCTTCAGTACAGCGTTCAGCTGCTGGATCGTGACAGGGTCGGCTTTCATCAGGGTTCGAGCTCCGAAGGATGACGGGACATAAGCAGTCGTGATTCGCGCAAAATTTCAGCCGCGACGCGGGAAGAACAGGCCCTTGCATTCGTCTATCGGTAGTGATGTCCGTTTTCAGGGTTTCAACCACCAAAGCGCGTTCGGAGATATGATCAGGCAGACTTGACACGAATACAAATCATTCCTATTCTCTTGCCAACGCAAGCCGAGCCGGACTTCCGAGACCCATGTACGTCTGCGTGTGCAACTCCGTGACCGACCGTGAGATTCGCCGGGCCGCCGAACGCGGATGCGATTCCATGGACAAGCTGCGAAATGAGCTGAAGGTCGCCACCTGCTGCGGAAAATGCGAGGCATGTGCGCGCGAGCTGCTCAGGGAATGCCTATCGGATTCCGCGTGGTCGCCAAAACTGGCACACGCAACGATCTGAGGTTCACGCCAGGGCGGGAGCATCAGGCCGTTCCGCACGGCGGTCACTGGGGCGGCTTAGGCGATTTCTACCGAGTCACATCCCCCGTTCTGAGTTGGCTTTGCGTCTTTTCCGGGGCCAAGTTGCACCCGCCGGCGGGCTCCCGGAAGCTGGATGCCACTGACCGCGAGCAACCTCGTCTCGAGGCTGGTTACACGCGGCGGCAAAGGGTTCCCGCCAGCGATTTCACGGCTCGGCTGAGCACCCTCTCCCCGTTTTCTCGCGTCGCCGTGGCCAAGTGCTTTCCAGTGCCGCTGCACCGCACACACTACGCAGCTGGGCCGCGGCGCCAATCACGATCCTCTCAAGATTCTCCGACGCTCCTCCGGTTCAGCAGGCGTTCAGGCTCTGGCGCTTAAGCTGAATCTCAAGACGGGATGGTTCCCCGTCGAAACCTGAAGAGGAGCACAGCCATGAACCTCAAGCCAGTTTACGCGACCTTGTTGTCTTCCATCTTGGCGTTGGGTCTGATCGGTCTGCCGACGACTACGTTCGCCCATAACGGAGGGAAAGACCGTCACGAATACCGCCACCATGAGCGTTGGCACCATCACGACCACGCAAGGTGGGAAGGGCGGTACGGGGCCAAGGTTGTCCGCCGCTCCTACCGCGAGCCGGCGTATGTGGTGACTGAACGCGTCTATCCGGCTTACCGGCCGCACTACCGTGACGGCGGTCTTACGATCATCTATCGTGATGTTCGGTAACCCGCGACCGCCGCATGATTAGCGATACGCCTTCCCCGCCCAGCATCGATCTCGCTGCCCGTCGGCGGGGTCGATGCCGGAAGCGGCTATTGCTGTGCTAAATTGGGGGACAGAAGCAGTCTTCCTCGTTGCGGATCAATACGATGAGACCCTCCGTTGCCGTTGCCGGCCTGTTGCTCGCTGCATTGATCATCCCGACCTTCGCGGTCGCCAGGGATCACGGTCGCGGCAGGGACGGCCGCCCGCCCGCGCAGGTTCAGCGCGGCGGCAACCGGATGTCCGCGGGTCAGGCCGCCGACATTGCGAGGAGGCAGACCGGAGGGCGGGTCCTGTCGGTCGACGGAGGACAGAACGGCTACCGGGTGAAGGTCCTCACTCCGTCGGGGGAGGTCCGCTACGTATCCGTCCCTTCCGGGCGCTGACGCGTACGACCGGCTGAGACTCGTGCGTATCCTGATCGTCGAAGACGAGCAGAAGCTGCGCGGCCAGCTCGCGAAACACCTCCAGCGCCTAAGCTTCGAAACACAGGAAAGCGGCGAGGGTGACGAGGCGCTCTATCTCGCCACGGACTATCCCTTCGACGCGATGATTCTGGACCTGGGGCTTCCCGGTCTGTCGGGCATCGAGGTCATTAAGCGCCTGCGCAAGCAAGGAAGCCGCCTCCCGATCCTCGTGCTCACAGCCCGCGGGCGCTGGCAAGAGAAGGTCGAGGGGCTCGAAGCGGGTGCGGATGACTACCTCACCAAACCGTTCGAGATCGAGGAGCTGGTCGCACGCCTGCGCGCCCTGCTGCGGCGAGCGTTGGGTGCACAGGCCGACGTCGTGCGTGCCGGACCGCTGCGGCTCGATCTGGCTGCACGGCAAGTTTTGGTGGCGGAGCGCCAGATCGAGCTGACCGCTTACGAGTACCGCCTGCTCGAATACCTGATCATGCACCGCGATCGGGTCGTTTCAAAGAGCGAGCTCGCCGACAGTCTTTACGCCCACGACGACGACCGCGACAGCAACGTCGTCGAGGTTCTCGTCGGGCGGCTTAGGCGCAAGCTGGACCCCGACGGAACCCTCTCCCCCATCGAGACCCGGCGCGGCCAAGGTTACCGCTTCACGCTGCCCGACGACCCGGCATGAGATCCCTGCGGGTCCGCGTCGCGCTCTCGGCCGGGCTGGTCCTCTTCCTTTTCGTCCTGTTGACGAGCGCGGCGCTGGAGCGTGCCTTCCGGGAAAGCGCCCGTGCCGCGCGGGAGGAGCGCCTGTTGGGTCAGCTCTACCTGCTCATGGCGGCCGCCGATCAGCAAGATGACAGTCTTCGCCTGCCGCCGACCCTCACCGAGGCGCGCTTCAGCGTCCCCGGCTCCGGGCTTTACGGACAGGTCGCCGACTCGGCGGGGCGTGCCATCTGGCGCTCTTCCTCCGCCCTGGGTATGAGTCTTCCGTTCGACACTAAGCTCGCCATGGGCGAACGGCGGTTCGCCCTTCGTGAAGGCCCAGGAGGGGCGGAGTATTTCGTCGAGAGCTTCGGGGTGGGCTGGGCAACAGACCAGACCCCCAGGCTCTATACCTTCAGTGTCGCCGAGGATCTGACGGAATTTGACGAGCAAGTCGGCCAGTTCCGCGCGAGTCTCGCGGGCTGGTTGAGTGCCATGGCGGTTCTCTTGCTAGCGGCCCTCTGGTTTGCCCTCCGTTGGGGCCTCGCGCCTCTGAGGAGAGTCGCCGGAGAGGTCGCCGCAGTCGAAGACGGACGGCACGAGCGTATCACCGGCGCCTATCCAACGGAGCTTAGGACCCTGACGGAAAATCTGAACGCTCTGCTTGCCCATGAGCGAGCCCAGCAGGAGCGCCTCGAGAATGCCCTCGGCGATTTAAGCCACAGCCTCAAGACTCCTTTGGCGGTAATCCGCAGCTCACTGCCGAACGCGGGCATCGAGACGGAGGAGGCCGAGGCGATCGAGGAGCAGCTCGCGCGTATGGAGGGGGTCATCGAATATCAGCTACGCCGCGCTCGGGTCACCGGATTGGCCCGGCTCGGGACCTCCGTGCCGTTGCGGGCGACGGCAGAGCGAATCCTGGCTTCTCTTCGCAAGGTGTACTCTGAGAAGCAGGTCGACGTCTTGGTAGACGCGAGGAATTCCGCGACCTTCCAAGGACTGGAGGGCGACCTCATGGAGATGCTGGGCAATATCCTGGACAATGCCTTCAAGTGGTGCCGCTCGCGGGTGCGGGTTTCCATCGGCCGGGAAGGTGCCGGGCACCGGATCGAGGTCGAGGACGACGGGCCCGGGATCGATCATGCACACGCTGAGCGCCTCATGGAACGCGGCAGCCGTGCGGACGAGCGCATGCCGGGACACGGTATCGGGCTTGCGGTGGTACGCGACATCTGCCAGGCCTACGGGGGAGACCTCGCGCTGGATCGCAGCACCCTCGGGGGGGCTCGCGTCACCCTGCGCTTACCCTAGTCCCCGGGCCGCCCGTGGGCACCGCGTGCGCGTATTGCCGTGCAGCCTAACGTGGGCTACAACGGCCGCTCTCTTCTCGATGCCGTCCGACTGAGCGAGGCTTGCGCTGACGCCATGTGGAGCTGGTCTCTAAACTGGGGCGAGGTGACGCCACACATCCTGGTAGGGTCCTGCCCGATGACGGCTGACGACCTCGGGCGCATTGCCTCGGAGACCCAGGCATCCGCCGTGCTTTCCGTTCAGCACGACGACTGTCTCAGCTACTGGAACATAGATTACGCCCGCATGCGCGAGCGCGGGCGGCAACTCGGGCTTGTAATGACGCGCTGCCCGATGCGGGACTTCGACCTCGCGGACCAGCGCCGACACCTGCCCCACGCGGTCGCGACCTTGGCCGATCTGCAGGCGGCCGGTCATCGCACCTATGTGCATTGCACCGCCGGCCTGGGGCGGTCGCCCTTGACGGTGCTCGGATATCTCACACTGGTGAAAGGCGACTCCCCCGACCGCGCTGTCGAAATGATCCACGCTGCGCGACCGGGTGCGGTACCGGCCTGGGAGGCCTACCACGGCTGCCGCGATGACCTCCTCGCCACGCAACGGCACCGGGTGGAGAAACGTGCATACGAGATCTTCCAAGGCGGCAGTCGTGGTAGCTCGCAGGCAGACTGGCTGCAGGCGGAATCGGACGTGCTGCGGGCGCTGATCTTGTCCATGGCCGACAGCCCTGCCGCGTGCCGGGACAGGTCCGACGCCACGAGCTAGTGGACCGGCCCCGAAGTGCCGGCAACAACGCCGTACCGACTCGGCTCCAACTTTCGGCGCTACCCTGAGGCGTTGGGTTGGGGGCGACGGGGTGTCGGGCGGGAGGGAGGCTGCCGTCAACCTACATGGAGGTATTCACGGCGTCCCCCGACGCCCGTAGCCCAACCCCGGAACACCGACAACCGAGAGTAGATCTGTGGTTGCCTGGATTTCGGCGCGCCTGCACCAGCGGCTCGAGCCTTCGGGCGCGGTGTTGCTCGAAGCATCGCACGGCGCAGTCCTAGGCGATCTCTACCAGCTCGAGGGCGAAGGTGAGATCCCTGCCAGCGAGCGGATGGTTGCCGTCGATCTTGACGCTCGCGTCGTCGAAGGACACGACGGTAAACGACAGGCTCTGCCCTTCCGGGCCGCGCGCGTGCAGAATCGTGCCCTCTTCGAGCTCGATGTCATCAGGAATGGCTGTTCGCGGAACGTCCTGTGTCAGCTGCTCGTGGCGGTCACCGTAGGCCTCTTCGGCCGCGATCGTCATCGTCTTGCTGTCGCCCGGGCTCATCCCGACGACCGCGTTTTCGAAGCCTGGGATCAGCGAGCCTGCACCTAGGGTGAATTCCAGCGGATCGCGACCGCGGGAGGTATCGAACTCGGTGCCGTCGGCGAGTGTGCCGGTGTAGTGGACCTTGACGGTGTCTCCTGTTTTGGCTTGGGACATGGGAGCTCCTTGCGGAATGGTTGGGCCTGCCGACCGCGTTGAGCAGGACGCGACCAGACGCTGAGGCCGAAGCGCGGGGAATTCCAGGCGGGGGCAGGCAGAAGATGTGGATGCCGTTCTCACTCTAGACGACCAGCCGCCGGAGTGCAAACCAGAGCGGGAAGCCAAAGCCCTTTGGCCGATACGGAAGGCCCGTCAGCGGCGCGCGAGAACCCGGTCCATCGCGGCCCGCACCCGATTGGCCGGTGTCGCGAAGCCGATTCCGACATTGCCCCCTGAGGGGCCCAGCAAGGCGACGTTGATGCCCACGACCTCGCCGGCCAGGTTCACCAAGGGTCCGCCGGAGTTGCCGGGATTGATGGAAGCATCGGTCTGGATGAGGTCCTGGAGTCCGTCGCCGCCGACTCCCGTTCGACCCAAGGCGCTGACGATTCCGGACGTGACAGTCTGACCGATCCCGAACGGATTGCCGATGGCAAGGACGAAATCCCCGACCTCGAGGTCGTCGGAGTCACCGAAGCGTAGCGCCCTCAAGCCGGAGGGGACCGGCGCGATCTGGAGCACCGCGATGTCCGCTTTGCGGTCGCTTCCGAGCAGCCGGGCACGGTAGCTGCGGCGGTCCTTGAGCGTGACGGTGATGTTGTCCGCATCCTCGACCACGTGCCGGTTGGTGACGACGTATCCCCGGTCCGCGTTGACGATAAAGCCAGAGCCCACACTTTGGCGCCGGCCTTCCCGGGGTGTCTCGGGAACCGGCAGCCCGAACTTCTTCAGGAAGCGCCGGAACTCCGGGTCGCGAAAGAACGGATGCTCGTCCAAGGGGACGGTCGAGGTCACCGCAATGTTGACGACCGCCGGCGTGATAGCGCGCAGCAGGGGAGCCAGCGAGGGATAGCCGCCTCGCCGATACGGAATCTCAGGCACCCCGGGCAGGCCGACCGAGCTCGTGCCCTGCCGCCCGGCGAGTGGGACACAGCCGCTCGCCAGGAGGGCAAGGAGCCCTATCAAGGACACAAGACGCCAGGTCGGCTGCATGTAGATCGATGCTCTATGGGGTTTCAGGAGAAACGTGTAGGCATGGCTGCAGGGTCGGCCGGGCCGAGCGTAGCGCCCGCCGCCCCGTCCGCGAAGGCGGACGCTCGTCGCTAACAGGTCCCCCGGGGACAAAGGCGGCCGATATCGGGTGCGCTTCCCAGATCGGCCGCCACACGGAGCCGGAAGTTGTAGTCCACCGGCTGGTTGATCATCAAGCTGAAAGGCTCCCAACGACCCTTTCGCCGCACGAATCCAGCGTAACAGCTCACGCCGCTGAGGGTGCCGGTCTTGGCCTGTACGCTCTCGCCGTGCTCAGGCAAGAGGTCGCGGTAAGGGACAAAGGCCTGGACCAAATCCAAAAGCTGACGGGCGCTCAAGCGGTTTCCGCGCGAGAGTCCGGCACCATCCTCGATCCGGAAGCCGCGCCACCCAAAGGTCTTGTCCGCCCAGGCGGTGACTGCCCGCTGGGCCTGCACGGAGCGAATCGCCCGGCCCGCACCCTCGTCACCAAGCAGGAGGAAGAGATCATTTGCAATGAAGTTGTTGGAGTATTTCAGCATCGAGGCCACAACAGCCCGCAATGTGCGGCTGCTGCGGTGGCGATACACGAGGGTCGCACCGGCAGGAACGGTTCCGTTTCGCACGCCCCCGCCCACTGAAATGCCCGTAGCGCGGAGCTTTGCGGCCAACAACTCCCCGAAGTAGCGCAGGGCGAGTCCGCGCTCGCGGAGGTTGATCCGCTGCTCGCCCACAGGCAGCCGCGCGCCGAGCTGCCGCGCGAGGGGGGTTAGGGGCGTCTGAGCCTCGCCGCTGCGCACCGCCTTACGGACCCGCACCAGGCTCACCGTGTTGAAGTTGGCCGCAAGCGCCGTTACCGGTGCGTCGTAGGGATTGTTGCTTTCCGAGCGGCCGGCGATCTCGACGCTCGGGGCGAAGTAGCTGTCGTCCGTTCCGACGCCCGCGAAGGCGCGGACGCCCTGTGCCTCGAGCGTCTTGACAATCCGGTCGAGCTCCTCGGAGACCAGGTAGGGATCGCCGTATCCCTTCACCCACAGCCAGCCATCGGAGCTTCTCAAGAAGTCTGTTTGGAACCGGTGATTCAGCCCCCAGCGGTCGATCGCTGCCAGCGCAGTGAGGAGCTTCATGGTCGAGGCTGGGATCATCGGTCGGTCCGGCTGATAGGCGAGGACCAACCTCCCCCTCTCCTCCACCAGCAAACTCGCGTTCGGCAGCCGGAGCACCCGAGAAACCGCATCGCCGCTGTCGCTCCGACTGGGCACGGAATGACCGAGCATCACAGCGACGGCGAGGACGGCGGTCGCCAGAGGGAGAAGCGGTGCTCGGGGTCTCATGAGGGACGGCTCCCTGGATCGCGGCAACAGGACAGCGACCGCCGCGGCAGTCGCCAGGGAGCAAAGCATACCGCAGAAATGGTCTTATGCTTTGTGCGGCTTGCCTCGTCTCCGGGATCGGCGCTCGCTGTCGTCTGAAGTGCCGGAAGCAAGGAGAGGGTCCACGGACAGCTCGTGGGCTATTCGTCGCGAATCCGGTGATGCGAGCCAGGGAATCACGCCCAGGCAGGGGGCGTCGATCAAAGCGGCCAAGGTCGCCAGGTTCTCCTGCCTTGCTATCAAGTCCGGATCCAACTGGTTCGCCACCCAGCCGATCAGGCGGTTGCCAGTGGCGAGAATGCTCTCTGCCGTCAGCAGGGTGTGATTGATGCAGCCGAGTCTGAGGCCGCACACCAAGACCACAGGAAGACCCAGCGCCCGCGGCAGGTCGCTCACGAAGAGCGCGGGTCCGAGTGGAACCCTCCAGCCTCCGACCCCCTCGATGACGAGGAAGTCGCACTGGGCCGCAAGCGCATGAGCCGCGTTGCGTATGACGGCTTGCTCGATCTCCGCTCCCGTTTGTCCCGCAGCGATGTGGGGCGCAACAGGCGGCTCGAAAGCGTACGGATTGACGAGCTCGTAGGGCATTTCCGCGCTTCCCTGGGCGCGCAGACGACGCGCGTCCTCGCTGCTTGCACCCCGCGGCGTGTGGTCGCAGCCGGAGGCCACGGGCTTCATTCCCAGAACGCAGAGTCCGCGCGCCTGCAAGGCGATCATGAGCGCCAGGCAGATTTCGGTCTTGCCGCAATCGGTGTCCGTCCCGGTAACGAAGACGCCCTTCAAGCGTGCTCCCTGCGCCGAATCGCACTGACAGGAACGGCCACACCGCCGTCCACCGGGCGCGCCTGCGGCGCCCAGGCGTGCCCATACACCACCTCGTAACTTGCCGGCAACCTACCCTCTCGGCGATGGTCCTCGTAGGCTCGCTCGACGGAGGCGAGACGGCGGCGCCCGGTGAGTCCCCGCGGGCGCTCTGCCGCCGCATTGTGGGCACCGAGGACCTTGAGATCCTGCATGAGGTCGCCCACCGTGCCGTAGGTCACGGTGAGGCGCTCCGTCTCCATCACGGGATCGGCGAAGTGGGCGCGCATCAGGGTATCGCCGATATCGTGCATATCCATAAACGGGTTGACATGTGTGTGGCCGTCCGCGGCGGCCCAGGCCTCTCGCAGCTCCTTGAGGGTATCGGGGCCGAAGGTCGTGAACATCAGAAGGCCGCCGGGCCGGAGCACCCGCAGGAGCTCGCCGAAGGTGCCCGGCAGATCATTGCACCACTGCAGCGTGGCATTCGAGAAGACGAGATCGACCGTCGCGTCGGCGATGGGCAAGCTCTCCGCGTCGGCACAGATGCAGCGAGGACGATTAAACCAGGACCCGCGGCACCTCGCCCGCGTAAGCATGGCAAGCGCAAAGTCGAGGGCCAAGATGTGCGCCTTGCGAAAACGGCGCTGCAAGGCGTCGATGGCGTAACCCGTACCAGCTCCCAGATCCAGGATGATCCCCGGCTGCACGCGGACGCACTCGAGTCGCTCCAGCATGCGGTCCGCGATCTCCCGCTGCACGACTGCAGCCTGGTCATAGGCAGCCGCGGCACGCTCGAACGAGCGGCGCGCGGAACGCTTGTCCAGCGGGTCGCCGCTCAGCATGCCACCCCCCCAAGGAACGCGGTGATCTCCGCTGCCGTCTCCGTCCGATGTGAGAGCATAGGAGCATGTCCGGCACCCGGGATCACGCGCAGCCGAGCCTCCGGGAGCAAGGCGGCGATGCCCTCCGCCACCGCCGCCGGCACCAGCGTATCGTGCTGGCCGAAAAGCCACAGGGTCGGACAACGGATCTCGCAGAGGCGCGCGCGCAAATCCCCGCCCCGAAGGAGATCGAGTCCAAGCGCGAGAGCCATGGGGTCCGGTGGCGGACGCCGCGCGATCTCTTGGCGCAGGGTGCGCAAGGTCTCCCGTGCCGCCTCGCTGCCGCGCACCTGCAGGGAGAGGAAACGCTCCAGCGTCCCGGCCGGATCGGCGATCAGGCTGTCGTGGAATTGAAGGAGAGTCTCTGCCGGCATGGCGTGGGGCCAATCTGGAGCGCGGACGAACCGGGGGTTCGTGGTCATCAGGATCAGGCCGCAGACCCGCTCCGGGGCGTGCAAGGCAGCCTCGAGCGCGACCAGGCCGCCGAGGGACCAGCCGAGCCAGAGTGCCCGCTCGGGTGCAGCTAGAAGACAGGCGTCCGCCCAGTCATCAAGACCCGTATGACTCGATGTAGCGGGGGCTTCTCCATGGCCAGGAAGCTCGATCGGGAGCGGCCGCCACCCCGCCCCGACCACTTGCGGTAGCCCCTGCCACACGGCCGCATTCATACCCCAGCCGTGGAGGGCGACCAGCGTCTGCCCAGTGCCACGCCGCTCAACCCGGAGAATCACGCGGCCTGCTCCTTGTCCGGCAACTCGGCGAGGGCATCCAGCAGCCGGTCCACGTCCGCTTCCTCATGGACGGCGGAGAAAGTCACCCGAAGACGCGCGGCGCCGTCGGGTACCGTGGGCGGACGGATCGCACCGACCAGGATACCGGCGGTCTCAAGATGTCGGCTCCACGCCAGGGCGCGCTCTGCGGTCCCGGCGATGACCGGCTGGATAGGTGTCTCGGATGCGGCGAGGGAGAGTCCCAGCCGACCTGCGCCGGTGCGAAACCGCGAGACCAGTGCGCGCAGTCGCTGCCGGCGCCAAGACTCGCACCGGGCGATCGCCAGGCTGGCCCGGGTCGCCTCGGCCACCGCCGGGGGCGGAGCCGTCGTGTAGATGTAGCTGCGCGCCCGCTGGATTAGAGTCTCGATCAGCTCATCGGAGCCGGCAACGAATGCGCCGAAGGTCCCGAACGCCTTTCCCAAGGTTCCCACCAGGATCGGCACCTGGGCCGCCGTGAGGCCAAAGTGCTCCAGGCTGCCGCCGCCCTGGTCGCCGATTACGCCGAGGCCGTGCGCGTCGTCGACCATGAGCCAAGCGCCGTGCCGATCCGCAAGGCGGGCAAGGGCCGGCAGGGGGGCGAGATCACCGTCCATGCTGAACACCCCGTCCGTCGCGAGCAGTCGCGCCCCTTGCGCTGCCAGCTGGCGCTCGAGGGCATCGGTGTCGGAGTGCGGGTAACGCCGCAAATGCGCTCGGCTTAGCAGCGCGCCGTCCAGCAGGGAGGCGTGGTTGAGGCGGTCCTCGAACACGCGATCCGCTCGACGGGTCAGCGCCGAGATGACCCCCAGATTGGCCATGTATCCGGTGGAAAACAGGAGAGCGCGAGGCCGCCCGACGAGCTCCGCCAGATCCTCTTCGAGAGCATGGTGGGCTGCACTGTGACCGGTGATCAGATGGGCCGCGCCGCTGCCGACGCCATAGGTGTCCGCGCCTCGCTTAAGGGCCGCCCTCACTGCGGGGTGATTCGCAAGGCCGAGATAATCGTTGCTGCAGAAGGCGAGCAGGCGCCGGCCGTCGATGACGGGGCGTGCTCCCTGAGGACCATCCAGCACCCGTCGCGCGCGATAGAGGTGCGCGTCGCGCAGGTGTCGGAGCTCGGCCGCGAGCGCGCTCACCCCTTTACTGAGCCGCTTTCCTGGTGCAGAGGCCGGGGGTGGTGCGCTCGTGCGCCTGCACGGTCTCGAAGGTAAGCCCAAGGCGCTCGAACAGTAGACGATCCGAGTCCGCCGCCGCGTTCGGCGTAGTGAGCAGACGCTCCCCGTAGAAGATCGAGTTGGCGCCGGCGAGAAAGCACAGCGCCTGGAGCTCGTCACTCATGTGGGAGCGCCCGGCAGACAAGCGCACGTACGAGCGCGGCATCAGGATGCGAGCCGCGGCGACGGTGCGCACGAGCTCGAACGGGTCTAGCTTCGGGGTGCCGAAGAGAGGCGTACCCTCCACCTGCACCAACATGTTGATCGGGACGGACTCCGGGTGTTTGGGCAGGTTGGCCAGCTGGCGGAGCATGGAGGCGCGGTCGTGCCGGGACTCCCCCATCCCCAGTATGCCCCCACTGCAGACGCGGATGCCCGCTCGCTGCACATGGTCCAGCGTCTCCAGCCGGTCGCGATAGCTCCGGGTGCTTATGACCTGGCCGTAATACTCTGGAGACGTGTCCAGGTTGTGGTTGTAGTAGTCGAGGCCCGCATCCTTCAGCCGACTTGCCTGGGGCCCGTTCAACATGCCGAGCGTGACGCAGGTCTCGAGTCCCACGTCACTCACCGCGGCGATCATGCGAATGACCTGATCGAGGTTCTTGTCGGTGGGGTTGCGCCAAGCCGCACCCATGCAGAAGCGGGTCGCCCCCGCAGCCTTGGCGGTCCGCGCCGCCGCGACAACTTCGTCTAGAGGCAAGAGCCGCTCGGAGGCGAGACCGGTGTCGTGCTTTGCGCTCTGAGCGCAATAGCCGCAATCCTCCGGACAGGCCCCGGTCTTGATGCTCAGGAGGGTGCTGACCTGTACTTCGTTTGGGTCGAAGTGGGCGCGGTGAACGCCTTGCGCCCGGAAGAGCAGGTCGTTCAATGGCTTGGCGAGGAGACAGTCGATCTCGTCGAGCGACCAGTCGCAGCGGACGTCGGGCAGGGGCATTGTGAGCTTCCAGACTGCAAAGCGTGCTGACACTTGGAGCGGCACGTCTCGACATGGTAGCCGCGCGCCGATCGCTGTCAACCACCGCGCGCGACGTCAGTTTACAAACCTAGCTCGCTGGGGGCGTGAAATCCGACCTTACTCTCCACGCATACGCTGGCAGAAGGTGCGCTCGTCAGGGTCTTCGATCGCCTTAACGACCGCATCCACCAGCTCCCCCAGCTCCACGGGCGAAATCGCCTCCATCACTTTGCTCAAAAGCGCCGGTCTCACGTCCGCGTATACCGCGCGTCCGTCCTTTAGGTTCACCACGACCCCAGATGCGTGGTAGTCGTCGGGCGAGTCAGGTACGCTCTCATCGTAGAGCCGCTGGTCGAGCTCGAACATCTCGTCGTAGAAGGCATCGATCTCATCGGCCAGGGCGTCATCCGCGTCCTCCTCGGACAGGGTCACGACCCGCTCGGACTCCCCCTTTTCGACAGTGGAGTCGAGCCCCTTCGCCTCGAGAAAACGGATGAATCGGTCGCAAGGCTCCGCGTTGAAGAAGACGTATTCGAGCATGGTCAAATCTCCGTGCCATCGCCATCTGTAGGGACACACCGTCCGGTCGCATCGCCGTGGCGCCGGGCCGAAAGAAGGAAATTGAGCGGTCATACCTTCACCTAACCGTCCGGGTGATCATAGTCAAGGGCATCCAAACCGGAAACGGCTCGTGGTTAGACCTTGGATCGAATACCTTGTCGCGAAGCTATACCCGCCGACCTGCGTGCTCTGCGGTGCGCCCGGCGACCAGGGGCTCGACCTTTGTCTGGGCTGCCTGGGCGATATGCCGCACAACCGCCACTGCTGCAGCCGCTGTGCGCTCCCGTTGCCGCCGGAGCACCAAGCGGGCAACGTCTGCGGCGAGTGCCAGCGGCGTCCGCCGCCCTTCGACCGCTGCCACGCTGCATTCCGTTACGAGGATCCCGTGCCGATGCTCGTGAGCGCAGCTAAGTTCCGGAGTCGCCTCAACATAGCCCGCCTGCTCGGGGAATGCCTCCTGCGCTCACTCCGTGAGCGCGGCGAAGCGCTGCCAACCCTGATTATCCCGGTGCCCCTCCACCCGCGACGCCTCCGCGAGCGTGGTTACAACCAGGCCCTGGAGCTGGCGCGGCCCGTGAGTCGAGGACTGGGTCTACCCTTGGACACGAAGAGCTGCATCCGAGTCCAGTCAACTACCCCCCAGGCCGGGTTGGAGAAACAGGCTCGCAGGCGCAATGTTCGTGGTGCCTTTCGGGCGGTGCGCCCACCCTCTGCAAGGCACGTGGCATTGATCGACGACGTCGTCACCACGGGTTCGACCGTGTCCGAGCTGACGAAGGTCCTCCACCGTGCGGGCGTCGAGCGTGTCGATGTCTGGTCGGCCGCCCGTACCGAGTAAGTGTTCCATAGGTACGCAATAACTCTCATCCGGGGGAGCCGATGCAAGCCACCTGCAGGAGCCAGGTCTCGGGGCAATCGTTGCCGGCTCAAGGCGTTGTCCAATTGTCTAGCCCGAGCGACGGAGAGTACGGGCCGTGCAAATTGTCATCCGGTACGTCGCGGGGCTGCGCTCGTCGTCCCACAACAACCCCACCCACCGGGACGCTATGCTGCGATGGTGTGCAATAGGCGCATAGGCGGCTTCCGACACCCAAGCGAAATTCGGCAGATGTCGGTACGACCACAGGCTCGTACCCCGTCCCGGCACAAGTGACAATACGCGAAATGCCGCCTCGGCACCGCTCGCCAACGTCCCATCGGGACTGAAGAGCCGGATGGAGCGGGCGTACGCGTCTGGCGAGACCCCGGGATGATCGGCAGCTACTGGCCCTGAAGGAACCTGTGCCTGTAACGGTCGTTTTTCGAGGCCTGGTCTGGGGGACGGCTCACGTGCTTACTCTGATTCCGAACGCGCGCCCAGCTCCGCTCCACCCGTGCTTGAGCGGGCGACGGGGTTACTTTGGGCTGCGATTGCTCCCGCGGATGCGAGCCTTTCCGGCGGTCGGCCGGGGATCTCGCCGGCACGCCATGGTCTCGGCCTTGTTGGGTGCGCCGCCAGTCCGGACGAGCGTGGGTATCCGGAAGCGCAGACCCTCTTTCCGGCTGCCAGCGAGAGGAGGCTTTGGGGGCCCGACTGCGATCCGCATCAGGCCGCCGATCGATTGCCAGATCTCGATTCCAGCCCGCGCTCGGACGCGGATTCTTCACGTGCCCGCGGTTCGGTTGGGCGCGATAGGACGGCAGGTATCGGTTCCGGTCCGCGTGGTGCGGCGGTGGGCGATAGTGGCGGTCGTACCCTCGCCGCAACGGGGTGGGGAGCCTCTCCACTGGTCGGTGCGCCCACGGACCATTGTGACGGTGGCTCCGCTCCCAGTGGCCGCCGCGCTCGCGGTAGTAATAACCATTCCACCAAAAGAGGCCGGGGTAGGAGACTACCCGGTAGACGCCGGGGTCGTAGTCATATACGACGCTCACTCCGTCGGACGTGACGTAGCGTTCGCCGTACGGCGCAACACCGTACGTGGAATATCCACCGTAGTAATACCCGTCGGCCGGTACGACCGCGCACCCACCCAGGATAACGGCCGAGCCCAGCGCGAGCTTGATCACTGTGGCTTTCAACCTGCTCATGACAGACTCCTCGCTCTTCGCGAGCGGCGGTCATGGCCCGCCGCCCAACGCGGCAGCGGGCACGGAACCCCACTGCAGCCCCCAGAGCCCGGACATCCTCCAGGCTTGAGGGGCCGCAATCGTCATTATCCACAGTCACCCTGAACCCCGGCTGAACGGTCAGTCACACCTGAGAGATACTGCGCGTAACGACGCCCAATTCGCTCTGCCCCGGTGCCCGACGACGCTTCGACGGGGTTGATTAGTCCCATTCCTCAGCTGTCACGTGCGCGCTGACTTGAGACGGAGTCGCTCGCCGTCCTTGGCACCTGGCTTCCGAGACTCCCTGCGGGAACGACGACGCCGATGCGCGTCCGGGCGTCATCCCAGCGTCGTGCCTCAGCCGGTACCGCCGTTAGGCGGTACCGTCAGCACCAGGGACGTATTCGCGGCGTGTCCCGACGGTCCCTACCCGATCCTGGCCCGGCACTGAGTTATCGTGCTAATCACATCAGGCGAAGCCTCCAGCCACGACCTCCAGAGCCCGCATCGGACCCGCCGAGCGAATCACTTCGAGCTGCTTCCGCTCCTTTACGAAGAGCGAGCCGGCGAACCCCAGGGCATTGATCGAGACTGATAGGTAACACTCCTGCACGCGCGGCACCGCGAGCATCCAATCGTGGGCCACGAGCAGGTTGTAGGGAGCGGACTGGTATTGGTTACCGTCCCTGCTCACCGCCTCGATACCCAACCGCGAGAGCAGATCGAGATAGAGGGTGAGTGCCTCCGATGCAGCCCTTACCGGGTCGTTCCCAATCGGCGCGCCAAGGCGGCCGAAGGCGTGGCGGAAATGAAGGCCAGGACACCGAGCGCCTGTGCCCGTGAGAAGCGGCTCCATCGGGAACGCAGGCGCGCCCGGCCCTGCGCACGCGGGAACGAGCTGAAGGTGCTTGTGCACTTGGCTTGCTCCCGCCGCCACTCCACCGTTATAGAAACCCAAACCGTCACATTCGGCCATCGAGACGAAGAGTGCCCGAAAGTCGTCGATCGTCAGCAAGCTTTCTTGGTCTTCGAAGGCGCGCGTGACGATGAGTAGGTGTCGCTCCAACACGTTAAACTTGTTGAGTACCGCCACGTGGGTTTGGGAGACCTCGCCCACCGTGAGGTCGGGCTCGGGCGGGAGGAACGGGTTTGCGCGTTTCTCTCGTTCTTGACCCTGACTTTTTCCATGGCGCTTCTCGGCCTCCTTGCGGCGCAGGCTGGAGACCACGCGCACCAGGAAGCGCACCCCGCCATCCTCTACGACTGTCTGGTCGGTGTGGATTGGCTGCAGCGCGCCGCTTTGCAGCGCCGAGCGCATGCGTGCGTCCAGGGCGCCGGCCAGGGTTCCCGGTTTCAATAGGATGTCGTTGCCGTTCGTCATAGTCTCGCAGGAACGAAATCGGGTCCAAGGCGGTCACGATAGAGGAACATGGATTGCCGAGGAGCCGTCTCGCTGCAACAATTGCCGTCAACGCCTACTCTTGGTCTTGTGGTTTGCACGGTACTACTCACACCCCCGAAGGAGAAAGAGATGACAGACATCGTAGAACTATTGGCCGGGGAGGCGGACGACCTGCTAGGTCATCGGTGCGAGGGCGTCGCCAAGGAAATGCTTCACTTGCCTGGCCCCGACTTCGTCGATCGAGTGTTTGCCGACTCGGACCGCAAACCCGGGGTGCTGCGAAATTTCCAGACCCTGCTCGGCCACGGCCGCTTGGGCGGGACCGGCTATCTGTCCATCCTCCCGGTAGATCAGGGAGTAGAACACTCGGCCGGTGCATCGTTTGCGCCTAACCCGATCTACTTCGACCCCGAAAACATTGTCCGGCTGGCCATCGAAGGCGGCTGCAACGCCGTAGCCTCTACCCTGGGCGTCCTGGGGTCCGTGGCACGACGCTATGCGCACAAGATCCCTTTCTTGGTAAAGCTCAACCACAACGAGCTGCTTACGTACCCGAATATCTACGACCAGACCATGTTCGCCGATGTGGAGCAGGCCTTCGAGATGGGTGCGGTGGCCGTCGGTGCCACCATTTACTTTGGCTCAGAAGAATCCCGGCGTCAGATTCAGGAAGTGAGCGAGGCCTTCGCCCACGCTCACGAGCTCGGGATGGTAACCGTACTCTGGGCTTACCTGCGCAACCCCGCGTTCAAGCACGAAGGGACGGATTACCACACGGCGGCCGACCTCAGCGGCCAGGCGAACCATCTGGCGGTGACGATTGAGGCGGACATCGTCAAGCAGAAGCAGGCCACGAACGATGGCGGCTTCACCGCCATCGGCTTTGGCAAGACCGATCCGAGAGTTTACGAGACCCTGTCGGGGAGCCACGTGATCGACCACGTGCGCTACCAGGTGATGAACTGCTACTTGGGCCGGATAGGAATGATCAACTCCGGGGGGGCCTCAGGGAAAGACGATTTGCGTCAGGCCGTGCGCACCGCGGTGATCAACAAACGGGCGGGCGGCATGGGACTGATCTCCGGGCGAAAGTCGTTCCAAAGGCCAATGGAGGAAGGCGTGCAGCTGCTACACGCCATCCAGGACGTCTACCTATCGCCAGAGGTCACGATTGCCTGATTTCGGGGGCGACGGTCGGTTTCGCAGGGTAAACCCGACGCCAAACCGTCCGCTCGCGCTCACGTCCATGTCGGCTCTCTCCGGGTTCGGTAGTCCCGCCGGATCGCCTGCACTCAGCGGAAGAAGGTCGCCGTTGATCCCAGTCGGTGCAATACGCTCCGCTATTGCACCCTACGCCGAATGAAGTGGTTCAGTTGTTTCCGAATCGTTCCTTACCAGGGCGAACGCTTCGAGGCTTCGGCGGCGCCCTTCCGACGCGTCGCTCAGTAGCATCCCCCGCACTGCAGTCTTCGTCCATTGCAGCCGGGGGGCCGTTGCAGAGTTCGAGCTGTCGAGAGAGGTCTTCCTCAGCTCCCCGACAGGAAAGTGTCCAGAGCATCCGGGGCGCCGGCCATATACACCGCATCGCCATCCTGGATGCGGAAGTCCCGCGAGAATTCCACGATCACGGTGGAATCGCGCTCCACCGCCACGATCTGGCACGCGCTACCGATGCGGTTCGCCCATTGGAGCGGATGCTCGTCGAGCAGGCGCCCGGGGCCGACGCGCGCCAACTTCAGTCCGCGCTCCAGGTCCATGTACTCCTCGCCGAGCAGGTGGCGCGCCAACAGTCGTCCGGCAACCTGACCCGTAGCGAGGGCGAAGTCCGCACCGACGCGATGGAGCCGGTGCACGGTCTGCGGCTGGTTGGCGCGCACTACCAGGAGGGTGTCCGGTGTGAATTCCCGCACGATAGTGGCGGCAAAGAGTCCCTCGCTGTCCTTGCTGAGGGCGAGTACCACCGCGCTCGCATCCCGCACCCCAGCCCGCACCAGGGTCTCTCGGTCCAGCGCATTGCCGACAACGTCGACACCTTCAGTCGCCTCGCGGTCGATGACGACGGTCGTCTCCCCGGCATCGGCGAGCATCTGTCGTACCTTGCGGCCGACCTCGCCGAAACCTGCGATCACGATAGGCCCGAGCCGCGTCAGGGGTATGGCCAGGCTATCCAGCCGCTCCAGAGCCGCCTCAGGGCCTGCGGCAACGATGATATCTCCGACTCTAAGCGGGGTCTCGGCTAGGGGTCGCGGCACGAACTGGCCGCCGCTCCACTGGCCGAGCACGACGACCCCGTGGCGCTCGCGCATTCTCGCCCTGGCCAAGGTCTGCCCCACTAGCGGGCTGTCCTTGTGGATTCGCAGCTCTGCAACCCCCAGATGCTCACCGAGCTGCTGCACCCCCTGCACTGTAGGTCGGATGCGCCGACTGGCGCGGGCAGCGAGCGCTGCAGCCAGGACGTGGGCGGGTGTGTAGACGGCGGTTGCTCCCCAGGCGGTCAAGGGCTGACGGTGCAGCGGATCCTCAACGAGGGCATAAAAGGGGCCGGCGAAGCCGTTGTCTCGCACAATGAGCAACAACGCCGCGTTGAAGTGATCGTTTCCGTTGGCGACGATGGCGGATGCGTAGCCGACGTCGGTGAAGTCCATCTCCTCCAAGGCGCGGCGCACCCGTACGACTGGCACACGACGCTCTTGCAGCTCACGGGCGGTCTCTGCGTCTTCCTCCAAGACGAGCACGCGACGCCCATGACGGGACAACTCCTCCATCAGCGTGGAAACGGCCGGTCCGTACCGGTATATCAAAACGTACGGGGCGCCCCTGCGGGCGGGTAGGTCGGCCGGGATCCGCGCCTCGAAGCGCTCTTCGAAGAACGGAATCAAATAGACGGGAAAGATGAGGAACACCAGGAAGAGTCCGACGAATTGGACGATGACGACGAAGACGGTCATCAACGGCCGGCTCCAGTGGGAATCTGCGCCATAGCCCGTTGTCGTTAGGGTTTCGGAGGCCCATTCGAGACTGGTCCAGAAATCGCGGGGCACGCCCTCGACATAGGTCATCGCCTCCATGTAGGCAAAACCGAGGACTAGCACCAGGGCGGGCAGGGACGCTAGTAGGAGCAAGAGCCTGCGGGTCGAGCGCTTCATCTTAGGCCGCTCCCGAGAATCCCAGCGCCTCATGACCCGTCCCAGCAAAGGCATCATGGGTCGGACTCGTGCTGACGAATGGAAGCGGGCCGAGCAACGAGGAGCCGGAGACAGGGTAGGCATGGGCACGCGCAGGCGGGCATCGTCATAAGCAGTGCCGAGCTTGCGCCGTGCCTTGGTCCTGCGTACACCGGCGTCTCTGTCCAAGAGCACCGGTCAGTCTTTGCGCCGTGGGTCATCGACTAGGCTGGGTGGTCTATTAGACCTAAGGCATTGTCTGACTCCCCCGCAGCGGCCCGGACGAAAGGGGCAGGGTGCGTTCCTGGGAGTGCAAATTTCCTCGTTGTTCCGGACGAATATACTCCGTTCAGACGATTGTTGGGTCGTCGCAGCACGATGCGCCGCCACTAGGATGCATCGAAGAATTCCTATGGGAGAACTGTCAGCATACGGGGCCAGCGACGCGAATGGCTTTGCAGAACAGGAGGCTCGCCCCGTAGACTTGACGAGGATTTACAGAGTGAAGCAGAACCCTCTATGACAAGTCCCAAAGCCATCATCAGTATTGCAATCATCGCGATCGTATTCTTCATTGCCGCCTGGTCCAAGCTCCGCTTACTCGGGCACAAAGGATATGACGCATCCCAGCGTTGGCGAATCGACGCGTTCCCCCTGCTCGACCAGGACGCCGGAGACGGCGGATCAGCGCGCTGAGACATCGGCATTGCGGCTCGTCGCAGTTTGGTTCTTGGTCGCGCTCGCAGGGAGCGCTAACGCTGCGCACTCAGCGTGCGGCGGGTCTTTCTCTGCGTGGCTCGACGGGGTCGGGAAGGAGGCGAAGTCAGCCGGACTTTCGAGAGCCGCTATCGCTCTACTTGATACGATAGAACCCAGCGGAAAGGTGCTGGCATTGGATCGCTCCCAGCGTGTCTTTGCCGAGGACTGGCTTACCTTCGCGGGCAGGATGGTCAACGACTACCGCCTCAAGACCGGCCGCGCGCAGCTACTGAGGTACGCAGATATCTTCGCTCGGGCAGAAGAGAGGTTCGGCGTACCCGGACCGGTCATCACGGCGTTCTGGGGACTGGAAACCGACTATGGCGCCAACCAGGGGACCTTCAACACCCTCGACGCTTTGGCAACCCTGGCGCACGACTGTCGGCGCTCCGGGCTGTTTCGTCCGCAGCTGATTGATGCCTTGCGGCTGGTCGACAAGGGTTATCTCGTGCCCACAGAGCTCGTCGGCGCCTGGGCCGGTGAGCTTGGGCAGATTCAGATGCTGCCGTCGGACTACCTCGCTTTCGCCAGCGACGGGGATGGTGACGGCAGGGTCGATCTGAAGGCGAGCAAACCGGATGTCATCATGACGGGGGCGCGATTCATTTCGCACCTTGGCTGGCGACGCGGGAAACCTTGGCTTGAAGAGGTTCGCGTGCCGGACCGGTTGCCGTGGGACCAAACCGGGACCTACGATCGTCTGCCGCGCTCGCAGTGGGCCGCCTGGGGTGTGCGACAAGCGTCCGGGGACGAGTTACCGAGCGACAGCGTGGCGGCTGCCCTGCTGTTACCGATGGGGCGGCACGGCCCGGCCTTCCTCGCCTACGAGAACTATGAGGTGTATCTCAAGTGGAATCAGTCGCTCGTATACACGACGACGGCGGCCTATTTCGCGACGCGCTTGGCTGGTGCGTCGAAGGTGCGACCTGGTCGCCCGGACCCGGGCCTATCCGTTGCGCAGATGAAGGTCCTCCAGCGCAAGCTCGTGCAGCTCGGCTATGACGTCGGCGAAATCGACGGCATTCTCGGCGCGCGCACTCGCGAAGCAGTCCGCAGAGAGCAGCTGCGGCACGGGCTGCCGGCCGACGCCTGGCCGACGCCGGCGCTGCTCTCGAAGCTATGAGGCCACGGCTTACGCGAACTGTATGAGCGGCGCTTGCGGTGAAAGTAAGTGTCCACTTCGATCCAAAACGATGCTACTTCCCACGAGGGGACAAGCTCCAAGGCGCAACAAGGACACGCAGTCGCTATTTTCCAATACAAAACGTGGAAAAGATGCTTCCGAGCAGGTCTTCAGAGGTGAACTCGCCCGTGATCTCGCCCAGGGCACGATGTGCGAGGCGGAGATCCTCGGCGAGGAGCTCACTTGCGCTCCGCCGCACCAGGTGGTCCGCGGCTGAATGGAGACAGTGGAGGGCTCGCTCCAGAGCGACAAGGTGACGGCGACGTGCCAGGAATTGCCCTTCCACCCCGGAATGAAAACCCGCGACCTTTTTTAGATGCTGCCGTAGATGCTCGAGACCTTCCCCAGTGCGCGCCGAGATGGAAATCTCTATCCCCGCAGGCGTATTGCGGGCACCAGCCGGCACACCCAGCAAGTCTACTTTGTTGCGAATGAAGGTTACGGGAGCTGCGGACGATAGGTAGGTAGGGTCGAAGCGCTGATGGGTAGGGTCGGCCAAGCCGTCGAATACCCACAAGATGCAGTCGGCTTGCTCCAATTGGCCACGCGTCCGGCGGACGCCCTCAAGCTCCACCGGGTCTACGGAGTGACGAAGCCCCGCGGTATCGACGACATGTAGCGGCATCCCGTCGATCTGGATCTCTTGCCGCACCAGATCGCGCGTGGTCCCCGGAATATCGGTGACGATAGCCACGTCAGATCCCGACAGGGCGTTCAGAAGGCTCGATTTCCCGGCATTCGGGGGCCCGGCGATCACGACCCGAAGCCCTTCGCGGATGAGCTGGCCTTGATGGGCACTGGCCATCACATCGCCAAGCTGGTGGATGAGCTCTTGTAGACCTGCGCGAATTTCCGAGTCGGTATAGGAATCAGTCTCTTCGTCGGGAAAGTCGAGTGTCGCCTCGACGAGGGTGCGCATCGCTATCAGCCCATCCGCCAGTTGCTGAACTCGACGGGAGAGCTCGCCTTGCAGCGTACGACTCGCCAGCCGTGCCGCGAGCTCAGTGGTGCTCTCAATCAGGTCGGCAACGGCTTCCGCCTGGGTTAGGTCCATCTTTCCGTTCAGAAATGCGCGCTCACTGAACTCCCCAGGCCGGGCCAGGCGGGCCCCCAGCTCGATGGTTCGCCGCAGCAACAGGTCCATAACGACGGGGCCGCCATGGGCCTGAAGCTCGAGCACGTGCTCTCCGGTGAAGGAGCGCGGACCCGGAAAATAAAGCGCAATCCCTTCGTCGATCGGAGAGCCGTCGGCCGAGCGAAATGCTCCGAACGTGGCTAGGCGTGCCTTTGGAACACGGCCGAGCATGGAAAGAGCGATGGACGGTACGAATGGCCCGGAGACCCGCACTATCCCAACGCCGCCTATTCCCGACGGTGTGGCTAGCGCAGCAATGGTCTCCCGGACCACGAAAGGGGCTGCACTAGGCGGGCGGTGCGCGTTTTAGTGCCTCGCCTTCGCAGCCGCCTGCTCGATAGTTCGAGTGATGTTCCATTGTTGAGCAATGGAAAGGACGTTGTTTACCACCCAATAGAGTACAAGGCCTGCCGGGAAGAACGCGAAGAAAACTGTGAAAACAAACGGAAGACTCATCATGACTTTCGCCTGGATCGGATCCGGAGGGGCGGGGTTCAGCTTCTGCTGAATGAACATAGACACGCCCATGATCAGGGGAAGTACGAAGTAAGGATCCGGAGCGGAAAGGTTATTGATCCAAAGGGCGAATGGCGCTTGGCGAAGCTCGACGCTGTCAAGCAGGACCCAGTAGAGGGAGATAAAGACAGGGATCTGGACAACGATCGGAAGGCAGCCACCAAGTGGATTGATCTTTTCCTTCTTGTAGAGGTCCATCATCGCCTGGTTGAGGCGTTGCTTGTCATCTCCATAGCGGTCCTTCAGTGCCTGCATTCGCGGGGTGAGTCTCCGCATGTTGGCCATCGACTTGTAGCTCGTCTCCGAGAGCTTGTAAAAGGCGGCCTTGATGAGAATCGTCAATATAATGATGGCCCATCCCCAGTTGCCGACGAGTGAATGTATCTTCTGCAACAGCCAGTAAATAGGTTGTGCAATGACGGTCAACCACCCGTAGTCGACGGTGAGGTCAAGACCAGGGGCCACGGACGCGAGCGTGTCTTGCAGCTTAGGTCCCGCGAAGATCCGGTCGTTGAAGGAGTGCGATGAGCCGCTCGGGACGGTGAGCGGGGCCGAATAGAGACCAATAATGTAACGAGAGCCGTCGAGGACGCTGGTATAGAAAGTCGCGGCTGCCCCTCGCGGCGGGATCCAGGCCGCCATGAAGTAGTGCTGAATCATGGCGATCCATCCGTCTGTGACCTGTTTGTCCAGACGCTGTTTCTGCATGTCCTTGAACGACACCTTTTGGTACTTGTCCTGCGGCCCGTAGTACACACCTCCCGTGTAGGTGTGCACGAATTTGGCCTCATTCGGGTCATGAAGCTCAGTGCGTTGCAGTTGACTGTATTCACGCACGACAAGCGGTGCACCGCTGCCGTTGGTGACCTCCTGGGTCATGGCGATGACGTAGCTACCGCGCATGAACCTGTAGCGCTTGTGGACTTGCACACCGGAGCTGTCGGTCCAGACGAGGTCTACTTCGAGGCTGTCCCGATCCGGTCCAAGGCTGTAACTCGTTGCGGTCGTTGTAAAGAGGGCCTCGTGGGTCGGTAGTCGTCCAGGCTCACCGCTCAGCAAGCCAGACTGGGCGATGAACATGTTAGGCGGCGCGGGTTTCATTAGCCGAACCTTGTCGTTCGGGCGATCTGGGCTTACAGGATAATTCTTGAGCCAAATGCTCTCGATCGTTCCTCCGCGAGGGGAAATCTCAAGGCGAAGGACGTCCGTATCGACGCTGATGGTCGAACCCTGATCCGCCTCACCTGTGGTAGTGGGGGCCAGCGTCGGTGTACTGGTAGGTTGATGCGGGGCAGCAGCCGGTACCTGAGGAATTCCTTCCGGCGTCGAGGAGGCAGCGTGCTCGGGCGCTTCCGCAACGGCCGGGGGTTCGCGGGCGCCTCCGTAGTCAGCCATCCACGCCTGATAGATGAGCAGAAGGACAGCAGCGAGGGCGAATAGAAGAATAAGGCGCAGGTTATCCATGGGGAGAGCCGTTCAATTCGTCGGGTACGGGATCGTAGCCGCCGGCATGCCATGGGTGGCACCGCGAGAGGCGGCGGAGCGCGAACCAGAGGCCGCGGGCGGGGCCGTGTCGCGCGATGGCTTCAGCAGCGTATTGGGAACAACTAGGGTAGAAGCGGCAGTGGTTTCCGAGAAAGGGACTCAGAAGGTACTGATATGCACGGATTAAAACGATGAGGAGCCTGCGCATAGCTGCTGAACAATCTTCTTCCAGTGTGCGGAGAGCGACGCTCTGAGCGTCCCATTCCCTGATTCGGTGGCGCGGTGCCGGCAGAGCACGACGTAGTCGATACGAGCGAGATCTTGCCGGTGCTTGCGAAAGCTCTCGCGCACGATGCGCTTGAGTCGCGTGCGCTGAACTGCTCCGGGTGCGCATCTCTTGGCGATGACAAGACCGAGTCGTGCAGTGTCGCCCTCGTTGGGGCGCGCGAGAACGGTGAAGTAGTCGTCGACGGATTTAGCTGGGCGGGCGAAGACGCGCCGATATTCCCGCGAGCGACGGAGACGGGCGGATCGTGGAAAGCCCGCTCCCGTTGGGCCTCTTCTCAGGGAATTAGGCGTACGCGTCCCTTCGCCCGGCGTGCCTTCAATACCTTTCGGCCGTTTCTCGTCGCCATGCGGGCGCGAAAACCGTGGGTGCGTGCACGTTTCAGGAGGCTGGGTTGGAAGGTTCTCTTCATGGATGACAATCTCGGGGAACGGGCAGCGCCAGACTGCAATGGAAAGGACAAACAAAGACGCGCGATTATATTTTTTGGCCGGTCCGCGGTCAACGCAGAGTGCGAAATTGCCCGAATCGCGCCCTGTGGATAAGTGCCGGAAAGAGATATAGACTCCGAGCCCGGTATACATCGAACGGGGACGGCACCATGAGTGACCGTGTCCACGCATGCAGTAGCGCGCAGCGCGGGGGAGAAATGTCAATGAGCGTCTGGGAGCAGTGTGTATCTTTCCTCAAGGGAGACTTGACGGCCGCGGAATATAGTACCTGGATATTGCCTTTACAGGCGGCTGAGGAAGCGAGCCGCATTCGCGTCTACGCACCAAATCGCTTTGTAAAGGAGTGGGTCCGACAGCACTACGAGGAGAGAATTACAAACATCTGCACAGACTTGAGCAAGGGACGGATTGTCAACGTCGCATTTGGCATCGGGTCGCTGCGACAATCCAGTGCCAGAGCGGAGTCCGACGAAAAAGGAACCGGAAGGCGTGTAGCCGGACCAGGAAACGGTTTTGCAGAGCGGCGAACGGGCAGCAACCTAAGCCCTGAGTTCAGCTTCGACACCTTTGTGGAGGGGAAATCGAACCAGATCGCACGGGCAGCATCCATTCAAATAGGGCAGAACCCGGGCACTGCTTACAATCCACTCTTCATTTACGGAGGGGTGGGTCTCGGCAAGACCCACTTGATGCATGCGGTCGGCAACATGATTCTAGGGACGAGCTCAGCGGCCCGAGTGGTTTACATGCATTCGGAGCGGTTCGTTGCGGAGATGATAAAGGCGCTGCAACATAACCGCATAGACGAATTCAAGAAGCGGTATCGCTCCGTGAATGCGTTGCTAATCGATGACGTTCAGTTCTTCGCGGGCAAGGAAAGGTCTCAGGAGGAGTTCTTCCACACGTTCAATGCGTTGTTTGAATCGCGGCAGCAAATCGTCCTATCGAGTGACCGCTTTCCGAAAGAGGTCCACGGCCTCGAAGAGAGGTTGCGATCGCGTTTCGGCTGGGGTCTTACCGTGCAGATCGAACCACCTGATCTGGAAACGAGAGTAGCGATCCTTCACAGCAAGGCAAGTCAGTTGCGTATAGACCTTCCCGACGATGTCGCGTTCTTTGTTGGGCGGCGCATTCGGTCGAATATCCGTGATCTCGAAGGGGCCCTTCGCCGGTTGGGTGCGAACTCTCAGTTTACGGGACGGCCCATTAACGCGGAGTTCGCAAAGGAAGCACTGCGGGACATGCTTGCAGCGCAAGACAAACAGGTGACAATTGAGAACATACAAAAGACTGTCGCCGAATATTACAAGATTAGGACGGCGGAGCTGCTGTCGAGCAAGAGAAGCAGATCCATCGCCAGGCCTCGCCAAATCGCTATGGCGCTCGCCAAGGAGTTGACGAAACATAGCCTACCGGAAATAGGAAATGCGTTCGGCGGCAGAGATCATACGACGGTGCTGCACGCGACGCGTAAGATCAAGAGCCTGATCGAGGCGGAGGCCGGAATCGAAGAGGATTATAAGAACCTGTTGAGAACCCTGACGTCATGATGTGGATAGAGCTGTGGACGAAATTTAGAAGAATCTTATCCACAGTATAGTCACGGCCTATGGGCGGTTTATGCTTAGCAAAGCATCCAAGGCAACCCATTGAACGAACAAGAAATCTCCGGGGTTCCAAGGCTTTTGCACCGATGTTATAACAACAGCTAGATATATAGAGTACTGAGATCGTTATGCAAATTCGTGCAACGCGGGAGCAGGTGATGCCGGCACTGATGCGCGTCAGTGGGGTGGTCGAACGACGGCAAACACTGCCGATTTTGGGAAACTTGCTGATATCCGCGACCGACTCGTGCGTGCGGCTGACGGGAACGGACCTGGAGGTCGAGGTGCAATCGGAATTTTCAGCGGATGTCGGTGAGCCGGGGGATGTGACGATTCCGGCACGGAAGTTTATGGACATCTGTCGCGCACTTCCGGAAGGTGCCGAGATGTTCTTGAAGGTTGAACAAGAGAGGGCGGCGCTGGTAGCAGGACGCAGTCGGTTTGCGCTAGGGACGTTGCCGGCGAAAGGATTTCCGATCATGGAAGTGGGAGGGGGAGAGCACCGCATAGAGCTGGAGCAGGGGAGGTTGAAGTACATACTGGACAAGACGGCATTTGCGATGGCGCATCAGGACGTTCGCTATTATCTGAATGGGCTTTTGTTGTCACTGAAAGATGGGGGGGTCACGGCCGTTGCCACGGACGGGCATCGCTTGGCGAAGGTAGAGATCAGTTTGGACGTGGGGGGCGACGTGGAGGTCATTCTTCCACGGAAGACGGTTATGGAATTGAATCGGCTATTGAGTGGGACCGATTATCCATGTGCGATTGACTTTTCTGAGAAGTCGGCGCGAGTGTCTATAGACGAAACAGTGTTGACCTCGAAGCTTGTGGACGGGAGATATCCGGACTACCAACGCGTAATTCCGCGCGGGGGGCAGAGGTTAGCGGTTGCGGATCGCGAAGCGTTGCGGCAGGCACTGGGTCGGACGGCGATCCTGTCGAACGAGAAATACAAGGGAGTGACACTTAGCTTCGAGCCTGGCGGGCTGAAATGCCTGGCGCATAACCCGGAGCAGGAGGAGGCGGAGGAGGATCTGACGGTTGAGTATGAGGGGGAGAGGACGGCAATCGGATTTAATGTGGGGTACTTGATGGATGTGCTGAACGTGTTGGACAAGGATGAGGTTGAGATCATGTTTACCGATTCGAATAACAGTGCAGTTCTGCGAAATCGTGGGGTGGAAGGGGAAACCTTCGTGGTCATGCCAATGCGTCTTTGATGTGCTTGCGGCACCAGGGGGGCTCTGAGGCAACAGGCGCCGCCCAGCGAAACCGGGTCGACATAAGTAGAGCGGTTCCACGTGGAACCATTTCGGCGCCTGATTAGCAGGGAGTGTCAGCCATGCGAATCCGGCGCTCGGGGCGGGGACCGGTGGCCACGGCGGCGGCCAGCAGGCGACCGGGCAGGGCATGCAGGTCGAAGCGGCGATTAAACCGATAGGTGATGGCCCCCAGGTAGCGCTCGGCGTACTTGGCGAGAAAGTCGACCCGCTGAGGCCCGTTTTCACGTTACCGAGGACGGTGTTCCCCGGAGGACGATGGTTCGAGCCGCATGTGACGCCCGCGAAACAGGCCAGCCCATCGCAGCGCACGGTGGTGCCGGGGCACAGCGTTTCACTCGCCCAGGCGGCGATCGCCTTGCGCGTAAAGCCCGGCAGCTGCGCAAATTTGGCCCGCAGCGGATGGCCTTGCTCATTCACCGAGACCGCCGCGAGGAAGGGCACCTTGTTCGCCGAGCCGCGCCCGACGGTCCCGTCGCTCAGCTCCCCGCCGAGGTAGGCATCGTCGAGCTGGACCGTCCCCGTCAACCGGTAGCCGGCCTCGCGCTCCACCATGGCCTGCATCAGCTTGTGGTGCATGAGCCAGGCGGTGGGATAGCTCACCCCCAGAGCGCGCTTCAGGGCCAGGGCCGAGAGACCGCTCTTGGCCTGGCTGATGAGGTACATGGCCAGAAACCACACCGTCAGCGCCAGCTTGGTGCCCTCGAACAGGGTGCCGGCGATCAGCGAGGTCTGATGATGGCAGCGGTTGCACTGAAAGGTCTTGCGGGCCTTGACCCGCAGCACGCAGTGGGCCGCCCCACCACAGCACGGGCAGCGAAAGCCGTGCGGCCAACGCGCCTCCTCCAACGCCGCCTCGCACTGCGCCTCGGTACCACGCGCCTGAAACAACTCAAGCAACGACTTCCCTGACTGAACAGGGTCCGGCTTGTTTTTTGGGCGAAAACGAGTTTTCCGGTTTGAGCAACGGAACAGAAAGTCCCGGGCGGCGCACGGATTCATGCTGAATGGGGGGCTGTTGAAGCGTTTGTTTGCGCTTAAGGTCGCCGTTGATCCCAGTCGGTGCAATACGCTTCGCTATTGCACCCTACGCCGAACGAAGTGGTTCAGTTGTTTCCGAATCGTTCCTAAGGGAACCGCTGTGCCTGTTCCACGTGGAACCTGGCCTCTTCCTCAGCCGGTTACCCGCCCGTCTAGGGTATAATGGTGTCTGTTCATTTCGCCGGGATACTCCTGCGCCGTTGCCGTCGAGACGGCTGCGCAAGCGACATTTCGCACGACGTTAGTACCCAATGATCAGGATCCTCGGTTCACCTCGCTGGACTAGAGGCGTTCCCTTTTTCTGTGCCCCGTTTGAGCTGAGCGCTTCGCCTCTATGAGCTACGATTCCACCAGTATCAAGGTTCTTCGTGGATTGGACGCCGTTCGCAAGCGTCCCGGGATGTACATCGGCGACACTGACGATGGCACGGGACTCCATCATATGGTCTTCGAAGTCGTGGACAATTCCATCGACGAGGCACTCGCTGGCTATTGCACCGAGATCTCCGTGCTTCTCCACGCAGACCATTCCGTTTCCGTCGTAGACAACGGCCGCGGAATCCCTGTCGACATCCACCAGGAGGAGAATCGATCCGCCGCCGAAGTGATAATGACCGTACTGCACGCCGGCGGAAAATTCGACGCAAACTCCTACAAGGTTTCCGGAGGGCTTCATGGTGTGGGGGTTTCGGTGGTGAACGCGTTGTCTGAGACTCTCACACTCACCATACACCGGAGCGGCAAAGCCTATGTACAGGAATACAGCATGGGCGAACCCCTTTATCCGCTGCGGGAGGTGGGTCCCTCTGATGCCAACGGCACGAGTATTCACTTTAAGCCCTCTCCTAAGATCTTTTCCGACGTTCAGTTCCACTACGACATTCTCGCCAAGCGACTTCGTGAGCTGTCATTTCTGAATTCCGGAGTACGCATTCGGCTCAAGGATGAGGGGGCCGCCCGAGAAGACGTCTTTGAGTACAAGGGAGGTATCCGGGCCTTCGTGGAGCTCTTGAACCGAAACAAGGTCCCAATACACCCGACCATTTTCTACTTTCTGGCGGAGCGGCAGGGCACCATCGTCGAGATCGCCTTGCAGTGGAACGAGTCTTTTCAGGAGAGCATCTTCTGTTACACGAACAACATCCCGCAGCGGGACGGCGGGTCGCACCTGGCGGGCTTTCGCGCGGGCCTGACGCGCACCTTGAATCAGTACATCGAACGCGAAGAGCTTGCGAAGAAGTACAAGGTTCGGACTGTCGGTGACGATGCCCGAGAGGGACTGACAGCTGTTCTCTCCGTCAAGGTTCCGGACCCGAAGTTCTCCTCCCAAACGAAGGAGAAGCTCGTATCTTCCGAGGTGAAGGCGGTAGTGGAATCTCTGCTTGTCGACAACGTAAGCCAGTTCCTCGAAGAGAACCCCGCTGAAGCAAAGACTATCGCCAACAAGATGCTGGATGCTGCACGAGCTCGGGAAGCCGCGCGAAAGGCACGCGAGATGACCCGGCGCAAGGGTGTCCTGGATGTTGCTGGTCTACCAGGAAAGCTGGCCGACTGTCAGGAAAAAGATCCCAGCCGCTCAGAGCTTTATCTGGTCGAAGGTGATTCCGCCGGAGGATCCGCAAAGCAGGGTCGCGATCGGACCTTCCAGGCAATTCTGCCCCTAAAAGGCAAGATCCTGAACGTGGAAAAGGCTCGTTTCGACAAGATGCTGTCTTCCGCTGAAGTCGGCACTCTCATCACGGCGTTGGGCTGCGGCATTGGTCGCGAAGAGTACGATCCGGACAAATTGCGCTACCACCGCGTCATCATCATGACAGACGCCGACGTGGACGGCGCGCACATCCGAACGCTGCTCCTAACATTCTTTTACCGACAAATGCCGGAGTTGGTCGAGCGCGGTCATATCTTTATCGCCCAGCCGCCCTTGTACAAGGTCAAGAGGGGAAAGCAAGAGCTCTACCTGTTGGACGAGGCTGAGCTAGACGCTGCGCTCCTTCGCACCGCGCTAGATGATGCCCAGTTCGTTGTCGATGCCAATGCGCCCCCGATCGGAGAGGCGGCACTCGAACAACTGGCCACCGAGTATCAGCAATACCGCAATATCGTCAAACGACTCTCTAATCGCTACGATAAATCGTTCCTGCAGGTCCTTCTAACGCTTCCGAAGATCGACCCCGAGATTCTAGGTAACGCGGAGCACTTCGCTGCTTGGATTCGAAATCTCGAAGACCACCTCAACGCGCACAGGCGGCACGGCGAACGCTATAGCCTGACGCCGGAGCAACCTGCTCCAGGCGCTCTTCCAGGAATCTCCTTTGTTCGGCTGCGCCACGGCATTCCTGAGTCGTCGTCGGTCCCGGCGGATTTCTTCCGTGGAGCCGACTACGGACGTATCGCGGACCTCGCGGACAAGCTTCAAGGACTGCTCGAGCCCGGTGCGTACGTCCAACGCGGTGACAAGCGCAAAGAGGTGTCGGGCTTTGGGGAGGGCATCGAATGGCTCCTTGAAGACGCGCGACGTGGCTATCACATCCAGCGCTACAAGGGCCTTGGCGAAATGAACCCGGCTCAGCTGTGGGACACGACCATGGACCCCGAAACCCGCCGGCTTCTACGCGTCACCATCGAAGATATCGTGGCCGCCGACCAGGTCTTTACGACCCTGATGGGAGATCAGGTCGAGCCACGCCGCGAGTTCATCGAGCGGAATGCGCTGGCAGCGGAAAACATCGACGTCTAGATGCCTCGCCGGGGCTGGGTTACTCCGTTGCGGTCTGTCTAAGTCGAGACTGAGGCAGTGAAGCAACGGTGCCCTCAATCCACTCCTCGGCAAGCGCGTTGATCTCCGATGGAGAACGGTCGCCGGGCTCGATCGGCTGACCGAAGACTAGCTCGATTGTCCCGGAATACTTGTTGACGCTCCGTCGGGGCCAGAACACACCGGCATTGTGCGCAACCGGTATCACGGGACATCCCGCCTTACGTGCCAACATCGCACCGCCTTGACCATACTTTTTCCGCTGACCAGGCGCTACACGCGTTCCTTCGGGAAAGATGACAATCCATTGCCCACGGCGCAACCATTGTGTCCCCTCCTCCAACAGCTGCCTCAGCGCGCGGCGCCCCGCCTTTCTCTTTATGGCGATGGGTTGAAGAGGTGCGAGCGCCCACCCGAAGAAGGGGACGAAGAGCAGCTCGCGCTTAAGGACCCACGTTTGCTCCGGCGGCAGCAATGCCCGAAGCGCGATTGTCTCCCAGGTCGATTGATGTTTACTGAGCACGATACAGTTCGAGGACGGCAGATTCTCAAGTCCCCTAACTCTATAGTCCAGCCCGCAGATGAACCGCAATGCCACCAAGTTCGCCTGTGCCCATTGCCATGCGAGCCGCCCACGCCATTTTCTGGACATGAGCCAACCCAGCGTGCTCAGGGGGATGGCATAGACGACGACACTCAGAGATAAGAACACGAGGTACGTCAGGGATCGGATGGTCACCATCACGCGGTGTCAGCTGCGGAGCAAAGCATCAACGGCAGAGGACAGGTCTGCAAAGACGGGAACCGCGCCTAGCTCCGTACCATGCTTGGCGAGAGTTTGTTGCCCTTTTCCGGTCAGTACAAGAACCGCCATTGCCCCCACGGACTGCGCGGCCTGGATATCCTTCCAAGAATCTCCGACCACCGGCACTCCGGCCATCTCTACCTGCAGCCTGTCGCCGATGTCATGGAGTAGGCCCGGTTTTGGCTTGCGGCACTGGCAGTGTTCTGATGGGGCATGGGGACAGAAGAAAACGGCGTCGACGTGAGCGCCGAGGAGCGAGAGGCCTCGCTGCATCTTGCGGTGCATTGCGTTCAGATCGTCGATAGAGAAAAGCCCGCGCGCAAGCCCCGACTGATTGCTCGCTACCATGATTCGATAGCCCGCATGATTGAGGCGCGCAATGGCCTCTAGGCTACCTGGCAACGGTATCCACTCTTCGGCCGACTTGATATAGGCGTCCGAGTCTTCGTTGATGACGCCGTCTCGGTCGAGCACGATCAGCTTCATGGTAAGACCCCGCGCACCATCAGAACGGTACCTTCCGATAGACCATTGCCGGAAAAGAATGTACTGGGTTGGGAAGGATTTTCATTTGTCTTCACGGAGCTCCTGCAGGAGCCTAGCCGACTATGTGACCGAGGGCGCCTTACCGAAGGCCGGCGATGAGACAAGCACGGGGAGCCCTATATGGTCGCGCGAAAGGATTCTGAGCGTGTCTGCACCCCCCAAATCACTTGCCCCCCAAGGTGCTTCACATCTGGTACGTGCTCTGGCAGAAATCGGCTCAATCGCGAAACTCGGAGACCCGTATCCGACCATCGATCATTCGGGATTCGCGACGTGACAGCTGCTCCATCTTGGACCAGAAGGCGGCTTTGAGGTCGAAGTCTCGGGCGATGGCAGTACCTATCAGCAAGATGAAGAGATCTGCGACCTCCTCTGCAAGTTGTTCAGACGGTTTTCCCTTAGTTACACAGGCGGAAATCTCCCCGAGCTCTTCCGCCATCAACGAAACCCGGTAGATCATGTCTTCGCCGCCCGTTTCACGAAAGCGGTGTTTCTCGTGAAAGGCTCGAACAGCCGCGAGCATGGCGTCGTAAGAGTCCTTGTTCATAACTCTACTGGAGCTTGGATATGTCGGCGACGCCGAGAAACAACCCCTCGAGCGATCGAAGAAGGGCGAGCCGGTTGTGGCGAACGCGGTCATTGTCGGTCATGACCATAACGCGGTCGAAGAACGCGTCTACATCTGGGCGTACAGTCGCTAATGCCCGAAGTACGGCCTCATAGTCTCGAGTCTCGAGTAAAGGGGCCGTTTCGCGCGCCAGCTCCTCCACGCGGGTTGCGAGCCTGACCTCTTCTTCCGCCTCAAGGTACCTCGGGTCCGCTTGTAGCGGCACGTCCTCTTCGTTCTTGCGCAGAATATTTCGTATCCGCTTGTTCGAGGCAGCCAAAGCTCCCGCTTCGGGTAGTCGCCGAAAGGCCTCAACCCCCAGGATGCGGCGGCGGACGTCGCTGATGACGGTGATACCCCGCGACAGCACCGCTTCCACGACGTCCATTCCGATTCCCTGGTCGTGAAAGTAACCCCTCAAGCGCTCCGTGACGTAGTCGAAGACGTCCGCAGCGGCAGCACTCGCATCAATCTTGGTGCGAAGCTCCCCCGCGGCAAATTCCAGCATCTCGCGTAGATCGAGGTCGAGGGGGGTCTCAATGAGAATGCGTAAGACCCCAATCGAGGCGCGACGAAGTGCGTAGGGATCTTTCACCCCTGTCGGCCGCTCCCCTATCGCAAAGATTCCTACCAACGTGTCCAGCTTCTCGGCCAGCGACAGAACCCGTCCGCACTCTGTCGATGGGAGACGATCGCCAGACTGTCGGGGCAGGTATTGCTCCTCCATAGCGGCCGAAACGCAAGGATCCTCGCCGGATCGCTCAGCGTAGTAGCGCCCCATGATCCCTTGGAGGCTCGGGAGCTCGAAGACCATCCGCGTGACGAGATCGCACTTGGCCAGGTGCGCCGATCGAGCAGCAAGCTCCTCATCAAGGCCGAGCGTTCCGGCGACATACCGAGCGATTTGGGCGACGCGGGAAGACTTCTCCGCCAAAGTTCCAAGCCGTTCCTGGAACACGACCTGACGCAGCTTCACCGCATACGATTCGAACGGTTGGCGCAGGTCCTGGCTCCAGAAAAAGGCCGCGTCGGCGAAGCGAGGCCGAATTACCCTTTCGTTTCCCGCTTGGACCTGGGCGGGATCACGGCTATCGATATTGCTGATGGTGATGAATCGCGGCAACAAGTTCCCTTCTGAACCGAACACGGAAAAATACTTCTGGTTCTTCTCCATGGTCTCGATAAGAACCTCTGCTGGAATGTCCAGGTAGCTCTCATCGAACGCACCCATGACGGCGACCGGCCATTCGCAGAGGGCTGTCGTCTCGTCCAGCAGCGCATCATTCAGACCCGCAGAACCGCCGACGGAGCCCGCCAAGCTCTGGACCTGATCCGCGACCATCTCTCGGCGCTTCGAAAAGCTCGGCTCGACTCTCCCTTCCTTACGTAGCAGCGTTGCATAGTCACTTGCGCGCTGAATGACGATCGCGGCCGGATGATGGAAGCGGTGGCCTCGCGTCTTGCGTCCGATCTCGATTCCGAACAGGCGCCCGTCAAGCACGTCCTCTCCCAACACCACCGCGACCCAGTGAACGGGTCGAACGAACTCGGCCTCTCCATCGCCCCACCGCATTCGCTTTGCGACCGGCAAGCCGCGCAGGACCTCCTCCAACATCGAGACCACGAGCGCCCGTGCAGACTGTCCGCGTTGGATCTGCCTCGCTAGGAGCCAAGTCCCTTTCGCCGTCTCTTCGCGAAGAAGGTCCGACACCTCAAGGCCGCAGGAACGTGCAAAACCGACGGCTGCCTTTGTCGGCCGACCCTCGGAGTCGAAGGCGTTCGAGACTGCCGGTCCCTTACGGACGATCGTCTGATCAGGTTGACGCAAGGCCAGTCGCCTTGTCAGGAGGGCCAGTCGGCGGGGAGTCGCGAAGGGCTCAATCTCGTCGGACTCCAGGCGGTGCAAACGCAGCTGCTCACTGAACCCGTTTGCGAAGGCGTCTGACAGACCCCGAAGGGACGCCGGCGGTAGCTCCTCGGTTCCGATCTCAATCAGAAGGTCCAATCTGTGGTCGTCCATCGCGTATCCCTGTCTATCGGCTAAGCATCGGGAAGCCGAGGGCCTCTCGCCGGCTAAAGTACGCTTGGGCTACGTCGCGGGCCAGTGCGCGCACCCTCAAGATATAGCGTTGCCGTTCTGTTACCGAGATGGCGCTCCGCGCGTCGAGCAGATTGAAGGTGTGGGATGCCTTGAGGACCTGCTCATACGCAGGAAGCGGCAGATCCAGCCCGATCAGCTTATGGCTTTCACGCTCGCAAACATCAAACTGATGAAACAAAGCGTCGGTATCGGCATGCTCGAAGTTGTATGCGGACTGTTCGACCTCGTTCTGGTGGAAGACGTCGCCGTACGTAATCTCCTGAGCGCCGCTGTGCGTCCACACCAGGTCGAACACGCTTTCCACGCCTTGGAGATACATGGCAATCCGTTCCATCCCGTAGGTGATTTCTCCGGTAACCGGCCGGCAATCCAATCCACCGACCTGCTGAAAGTAGGTGAATTGAGTGACCTCCATTCCGTTGAGCCAGATCTCCCATCCAAGCCCCCAAGCGCCCAGCGTCGGCGACTCCCAATTGTCCTCCACGAAGCGAATATCGTGGACAAGCGGATCAATCCCGAGTGCGCGCAGGGAATCCAGGTAGATCTCCTGGATCTCCAGGGGTGAGGGCTTGAGCACTACCTGGAATTGATAGTAATGCTGCAGGCGGTTCGGGTTCTCGCCGTAGCGCCCGTCGGTAGGTCGCCGCGATGGTTGTACATAGGCGCTTTTCCAAGGCTCTGGCCCGATGGAACGCAAGAAGGTGGCCGGGTGGAAGGTACCCGCTCCCACCTCCATGTCGTAAGGCTGCAGGATGATGCAGCCGCGTTCGGCCCAAAATCGCTGAAGTGCGAACATGAGCCCCTGAAAAGTGCTGATATCCTCGTTTTCCCAGACCAACACGCGCCCCCAAGCAGCCCGCCGCGAACAAAGAGCGAAAGTATATCCGCTCGCCTTGCGCCTGTACCATTGATCGGAGGTTATACATTTTGCACTTGGGTCTTTCGTTTTTCGGGGCCGGGTTACACCCGCCGAGGGACGCCGTGAATACATCCATGTAGGCTTGACGGCAGCCTCCCTGCTGCCGACACCCCCGACGGGTGCAACCCGGCCCTTAGGCTGAGAACCGAAAAAACCATGTGGGGCGTCTATAATCGCGCTCCCCCAGGAGATACACGGAAAGCGCGACGGTTTGCTGCTGTCTCTTCGGTCGGCCCTGTCGCTTATAATCTCAGTCCACCCCGGACGTCAGACTGCCTAGCGGAACCTGGACCGAAGTGGACGCGGCAGGGGTGGTGCGTTGCTGCACTTATCCGTGAGTCGTTGTTGGTTGAGGATGTCGTCTTGCCTAGTGGCAGCTGCAGCTTCGCGGCCAGGAGCACACTCACTCCAGGCCCCTACGAGGGGCATTGCTCGGAACCGCTGGGAGTGCCGCGTTGCCCCAAAGCTCGCGCCCCGGTGTCGCCTTATTCACACACCTGCCTTCGCCCTGGTGTCCGCTTTGTCGGGAGGCCTCGGTCGTGAACAGACAGTCCAGTCAGGAACGTGGCGATGCCATCTCGCGGACGGCCACCGTCGGCGGCATCTGGAACCTGGTCTTGTCCGTGGTAAAGGTTGCTGCGGGTTTGCTCTGGCACTCGCAGTCCCTGGTGGCCGACGGTATACACTCGTTTTCCGACCTGTTGTCGGACGTTCTGGTGTGGTTTGCGGGACGGCACGCCAACCAGGCCCCCGACCGGGAGCACCCCTACGGGCACGGGCGTTTCGAAACCGTCGCAACCCTTGCCCTCGGGGCCTTCCTGATGCTGGTCGGCGTCGGCATTGCATGGGACGCCGCTGCACGCCTATTTTCTCCCGACAGGCTCCTGCATCCTGAGCCGCCGACCCTCCTCGTTGCCGTCCTGTCGATCGCAGTAAAGGAGTGGTTGTATTGGTGGACACTGCGCTATGCGCGTCGCGTGCGTTCGAATATGCTACGCGCCAACGCCTGGCATCACCGGTCGGACGCGGTCTCTTCGATCGTCGTCCTGATTGGTCTGGCAGGAACCCTTGCGGGCCTCCCATACCTTGACGCCCTTGCGGCGATCCTGGTAGCAGCCATGATCGCCAAGATCGCGTGGGACCTTGGGTGGGAGGCCGTGCGGGAGCTGGTGGATACGGCGCTCGAGGCTACCCGAGTCAACGAGATAAAGGAGACCATCCGCTCGGTTGGCGGTGTGCGAGACATTCACATGCTGCGAACAAGACGGCACGGCGGTTTTGCTGCCGTAGACGTCCATGTCCTCGTGGATCCGCGCGTGAGTGTTTCCGAGGGACACATGATCAGTCTGTTGGTGGAGGAGCGGCTCAAGCAACGCATCGACGAGGTTGCGGACGTTACCGTGCACATCGATCCAGAGGACGACCAACAAGCGCCTCCCTGCGCCGGATTGCCGTTGCGGACCGCGGCGCTTGCGCGCCTCGCGCAGCTGTGGCAGGGAGAGATCGCGGGACGGCAACCCGAGCGTACCGTACTCCATTACTTGAATGGGCGCATCGACGTGGAAGTGTATTTTCCCTTGGACATGTGCGGTGGCGACGCCCGGCGCGCCGAGGGGTTTGTGTCGAGGCTTCGTTCTGCCGCTCGCGCGGACCCAGCCTTCAATCATGTCTCGGTTTATTTCGGTTAGCTCGCCCTCGGAATGTGCGAAATTTCCGCCTATGCACCATAGAAGTGCGTCACACCGCTTCGATCAGGTGCCCGCGTGCTCTGCGCAGGCGATGCATTGGTGGGTTATGGGCCGAAGAAAACCGGCCGGCTACTCCGGATCGCCTGCGCTACATGGTGATTTCAGGGCTATTTCCGATCCGCTTTACGAGGAGCCAGACCCTTGGGGATCCAATGCTGGCGCTTGGCGGATTGTGGCACATTGAGTGCTAATCACTTCGGAGCGTCCGCTTATGAGACCGTCGAACGCCCCGATTTCTCGCCGCACGTCCTCTCGACTCTACCGCACTGCCAACAGATGGGGTGTCCGCCCTGTGGGTGGGACTTTCACCTAGTTGTAGTCCGAATGGGTATCCAGACAACCACGGCAGTGCTCGCAGCGCCTCACTGGATACCACCGCCTATTGACAAGAAGCAACTCTCGGAGACCAAAAGATGTCCTCTAATGTCCTGAAGACGATTAAAGAAAAGGAAGTGAAGTTTGTGGATCTTCGCTTCACCGACACCCGCGGCAAGGAGCAACATGTGTCGATGCCGGCCGGCATCATAGACGACGATTTCTTCACGGAAGGTAAGATGTTCGACGGCTCATCCATCGCTGGGTGGAGGGGCATTCAGGACTCCGACATGGTGCTGATGCCAGAGGCCGAGTCCGCAATCATGGACCCGTTCGCAGACGAGAATACCCTGATCATTCGTTGCGACATCCTCGAGCCGACAACCATGCAGGGCTATGAGCGCGATCCGCGCTCCTTGGCGAAGCGGGCGGAAGCCTACCTCAAGTCTACCGGCATCGCGGACACGGCCTATTTTGGCCCGGAGCCGGAATTTTTCGTGTTCGACGATGTGCGCTGGGGCGCCGACATCAGCGGGGCCTTCTATAAGGTGGATTCGGACGAAGCCCAATGGAATTCCGAGCGCGTGTTCGAGGACGGAAACATGGGGCACCGTCCCGGACTCAAGGGCGGTTACTTCCCCGTGCCTCCGGTTGACTCCCTGAACGATTTGCGCGCCGCCATGTGCCTAGCCATGGAAGAGATGGGAGTAATGTGCGAGGTCCACCATCACGAGGTGGCGACCGCCGGTCAGTGCGAAATCGGGACCAAATTTGACACGCTGGTCCGGCGTGCTGACATGAACCAGATCATGAAGTACTGCATCTGGAACGTTGCCCATGCGTATGGCAAGACGGTCACCTTTATGCCGAAGCCTCTGGTCGGCGACAACGGTAACGGGATGCACGTGCATCAGTCGCTTGCCAAGGACGGCCAGAACGTTTTTACCGGGGACAAGTACGGTGGCCTCTCCGAGGCAGCGCTGTATTACATTGGCGGGATCATCAAGCACGCACGTGCGCTTAATGCCCTCACGAACGCGACGACCAACTCTTACAAGCGGTTGGTGCCCGGGTTCGAGGCCCCGACACTACTGGCCTACTCGGCCCGCAACCGCTCCGCTTCCATCCGCATTCCTCACGTGCAGAGCCCCAAGGCACGCCGCATTGAGGTGCGATTCCCCGATTCCGCCGGAAACCCGTACCTCGCCTATGCAGCCATGATGCTGGCAGGCGTGGACGGTATTCTGAACAAGATTCATCCCGGCGATCCGATGGACAAGGACCTCTACGACCTCCCGCCGGAAGAGGAGAAGCTGATCCCCACCGTCTGTTTCGCTTTGGATCAGGCCCTCGACGAGCTGGACAAGGACCGCGAGTTCCTTACTGCCGGCGGCGTCTTCAGCAACGACCTTATCGACAGCTACATCGCGCTGAAGATGGACGAGGTAACGAGGATGCGCATGACCACCCACCCGGTGGAATTCGACATGTACTACAGCCTGTAGCCGTCTCTATCCGCCGAAATTGCGACGCAGTAGACGCCCCGCAAGGGGCGTTTCTGTTGAGGGCGGGTGTTGACTGCTCTATCCTAGCGACATGCGCTTCCTGTCCCTCTGTCTGTTGCTCTCCATTCCCTCCTGGGGCGGTGCGGACGTCTTCAAGTGGACCGACGACCACGGACGAGCGCAGTATTCTGATCGCCCCGTTGCCGGCGCGGAGCATGTGCCCGTAAAGATGGGGAGTGAGTCACCGCCGCCGAAGTCTAGCAACGGGGCGGCGCCCGCCACAACGGATCTCGGTCCCTATGAGTCATTCGAGATCGTCCGTCCTCAGGCGAATGAGACCCTGCGCAGCGCCACCGGCGAGGTTCCCATTAGCCTCATCGTGGATCCCGCGATTGCCCAGGATCACCACCTGCGACTCCTATTGGATGGGCAGCCAGTGCCTGGAGACGCACAAGGCACGCAGATCGCGCTGAAGGGGCTCTCGTTGGGGACCCATCGGATCCAGGCCGCCATATTCGACGGCGAGGGGAACAGGATCGCCACCACTGCGCCCGTCGATTTCCATCTCCGTACACCGCTGCCGGAATCCGCTCTGAGATAGCACCTCTCGTTGGTCGAGACCAGCGGCCGCACCCCCCTCGTCGTCTCTTCCGTACCTTCCTTCTGTTGCGAGCAAGGACCCGTCGGGAGCGGGGAAGGATTACCCGGCCATGCCCCATTCTGGTGCATCAGCAGTCATTCGTCCGACTTGCACGCGGTGTCTAACTACCGTTTCGATTTGGGATTATCGCTTTCTTGGGGGGGCGTTCCGGTCGAGGGACGCCGTGGATACGTGCAGGTGGGCTTGACGGCAGCCTCCGTATTGCCGATGCCCCCGGCGGGAGCGGCCCGACCGCTCTCGTCCAGAAATGAAAATGCCGAGCGAGCTCGGTATAGCGGTTTTGGCAAGCGTCTCCCCGCTACGCGGTTTGTGGCGTGAGTCTTGCTTAAACGCTATCGGACGTCCTCTTCCACCAGGGTGCGGCCACGGGCCGTTCACCGGTGGGCCGGGACTTGTCCGTCTCCACCGAGCCGAGCATCGGCAGGAACCGGTTGGCGATGCGCTTGCCGAGTCCCGTCGAAGGAACGTTCATCCAGTCACGGAACCCACACGATGACGCAGAGCCCGAGGAAGATCGGCCTCGAGAAGTTGATGTTGGACAACCTGAACACGGCAGTTCTGCTATTCGACGATGAGTTGCGTCTGACCTACATCAACCCCGCGGGAGAGATTCTCTTGGCCGTGAGCTCGCGGCATGTGCTCGGCTACAAGGCCGAAGACCTGGTCCCGTGCCCCGATCTCCACAAGCGGCTGCGAGAGGCACTGACGACTCGCCATCCATTCACCGAGCGGGAGGTAAACCTCGCCTTTCCAGACGGGCGCACCATTACAGTAAACTGCACCGTGCTGCCTCTGCACCATTTTGAGGCGCCACCGGAAATGCTGATGGAGGTGCACCAGGTCGATCGTCAGTTGCGTATCACGCGGGAAGAACAGCTGATTTCCCAGCACCAAGCGACGCAGGCACTCTTGCGGGGACTCGCGCATGAAATCAAGAACCCCCTGGGAGGTCTGCGCGGCGCCGCGCAGCTCCTCGAGCAGGAGCTGCCCGACAAGGCCCTACGCGACTATACCCGGATCATCATCCACGAGGCAGATCGTCTGCAGTCGCTGATGGACCGTATGCTCGGACCGAACCGTATCCCCAACGAGCAGACCGTCAACATTCATCACGCGCTGGAGCACGTCCGCGGATTGGTCCTAGCGGAATCGCCGCGCGGACCGACGATTGTCCGAGACTACGATCCGAGCATTCCGGAGCTCAAGGCCGATCCGGACCGCCTTATCCAGGCCTTGCTGAATATCGTGAGGAACGCGGTCGCTGCCGCAGGTCAATCCGGTGAGATCACGCTTCGTACGCGCGTTCTGCGCCAGTTCACGATCGGTGCGCACCGCCATCGGCTCGTCCTGCGGGTAGAAATCGAGGACAACGGACTCGGGATCCCACCGGAGCTAAAGGATCGCATCTTCTTCCCAATGGTGTCCGGGCAGCCTGGCGGCACCGGGCTCGGCTTGCCGATTGCGCAAGAGCTGATCAATCAGCATGGCGGTTTGATCGAATGCGAGAGTCGGCCCGGCAAGACCCAGTTTTTCGTATACCTCCCACTGGAGGTGGCACATGAATAGAACGCCGAGAGTATGGGTGATCGATGATGATCGCTCGATACGGTGGGTCTTGGAGAGGGCCCTTCAAAAGGCCGAAATGGACGTAACGAGCTTCTCCAACGGCGTTGGCGTGATGGAGGCGCTGCAACGCGAGCGACCGGACGTCATCCTCTCCGACGTGCGCATGCCCGGTATCGACGGCCTCGACCTCCTTCAGCAGATCACGGCACGTTATTCTGATCTTCCCGTCATCATCATGACCGCCCACTCGGACCTGGACAGTGCTGTGTCCGCGTTCCATGGCGGAGCCTTCGAATACCTGCCGAAGCCTTTTGATCTCGACGAGGCCGTCGACCAGGTCAGGCGGGCGTGTCGACAACGTATGCCGAGCGGCGCGGATGCGGTCGAGCCGGTTCCGGGCGGACGGGATATTGTCGGCGAAGCGCCCGCGATGCAGGAGGTATTCCGAGCCATCGGCCGTTTGGCACGCTCCAATATCACCGTGCTGATCAACGGCGAATCCGGAACGGGTAAGGAGTTGGTGGCGCGGGCACTACATCGGCACAGCCCGCGCTCGGATCAGCCCTTCATCGCCCTGAACATGGCGGCGATTCCGCGCGATCTGCTGGAGTCGGAGCTCTTCGGCCATGAGCGCGGTGCCTTCACCGGCGCTCAGTCGCGGCGAGAGGGTCGGTTCGAGCAGGCTGACAGGGGGACCCTCTTTCTCGACGAAATCGGTGACATGCCGGCGGAGCTGCAGACGAGACTGCTACGCGTACTTGCGGACGGCGAGTTCTACCGAGTCGGCGGGGTCGCCCCAATCAAGGTCGATGTCCGAATCATCGCCGCCACCCATCAGCACCTTGAAGACCTGGTCCGGGAGGGGCGGTTTCGCGAGGACCTGTTCCACCGGCTCAACGTCATACGTATACACCTGCCCGCACTGCGCGAGCGGCGTGAAGACATCCCGCTCCTGATGCGCCATTTTCTGGTCCAGGCGGCAGCGGAGCTTGGATGCGAGCCAAAGGTCTTGACCAGCAGCGCTTCGGATCAGCTCAAGCGTCTCGACTGGCGTGGCAACGTGCGTCAGCTGGAGAATACCGCTCGTTGGCTGACGGTGATGGCCTCAGGGAAGGAGATCCACCCGGACGACTTTCCCCCGGAGCTCACGAGCTACCGGGATGACGCGGGGGGCGACGATCACTGGCAGGTCGCGCTACGGCGCTGGGCGCGCAACAGCCTTCAACAGGGTCAGACGGCCCTCCTCGACACGGCGCTGCCGGCGTTCGAGCAGACCCTGATCGAGACCGCGTTGGAGCACACGGGAGGTCGCCGGCAGGAGGCCGCGCGCCTTCTGGGCTGGGGGCGCAACACCTTGACCCGCAAGGTGAAGGATCTGCGTCTCGACGTAGACACCCCTGACAGCGAAGAAGAGATAGAAGCCTGCGGTGCAGACCGGTAGGTCGTCCCCGATATACCGTCCCCAATTGCGTTTTTCGCTTTGGGGGCCGGCCGCACCCGCCGGGAGACGCCGAGAATCCATCCTGAAGGCTTGACGGCAGCCTCCCCGCCGCCGACATCCGCACGGGACCGGACCGCTCGCGTGGAGAAGCAAGAAAGCGAAGTCCGTTGGGAATAACCCGCGTTCGGGTCGCTGGCATTCCGACGAGGCGTCTTGGTTCCCTTCCCTTTACCCCCATTTCCGTGGGAGTTGTGTCTCACATAGTCGTAACAGCAATGGACAGCAGCAGCATCGAGCTTCCCGGTTCTGAAGTCGAATCCATCAGTCTGGAGGACGGACGCCTACGGGTGCGGTTTTCCCGGGCCTACATCGTGAAGACGATGACTGGGTCGCCGGAGCGGACACGCTGGTGGCAAACCGGCGACCTGATCATGGACGGGGCCGAGCCTGAGGCAGCCCTGCCGGAGGGTCCGCTGGTTTGCGCGGGCGGAGACGTTGAAGAAAACGTCTACACCTACCGGAACATGATTCCCATACCGTTGGATAGCCGAGGGAGAACGCGATGTGCCCTGCGCTTTCGGGGCACTGACGTGCAGCTTATCGTGAGCGGGGAGACCATCCGGGTCGAGATGATCGATGTGCCCAAGTACATCGAGCATATCCGACCGGCATAACCTAGGCCCTGATTGCTCGGGAGACGAGCGTGACCCTTGTGTCAGAAGTCCGGCGATTTCGCATGCGAGGCGAGCCAGTGGGCGCGACGCGTCGTCTCCGGAAGGCGATATCGCGGGGCGCAGGCAAGGACATATTGCACGGCTGTCTCCAGGGAGATGCGATGACCGATCGACACATAGAGGGGTCGGACACCGCGACGCGTTCGTAATACGACACCCACGACCTCTCCGTCGTGTACGAGCGGGACCCAGGTACCCTTATCGATATCGGGCTCTTCGTGCTCCCCGATCAATCGGGATTTCGCCACCCCAATGCTCGGCAGGTCCGTCACGACACCGAGATGGCAAGCGAGGCCGAAACGCCGGGGGTGCGCGTACCCTTGGCCGTCGCAGAGCAGAAGATCGGGGCGAACGTGCAGGCGCTCGAGGGCGTCCAGTACAGCCGGTATCTCCCGGAACGAAAGCAGGCCTGGAACATACGGAAAGCTCGTGGGACGCTTGGCTATTGCCTGATCGAGAAGCTCCAGCGCGGGAAAGCGAAGTACCGTGATTGCCGCTCGGGTAGTGCGACCCGCGTCTTCGAAGCCGACGTCGACGCCGGCAACCGTACCGACTACCCCGAGATCGTCGGTCTTTACCACCAGGCCCCGAAGGCCGTCCTGGATCGCGCGCGCCTCGCTTGGCGTCACGTCCCAGGCGTGGCTGATTAGGTTGCGCCTCTGCCCCATTCGCCGCTCTCCGACCACCAAGCCAAGCTAGCTCGAGCGTGCGCCAGGCGCCGCGGGTATAGGTTTCGTACTTGGGTCTTTCGTTCCTTCGGGGGCCGGGTTGCTCCCGCCGGGGGACGCCGTAAATACGATCCTGTAGGCTTGGCGGCAGCTTCCGTGCGTCAAAGGGACTCCTCCCTGCCCATCATCGCTGCAAAAAAGAACCCGCACAGCTGTGCGGGCCTTCTCTATCGGTGCGTCCGTCGTCTGGACGCAGCGAGTGCTCCTCAGTTGCGCGAGGAGCCGACCATCTCGTGCGCGATATCAATGACGCGATTGGCCATATCCATGTAATCCTGCCGGTAGTCGACGAGCAGACCTTCCTTCGAAGCCCAGTAGTCCTTCCCAGAGACGCCGTGCTCGTGCTCGTACTCGATAAACTGCTTCTGCATGACCAGCATCTTTTCGATCAAATCCTGCTTCTCTTTTCTCAAAGCTTCGATATCACTCATGGATCTCTCCCAACAGCTAGTGCTTCTTCAAACCGACGGCCGGGTTAAGTGTATGCCGAATTCTTAATATACCATGGGAGACGCAAGCTTGGTCAACCAGCGCCTGCGGCTGCCGTCGAGCGTCGCAAAGACGGGCGAGCTCGCACGTCTCGACAGAAATCGCCTCAGCAACACCCGCCGGCTGCGGGCTCTTGACCGTGCAACCGTAGGCTCCCGGTGAGCTGGGAAACCGCAGCGAGCTGATGCCGATCCAGATAGTCGCAGATTCCGCCATTTATCTTTGGAAGAACCAGAGGGTCGTAGAACAGGGCGGTGCCGACGCCGACCGCGGAAGCCCCGGCGATCAGAAACTCCAACGCGTCTTCGGCAGTCGCGACCCCGCCCTGGCCGATGACCGGCACTCCGTGGTCGCGGCAGACCTGGTATACCTGGTGGACCTTGAGTAGAGCTACCGGCTTGATCGCTGGACCGGACAATCCTCCCTGGTTGTTGCCGATCACGGGCGTCCGGCTCTCGCAGTCGATGGCCATGCCCATGAGTGTGTTGATGACGGAGAAGGCGTCGGAGCCGGCCTCGAGACACGCCAAGGCGTTGCCTGCAATGTCCGTTTGGTTCGGCGACAGCTTGGTGATGATCGGTTTGCGGGTTGCCTTGCGGCAGGCCGCGACGACGCGCGCCGACATCCTCACGTCGTTACCGAAGGCTACGCCCCCCTCCTTCACGTTCGGACAGGAGATGTTGATCTCGATGGCGTCGATGGGCGAGTCGTCGAAGCGCCGCGTGACCTCGTAGTACTCGTCGACGGTCGAGCCGGATGCGTTCGCGATGAAGCGCGTTTCCGTGAAGTCGAGCAGCGGCAAGATCTCGTTTACGACCTTGTCCACGCCCGGGTTCTGGAGGCCGATGGCATTGAGCATCCCCGCGGGTGTCTCGCAGATGCGGTGCGGGGAGTTCCCGAGGCGGGGATTCAAGGTGGTGCCTTTTAGGCAGACCGCACCCGCGTCCTTGTTAGAGAATCCCCTGACGCGGGTATACTCGTCTCCAAAGCCCACGCATCCCGAGAGTAGAACGAGGGGGGTGGCGAATTCTAGCCCGCAGAAGTCGATCTTGAGGCGAGGATCGTTTGCCATTTGGTAACTCGTCTCATATACCCATGTTCGATGTCGTCTTATACGAGCCGGAGATTCCGCCGAATACGGGGAACATCATGCGGTTGTGCGCCAACTCGGGCGTCCGCCTCCACTTGATCGAGCCGCTGGGTTTCGATCTGGAAGACCGCCATCTGAGGCGCGCCGGACTCGACTACCGGGAGTGGGCGAGCGTTCGAGTCCACACCAGCCTGGCTGATTATCTGGCCACGGCGCCGCAAGGCCGATTATATGCCTGCAGCACGCGCGGTGCGGTCGCATACACGACACCCGCTTACCATCCCGGGGACGGGTTCCTGTTTGGACCGGAGACACGCGGCTTACCTGAGAGGGTCCTGGAATCTATACCCGTAGGGCAGCGCCTGTTCTTGCCCATGCAGCCCGGCAGCCGCAGTCTCAATCTGTCGAACGCGGTGGCCATCGTGGTCTACGAGGCCTGGCGTCGAAATGGGTTCGCCGGTGCTACCGCGGTCTGATCTGATGGCGCCTCGCTTACCGGGACATATGCACGGCGCCCCCCGGCGGGAGCGGCTCGTCCCAAAAGAACGAAAACCCCAGATCGAAACCGTATACGTGACTTGGCAGAATTCGCCTAGCCGAATTCGGCCTTGCTGCTGCGCTCGAGCAGATTCCGCGTTGCTTCATCGGGCGTCACGCCTCCGTAGAGGACGCCATACACCTGTTCGCTGATCGGCATCTCGACACCGAGCCGCTGCGCCATCGAACGCACGGATCGCGCGGAGATCACACCCTCCACCTCCTGGCCGATCTCCGCCTTGGCCGCCTCGACAGTCAGTCCTCGTGCGAGGGCGAGCCCCATACGCCGGTTGCGCGACTGGTCGTCAGTGCAAGTCAGCACCAGGTCGCCGAGTCCGGCGAGCCCCATGAAGGTCTCCTGTCGACCGCCGAGGGCCGTGCCGAACCTGATCAGCTCGGCCAGCCCGCGCGTGATCAAGGCAGCACGAGTGTTGGCTCCGAATCCCAGCCCGTCGGCGATGCCCGTGGCGATGGCGAGGACATTCTTCGCGGCCCCGCCGACCTGGACACCTATGAGGTCGTCGCTGGTATAAGCGCGGAAGCGCTCGCTGTGAAGATAGTCGGCAACGCGTCGAGCATGCTCCGGTCGGCGCGACGCAACCGTCACTGCCGTGGGCAGGCCCTGAGCCACCTCTCGGGCGAAGCTCGGACCAGATATGGCGGCCAGATCCCGGCCAACCAGGATCTCCTCCGCAACCTGATGCAACAGCCGGTTGCTGCCGGGTTCGAAGCCCTTCGTCGCCCAAGCGATCCCGAGGTCCCGGTCCAGAGGCATAGGCAGCGCGCGCAGCACGGCGGCGAATGCGTGGCTCGGGACCGCGATCAGAAGGCCCTGTGCCTGGCTGACGGCCTCCTCGATCGTGTCGACAGGGTACAGCTCCGGAGGGAGCGCGACTCCAGGCAGAAACTGCCGGTTCTCACGCTCCCGCCGCAGTGCCTCCATATGCTCGGGCAGGTGACCCCAAAGACGGACGGGGTGTCCGTTTCGAGACAAGAGCACTGCGAGCGCAGTGCCCCATGAGCCCGCGCCAAGGACGGCGATATGCGCGTGAGGGCCCGAGGTCAATGGGCGGTCGGGCCTTCCTGCGCCTTGAGCTGCTCGGCGACCTGCTCCTGGTGCTGAGCAAACAAGGCGTCAAAGTTGACCGGCTGCAGCACGAGCTGCGGGAAGCTGCCCTTGGTGGCGAGGTCCGAGACCACCTCACGAGCATAAGGAAAAAGTAGATTTGGACAGTAGGCCCCGAGCAGTGGGCCGATCTCTTGCTCGGGGAATCCCTTGACGCCGAAGATTCCGGCCTGCTGGACCTCGACGATCGAGGCCGTCTTCTCGCCGACCTTTGTCGTGACAGTGACCGCGAGCACTACCTCGTACGTGTCTTCACTCAGCCGATTGATCTTGGTGTTCAGATTGAGCTCGTGCTGCGGTTCCCATTGCTGCCGAAAGATATCCGGCGCGTTCGGCGACTCGAAGGAAGAATCCTTCAAATAGATCCGTTGCAGCGCAAACTGGCGCTCACCTGTAGGCTGTTGGTTGTCGGTCATGTCGTCTCATCCGGGATAGCTTGGAGGGCCCCTCGACCCGCGCCGGCTTCAGCGCTTCTTGCGGGTCACGGGCAGATTGGCGTTCTGCCACGCCAGCACGCCGCCGCGGAGGTTGTATACCTCCGGGAATCCTTCCTTGCGAAGCTGGCGGCAGGCCATGGAGGACTGGGAGCCTGATCGGCAGGCCACCACAATGGGCTTGTCCTTGTGCTTCTGGAGGATAGCCATCTGGTTCTTCAGCCCGTTCATGGGAATGTTGAGGGCGTTAATGATATGGCCCGTCGCAAAATCGGCGGCGGGCCGCACATCCACGACCACGGCGTCTCGACGGTTGATCAGCTCGGTGGCGGCGACGGGTCCTACCGAACCCTTCTCGCCCATCGTAAGGTTGTAGGCGAGCAGGGCCAGAATCACCACCAAGGCGGCGAAGAGCGCCCAGTGGTTGGTGACGAACTCGATCAGTTGCTGCGCCTGCATGTCTGGCTAAGTGTCAGGAGTAATCCGCACGGCGGGCGTTCGCACACCGGAGGCGGGAGTATAAGACGCTGTGCCGAGGCAGTCATCCTCGGCTGGGGTCAGCGAGATGGTGCGAAGGCCGAAGATCGCGGTTGGACGCCCCTCGGCAATGTATGCCGTTCCCATTTGAATCGGTCGCTTATCCGGGGTCGGGTTGCGCCCGACGGGGCACGCCGCAAATTCTTCCCTGAAGGATTGACGGCCGCCTCCCTGCGGCCAACACCGCCCGTCGGGCGCAACCCGACCCCTATGGCCGCGAAGCGAAAGAAAACGGCGTCAGTTGGGTGGAGTCGAGCGAGGGCTGTTCAACGCCCGTGGTGACAGAATACCTCGCGCATCATCCGAATCAGCTGGAGTGTGCGGGAGTCGCCGACCCGGTAGTAGACGCGGTTCGCGTCCTTGCGTGATGCGAGTATCCCTTTGTCCCGCAGGATGGCGAGGTGCTGCGAGATGTTGCTTTGGGAGGTGCCCACATAGTCGACGATCTCCTGCACGCTCACCTCCTGGTCCCCCAAGGTGCACAGGATCTTCAAGCGCAGCGGATGGGACATTGCCTTGAGCGAGCGCGACGCGCGGTCGATGTCACGGTCGTCGAGGATGAGATCGACAGGTGACTCGTCGCTGCCTGCTGTGTTCAGAACGGGATGGACGGGGCGGCTGAGGTTTCCGACCATGGATGCACTCTCATTAACTCATAACAATAGAATAATAAACTTTTTACGGTGAGATGCGAAGCGCCGGGGGTGTCTGGGACGGCTCCAGCGGGAAGCGATAGACTGCGTTCCACCGCTTGCCCGTCGGCTCAAGAGAGCACGGCGACGGCGGAGCCAAAGAGAGGCAACAGCGTGACAACCCTTGATCTGAGAAAGAACACTTCACCACGAAGAGCACGAAGAAACACGAAGAAAAACAACGGCGAAATAGGGAAGGGGGGTACATCCGGCTTCACCCTCCGCCTGATGGTGCAATTGGAAGTAACTATTTGAAACTCTTCGCGTCCTTCGCGTCCTTCGTGTCCTTCGTGGTTCGACTTGCGAATCCAGGTTGATGGACGAGACCACCCAGTGGGAAATTGGCGCGATACAGTCGGCCCAGCCGGGAGGGACCGCCTTCGGGAAGTGCATGGAGCACGATTTCCGCTTACTTCCTCTTTGCACTGACTCATGAAGGCCTGGCGTCTGGTCTTTGCCGTGGGCTTGGCGACGCTGGCCTTGTTCACCACCGTCCCGAAAGCGGCCGACGACGAGATCGAAGCCCGCCAGAAAGAGCTTTCCGACGTCGAGCAACGGATGCGCGGCCTTGCGCAGGATCTGCAGGCGCGCCGCAGCGACCGTGGAACCTTGCTTGCGGAGCTCGAGAAGATCGAACGCAATATCGCCGATCTCGCCCTGTCCGGACGTCAACTGGAGGCGATGGTGGCCGAGGAGAAGCGAGCCCTGGCGGATCTTGATGCTCGCCTCGCAACGGAAAGGCGAGCGCTCGAATCCGAGCAGGCCATCCTCGCCCAGCTGTTGCGCTCAGCCTATGCCGCCGGTCGCGGCGACCGCATCCGGCTCTTGCTAAATCAGCAAGATGCGGCCAAAGTGAGCCGCGTCATGGCGTACTACGGTTACCTCAACCGCTATCGGGTGACGCGAATTGCCGAGATCGATGCCCGCGCCCGGAAGCTCGAACAGCTGACCCGGGAGTCGGAGGAGGAGGGCGAGCGGCTCACCGCGTTGGCCGCGCGCCAGAGCGAAACACGCGAACGCCTGACGGCTCGCCGCGGCGAGCGCAAAGAGCTGCTCACGGCATTGGAAAAAACCATCGCGACCGACGAAGCGCGCTTTAGGGGCCTCAAGGCCGACGCCGAAGGCTTGCGACAGCTCCTCGACCAGCTCGAGCGACGGGCGCAAGCCTTACCGGAGGCTGATCTGAAACAAGACGCCATCAGCAAACGCCGGGGCATGCTGGCATGGCCGCTTGCCCACGGACATCTCGTCTATCACTTCGGGCAACCCAAAGGGAGCAGCGGTCAGAGGTGGGACGGCGTGGTCATCGCCGGCCGGGAAGGGGCTGAGGTCCGAGCGGTTTACACGGGCCGCGTCGTCTATGCCGACTGGCTGCGGGGTTTTGGGTTGCTGCTGATCATCGAGCACGATGACGGGTATATGAGCCTTTACGGGTATAATCAGACCCTCCTGAAGGAGCCGGGGGAGTGGGTTGCCGCTGGCGACGTCATTGCCCTGAGCGGAAGCAGCGGCGGTCGGCGCTCGCCCGGGCTCTACTTCGCCATTCGTCACCATGGCCATCCGGTGAATCCCGAGAAGTGGTGCCGAGCCGGCGGAAAGATGAGCGGAAGGCGCGTGCTACGGTCCTCGGCCCTGATCGCGGAACGCGCCGCCGATTCTCCAATCGAACAGGACATCGCGGCATCGGGTCCCGAAATCCGCCCGGCCCGCGTTAGCGTGTCGTCCCATCCTTAAGCTCTTCACAGTAATCCGCAAATGAAAAGCCGTTCTCCGTTCTTCTTGGTATTGACCGTCGGCATTCTCATCGGCATCGCCGGCGCCTGGGTCGGCGGGGTCGTCGCCGAGGAAAACGCAACCGCAAGCGAGCTCCCCTTGAAGGAGCTGCGCACATTTGCGGAGGTCTTGGGGCGTATCAAGACAGATTACGTGGAGACGGTGAACGACAAGTCCCTGATCGAGAGTGCGATCCGCGGGATGCTCGCTGGCCTGGATCCCCACTCTTCCTATCTGAACGAGGAGGAGTATCGGGACCTCCAAGTCGGTACCAGCGGCGAGTTTGGCGGTCTCGGCATCGAGGTCGGCATGGAGGACGGATTCGTCAAGGTCATCGCTCCGATCGACGATACCCCCGCCCAACGGGCAGGGCTCAAGGCCGGCGATATGATCGTTCGGATCGACGAGAAACCGGTGAAGGGCATGGGCCTGAATGAAGCGGTAAACCTCATGCGAGGCAAGCCTGGCACCACGATCACCCTCACCGTCATGCGCGAAGGCGGCGATCGTCCCCTCAAGATCGAGCTCGTGCGCGACGTTATCCACGTGGCCAGCGTCAAGAACAGGACCCTGGAGCCCGGATACGGCTACATCCGTATCTCCCACTTCCAGTCTCGCACCAGCGAAGATCTGTTGAAGGCGCTGGCGGAGCTCAAGAAGGAAAGCGGCGGCTCGCTGAAAGGTCTGGTGCTCGACCTGCGCAACAATCCAGGGGGCGTCCTCAACAGCGCCGTGAGCGTGAGCGACGCCTTCCTTACCGGCGGCCTCATCGTCTACACGAAGGGCCGCGTCGAGGACTCGGAGCTGCAGTTCAAGGCCGGGCCCGACGACGTACTGAAGGGAGCCCCCATCGTGGTGCTGGTGAATGGCGGCTCTGCGTCCGCCTCCGAGATCGTTGCCGGGGCGCTGCAAGATCAAAAGCGCGCGATCATCATGGGTACCCAGACCTTCGGCAAAGGGTCGGTGCAAACGATTATCCCCATCGACAACAAGAGCGCGCTCAAGCTGACCACGGCGCGCTACTACACCCCCTCTGGGCGCTCCATCCAGGCTCACGGCATCGCGCCCGACATCCCGCTCCCCCGCGCCGAGCTTACCCTTGCCCAGGAAGGCGGCGTCGCGCGGCTCAAGGAGGCGGATCTGGTAAGGCACCTGGACGAGTCCGGCGACGGCTCGGACGAGACCAAGGCCAAGCCGAAAGCCGGTGGTGAGGACGGCTCCAAGGGCAAGGAGAGCGACAAGGGCAAGGATGGCGCGCAGAAACCCCTGGCCGCTGAAGATTACCAGCTCAGCGAGGCGCTGAATGTGCTCAAGGGCCTCAACATCCTTGGAAAAGCAAAGACCGGCTGATCCACGCCGACATCATTAGCGGTGTGTACAGGAGGAAGCCATGACGCGGGTACTCATCCCTCTCGCGGAGGGCTATGAAGAGTTGGAGGCAGTCACAGTCGTCGATCTCCTGCGCCGTGCTCAGATCGATGTGGTGACCGCAGGATTGCGGGAAGGCCCCGTTCGGGGCAGCCGGGGAACGGTGCTGGTGCCGGACGCGCTGCTCGCCGAGGTGATGGATGACGACTTCGACATGATCGTGTTGCCGGGCGGTCTTCCGGGTGCAAAGCACCTGGACGAGGACGAGCGGATTCACCGCCTGCTGAAGCGCTACCACGCGGAGGAGCGTTACGCCGCCGCGATCTGCGCGGCACCGAAAGTCCTCGCCAATGCGGGCCTCCTCGATGGCCGATCGGCGACCAGCTACCCGGGTGCGGTTACGCGAGACGAATTTCCGGAGGTGAACCTCCTCAGTGTCCCCGTGGTTGTGGACGGCAGGGTGGTTACCTCCCGCGGTCCAGGGACCGCGATGGACTTCGCTCTTCAGCTCATCGAGCTCTTGGTCGGCGGGGCGAAGCGGCAGGAGGTGGAAACCGCCCTCGTGAGGGAGATCTGATCGGAGCCCGGGACCCCAAGGTCATCAGTTTGAGGCCTGGAGTGGCACCGAATGAATGTTGCGGCGGCCGATCCCTCCAGCGGCGAGGCGATGGCTGATCCGGTTTGGATCATCCTGGCGGGCATTGTCGCCTTCGCGATCAGCGCCTGGCTCTCGCGGTATCTGTCGCGGACACCGGGTTTCTCCGCCCGGATGCTGGATTTCCCGAATGCACGATCCCTACACCAGTCGCCTGTCCCGCGCACGGGGGGCGTCGCCTTGTGGGGCGGACTGGGGGGCGCCGTCGCGGTTGCGCTTATGGCGGCGCTGCCAATGCCGGCCGGCTCGGGATGGGTCGCGGGGGCAGCGATCGTAGTCGCGCTGGTCTCGTTCCTGGACGACCGTGGTGGGGTGCCTCCGCGCTACCGTTTGATTGCGCACGCTGCGGCGGCATTGGTCCTGTTCGCGGGCGGTGTTCGGTGGTTCGTGCTCGATGCCCCCGGTTTCGCGTGGATGATGCCCGACGCACTGGCGTTCGCCTTGTCCGTCGTTTACGTGGTTTGGATGGTCAATCTTTACAACTTCATGGACGGGATGGACGGCTTTGCGGCCGGAATGGCCGTGTTTGGGTTCGGCGCGCTGGCCGCGCTCGGCGGACAGGCTGGGGACATGGCCTTTGCGCTCGCCAACGCTCTGATCGCCGCGGCAGCCGGTGGGTTCCTGCTCAGCAATTTCCCGCCGGCGCGCATCTTCCTCGGCGATCTCGGTTCCGCCACGCTGGGACTGCTCGCCGCCGCGATGTCGCTTGTCGGCACTCAGCGCGGCCTGTTCCCCCTGTGGGTCGCCTGGCTGGTGTTCTCGCCGTTTATCGTGGACGCCACCTGGACCCTGCTCAGACGACTCATCCGCGGCGAGCGCATCTGGGACGCGCACCGCTCCCATCACTACCAGCGCCTGGTACTCGCGGGCTGGAGCCAGCGCCGGACCGTGCTTCGTTCATACGTCTTGATGGCGGCATGCGGAGCGACCGCAGTCGCCGCGCCGGGGATGACGGACCATGACCAATGGTGGCTCCTCGCCGCCTGGTCCTGCATCTACCTCCTGATCGGATTCAAGACCCGCCTCGTCGAGCGCGGGGCAGCCGCGGACTCCCAGTGAATCCCTGGTTCGAACGCCTGCGCTCGCGCATGGTGGCCTTCCTGCACGACCTGGTCATGATCCCCTGCGCCTGGATGCTCGCCTACTGGGTGCGCTTCAATCTGGGCGAAATCCCGAGCGACTTCCTCAGCGGCGCCCTGACCGCGCTGCCGCTGGTCGTCGCGGTCCAAGGCGCGACCTACTGGCGGTTCGGGCTCTACCGCGGAGTCTGGCGCTTCGCCTCGCTACCGGACCTCATGCGGATCGGCAAGGCCGTGCTCGCCGCCAGTGCGATCACCTTTCTGGCGCTCTTCATCCTCAACCGGATGGAAACGGTACCGCGCTCGGTACCCGTGCTCTTCGTGATGTTCCAGATGCTGTTGCTGGCCGGCCCGCGCTTGCTCTACCGCTGGGTCAAGGATCATCGCCTCGATCTCCATGCCGGTGAGCGGGTGCTGATCGTCGGGGCCGGACGCGCAGGCGAGATGCTGGTGCGGGATATGCTGCGTGATCCCGCGCATGCATACCTACCCGTGGCCTTCGTGGACGACAAGCTGCGCCGCCACGGCGGGGAGCTGCACGGTATCCCCGTCCGAGGAGGAACCGAGGCCATCCCGGAGCTGGCGCATAGTCTCTCCATTCAGCTGGTTCTGCTTGCGATCCCCAGCGCATCCGCCGCCGAGATGCAGCGACTCGTAGGCCTTTGCGAGCGGGCTGGTAAGCCGTTTCGCACGGTTCCGCAGCTGGAGAGCCTGATGGCGGGACAAGTGAGCATCAATCAGCTGCGACCGGTCTCGATCGAGGACCTGCTCGGGCGCAACCCCGTGCAGCTGGACTGGGACGGAATCGAGGCGGGGCTATCGGGACGGAGGATCCTGGTCACGGGGGCCGGCGGCTCCATCGGGGCGGAGCTTTGTCGACAGATTGTCCGCGCTAGCCCAGGTCTCCTCATCCTGGTCGACCACGGCGAGTTCAACCTCTACGCAATCGAGATGGAGCTCAAGGAGAATCATCCGGGCGTTCGCTTAGAGTGCCACCTGTTCGACGTCGCCGACGGGTCGGCCGTGGCCGAGCTTTTCGACGGGGCGCGACCGGAGATCGTGTTCCACGCCGCGGCGTACAAACATGTGCCGCTCCTCGAGGGGCAGATGCGCTCCGCGGCGCGGAACAACGTCCTCGGCACAAAGGTAGTGGCGGAAGCCGCTGGGCGCTTCGGATGCGAGCGCTTCGTGCTGATCTCCACCGACAAGGCGGTCAGGCCCACCAACGTCATGGGCGCCACCAAACGGGTCGCCGAGCTGATCTGCGAGAGCCTCGATGGACGAGTCGAGACCGGCTATATTGTGGTTCGCTTCGGCAACGTGCTGGGCTCGGCCGGCAGCGTGGTGCCGCTTTTTCGCCGCCAGATCGAGCGGGGCGGCCCCGTAACGGTCACGGACCCGGAGATCGAGCGCTTCTTCATGACGATTCCGGAGGCCTGTCAGCTCATCATGCAGGCAGCCGTGATCGGCCAGGGGGGCGAGGTGTTTGTCCTGGACATGGGTGAGCCAATCAAGATCCGCTACTTGGCCGAGCAGATGATCCGGCTCTCCGGTAAGCGGCCCGGCTACGATATCCCAATCGTGTACTCCGGCCTGCGGCCCGGGGAGAAGCTCTACGAGGAGCTCTTCTACGACTTCGAGGACCTCGCCGAGACCGCTCACCCCAAGATCCGAGTCGCCCGCGGCGGCCTGCCGCTTCCGTGGGAGGCAGCGGAGCTGGAGACGCTGGGCGCGGCGGTGGCGGCCTGCGACAACGAAGCCCTTGGTGCCGCGCTTCATCGGCTCGTTCCCCAGTGGCATCGCGAGCAGTCCGGCGCCGCGGCCGCCCCTCCCCCGCGAGCCTCGGAGGTTGCACATGGCTGACGTATCCGTGCTGCACGCGCGATCTGCGCCGCAGCCCGATCGGGCTGCCGCCGACGAATCGCTGCCGCGCCCACCCGACGAATCGGTGGAGTCCCGAGTCATCGCGCACTTGCAGGGGCGCGGTAAGTTCGCCGCCACGGATGTCGCGCGCGCACGGCGACTTGCCGAGGACAGCGGCGATGCGCTGCTGCGCATGACGGTGCGCCTCGGGCTGGTGTCGGAGCGGGACATGGCCCTGGCGCTAGCAGCCGTGCTGGCGCTGCCGCTGGTTGAGGCATCCGACTACCCGGAGGCCCCGGTATCGGCCGAAGGCCTTAGCCTGCGGTTCCTGAGGGATGCCCGTATCCTGCCGCTAAAAGAGGACGAAGACCGTCTGGAGGCCGCCTTCGCGGACCCCACCGACGACTTCGGGCTGCGGGCATTGTCGATGGCTGCCGGCAAGCCGGTGGTGCCCTGCATCGGTCTGCCTTCCGAGATCGAGGCGGCCCTGGAGCGCCTCTATTCCCAAGGCGGACGCAGCCGAGAGGATGAGATGCTGGAGGGGGAATTGGCGGAGGTGTCCGAGGACGACATCGAGCACCTGAAGGATCTCGCCAGCGAGGCCCCGGTGATCCGCCTGGTTAATCAGATCATCCAGCGCGCAGTGGAATCCCGCGCCTCGGACATTCACATCGAGCCCTTCGCGGACGACCTCAAGATTCGCTACCGCATCGACGGCATCTTGAAGGAGATGGACTCCCCGCCATCCCGCCTGACCGCCGCCGTCATCTCGCGCGTGAAGATCATGTCGAAGCTCAACATCGCCGAGCGCCGACTGCCACAGGACGGCCGCATCCCGCTGCGCGTGCAGGGCAAGGAGCTGGACCTGCGCGTCTCCACGGTACCGACCCTGTTCGGCGAGAGCGTCGTCATGCGCCTTCTGGACAAGGAGAGCGTGCGCTTCGACTTCGATTCCCTGGGCTTCGACGGCTTGCCGCGCGAGCGCCTTCTGGAGATCCTGGACATGCCCTATGGGATCTTTCTGGTGACGGGACCGACGGGCAGCGGAAAGAGCACGACCCTCTACACGGCGCTGAGCCGCATGAACACGCAGGAGCGCAAGATCATCACGGTCGAGGACCCCGTGGAGTATCAGCTCGCCGGCATCAATCAGATCCAGGTCAAGCCACAGATCGGCATGACCTTCGCCGGGGCGCTGCGCTCCATCGTGCGCCAGGACCCGGACATTATCATGGTGGGCGAGATGCGCGACCTCGAAACCGCGCGCATCGCCGTGCAGTCCGCCCTCACCGGTCACGTGGTGCTCTCCACCCTGCACACCAACGACGCTGCGAGCGGCGTCACTCGGCTCTTGGACATGGGCGTGGAGGAGTACCTCTTGACTTCTACTGTCAACGGTATCCTCGCCCAACGTCTGGTTCGCCGGCTATGTCCGGCCTGCCGCGCCCCCTACGAGCCCCTGCCCGAGCTTGCAGCCAAGCTCGGGCGCATCGCGGAGGGACGCGGAGAGAACATCGTCCTTTACCGCCCGGTCGGCTGCGCTCAATGCAACGACACCGGCTATCGCGGCCGTCTGGTCATCACCGAGGTGCTCATCATGACAGACCAGATACGCAAGGCCGTCCTGGGCCATGTGACCGCCACCGAGATCCAGCGTTTGGCCGTCGACGAAGGCATGATCAGCATGTACGACGACGGCTTGCGCAAGGCCCTGGACGGGCGCACGACGGTGGAGGAGGTCATGCGCGTCGCGGAGGACGTCTGAGCCGATGCCCCGTTTTCTCTACAAGGCGGTCAAGCACGACGGCGAGACCCTGGAGGGCGAGCTGGAGGCGGCCGACGAGGCGGCGGTGATCCGCCACCTCCAGTCCGAGGGGCTTATTCCGATCCAGGCGCGGCTGGCCGGCGGCTGGCGCAGCCAGCTGCGCCGCGCTCGTACCCGGGGGCTGACGGCGAAGGAGATCGGCGTGCTCACTCGTGAGCTCGCCACCCTGCTGGAGGCGGGTCTTACCCTCGACCGCTCCCTTCAGATCCTGATCGAGCTCACCAGCGAGGAGCGCATCGTCCGTGTGCTCGGGGACCTGCAGGAACGCGTGCGGGGCGGCGCGACCTTCTCCTCGGCTCTCGAGGAGCAAGGCGGTCAGTTCTCCCGTCTCTACGTGAACGTCGTACGTGCGGGCGAGGCAACCGGTGCTCTGGACGCAGTCCTCACACGGTTGGCGGACTACCTGGAGCGTACCGCGGAGCTGCGGGAAACCATTACTTCCGCCTTGGTCTACCCCGCGATCCTGTTTTTTGTCGCCGGACTCTCCGTGATCCTCCTGCTCGTATTTGTCGTGCCCCAGTTCACTGTTCTCTTCGCCGACATGGGGGCCGCCCTCCCCCTGCCCACGCGCATCGTGATCGGTCTGGGCGATCTCTTCCGCAACTATTGGTGGGCAATCCTGGCCGTCGTCGCGGCGGTCGCGAGCGCCATTGAGCGGTGGCTTCGCCGACCCGAGGTCCGCACCCGGCTGGACCACAGGCTTCTCGCCCTGCCGCTGTTCGGGGATCTCATCTGGAAGCTGGAGACGGCGCGTTTCTGCCACACGCTTGCCTCTTTGCTGAAGAACGGCTTGCCCCTCCTCAGCGCCCTGAACCTCTCGAAGGAGGTGGTGTCGAATCGGAAGTTGTCGGGGCTCCTCGAAGAGGCGGCGGAAGACCTCAAGCATGGCCGCGGTCTCGCGGAGCCCTTCGTGCGGCGGGAGATTCTCCCGCAGATGGCGCTCCAGATGATCCGCGTCGGCGAGGAATCCGGCAGCATGGATTCCATGCTCGCGAAGGTCGCCGATATCTACGACAAGGAGACAGAAGCGAGCGTCAAGCGCCTGCTTACTTTGCTCGAGCCGATCCTGATCATCGGCCTCGGTGTGATCGTGGCCGGGATCATCATGTCCATCATCGTGCCGATCCTCAGCGCCAACGAGCTGGTGATGTAGTAGAGGAAGGGCCGAGGGCTTATAGGATGTGGTGAGCGCAGCGAACCGCACCGGTCGAGGGACGAGGGCCAAGGACGGCGGAGTCAGCGCCAAATCCCGGTTGGCCGTCGGTTCGTGGTGCCCTCGAAACTCCCCATCCCCGACTGTAGAATTGCCCTCCTACTTCGGTTTACCGCCGCACAGGTTCCCCTTCATGATGAAACGCGCATCCAGGTACAAAACCTCTTCCTCCGCCCTCGGTCCCCGCCCCTTGCGTCGTCCCCGCGGTTTCACCTTGATCGAGCTGTTGGTGGTGCTCGCCATCCTCGGGCTCCTCGTCGGGTTGGTCGGACCGCGTGTCATGAGCGCGCTCGGCAGCTCCAAGACCAAGACGGCCCGGATTCAGGTCGAGCAGTTCGGCGGCGCCTTGGACATGTTCCGACTCGAGGCGGGTAGATATCCCACCACCGACGAGGGACTTGAGGCACTGGTCGAGAAGCCGTCGGACGTCCAGAATTGGAATGGTCCTTACCTCAAGAAGTCCAAAGTCCCGAAGGATCCCTGGGGGTTCGACTACCATTACCGCTCGCCGGGTGAGCACGGAGCCTACGACATCTGGACCCTGGGTGCCGATAACAGGGAAGGCGGCGACGGGGAGGACCAGGATATCGCCAGCTGGCAGTGATGCCGGGGGCCGAGGGCCGCTGGTCTCGATCGGTGCGGTTCGCTGCGCCCACCACACCTTGCGAGCACGCGGCGCAGCATCGATGCGGTTCGCTGCGCTCACCACATCCTACGATCACCGGCCCTTCACCTTCCGTAAACGGCTTCACCCTTCTGGAGCTGCTCGTTGTCCTTGCCATTGCCGTGCTGCTTGTTTCCATCACACCGCCACTGCTGACCGCGGCGATCCCCGGAGTCGAGCTCAAGGCGGCGGCACGTCAGACCGCAGCGGGCTTGCGCCTGGCGCGGGAGGAGGCCATTCGCAGCGGGCGCGATGCCGCCTTTACGCTTGACCTGGAGAGCCACAGCTTCCGGGTGGACGGGGGATTCCGAACGACCCACCTCCCCAGCGGATTGCGGGTCAAGCTGATCGCCGCCGAGTCGGAGATGCAGGGGGAGCAGACCGGATCCATCCGCTTCTTTCCGGACGGCAGCTCGACCGGAGGCCGGGTCATACTCAGCCGCGGTGACAGTGGCTACCAAGTGGGGGTGGAGTGGCTAACCGGGCGAATCCGGATGGCCGCTTGGGAGGCGAAATGAGCGCGAGCCTTCGCAACGGTTCAACCTGGAAAGAGCAGTTCACCACGAAGTGCACGAAGAAACACGAAGGAAAACAATGCCTGACCCGAGGCTTGCCCGACGAGGAGGCTCACCTGGCAGGCGACACGCACGAGCGAGAAAACCCATTGAAAAACTTCGTGTTCTTCGTGTCCTTCGTGGTTCAACTTCCGGATCTAGGTTCAAACACTGCTCAAACGGCGCCGCTGGGAGCCCCTCGCCCCGGCGGGCGTTCTGCCATTACGCCTCGGCATCGCCAGGGCGGCTTCTCACTGCTTGAGGTCTTGGTCGCCTTTTCAATCCTCGCGCTGACCTTGGGCGTGCTCATGCAGGTCTTCTCTCAGGCCCTTGGCACCACCGTCCTGAGCGGTGCTTACAGCCGTGCCGCAGCCTTGGCGGAGGCGCGGCTCGATGCGGTCGGCGTCGACATCGCGCTGCAGCCCGGGACCTACAGCGGCGAGCCGGAGGACGGCATGGAGTGGCAGGTCGCCATCGCGCCTTACGACCTTGGTCAGACAGGGTGGCAGGCGCCGCTGCAGCCTTACATGGTAACGGCCACCGCCGGTTGGGAGGAGTCCGGCCGCAGGCGCGAGGTCACCCTGAGCACAATCCGCCTGGGCGAGCCTCTGTGACGCCTCAGACCGCCTTGCTCGGGAGACCTAGATACACGTTTCCAAACTGGCTCTTTCGTCTTTTCCGGGGCCGGGTTGTACCCGCCGAGGGACGCCGTAAATACGTCCCTGTAGGTTTGACGGCAGCCGTCCCGCTGCCGACACCCCCGACGGGTGCAACCCGGCCCCTTAGGGGCAGAACCAACGAGTCATGTGAGCCGTGTAGAGAGGTGCAGCCACCGCTGCGACCATCGGGTGGTTTCACGCTTCTCGAGCTGCTCATCGCGTTGGCGCTCGTCAGTCTGATCGCGCTGCTGCTCTTCTCCGGCCTCAGGCTGGGGACGCGAACCTGGGAAGGGGTGGAGGCCGCCGCCGATCGGACCGCGGAGCTACGCGTTGCCCGCAATTTCCTGGAACGCGAGCTGCGTCAAGCCAGACAGATCGAGCTCACCTTCGACGCACAGCGTCGTTTCGTGTTCGCTGGCGACGAGAAGTCGCTGGAGTTTGTCGCGCCCCTGTCCGAGCACGTCGGTATCCCCGGACTCTATGTGTTGCGGCTCACCCTGCAGGAAGGGGAGAGACGCCAGCTGGTGCTCACCCGCTGGCTGCTGAATCCGGACGTCCTCGCCGGGACCGACACGGCGCCGGCCTGGGAGCCCTTGGAAGCGGGCCAGGCCGTCCGCGGCCCGTCTCCATCGGTGGAAGATGACATTGCAGCGGGCGCTTTTGGGAGCGCGGTGCTGGTGGAGCGGGTGGGCGAGCTCGCATTCAGCTACTTCGGTGCGCAGCAAGGAGAGCTCGAACCGGTTTGGCACACGGACTGGCTCGACCAGCCGCGTCCGCCGCTTGCGGTGCGGGTGCACCTCACCACGACAGAACAGACATGGCCAGATGCCCTGATTCGACTCGCCGAACCTGCGGAGTAGGGGCGCGCAGACAGCGCGGCATCGCCCTGCTGCTGGTGTTGTGGGTCATCGCCCTTCTCACCATCATCGCCGTGGGCCTCTCGGCCACCCAGCGCACGGAGACCGCGTTGGCGGGCAATCAGGTGAGCAGTGCGCGCTTTCGGGCGCTTGCGGACGCCGCTGTCGACTACGCGCATGCTCAACATGACGGTCCAGCCGATCGCGGCGCAAGGCACGCAGGACCAAGCCGCACAGGCGCAGGAGCAGGACAACCTGTGGGTGCCGGATGGTACGGCTCACACGTGGGGCTTTGCCGGCGAGACCATGGAGATCGCCGTCTCCAACGAAGGGTCTCGCATCGATCTCAATCAGGCCCCCCGCGAGCTCTTGGTGGGACTCTTCACCGCGGCGCAGGTGCCAGACGATGAGGTGAATGCGCTGGCCGACGCCGTCATCGACTGGCGTGACCCGGATGACCTGCGCAGCGCCGATGGGGCGGAAGACAGCGATTACGAGGCTGCCGGGCGGCCCTATGGTGCGAAGGACGGGCCTTTCGACAGCGTCGAAGAGCTGCAGCAGGTGCTGGGCTTTACGCACCAACTGTACCGCGTGCTGGAGCCTGCGCTCACCGTGGCGACCGGCTCGGCACAAGTCGTCCAGGATCTTGCCTCGCCGCTCGTCATCGCGGCGCTGCAGGGGATCAGCGAGGAAGAGGCGCGGGACCGACAGCAGGAGCAGCAGGCCGCCGAGGGCGTGCCGGGTGCCGCTGGCTCCACGGTTGCGTCACTGAACCGGGGCGGTCCCCTGTACCGGATCCGCGTGACCCTGCATCAGGGGCGGGGTGCGAGCCCGAGCATGGAGGTATTGGTGCGCGCGGCGGTGGAGGGGGGCGGGGGCACGCCGCGACATGCGTCGACTTCGCTCGAGCGCAGGGCCTTTCCGTGTCCTGTGGCGCCGTTACGGGCTGCTGCGGCGTCGGAGCGGGCAAGGATCCTACGGACGCTACACCGCGATCGCTTACCGTCGATGGTGATTAGCGGTATTCCTCAGCTGTGACGACGGGCCTGCTTTGTCACGGGGCTGCGCGCCGTCTTGGCATCTGGTTTCCGGCATTGCCCCGGATCAAGTCGGGGGCAGGCTCTGCCGGAACGACGACGTTGATTTGTGCCTGGGCGTCATCCCGGCAGGGGGTGCCGGGATCGAGGCCTCACGGATGGAGCGCAAAGTGCCCGGCTGAGTTTCAGGACTAATCACCCCGTCGATTAGAATGCCCTGATCCGCTACCCGCGTTATCTTGCCGGAGATTGAGTTGGCGACGAGTGCGAATGACTCGCATCATTGACGTAGTGAGCCTGTATGGCGATTAGCGATACCTTCCGCGGCTTACGCCAGTCGGCGCTGACGACCGAGCTGTCTCTCGACGCGTTCCTCGAGCGATGGCGCGAGGCCCTTCTCGTGTGTGCGCCGCAGCTCGTGCGCAGACAATTCGCGCTTAGGGATCAGCGCATCATCATCGAGCCTCGCAACGGGACGGCACAGCTCTTCGAGGCGCAAGGGGGTGAGCAGCACTCGCTCGGCGAGATCGACATGCTTGCGCCCGAGGCACTGCAGACAATGCTTGCGAGCCTGAGGCGCGGGCAGCACCGCACGGTGGTCCGACTGCCCGCGGGGCAAATACTCAAGCGCTCGGTCGCCTTTCCTGCTCAGGTGCGCGACAATCTTGCGCAGGTCGTGCGCTACGAGATCGACCGCCTCTCCCCGTTCCAGGCGGACCAGGTCTTCTTCGACTTTCGGCTCATGGGAACCGCTGTCGGACCGGGCAAGATCGCCGTCGAGCTCGCCCTGTGTCAGCGCGAGAAGGCGCGGGATTGGCTGCACCGGCTTCGTGACGCGGGTGCGCCCGCGGACGTCCTCACGTGGGAGGGCGCGTGGCCGAAAGCCAACCTGTTGCCGCCGGACGAACGCCCGCGGCGTCGGCGAAGCATCTTGGGCCTTTCCAGCTTTCTCCTGCTGCTCGTCCTGCTCCTCGGCGCTGCCGCCCTCATAACGCCGCTCTGGCAGAAGAACCAGATCAGGACGGCCCTGGCTGCGCAGGTGCAGGACCTCAAGACAAAGGCGGAAAAGGTATATCAGGCGCGGGACGCCTTGGAGCGGGCGCGCAAGGGGAGCGTGGCGGTCCTTCAACAGAAGGCGGATCAGGCGCTGGTCATCGATCTTCTGCGCGAGCTTACCGAGCGGTTGCCCGACGATACCTGGGTCCAGAATCTCGACTTCCAGGACGGAGAGGTCCAGATCCGCGGCGAGTCCGCCCAAGCCACCGCCCTCATCGGGCTGCTGGAGAAAGCGCCCGGGATATCCGAGGTCGCTTTTCGTTCCCCGGTCGTTCAGGTCGCGACGACCGGACGCGAGCGTTTCCACATCTCCTTCAAGTACAGGCGCCCGAAGTCGTCGTGATCGCCCTGCTATCCGCGAAGAGGGCCTGCCTGCTGGCTTGGGCCGTCACCTTGTTGATACCGATCGGCCTCCTTGTGGCGGCGGCCTGGCCATGGTTCGATCGGGTCCAGACACTGGACGACGAGATTGCCACGCTCGAAGACCAGATGGTCCGTTATCGACGCTTGTTGCGGACGCTGCCCGCCCTGGAGGCGGAGCTGAAGCAGGTGCGCAGCAATGAGGACGTCAAGGCGTTCTACTTCGACGCCAAGACACCCGCCCTCGCGGGTGCGCTGCTGCAGGGGCAGCTGCAGGACATCGTAAAGGCCACAGGGGCGCGTCTGATCAGCACCCAGATTCTGCCGGGCGCTGGCAAGGACGAGCACCCTGCGCGGGTGCGCATCCGTACCCAGATGCAGTGCGAGACCGATGCCCTGTTCGACGTTCTGTACGGCATCGAGCAGGCGCGGCCATTTCTGTTCGTGGACCAGCTCTCGGTGCGCTCGACCGCCCGCAGTATCGTCGCGCGCAACCCACGGTTTCGCCGGCGCTCTCCCGTCCGTAGGCGGCAGCAGGGCCAGCTGACCGTTCGGCTGGACGTGTTCGGGTTTGCCTTGGAGGACGCCCGTTGAAATGGCCCCTTGCCATTCTGGTCGCCGTCCTGGGCGCGATCGTCGGCTTGGAATGGCTCGGCTGGCCCCCCAGTCCCCCGCAGCAGGACGGGGACGACACAAAGACTTCCGCTCCGGGGGCATCGGCCACGCAAGCGCAAAAGAATCCGCTGGACGTGCTTGCGCCGCTGGAGGACAAGGGACAGTACGCCGTTATCATGGAGCGGCCTCTGTTTCTTCCCGATCGACGTCCCCCCGAGGAAGAGCCCGAGGAGGCTGACCCTCAAACGCCGGAGCCGGACGTCAACCTCAGCCGTATCGATCTCAATGCCGTGCTGATCACGCCGAAGGAGACGCTGGCCTGGGTGCGCGATCCGGCGGAGAAGGAGCTCGTGGAGCTGCATCCGGGGGACGAGCTGCACGGCTGGACAGTGAAGGAGATTCAGGGGGATCGGCTGGTCCTGGAGCGACAGGGCGAGACGGATACGCTAATATTGCGCGACTACAAAAACGCGCCGCCGCCGATGCCCGGCGCGTCTCCCCGACTGTCGACAGCCGGCCGGGACGGCGCAGCAGGCGAAACGTCCCGAACCGCCCAGCGGCGGCGAACCCGCGAACAAGAGCCCATGCAGAGCGTTCCAGAAAGTAAGCGCGGCGTCCACAGCCTGCGCGCGCTTCGTCCTTTTGCCGTAGCTGCCTTGTGCCCCTCCTGAGTGCCTGCGAACGCTCACAGTGGGACCCGACACTGAAGATCGGTCAGCCCAAGGGGCACCTCATCGGCCGGGAAGCCCCGCCGGAGACCTTCGTGCCGGGTGTAACCGGGGGAATCGCGCTGGAGAGCAGGACAGGTCCACGTCCCAAGGAGACCATGCAGCAGGGGACGGGGGTTTTCGTCCACAAGGTCTCGCCGCCGAAAGTAGAGACCAAGCCAGGCGACGTCACCCTGAATTTCGACGGGACCGACATCCGCGAGGTGGTCAAGGTCATACTGGGAGACCTGCTGCAGACAAACTACGTCCTGCATCCCGCCGTACAAGGGGTGGCGTCGCTCCAAACCGGGCGACCACTTCAGCGCAAAGACCTGATCCCAACGCTGGAGACCCTATTGCGGATGAATGGCGCCGCTTTGGTCTACGCCAACGGGCAATACGAGGTGGTGCCGCTCGCCAACGCGATCCAAGGCAACGTGGTTCCCCAGCTGGGAGAGTCGTCTCGGGCGCTCCCCGAGGGCTACAGCGTTCAAGTCGTGCCATTGCAGCTACATTGGCGCCGACGAGATGAGCAAGATCCTCCAGCCCTTGGCGCCGGAAGGGAGCATCATCCGGGTCGACAATCTGCGCAACCTGCTCGTGATCGCGGGGACGAGTCCGGAGATGGGCAATCTATTGGATACGATCCGCGTGTTCGACGTCGACTGGATGGCCGGCCTCTCGGTCGGATTCTTTACGTTGGAGTATGCCAAGTCCAAGGACGTCGTCTCTCAGCTGGAGAATCTGTTTGCGGAGCAGGAAAGCAACCCATTCAAGGGGGTGTTCCGCTTTATCCCCATCGAGAGCGCCAACAGCCTGTTGGTGATCTCTCCCCAGGAGAAGTACCTCAAGCAGGCCAAGAACTGGATCGAGCGGCTCGATCTGGCCGAGGCTTCGGGGAGCGGCGCGGAGCGTCTATACGTCTATCGGGTCAAGCACAGCAGCGCGGAGAATCTGGCGGAGATCCTGAGCGAGCTCTTCGGATCGGGGAAGGGATCAACATCACGAAAGGTCGGCGGAGTGGCACCGGGCATGCGGCCGGCCTCGATCGAGTCGGGCGGAACGGAGGGCGGGGCTGCGACGCGGCCAACGACGAAGCCGGCCGTTGCGAGCACGGTGGAGCTGTCATCCGTGGTGAGCATCGTTGCCGACACGGTCAACAATTCGCTCCTGGTTCGAGCGAGTCCCCGCGACTACAAGAAGATCCTCGACGCGATCAAGCAATTGGACCTGGTGCCGCTGCAGGTCCTGGTGGAGGCGACCATCGTCGAGATCCAGCTCAGCGGTAGCCTGCGTTACGGCGTGCAGTGGCAGTTCTTCGCGACCAAGGGCGCTACCAAGCAGGACGTTTCCCTCGTGAACAACAAGGACGGGACGATCGGCAAGACCTTCCCGGGTTTCAACTGGGCGCTGATCGCGCGGCCGACAACTATCCAGGCCACCTTGAGCGCCCTGGCGGACGACAACCTGATCAATGTGCTCTCCTCGCCCTCCCTCATGGTGATGGACAATCAGACGGCAAAGATCCAGGTGGGGGAGCAAGTCCCGATTGCCACCCAGCAGCAGCAGGCGACGACCGGTGTCTCCAACATCGTTAACTCGATCCAGTACAAGGACACGGGCGTGATCCTGTCCGTGAAGCCGCGGGTCACCCCCGGCGGACTCGTGCAGATGGAGATCGAGCAGGAGGTCAGCAACGTCGCTTCGACCACGACTGGAGGACTCGACTCTCCCACCTTTTCGACACGCAAGATCACAAGCTCGGTGGCCGTGCGCTCCAACCAGGCGGTCGTTCTCGGCGGTCTGATCTCCGACCAGAAGACGGCTGGCAAGAATGGTGTCCCCGGTGCCTACGCAGTGCCCTTCCTCGGCGCCTTGTTCGGGGAGACGAATAAGAGTGCAACTCGTCGCGAGCTGGTCGTCATCCTTACCCCGCGTGTCATTGCCAGCGACCAGGACGTGGAGGCCGCGACCCGGGATTTCAGGGGCAAGCTCAAAGGGCTGGAGTACGCTTCTGAGCACGATGCGCCTTCCACCTGCGCGCGACGCCGCGCATCTAACATGCGCTGCATTTGCTAGCGAGGCTGGCAACGGTCAATCGCTGTAGGGTGGGACAAGCGCAGCGGTCCCGCCAACCACCGTGGCGCTGAGCCCGTTCCTATGTTCCTGCCGTTCATCTTGTTATTGAACCGTTGCTAGGATGTCGGACGCAGCAGCAGCCCGGGCAGGTGCGTTGGCCGCTGCCGAGTGGGCGTAATCTGCAAGTTCTACTTGCAGATTACGCTTATTGGCCGCTATCGTTCGTGCATGATTCCTCGCACACTTGCGGCCATCGCGGAAGAGCTGGCCGGCCAATACCCCGTCGTCACCGTTACGGGTCCGCGACAGAGCGGCAAGACGACCCTTTGTCGCGCCGTTTTTCGCGATAAGCGATACGTGAATCTGGAGAGCCCAGACGTCCGGGAGTTCGCTCGCAGCGACCCGCGGGGCTTTCTGGCTTCGTACGCTGACGGGGCAATTCTGGACGAAATTCAGCGAGTACCGGGGCTTGTCTCCTATTTGCAGCCCATGGTCGACGAGCGCAACGAGCCGGGGCAGTTCATCCTTACCGGCAGCCAGCAATTCGAGGTGATGTCCGCCATTACACAGTCGCTCGCTGGCCGCACCGCACTGCTGAAGCTGCTGCCTCTGAGTATCGAGGAGCTGTCAGGCGCCGGCATCAAGCCCCAGATCGATCGGCTGCTTCTGTCCGGTTTCTATCCGCGCCTGTACGACGCCGGTCTCAATCCGACGCAGGCCCTCGGAGACTATGTTGAGACCTATGTGGAGCGCGATGTTCGTCAGCTGACGGCGATCAAGGATCTGGCGCTGTTCGAGCGGTTCGTTCGCCTCTGCGCGGGCCGTGTGGGGCAACTGCTCAACCTCCAGAGCCTCGGCAACGACGTGGGAATTTCTCACACCACGGCCCGCAGCTGGCTTACTGTTCTGGAGGCGAGCTACGTCATCTTTCTCCTGCAACCCTGGCACACCAATATCTCCAAGAGACAGATCAAGTCACCCAAGCTGTATTTCTATGACGTGGGCTTGGCCGCTTACCTGCTGGGTGCGGAGAATGAGCTTCACGTAAGCCGCCATCCGCTCAGAGGCAGCTTGTTCGAAAATCTGGTGATCATCGAGGCCCTGAAGTACCGCTATCACCGTGGCAAGCGCAACAATCTCTACTTCTGGCGTGATGCCAAGGGGAACGAGGTGGATCTCTTGATCGAGAACGGTCCCGACGCGGTCCCCGTGGAGATCAAGGCCGGGGCGACGATAAGTGAGGACTACTTCAAGGGGCTGCGGGCCTTCAGCGCCAGGCTGCCCGTGCCCCCTCCCGTCAGCGCTTTGGTTTATGGCGGCTCCGAGCGGCAGAGGCGCAGCGAGGCGACGGTGTGGCGATGGGAGGATGTGCCCGAGCTGATGGGCATGTTGAGCGGAGACGGATAGTGGAGCGGCGGGGCCCCTCGCCCTGCATCGTGAGAGACCGGAAGCGCAAAGGCGAGGAGGTTGTGCTCGTATCCGTTCACCGGGATCCGGACGTCCCCGCATAGGAACGATTCAAAATAGAGTCGATCGCGGCATGCCCTGGATTTCCTGGTGCCCAAGCTCTGCTTGGGCACCTGTGTGGAGCAGCCCTGCTTCTCGTGGGAGGCTATATCGAGGACACGCTGACCGGAATAGTGTCAAAAACGGCCAGGGAGGTGTACAGGCACCGGCGTAGCGCGGGAGCTGGCATCGGGAAGCAGAGCTTCCGGGAGAACGTACCCAAGCGGAGCTTGGGTACGAGAGCAAACGCCATCGCCCACATCCGCACCGATCTTAATCTTCGTCCGATTTTCTGGTCTGTGCTTCCCGTGGCGGAGCATAGGTTTCGGGCGGCCCCGGGCCCGTTTTTGCGCAAGACGAGTAGCGCTATTCCGCAGCTATGGCGAAGGGACTGCTTTGTCACGGGGTGCTCGCCGTCCGTGGCACCTGGTTTCCGGCATTCGCCCGGATCAAGTCCGGGGCAGCCTCTGCCGGAACAACGAGGTTGATCCGCTCCTGGGCGTCATCCCGGCAGGGAGTGCCGGGATCCAGGCTCCACGGATGTAGTGCCTCGATGAGCCCGTCTAAGTATATAGCGCCTGCCTGGATACCAAGGCAGTCTTCATCTCGAATGATGCGTAGCAGCTCAACGGTATGGATATCGGACTGATCGGATTTTGAGTAGATCGCGACGAGTAAACGCGTCCGAGTAGCTGACAGCCACCGCGCTAATCCGTGTCGATACCGTCCCAGAGGGTATCGACCGGGTGAACCCGCCCAGCCCTGACATCCCGCCAGCCCTCGCGGAAGGACTCAGCGGCGTTTGGCCAACGCGCATCCTCCTCGATGCCCTCGCGGAAGGCATGGACAAGCCGAAGCAGCAGCGGCCGGTATCGCTCCGGCGTGCGCTCAATCTCGGCGTGGAGCCGCTCGGTGATGTCGGTGGCTTCAGTGGTCATTGCCCTACTCCTCATGACAGCTTTGCCCAAGACGGGAGGGTAATGCTTCAAGCTAGATCCGGCAATTGGAACCGCCAAGGCGCCAAGGACGCGAGGGCATCATGCACGCGCCACGCTATGTTTGGTCGCCCTTCTCAGCGAGATGATGCGAAGCGCCGCCCCGATCGGTATAGGTCATCCGGAGCCGTTATCGTCCTGCCGCCATCGCTACAAGTACAAGGAGAGGTGCTGAGCTTCGAGATGCCCGGCGCCCTTTTTGGCCGCCATGTCAGATCCCACACGCGCCAGGCCAGCAGCGACCCGACAGGGCGTCCGGCAAGGCTTGCTGCGCCACGAGGCAGGCGAGGCGCCACCATTGGGCCGGAGCAGCCGGCAGGCGCAGAGGAAGGGGGAGATCGTGGCTCCTGAGGCATCCCAGGGGATCCTGTTGACGCAGTTTTGGTAGCGCGCGACTGTTATTGGCAGCGTACTACCCTCAAATCAAGGGGTGCTCTATGTCGCGCCGCATCGAGGATGGCATGACCAAGTTCCAGCGCTACCGCGCCCGTCATAAGAATCGTGGGATGAAGCTCGTCCGTCTATGGGTTCCAGATCCCACAGCGCCGGGCTTCACCGAGGAGGCGGCGCGCCAGGCTCGCGTGCTCCGGGGTGCCCCCGAAGAGGAGGAGGCGCTCGATTTCATCGAGACGGTCGCGGACTTCCATCCTTGAGACGGGGCGACCTGATCACAGTCGCCGTCAAAGGCGATAATGGCAAGCCCCGTCCCGCGGCCGTAATCCAGTCCGATTGGCTTACCGACACCGAGAGCGTGGTCGTGTGCCTCACTATTCACGTGCTGCGTGATGCTCCGCTTTTCCGCCTCACGGTATATCCGAGCGCAAACAACGGCCTGCGGAAGGTCACTCAGATCATGGCCGATAAAGTGATGGCGGTGCGCCGTGACGAGTGTGGCCAAGTGATAGGACGGCTGGACGAGGAGACGATCGCCGCACTCACGCGCATGTTGGAGCTGATTATGGGGGTTGCAGGCTGATTCGCGGTATCGGCGAAGTCAAGCTCACGCGCTTTGACGATTGTATGGAGTATGGCATCGCTATGCCAGATTCGCTGCCCAAGCGGTGGAAGCAAGAGCCGAAGAGCGCCTGGGTGAGTCGTGGGGAGTGCGCTTGCGGCGCGCGGCGGGGTGGTTTGTCCCTACGCAGACACCCCAACGTAACTGAAGTCTGCGTTTCCAGTCGCTTCGCGTCATGCCGGCGCAGGCGGGCATCTAGTGCGCCTTTCCTGGTGCCCAAGCTCTGCTTGGGCGCCTGTGTGGAGAAGCTCTGCTTCTCGTGGGAGGCGATAT